>NZ_JASBVP010000023.1 GCF_029961025.1 Mycobacterium sp.
TTGCCGTAGATGATCGACATCGTGAACCCGTTGCGCTGGGTGCCGCGGCCGCTGTCGGGGATGGCATAACCCGGCAGGACGGCGATGTAGTCGCCCGACACCACTTCCGCATGCTGGCGCACGCTGGTGTCGGAGTCGTCGGCTTGGGCGAGCGCGACGGCCGGCGCGCCCAGAACAATGAACGCAAGCGATGCGGTGCGGTGGATACGCATTGGAGATTCCCTGAAAGCGGCGAGTCCCTTAACCCCAACTCCCTGGTCCTGCGACCGGGCCCTGTGCTTGGTCAATATCGACGATTCCAGGGGCCTCGTCAATCGCATTTTCGCGTTTTGGCATCGCCGAAACGTGCGCTGGCGCAAGTACGCCAGTCAGTCTGCGGCAGGCTCCCGACGGCGGCGGAATCGAGAATGTGGAGCGGGTGATGGGAATCGAACCCACGTTAGCAGCTTGGGAAGCTGCAGTTCTACCATTGAACTACACCCGCGTCTTGTTTCAATCCCGGTGCTTCATCCCCGCGGCGATGGGGCGCCTTGCCGCCGCGCGTATGGGCATATTCTAGCCCCTGCCCGAACGGGCACAAGAAGCACCAGCGCGGAAGGCGCGACGGTCCCCAGCGGGTGTAGGGAACCCTGTTCGAGCGCTTTATGGGCCGTTATTCAGTTTCGTGACGTGTTCGTGACGCACGCCCCCTCATATACGGTGGATGAACATTTATTTTTCCGCACCGGTGTGCTATATTTTCGACGCCCGATCGTTCCTCGATCGTGACGCGTCGAGGGCGAGGTGCCGGGCGAATAATCACGCGCAGGACGCGCTTTGAGGCAAGGGGGCTTTTCATGTATCGCTCAGCAAAGCTAGTGGCCATCTGCGGTCTGGCCTTGTGTGGCGCCGTTTACGCCCAGGACGATCAGGCCACCCAGCAAAACGCCGCGCCCGCCCAGGACAACGGCGCGACGGATCAGAATGGCGCCGGGGGCAATACTCAGCCGGCGGCGCCTGCCGCGGGGGGCACCGAGACCCCGGCGAATCCTGAAGCGCCCGCGGCGGGCAGCGAAAGCAATACCAGCGGAGCGGCCGAAGCCGCACCGGGCGGCGAAACCGCGCCGGCCGGCGGCGAAACGACCGAGCCCGCGCCGAGCGGCGAGCAAGCGCCGGCGTCCGCCGAGGCGATGAGCGGCGTGCGCGACATCGATTACTTGAGCGCCATGGGTCACTATCTGTTCGCCGACGACAAACACGGTCCCGAGGTGCACAACGGCGGCGGCGGCATGGGCATCTACGGTCGCCACTTCGCCAACCATTGGGGCTGGGAAGCAGTGTTCGGCTACGACAACATCGAGACCGGTCCCAATGGGGGCGGCGACCTTTACCGCTACACCTTGGGTGGTGACCTGGTCTACAACTTCGGCGATCGTCAGCACTTCACGCCGTATATCCTCCTGGGCGGCGGCGGAGACTTCAACGATGAGCACCCGCGCACCAACAACGGTGCCTCGGGGTACGCGGACGCCGGCCTGGGCTTCGTCACCGGCACTTTCTGGCACAACCGGATCCGGCTGCGCGCCGAAGGCCGTTACCTTCACGATTTCATGAGCACCGAGACCCACACCGGGTTCAACGACGTTCGGGCGGGCATCGGTATCGAAATCCCGTTTTATGTCAGCCGCGAGGTGGTCGCACCGCCGATTCCGCCCGAGAAGGTCAAGATGGTGGAAATCCCCTGGGGTCTGCGCGACGACGACGGCGACGGCGTCATCAACGAGAAGGACAAGTGCCCCAACACGCCGCCCAACACGCGCGTGGACGGCGACGGCTGTCCGATCCCGAAAGTGGTGCGCCTGGATGGCGTGACCTTCGAGTTCAACAAGACTCGCCTGCGCCCGGATGCCCAGACCATCTTGAAGTGGGTGGTGGACATCATGAAGAAGTATCCCGACATGAACGTCGAGATCGCCGGTTACACCGACAGCATCGGCAGCGACGCCTACAACCTCAAGCTGTCGCAGCGCCGTGCGGAAGCGGTGCGCGATTACCTGGTCAGCCAGGGCATCGAGTCCTCGCGCGTGACGCCGAAGGGTTACGGCAAGGCCGACCCGGTGGCGAGCAATGCCACCGCCGAAGGCCGTGAGCGCAACCGCCGCGTCGAGCTGCATATCCTCAACTGAGCATGCGCAAGGGACTGCGAGGGAGTTACATCATGAGTATGGTTAAGCGGTTCAAATTTGGCACCAGCTTGGCAGCGGTGACACTGCTGCTGGCCTGCACTTCCAACGGGCCCGGTACCGGTGCCGGGGGCAACCCCCCGCCGACGACCGGCGGAACGACCAGCGGGAACCAGGCGGTTTGCACCGCCTCGATCAGCACGGGCGCTTCGGTGACCACCAGCACGACCGCCACTTGCCTTGCCTGTTCGGTAACCAATCCCAACAACGTGATCGACAGCAATCCCACCAATTTCGCCTCGATCAACCTGGATCTGTCGTTGCTCACCGGCGGGGCGGGATTGGCGGTGAAAGGCCCTCAGGGCGTCACTTATCCGGCGGGCCAGATTCCCGGCTTCACTCTGTTCGTGCCCAACGCCTTGCTCGTCGCCGCCACGGTGCTGCCCCAGATCACCATTTCGACGGCCTTGGGCGGTACGGCGCAGGAGTCCAGCACCTTCAGCGGTGTGCTAACGCTGGATCTGCTGGGTCTGTTGTCGAACAACGCGCCGTTCTACCTCGGCATCAAGACCACCAA
>NZ_JASBVP010000024.1 GCF_029961025.1 Mycobacterium sp.
CGCCAGCCGGGCAAGTCCGACCCGATCGACGCCGAGGCGGTCGCTTTGGCGGCACTGCGTCACCCGGATTTGCCAGTCGCTGAGCTTGATGGTCCGACCCGCGAGGTGAAGCTGCTCGTCGACTACCGCCGTGACCTGGTCCGCCAGCGCACCCGCCTGCAGAACCGGCTGCGCTGGCACCTGCATGAACTCGCCCCCACGCTGAGTGTGCCGTCCCGAGGATTGCGCCGGTTTTGCGTCATCGACGACTTGGCCGAGCGTCTGCAGGCCTTCGACGGCACCGTCGCCCGCTTGGCCCGCCAGCTCCTGGCCCGGTGCCGGGACCTCACTGTCGAGATCAACCAGATCGAGGTCGAGCTCAGGACGCTGGTGCGCCATCTGGCACCAACTCTGCTCGAAGTTCCGGGATGTGGTGTGCTCAGCGCAGCGATGATCCTGGGTGAGACTGCCGGTGCCCACCGGTTCCGTTCCAAGGACGCCTACGCCCGCTTCACCGGCACGGCCCCGATCCCAGTCTGGTCCGGCAACAGCCGCGGCAAGGTCCGCCTCAACCGCGGCGGGAACCGCACCATCAACACTGCCCTGCACATGATCGCGGTCACTCAGGCCCGCGGCATCGGCCCCGGCAAGGACTACATCGACAAGCTCCTCACCCGCGGAAAGACCCGTACCGAAGCCATCCGCCTGCTGCGCCGCCGCCTGTCCGACGCCGTCTTCACCGCGCTACGCACCGACGAACGAGCGCGCGCCGCGGTCCAGAACACCGAAAGCCCAGCCGTCCTGCCGAGGGCGGCTTGACATAGGAGCATCGCCGAGCTCGACCGGCCATACCGGTACTCGTAGCGTTCATCGACGCCTACAGGAAGGTGTTCGGGGTCGAGCCGATCTGCCGTGTCCTGACCGGGCACGGCTGGAAGATCGCAACCAGCACCTACTACGCCGCCAAGACCCGGCCGCCCTCGGCCCGGGCGGTGCGCGACGAGCAGCTCAAGCAGCACATCCGCCAGGTCTGGGAGGCCAACTACCAGGTCTACGGCGCCCACAAGGTGTGGCGGCAGCTCAACCGTCAGGGCGTCACCGTGGCCCGTTGCACCGTGGAGCGGCTGATGCGCGAGCTGGGCATCCGCGGGGTCCGCCGCGGCAAGAAGGTCCGCACCACGATCCGCAGCGACGGTCATGAGCGGGCCGCCGATCTGCTCAAGCGGGACTTCACCGCCACCCGCCCGAATCAGCGGTGGGTGGCCGACTTCACGCACGTATCGACCTGGGCCGGAGTGGTCTATGTCGCGTTCGTCGTCGACCTGTACTCACGGGCGATCGTGGGCTGGTCGGCGGCCACCCACAAGCGCGCCAAGCTGGTCCTGGACGCCCTGGACATGGGCCTGTGGCGGCGTGAACGCGCCGGCCACACTGCCGGCCAGGGGTTGGTCCATCACTCTGATGCGGGGTCGCAGTACACCTCGTTCGCCTTCACCGCTCACCTGATCGAGACCGGCATCGCCGCCTCAGCCGGCACCATCGGCGACGCCTTGGACAACACCCTGATGGAATCGACGATCGGCCTGTACAAGACCGAACTATCAAACCCCGCAGCCCGTGGAAAACGCTATCGGCCGTGGAACTGGCCACCGCCGAATACGTCGACTGGTACAACAACCGACGGCTGCACACCGCGATCGGTGACATCCCGCCCACCCAGTACGAAGCCCACTACTACGCTCAACACCAACCCCGTGAGGCGGTTAGAGCCAACCACTGAAGTCTCCATGGAATCCGGGGGGATTCACACCACCGCCGCGAACACCGCACGCGCATCGTGCTCCTGGGTCCACCGCCTTGA
>NZ_JASBVP010000025.1 GCF_029961025.1 Mycobacterium sp.
GGCCGCCGGCGTTGTGGCACTGCTGCTGCGGGCGCCGTTCCTGGTCGTCATCGCCGTGGCCGCCGCTGTCGCAGCCCTGGTGAGAGCGCTGGGCTAGTAGTGCTTTGTTAGGTCCGTAGCGGATGGGTGTGTTGTCGGCAGGTGGGGCAGACGCCTGTCCAGGTGGCGAGCAGTCGCTGGAGTTCGCGGATGATCTTGTAGAGGGTCAGGCCGCCCCAGCTTCTTTTGGGCTGGTCAGACGCAGTGTGGTGAGGAAGACGTGGGCCGCGGTGACGAGGGTGACGTGGCGGTTCCAGCCGGTCCAGGTGCGGCCCTCGAAGTGGTCCAGGCCGAGTCCTTGTTTGAGTTCGCGGTAGTCGTGTTCGATGATGCGGAGCCGTCACGAGAACAGCCGATGCGGGCCGACCCGTGACGATTCCGCGTCGCTTAGCGGAGGATCCTGTACCGATCCTCTTTGTGATCGCTATTGCATCTGATGAAGAACACCGGTCGGGTTGCACATTGACGTGAGGACAGGCGTTGCCGCTGGCGGAGGGGCAGGCCAGCGTTGCGGCTCGGGCCGCGATGGGTGCGGCTTGGCGATCGGTCTCGGTGGGCGATGCGGCCTTTGGCTTGGGGGTTTGCCAGAGCGATTTCCTTTGATGAAAGATCCCTTCGTCTGATGTAAGTGACGGAGGGTCACGGCGGATGGGGTGGGACGGGCTGACGCCGGGGTCGGCGGGCCTGCATCTGGTGGGCGGGGTGTCGCTGCTGCGCCCGGAGGAGCAGGTGTTCGCCGCGATGCTGGACGGCTGGCGCAACCAGCAGTTGGCGCGGAACCTGGCCTTCTCCACGGTGGAGGGTCGGGAGCGGGCGGTGAAGGCGTTCGCGAAGCACGCGGACGCGTTCCCCTGGCAGTGGACGCCGCAGCTGGTGGATGAGTGGCTCGGGGATCTGCGGGCGGTGCGCCAGCTGAAACGCTCGACGCTGCGCAACTACTCCGAGGCGGTGCGCTCGTTCTGTGCCTACCTGATCGATCCGGCCTACGGGTGGGCGACCGAGTGCGAGCAGCGGTTCGGCACGCACCCGGTGCAGGTGGTCCACGAGTGGAATGCCGCGGTGCACGTCCAACAGGCCGAGGCCGACGCCGGCAAGCGGGCGTTCACCCGGGAGGAGCTGCAGGCGTTCTTCGACCACGCCGACGAGCAGGTGATGCGAGTACGGGGTCGTGGGCGGAAGGGTTGGTTGCCGGCGTTCCGGGACGCGGTGCTGTTCAAGACCGCCTACGCGTTCGGGCTGCGCCGCAACGAGGCCCGGATGCTGGACGTGGTGGATTTCGGTCGCAACCCCGAGGGGCCGGAGTACGGCGAGTACGGCGTGGTCTATGTCCGGCACGGCAAGGCGAAGAAGGGCTCTCCGCCCAAGCGCCGCAGCGTGCTGACCGTCTGGGCCTGGTCAGCGGAGATCCTGCAGCAGTGGATCGAGGAAGTCCGCCCGCTGTTCCTCACCGCCGGGCGGGGTGCGTGCTGGCCGTCCGAGCGCGGGCCGCGGGTCGGGTTCACCCAGATCAACACCCGGTTCGCCGCCTACCGCGACGCACTCGGCCTGGATCGGGGCCTGGACTTCCA
>NZ_JASBVP010000026.1 GCF_029961025.1 Mycobacterium sp.
GACACTGACCGAGTCGAACACGGAGAGGTTGCTGATGACGGCCAGGGTGGCGTCCGCCTTCGGCCAGTGGAAGGCCGCGGCGCCGAACCCTGGAATGGTTCCGGTGTGGCCCCACAGCTCGTTGCCGTCGACGACGAGCCGCCGCAGCCCCAACCCGTACCCCGTCTGGGCAGGGATATCCGGGTCCGTCGCATCCACGAACCGGGTCATCTGCACCCTGGTTTCGGGCCGGAGGAAGTCCGACGTGAACAACGCGTCGATCCACGCGCGGAGGTCTTCGCTGGTCGATACGATGGCGCCGGCCGCGTAAGCTCCGGTCGGCCATGCCGTGTTGTCGGGCGGGATCCGTTGGATGCCAAACGGGATCAAGTCCCGCTCAAAGCCGGTGACCAGGCGCTCGGGTGTGGGCTCGTACGGCACGAAGGAGGTGTTGCGCAGCCCCAGGGGGTCGAAGATGAGCTCCCGGTACAACTGCACCATCGGCTTGCCGGTGGCTTTCTCGCTGATGAGACCCAGCAGCACGTAGTTCGTGTTGGAGTAATGGTGGGCGGTACCGGGGTCGAAGTAGAGCGGCTTGCCGTGGATGACGGCGACGAGGTCGGCCGGCTGCCACACCCGCTTCGGGAACAAGAGCGTCCTGGCCAGGCACCAGAGGTCGTCGGTGTAGTTGCGCAGGCCGCTCGTGTGGTTCAGCAAGTGGCGGACGGTGATCTTGCCCGCATGCGGCAAGTCGGGCAACCACCGTGCGATGGGGTCGTCCAGGTTCACGAGGCCGCGTTCGGCGAGTTTGAGGACGACGCCCGCCGTGAACGTCTTGGTGACGCTCCCGATCCGCAGGATGTCTGTGGGGTGCAGGGGGTGCTGGCGGTTCAGGTCTTGGTACCCGCTGACGCCCGACCAGGTGAACCGGCCGACCCGAACGGAGGCCTGGATGCCCGGCACGCGGAGGCGGCTGACCTCCCGGTCCAGCGCCTCTTGAAGTGCCCCTGCAAGCGAGTCGGGTGCCACCGTGATTTCCCGTGCCGCGGCCGTTCCCGAGAAGGCCAATGCGACGGAAACGATGACGAACGCAAGGACCGGCGCGTTGGCCATGCCACAGCCCCTTTCCGAACGTTGCCGAGCCGATTATAGCGCCTTCTCCCCGTCCACGGCGCGGTTCGGCCTTGGGATGCAGCGGGTGGGGGGACACGGCTCCAGAAAGACCTTGCCCGCGATGGCACTCGAGTTCGCACGGCGCATAGGCTTGCCGGGGGCACGGCCGCTAGCGACCGAAACGGATCGGCTATGGCCCGTCGATGCCCTGCGGGGCGCCGCGGTGGCGGGGATGGTCGCCTATCACTTCCCGTGGGATCTGAGTTTCTTCGGCCTTTACCCAGCGGACGTGACGCAGGGCGCCTGGCAGGTATTGGCCCGGGCAGGAGGCAGCGTGTTTCTGCTACTGGTCGGCCTGTCGATGCACCTGACGGCGGCCCGCAGGCCGACGCCGCCTGCGCGCGGCAGTGGCGAGAGCGGGGCCTGAAGCCGTGGGGGTGGGCACTGGTCATCAGCCTCGTCACCCACTGGGCGCTGGGCAACCATTTCGTGCGCTTCGG
>NZ_JASBVP010000027.1 GCF_029961025.1 Mycobacterium sp.
GGTATGGCCGCGGGCCATGCGATCGAGGACGGTGGCGATGTAGGCCTCGGGATCGAGGCCGTTGAGCTTCGCGGTCTCGGCGATGGTGTAGATGATGGCGGCGCGCTCGCCACCGGCCTTAGAGCCGAGGAACAGGAAGTTCTTGCGGGTGACGGCGATGCCGCGCAGCAGTCGCTCCGAGGGGTTGTTGTCGATCGACAGCCTGCCGTCCTCGGCATAGCGGGTCAGCGCCTCCCATCGGCTGAGGGCGTATTGCAAGGCTTTGGCGAGACCCGACTGGCCGGATACACCCGCGTGCCCGGAGGCGGTCGCAGCATCAGCGAGCGCCAAGTTCGGCCAGCACGGTCCGCAGCAGCGCCGCACCGATCTGGCCGATAATGCGTACCGTCGCCCCAGAGGGCAGGACCAGCTCGATCGTCCCAGCTGCCTCCACCATCGGGCTCGCCCCGGCAGGCGGCGGCTCCAGCTTCGGCGTCTCCGTCACAACCCCGACCGGCACGAAGCCCGACATCGCCGCTGCCAGCATCTCCTTGCGTCAGGTGAACAGCAGCCCGGTGCTGATCCCGTGCCGGTCCGCCACCGCCTTGGCCACCGTGCCAGGTTCCAAGGTCTCCCGCACGATCCGCAGTTTGTCCTCGGTCGACCAACTCCGCCGCCGGACAGCCCGAACCCGAACCTCTACTCCCGGGCCGCTGCCGCGTTGTACAGGCCTCTTACGAGCCTCGTAAGAGCTGCCTACGAGGTCCGCCGCCATATCCGTGTCGTTCGTCATGCCCGCCACATCGGCCAACACCAGCCGTCAACTCAAGGCGTGGATCAGCTGTCGCTTACGGCCTTTCTGCGCCTCGGCGGTGCGCCGCACGGCAAATCGGCCGTTCTCCGGGTGGGGAACGGCCGTTTTCGGGAAGTCTTGGGATCGTTGGATGCGGGGACAGGATTTGAACCTGTGACCTTCAGGTTATGAGCCTGACGAGCTACCGGGCTGCTCCACCCCGCGGGGGTGTGGTGTGTGGTGGTGAGGGTCCGGCGTGGTGGCCCGGCGGCGACCGACTCTCCCGCGCCTTGAGGCGCAGTACCATGGGCGCTGGGGTGTTTCACGGCCGAGTTCGGGATGGGATCGGGTGTGGCAACCCCGCGATGGCCACCGGGCCACCAGGCCGGACCCTCTGGTGATGGGCTCCGGGATTGGTTCGATCGGGTGTTGGGGTGGGGCGCGGCTTGGTGCTGCGGGCGGGGCCGGCCTTGCGGGCCGGCGCGGCGGCGCGGCGATCGGGAGCTCTGTCGGGCGATTAGGACCGCTCGGCTGCATGCATTGCTGCACTTCCACCTGCGGCCTATCGACGTGATGGTCTCTCACGGCCCTCGAGGGAGACCTGGTCTTGAGGGGGGTTTCCCGCTTAGATGCCTTCAGCGGTTATCCCGTCCGCACTTGGCTACCCGGCGGTGCGGCTGGCGCCACAACCGGTGCACCAGAGGTGCGTCCATCCCGGTCCTCTCGTACTAGGGACGGCG
>NZ_JASBVP010000003.1 GCF_029961025.1 Mycobacterium sp.
CCTTGTCGGCGTTCTTCCCGCCCCGCCAGGCTTCCTTGTTCAGAGGCCTCCTAGGCGCCAGAGCAGCCAATCCAAGGCGCGGAATGGCGCCAGCTCGGCCGGCTCGTGCAGCTTCCAGATCTGGCAGCGCGGCGTGCGCGAACGGGTCGCTTTGAGGATCCCGTTGACCGCGCGCCGCGCGGCTTCATTGGCGGCCTCCATGGTCGCCAGGTCGGTGTGGGTGCGGACGTAGTCGGCGGCGAGGAACAAGTTGGGTATCCGTGTCTCCGCGTCCGGCCGGTTGACCCAGGAGCCGGCGGTGTTGACCAGCAGCGGCTCAAGGTTGACCGCGTCATGGGGGTTTGGGAACACGATATCTGGGTCAAGGAACCAGTCGACCACATCGGCCTGGGGCAGCGTGGCGGCACCGAGATGGTCCACCATCTGTCCCCACACTTCCTCGCGGATCTCGTCTTTGGTGCAGGCATGCGCTACCTTCCCGGTGCGTGAGCCGGGGCGGTCCCACTCGGAGACGTCGACCGACAGGATGCCGGCGACGTTGCCGTCGCCGCGCTGGGTGAGGTCGACGCCGGGCCAGAACTGGGCCTGCGAGATCGCGGTCAGCGCCCACTCGGAGTCGATGAAGATGGTGTGACCCTTCTGCAGCGGGATGTCGCGCTTGAGATAGAACATCACACCGTTCATCCAGCGCACGACCAGCGGCGACAGCGCAGCCAGCCGCGGCTCAGCCGCGCGGAGGGCCGGCGAGAGCAGCAGCCGCAGCCGCTCGATCGGCATGGCGGCCACATAGTAGTCGGCCTCCACCCGCCGGGGCCCGGTCGCAGTCTGCACGGGCAAACTCTGCACGGTCACGCCGGTGATGCTGTGCCCGTCGCAGTCGATTCCGGCGATCTCGCGACTATCGTGCAGGACAACTCCGAGGCTGCGCAGGTAGTCGGTCCACGGGTCGATCCAGACCTCGCTGGTCGGGCCGTCCAGCACCCGGTCCACGTGCTCGCCGCGGCGCATCATGCTCATCAGCAGCTGACACAGGATCAGCCCGCCCGTGCGTGCCGACATCTCACGCGCCCGCGCGGCAACCAGCGTCCGGGTCAGACCGTCGCAGCAAAACTTCTGAAACGCCGCGGACCGTCGCTGGGCATCGGTGTATTGCCACCAGCTCATCTGCTCGAACTCATCGAAGCGGCGGGCGTCGCACGAGCCGAGCAATCTCAACAGCTTGTCGATGAACACCGACAGATCGTCAGGGTGGAGGCCCAGGCGGGTGCCGAATTCCCACATGAACCGCATCGCGACTTCGACGTCGGTCATCGACGATGGCATTTGCGCCGGCGCGATGAGCTCAGGGTTCCCTTCGATTTGCGCTATCAGGATCCGAGTCGCCTCGACGAGGTGGTCGGCCACATGCTTCCCGCCTTGCTTCGCGTCCGGGATCCGCGCCATCGTGTCCGGCAAGTGGCGATAGAAGCCGGGAAAGAATCGGAAGCCGTGCTCGGCCGGCAGGGCCGAAGTTCCGGTGCCCGATCCCGGCTTGGGGATTGAACGCGCCTTGCCGCCGAACGCGTCGCGCCGCTCGTAAACGGTCACCTGGAATCCACGTTCGGCGAGCTCCTGCGCCGCGCTCAGACCCGCCACTCCCCCACCCAGCACCGCCACAGATGTCACGGGTTGACGATATGGGTAATTAAGGGTCGGCGTTCGCGTTTTCACCCGTCGTCAGCCAGCAAATGGCACGATATCGACGTGAAGGACCGCGGGGCGGGATGCGCGAGAAGCGTGCACGCCCGTATTGCCTACCGGGTGTTGGCGAGGTTGACGCGTTACCGCAGCACGGTCACGTTACGGTGTGTCGACGGCCATCTCGCAGCCGAGGCAGTGCCACGGCGGCCGTGACATCGTGTCGAGTGTGTGGCGCCGAATTTCGCGACAGCGACACGAAATTCTGTTACAGGTGCGGGGCGTCAACCGCACCGCCGGAGTACAAGCAGGTGACGGTGCTGTTCGCCGACGTCGTGCGCTCGATGGGCATCGCCTCGGCGGTAGGTGCGGAGCGGTTGCGCGAGATCATGACCGACCTCGTCGACCGCGCAACCACGGTCGTAAAGCATTACGGCGGCAGGGTGGATAAGTTCACCGGCGACGGCATCATGGCAGTATTCGGGGCGCCGGCGGCGCTGGAGGACCACGCCATCCGCGCTTGCTTGGCGGCCTTGGATATCCAGGCAGAGACTGCCAAACTGGCCCACGAGGTCGAGGCGCGCGACGGCATCGCCCTACAGCTGCGGGTGGGACTCAACTCGGGTCAGGTGATCGCCGGGGAGATCGGTTCGGCTGCTTTGGGCTACACCGCGATTGGTGAGCAGGTGGGGATGGCTCAGCGGATGGAGTCGGTGGCCCCGCCCGGCGCTGTGCTACTCAGCGCATCCACCGCGCGCCTGGTGGAGGGCGTGACGGTGCTCGGGGAGCCGCAGATGGTGCGCATCAAAGGCGCCGATCAACCGGTTTGCGCCCAGCGGTTGTTGGGCTCGTCGCAACGGCGTCTCGCTGTCGCGCGGGCCGAGTCGAATCTGATCGATCGGCGCAGGGAACTAGCCGCCGTCGAGAGCCTGCTGGAGCGCGCCATCGATGGTCACGGTGCGGTGCTGGGCGTGGTGGGCTCACCGGGCATCGGCAAGAGCCGTCTGGTGCGCGAGGCCGCTGCGTTGGCAGCCACCCGGGGTGTCGACGTGTTCACCGCGTTCTGCGAATCGCACGCCAGCGACGTTCCGTTTTACGTGGTGACGCGGCTGCTGCGGGCGGCCACCGGCGTAGCTGGACTGGACGGCCCGGCCGCCCGCGCCCAGGTGCGGGCCCGGGCTCCCGACGCCGAGCCTGAGGATCTGGCGATCTTCGATGACCTGCTGGGCATCGCCGATCCCGATGTCGCGTTCCCGAGGATCGATCCGGATGCGCGGCGGCGGCGGTTGACCGCATTGGTCAAATCCGCGTCGCTGGCCCGTGACACCCCAGCGGTCTATGTCGTCGAGGACGCGCACTGGATCGATGAGGTCAGCGAGTCGATGCTGGCCGAGTTCCTCACGGTGATCCCCCGGACGCCCTCACTGGTACAGGTCACCTACCGCCCCGAATATCGCGGCGCGTTGAGCCGGGTGGCCGGTGCTCAGACCATCGCCCTTGGGCCGCTGAGTGATCCGGAGACCACAGAGCTGGTCTCGCAGCTGCTCGGGCCGGATCCCTCAGTCGGCGCGGTGGCCGCCTTGATTGTCGAGCGGGCCGCCGGTAACCCATTTTTCGCCGAGGAGATGGTGCGGGAGTTGGCCGAACAGGGCGTGCTCACGGGCGGCCGCGGCAACTATCAGTGCCACACCCACGTGGCTGATGTCAGCGTTCCGGCCACCCTGCAAGCGACCATCGCTGCCCGCATTGACCGGCTGCAGCCGGAGGCCAAACAAACGCTGAGCGCCGCGGCGGTGATCGGGTCGGTGTTCGACACCGACCTGCTGACCAGCGTGGGCGTCGACCCGACCTATGACGAGCTGCTCAGCGCCGAGCTGATCGGTCAGGTGAAGTTCACCCCGCGCGCCGAATACGCTTTCCGGCACCCGTTGATCCGCAAGGTTGCCTATGAGTCACAGCTCATATCCGAGCGGGCCCGGTTGCACCGACGGCTCGCCACCGTGATCGAAGAACGCGACCCGCAGTCGCGCGAGGAGAAGGCGGCCTTGATCGCCGAGCACCTGGAGGCAGCGGGGGATCCGCACGCCGCCTACTCGTGGCATATGCGCGCCGGAACATGGGCGTGGAACCGGGACGTGGTGGCAGTCAGAACGAGTTGGCAGCGGGCGCGTGCTGTCGCGGACCGGCTGCCCGCCAATGACCCAGACCGAACCGCAATGCTGATCGCATCCCTTGCGCAGCTGTGCGCAACCAGCTGGCGGGTCGGCGGCTCGGCGTCCGAGGCCGGCTTAGAACAACTGCGCGAGCTGTGCACCGCGACCGACGACAAAGTCTCGCTGGCGATCGGCATTATGGGCCAGCTGATGGAGCTGACCATCCACGCCCGCCGCGGCGAGGCCGAGCAAGTCGCCGCGGAGTTCGTCAAACTTCTTGAGTCGATAGGTGATCCGACGATCACGGTCGGACTGTCGTATGCGGCCATCTTCGCCAAGTATGAGGCTGGCGAGATGGCCGATGCCCTCCGGTTGACCCAGCGTGTAATCGACCTGGCCGACGGCGATCCCACCATGGGAAACCTGATCTTCAGCTCACCGTTGGCGTTCGTCACCACGGTGCAGGGCCTGCTGGAATGCTTTGTCGGGCGTCCGGGCTGGAAGGAGCGCATGGACCGGGGGGTAACCCTTGCCCGCGCGTACCCAGACGTGCACGTGGCGACCGTGATGTACAAATACGTGGCCATTGCCGACGGGGCGCTGCTGCCCGACGCGGCGGCGTTGCGGGACACCGCCGCGGCGCTGCAGGTTGCGGAGCAATACGGTGACAATTTCGTGTTGGCCCTGGCTCGCCTCACCCGTGGCCTCACCCTGATCCGTCGGGGCGGCCCCGAGCATGAACGCGGCGTCGAGCTACTCTGCCAGGTCGGAGCAGTCACACTGGCCGCTCAGCTGCTGGTAGACACCGAGATCGCGTGCGAGAAGGCGCGAACCGGCGACCTCGACGGTGCCATCGAGCTGGCACGCACGGTCGTCGAGAAACAGTATGATACTGCAACGATGATGTGGCGCGGGCCCGCCACAACCGTCCTGGTCGAAGCGCTGCTGCGCCGCGGCCGAGGCGCCGACCTGCAGCAGGCGCAGGCCGTAATCGAGCGGCTGGCGGCGGTTCGGACCGACCCGGGCCTCGTCGTGCACGAGTTGCCGCTGCTTCGGCTCCGCGCCTTGCTGGCACGCGCACAAGGCGACGAGATCACCTACCGCGACTTCGCGGACCGCTACCGCGCCACGGCTACCTCGCTCGGCTTTGAGGGTCATATGGCACTGGCCGATGCGATGACATGACGGTGCTTCCTTGGAACCCGAGGCCGGCGCCTGGCTAACCGTCGACTGATTTACCGGGTCCCTCGTTGTCGGCACAGTGGGCACGCAGAAAGGGGATGACCGTCGCCGCAACAGCTTTCGGATCATCGAGATATGGGAAATGGCCGGAGTCTTGCAATATTTCAATCTCGGCATCCGGAAACACCTCGCGTTGCCGCGCGGCCAGCGTTTCTGAAATGAAGATATCTCGAGCACCCCACACCACCAGCGCGGGACGCCGCAGGGGCAGCAGCGCGCGGCGAAACTCGGGGGCCTGCTGCGCGAGATCTGTGGCGCGGTAAAGTTTCAGCACCGCGCGACGGGTCTGAGGAGAAAGATTATCCCACATAGCGCGAAGGGCTTCCTCTGGAATCCTGCGCTTGGCACCCAACCGCATCGTCAGCCTCAGCGCCGGGTAATTGAACGTCCGCATGAACGCCTCGCCCACCCATTTGCGGCGCCACATGCGTGCGAAGAAGTGCCAGCGGTAGTCGAAGAACACCCCGGCGTTGGTCAGCACCACACTCGCGAAGCGGTCCGGATGCCCTGCGGCCCACTGCAATCCCCATGGCCCACCGAAGTCATGGAGCACCAAATGAGCGCGGTCCACACCCAGGGCATCGAGCACACCGGCGAGGTGGTGCGCGTATCCCGGAACCGTGTAGTCGAAATCCTCGGGCTTATCGGCACGCCCGAAGCCCGGCATGTCAGGAGCCAGAGCACGCGCGAACGCCCCAACCCGCACAAGTAACGGCACGAATTCCTTTGTCGGACCGGGGTTCCCGTGAACGAATACCACGGCTTGAGCGCTGTCGGGCGGCCCCGCCTCCCATACCGGGGAGCACACCCCGTTGATCGCTACGTCTTTCGACCGCACGTCGGCATTAACCACAGCTAACTACCTGAACCTAGCCCACTGGCCCTTTCATCGGCGCTGAGCGCGGTTGTCTTTCGGCGTCGGGTCGCCGTCGCGATACGAAACACAATGGAGGGGCGCAGCAGGCGAACCGGGGAGTCGACCATACCGATAACTTTGAGGAATTGATCGGCAACGATCACATCCGATTCAGCGGCGGTGAGAACCCGCTCGATATAGGCGTTCGTGATCCGAATCGACGGCGTGCGCGGTCCCACCACTTCCGGCAGGGCCAGATCGGAGCCGACCGCCGTCTGCCAGGCCACCCGCACCTTCCTGGCGACTGCACGGTAGAAGCGGCGCGACAGCTCACGATCCCCGCTGCGGAGACACTCGCGCAGGATGATCGCTTCGATGGCGGCGACCGTCATGCCCTGTCCATAGATGGGGTTGAAGCTGGCGATCGCGTCGCCGAAAACGAGCAGACCCTTGGGCGCCCGGCGCATCTTGTCATAGCGCCGCCAGCGGTTCGATGAAACGTGGCAATGAGCGACCTCCCCGAGCGGCTCGGCCACCCGCACGGCGGCCACAGCATGCGCGGGTGCGAATTCTGCGGCGAAAGATAGCATTTTGGCGTGTTCGCTGGGCGGCTCGAGGCCTGCCATGCCACCGAGGGTGAGCAGCCACGTGTCGTTCTCATAGCCGACCAAAACGAAAATGCTGGGCCGGCCCGGCTGCGGAAAAACGACGATGATGTCTTCTCGCAGAGTGCCCGGTGGGATTCGCAGCGGTTGGCTGGCATACGCCAGATGCACCGCCCGCTCGTCCTCCCGGGGACGCCCGTAGCCGAGTTCCTCCAGGAAGGCCGGTAAGTGCGAGCCTCGGCCGGTCGCATCGACCACCAAATCCGCTGACAACGTGGTCTGGCCGCTGCTGTCACGGCTCACCAGCCGGGCCCCGGTGACACGGCCACGATCCGCGGTGGATGTCAACCCCACCACCTCGTGGCCGTCAAGGATCGTCACGTTCGGAAGGGCCCGCACCCGTTGCCGCACCTTGCTTTCCAGCAACAGCCGACTCGGATAGTAGTTCGCCATCAACTGCGGGTTCGGCACACGGCCGGACCTGACCACCTGGTGGCCCGCGGTCGACAGGCACAGCCTCGTAAGGTCCCCATCGCTCCACACCGAAACACCCTCGCCGACGAGCTCCACCAGGAAGCCGGGGAACAACTCGGCCAAGATCTGCGAACACCGCGCGAGGAGAACGTGCGCATGCCTGCCCTGTGGAACGCCGCGCCGATGGACAGGGCCCTCGGGGAGCACATCTCGCTCGATGACCGTGACAGCTCGATAGAAGTCGGCAAGCACTCGGGCCGCGAGCAGACCAGCCATGCTGGCGCCCAGAACGATGGCACGCCGACCCAGTTCCGGCATTGCGCATCCCCTAACTGTGGCAAGGGGTCGTCCCTTATCTTGGCCGAAGCCGACCTGCCAGAACTAGTCTCCCTGGATTCGGGCTGCCGGCTAGAGTAAACGACTACCTCATTTGAGCCCTAGCGGCACCTGCGCCGAGCTCGTCGCCAGGTGTGCGGCGTCATCGGTGACCTGGTCGACTTTGCTGCGGCGCGCAAGCATCGACCGGCGCCGACCAAGGTCTCCGAGGCCGCCGTCAGCGGTTGCCACAGCTTCACACCCGATCTGCTGGTCAATTGCACCGGCAGATTCGTTCGCGTGGCATCCAGTGACCGCGAAGGGATCGCGTATCGCACCCGGGCGCACAGAGCTGGAAGATCCGCTCCGGTCGAGACAGGTCACGAGCAGCTTAAGCCCGTCCGGCCCGACTGAGAGGAGCTTTCAAGCGAGCCATTGCTGGTCAGCGGCTCGCATCCGTGTCTTGCTCACTGGCCCCCTTTGGCGTCGCCATGCTCGTGACGACGCCGGGGGCAAGCGACGAACCGCGATCGTTAGCGGTTCAGCTGATCGACTCCCTGAACTGCGCACCCGCCTGCAGCGCCTGCGCCCACTCGGCGATGTCGACGACCGGGTAGATCTGGTAATCGAGCATTGCGCCGAATTTGCTTGGTCCGTCGGCCAAGTCCGCAGGATTGTCGGTCTCGACGACGGAGAACCCTCCGGCGCCGTCGAGCCGGCCGACGAATTGGTGGAAGGTTGTGCTGGCCGGTGGCGTCCACTTTGCATAGAGTTCGAGGCCGCGCCGTACGGCCGCTTCGTTCTCGGCCGCCGAGCCGTTTAGGCGCAACGTCCAGGCAACTACATACTTCATTTCATCCTCCTTGGGATTCAGGTGGTGTTGACGGTGCTTGGGGTGCGCGCGTGAACGCGCACATAGATCGGCGCTGCGGCGACGGTGGTGAACGGCACCGCGAGCGGAAAATCCCCTGCGAGGGAGCGGATTTCGATGCTCCGGATGATGGTGGCCAGCGCGAGAGTGGCTTCGAGTATGGCGAAGTGGTCGCCGATGCACGACCTCGGCCCACCCCCGAACGGGACGTATTGCCAACGGTCGCGGCCCTTGGAATTTTCGGGGCTGAAACGGTCGGGGTCGAACACCAGTGGGTGATCCCACAGTGTCGGGTCACGGCGCACACCGTACGCGCCGTAGAGGACCAAGCTGCCCGCCTCGACCCGGTGGCCGTCGATCTCGATGTCCTGGCCCGGTGACGTGCCGGTGTCGGCAACCATCGGGGGGGCGCGCAGTGGCCGCAGTGACCGATTGGCGATGCACTCAAGGGCCCGCATCCCGCAGCGTTTCCATCCCGGTGTGAACCACCCTCAGCGCCTTGAGCCGCTGCCGATACGGCAGTGGATTCCTCGGCGCCAGAGACAACGCAACCACATCAGTCTTCGAGCATCTCGACCATGTCAGCGCCTCCGCGCAACGATCCACGGACCGCCCTGACGATCCCCTGTACTCGGCTCAGCTGTTCGATGCGCTGCTGCGATGCCGACGCAGACGGCGCACGAACCTTGGCTGCCACCGTAAGGGCCGGGCCAGAATGAGGGCTAGAGTAGTCGGCTACGCGTCTCCTCCCGCCCGCTTACGGCACTGGGCAAGCAGCCCTGGGCCCGGCGGCGGAACCCGGGCGTGCGCGGGGCGCGGGTTGCTGCCAGTGTGGAGGCGCCCTGGCAGGCCAGACGGCGACGGCCGGGCGAAAGTTGGTGACATGCCTGGCCACCTCTACCAAATCGCCAGCTTCGAACCACGGCGAGGGTAAGGACTTACCGGCAACGACCGCTGCGGGCCGTCGCAATAAGCGTGACCGTGCGGAACGAGGTTGGGTCGGAGAAGAACGCTTGCGTCACCCTGTGGTGACGCCGAGCGGCCAACACCTTTGTCAAACTGGGAGGGCAGATGACGTCGACACAGGCCGGTTATCGCGACAGTTTCAGTGCCTCCCAGGGATTTTGATCTAGAGAGGGCCAGCGATACCGAGAGAGCAAAGTACGGCATTCTGCGCCTCCACGAGCTTCCGGAATTAGAGGAGCGGGGATCGACGCCACATGAGGTGTCCGCTTCATCAAGCCAAATTTCAAGCCGCGCGAATACAATCACCCTCTGATGAACACCGGCGGTGCCAAGGTTGAGGACCTGTCTCCCAAGGTTGAGGACCTGTCTCCCAGTCCCGGCTCTGTCGGGTGCGAGGTGGATCCGCCGGGATGGGGTTCCGCGCTAACCGCGATCACTTTGCCGCAGTGCACGGGGCGTTCAATGTTCCAGACGTCGAGCCGCCGTGGCTATTAGCGCAATCCCGCGTCGAATTGAGCTTGTGACCGCGGGTTGGTAGCGCCGATTGGCTTCGAGGCAGCATCCTCCAAGCGGGCTGCGCATGCGCCGTCACGCCCGGCGTCGCCCTCGCTGACAACCAGTAGTCGCCGCGAGCCGAGCAGCTGTCATCGGGCCTGGCGTACCGTTGGGCACTGCACACGAGTAGGCGATTACGCTAGACCGGCTTGACCGGCTGGCGGAAGTTTAAAGCCGAGTTACCACGAAACGGGGAGTTGCCCCCATGCCGGGGTTGCATGCAATGAGGCCCACATGAATGTTTCCACGTCTCCACGTGTATCACCTGTCGTCGGCTCAGCCCTGCCCACGCCGGTCGCCGATGCCCAGCCAGAACAGTCGGCAAGACTCATACCGCCAGCCGCGGCGGGGCGAGGAGTCCTCGACGGGGCGTTCGCTCTCTTGGATGCCCTTGCTCACGTCGATGAGGGTCTTGGGTTGACCGCACTGGCCCGCGCAAGCGGGCTTGCTAAAACGTCCGCGCATCGGCTCGCCAAACAACTCGTCACGCTCGGCGCGGTGCAGTGCGCCGAGCACCGCTACTATGTCGGGCCGCGGATGTTGCACATCGGGCAGCGCTGGCAGCCGGACCCGCTGCTGCGGCGCTGCGCGCAGGCGCCGGTCCACACTCTTGCTGTGCAATCGCGCGCCATGGCGTCGCTGCGGGTCCTGCATGAACAGCGACTCCGGTATGTCTGTACCGCTGTGCCCCACTGCCACGCGTACATGCTCGACCCCGCCGACCCCGAATCGATCGCGCGCACCGCCACCGGACGTGTCCTCTACGCGGCCCAGCCCCACAGCGACGTTATGCTTCCTGACTGCTGGACCCGACGCGAATGGCGCAACCTTCGCGAGTCCCTCCGCGAACCGCGCGCGACAGTGATCGACCATCAGGACGCGGTTGCCGGCACGTGTTGTGTATCGGCGCCCGTGTGGTGGCCGAATGGGGCCTGCGCCGGCGCAGTCACCGTCACAGTCCACGCAAACGATCTACCCGCCAGCCTGCCCGCACTGGTGTCCTACACCGCGTGCCGCATCAGCGCCGCCCTTCGGCAACTAAAGCCGAACTAACGCGTGGGTGTTCCCGAACGCCACACCCTTGGTTCGCCTAGCCAGACCAGAGGTTTTCTGGCTCTTCGCAGTTGAGGGTGAAGAGGTGGTCGGCGCGTCGCTGCCGGGATAGGGGTCGAGGTCTCCCGAGGATGAGGATTCCTACGCATCTTAACTGGGAGACCTCGACGTGCCTGACGCTACCGTCGCTTGCCCCGATCTGACCATCTGCCGCCTTGATGAGCTCGGGCTGGAGGTGACCGGACAACGCCTGCAACCTGATCGGGCGGTGCTGGCGTGCCGGATCAGCGATGACGACTCGTGGTGTCGCCGCTGCGGGGAACGGGGCAGCGTGTGTGACAGCGTCACCCGTCAACTTGTGCACGAGCCATTCGGATGGCGGCCCACGACCTTGCTGGTCACCGTGCGCCGGAACCGGTGTGCCGGCTGTGCGCATGTGTGGCGCCAAGACAGCAGCAAGGCCGCCGAGCCACGGGCCAAGCTCTCCCGCCGGGGGTTGCGCTGGGCGCTTAAAGCCCTCGTCTGCCAGCACCTGAGCATGGCGCGGGTCGCCGAGGCGCTGGCGGTGTCGTGGAAGACCGCCAACAACGCGGTGCTCACCGAAGGCCAGCGGGCACTCATCGCTGATCCGGCCCGCTTCGACGGGGTGGCGGTAATCGGGGTCGACGAACACGTGTGGCGCCATACCCGTCGTGGCGACAAGTACGTCACCGTCATCATCGACCTGACCCCCGTGAGGGATAAGACCGATGCGGCCTGACTCTTGGACATAGTTGAGGGCCGCTCGAAGCGAGCTTTCCAGCAGTGGCTTGCCCAGCGTGAGCAGTCCTGGCGTGACAGCCTGGAAGTTGTCGCCATGGAGGGCTTTTCCGGGTTCAAGACCGCCACCGCCGAAGAGCTGCCCGACGCGGCGACGGTGACGGGTCGATCCCTTTCATGTGGTCCGGGTTGGCCGGCAACGCCCTCGACGAGTGCCGGCGCCGGGTCCAGCTGGGCACCTGCGGGCACCGCGGCCGCAAGACCGACCCGCTCTACGCCTGCCGGCGGACCCTGCAGACCGGGGCCGATCTGCTCACCGACAAGCAGAAAGCCCGGCTGACGGCCCTGTTCACCCTCGATGCCCACGCCGAGGTCGAAGCCACCTGCACGATGTATCAGCGCGCCGTGGCCGCCTACCGAGAACCCGACCGCAAGAAAGGCCGCGCCATGCTGGAAGCGCTGATCGCCACACTCAGCACCGGTGTCCCCAAGCCCCTACAGGAACTGATCACCCTTGGCCGCACGCTGAAGAAACGCGCCGCCGACATCCTGGCCTACTTCGACCGGCCCGGCACGTCCAACGGCCCCACCGAAGCGATCAACGGCCGCCTCGGACACCTCCGAGGATCCGCCCTGGGATTTCGCAACCTCACCAACTACATCGCCCGATCGCTACTGGAAACCGGCGGATTCAGAGCCCGACTACACCGTCATTCATGAAGAGCCGGTTTGCTCTCGACACTTGCGCATCGCGCGCATGGGTCTCGGAGTGGCTAATCCCGTCGCGGGCCGCTAACCGACGACCGGCCCGCAGCTTCGACCACAGCGCGGGGCCCGATAAGTCGATAGGAGCGGCCCTGACCACAACGTCGCAACCGGATCACCCGCGGGAGAGGACATCAGTGGCTACCTCACCTGACGGACGGCGATGGTTACCTCCATTGCGAGCTGCCCAACAGCGCCACGGGCGCGTTGTACATCGCCGCAACCGGGCCGGCCACCGCCGCGATCCCGAAGGCGCGTGCGGCCGGCTGTGGAGCAACGCGGGAGGAGGTCTTGACCACCATCCTGGGTACGCCCCACCCGAAAACCCAACGCGTGCCGTGGTACATCGTCATCATGACGATCTCGGCAGCTATTTTCGTATTCGGCGCTCTTGCCTTTGTGTTGATCCTGTTTGCAAGGAGTGCTGAGGCACCGCTGGCTCTAGCCACCACCGCCCCTGGGTGGCATTGTCGGACTCGTCGCGACGTTGCCCGTCGGTCGCCGTCAGCGTTGAGTCGCCTCAGCTGCGACGCCAAGGCACATCGTCCATCCGGCCTGACGTCACTCATCTGGACGCTGTTCGCCATGAATATGTCAGAAACTCGATCGGGCGGACCTTTTACGATGAAACCAGCTCGATGGACCAGAAATCACTGGCTAAATGGGCCCCGTTGATTGGAGAGGTATCCGAGCTGGCCGTGGTTCCGGTCATGTATTGGTAGGGCATGTAGAAGTAGCCGCTGTCTCCCCACGACGGGCCCCACGAGTTGCGGACGATGACCTGGCTTTTGGGATCTGAGTAGCCGACGGCGACAACGGCGTGACCGCCGACGGTGGCCTCACCTGGCTGGGGCATCGGCATAACACCTGTTTGGGCAACCGCCGGAGATTCGAAGCTTTCGTAGACGGTGAACCCGAACACGACCGCAAGACTTGAGGATATCGCGTCCTTCAGGTCCCCCAACGTCTGCACCCCCAAGTACTGCACAGCCTTGTCCGTCCGCGCGGCGACGTAGCAGCGTTTCGGTGGCTTTACCGCGAACATCCCGATGTCGTAGGGCCACAAGGTTTCCGGGCAGACACCATCGGTGTTGACCACTTTGATGCCGTCCCTGATGACCGCGCCGGAATCACTGGAGACGGTCCCTTCCAGCGCACGTTCGTTGTAATAGATGAACAGGCGTGCCGGCACGAAGTCGCTCAAGCCCTGTCGGTCGCGTTCGTACTCCATCGCAGCGGCTATGGCGTTGCCCGTGCAAGATCCAAGCTGGCCCTGGTCATAGACCGCAGGCATCGATGGACGCAGGTCACACTCGGGCGGCAGGGCGCCCGTGAGTCGCCTGGTGTACTGTTTGTCGCGGGCGTCGGGCAGCTGGGGCCGCCAACCATAGCCACGAACATGACTGAAGTCAGGAGCCAATCCATCGCGCTTGATGCGCTTGGACTCGCGTGAAACTGTCACTGTGCCCTCCTCATGCGGAAACTTGCGGCATCTTGACGCTGGGCCATGCCCGCACCGTTGACGTCGTGGATGCGACGTTACGTGAGCAGGTTGCGTCGTTTCTCGCGAAAGCTATTCGGTTGTCCGTTCTGGGCCTGCAGCGTTGGTCGGGCAATTCGATAACCTGCGCGAGACTCCATTGCACGTCGATCGGCCAGTTCTGGCAAGAGTGTGGTCCGCTGGGCGGACCGAGATCCAATCTGATCACCTGCACCTGATTCCGGTCTAACCCCGGTCTAACCCCAATGCCGGGTAGTTAAGGCGCCGCAGAAGCTGTCAATGTCACACGCGGGGCATATGGGTCTCGTGTTGCTAAGGATATGGGTGCGACTCCTGGTAGAAGAACGGTCGACGAAGATCCACTTCTGCCACCGAGGAGTCGCAGTGCCGAATTCTGCCATGTCCGCGTCTCGTGAGGAGCTTTTCGCTGCTGGTCATCTGGGCGAACTCACCTGGCAGATCCCGGTTGAGCTGGTGGACGCGGTGCTGGCCGAGACCGGCAGCGTCCAACGGCGGCTGCGTGTGCTGCCGTCACGGGTGGGGGTGTATTTCGTGCTCGCGCTGTGCCTGTTCCCCGGGCTGGGCTACCGCAAGGTCTGGGCCAAGCTCACCGCCGCCCTACCAGGCCGCAAGCCGCTGTCGGGCAAGGCGCTTCGAGATCTGCGTCGCCGTCTGGGGGCAGCGCCGATGCGGGCGCTGTTTGAGGTGCTGGCCGGTCCGGTCGCCGCGCCGCACACCCCCGGCGTGCGATTCGGGCGTTTCCGTACTGTGGCGTTCGACGGGTGTGTGTCGTTCAAGGTCGCCGACAGCGACCGCAACCGGTCGTGGCTGGGCAAGCTCAAGGCCGCGCTCGGGACCACCGGCTATCCGGTAGTGAGGCTGATGACCCTGGTGGAGACCGGTACCCGGGCATTGCTGGGCGCGGTCTTCGGGCCGACCGCCACCAGCGAGACCGACTACGCGTGCAAGCTTTTTGGACTGCTCGGCCCTGACATGCTGGTGCTGGCCGACCGCGGGTTCAACTCCGAGGCATTCCTGACCGACCTGGCCGCCACTGGCGCGCACTTCCTGATCCGGCTGACCATCACCCGCCGGCTACCGATGCTGGCGCGCCTCGACGATGGCTCCTATCTGTCGCGCATCGGCGCGCTGCCGGTTCGGGTTATCACCGCCGAGGTCACCGTCACCTGCGCCGAGGGCACCCGCTACACCGCAAGCTACCGGCTGGCCACCACCCTGCTCGACCCACGCCGCTATCCCGCCCACCGGCTCGGGGCCCTCTACCACGAACGCTGGGAACACGAGATTGCCTACCTGGCGCTGCGCCACACGCTCGCCAAGGGCCGGGTCCTGCGATCCACCGACCCAGCCGGACTCGAACAAGAAATGTGGGCACTACTGGCCCTATACCAAGCGCTGCGACGCGCCATGGCCACCGCTGTCGAATCCCGCCCCGGCCTCGACCCAGACCGGGCCAGCTTCACCACCGCACTCGAAACCGCCAAAAATCTCCCAGTGAGGCCAGCCTCGGACCGCCGAGGTGGGTGGTCGGGTTGGGTGGGTCGTTGCGGTTGGCTGGTGGTTGAGTGGCGGTCCGAGCCTGCCCTCACGCTCCGAAGCCGCCGCCAGGCTGGGCGCTGGTCAGGATCGCTTTGACCGAGCAGGCTGAGGATCATGGCTGCGGTTGTGACGGTCAACGATGTCCTTGATGGGCATGTGGTCCTGGATGTGGAGTGCATGGATCGGATCTATCTGAACGGCTATGTGCCTAATCTGCAGGTGGGCGGGCAGGTGGTGTCGTTTATGACCGCGCATCTGGGCTATCCGATCCCCTCTCCGGCGATCATTGAAAAGATCGGCGCGACGTTTCGCAAAGCTGTGGAGCGCTTCGCCGTCGGCAATGAGATCCCGCTGGTGCGGTTCTCCAAGGACGACCGCAAGATCGAGGTGATGCGCCCATATCTGGCTCGCCAGGCGCGCACCGGCCAATCCGGCGTGGCCGCGATCGGCACCGCCCAGGAGTTTCAGAACGTGTTCGCCTCGGCAAAACATATCGGCAACAACGGTGTTCCATGGTTTTCGTTTTGCAAGGCCGACCGGCGGGTGTCGTGTTTTTATTTGTATGTCTGGGATGTCGATTTCGGGCCGGCGTTCATCAAGGTCTGCACCTATTTCCCCTACCCGATCAAGGTGTGGCTCAATGGCCACGAGTACGCAAAACGCCAGGCCAGCCAGGCCGGTATCGATTTCACCGAGCTGTCCAACGGGTTTGCCAGTTGTGCGGATCCCGTCGCGCTGCAAGCCATCTGTGACCGGCTGGGCCCAGGGGCGATCATGGTGTTCTTCGAGCGTTGGATGAGCCGGCTGCCATTGCCGCTGACCGATACCGATCGCGCCGCGGGCTACTGGTGGGAACTGTCGATGCGCCAGATCGAGGTCTCACGCACCCTGGTGTTCGACGCCCCACGGCACGCCCGCTCGTTTTTTGAATCCTTGGTCGCCGACAACCTCGACATCGGCCGCCCCGACAGTGTGGAACTGATCTTCCACGGCCCCCGACGCCCGGGCAGGCCCCCAAAAATCGACTGTGTGCCAAAAACGAAGATCGTCACCCGCGGCACCGACGTGACCGTCAACGCCTTCTACAAAAGCTCGCGCATCAAGCAGTACTTGAAACACGAGCGGGCGCTGCGGGTCGAGACCGTCATCAACTCACCCGATGACCTGCGCTGCCAGCGGCGCCTGGTCCATCTCGACGAGCTGGCCGCCCGCGCACGTGCAATCAATCGCCGCCTGCTCGATACTGAACGTGTCGGCCAGGGCTGTGTCCTTGCGAGTCCAGCCTTTGAGCGGATCGCGCGGCCCACCCTCACCGAGGATGGCAGGAGGACCCCGGCCTTACGGTTCGGCGATCCTCGGGTAAAAGCCCTGGCCGGCGCCCTGTGCACGACGATGCTCGCCGTCACCGGCATCACCAACAAGAGCCTGCGCGCCTTGATGACCGGACTGCTCGACGGCACCGCCTACACCATGAACCAGGCCAGCTACGACCTGACCCGGTTACGTGTCAACGGCCTGATCACCCGAATCCCGGGCCGCAACCTGTATCGCCTCACCCCCGACGGGCTGCGGTTCGCGATCTTCTACACCAAACTGCACAACCGCCTGCTGCGCCCCCTCCTCGCAGCAAACCAACCACCTGCACCACCGGCACTGCGAAACGCATTGCTTACCATTGAAACTCACGTCACTGAACGCATCGACAACGCCCGCCTCCTGCCAAGGGCCGCCTGAAAACTCAAGACAACCTCAAAGTCCTAGCGACCAAGGGTCGCTAGTCAACGCCGTCAACGTGACCGACGACACCGACCTCGTCGGCCACATCGGCCGCGCCGTCCTGGCCGATCTGCTCCCGCCGCGGCGGCCCCGCACCAGCGTCCGCAAGGTCAAATCTCCCCTGTCGCGCTACAACAAAAAGGACCCCTACCGGCCCGAAAACAGCACCACGATCACCAGCCTGACCATGACCATCAACGACCCCGAACCCAAACACGCGACACGCGAACCGAAGTCCTTGACAACCGCCCTGGGGCCTTAACTACCCGGCATTGGGTCTAACCCGAGGTTGCTGCTCGCAACTTCGGTCTAACCAGCCGGTCACCAGCGGCGTCACCCGCTTCGACGCCGACGCCGACTACCGCACCTGCACCGCTGCCGACGGCAGCCCGAGCGCGGGGCGTCCGGCGATCGTCGCCAGCGGTACGGGGCGCATTCATCGCTGCCGCCCACCGTCCCCACCGCGCCAGCGAGCAACGTTCGCTGGAGAGCGACACCGACAGCGACACCGGTGGCTGGTGCAATACGCCGCGCTTCAGCCCTAAGGTTCCGCCTACAGATCACGGGCGGACAGCAAATCGTTTTGTACGTCGGTCCGGTCAGTGGACCGGACTCTTATGCGGCGCAGCTCGACAGACTCGTAATAGAACCGCATTACAGAGATGGCCGTCGCCGATTCCCGGAGCCGCACTACCGATTCCAGTTAGGGGGCCATTCAGTGTCACGGTCTGCGGGCATGGTCTGCGACATTATCGGCGCGCTCATGTACCCCGGAGGGCTACGGCAGTCAGGGAAGAAGTGAAGGGGAGCTAAAAATGGCCAAGCGGCAATCGCTAGCCAAACACCGGCCACCGCCGATGACAATGGCGATGCCAACGACCTTCGCCCAGCAGCTGCAGTTGACGCTGCCACAGCTAAGGCCCCGCCTGCGCCTGCCGCCCTGGTTTGAGTTCCTGTTCGTTCGGGATCGCAAGGACCAAGCGGTGCTGAGCGATACCGAGAAGGCGCGCTTTACCTGCGCGCTGGACACGCTGATCGCAAACGGCACCTACGGTAACCTGGTCGCGGTTCACGCCGACATGAGCCACCTGATGCATGGCACCCGGCGTTTTCTGCCGTGGCACCGCGTTTACCTGGTCCAGCTTGAGCGGGCAATCCAGGCGATCCACCCGGATGTGACCATCCCCTACTGGGACTGGACCAAGACCGCAGAAGAAGGTATTCCACCGTGGCTCACCTCGTTCACGCCGACCGTCCCCCTGCCAAACGGTCAGACGATCTCGGTTATCCGCTCACCGGGAACATCCGCCGATCTCGCGACGGTGGTGTCGAACATTCCGACGATCATGAACGGTGGCACTTTCGATAGCTTCTGGCAGCCGCTGGAAGCCGTCCATGGCGGACTACACGTGTGGGTCGGCGGATCGATGGCCAGCATCCCCACGGCTCCGGCGGACCCGATCTTCTGGATGCATCACGCCAACGTCGATCGCTTGTGGTGGGACTGGCAACAGGCCCATCCGGGCATCAACCCCGACTTGACCGGGGCGGGCCTGTCCACTGTCATGGACCCCTGGTCGACGACCGAACCAGAGACGCGAGACATCGCGGCCATGGGCTACGCGTACGTGTGACGGCACAGGAGGTGATCGCCAGTGGTGACGGGTCTGGCAGGTGTGGACCACATCGTGGTGCTGATGCTAGAGAACCGGTCATTCGACCATATGCTTGGATTTCTTTACCGGGATAGCGGCAATGTCTCTGCGCGCGGGGACCCATTCGACGGGCTGACCGGAACCGAGGCCTGCCCAGGTGTCGACGGCACACCGGTGCAGGTCTTCGAGGTCACCCCGACCACGGCGAACGCGTACTTCCTTCCCGGCGCGGACCCGGGCGAGGGGTTTCTGGCCACCAATGCCCAATTGTTCGGCACCACATCGCCGCCCGTGGGTGCGATTCCCTCGATGCGGGGATTCCTCACCGACTACGCGCAAACCCTGCACACTCGAGCCCAACAAGGCTGGTATGTGGTCTCTGGGACCACTGCCGAGTTGATCATGGGCTGCCATACGCCGGCGACGCTGCCGGTGCTGAGCGCGCTGGCCCGCGGCTACGCGGTGTGTGACCGCTGGTTCGGCTCGGCGCCCACCGAAACCATGCCTAACCGGGCATTCGCGTGCGCGGGCACCAGCCAGGGGCACCTCGACGACGTCACCAAGTCGTTCACTGTGCCCAGCATCTTCGGGCTCTGCGGCCAACACGGAATCTCCTGGAAGCTGTACGGCTACAACCGTAAACCGTTGACCCGGTTGAACTTCCCCGACACCACCAACGCGCCAGCGGCTAATATCGGGCTGTTCAGCGATTTTCAAAGCGACGCCGCCGCAGGTGCATTGCCCGCATTCGCATTTCTGGAGCCCAGCTGGAATTCGACGGGCAACAGCCAACACCCCAACTATAACGTCGCTCTGGGCGAGCAACTGATCCTCGATACCTACCGCGCGCTTGCTGGGGGCCCCAAGTGGAGCCAGACGTTGCTGGTGGTTACTTACGACGAGCACGGTGGCTGCTACGACCACGTCCCGCCCCCTGCCACCGCCACCCCGCCCGATGACAGCATCGGCGAATACGGCTTCGACTTCACTCGCTTCGGCCCCCGCGTGCCTGCTGTCTTGGTCAGCCCGCTGATCGCCGCCGGAACAGTCTTTCGAGTGCCCAAGTCAGCCACACCACTGGATCACACCAGCATTCTGGCCACCGTCGAGCACCGCTTCTCGCTACCAGCCCTGACCCGTCGAGATGCCGCAGCGCCCGATGTCGGTGCTGTGCTGACGCTGTCCGACGTGCGTACCGACGACCCGCTCGCCGGTGTGAGCGCCCCCCAGCCGCCGCCCATCCCAACCGAATTGGCCGGCAAGCCGGCGCATCTGGACGAAATCCGCACCGAACTCGAAGCGCGCCCGACATGCAGATAACCGAATCCCTTCGCCCATCAATCGTTTGAGTGCGGCGTCTACATCGCGTCCGCTACCTACAGGATAGGAACACGATGACCACGCCGAGTCCACCGCTGCCGCAGCAGATCTACCTCATTCGCCACGGCGAGAAACCGGACGACCCGCCAGCCCCGTCGCCCGGCCAGCCCACGCCGCCATCGGGTCCCCCGTTCGGGGTCGATGTTGACGGCAACCAGAGCGTGCATTCCCACTACGGGTGGTCGGGGATTGTCGGCGGTCGGGGTTATGGGCGGTCAATCCATCTCGGCAGACCGCCATCGGGCAGCAGGAGACTTCGCGATCCCTTGCTGAGTGAAGTTGGCAATCGATCGGATTCCGGTCCACTGAGCGGACCGCGCTCTTGCCCAATCAGGCTGCTCGACGCGCAATAGATTTCGCCCCTCGCGGAAATAACCGCGCCAGCGTTCTCGCCAAGGAGACTTAGGAGGAGTTGGCTCGAATGGTCAACGCATCAAAGGCGGAAGCACGGCTGGCGCGGACCCAGCCCGAACGATGACACAGCCCGTCACGGTCGCACCCGGCCACAATCCGATCGAGTTTCACCCGGGCCAGCCGTCGCCGATGGGCGCAACGCCCGACGCGGAAGGCACGAATTTTGTGGTCTACTCGGCCTCGGCGAGCGAGGGCGGGGTCAGCTTGTGCCTGTTCGCCGATGATGGCTCCGAGACCCGGCTGCCGATGACCGCGCGCAGCGGCGACGTCTGGCACGCCTATGTGCCCGGCATCCGTGCCGGGCAGCGCTACGGTTACCGGGTCAGCGGGCCCTGGAATCCAGGTGCGGGGCTGTGGGCCAATGAGGCCAAGCCGCTGCTGGACCCGTGGTCGAAGGCCATCGACGGCGGCTATGACGGTGACTCGTCGGCGTGCGCGCATCTGCCCGGTGACCGCACCAACCCCGACCCGCGCGACTCGGCGCCGCACACCCCTCGCTCGGTGGTGGTCGACCCGAGCTTCGACTGGGGTGACGACACACCGCCGGGCATCGCGCTGGCCTACTCGATCATCTACGAAACACATGTGCGAGGCCTGACCAAAGAACACCCCCAGGTGCCCGACCCGCTGAAGGGCACCTACGCCGGGCTGGTGAGCGACCCGATCATCAGGCACCTCACTTCGCTGGGGATAACCGCCGTCGAACTGATGCCCGTGCACCAATTCCTGCCCGCCGCAAGGCCGGTGCCGGCGGGGCTGACCGACTACTGGGGTTACATGACCGTAGGATTCTTCGCGCCCCACGGCGCCTACAGTTCGGTCGGCACCCGGGGCCAGCAGGTCACTGAGTTCAAATCGATGGTCAAGGCGCTGCAGCGAGTGAACATCGAAGTAATCCTCGACGTGGTCTACAACCACTCTGCGGAAGGCAATCCCGACGGGCCGTCGGTGGCGTTCCGCGGCCTGGACAACCCCGCCTACTACTGGCTCGACCCCACCGACCCCAGCAATTACTACGACTACAGCGGCACCGGCAACACGCTCGATGTCGGCGAACCCGAAGTGCTGCTGCTGATCCTGTCCAGCCTGCGCTACTGGGTCAGCGAAATGCACGTGGACGGCTTCCGATTCGACCTGGCCGCCGTGCTGGCCCGCCAGGAGGGCAATCTGGAGAAGTTCGCAGCGTTTTTGGACCTGATCTATCAGGACCCGGTAATCTCACAGGTCAAGCTGATCGCCGAACCGTGGGACGCCGACGGCGGCTACGTGCTGGGTCAGTTCCCGCCGCCCTGGGCGCAGTGGAACGACCACTACCGCGCCAACGTGCGAGACTTCTGGCGGGCACAGGCCGGCATCGGTGACTTGGCCACCCGGCTTGCCGGCTCGGCTGACGTGTTTGCACGCGCGGACCAATCGTCGGAATCATCGATCAATGTCGTCACCTGCCACGACGGCTTCACCCTAGCCGACCTAGTTTCGTACAACGGCAAGCACAATCAGGCCAACGGCGAGAACAACCGCGATGGCAGCGACGACAACCGGTCCTGGAACTGCGGCGCGGAGGGGCGCCCTACCGATCCGGCTATTGTGGCGCTGCGCGCCCAGCAGAGGCGAAACTTCCTGGCCACCATGCTGATCTCCCTAGGGGTGCCGATGATTTTGAGCGGCGATGAGATCGGGAGCACCCAGCAAGGTAACAACAACGCCTACTGCCAGGACAACGCCATCAACTGGTACGACTGGGACCTGGACCAGGAGCGCCGGGATCTGCTCGCGTTCACAGCCCGCGCGATCGGACTCCGCAGGGAACACCCCGTGTTTCGGCGCGGCAGCTTCTTGACCGGCCAGCAGCCACGGCCCAGCAGCAGCGTGGACGTGGCCTGGTTATGGACGGATGGCACGCCGATGACCTTGGACCGCTGGAACTCCGGATCGCTGGCATTTGCCGTGTGGCTCAACGGCGCCGCGCTGACCGACACCGATACCGACGGGAAGGTGATCACCGACGACACCTTCATGATCTTGTTCAACGCCTCGTGGAACCCCCAAGTCTTCACCCTGCCGTCGTCCAGCCTCGGCGCCACGTGGATGCCGGTACTTGACACCACGCAGGCCACCGGATCACCGGCGCCGTCGTCAACCGCGGTGCCCGCCGACTCGGGCTACACGTTGAGCTCATGCAGCCTGCTGGTGCTGCGCAGAACAGAGTGACGATCTGCAGTCGTTGCATCTTTTCAGCGGCGGCAACACTTGCAAGCAGTGAACGACCCAGATATCAGAAAGGACCGGCACAGGCACCTAGTGTCACGCATTCGGACAGGGAGATCACTCGAGAGAAAGCAAAAGCTATAGGCGATACGACAGCGCAGATCAGCCAAGCAGATAAGAGCACAAGCCGCTGTGACCAAAAAATCCGCCCAGTAGAAAAGGAAAGGTGTAATGGCAGGAGACCGACAACCAATCAATCAGCCGTCGATGGCACCTACGACGAAGGTCACCTCCGGGGGCGTGTCCGGCGCACTGACCGTCCTGGTGGTGTGGATCCTCGGTCTGCTGCACGTGGCCGTGCCCCCTGAGGTTGCCTCAGCACTCACGGTCGTAATCTCAGTAGTCACCAGTTACTTTGTAAGGCAACGTGTTCCGACCGCCACTAACAACCGTAGCGCAGGTTATGGCTGAGCAGCCGGTGATAAAAGCAGCAGCGCGACAAGGCGGCCTATCCCGATAACGCTAGCGGGAAGCGGTCTGCGACGTGCGGGCCTTGCGTAGTGAGGATCGCATGATTCGAAGTAGGGCGTTGCTGCTGGGCAGCGGCAACTCCTTAACAAGCGCGTGCCATGGCTGTTCGACATGATCGAATTCTCTGGCCATCCCGCCGGCGCCTGCTATTCGCCTCAAAGCACGGCGACCAGAAGCGGGAGAAGGAGCGTCGCTGCTCGGCGACTGCACTCGCGGCGACCTATAGGCATCGCACAGGCGCAAAGATCCTGAGGGGCAGTCGCGTACGAGCATTTGGAGACGCCTCGGCCACTCGCGGTTACCCGCCCAGGCCCGCCGCCGAGAGGACCGCCCACAGGATCTCCGGGTGACGGTTGGCGCTGTGCGCACCGCTGAATGCCGAAAGGTTAGCGCAGATCACGCCATTGGCATCGACGTCATAAAAAGTTCCGCGCTGGAAGCCATAGGGCTTGCCGGCGGCCTGCAGCACGACGCCGAGCAGGGGCGGGTTCTGCTGATATCCGTCGTGGCCCATGGTCCCCGGCGATAAACCGAATCGGTGGCCGATTCGCTGTCTTGGTTGGCGAGTATGCTGGCCGCCGGATACCACCAGCCGAGGGCGCGGTCGGCACTGCTGAAGGTGGCCAGCAGCGGGCCGTCGACCCGGTCGCCGCTGCCGGCCAGCGCTCCGGCACGGTTTTTCATCTCGTAGTAGCTCATCGTGGGCAGGACTTCTCGCGCTCCGTTCCACAACCCGGCGAACGGGTTTCCGATGCCCTCGACGTTGCGTGCACTTAAGGGATCCATCGCCGCAGAGTGTCCGAAAGCGGTGGCGGTGTCGACGGTCACGAGCGCGGGCTCGCGGCGATGTGGCGCGGCGATGCGCGTGGTCTGCGGCTGGATCGTGACGCATTTCAGGAGGCGCGGGCGGCTCGGCACGCAGCTGCCGATCGACATCGACGGGGATACCCGCCCGCCGCGGCAGGTGGTGGAAGGCGCGGTCGGCGAGGTGGCGATGCGGCTGACCGCGCCGCGGGCGGTGCATCAGCGTGAGGGCCACGAACGCTACACCCTCGACTGCATCCTGGCCGAAGAAGTGGTGCTGCTGGATCAGGTCGACGCCCGCGGCCCCCGCGCCCAGCTGTGGGTTACCCAGCGCGACACCGCGGGGCTGTCGGCGGATGAGAAACGCGCCGTAGAGAACGTCGCGACCTCGCCGTGGCCGGTGTGCCCGCTGGCTGTGCCGGCCGGGGCGGGCAAGACCAGTTCGATGGGCGCCCTTGGAGGCGGCCGCACACCGCTCCAACCGACGTGTTGTGCTATTGGCGCCGACCGGAAAAGCCGTCGACGTCGCCGTGCGCGAGGATGTCGGCGACACCGGTTACACCGTCGCCAAGCCCTCAAATCGTTGGGTGACGAAACGCTGCGACTGGATCGGCGCACCGTGGTGGTCGTCAACGAGGCGGGCATGGTGGGCACCGACGATCTGCGCCAACTCCTCACCGCGAGAACAGGCGCCGGGGTCAAGACCGTGCTCGTCGGCGACGCCCACCGGCTCGCCCCGGTAACGGCCCGCGGCAGCATGTTCGCTCAGCTCTGTTCGGATCTGCCGTGGGCGCAGCGCCTCTCGGAAGTGTGGCGGATGCGCGACCTGAACGAACAGGCCGCGTCGCTGGGGTTGCGTGATGGTGGGCTGGCCCCCGTCAGGCGGGCTGTCGAGTGGTACCGCAGTCATGAGCGACTGCACACCGGCGATGAGATCGCCATGGCCCACGACGCCCTGCAGCGGTATCGTGCCGACACCGCGGCTGGCGAGGACGCCCTGCTAGTTTGCGCGTGTGGCCGCGCGCCGCCTCGACGACGGTGCCCGCGCCGCCTTCAGCGGCGACTACTTCCGCGGCCACATCACTCACGGCTATGCGGTCACCATGCATTCCGCGCAGGGCGTCACCGCCGACACTATCCATGCCGTGCTCGGCGAGAACACCACCCGCGCGCTGCTGTACGTCGCGATGACCCGCGGCCGCGGGTCCAACACCGCCTACCTACGCGCCCAGGAGATCCACCGGTCCAGGGCCTCTTTGCCTTCCTCGCCTGTGACCGAAAATACATGTCGCAGGAGACTCTTTGAGCAGATAGGCGCGGTCCGCGGCATCGGCGGACACATGAGTGAGCTGCGCGCAGCGTTCGGCGCCCAGGGCGTCAAAGAAGCGCACGCAGGGTAGCGGTGTCGCACCCGGGCGCCGCCCACACCAGCCGGCCACCGTCGTGATCAACCACCACCGTGATTCTGTGGTGGCGCTTGTAGGAGATTTCATCAATGCCGATCCGGCGCCTGTCCGCTTATCGACACCCAGCAGCCCACGCCATAACCTCACAGTGCGCACGTCGTTGCCCGCTCCTTTGGTTCCTGACCTTCGACAAGCCAGAATCCTTAAGCGACAACGACGTGCGCCCTCTCAGAACAGCAGCCCGCCCACGGAAATGCCAGAAGAGCCGGAGAATTCCGCAATTCAGGTAGTTCAAATTCGGCGATAGAGTAGTCCGTTACGCGTTTCTTGCACCCACCGCGCACCTATAGTTCGGACTCAACTTGATGGTTGCATGGTTCTTGAGCGCGGGAGGATCCCATGAGTGGCGTGACGTTGAGCACTGCGACTTGGACGCCGATCGGGCCCGCGCCGGTCAATACCGCCGATGCACGCAAGATGATCTCCGGACGGGTTCAGGCCGCGGCGACTGATCCAACCGCCCCCGACACGGTCTATCTCGGCGCTGATGGTGGTGGCGTCTGGAAGAACATCAATCCGCCGAGCTGGACTCCGCTCACCGACCAGCAGCCAAGCCTGCAATTCGGCACCGGCTTCAGCTATCACCCGCTCGTGGTGCATCCGGCGGAACACAATCTGGTGCTCGGACTCGTTAGCGGGCCGGGGGCCGGGATCCTCAAATCCACCAATGCAGGCCAGGACTGGCAATTGCTGGCCAACAGCCAGTTCAACGATCAACAGCTGCTGTCGCTGGCGGTGCATCCCACAGACACAAACACGATGTTCCTGGCCGCGGGATGGGATGGGGCGTGGAAATCCATAGACGGCGGAACCTCCTGGAAGCAGATCAGCGGCGGACTGCCCGCCAACGGATTCGTGTGTGATCTCATCATCGCCAACTTCGACCCGAGCACTCTCTACGCCGCGGTGATCGGGTTCAGGAGTGCAACGCAGCAGGCCCAGAACGGCGTGTACCAGAGCACCGATGGCCAGGGGGCGGTGTGGACGCAGTTGAGCGGAGGACTGCCCAGCGGCGCCGCGCTCGGCGTCCAGGACGCGAAAGGCAACACGGCCGACGGCGCGGTTCGGATCGAATCAGGCAGCGGCGCGGGCGTGGTCTACGTGTCCATGCTGACGGTTGGCACGGACCCGACGAAGGGGGTGACCGCAGTCCAGCGCTTCCGCACCACCAATGGCGGCACGAACTGGTCACCCCTCGCGGCATCTCCCGGAGGGCTTGAAGCTCGCTCATGGCATCTGCTTTTGGCGGTCGATCCCGGAAACGACAATCACATCTTCGTCAACGACGCCTACTCACTGTTCGAGAGCACCAATGCCGGCCAGAACTGGGCGCCGGCCGATGCCGGCATTGGGTACGACTACGTGAACCTGACGTTCGACGCCAACGGGCAGGCGGTGGTGACGGGAGACCAAGGAGTGTGGCGCTACGACGCGGCCACACAGAGTTTGACTTCCCGCATTGAGGATCTTGAGGTCTCCGAGTTCTACACGATATGCCTTGACCCCAGCACCGCGGGCGTCGCCTACGCCATCGGGCAGGACATCGGCTCGGCCAAGTTCTCCGGCCAGACCGAATGGCAGGCCATAGGCGGTGTAGGCGAGACCGGCAAGATCGTCGTCAACCCCAATAACACCAGCGAGCTTTTCGGATTCAATCCGCTCGACACCAACAACTTCGTTGTGACATCTCCGGATGCGGCTAAGACGTGGAAAACGGTGTTTCCGGCCTCGAAGCTCAGTGCCGCTTTCCTTAAGACGTACAACACATCGGGCGGTTATGCTTTTGCCTATTTGTCGCAGAAGGCGTTCGCCATGGACCCGTCGAATCCCGCGCGGCTTCTGGTCGTCGCTGACCGCGTGTTCGAGACCACCAACTCAGGCGCTAGCTGGAACGACATCAGCGGGGTGCTCTCGCAAGATAAGAACAACCCCTTCGTCGCCGCCCTGGCGATCGCGCCCTCGGACCCCAATACGGTGTATGCCTCCACCCAGGACGGCCACCTATGGGTGACCCACGACGATGGCGCCACCAAGTGGACGCAGCTCGACACTGGACTTTCCGGAGTTGCCATAGATATTCGCGTCGATCCCAACGACGCTAACCACGCGTTCGCGGTCGCCGGCAACAATGTGTGGCATCTGCCGTCGTCGGCGACTACCTGGGTCAACATAACCGGCAGCATCCCTAACGATCTCGGCCTGTACACCGTGTTCGTATGGTGGCAGCCGACGGGCTCCACGCTGTTCGTGGGCACCGATCGCGGGATCTACCGATCCGACGACATCGGCGCCACCTGGGCGAAATGGGTTGTTGCGGGGCTGCCGAACGTGCGGGTCAATGACCTGCAAGGCGAGACGCTGAACGGGCAGCTGCTGCTGGCGGCCGCAACGTTCGGCCGAGGCGCGTGGGAGATCCCGGTGGTGGCGCGCGCGGTGAATTTCGAGCTGCATCGTGACCACTATGGGCAAGACGAAATCGACGCACTGCGCAACCAGTCCCTCACCCACGACGCGGTTGTCGGCGGTGGACCAGCCCAATCGCCTATCTGCGTGACGGTGGACGGGTTCACCGCCCGCGAGCTCGGCGTCACCGGCCCCGGGTCGTACACGGTCGGCCCACAAATCACGTTCAACCCCCCGACCGGTGTGAACGGCGGACTCCCGGTGAACCCTGTCAGCCTGGACTCGACCGAAGGCTCCTTCCCACCAGACGACCTGCAGCGCTTCAGGTTTCACTACAACGTCGACTTCGGCACTGACGACAGCGCATTCAACTTTTCGGGCTTGACCGAGGAGGTGGACCTTTCCGCCACGTACCAGGGTTTGACCGCGCAGGGACAGGTCACGTTCATGAAACAGCCTGACCCCTTCATCATGCAGGGCGCGCAAACTTGGTGGCTCAGCTCCGACGTGCGACTCATCCAGGTGGCCCAAGGCGACAGCGCATTCGGCGTGCCGATGGGCACCGACCCGTTCCAATTCCTCCAAGAGCTCACTACTACTCTCACCAAATACCAGGGACGGGTTCCCGTTGGCGGGGGCGTTATTGAGTCGTTTGACGACAATATCGACGAACAGCAGGAAATGATCACGGTCGCGCCCCTGGTTGAGCGCGGGTTCTTAAACTTCGTTCCGGTATTCAATTTCGCGATCGCGCGAGTGCATTACCAGGCCCTGATCCAGCCAGCCAGCCACGTGCGGGTGTTCTTCCGGCTGTTCGGGGGCAATAGCACCGACACGAGCTTCCATGTGGGTTCGACTTACCGGCGGGTCCCGGCCACCTACCCGGTCCCGCCGGCGAACTACGGCCAACCAGTCACCGCGACCGGCGGTGTCGTCGGCTCCGAATATGTGTCATTGCCATGCTACGGGGTTCCGCGACAAGCCCCTGACCAATCCGGCAACCCCGGCACGCTGCCCGCCAAGCAGTTCGACACCTTTAACGACCTCACCCTTAACGCCACCGGAGGACCCGTTCAGGACACCTTCTACGGGGCTTTCCTCGACATCAACCAGTCCGCCAACGCGCTGCCCCACCCTGTGCCCGCCGGCAACCCCGATGGCCCGTGGCCACCCGGCACAGCGGGAAACAGCGATCTGGAGCCGCTGGCAAAGGCGTTTGCTCGCAACGACCACCATTGCGTCGTAGCTGAGATCGCATTCGACCCCGTGGCCATCGCGGACGGCACCCAGCCGTTCAACTCCGACAAACTTGCCCAACGCAACCTCGCCTGGAGCACGGTCGCCAATCCCGGCACCCACGCCTCTCGCATCGCTTTCCAGAACTTCGAGGTGCGACCCTCCCCGGTGTCGCTGCAGGCGGGTGATACGCCCGACGAAATCCTGATTGACTGGAACACCGTCCCCGCGGGCAGCACCGCCGAAATCTATCTGCCCGCTGTTGATGCTGACGCGGTCATCGCCACCGCCGACCGACTCTATCCCCATCGGCTGACCCGGGTCGACGCGCACACAATCGGCGTCCCAGCTGGTGGGCTCACCTACATCCCGCTGCCCACCGGTGTGGCTGGCGGCGCCAACTTCGCCGGCCTCATCTCCGTGGAGCTTCCAGCGGGCATCCGGGCCGGAGAACTCCACACACTCACCGTTCACCAACTAACCCGCGCGACAGCTGACATCACGCCGCCGCCGCCACCACCGCAAATCCAGATCGAAGCGGTCGTCGCGAGAAACAACAAATCGAGTGATCCCAGCAACACGATCAGTTGGCGCACGGTGCTCGGCAGCTTCCAAATCAATGTGCCCGTGAGCACCAAACAGCTCATGCTGCCAAAGGAAGAGATCCGGCTGTCGATCTTCCGCTGGATCGCCCAATCAATCGCACCAAGCGAACGCTGGTACCCCGTGTTTCAACGCTTTCTGGGTCTGCTGGCCAACAAGGTCGCCGACCTCGGCGGCAATCCCGACCAAATCACGCCATCCGCCAACGGCTTCGACGGCATCCCCGGCAAGCACAAACCCCGCCCGCCGGTGCATGAAGGGTTCGAATATGGCGGTGTCACCGGCAAGATCGACGGTCTGCTGTTCGACCACTTCGGCGATTTCGAAGGCTTCGTGCTCGAACTGTTCCACGGGACTAAGCGCAAATTCGCCAGCCGACAACGCGACATCGAAACCCTCGCCCGCGCCGCGTTTGAGCACCGCACTCTCGTCACCGTCAGTCACACAGAACATGACCCCGAAGCCGTATGCACACTCGCGTTCAGAACACGCGCACCGTGGCGCCATGACTAGCGACCCTTGGTCGCTAGGACTTTGAGGTTGTCTTGAGTTTTCAGGCGGCCCTTGGCAGGAGGCGGGCGTTGTCGATGCGTTCAGTGACGTGAGTTTCAATGGTAAGCAATGCGTTTCGCAGTGCCGGTGGTGCAGGTGGTTGGTTTGCTGCGAGGAGGGGGCGCAGCAGGCGGTTGTGCAGTTTGGTGTAGAAGATCGCGAACCGCAGCCCGTCGGGGGTGAGGCGATACAGGTTGCGGCCCGGGATTCGGGTGATCAGGCCGTTGACACGTAACCGGGTCAGGTCGTAGCTGGCCTGGTTCATGGTGTAGGCGGTGCCGTCGAGCAGTCCGGTCATCAAGGCGCGCAGGCTCTTGTTGGTGATGCCGGTGACGGCGAGCATCGTCGTGCACAGGGCGCCGGCCAGGGCTTTTACCCGAGGATCGCCGAACCGTAAGGCCGGGGTCCTCCTGCCATCCTCGGTGAGGGTGGGCCGCGCGATCCGCTCAAAGGCTGGACTCGCAAGGACACAGCCCTGGCCGACACGTTCAGTATCGAGCAGGCGGCGATTGATTGCACGTGCGCGGGCGGCCAGCTCGTCGAGATGGACCAGGCGCCGCTGGCAGCGCAGGTCATCGGGTGAGTTGATGACGGTCTCGACCCGCAGCGCCCGCTCGTGTTTCAAGTACTGCTTGATGCGCGAGCTTTTGTAGAAGGCGTTGACGGTCACGTCGGTGCCGCGGGTGACGATCTTCGTTTTTGGCACACTGAATCGCCCTGGAAATGCTGGAGGCTCCAGACCTTGGAATCGAGGATGGAGTCATGCCGAAGAAACAGTCACCGCCGAGCAAGCCGACGAGTCGCCGCTACAGCGCCGAGCAAAAGGCCGGAGCGGTACGGATGGTCCGGACATTACGGGCGGAGTTGGGTAGCGACCACGGCGTTGTCGCCCGGGTCGCCGATCAGCTTGGCTACGGGGTGGAGTCGGTGCGGACCTGGGTGCGCCAGGCCGACATCGACGACGGCTATCAGCCCGGGGTGTCGACCACCGAGGCGCGACGCATGAAGGAACTCGAACAGGAGAATCGAGAACTCAAGCGCGCCAACGAGATACTGAAACGAGCGGCGAGTTTCTTCGGGGCGGAGCTCGACCGCCAACACAAGAAATAGTCGACTTCATCGACGCCAACCGGGAAGAATTCGGGGTCGAGCCCATCTGCACCGTGCTGCACAGCGCAGGCGTGTCGGTGGCCCCGAGCACCTACTACGCTGCCAAGAAACGCGGCCCGTCGAAACGAGCCTGCCGGGATGCGGTCATGGGTCCGGTCCTGGTCAAGCTCTTCGAGGACAACTACAGCGTCTACGGCGCCCGTAAGCTGCACAAAGCCGCCGTCAGGGCCGGCCACGACATCGGCCGCGACCAGGTAGCGCGGCTGATGCGCGCCGCCGGCATCGCCGGGGTGCGCCGCGGCAAGAAGGTCCGCACCACCCGACCTGAAGAAGGTGCCCAACGCCACCCGGACCTGGTCAAGCGGAACTTCACCGCAGACGCCCCCAACCAGCTGTGGGTGACCGATCTGACGTTCGTGCCCACCTGGGCTGGGGTGGCCTACGTCTGCTTCATCATCGACGTGTTCAGCCGGATGATCGTCGGCTGGCGGGTGGCCTCGAACATGCGCACCACGATGGTGCTTGATGCCATTGAGATGGCCCGCTGGTCGCGCGGAGCTGTGTTGGCGGGCTTGCGCTGTCACTCAGACGCCGGCAGCCAGTTCACCTCGCTTCGCTATACCGAGCGCCTCGCCGAGATCGGCGCAGTGCCCTCGATCGGCACCGTAGGCGACAGCTACGACAACGCTCTGGCCGAGACCGTCAACGGCTACTACAAGGCCGAGCTGATCTACGGTCCCGCGCGGCCCGGCCCGTGGAAGACCGTCGAAGACGTCGAGCTAGCCACCCTCGGCTGGGTGCACTGGCACAACACCGCCCGGTTGCACGGCTACCTCGGCCACCTACCGCCAGCAGAATTCGAGGACACGTTCTACGCTGGCAGACGGACCGACCAAGCCCTGGTCGGAATCCAATAAACCGAGCCTCCATCGAACCCAGGGCGGTTCACACAGTCGATTTTTGGGGGCCTGCCCGGGCGTCGGGGGCCGTGGAAGATCAGTTCCACACTGTCGGGGCGGCCGATGTCGAGGTTGTCGGCGACCAAGGATTCAAAAAACGAGCGGGCGTGCCGTGGGGCGTCGAACACCAGGGTGCGTGAGACCTCGATCTGGCGCATCGACAGTTCCCACCAGTAGCCCGCGGCGCGATCGGTATCGGTCAGCGGCAATGGCAGCCGGCTCATCCAACGCTCGAAGAACACCATGATCGCCCCTGGGCCCAGCCGGTCACAGATGGCTTGCAGCGCGACGGGATCCGCACAACTGGCAAACCCGTTGGACAGCTCGGTGAAATCGATACCGGCCTGGCTGGCCTGGCGTTTTGCGTACTCGTGGCCATTGAGCCACACCTTGATCGGGTAGGGGAAATAGGTGCAGACCTTGATGAACGCCGGCCCGAAATCGACATCCCAGACATACAAATAAAAACACGACACCCGCCGGTCGGCCTTGCAAAACGAAAACCATGGAACACCGTTGTTGCCGATATGTTTTGCCGAGGCGAACACGTTCTGAAACTCCTGGGCGGTGCCGATCGCGGCCACGCCGGATTGGCCGGTGCGCGCCTGGCGAGCCAGATATGGGCGCATCACCTCGATCTTGCGGTCGTCCTTGGAGAACCGCACCAGCGGGATCTCATTGCCGACGGCGAAGCGCTCCACAGCTTTGCGAAACGTCGCGCCGATCTTTTCAATGATCGCCGGAGAGGGGATCGGATAGCCCAGATGCGCGGTCATAAACGACACCACCTGCCCGCCCACCTGCAGATTAGGCACATAGCCGTTCAGATAGATCCGATCCATGCACTCCACATCCAGGACCACATGCCCATCAAGGACATCGTTGACCGTCACAACCGCAGCCATGATCCTCAGCCTGCTCGGTCAAAGCGATCCTGACCAGCGCCCAGCCTGGCGGCGGCTTCGGAGCGTGAGGGCAGGCTCGGACCGCCACTCAACCACCAGCCAACCGCAACGACCCACCCAACCCGACCACCCACCTCGGCGGTCCGAGGCTGGCCTCACTGGGGGAGTAACCATGAAATACATCCCGGAGCAGCACGGAGCGAGGAGTCGTGAGCGGACCCCGAAGCGATGCGAACGCGATGCGCACAAAACCGCGGCGATGCGGGGTCATGTTCTACCGTTCGCCGTGAAGGACTTCAGGGCCCACGTCCGCGAGCTCAAACCAGCAACCCTCCGGGTTATCAGCCGAACGCTTCCGCCGATTGAGCGCGGATTCCGCAACCCCGACAACTCCGCCCCCCGGATACCATTCCACTGTACTGGCCAACAACGGACCGCAACCCAGACTTCAGGCTGATTGCCCGGTCAAAATCGAAGAGCGCTTATTGGGGCAGCTCAGCGCCCCAGCCAGAGAGCCTAACGACTCATCAGCCTGCTCGCCGAACACCGCAACCACCGTACATTCGACCGAACTCCCGGACCGAACAATGCCAAAGGCGGCCCAAGAACAGCTGCTGAATTCGGGCCGCTAATCCGAAAAAGCAGGTTATAGTCGGCCGGTGATCAGCAGCCATTCGTTTCCAGGGCGTGACAGCGAATTAGCTGCTATTCGCCGCGCACTGAGCGGGGTTGGCAATTACTCCGGCGTCGTCATTGTCGGAGCCGCCGGCGTGGGCAAGACACGACTCGCGCGTGAAGTGCTGGCCCGCGTCGAAGCGTCAGGTGAGCGGACATGCTGGATTGTGGGTACCCAGTCCGCGCGCCAGCTCCCACTGGGTGCGTTCACGGCATCCATATGCAACACCATGTCCAATCCGATATCTGACGTGCGGCGCGTCATCAATTCCTTTATCACGCAACAACGTCAGGGTCGTGTGCTGATCGGGGTCGACGATGCGCACCTTCTCGACGGATTATCGGCGCACGTCGTACACCAGCTGGCCCAGGCCCGTGGGACACGGCTGGTGGTCACGGTGCGCACCGGCGGGGACGAGCCCGATGCGATCACCGCGCTGTGGAAAGATGACCTGCTCGCCCGCCTAGACCTCCAACCGCTGTCGGCTCCGGACACCCACCGCCTGATCGAGGCCAGGCTTGGCGGCGCGGTGGATAGTCGCAGCGCCAAGCGGTTCTGGAAACTGACCGGAGGCAACGCGCTGCATCTGCGGCAACTGCTCAAGGATCAGATCGCCGCCGGAGCAATACGGCAGGTCGCCGGGGTGTGGATGTGGGACGAGCGCGTCGCGGTATCCTACAGCATCGGCGATATGGTCGGTCGGCAATTGAGCCGGCTCGCCCCCGATGTGGCGCTGGTCGTCGACACGTTGTCGCAATATGAGCCGCTGGCGGTGGACGTGCTCTGCGACCTGGTGCACCGCCGCGATCTCGAGGCGGCCGAACAGATGAACCTGGTCACCGTGGAACGCAGCGGCTCCAAGCTGATGGCCCGACTGGCACATCCGCTGTTCGGTGAGCTTCGGCGGGCCGCGGCCAGCGAGATGTATCTGTCACGAATCCGCGGCAAGCTGGCACAACGGCTGGCCAAAGACATCGACGCCGACCTGGAGGCTACGGTGCGCCGGGCGCTGCTGGCCCTCGAATCAGACCTTCCCCCCGACCCGCACCTGTTCTTGGAGGCGGCGCGGTTGGCGATGACGCTGCTCGACCTGGACCTGTCCGACCGATTCGCCGCTGCCGCAGCCGATGCGGGGGTTAGCGAGGCTGTCGGCCTGCGCGCGATAAGCCTGGCCGGGCGCGGGCATGGCGAGCAGGCCGAGACGGTCCTAGCCGGGATCGGCGTGGATGACCCCGACGGACATCACTGGGCGACCGTGCGGGCGGCGAACCTGATCTGGAATCTCGGCCGACCCCGGGAGGCGTCGGCCATTCTCGACGCCCTGGCATCCACGCGGGAATCCGCGGCGCAACGGGCCGAGCGCGCCGCGGTCGAATCCTGCGTGGATGCGGTGATGGCCCGCTGCGAAACCGCGGCGGAGAAGGCAGGGAGGGCGCTGCGTTCGCCGACACTGCCCGACTTTCACGCCATGCTGGCGTCCATCGCGCTGACCATCGCTCAGGGCGCGCTCGGCAGACTTGATGACATCACCGATGTCGTGGTGGAGGCCATCGACCGCGCGATCACGTCGTTTCAGGCGTCGCCGATGAGGTTCTGGTATGGCGCCGTCTACGCGCGCGCCTGCCGGTTGAACGGGCGCATCGACGAATGCGTGCGCTCGGCCAAGCAGCTATCCGAGTCGGTACGCGACTTTCCCGGTCTTGCCTATGCGAACCTTGCATTCTTGCTGGGCCACGCCGAGTTGGTTCGCGGGGAGCTTCCCGCTGCAGTGAAACTTCTGCACGAGGCGCTGGCCGGGGCGGAAAAGCACAGCGTCACAACCGGTTTACGGCTGGCGAGCTGCTTCGCGTTGGCCGAAGGCCACGCCAAGCTGGGTCAGCCGGATGCCGCGAATGCCGCGATCGCCGAAGCACGGCAATGTGTGCCGGCCGACCACCTGTTCATGCAGACCGGTCTGGCGGTGGCCAGCGGCTGGGCACTGGCGGCCAGCGGCTACCTGAGCGACGCGATCTCGGTTGCCCGTGCTGCCGGCGAGGATGCGCGCAAGCGCAATCAGCCAACGCATGAACTGGCCTGCCTGCAGGTGGCGGCTCAATGGGGCGACACGTCGGGGGCGACACGCGCGCGTGAACTGGCCAATGAATTATCGCTTCCCCTTGCTGATGCCGTTGCGCGGCATACGGAATCGTTGCGCGCCGACGACGGGGAGGGTCTGCTCGCGGCATCGGCCGACTACCGGGCCCTCGGCGATCGTGCCGCCGCCGCCGACGTCGCCGCCCAGGCGGCCGTGGCGTTCAGCCGCCACCAGCAGCGCAAGCGCAGTCTGCATGCCGCAGCGTCGGCGCAGCAGCTGGCCACCGACAGTGGCGGGCTGTGCACGCCTGCGCTGCGAAATCCCATAGGCCAACCGGTGACCGGCCGTCAGCGCGAGGTCATCGAACTGGTCGCCGCGGGGTTATCCAACAAGCAGATCGCCGAGCGGCTCGTCATGTCGGTGCGCACCGTTGAGGGGCACGTGTATCGCGCGTACCAGCGCCTGGGAGCCGGGTCGCGCGAGGAGCTGGTCGAGATATTGCGAGCCGGCCCGGGTGGCTCATAATCTGTCTATTTCTCGTGACATGCGGGAGCGCTCGAGGTACCAGCTGTGAGCGTAGTGGGGTCACGGGGCGGCGGGCGCAAGGCGGCGGCGACACGAAGCGCGCCGATAATTCGGCGGGTGATCTTGGACCGTGGCCGCGCGGCTGCCGCGGTGCCGAATATCACCTCCTGCTCAGTGATCAGAACCGGTGGCTGTGGGTCGGTGACCAGGGCCAGGGGCTGTGATAGCCGACATTACCTACGGTCGGTTGGGTGCCGGTGATGGCATCCTGCGTCGTCTCGATGGGCAGTCTTGGGATCGGGATGCCCGTTGCCTTGGCATCTCTAATATAGGTGCCCAGGCCGACCGCTGGCCCAGTAGCTCCACGAGTCGGTCCGCGAGATGCCGATCATGCCAGCGTCCGGCACGAACTGTGCCGGCACCGGTGCCGGTGGCTCGCGCCGGGATTAGCTGCACAGCGGATCGTGCTGGATACGTTCCGGCGGCGCGCCTTTGGCGATCAGCGCGGCCTTGGTGGCGCGTACCATGGCCGGTCCGCCGCAGATCAAGATCTGGCGGTCGCTCCAACTGCCGTATTTGGTCACCACTTCGGGTAGTCGACCCGTCTGGCGCACGTGCAGCCCGCGCGGGGGTGTGCAATCGGGATAGTCCGCCGCCCATGGCGGGTTATCGGTGTACTCCGACACCGGGGAGACCGATAGCCACGGATTGTGCGCGGCGATCCGCCACAGTGTGGGCAGGTCGTAGAGCTCGCACGGGTAGCGGCCACCGAAGAACACGTGCACCCGGGGGTTCACCCCCCATCGGCTGAGGTCCATGATGATCGAGCGCAACGGCGCCAGACCGGTGCTGCCGGCCACCATCAGCACGTCACCCCCTTCTCGGTCGACCTGCAGGCCGCCGTGGGGGCCGGACAACCGCCACCGGTCGCCGGGCCGGGTCTCAGCCACGATGGCGGGGCTGACCAAACCACCCGGAACTGCCCGCACGTGAAATTCGATACCGCCGCCCTCGTCGGGCGGGATGGCCGGTGTCAGGTATCGCCAGCGCCGCGGGCACTGCGGGATCGCGACGTTGACGTATTGCCCGGGGCAATAGTCCAGCGGACGGTCCAGCTGCAGCCGCACCACCGCCAGATCGCGGGAGACCCGCAGGTGCTCGACCACCGTGCCGTCGCACCAGGGCGGCCCGTCGTCGGCATCGGCGGCCCCGCTCATCACCCCGGTGATCAGGTGGAGCGACTGGCGGGCCGCGTCGTCGACGGCATCGGTCCAGGCGGCGCCCAACTGGCTGCGCAGCGTTTCATATAACGCTTGGCGCATGGTCCGGTAATGGGCTTCGGTGACACCGTATTTGCGGTGATCCCGCCCCAGCTGGGCGAGAAGCGCCACCGGTTCCTGAGCCCGCTGCGCGACCAGCTGGCCGTACACCCAGCTCAGCGCGTGGGCGAAGGCCGCTCGTTGATGACCCATGTCGGGCGGGAAGAGATCACGCAGCGACACGTCGCGGGCGAACCAGTGGGTGTAGAACCGCCCGATCAGCCCCTGGGCCTCGCAGGCATGCTCCTGACAGAAGGCTTCGTGCAGCACCCGCAGCGCATCCCGGTCCTCGAGGCCCACGGGCGCCGATCTTAAGCCGCGGTGCTACCCGGCGAAGAACCGCCGCTCCCGAAGGCACCGTGCAGCGCCCCACGGGTTTGGGCCGCCACCCCTTATCGAGCCAGGCGGGTGGTCGGCGCCCGACTAAACCTGAGCGGAACAGACTCAACATTGACGGCGTTGAACAACCGGACAAGCATTTTCGACATCCTTTGACCCGGACGGAGGCCGTTGTGGACTCTTTCAACCCGACCACCAAGACTCAGGCGGCGCTGACCTCGGCCCTGCAGGCGGCCTCGGCCGCCGGCCACCCCGAGATCCGGCCCGCCCATCTGCTGATGGCGCTGCTGACGCAGCAAGACGGGATCGCCGCGCCGCTGCTGGAGGCCGTCGGGGTCCAGCCGGCCGCCGTCCGTGCCGAAGCGCAGCGCCTGTTGGACCGCTTGCCCCAGATCACCGGTGCCAGCTCGCAACCGCAGCTCTCCCGTGAGTCGCTGGCGGCCATCACCGCGGCACAACAGCTGGCCACCGAGTTGGACGATCAATACGTCTCCACCGAGCATTTGATGGTCGGGCTGGCCACCGGAGATTCCGACGTGGCCAAGCTGCTGAACGGCCACGGCGCCTCGCCGCAGGCCTTGCGGGAGGCCTTCGTCAAGGTGCGCGGCAGTGCCCGGGTCACCAGCCCCGATCCGGAGGCGACGTATCGGGCGCTGGAGAAGTACTCCACCGACCTGACCGCGGCCGCACGCGAGGGCAAGCTCGACCCGGTCATCGGGCGGGACAACGAGATTCGCCGTGTGGTGCAGGTGCTTTCACGCCGTACCAAGAACAACCCGGTGCTCATCGGTGAGCCCGGCGTCGGCAAGACCGCGATCGTGGAGGGCCTGGCCCAGCGGATCGTCGCCGGCGACGTGCCGGAGAGCCTGCGCGACAAGAGGATCGTCGCGCTGGACCTGGGATCGATGGTCGCCGGCTCCAAGTACCGCGGCGAGTTCGAGGAGCGGCTGAAGGCCGTGTTGGATGACATCAAGAACTCGGCCGGTCAGATCATCACCTTCATCGACGAGCTGCACACCATCGTCGGTGCCGGCGCCACCGGGGAAGGTGCGATGGATGCCGGCAACATGATCAAGCCGATGCTGGCCCGCGGGGAGCTGCGGCTGGTCGGTGCGACCACGCTTGACGAGTACCGCAAACACATCGAGAAGGACGCCGCGCTGGAGCGGCGTTTTCAGCAGGTGTTCGTGGGCGAGCCGTCGGTGGAGGACACCATCGGTATCCTGCGCGGGCTGAAAGACCGCTACGAGGTGCATCACGGTGTGCGCATCACCGACTCCGCGCTGGTGGCCGCGGCGACCCTGTCCGATCGCTACATCACCGCGCGGTTCCTGCCCGACAAGGCCATCGACCTGGTCGACGAGGCGGCGTCGCGTCTCAGGATGGAGATCGATTCGCGGCCGGTCGAGATCGATGAGGTCGAGCGCCTGGTGCGCCGCCTGGAGATCGAGGAGATGGCGCTCGCCAAAGAGGAGGACGAGGCGTCGAAGGAGCGCCTCGAGAAGCTGCGCGCCGAGCTCGCCGACCAGAAAGAAAAGCTGGCCGAGCTCACCACCCGCTGGCAGAACGAGAAGAACGCCATCGACACCGTGCGCGAGCTCAAGGAGCAGCTGGAGATCCTGCGTGGTGAATCCGAGCGCGCCGAGCGCGACGGCGACCTGGCCAAGGCCGCCGAGCTGCGTTACGGGCGCATCCCGGAGCTGGAGAAGAAACTCGACGCGGCACTGCCGCAGGCCCAGGCTCGTGAAGCGATGATGCTGAAGGAAGAGGTCGGGCCCGACGACATCGCCGAGGTGGTGTCGTCGTGGACCGGGATCCCGACCGGGCGGCTGTTGGAGGGCGAGACCACCAAGCTGCTGCGCATGGAAGATGAGCTGGCTAAGCGGGTGGTGGGCCAGAAGAAGGCCATCCGGGCGGTGTCCGACGCGGTGCGCCGCAGCCGGGCCGGCGTCGCGGACCCGAACCGGCCGACCGGGGCGTTCATGTTCCTCGGTCCCACCGGTGTCGGCAAGACGGAGCTGGCCAAGGCGCTGGCGGAGTTTTTGTTCGACGACGAGCGCGCGATGGTGCGCATCGACATGAGCGAGTACGGCGAGCGGCACTCGGTGGCCCGGCTGATCGGTGCCCCGCCCGGCTATGTCGGCTACGAGGAGGGTGGTCAGCTCACCGAGGCGGTGCGCCGACGGCCCTACACCGTGGTGTTGTTCGACGAGATCGAAAAGGCCCACCCGGACGTGTTCGACGTGCTGTTGCAGGTGCTGGACGAGGGCCGGCTCACCGACGGGCAGGGCCGCACGGTCGACTTCCGCAACGCCATCTTGATCCTTACGTCCAACCTGGGATCCGGCGGCACCGAGGAGCAGGTGATGGCCGCGGTGCGCGCGACGTTTAAGCCCGAGTTCATCAACCGGCTCGACGACGTGCTGGTTTTCGACGCCCTGACCCCGGAGGACCTGGTGCAGATCGTCGACATCCAGCTGGCCCAGATGCAGAAGCGGCTCAGCCAACGGCGGCTGCAGCTGAACGTGTCCCTGCCGGCCAAGCAATGGTTGGCCCAGCGTGGCTTCGACCCCGTCTACGGGGCCCGACCGCTGCGACGGCTGGTGCAGCAGGCCATCGGCGATCAGCTGGCCAAGCTGCTGCTGGCCGGTCAGGTGCACGACGGGGACACCGTGCCGGTGAACGTCAGCGCCGACGGAGAGTCCCTGGTGCTGGGCTGAGCCCGGCGGGCTGCACCGCCACGGCCGGTTACGGGCAAACCTTAATTCGGTTGTGACCTGCTCGCATTCCCGGTAGCGGGCTTCCAGCAGCTAGGCTACTGGGGATGGTGCCGCTGTGGTTCACGCTGGCCGCGCTGTGTTTCGTGGGCGCGGCCGTGCTGCTGTACGTCGACATCGATCGACGCCGCGGGCGCAGCAGGCGGCGTAAATCATGGGCACGATCGCATGGATTCGACTACGAGCGGGAATCCGCCGACCTGATCAAGCGCTGGAAACGCGGCGTGATCTCGACGGTAGGCGAGGTCTCGGCCCGCAACGTCGTGCTGGGTCAGATCCGCGGCGAGGCGGTGTTCATCTTCGACCTCGAAGAGGTGGCTACCGTGATCGCGCTGCATCGCCGGGTGGGCACCGGCGTCGTCATCGATATGCGGCTTAAAGGCCTGAAAGAGCCGCGAGAGAACGATATTTGGCTGCTCGGCGCGATCGGGCCGCGGATGGTGTACTCCACCAACCTGGATGCGGCCCGGCGGGCCTGCGACCGGCGCATGGTCACGTTTGCCCATACCGCCCCGGACTGCGCCGAGATCATGTGGAACGAGCAGAACTGGACATTGGTCAGCATGCCGATCTCCAGCACCCGCGCCGACTGGGACGAGGGTCTGCGCACGGTGCGTCAATTCAACGATTTGCTGCGGGTATTACCGCCGTTGCCGCAGCAGGCCGGACACTCGCCGCCGACGGCGCGCCGCAACGGGGCACCCAGCCGCCCGCTGGCACCGGCCGGCCGGGCGGAGCCGGCAGGGCGGGCGGAGCCGGCGCCCAGGCATGCCCAACGGGACCCGGGCGTCGCGCAGCCGGACACGGTTCACCGTGAGCCGCCGGGGGAGGAGCCCGCTCACCGAGACCGCCGACCCGGAAATACCGCCGGAAACATCGGGCGCCCCCCGTCACCGGGACGCAACGGCCGTCACGCCCCGCACTACCAGCTCTGATAGAGCACAACCGCATCCCGGGGCGGCCGCGGCGTTCGCTACGCTGGCGGTGATGCCTCGCCCCGTCGCCCTGATCACCGGACCCACGTCCGGAATCGGCGCCGGTTTCGCGCGACGGTACGCCGCCGAGGGCTATGACCTGGTGCTGGTGGCCCGCGGCGTTGACCGGTTGACGCAATTGGCGGGCGAACTGCGCAACGAGGCGGGCCGTGCCGTTGAGGTGCTGCCCGCCGACCTGGCGGATTCCACGGACCGCGGCAAGGTCGCCGACCGGCTGGCCGCCGGGGTGCGGGTGCTGGTGAACAACGCCGGTTTCGGCACGTCGGGTGAATTCTGGGTCACCGATCCGACCGTGCTGCAAGCGCAGCTGGATGTCAACGTGACCGCTGTGATGCAGCTGACCCGGGCCGCCCTACCACCGATGCTCGAGGCGGGTGCCGGCACGGTGATCAACATCGCCAGCCTCGCCGGCCTGCTGCCGGGCCGCGGGTCGACGTATTCCGCGTCCAAGGCGTGGGTGGTGGCGTTCACCGAGGGCCTGGCCGGTGGGCTCAAGGGTACCGGGGTGAGCGTGCATGCGGTGTGCCCGGGCTTCGTGCGCACCGAATTCCATCGCCGCGCCGGGATCGACATGGGCTCGCTGCCGTCATTCCTGTGGCTCGAGGTCGAGGACGTGGTGCGGGAAAGCCTGGCCGACATCGCTCGCGGCAAGGTGATCAGCATTCCCGGTGTGCAGTACCGAGCGCTGGTCGCCGCCGGACGACTGGTGCCGCGAAGCCTGGTGCGGAAAGCGGCCAACGTGATCGGCGGGGGCCGTGGCCGCACCTGAGTTGACCGTCACGGACCGCGACGAGCTGGCCGAGCTGGTGCGCCAGCTCTCGGTGATGCGCGGCCGATTCACGTTGGCGTCGGGCCGGCAAGCCGACTACTACGTCGACCTGCGCCGGGCCACGCTACACCACCGGGCCGCCCCGCTGATCGGCCGGCTGATCCGTGAGCTCACCGACGACTGGGACTACGCGGCGGTGGGCGGACTCACCCTGGGCGCCGATCCGGTGGCCTTTGCGGTCATGCACGCACCCGGACGCCCGATCGACGCCTTTGTGGTACGCAAGTCGGTGAAACCCTATGGCATGCAACGCCTTATCGAAGGGGCCGACGTTTGTGGACAGGCGGTTTTGGTGGTCGAGGACACCAGCACCACCGGCGCTTCGGCGTTGCGGGCGGTGCGCGCCGTGCGCGAAGCCGGCGGTGCGGTGGTCGGCGTGGCCACCGTTGTGGACCGCGCCACCGGTGCCGCAGAAGCCATCCAAGCCGAGGGCCTGGCCTACCGCAGCCTGCTGGGCCTGGCGGACCTGGGGCTAGAGCATGGCTGAGCTGTTGGGTGTGTGAGCCCGGCCCCACCGAATGGGGCGTACCGGCCGCCGGTGTGGGCCCCTGGACGGGTCCGCTGCCCACCGACCCGCGCTACGACCCGGTGCTGTTGCGTGAGGGGGACACCCGAAACGTCGTCGACGCTTACCGTTACTGGACCCGGGAGGCGATCATCGCCGACATCGATCAGCGGCGCCACCCGCTACATGTGGCGATCGAGAACTTCGGACACGACGCCAACATCGGTGCGGTGGTGCGCACCGCCAACGCCTTCGCCGTGGACACCGTGCACATCGTCGGCCGGCGGCGCTGGAATCGCCGCGGCGCCATGGTGACCGACCGCTATCAACGACTGTGCCACCACGACACCGTCGCCGACCTGCTGGGCTTCGCGGCACACGCCGGCCTGACTGTGGTCGCGGTCGACAACGTCCCGGGTGCCGCGCGACTGGAGCAGACGACTTTGCCGCGACGCTGCCTGATGATCTTCGGACAGGAAGGCCCCGGCCTCACCGACGAGGCTCGCGCGGGCGCGGCGTTGACGGCCTCGATCGCCCAGTTCGGCTCCACCCGTAGCATCAACGTCGCCGTCGCCGCCGGCATCGCGATGCACACCTGGATCACCCAGCACGGGGATCTCGGGCGGGCCTGGTAGGGCGCCGGCTCAAGCAGCCGCTGACCGAGCGCCACGGCCGTCGAATGGGCTCGGACGGCGTCGAGTGTGCACCCTTGGCGTCGAGTGTGCGCAGATGGCGGGATTTCGCCCCCGGTTTTCCCGCCCAGGGTGCACAGTCGAAGCCCAGGACGCACGGTCGATGTGGGCGGCCCAGCCGTACTGCGACCTGCTTTTGCCGGCGCACCCGCACCCCGGGTCCCGCTGGCAGGATCGGCACACATGGATCAGACATGGGCCAACCGCGCGGCCAGCGCCGAGGCTGCCGTCGCGAAGCGACATCTGAAACGGCTCTGGGGGCTGCCCGGTACTCAATTGGGGGTGGTGGCCTGGCCGGCGGCCCGGCGGGACCGGTGGTTCGGCAGCTGGCATTACTGGTGGCAGGCGCAGCTGTTGGATTGCCTGGTCGACGCCCAGCTGCGGGATCCCAAACCGGAGCGGCGCACCAAGATCCGTAGGCAGATTCGCACCCACCGGCTGCGCAACGTCGGCCGGTGGATCAACGACTATTACGACGACATGGCGTGGCTGGCGCTGGCGCTGGAGCGCGCCGCCCGGGTGGCCGGCGTCAACTGCCGACGCGCGCTGGACACGCTGACCAACCAGTTCCTGCACGCCCCGATGTCCGAGGACGGCGGCGGTATCCCCTGGCGCAAACGGGACCAGTTCTTCAACGCCCCCGCCAACGGTCCGGCGGGAATCTTCCTGGCCCGCTACGGGGATCGGCTACGACGGGCCGAGCAGATCGCCGATTGGATCGACACGACCCTGATCGATCCCCAGACACACCTGGTGTTCGACGGCGTCAAAGCGGGTTCGCTGGTCCGCGCTCAATACACCTACTGCCAGGGAGTGGTGCTCGGGCTGGAGACGGAGCTGGCGGCACGCACCGGCTCGCAGGCCAGGGAACGGCATGCCGAGCGGGTGCGCCGGCTGGTCGCGGCCGTCAGTGAACACCTGGCGCCCAATGGGGTGATCCGGGGCGCCGGCGGCGGTGACGGCGGGCTGTTCGCCGGGATCACCGCCCGCTATCTTGCGCTGGTGGCCACCACGCTGCCGAAAGACACCGCCGGGGACGTCGCGGCCCGCGAAACGGCTCGCTCGCTGGTGCTGTCCTCAGCGCAGTCGGCGTGGGACCACCGGCAGACGGTGAACGGGTTGCCGTTGTTCGGCGCGTTTTGGGATCGCACGGCCGAGTTGCCCACGGCGGATGGCCCGCCGGCGAAGTTCGTCGACGGGGCGGTGGTGGGCTCCGAGGCGGCCGAACGCGATTTGTCGGTGCAGCTCTCCGGCTGGATGCTAATGGAGGCTGCCGGCACCGTCACCGACTTTCCAAGGAGGCCCCAGTGAGCAAAGTCCACTCCGATCCCGGGTCCGCCCTGCACGGCCTGCTCAAGGACGGCATGATCATCGCTGCGGGCGGATTCGGTCTCTGCGGCATCCCGGAGAACCTGATCCAGGCCGTGGTAGACAGCGGCGTCCAAGGCCTCACCATTGTCGGAAACAACGCCGGCGTAGACGATTTCGGCATGGGCTTGCTGCTTAAGGAACGGCAGGTGAGGAAGGTGATCGCCTCCTATGTGGGCGAGAACAAGGAGTTTGAACGCCAGGTGTTGGCCGGAGAACTGGACCTCACCCTGGTCCCGCAGGGCACACTGGCGGAAAAGTTGCGGGCCGGCGGGGCGGGCATTCCCGGTTTCTACACCCGCACCGGTTACGGCACCCCGCTCGCCGAAGGCAAGGACACCCGGGTGTTCGACGGTACCGAGTACCTCCTCGAAGAGGGCATCCGCGCCGATCTGGCCCTGGTCAAGGCGTGGAAAGGGGATGCCGCGGGCAACCTCGTCTACCGTAAGACGGCCCGCAACTTCAACCCCATGATCGCCACCTGCGCCGCGGTGACGGTAGCCGAGGTGGAGGAGTTGGTCGAGGTCGGCGATTTGGACCCCGACGCGATCCACACCCCCGGCATCTACGTGGATCGCATCATCGAGGGTCGCCACTATGAAAAACGCATCGAGTTCCGCACGGTGAGCGACGGTGCCGCACCCAGGACGGCCAATCCGGTCCGCGAGCGGATGGCCCGGCGCGCCGCCGCGGAACTGCGCGACGGCTATTACGTCAACCTGGGTATCGGCATTCCGACGCTGGTCGCCAACTTCATTCCCGAGGGCATCAACGTGACTTTGCAGTCGGAGAACGGACTGCTTGGCATCGGCCCCTACCCGACCGAGGACACGCTAGACCCCGATCTCATCAACGCCGGTAAGGAGACCGTCACCAGCCTTCCCGGCTCGAGCTTTTTCAGCAGCGCCGATTCGTTCGCGATGATCCGCGGCGGCCACATCGATCTGTCGATCCTGGGCGCCTTGCAGGTCGCCGAGAACGGCGACCTGGCCAACTGGATGGTGCCGGGCAAGATGGTTAAGGGACCGGGCGGCGCCATGGACCTGGTGTCGGGAGTCAAGCGGGTCATCGTTGTCATGGATCACACCGCGAAAGACGGCAGCCCCAAGATCCTCAAGCGATGCACCCTGCCGCTGACCGGCACCGGGGTGGTGGACATGATCATCACCGACCTGTGTGTCTTCGACGTCGAGCCCGGAACCGGTCTGATCCTCAAGGAACTGCATCCCGGGGTCACGGTTGAGGAGGTGCGGGCCAAGACGGCCTGCGACTTCAGCGTCGCGCTCTAAGCGACGCTTATGCGGCTTTTTCGGGAACGACGAGCGTCTCGGTTTTGGGTGCGCGCCGGCGCTTGAGGTAGGCCCGGCCCGCCGACGTCAGTGCCGGCAGCAGCGACACGACCAGGATGCACCAGACGATCAGCTCCAGGTTCTTGTTGACGAACGCCACCGTGCCCAGGAAATAGCCCAGCAACGTTGCGCCCGCGCCCCAGGCGACACCGCCGATGATGTCGAAGCCTAAAAACACCGGATACCGCATATACGAGACACCGGCGACTACCGGCACGAACGTTCGCACGATCGGCGCGAAACGCGCCAAGATGATCGTCACCGGGCCGTATTTCGCAAAGAATGCGTGCGACTCGGTCAGATAGCGCTGCTTGAAAAACCGTGAGTCTTCTTTTTTGAACAGCGCCGGCCCGATCCGCCTGCCGATCAGATACCCGCTCTGATCACCCAGAACCGCAACCACCGCGACGCAGCTGGCCAACACCCCGATGCTTACCGGCGGGTGCGCACTCGCAGTCAACAAGCCGCCGGTGAACAGCAACGACTCACCGGGTAGCAGCGGAAACAGCAGCCCGGTCTCGATGAACACGATGAGCAGAATCCCGGGCAACACCGCGTGCCGGAACACGCCATCGACGCCGAGCCAGTACATCGGATCGAGCAGGTCGGGCAAGGCCGCCACGGTGGTGGTCACCGGTCCTGCGGCTGCGAGGGCAATCATGAGTTCCCAAGATACCGGGGCTGATGAGTGGGTCTTGGACAAGGCGCGGGGCCGGCGGGCTGTTTCCGCCGGCGCGGTGTTGGGATACTGAAGCGATACGGTCCCACGTGATCATCACGTGCAGTCACCGGAGCAGCTCGAAACGTCTGAGGAGGAACCTCCATGCCGATCGCAACACCCGAGGTCTACGCGGAAATGCTGGGCCGCGCCAAGGAAAACTCGTATGCATTTCCAGCCATCAACTGCACGTCCTCGGAGACCATCAACGCGGCCATCAAAGGCTTCGCCGACGCCGGCAGCGACGGCATCATCCAGTTCTCCACCGGCGGCGCGGAGTTCGCCTCCGGCCTCGGAGTGAAAGACATGGTGACCGGCGCGGTGGCGCTGGCCGAGTTCGTTCACGTCATCGCGGCGAAGTACCCGATCAACGTCGCTTTGCACACCGACCACTGCCCCAAGGACAAACTCGACAGCTATGTGCGCCCGTTGCTGGCGATCTCCGCCGAACGCGTGGCCGCCGGCAAGAATCCGCTGTTTCAGTCGCACATGTGGGACGGCTCGGCGGTGCCGATCGATGAGAACCTCGCCATCGCTCGGGAACTGCTCAAAGCGGCGGCCAGCGCGAAGGTCATCCTCGAGGTCGAGATCGGCGTGGTGGGCGGTGAAGAGGACGGCGTCGTCGGTGCAATCAACGAGAAGCTGTACTCCACCCCGGAAGACTTCGAGAAAACGGTCGAGGCGCTGGGCACCGGCGAGCACGGCAAGTACCTGCTGGCCGCCACGTTCGGCAATGTGCACGGCGTCTACAAGCCCGGCAACGTCAAACTGCGCCCGGAAATCCTGGCCCAGGGCCAGAAAGTGGCCGCGGCCAAGCTGGGCCTGCCCGAGGACGCCAAACCGTTCAGCTTCGTCTTCCACGGCGGCTCCGGGTCGGAAAAGTCGGAGATCGCCGAGGCGGTGCGCTACGGCGTGGTGAAGATGAACGTCGACACCGACACCCAGTACGCGTTCACCCGCCCGGTCGCCGGGCACATGTTCACCAACTATGACGGTGTCCTCAAGGTGGACGGCGACGTGGGGCGCAAGAAAGACTACGACCCGCGCAGCTACCTCAAGAAGGCCGAGGCGTCGATGACCGAGCGGGTGATCGAGGCCTGCAACGACCTCAAGTGCGCCGGAAAGTCCTTAGGCACAAGCTAATTGGTGGAAGCTAATTGGTGGGGGACTGACAGATCTCCCACTGGTTGTCGCGAAATTGCAAATCAAAGCTGCGGGCTGAACGGACCTGCGGATCATAGGCCATGAACGTGGTGACGTTGGCTTCCGCGTGTTCACCGTTGACGACGACCTGATCGATGCTGGCGATCACCGGGTACTGCTTGGCCGCCGAAACCCGGTGGTAGGTGTCCGCCCAGGCACGCTCGTCGTAGTTCAGGTAGTTGTCGCGGGTGTTGCCGCAGGTCAGACTGCGCAACGTGGCCAGGTCGCCGGTTTGCATCGCGACATCGAAGCGCTGGATGGTGGCACGGACCTGGTCTTCCGGCGAGGCCTTCGGCGCCCGGTGACGGGTCAGCAGCACAGTGCCCAGCACCGCGATCGCGGCTACCGCCAGAATGACCAGCACCAGGGCGAGCACCCAGCCCCAGTCCCAGTGACGCGACGGACGCAGCTTCGACCCGAGCTGAGGCGGGATCAATTGCGGCATCGCCCGTTTCGGGGCAAAGTGGGGCGCACGTCCGGTATCGATGATCTCGGTGGCGGGTTCCGGTGCGGCTTTGATGACGGTGGTCTCTTTGGCGTCGAAACCCGGGGCGGTGAATCGGCGTTCCCCCGGCTGGCGCTGCGGCTTCGTGACGCCGGGCGTGATCGCCGGCTCCTGTCTGGCCATCACCTCGGTCGCGGGCTCGGCGTCACCGGGCGCCGCCGGCTGCTTTTCGGTTGCGTCCTCGCCGGGGTCCGCGGTCGGCTCGTCGGCCGGGCGGGCTTCGGGCCCCAGCGGTTCACCCGGCATAGCGCCCGGGCCCGCCGCGGAGGGGTCGGGCGGGTCCTTGCGGTCGGGCCCTGATGGGTTGGACATGGGCGTTGCAATCCTCCGGCTATCCGGTTCGCTACTCGAGCTTAGCGACCCGGCAGGAGGCTGGACGCGATCACCGAGCACCCGGGTAACCGCGCGGCAAAACGGCACAATGGAGCCATGACGCCGACGGGTGATCTCCTGCAACCCGATCCGATCCTGTTGCCCGGCGATGGCGGGGCCGAGGCCGATCTGCAGGCCGGCAAGGACCCGGCCGTCGTCGCGGCGGCGCATCCGGCGGCATCCGCCGCCTGGGCGGTGTTGGCCGACGCGGCGCTGGCCGACGGCGCGGCGGTCACCGCCTACGCCTATGCCCGCACCGGATACCACCGGGGTTTGGACCAGCTGCGCCGCAATGGGTGGAAGGGTTTCGGCCCGGTGCCGTATTCGCATCGGCCCAACCGGGGCTTCCTGAGATGTGTGGCCGCGCTGGCGCGGGCGGCGCAGGCCATCGGCGAGACCGACGAGCACGCGCGCTGCCTGCAGCTACTGGATGAGTGTGACCCCAACGCTCGGTCCGAGCTGGGCTTGTAGCACGGGGCGACTCGTCGCCTGTCGGGCAAGGCTTTAAAACCAGGCGCTCCAGAACCGGGTCAGCTCGTTGCCGGCGCCGGCCAGCGCCGCGGGCACTCCGGAGAGTTCGAAGAAGAAGCCCACGACCCCGAAGAACCACCGGTTGAGCGCCGGCGCTACGAACAGCACCAGCAAAAACAGCAGGCCGTAGGGTTTGAACTGGTCCAGCGCGTGCTGGGTTTGCGGGCTCAGATGGGGCTCCAGTGCGTCGTACCCGTCCAGGCCGGGGATCGGCAGCAGGTTCAGCACCACCGCGGTGACCTGGAGGAATCCCAGAAACGCCACCCCCGCCCACAGCACCGGATGCGCCGGGTCATACCACAGTCGGGTCGCGGTCAGCAGCGCCACCGCCAGCAGCAGGTTGGTCGACGGCCCGGCCAGCGCGACCATGGTTCGGCGCGCGGTCCTCATGTACGAGGTGCGCAGGTATACCGCGCCCCCCGGAAGGCCGATCCCGCCCAGCGCGATGAACAGCATCGGCAGGCCCAGCGAGAGCATCGGATGGCTGTAGCGGCGGGGATCCAGGGTGAGATAACCGCGCAGCGCGACATCGCGATCGCCGAACCGCCACGCGGTGACCGCGTGGCCGAACTCATGCAAGCACAGCGACACCAGCCAGCCGGCGATCACGAAGATGAATACCCCAACATAGGCCAGCGGGCGGACGCTTGCCCCGGCCAGCCACGCCAGCGCACCACCCAGCGCCGTTACTCCGACGATCGCCCAAAAGATCGGGCTCGGTCGCACCGATTCGTGCACCCCACGGAAATTCACCTCTCGAACCTACCGGACCAGCAGCCATCCCTCGGTGTGCCGATAAAACGTCGAGCGCCTGATCGGCCGCGAGGAGCGGACTCCGTCGCGCAGCATCACGGCCCCGGTGCTGCCCAGCTGCGCCGCCCGCCCGGCCTGCCAGCGCGGCGACCAGCCGCGCCCACCCAGCACCCGGGCCCGCAGGCCGGGCAGCGTTGCGGTGGGCTCGATGCGCACACCGGCGACATCACCGTCGAAGAGCACGGTGTCGTCGACGACGGCCTCGCCGCGCAGCTGCCGCCCTTCTTCGGGTGGTAACCACACAGCGCTGCCGACGATCACCGTGCCCGTCTCGTCACGGATCAGCGGCGCCCGGCGGGCGCTGCCGCACCGTGCCCGCCGGGCCGCTCGTCGGCCGGCCGGTAACCGGTAGGCCCGGGTTGCCGCGGTGTGACGCACCGGCGTGTAGCCGACCTCGACACCCAGCCGGTCGGTGCGCAACAGCCGGGTTAGCACCGCCGCCAGGTCGGCGTCGGCGCCCACCACCACCAGCCGGCGGTAGCCACCGATCACGGTGTCCAGGTCGGCCCGCACCCCGGCGGGCAGCACCGGCAGGCCAACCAACGGCCCGGGGATTTCCCCCCCGAACCACAGCACCGCGATGTCGGCGTTGTCCACCGTGATGTTCAGCGACTCCTTCCCACTCCAGCCGGTTCTCAATACCGGTGTTTGAGCTGCGGGGCTTGAGCAGCACAGCTCGGCTTCCCGTCGGGGTCTCTAGGAGGCCTCTGAACAAGGAAGCCTGGCGGGGCGGGAAGAACGCCGACAAGGCCGTTTCTTCGGCAGTAGGTCAGACCTGACTGGTCGACAACGTGGTCGTTCTTCCCGCCGATTCCAGTTTGGGTGAGGTCGTCGAGATGGGCAAGGGGGTGGGCCGTGGCCGTCAGGCCAGGGCCCAGGCCCCGTCTGTGCGGGTCAGGCCGCTATTGATGAGTGTGCGCAGATTGATTGCGGCGCAACGCAATCGCAGCCAGGCGTGGTTCTTCTCGACGCCGTGGTAGCGCAGTTTGATCCGCCGTCCACGGTTGGTGGCGGTCCAGGCGACGATCCGCTCGACCGTCGAACGGGTGGGGTAGGCCTGCTTGAACTCCGGCGTGCGGGCTTGTGCTCGTGCGTCGCGCAGCAGCTGCTCGTGCGGGTGGATGCTCATCGCGCGACCGTCTTTGGCCGTGGTGCAGCGGGCTCGCAGCGGGCACTCGGCACAGACCGCGCCGAAGCTCACCGCGCGCTTGGCGGTCATGGTGCGGGTATGCCCGCCCGGGCAGGTGACGGTCCCGGCCCGCTCGTCGATGGTGAAGTCATCGAGGGTGAACCCACCTGGCACCGCGGGGACCAGCGGCTTGGGCTTGATCACGGTGTGGTGCCCAGCGCGCTGGTAGGCGGCACGCGCGGCCCCGGTGCCATACGCCGAATCGCCATACACCTCAAGACCGCCACCCCGCGCGGTGTGGGGTTGGCCAGCATCGATAGCCCCGGCGGCGACCATCGAGGTGACCGCGTCGACCGCAGCGGCCACGCCGGCGGCCACCTGGTGGGATTCGCCCATTTCCGCTGGTACAGCGCTATCCGGTTGGGCCGAACCATGATCAGCGCCGAGCGCCCCCGCCTCGGGCTCGGCGACACCGGGTTGGCTGTCCACACGCGCGGCCCCGGCCCCGTCGTCGCTGTCGTTGCCGCTGGGTTGGTAGCGGTCGCGGGCGATCAACTTCTGGCCGACCACGGCGTCGCTGTGCTCTTCTCCGGCCGCCTTGGTCAACTCGGCGTCGGTGATCAAGGCGGTCTCGGGCTCGGCGACCAGGTGCCCACGGAACCCGTCTTTACGGTGGGACTTCGACTTACGGGTGTGGCGGGCCTCGGTGTCCACGGTGGAGATGACACGATCCGGCGCGACCCGCCGCGCGATGCGCCACCGCCCGTCGGTGCCATCAGAGCCCTCGGCGGGCTCCACGTCTTGGCCGGCGACCAGCGCCAACAACCCCAACGCATCCGCGGCAGCGTCGGTACGCGCGGGCGCATCCGGCCCGGCCAGCTCGGCCAGCACCGCGGTCGCGTCGTTGACCAGATCCGACACCAACCCCTGCTTGGCCACCGGGTCATCCCAATCGATGTCGGGCTTGCCCGCCTTGGAGTAGTCCAGCTTGGCGACCCGCTCGATCACCGATTGCGCGCCCGGTACCAGCCGGGCCACCTTGCGCATCGCCGCCACCAGTTGGGTCACCGTGTCCTGGGTGGCCACCGCGTCGTCGAACACCGTCGAATCCACGCACCGTTTACGCCGCCCCCGCAAAAGCCCGGTCTCGGCGATGACCCGCGCGACCGCATCGAACACCCGGTCAGGTTGATCAGAGGCAGCGATCCGCTTGCGCCAATACACCAGCGTCGACGGGTCGAACGAGGTCTGCGTTAACGAGCGCCCGCAGGCCACCTTCCAGCGGATGTCATACCGCAGCGCCTCCGCGGTCTGCGGATCCGACAGGTCATAGAGTTCCTTGAGCACCAGCACCGACCCGATCAGATCCGCCGGCAGCGAAGGCCGCCCGGTCGAAGAGGCGAACAAATCCGCGATGAACGAATCCGGGAACAACTCATGACGATGCTCGGCCAAAAACGCGAAGATGCTGCCCGCCGGCACCAGCTCCCCGACCAGCGCCTGCGCGTCCAACAACTCCCGATCCGACCGCGTAACCCCTTGCACCACAACATCATCACAGACCACATCGGGCTCAGTCGTCAGACACGCCCAGCGCTGGACGGGTTATTCAGCGCCGTCCTAGGGTCCACGCCGTCGCCGGGCTAGTGTTGGTCACCGGCTGGACCACAATAATTGGGGGTAGCAGCATGCCGGCAATCGTCCTGATCGGCGCCCAGTGGGGTGACGAGGGCAAAGGAAAGGCCACCGACCTGCTCGGCGGGCGCGTGCAGTGGGTGGTGCGCTACCAGGGCGGCAACAACGCCGGGCACACCGTCGTCTTGCCCACCGGGGAGAACTTCGCGCTGCATCTGATCCCGTCGGGCGTGTTGACCCCCGGCGTCACCAACGTCATCGGCAACGGCGTGGTGGTCGACCCCGGCGTGCTGCTCGACGAGCTGCGGGGCCTGGCGGACCGCGGTGTCGACACCTCCCGGGTGCTGATCTCCGCCGACGCGCACCTGCTGCTGCCGTATCACGTCGCCATCGACAAGGTCACCGAGCGTTACCTGGGCACCAAGAGGATCGGCACCACCGGCCGCGGCATCGGGCCCTGCTACCAGGACAAGATCGCCCGCATCGGGGTCCGGGTCGCCGACGTGTTCGACCCGCCCCTGCTAGCGCAAAAGATCGAGGCCGCACTGGAATTCAAGAATCAGGTGCTGGTCAAGATCTACAACCGCAAGGCGCTGGAGCCGGCGCAGGTCGTCGACGCGTTGCTGGGGCAAGCCGAGGTGTTCAAGCACCGGATCGCCGACACCCGACTGCTGCTCAATGCCGCGCTGGAGCGCGGCGAAACCGTGTTGCTGGAGGGCTCGCAGGGCACGCTGCTCGACGTCGACCACGGCACCTACCCGTATGTGACCTCGTCGAACCCGACCGCGGGCGGCGCGGCGGTCGGCTCCGGCATCGGTCCCACCCGGATCAGCACCGTGCTGGGCGTCCTCAAGGCCTACACCACCCGGGTGGGCTCCGGTCCGTTTCCCACCGAGTTGTTCGACGACAACGGCGAATACCTGGTCAAAAGCGGTGACGAGTACGGGGTGACCACCGGCCGGCGCCGCCGCTGCGGCTGGTTCGACGCGGTCGTCGCCCGCTACGCCACCCGGGTCAACGGGATCACCGACTACTTTTTGACGAAGCTCGACGTGCTCTCCAGCCTGCAAACCGTGCCGGTGTGCGTGGGCTACACGATCGACGGCAAACGCACCTATGAGATGCCCATGACGCAAAGCGATCTCGCTCGCGCCGAGCCGATTTACGAGGAGCTGCCCGGCTGGTGGGAGGACATCTCGGCGGCACGGGAGTTCGATGACCTGCCGGCCAAGGCGCGTGACTACGTCTCACGACTGGAAGAGCTTGCCGGAGCGCCGGTTTCGTGTATCGGGGTAGGGCCTGGCCGAGACCAGACCATCGTGCGCCGCGATGTCCTGGCGGCCCGCCGATGACCGGAGTCGCCGGGTCGCCGGCGCGGTGGTGAGTTGGAGGGTGCCGCCGCGCGGAGAGCTCGCGCTACAGGGCGCGCAGCAGCGCCTTGCGGCCCTTCACCCGCAGCGTGTGCGCGGTGGAGTTGCGCAGCGCCTCGATTCGCGCGGCCATCTTGGCACCCAGGTCGGCCAGTTGCTCGTCGGTGACGTGCACGGACGGCGGGAACGGGATCATGTCACGCTCCTCCTCGTCGGCGTGCGCCTCCAGCGTGGTTGCGAACGTGCGCCATTCGTCGTCGTAGTTGGGCGCGGCCGGCGGGGTGTGCAGCAACGTGGAGAGCGCATCGATGACCTGGCGATGCTCGGCGTGGGCGACGGCAACCAGGGAACCGGCGCCCGCCGCCAGCGCCGGGTAGTACAGGTCATCCTCGATCCGAAAGTGGATATCCAATTCGACGAGCAGCTGGTCGAGGTAGTCCTGTCGTTCGGGGGCCGTCGGCGGGGTTTCGCCGATCTTTTTGACCAGTCCCTTCAGCGTCTTGTGATGCTCTTGCAGCACGGTGTAGGCGTTCACTTGGCCACTCCTTTCGCGGCGCCGAGCGCATGCGAGTCGGCTGCGCGCACTTCGACCATTCCGTTGTTGATCCGTGTCTGATAGCGCGGCAGCGGCGCCGCCGACGGACCGCGCAGCACCGCTCCGGTCTCGGCGTCGAAGCGTGAGCCGTGCCAGGGGCAGACGATCCGCCCCCGATCGACCCAGCCGTCGCTCATCGGGGCGGCCAGATGGGGACAGAGCTCCCCGAACGCGGCCACCTTCCCGTCGACGCCGACCCGGCACACCACCAGTCCGACACCGTCGACCTCGACACGCCGCGGCTTGCCGTCCGTCAGGGACTCCACCGGCAACACCGGTGTCCAGTCGGTGGTGCGCAACCGCCTGCCGGACTGGTCGATGCCGATTCCCGACTCGAACACCAGGGCTCCGCCCAGGTAGCTGCCGCTAAGGGTGATGCCGTAGCCGAGGGCGCTGAACGCGATGCCCCGCAGGTGGCGGCCCCGGCCGCGATCCCGCCAGGACATCACGTACAGGCCGGTCGCCAGGAGGTTCACGACGCCGTGCACCGCCCCGACTCGGCGCTCCTCCTGGTGGGTGTGTTGCCAGTCGCTGACACCGGTGACCGCGGCGGCAAGGTTGGCCAGGATGCCCAACCCGAGTGCTTGCCGGGCAAACCGCGACGCGTCGACGAGCTCCGACTTGGGCCGGCCCGGCAGCAAACTCAGCGCGTCCAAGCCGACCGCAGTCCCGATCGCTCCACTGGTCAGCGACGCCAACGGTGGGTGCAGCGGGTGCCCCAGCCAGACGCCGTTGAGAAAGTTCGCGACCCCGTCACGGGCGTTACCCAGCGAGTTGAACGCGTAGCTGAGCAGGTGCTCGAAGCGGTAACTCGGCCGGTCCAGCCACTCCTGGCGGCCGATGAACGCCAGCACCCGCCTGCCGAATTTGTGGTCCTGAGTTCCACGCGACCGCAAAACCATCCTCATGCCCTCCCTCAACTGCGGTCAGAAATCATAATGCGGCACACCGGGTTCGCTACGTTGCGGTCACGGTCGGCGGCCGCCGGAGGCGGCGGCGGCCCTCTGCGCCGGGCCGCGCGGGGCATCCCCTCTATCCTTGAGCGGCATGGGGGATGGCGCCCGGACCGGGATGTGAATTCACGGCAATGACTGAACGACGAGATCTTTCCCGCGGGCATCCCGGAAACCACGAGGGCCGGCGCGACGAGACCGAAACGACGAACATTGCGGTGAACCAGCGGGCTCCCGGCGAGTCCGACGACGAGCCGCCCGGGCATCACCCCAGGGTGATGCTGCTCGGTTCCACTGAGCTGAGCCGCGAGCTGGTGATCGCCTTTCAGCGCCTGGGGGCCGAGGTGATCGCCGTCGAGCGGCACCCGGGCGCCCCCGCACACCGGCTAGCCGATCGGTCACTGGTGGTCGACACGACCGACACCGAGGAGCTGGCCACGGCGATCGGGCGGCTACGGCCGAATTTCGTCGTGACCACGACCGTCGAAGTGGCCACCGAAGCGCTGAACGCCGCTGCCGAACTTGGATTCACCGAGGTTGTCCCCAGCGCCCGCGCGGTGCGGTTGACCGCCGACCGCGAGAGCCTGCGACGGTTGGCCGCCGACGAGCTCGGCCTGCCCACCGCGCCGTTCTGGTTCGCCGGATCGCTGGATGAACTCAAGTCGGTGGCCGCCTACGCCGGGTTTCCGCTATCGGTGACGCCGGTGGCGGCGACGGCCGCCACGGAGCGGTCGGTGCTGGCGGGGCCGGACGACATCGAGCCGGCCTGGCAGCGCGCGGTGGCCGCCAGCGGCCAGGGTGCTCACCCCCGGGTGCTCGCCGAGACCGTGGTGGAGATCGACTTTCGGGTCACCCTGCTCACCGTGCGCAGCTACGGTCCGGCAGGGCCGATGATCGAATTCTGTGCACCGATCGGGCATCGCGAGGTCGCCGGCGGGGTGCTGGAATCCTGGCAGCCGCAAGAGTTGAGTGCGGCGGCGATGGGCGTGGCCAAGTCGATTGCGGCGCGTATCGTCAAGGCGCTCGGCGGGCGCGGGGTCTTCGGGGTCGAGCTGATGGTCAGCGGCGAAGAGGTGTACTTCTGCGATATCACCGCACTCCCTTATGAGAGCGGCCTGGTGACACTGCGCACCCAGCGGCTATCGCAGTTCGAGCTGGCGGCCCGGGCGACTCTCGGTCTGGCGGTGGACACCATCATGATCTCACCGGGGGCCGCGCAGCTGATCTATGCGGGCGATTACGCGTCCGCTTCACCGCCCCTGGCGGGGACCCCCGCGCCGGTCACCCTGGCCGACGTGCTCGCCGTGCCGGAAAGCGACGTCCGGATGTTCGGCGGTGTGTCGGGCGGGTCCAGCTGGCTTGGCGTCGCGCTGGCGACCGCACCCGACGTCCGGACGGCCCGGGAGCGCGCCCGGCGCGTGTCGGCAGCGCTGCATCGGCTGCCGCGGGCGTGAGGGAGGGCATCGGCACGATATGCGAGACTCGGGACAGTGAGTTACGCCGGCGATATCACCCCGGAGCAGGCCTGGAAGCTGCTCTGCGAGCACCCCCGGGCGGTGCTGGTCGACGTGCGAACCGAAGCCGAATGGTGCTTTGTCGGGGTGCCCGACCTGTCGAGCCTGGGCCGCGACATTGTGTGCGTCGAGTGGAACCGCATCGACGGCTCGCGCAACGAGAACTTCATCACCGAGTTGTTGGAGCAAGTCCCCGCCACGGGCGACCCGGTGGTGTTCATCTGCCGCTCGGGTCATCGGTCCGTCGGTGCCGCCGAGGCCGCCACCGCGGCCGGTATCACCCCCGCCTTCAACGTGCTGGACGGTTTCGAAGGTCACCTCGACGACGCGGGTCATCGCGGCAGCACCGGATGGCGGGCGGTCGGGTTGCCCTGGAGGCAGTCGTGATGCGGGCGACGATGCGGAGCCCAGCGATGAGGAGGAGCGACTCAGATGACTGACCAGCGTTCGATCCGCACCCCGGCGCCGCTGCCCGGCGATGTCAGCCAGGCCACCCTCGGGGTGCGTGGCGGGCTGTTGCGGTCCGGGTTCGACGAAACCGCCGAAGCGATGTATTTGACGTCCGGTTATGTCTACAAGTCCGCCGCAGACGCCGAGAGGGCCTTCGCCGGTGAAGCCGACCGCTACGTGTACTCGCGCTACGGCAACCCGACCGTCACCATGCTTGAGGAACGGCTGCGGCTGATAGAGGGAGCCCCGGCGGCGTTCGCCACCGCCAGCGGGATGGCGGCGGTGTTCGTTTCCCTGGGTGCGCTGCTGGGTGCCGGTGACCGGCTGGTCGCGGCGCGCAGCCTGTTCGGGTCGTGCTTCGTGGTGTGCAACGAGATCCTGCCGCGTTGGGGCGTCGAGACCGTGTTCGTCGACGGCGATGACCTGTCGCAGTGGGAGCGGGCCCTCTCGGTGCCCACTCAGGCGGTGTTCTTCGAGACCCCGTCCAATCCCATGCAATCGCTGGTCGACATCGCCGCGGTGACCGAGCTGGCTCATGCCGCCGGGGCGAAAGTGGTGTTAGACAACGTTTTCGCTACCCCTATCCTGCAACAGGGCATCCCACTCGGGGTTGACGTAGTGGTGTACTCCGGCACCAAGCACATCGACGGGCAGGGGCGAGTGCTGGGTGGGGCCATCCTCGGCGACGAGCAGTACATTGACGGCCCGGTGCAGAAGCTGATGCGCCACACCGGCCCGGCGATAAGCGCCTTCAACGCTTGGGTTTTGCTCAAAGGCCTTGAGACGCTTGCTATTCGGGTTGAACACTGCAATAGCTCGGCGCAGCGGGTAGCCGAGTACCTACAGGGGCATCCGGCGGTGAGGTGGGTCCGCTACCCCTACTTGACGTCTCACCCCCAATACGACCTGGCCAAGCGTCAGATGTCCGGAGGCGGGACCGTGGTCACCTTCGCACTCGACGTCCCCGAAAGCGTCGGTAAGCAGCGGGCCTTCGAGGTGCTGGACAAGCTGCGGCTCATCGACATCTCCAACAACCTCGGTGACGCGAAATCGCTCATCACCCATCCGGCGACCACGACCCATCGGGCGATGGGCCCGGAGGGGCGGGCCGCGATCGGCCTGGGCGACAACGTGGTCCGTATTTCCATCGGCCTGGAAAGCACCGAGGATCTGATCGCCGACCTCGACCAGGCCTTGCGCTAAACGGTATGGATGGGCACCGGCCACGCCATACCGTTTAGCTGTTTGCCGGTCTCGTCGAGAAGACCGGGTGAACCCCTGCAATGCCGCGCAGACCGGACGATATCGGGTTTTACGGGGGGACCGTTTAACCGGCCCCACACATGGACCATTATCAAGACATGAGTGAAACACCTGACTCCCCGGCCCCACCGCAGCCGACTTCGGTCGCCCCACCGACGTTGCCACCGAGTGGTCCGCCAGGAGCTGCGGCGCCGTGGCAGGCGCGACGGCCGAGCGGGCTTTACAAGGTTGCGGCGTGGGTCGCAATTGTCGCTGGCGTTGTCTTCATCGTCACGGTGATCTTCTTCAGTGGCTTTACGCTTGGTAGGCACTCTCACGGGTATTACTACCAGCATCCTCGCCACGGCATGTTCATGCCCGGCGGGCCGTCCGGCGGGCCCCCGATGGGCCCCATGGGCCCGGGGCAGTGGCTGTTCGTCTTTCCCGGTGGACCGCCCGGTCCCATGGGACCGGGCATGGGACCGGGCATGGGACCCGGCATGGGACCGGGCATGGGACCGGGCGGTACCGCAACCACCAGTCCGACCACTCCCGCGCCGCGTCCCTAGGCTTAGCCCTAACGCTGAACCCGGCCGGCCGGGCGTTGCCGATCGGCGGGTGCCCGGCTTCTGTTTCGCCGGCGGGGTTGGCATGATCGTGCCATGAGCATCGAAGTCGTCTACACCGCAGAATCCACGGCGACCGGCGGCGGCCGCGACGGTCATGTCAGGTCAGCGGATGGCCGCATCGACTTCGACACGACACCGCCGAAAGAGATGGGCGGCAGCGGCGAGGGCATCAACCCCGAACAGCTGTTCTCGGCCGGATACGCGGCCTGCTTCCTCGGTGCGTTGCGGCTGGTGGCTCGAAACGCCGGTGTCAAGCTTGACGACGCGACCTCCGTGACGGTCCAGGTGGGTTTCGGCAAGGACTCCGAGGGCGGGTTCGGGCTGACCGGGAACATCGTCGGCTACCTGCCGGGCCTGCAGCAGAGCGTCGCCGACGATCTGATGCGCCAAGCCCACCAGGTGTGCCCGTATTCCAAGGCCACCACCGGCAACGTGGACGCGACGATCTCCGCGCGGGTGTAGCGGTGATCGTCCCGGGCTGTCACGGCACGGCCGCAGCTGTCGTCGCGGCGGGGTGGCTGGCGCTGTTGGCGACGGGTCCGGCGGTCTGCGCGACGGCGGCCGGGCCGTCGGAGCCGGGCGTGGTGAACTACGCGGTGCTGGGCAAGGGGTCGGTGGGCAACATCGTCGGCGCGCCGATGCGATGGGAATCGGTGTCGACCGAGCCGTACCAGGCGTATTGGGTCGATGATCCGGTCTGCAACAACTGGGCCGATATCGGGCTGCCCGAGGTGTACAACGACCCCGACCTGGCGTCGTTCAACAGCGCGGTCACCCAGACGTCGGCGACCGACCAGAGCCACTACGTCAAGCAAGCCGTCGGGGTGTTCGCCACCACTGACGCCGCGAGCCGAGCCTTCCATCGCGTGGTCGATCGGACCGTCGGCTGCTCCGGGCAAACGACCGCGATGCACCTGGACAACGGCACCACCCAGGTGTGGTCGTTCCAGGGCGGGCCGGCGACCGCCACCGACGAGGCCTGGACCAAACAGGAAGCCGGTACCGACCGTCGCTGCTTCACCCAAACCCGTCTGCGGGAAAACGTGCTGCTGCAGGCCAAGGTTTGCCAATCGGGCAACGGCGGCCCGGCGGTCGACGCCCTGGCCGGAGCCATGCAGAACACCCTGGGCCAGTGATGCGGTGCCAAGTTGAGCATTCGCTGCTCGGCGGATCCTGCCGATATCGGCACGACGATATCGGTAATGTGTCGATGCCCTCTGAAAGAGGAGCCGGGTGGGTATTGTGCGGCTAACCGCGCAACGGTCCGCGACGGATAAAGCGCGGACCTGAGGGGGTTAGGGACATGGCGTTGGTGCCACAGCTGGATAGTTCCTGCGCGGCGGACGAGTTGGCCGGCTCGCAGGCCGCCGCGGACTACATCGCCGCCACCTGCCTGACCGACGCCTCGCCGGGACGGGTCGGCCTGGAGGTGGAGGCGCACTGCTACGACCCGGCCGACCCGCATCGCAGACCGGGCTGGGAGGAAATCACCGACGTCCTGGCGGGGCTTCCGGTGCTGCCGGGAGGCAGCGCGGTCACCGTCGAGCCCGGCGGTGCCGTGGAGCTGTCGGGTCCGCCCGTCGAGGGTGTCGCGGCGGCGATCGACAACATGATCTGCGATCAGGCGCTGCTGCGGGCGGCGTTCAATGAGGCCGGTCTGGGACTGGTGTTGTTGGGCACCGACCCGCTGCGACCGCCGCAGCGCGTCCACCCGGGCGCGCGCTACCGGGCTATGGAGCAGTTTTTCGCTGCCACCGGCACCGGGGCGGCCGGTGCGGCGATGATGACGTCGACCGCGTCGATCCAGGTGAATCTCGATGCCGGACCGCGGGCGGGGTGGGCGGCCCGGGTCCGGCTGGCACACGCGCTGGGGCCCACGATGATCGCCGTGGCCGCCAACTCACCGTTGCTGGGTGGGCGATTCTCCGGCTGGCTGTCGACTCGTCAGCGGGTGTGGGGTGAGCTGGACTCTGCGCGCTGCGGACCCGTTTTGTCCGTCAGCGGCGAGGATCCCGCCACCGATTGGGCGTGTTATGCGCTGAAAGCGCCGGTGATGCTGGTGCATAACTCCGCGAGCGGCGGCGCCGTTCCGGTGACGGCGTATGTGCCGTTCGCCGACTGGGCCGATGGGCGGGTCCCGCTGGGCGGGCGCCGTCCCACCGCAGCCGATCTGGACTACCACTTGACCACCCTGTTCCCGCCGGTGCGCCCGCGCGGCTGGCTGGAGATCCGTTACCTCGACGCCGTTTCCGATGCCCTCTGGCCGGCGCTGGTGTTCATGCTGGTGGTGTTGCTCGACGACCCGGGCGCCGCCGACGTCGCGGCCGAGGCTGTCGAACCGGTTGCCACCGCCTGGGACACCGCGGCGCGGATCGGCCTGCGGGACCCCCGCCTGTATGCGGCCGCCCACCGGTGTGCGGTCGCCGCCGCCGCGCGGGCACCCGCGGAATTGAGTGAGACGATGCACCGGTTGGTCTGCACCGTTGAGCGGGGCCGCTGCCCGGCCGACGAGTTCGCCAGGCAGGCGATCACACACGGCGTCGCGCCTGCGGTCACCCGGTTGGCTCAGGGGTGCCGATGAGCCTTCGAGAAGAGCTGGCCCGCGATCTGACGCGGGCTCGCGAGCGGACGCTGCGGTTGGTCGATTTGGATGACGCCGAACTCCGCCGCCAGTATGACCCGTTGATGAGCCCACTGGTATGGGATTTGGCGCACATCGGTCAGCAGGAAGAACTGTGGCTGCTGCGCGGCGGCGACCTCAACCGGCCCGGGATGCTGCCGCCCGAGATCGACGGCCTCTACGACGCGTTCGCCCACCCCCGGGCCGGCCGCGCGAGCCTCCCGCTGTTGCCTCCCGGTCCGGCCCGGGCGTACTGCCGGGCGGTGCGCGCCGCCGCGATGGATGCCCTGGATGCCCTACCCGAGGACAGCGCGGCCGGGGACGCGGGGTTTGCGTTCGGCATGGTCGTCAGTCACGAACATCAGCACAACGAAACCATGCTGCAGGCATTAAACCTGCGTGCGGGTGCGCCGCTGCTGCGGTCGACGGCCACGCTGCCGGCCGGGCGTTGCGGGCTGGCCGGAACGTCGGTGCTGGTGCCCGGGGGCCCGTTCGTGCTCGGCGTTGACGCCGAGAGCGAGCCGTTCTCGTTGGACAACGAGCGCCCCGCTCACGTGGTCCACGTCCCGAGCTTTCGGATCGGCAGGGTGCCGGTCACCAATGGCGAATGGCAACGCTTCATCGACGACGGCGGCTACCGGCAGCCGCGGTGGTGGTCGGCGCGCGGCTGGGAACACCGGCGGCGGGCCGGCCTGACCGGGCCGCAGTTCTGGAACCCCGACGGTACCCGCACCCGGTTCGGTTATCTGGAGGAGATTCCCGCCGACGAGCCGGTCCAGCATGTCAGCTACTTCGAAGCCGAGGCCTACGCCGCCTGGGCGGGCGCTCGGCTGCCCACCGAAATCGAATGGGAGAAGGCGTGCGCCTGGGATCCCGCGACCAACACCCGCCGCCGGTACCCCTGGGGATCCGAGGAACCTTCCGCAGAACGTGCCAACCTCGGCGGTGCGGCGCTGCGTCCCGCGCCCGTCGGCGCCTACCCGGCCGGGGCGTCCGCGTACGGAGCCGAACAGATGTTGGGCGACGTGTGGGAATGGACCAGCTCACCGCTGCGACCCTGGCCGGGATTCGTCCCGATGATCTACCAGCGTTATTCGCAGCCGTTCTTCGGTGGCGACTATCGGGTGCTGCGCGGTGGCTCGTGGGCGGTGGAGCCGGGCATCCTGCGGCCCAGCTTTCGCAACTGGGATCATCCGTATCGTCGGCAGATTTTCTGCGGCGTCCGGTTGGTGTGGGACGTCCCCGATGCCGGGGACGCCGACTGATGTGCCGGCACCTGGGATGGCTTGGCCAGCACGTCAGCATTTCCTCGCTGGTCTTGGAACCACCCCAGGGCCTGCTGGTGCAGTCGTATGCGCCGCGCCGGCAAAGACACGGCATGCTCAACGCCGACGGTTGGGGAGTGGGGTTTTTCGACGGATCCACCCCGCGGCGCTGGCGCAGCACCACGCCGCTGTGGGCTGACGCGTCGTTCGCCTCCGTAGCGCCCGCGCTGCGCAGCCGGTGCGTGATCGCCTCGGTACGCTCGGCGAGCGCTGGGATGCCGATCGAAGCTAGCGCCACCGCGCCGTTCACCGACGGTGTTTGGCTGCTGGCGCACAACGGGATCGTTGACCGGACGGTGCTGCCGACTACGGCGGCATCCGAATCTGTCTGTGACAGTGCGCTGTTAGCAGCCCTGATCTTCTCGCGCGGTCTGGACGAGCTGGCGGAGACCATTCGGCAAGTCGGGGCTGCCGACCCGAATTCCCGGCTTAACATCTTGGCGGCGGACGGTTCTCGAATGCTGGCCACCACCTGGGGAGACACCCTGTCGATCCGGCGCCGCGACGACGGCGTGGTGCTGGCCAGTGAGCCCTACGACGATGACGCCGAATGGACGGACGTTCCGGATCGCCACCTCGTCGAGGTCACCGCGGATCGCGTCACGGTGACCGCTCTGGATGAGAGAGCATCTTGATGACGCTGTCGCTGTCGAACCATCTGGGCGCCGACTCGGCGTACCGTGCGCTGTGCCGCGATGTGTTCGAAGGCTTGCGTAAGACGCCGAAATCGCTGCCGCCCAAGTGGTTTTATGATGCTGTTGGCAGCGAGCTGTTCGATCAGATCACCCGGCTGCCGGAGTACTACCCGACGCGCACGGAAGCCGAAATCCTGCGTGCCCGTTCAGCGGAAGTCGCCGTCGCCAGCGGAGCCGATACCCTGGTCGAGTTGGGCAGCGGCACGTCGGAGAAAACCCGCATCCTGCTCAACGCGCTGCGCCAGTGTGGGACGCTGCGGCGCTTCGTGCCGTTCGATGTCGACGCAAGTATGCTTGAAGCCGCCGCGACCGCCATCGCGCGTGACTACCCGGATATCGAAATTGATGCTGTCTGTGGGGATTTCGAGAAACATCTGGAAAAAATTCCCGGCGGTGGTCGACGGCTGTTCGTGTTTTTGGGTTCCACGATCGGGAACCTCACACCGGGACCGCGTGCGGAATTCCTGGCAACGCTGAGCGCTGTGTTGCGGCCGGGGGACAGTTTGCTGCTCGGCACCGACCTGGTCAAGGATGCCGGTCGGCTGGTGCGAGCCTACGACGACGCCGCCGGGGTGACCGCCCGGTTCAACCGCAACGTGCTGGCCGTGATAAACCGCGAACTCGACGCCGATTTCGAGGTCGATTCCTACCAGCATGTCGCGCGCTGGAACGCCGCCGAGGAACGCGTCGAGATGTGGTTGCGGACGGACACGCCGCAGCGGGTTCGGGTGCGGGCGCTGGGACTCACCGTCGAGTTCGCCACGGGCGAGGAGATGCTCACCGAGGTCTCGTGTAAGTTCCGGCCCGAGACGGTGGCCGCGGAGCTGGCCGCGGCGGGGCTGCGCCAGACTCACTGGTGGACCGATGGGGCCGGCGACTTCGGGGTGTCACTGGCCGTCAAATGAGCGCCCCTGCCCGGTACCCGCGCCGTTGGGTCCGGCCGCGGGCCGTGGTGGCACCGCAATGCCGACGTGCAGGAGGTTTTGGGTCTGGGCTACGCCGCCAGGTCCCAGGTGTGCACCGGCGCGTTGGTGTGCATGTGCGCGCAGTATCGCCGCAGCATCTCGGCCAGCGCTGCGGGCCGGGTCATACCACCTTCCTGCAGGGCCCGCACCGTGGCCACCTGCCAGCGGGCGCCGTTGCGGCCGGTTTTGGCGCGGCCCTCGATGACGCCGAGGAACCGATCGCGCACTTCGGCGGCAACACCCCATCGACGCAAGCCGTCGTCGGCCATGGGCAACAACTGCCGCAGGACCAAATCTTTCGCCGCCATCTGCCCGAGGCCCGGCCAGTACAGCCGGGCGGCTAGACCGCGGCGCGCGGATTCGAGGAAGTTAGCGTAGGCGGCGGTGAAACCCATCTCGGTCCACAGCGGACGGTCCTGCTCGGACAGGGCGCGCAGCAAACCGTGATAGAAGGCTGAATTCGCCATCATGTCGATGACGGTGGGCCCGGCGGGCAACACCCGGTTTTCCACCCGCAGGTGCGGGCGCCCGTCGACGACGTCGTATACCGGGCGGTTCCACCGGTAGACGGTGCCGTTATGCAGACGCAGCTCCGATAACTGCGGGGCGCGGCCGGCGGCCAGCTCGGCGATCGGATCCTCGTCGGACACCTCGGGCAGCAGCGACGGGAAGTAGCGGATGTTTTCCTCGAATAAATCGAGGACGGAGGTGATCCAGCGCTCGCCGAACCACACCCGCGGTCGAACACCTAGAGCCTTCAGCTCCTCCGGGCGGGTGTCGGTGGCTTGGGTGAACAGTTCGATGCGGGTTTCGGCCCACAGCTGATGCCCGAAGAAGTACGGCGCGTTTGCCCCCAGCGCCAACTGCGGGCCGGCCAGCACTTGCGCGGTGTTCCACTTGCCGGCGAACTCCTCGGGTGACACCTGAAGATGTAATTGCAAGCTGGTGCACGCGGATTCGGGAGCGATCGAGGCGGAGTGCAGGTTTAAGGGTTCCGGCCCGCTGATGTCGATGTGGATGTCCTCGCCGCGGGCGGCGAAGACGGCGTTGTTGAGCGCCCGGTAGCGTGGCGACGCGCTCATCCATCCGCCGGTCAGGTGTTCGGGCATCAACGTGGGCAGGATGCCGATCAGGACGGTATGGGCGCCGCCGGAGTGGGCCTTGGTTTCCGCGGCGTTCAGACTGGCACGGATGTCGGCTTCCAGCTCTAGGCTGGTGTTTCCATCTAAAGATCGAGGCGGCACGTTGAATTCAATGTTGTAGGCGCCTAATTCGATTTTGTAGGCCGGGTCGGCGATGGCTGCCAGCACCCGTTGATTCGACATGGCGGGCTGATAGTCGCCGTCGACGAGGTGGCATTCGATTTCCATGCCGGTGAGTGGGCGGTCGACCTCGAAGCTGGATTGCCTCAGCATGGTTCGCAAGACGTCCAAACACAATTGCACCTTGCGCCGGTATTCCCGGCGGTGTGCGTCGCTGTAGCTGGTGCGCTTAACGTCTTCGCCCACACCGTCGATGCAACAGGTTCACCGCCGGCTACGCAACCGGTTGCCCATGGTTGACCCCAGCGGAGCGGCGGACGCACCGTGTTGCGACCGGCCCATCGGTGCTTCGCACCGGTGGGCCATGATGGACGGTTGCACGTAGTGAGCGCCGTCACCCGAAGGAGAAGACCAGTTGGCCGAGTTCGTTGCCGCCATCGACCAGGGCACCACCAGCACCCGCTGCATGATCTTCGACCACAATGGCACCGAGGTGGCCCGCTACCAGCTCGAGCACGAACAGATCTTGCCGCGCGCGGGCTGGGTCGAGCACAGCCCGGCCGAGATCTGGAAGCGCACCGAATCAGCGGTGGCCTCGGCCCTGCAAGTTAGCGGTCTATCGGCGAATGATATTGTTGCGCTTGGTATCACAAACCAGCGTGAGACCACACTGGTGTGGGATAAGCATACCGGTCTGCCGTATTACAACGCGATCGTCTGGCAGGACACCCGCACCGACCGCATTGCGGCGGCACTGGACCGTGACGGCCGCGGAGAGGTGATCCGCCGCAAGGCGGGTCTGCCACCGGCCACCTATTTCTCGGGCGGGAAATTGCAGTGGATTCTGGAGAATGTCGACGGGGTCCGTCAGGCCGCCGAACACGGTGCGGCCCTGTTCGGTACCGTCGACACCTGGGTGCTGTGGAACCTGACGGGTGGGCCGCGTGGCGGGGTACATCTCACCGACGTCACCAACGCCAGCAGGACCATGCTGATGAACCTGGAAACCCTCGATTGGGACGACGAACTGCTGTCGTTTTTCGGTGTTCCCCGGCAGATGCTGCCGGCGATCGCGCCCTCGTCGCCTCGGCATCCCTACGGAATCACACTGAAAGCCGGACCCGTCGGCGGTGAGGTGCCGATCAGTGGAATCGTTGGCGACCAGCACGCGGCGATGGTCGGTCAGGTGTGCCTGGCCGCAGGAGAGGCGAAAAACACCTACGGCACCGGTAATTTCCTGCTGCTCAATACCGGTGAGAAGATCGTGCGGTCACGCAACGGGTTGCTGACCACTGTCTGCTACCAGTTCGGGGGCGCGAAACCCGTTTATGCTTTGGAGGGTTCGATAGCGGTCACCGGATCTGCGGTGCAATGGCTGCGTGATCAGCTCGGCATCATCAGCAGTGCGGCTGAAAGCGAGACGCTGGCGCGCCAGGTCGAGGACAATGGCGGAATGTACTTTGTTCCGGCATTTTCCGGGTTGTTCGCCCCGTACTGGCGTTCTGATGCCCGGGGTGCCATCGTGGGCCTTTCGCGGTACAACACGAACGCGCACCTGGCCCGCGCGACATTGGAGGCGATCTGCTACCAGAGTCGAGATGTGGCCGATGCGATGGAAGCCGACTCAGGGGTGCGCCTGGGGGTTTTGAAGGTCGACGGCGGTGTCACCGCCAACGACTTGTGCATGCAGATTCAGGCCGACGTGCTCGGGGTGCAGGTGGTGCGGCCGAAGGTCACCGAAACCACCGCGCTCGGCGCCGCCTACGCGGCGGGGCTTGCGGTCGGGTTCTGGGCGGACCCGGACGACCTGCGGGCCAACTGGCAGGAGGGCAAGCGGTGGACACCGACGTGGACCGACGAGCAGCGTGCCGCCGGGTACGCGGGCTGGCGCAAGGCCGTGCAACGCACACTAAATTGGGTCGACGTGCCCTGATGCGCTACGGCGCCCTCGGCGCTCCCACGGAGCCCAGCGCTGCCTATTCACCCGGACGCGAGGAGAAGTCGCCACCGCCGGGTGGTGGACCGGGCTGTGGCGGCATTGGCCAGGGCTGCGCGGGTGGCGGCCACGGCGCAGGCGGGGGCCATGCGGCGGGCGCACCGGGTGGCGACCACGGCACCGGCGGGGGCGGAGGCCAGGAAGCAGGCCCGGCGGGTGGCGGTGTCGGGCGCAGGCGCGCCAACTCGCGGCGGTGCCGCTCGGCGAGTACGGCGGCCAGCACCAGTTGCGGTGGAGTGCCCGGTGGTGGTGGCGGCGCGATGCGGGCCAGCACATCACCGGCGATTCTATAAGCCATCTGCTCACGCAACTTCGGATCGAGTTGTGGTGCACGGGATAAGAATTGGCGAGCAATTTCGGCTTGACGCGAGCTCAGCCCGGACAACTGCAACGATGACGCCCACCATGCCAGCGACGGCGGCATCTCGGGGGCCGGACCCAACCGTGGACCGCGTTCGCTGACCACCACCGTGCCGGCGAAGATGTCGCCGATGCGTTTGGCTTTCGGCGACAACAGGCTGCAAATTACCGCCGGACTCCCGGCGAACATCCAGATCTCCACCACCGATGCCAACGCGCGAAACAGCGCCTGCCGGAAGCGTTCCGGACCTCCGTCGTCAGACACCACCCGCAGGCCCATCACGATCTTGCCAAGCGACCGCCCTCGGGTGGCGGTTTCGAAAACCAGCGGGTATCCGACCAGCACAACCACCGTGTAGATGATGAGAATAGCGGAGGTAAGCGCATCGTCGAAGCCGGGGAGGGTAGCCGCCCACAGCATCAAACCCAGGAGGTAACCCACGATCATCACCGCGATGTCGATCAGCGCGCCCAGCGCGCGCACCGGCAACTGTGCGATGCGCACATCAAGCACGACGGCATCCCCGGTAACCACTTGCGACATAGGCCAAACGCTACCTGGTCTCTCGCGCGGCGACCCGCTGCACTCGGCTGCGCCGAGTTGGCGATCGCCACGGGTCTCTCGCGTGGCGACCCGCTGCACTCGGCTGCGCCGAGTTGGCGATCGCCACGGGTCTCTCGCGTGGCGACCCGCTGCATTCGGCTGCGCCGAGTTGGCGATCGCCGGTAGGCTGCCGGAGGTGGATGTCGACGCGTTCGTGCTGACCCACCGCGCCACCTGGGATCGGCTCGAGCGGTTGATCGATAACCGCCGCCGGCTCAGCGGAGCCGAAGTCGACGAACTGGTGGAGCTGTACCAGCGGACGTCCACTCACCTGTCGATGCTGCGCTCGGCATCGTCGGATTCGGTATTGATCGGGCGGCTCTCGACACTGGTGGCGAGGGCCCGAGCGGTGGTCACCGGCGCGTACGCTCCGCTCAGCGGTACATTCACCCGGTTTTGGACGGTGGACTTCCCGGTGGTGGCTTACCGCGCGTGGCGGTGGTGGCTGGCCACAGCAGTGGCGTTTTTTGCCGTGGTCGTGCTCATCGCCGTATGGGTGGCCGGCAGCCCGGAGGTGCAGTCCACTATCGGAACACCCAGTGACATCGACGAATTGGTCAATCACGACTTTGCGTCGTATTACCACGAGAATCCGGCCGGGTCGTTCGCTCTGCAGGTGTGGGTCAACAACTCCTGGGTGGCCGCCAAGTGCATCGCGTTCGCCGTGCTGCTGGGCGTGCCGATCCCGTTCGTGCTGTTGCAGAACGCCGCCAATCTGGGAGTCATCGCCGGTCTGATGGTTCAGGCCGGCAGGGCCGGCGTGCTGCTCGGCCTGCTCACCCCGCACGGCCTGCTGGAACTCACGGCGGTATTCCTGGCGGCGGCGGCCGGAATGCGGCTGGGATGGTTGGTGATCTCCCCCGGTTACCGCCCGCGAGGGCAGGTGCTCGCCGAGCAGGGCCGTGCCGTGGCGGCGGTCGCCGTGGGGCTGGTGCCCGTGTTACTGGTATCGGGGTTGATCGAGGCGCTGGTGACCCCGTCGCCGCTGCCGACAGTCCTTCGGGTGGCCATCGGAGTGCTCGCGGAGGCGGCCTTTTTAGCCTACGTGGTGTACTTCGGGGGCCGGGCGGCTCGCGCCGGCGAAACCGGTGACATCGAGGATGCGCCCGATGTCGTCCCGACGGGATGAGTTGGCCGGGACGAACCGCAGTCACGCCACTCACCAGTCGAAGACCCACACCAATCGCCGATGGATATTCTTCGGCGCCCCAGCTGGTGTCGATGCCGTGTGCGGCCCATGTCGCGGTGCCCGCCATCGAGTGAACGTCGCGTTGCGGCGGGCTAGCGCAGCCTCCGCGTCAAAAACACCACCGCGCGCAGGGGTTGCGTGTCGGCGTCCACCGAAAGTTCCCGGTCCCACCAGAACGTCCGCGTGGTGTGCGTCTGCACCGCCGCCATTGGCGCATCGGCGGGCTTTGCATCCGGTCGCGACCCGGGGCCGGGACCGCGGCCATGAGCACTGTTCGGCGGCCGTGGGTCAAAAACCGAAGGTTCCCGATGCGACGGTGGCCGCGATCGATCGTCTTCGTGGGGGCGCACCTGTATCGGCGCGGCGAGCGCTACGGGTCGTCGTCGTCATCATCATCGCGGAGGAGTTTCTCGGGATGATGGAACAGGTTAATTCGTGGCCGGCCATGGTCGAGATGAGCGGGCGGGAACCATTCGGTGGTGCCGTCTTTGCGTTTGCGGGTTATCCAGCCACCAGAGGTGACGAGTCGGTGGTGGGGGCCGCAGGCGAGGGTCAGATCGTCGATGTCGGTGCGCTGGCAGTCGGCGAAATCGGTGACGTGGTGCACTTCGGTGAGATACCCGGGCACATCGCAACCGGGAAAAGTACAGCCGCGGTCTTTGGCGTAGAGCACGATCCGCTGCCCGCGGGAGGCGAGACGCTTGGTGTGATACAGCGCGAGTTCTGTGCCGTGGTCGAAGATCCGCAGGTAGTGATGGGCATGGGAAGCCAGTCGGATCACGTCGCTCATCGGCAGCAGGGTGCCGGCGCCGGTGAGCGCTGTGCCGGCACCGGATTCCAGCTCTGCCAGCGTGGTGGACACGATAATCGAGGCCGGTAACCCGTTGTGTTGACCCATCTCACCGGAGGCCAGCACCGCGCGCAAAGCCGCATTGAGCCCGTCGTGGTTGCGTTGGGCGGCGCTGCGGGTGTCGGTGTCGATCGCCTGCTGTGCGGGGGCGCCGTCGATGATCGGGTGGTGCTGGTTGGGGTCGCACATGCCGGGGGCGGCCAGCTTGGCCAGCACCGCATCGATGGTGGCGCGGGCGTCGGGGGTCAGATAGCCCCGGATCGGGCTCATGCCGTCGATGTCTTGTTTGCCGAGAGTGATTCCTCGACGGCGGGCCCGGTCCTCGTCGGCGAAAGCGCCGTCGGGGTTGAGGCAGTCGGTGAGTTTGTCGGCCAGCTTGGCCAGCTGGTCGGGCCGAAACTCACCACCCCAACACGCCAGCTGCGCCTCGGCCTGCCGGCGGGTGTCGAGATCGATGTCACCGGGCAGTTGGTGGAAGAACTCCCGGATCACCCGCACATGACCGGCTCCGATGCGCCCGGCGCGCTGCGCGGCGGCGGTGGCGCTCAGCCGCGGCGGTAAGGGTTCGCCGGTCAGCGCCCGGCGCGGCCCCAAATCGGCGGCCTCGGTCACCCGGCGGGAGGCCTCCGCGCGGGTGATGCGTAACCGCTCGGCCAGCGCAAACGGCAGTGTGCCGCCCAGATCGGTGGGGTCGGCCTGCTCGGCGACCTTATGGATCAACGGATGCTCGATCACCGGCAGCAGGCGCCGCACTATTTCGCAGCGCTGCAGCATCGCCAGGCATTCCGGGGTCGTCAGCGCATCACAGGACAGCCCCAGCGCCCGGCGCATGTCGGCCTCCAGGGCGTCGAAGACCTCGACGATCGCCTCCCGCGAGCAAATCGAATGCATGTTCGAATGCTATCACAATGGCTCGACAGCCGCAGACGTCATCCCCAAGCGGAACTACTGTGGCGCAAGTGATTTTAGAGGCTAAAGCTAAAGCTAAACATCATGTTGGGGAGGAGGTGCGCATGGCCGGGTAAAAGCGAGCCCTTTGGCCGCGGAACGTCAGAGCCGCCCGGCGGCTTTCATCGCCAGGTAGCGGTCGACCAGCGCCGCGGCGAGGGCTGCGGGCGCAGCATCGACCACCTCCACGCCGGCCAGGTGCAGCCGCGACCCGATCACCCGCCGCTCGATGCGGGCCCGCTCGGCTGCCGCTGCGTCGTACACCGCGGCGGCATCGGTGCGGCTGCCGGCCAGTTGGTCCACACGGGGGTCGGCGACCGCGGCCAGCAGAACCCGATGCCTGGCCGTCAACTGCGGCAGCACCGGCAGCAGGCCTTCCTCGAGTGCGGTCGCATTGAGGTCGGTCAGCACCACCACCAGCGCACGCCTGCGAACGCGCTGGATAATGGTGGCAACCATGGCACGCCAGTCGGATTCGACGAGAGCCGGTTGGAGCGTGGTCATTGCATCGACAAGTTGGGGAAGCACGTCGCTGCGCGACGCGCCGAATACGCCGGCCCGAGTCGCGCGGTCGTAGGCCAAAAAGTCGACATGATCGCCGGCCCGGGACGCGAGGGCGGCCAACAGTAACGCGGCGTCCATTGCCCAGTCCAGCCTCGGCCAGCCGGCGGGATCGCTGGCGGTGGGGTCGATACCGACCCGGCCGGCCGCCGTGCGACCGGTGTCGAGCACGATGACAACGCGCCGGTCTCGTTCGGGGCGCCAGGTGCGGACCATGACGTCGGCGCGACGTGCGGTGGCGCGCCAGTCGATCGAGCGGACGTCATCGCCGGCGACGTACTCTCGCAGCGAATCGAATTCGGTGCCCTGGCCGCGGGTCAACGTGGGCAACAGCCCGTCGATCTCGCGCAGCCTGGCCATCCGTGACGGCAGGTGCTTGCGGGACAGGAACGGCGGCAACACCCGGAGATGGCCGGGTACGATTTGCGAACGTTGCCGCCCGGCCATCCCGAGTGGGCCGATCGAGCGGGCGGTGACCGCGGCCGAACGCTGGTCGCCGCGGCGGGTCGGCCGCAGCTGGGTGTCGACGTGCAGGCTGCGCCCGGCGGCGATGTCGACGACGTGGGTGTGCGGTCGGGCGCGCGCGCTGGGTGCCCAGGCGTCGCGAACCTGGCCGCGAAACCGGCGACGACCGCCGTTGTGGATTATCAGACCGGCGTGCACCGACTCTCCGAGGCGGGCCATAGCAGGGCCGGTCCTGGTGAAACGCAGCTCACGGGCGCTGGCCGCCAACCCGGCGTCGAGGGTTACCGCTATTCCCAGCACTGTCAGCAGGACAACGAAAGACGTGGCCGGCCAGGGCGATACCGCTATCGGCAGGACACAGATCAGCGCCGCAAGCCCGGCGCGTCCGGTGACAATCACTAGCGTGGCACGGGAACTGAGGCCAGGATTCCCTCGAGAACGCCGTCGGCCGTGACGCCTTCGAGCTCGGCTTCCGGGCGCAGCGCCACCCGATGGCGCAGCGCCGGTCGCGCCATGGCCTTCACGTCGTCCGGAGTGACGTAGTTACGCCCGGACAGCCACGCCCAGGAGCGCGCCGTGGCCAGCACCGCGGTCGCGCCACGCGGCGAAACACCCAAGCGCAGGGCCGGGGAGCCGCGGGTGGCCGCGACGATGTCGACGATGTAGCCCAGCACCTCGTCGGCGACGAGCACCCGAGCCACCGCATCACGGCCGGCGGCCAGCTCCGCCGGCCCGGCCACCGGGTTGATTGCGGATAGATCGCGGGGGTCGAAACCGTGTGCATGCCGGCTGAGGATCGCGATCTCCGAGTCACGCGGTGGCAGCGGAACGGTCAGTTTGAGCAGGAACCGGTCGAGCTGGGCCTCTGGCAATTGATAGGTGCCCTCGTATTCGATCGGGTTCTGGGTGGCCGCGACGATGAACGGGTCGGGCAGCGCTTTGGGTTCACCGTCGACACTGACCTGGCGCTCTTCCATGGCTTCCAACAGCGCGGCCTGCGTCTTGGGCGGCGTGCGGTTGATTTCGTCGGCCAGCATCAGATTGGTGAACACCGGACCGGCCCGGAACACGAACGCGGCGGTGCGCGCATCGTAGACCAGCGAGCCGGTGACATCCCCGGGCATCAGATCCGGGGTGAATTGCACCCGTTTGAACTCCAGCCGCAAAGCGGCGGCCAGGGCACGAACCAGTAGTGTCTTCGCCACTCCGGGGACGCCTTCCAGCAGCACGTGACCGCGGCACAACAGCGCTATCACCAGGCCGCTGACCACGGCATCCTGCCCGACGACGGCCTTGGCGATTTCGGCACGCAACGCCAGCAATGCATTTCGTGCCGATTCAGACGCCGGACCGAGTGCCGATGCGGGGGCGGGTTGTCTCACAAGCGGATGACCTGCCTTTCGATGTCGTCGAGCACGCGGGCAAGCTGCAGCAGATCGGTGTCGGTGGCCGGCGCTGGCCCGAACAAAGAATGGGCCACCAGGTCCGAGCTTATCCCGGTGCGCTGCGTGATAGCGGCCACCACCGCCGGGGCAGATGCCCCCGCACCCAGCCCGAGTCGGGGCAGTAGTCGCTGCAAGGTCGCGGTGCGCAGTGCTTGCGCCGCGCGGTCGCGGGCCCGTCTGGATCGGTACAGCCGGGCCCGGCCTTCGACCGTCTCCGACGCCCGCACCACGACGGGCAAGTCCTCGGCCACCAGTGGGCCGATCCGCCGGCCCTTCCACAGGGCGAGCAGCGCAACCACCAGCCATAGTTGCGCGACGACCCAAATGACGTTATCCGGGATGACATCGAAAATTGTTTCTGGAGCTGATGTTTCACCCTCGGGTCGCTGGGGAGCGAACCAGACGAGGCGAGGGCGGACACCCGCGAGGTTCATCGCCAGCGCCGCGTTGCCCGCGCGCGGCAATGCTTTGTTGGTCATGAAATCGGTGTTGCCGATCACCGTGATGACGCGCTCGCCGTCGCGGTAGCGGACCAGCACCCCGTTGTAGCAGCTGGTCACCGGCAGGCCGTCGACGGGGACATAGGTGTCGCTGGGCCCGAATTGCACTGATCCAGCCCGATTCGCTTCTCGCAGCGAGCAATTCGGCATACTATCGAAAACACTGAGGCCGCTGCCGCGCAGTTCGGGCGCCAGTGCCGCTCGAGCGCGTGATGTGGGCTCCACCAGCAACAGATCCCCCTTGGCGTTTGCCAGTCGGCGCAGCAGCGGGTCGCTGGTCAGGTACTGGGTCTGAGCCACCAGCAGCAGTGAGCCGGGGCGCGCCGCGTGCTCGACATCGGCGACATTGCCGGCAACGACCACCTCGACGCCCCGGTCGCGCAGCAGCGCGACCAGGGCGTGTGCGCCGTCGGGGCCGGTGGCCGCCGGGTCCATCCGGCCGCCGGGCCGCGGTGCGGTCAAAAAGGCGCCCAGCACCGCGACGGTGACGACGGCGATGAGCGCCGCCGCCGCCCCCCGCCAGGACCGCCAGCGCCGCATCCCGGGGTGAGCCACGCCCTGCGGATGTGGATCGGTGATCGTCATCGCACCGGTGTCCACGAGCTCAACGCCCCCGTCTGGACGACACCGGGTGGGCTCCCGGATGAATGAGACCGCAGCCGATCATCGAGATTGGCGACCAATCGATACTCGGCTGCGGTGCCTGGCCGCTCACCGTACGTGACGTCATTGAAAACCATTGCCGCTTGGTATAATTCGTAAGCAAAATAAGGTAAAGCAGTCGCCGCGTCACGGGCAAGCTCGAACGCTGTCCGGCCGGCGACCGGGTTGATTACCCCAACGTCCTCCAGCCGGCGAGCGATGGCGCGCATCCGGTGCCGGATCGCGGAGGCCCAATTCCCTGCTGCTGCACAGCTTTCAGCGGTAATACGATGCTGGTCGGCACTGAGCTGGGTGGTGTCGAACAGTGGGTGGTCGCCGCCGCTGCGGCCGGTGCGCATGGTGCGACGGATAGCCTGCATGGCGATTACGACCGCGATCGCGAGCATGATCAGCAGCACGGTGATGGCGAACCATCCGCCGGGGATTGCGGACCCTTTTTGTATCAGGCGGTACAGCAGCTCATCGGCCCAGTCGTGGAATCGTTGAACCGGTGACTCTTTCGGATAGATCGCCTTGGCCAGTTCCCGTTGTGCGGCCTTGCGGGCGGTGTCGCGGTCAATGTCGATAGTGGGCATCCTCAGCCGATCCTCACACCGGCCGGCTCAGCCAAAGGTAGTCGGTGGAGGCCGTCGCGAACGGACCACCGGCGGCACCGGTTTGCAACACCAGATCGAACGCCTCAGCGCGCATCCGGAGGTCGGTGTACAACAGCACGACCACGCCGGCGCTAAACGGCTCGGTGACAATCTGGCCGATCGCCAATCCGAGGTGATTCAACGTGGCGCCCAGAAGAAACGGGCCGGTCGACGACGCCCCGACCAGCAGCAATTGACCGGTAACGCTGAGCGGCGCGGCGATCGCGTAGCTGACCACGAAGACCACGACCGTGGTCAGCAGCCGGATGCCGAACACCCGCCAGAAGCTGTTGCGCACCAGTTTGATAGACCGGATTATCGCGTCCACGAGCGGCAGCCTCTCGAGCACGATGAGCACCGGGGCGAACAACAGCAGGGTGTAAAGGTAGGCCGTCAACGCCAGCAGCGCGAGCGCCAACGGGAAGCCCACCAAGACGGCCGCCGCGACGCCGCCGGTCGCGCCGATGGCGGCGATGATCGCAGCCAACAGTCCGATGAGCGCGACCGTCCCGGCGGCTTCCAGGGCCGCCAGGCCGATCAACGCCGGCACCCGCCCCCGGACCTTGGCCCATGCTTCGCCGACGGATATCGACGAGCTGAAGACGGCCCGCCCGACGACGACGGTGAGCATCCCGTTGAGCAGAATGCCGATTATCCAGGTTGCGAGGCCGGTGACACCGGTTGACAGCACCCACGTGCCGACGTCCCCCCCTGACGGCTGATACGACGACTCTGTTCGCAACCGACGGACAACGGCCAGCGGCCCGGTCTCGACGATCAGCGCGATGACCTGCATGACCAGCACCACGGCGGTGGTCAGCCCCAGTGTCGGACCGGGATTGCCCCGGATGTAGCCCACTGCGCCGTTGAAGATATCGCTGAGGCTCAACGGCCGTAACGGGATTATTCCCGGCTTGGACGCTCCCGGGGGAAGCGGCGGGCCACCATAGCCCGCCGGAGCACCATAGCCCGGGACTTGATAGCCCGGTGGCGGGCGGTAGCCGGGTGGGCCGTAGCCGGGTGGCGGGCCGTAGCCGGACGGGCCGTAGCCGGACGGGCCGTAGCCGGGTGGCGGGCCGTAGCCGGACGGGCCGTAGCCGGGCGGGCCGTAGCCGGGTGGCGGCTGGCCTGCGGCATCGTAGTCGAGGGGCTGATCACCGGACGCCGGATAGCCCGGGTAACCGGGCGGCAACATGCTCACGAAGAGCCGCCGTCGTCGATCATGGCTCCCATCCTGTCGGCCGACCGGGCAATTCTCAACGTATCTCAACGTTGCTGTCCCGAGGTTCGTCCGGTTGCTCATCACACCACCCCGGCGCTGGGCGCGTAGCGTCTGAGTTATGGCCGAACTGAAATCTCGACTCCGGGAGGATCTCACCGAGGCGATGAAGGCGCGAGACAAGTTGCGCATCGCGACCCTGCGCCTGCTGCTGGCCGCGATTCGAACCGAGGAGGTCTCCGGCAAGCAGGCCCGTGAGCTTTCCGATGACGAGGTGCTCAAGGTGCTGGCCAGGGAGGTCCGGAAACGCGGCGAGGCGGCCGAAATCTACACCCAGAACGGACGTGGTGAGCTGGCCGCCGAGGAGCACGCCGAGGCGCGGATCATCGAGGAGTACCTCCCGCCACCGCTCACCGAGGGAGAGCTGGCGGACGTCGTCGACACCGCCATCGCCCAGGTGGCCGAAGAGCTCGGCGAACGGCCCGGCAGAAAACAGCTGGGCCAGGTGATGAAGGCGGCCACCGTCATCGCCGCCGGTAAAGCCGACGGCGCCCGGCTGGCCGCGGCGGTACGGGAACGTCTGTAGCAGGCCGTCATCCATTCATGGCCGATGGCCCGGCAAGCGGTGACCTTGGCGCGCGCCGAAATCCGCGCGGTGGTGACTTAGGTCCCTTCAGGCGGGGCGAAAGGCCTCTATTGCACGGGCCTTCCGTCGTCATACTGACGGCATGGCGTTACCACGTACAGATTGGACCTCATGATTTCTAATGATTGAAGCCTCGCGTTCAAGGCCGGCACGGGATTGGCTGCTGGCGGGGATGATTTCGCCCACAACCGGGTTTGGGACACGAGCGGCACAATTCAACCGGCGGACCTTTATCACGGCGACCATTGCCGGTGGGGTGGCGCTGGCGGCATGCACCCGGTCCCCGAAGAGCATGCCGAGCGGCGGGCTCCCCAGCGCCGCGATCGCCGCCGGTGAGGCCGCCCGCCCGCACACCGGGCGCACCGTCGCTGCCACGTTGGCGCCGAGACCGGCCGACATCGATCTGGGCGGCGTTGTCGTGCGCACGCTCGCCTACAACGACACGCTGCCGGGCCCGCCGATCCGGGTCAATGTCGGCGATGAGCTGGCCGTCACCGTGAAAAACGGTCTTGATCACCCGACCTCGGTGCACTGGCACGGGCTCACGCTGCGTTGTGACATGGACGGTGCCGCCCCGGTCACCCCCGACATCGACGCGGGGCGGGTGTTCACCTACCGGTTTACGGTGCCGCGTCCCGGTACCTATTGGGCCCACCCGCACACCCACGATTTCGACCTCGACACCGGGTTATATCTGCCGCTGATCGTCGATGACCCGGCCGAGCCCGGTGCGTATGACGCCGAGTGGGTCGTCATGCTCGACGACTGGACCGACGGTGTCGGGCCCAGCCCGCGGCAGATCTTCGACGGGTTGCGGGCAATGTCCGACGAGCACATGAGCGGCATGCCCGCGATGAGTGGCATGGCGGGTTCCTCCGGCATGGGCGGTGTCGGCCCGAGCGACCTGCTGGGCGGGGATGGCGGGGACGTCGCCTACCCCCACTACCTGATCAACGGGCGCATCCCGGCCTCGCCCAGCACGTTTAGCGCCAAACCGGGACAGCGGGTGCGGATTCGGCTCATCAACGCCGGCTCGGACACCGCCTTCCGGGTCGCGCTGGCCGGGCACCGGATGACGGTGACGCACACCGACGGCAACCCGGTGATCCCGAGTGAGGTCGACGCGGTGCTGCTGGGGATGGGCGAGCGCTACGACGTGACCGTCACCGCCGCCGACGGGGTTTTCCCGCTGGTGGCCGTCGCTGAAGGCAAGAACGGGCTGGCGCGGGCGGTGCTGTCCACGGGCGCCGGCAGCGCACCCGACGCCGACTTTCGGCCTGCGGAGCTCACGCGGCGGGTCGGCACCGTCGCGATGCTCCGCCCGGCACAGGCTGCCGACCTGCCGCGGAAGGCCGATGTCGACCTTCACGTTCAGTTGTCGGGCCAGATGATGCCCTACGACTGGCTGATCAACGGTCACCACTTCGATGACACCCGGCCGCTGCGGGTTCGCCAGGGACAGCAAGCCACCATCACGTTCGACAACGTCTCGGCGATGTGGCATCCGATGCACCTGCACGGCCACACCTTCCAGGTGATCAACTCCGACGGCGGCGCGGGGCCCCGCAAGGACACCGTGATCGTGTTACCGCGGCAAAAACTCACCGTCGCCCTGGTGGCGGACAACCCGGGCATCTGGATGCTGCACTGCCACAACACCTACCACATCGCGACCGGGATGATGACCACGCTCAACTACATCACCTGAGGCACACCGGGGCCCGGCTCGCCGCCGCCGGACGTGGACCGGAACGTAGGGCAGCCGGTCGTTTGTCCGACGAGCGGGTCTTCGCGCTGCCGGGAGGTAGGCGGACCGCTTCGGTCGCTTGCCGGTAAGTCGGGGTGGCGGGATTTGAACCCACGGCCTCTTCGTCCCGAACGAAGCGCGCTACCAAGCTGCGCCACACCCCGCGTAAGCCACGACAGCCTATCGCATCGGCCCGTCGACTGGCCAAGCCGCCGTCGATCGAGCGGGGCTATCCGGACACCCGATTCCCACAGCGTGCTGCGGAACAATCACCGGCGACGATGGCGTTAACCAGTCTAATTAAACGCATACTCAGGAAAGCGAGTACTCAGGAAAGCGAGATGGCTCATGACGGTCTTGGGTGCGGTGGTGTTCGGTGGGCTTTTCGGGCTGGCAGTGCTGTGGCTGGTGCTGACCGGACCCTATGATGACGTGGTCGCGGACGCGGAGTGCGAAGCTGGCCGGAGTCATTCCCAGCGGCCGGAGCGTTCGAACTCGGCCAGCGTCTCCGCCGGCGCCGCGATGTCCAGCCCCTGCGCGGCGACCCACTCGTCGCAGAAGTAGGTGTCGGCGTAGCGGTCCCCACTGTCGGCGAGCAGCGTGACCACCGAACCCGGACGACCGGCGGCGACCATCTCGGCGATCAGCCCGAAGGCTCCCCACAGGTTGGTGCCCGTCGACGCCCCCACGCGGCGGCCCAAGACCGCGCTGGCATGGCGGGCGGCAGCGACCGAGGCGGCGTCGGGCACCGAGACCATGCGATCGACGACATCAGGAAGAAACGACGGCTCCACCCGCGGTCGCCCGATACCCTCGATGCGCGACGACGCGCTGATCACGACGTCGTAGCGACATTCGGCATAGGCGGGATAAAACGCGGAGTTTTCGGGGTCGACGACACACAGCCGGGTGGCATGCCGCCGGTAGCGGATGTAGCGGCCGATCGTGGCGCTGGTCCCGCCGGTGCCGGCGCCCACCACTATCCATTCCGGAACGGGGTGCTTCTCGTCGCGCATTTGCACATAGATCGACTCGGCGATGTTGTTGTTGCCCCGCCAGTCGGTGGCCCGCTCAGCGTTGGTGAACTGGTCGAGGTAGTGCCCGCCGGTCTGCTTGGCGATACGTTCGGCCTCGGCGTAAAGCTCACTCGAGTGTTGCACGAAATGGCAACGCCCACCTTGTGATTCAATCAAGGCTATCTTGGAAGCGCTGGTGGATGCGGGCATCACCGCGATGAACGGCAGGCCCAGCAGCGCGGCGAAGTACGCCTCGGACACCGCGGTTGAGCCCGATGACGCCTCGACTACCGTGGTGCCTTCGTCGATCCAGCCGTTGCACAGCGCGTAGAGAAACAGCGACCGTGCCAACCGGTGTTTGAGGCTGCCGGTGATGTGTGTGGTCTCGTCTTTGAGGTAGAGCTCGACGTCGGCGTCCGCGCACCACGCCGACGGCAGCGGGTAGCGCAACAGGTGGGTATCGGCGCTACGACGGGCGTCGGCCTCGATCAGCCTGATCGCGTTGTCTGCCCAGTCGCGCGGCCGACAACGCAGCGTGACCCGGGTTCGTTGGCTCAACGCACCGACGCTATGGGTTGTGACCGTCCCCGATGGGTGCGCGAGTCGCGACCGCCTATCGGGGCGGCGGTCAACGTCAGCAACGTGGCTTCGGGACGGCAGCAGAACCGCAGCGGCGCGAACGGCGAGGTGCCGATCCCGGCCGAGACGTGCAACCGCATGCTGGCACCCCAGCGTGACGCACCCTTCACCCGAGACCGGTCCAGGCCGCAGTTGGTCACCACCGGCCCGTAGAACGGCAGGCACAATTGCCCGCCGTGGGTGTGGCCGGCCATCACCAGTTGGTAGCCGTCGGCGGCGAACCGGTCCAGCACCCGCGGCTCCGGCGCGTGGGTCAGCCCCAACCGCAGGTTGGCGGCCGGATTCGCCGGACCGGCGATGGTGTCGTAGCGATCCCGGCCCAGATGCGGGTCGTCCACGCCGGCGGCGGCAATGAGCAGGCCGCGCACTTCGAACTCGCGACGGGTGTGGGTCAGGTCAAGCCAGCCGCGCTCGGTGAACGCCGCCCGCAGATCCTGCCAGGGCAGCGGCCTGCCGTGCACCCGCTGGGACGGGTTGATCACGTAATTCAGCGGGTTTTTCAGCCGCGGCCCGAAGTAGTCGTTGCTGCCGAACACGAAGACACCCGGCAGCGCCAGCAGGTCACCGAGCGCTTGCACCACCGCGGGCACCGCCTTCGGGTGTGCCAGGTTGTCGCCGGTGTTTACCACCAGATCGGGCTCCCAGCTCGCCAACTCCCGCAGCCAGGCCTGTTTGCGACGCTGCCGGGGTCGCATGTGGATGTCGCTGACGTGCAGCACCCGCAGCGGTGACGAACCGGGGGTCAGCACGGGCAGGGTCAACTCACGCAGCACGAACGCATTGCGCTCGATGAGCGCGGCGTACCCGATTCCGGCCACGGCCGAGCCCAGCGCGACGGCGCCGACGCGTTTCAGGGTGACAGAGTGCGGAAAGGCAGCCATAACGCCAGCCTACTGCCGGTCGCCGCAGGCACCGCAACGCGTTCCGTCAGGGTTTACGGTGGTGGTGGGGCCAGGGGCGGAGGCGGCGGCAACAGCGGAATCGTGATCGGCGGCAGGCCCGGGATCTCCACGACTTGCGAACTCACCGGCGGGGATAGGCCTTCCGGCGGCGGGGGCGGGGCCGGCGGGATGCCGTTACTGGTCTGAATGGTGATCACCGCGCCCGGGATGGTTTGGCCGCTCGGTGACGTTCCGACCACCTCGCCGTATTTGGCGCTGCTGTTGACCGGTGTGGGTTGGTCGGCGACCTGGAAGCCGGCGTCTTTCAAGCGCTGCCGTGCCGCGTTCAGATCGAGGCCGGCAACGCTGGGTACCCGCGAGTTGGCGTTGCCCTCGACGTAGCGCGGGTCGGTCGGGGGCAGGTGAACTTCGCCGAAGTTGTTGGCAATCGGCTTCATCGCGGTGAACCAGGTGCGTGCCGGCTCGTTGCCACCGAACAAGTCGCCGTCAGCGCAGCGGCGTAGCGGATTGGAGCACAGGTCCGACGGGGTGCTCGAGTCATCGAAGATGTAATTGGCGGCCGCGTATTGATTGGTGAAACCGACGAAGCCAGAGGATCGGTGCGCCTCGGTGGTGCCGGTCTTCCCGGACATCGGCAGGTTCCAGCCCGCCGCCGCCGCCGAACCCGATGCGGTGCCGCCGGGCTGAGAATCCTTGCTCAAGGCGTTGGCGAGCGTGTTGGCCAGCCCTTCGGGGACCACCTGCTCACAGGGCTCGGTGGTGACGGCGAGTTCCTTGCCGTCACGGTCAATAAGCTTGTCGATCGGGCTGGGTGGGCACCAGACGCCGCCGGACGCCAGGGTCGCCGCCACGTTGGACAGTTCCAGGGCGTTGAGTTCGAACGGCCCCAAGGTGAATGACCCGATGTTCTGCCGTTTGATGAAATCCGCCAGACTCTCGTCGCTGTCGGGGTCGTAGTCGCGGGCGGTCCCGGGCTCGGCGTAGGACCTCAGCCCGAGTTTGACGGCCATGTCTACCGCGCGCGGCACCCCAACCAGCGAGATCAGCTTGGCGAAGGCGGTGTTGGGTGAGGTGGCCAGCGCGTCGGTCACGCTCATCGGCGAGCGGTAGCTGCCCGCGTTGACCACGCACCAGGTTTCCTTGGGACACCCCTTGGCGCCGCCGCTTCCCATCCCTTTGGCCTGGAACTGGCCCGGCACCTCGAGTTGGGCGTTAATGCCCATACCCATGTCCAGTGCGGCGGCGGTGGTGAAAATCTTGAAGATCGACCCCGCGCCGTCGCCGACGAGGGAGAACGGCTGCGGCCGCATGGTCTCACCGGCGTCGCTGTCCAGACCATATCTGCGGTTGCTGGCCATCGCCAACACCTTGTGGGAGTTCTTGCCGGGTTTGATCACGCTCATCACGCTGGCGATGCCCGGCAGATCCGGGCTGGCGAACTTGTCGATCGCCTGCTTAACCGAGGCCTGCACGTCGGGGTCGAGCGTGGTGCGGATCGTGTAGCCGCCCCGGGCCAGCTGCTCTTTGCTGATCCCGGCGCGCGCCAGGTATTCCTGCACGTAGTCGCAGAAGAAAGCGCGGTCACCCGCGGCAATGCAGCCGCGCGGGAGTTCCTTGGGCCGCGGCAGGATCCCCAGCGGCTCCGCCTTGGCCGCCCGCAACGCGTCGGCCTCTTTAGGCAGGTTCTCGATCATGGTGTCCAGCACGAGATTTCGCCGGGCCAGCGCGCCTTCAGGATTGGTGTAGGGGTTAAGCGCACTGGTCGACTGCACCAGCCCGGCCAGCAGCGCCGCCTGCTGCCAGTTCAGATCCGACGCGTTCACGCCGAAGTAGGTTTGCGCGGCGTCCTGCACGCCGAACGAGTTGTTGCCGAAGGACACCAGATTCAGGTATCGGGTGAGGATCTCCGGCTTGCTGAACGTCTTGTCGAGGGTAAGCGCCATCCGGATTTCGCGCAGTTTGCGCGCCGGGGTCGTTTCGACGGCGGCACGTTTTTCCGCGTCGGTCTGCGCGGTTACCAACAGCAGGTAGTTCTTCACGTACTGCTGCTCGATGGTCGAACCACCCCGGGTATCGAGGTTGCCGGAAGCGTATCCGGCCAGCCCGGTCAGCGTCCCCTTCCAGTCGACGCCGTTGTGTTCGGCGAACCTTTTGTCCTCGATCGACACGATCGCCAGCTTCATGGTGTTGGCGATTTTGTTGCTGGGTACCTCGAACCTGCGCTGCGAGTACAGCCAGGCGATCGTGTTCCCCTTGGCATCGACCATCGTGGTGACCGCCGGTACCTCGCCCCGCAACAGCTGGGCCGATCCGTTGGCGACGACTTCTGAGGCCCGGTTGGACAGCAGCCCGATTCCGCCGGCCACCGGGAACATGAGCGCGGCGGCAATGACGCCGGCGAGCACGCAGCACCCGGCGATCTTGAGGACCGTGATCGTAGTCGCGGAGCGCTCCAACATGGCTACCACAGTAGCGATGTGGGGGCGCAGGTCCCTACCAAAAACCAGTCAGCACGGTTCGAAGGATGCGGGACGCGCGGCGACCCGGGTGCTGGCCCGTTATTTTCCGAGCGTTATTTTCCGAGCGTCATTTTCCGCAGCGTCACCGGTCAGCGTCTTGAACAGCCGTCTAATAGGATCGCCGGATCCGCACATCCGTCCGGGACGGCACGGTTGTCCCAAAAAAGCCGGTATCGGACGGTTGCGCAATTGACACCTGAGCACCTAACTTAGACACACACTGAGACATAGGTAACACCGACGTCGGATGGTGGGGCGTAGATCGCATCGTGGTCTGCACGCCAGGGCGATGCCGTTACCCAGTAGCGGCCGGAGGCGAAGGGGAACGCTGGTGTCAGGGACACGAACCGCGGCGCGCAAGGCTAACACCGCGTCCGCTCACACTTCGCCGCGCCGCATCGATGCGGAGTCCCGCATCGCCTGGGTGTCGAAGGCGCTGTGCCGCACCGCCGACCCGGACGAGCTGTTTGTCCGCGGAGCGGCGCAACGTAAGGCCGCGGTGATCTGCCGGCACTGTCCGGTGATGCTGGAATGCGGTGCCGACGCGCTGGACAACCGGGTGGAGTTCGGCGTATGGGGCGGCATGACCGAGCGCCAGCGCCGGGCGCTGCTCAAGCAGCACCCGGAGGTGGTGTCGTGGGCGGAGTTCTTCGCCGCGCAGCGCAAGCATCGCAACGCCGGCTGAGCCTCCGGCGATCGTTCCGGGCCGCATCGTCACCGGTGGGGTTTGTGGGCCGGCTTCTCAGCGCGCCGATGCCCGGACCGGGCCGTCACCGGTGGACGTCATCTGGTCGGCGATTGCGCGCAGCGCTTCCAGGTCGGAGACGTCGAACGGCAGCGACGGCACCGCGGCGATCGCTACGTGCGGGTTTGCCGCGGTGAATCGCGACAGCAGCCGGATTTCCCGTTTGGCGATCTGCGCACGATCAGCGTGGATCCGCAACACCGCGATGGTGAGAGCCGTAGCCGGGTCTTCGGCGTCACCGGCCTCGGCGTGTAAGGTTTCGGCGGCGTCAATCGCGCGTTCCACCGGCAGGCCACACAGCATGGGGTGGGTGCGGTTTAAGATCAGACCCGCCAGCGGCATGCCCTCCTCCGACAACCGGTCGACGAAAAAGGATGCCTCCCGCAGCGCATCCGGCTCAGCCACCGACACCACGACGAACTGGGTACCGTGTCGCTTGAGGAGCGCATAGGTACGATCCGCCTTCGCCCGAAAGCCGCCAAATGTGGTATCCAGCGACTGTACGAACGTTGCTGCATCCGAAAGCATCTGGGATCCGAGCACCGTCGACAGCGCCCTCATCGCCAAGCTCATCGCGCCGGTCACCAACCGCCGGATTCCCCGCCCCGGTCCCAGCAGCAACCGCCACAATCGGCTATCCATGAAGCTGCCCAACCGCTTTGGTGCGTCCAGAAAGTCCAAAGCATTGCGCGACGGCGGGGTGTCCACCACCACCAGGTCCCAGCGATCCTGGCTGAGTAGCTGGCCCAGCTTCTCCATGGCCATGTACTCCTGCGTCCCGGCGAGCGACGTGGCGACGGTTTGATAAAACGAGTTATCCAGAATCGCTTGCGCGCGTTCGGTGCCGGAATATTGGATGACCATCTCGTCGAACGTGCGGCGCATGTCGAGCATCATCGCGTACAGCTCGCCTGGAACTTCGGGCGCCAACGGAACGCGTTGCGGTGTGTTGCCGAGGTCGTTGATTCCCAACGCCTGTGCCAGCCGTTTAGCCGGGTCGATGGTCAACACGACTACGGTGCGGCCGTATTCGGCCGCGCGTAGCGCCATCGCCGCGGCAGTGGTGGTTTTGCCGACACCGCCGGCGCCGCAGCACACCACCACCCGGGTGCCGGCATCGGCAAGGATTGAGGCCATATCCAAAGACGGTGGCGTATGCATCGAATGACTCATCGAACACCCTGTTGGATAAGGGATTCGGAGAGTTCATAGAGGCTGCCGAGGTCAACGCCGTCGGCGATTGTCGGCAGCTCCAGCCTCGGCACGTGCAGCGCGTCGAGTTGCTCCGCGGTCTGCGCACGGGCGGTTATCCGGATGGCGTGCTGGATGGACTCGGTAAGCAGACCCACGAAGTCAGTTTCGCTCAACGTGACTCCCGCCCTGGCCAGCCCGGCCCGCACCGCGTCGGCATCCACATCACCCTCGGCGGCCTTTGCCAAGTCGTCCGGCTGCAAATAGGCCGGGATGTTGCGGTTGACGATGACACTGCCGACCGGCAGGCTCAGCGCGGCGAGCTCGTCGATTGCCTCCATGGTCTCCTGCATCGGCAGGGCCTCCAGCAGCGTCACCACGTGGATGGCGGTTTGCTCGGAGTGCAAAAGCCGGACCACGCCCTCGCTCTGGGCATGCACCGGCCCGCCCTTGGCGAGATCGGAAACCGCCCTGGTGACATCGAGAAAGCGTGCGATGCGTCCGGTTGGGGGCGAATCAACGACGACGGCGTCATACACCGGCAGCCCGTTCTTGTCGACACGAGTGACGGCTTCTTTGATCTTGCCGGTAAGCAACACGTCACGCAGACCGGGGGCGATCGTCGTCGCGAACTCGATCGCACCGATGCGCCGCATCGCCCGGCCCGCGATACCCAGGTTGTAGAACATGTCGAGGTATTCCAAAAACGCCGCCTCGATGTCGATCGCCAGGGCGTTGACATGGCCGCCGTGTTCCGCGGTGGCGATCTTGACCTCTCGGTAAGGCAGCGGCGGAACGTCGAAAAGTTGAGCAATCCCTTGGCGCCCTTCGACTTCGACGAGCAAGACCGTGCGGCCGCCGGATGCCAGCGTCAGCGCCAATGCGGCGGCGACGGTCGACTTGCCGGTGCCGCCTTTGCCCGTGACGAAATGCAGGCGGGCCTTCGACAGGCGCGTCGACCAGCAGCGGGAACCGCCGTCACCGAGCGTGGTGGCCACCAGTGCATGCTATCCCGACTGCCGGAGCGGTCCCGGCGAGCGGGGACCGCCCCGACCCGGACCGCATCCTCGCCGGAGTGGGCTCGGGGCGCGGCGGTGCGCCGCGACCGAGCGAATATGCTCGCGGTATGACCCAACCGACCGCCTGGGAGTACGCCACGGTCCCGCTGTTGACGCATGCCACCAAGCAGATCCTCGACCAGTGGGGCGCCGACGGCTGGGAGCTGGTTGCGGTACTGCCCGGACCCACCGGTGAGCAGCATGTCGCCTACCTGAAGCGCCCGAAGTGACCGGCATGCGGGCGTCGGAGCGCCTCGGGCGGCTCGGTGTCACGCTGCCGGAAGTCGTGACCCCGCTGGCGTCCTACGTGCCGGCGGTGCGCATCGGAAACCTCGTCTACACCGCGGGTCAGCTGCCGATGAAAGCCGGTGAACTGGCGCGGACCGGCAAGGTCGGTGCCCAGGTCAGCCCGGAGGAGGGCGCTGCGCTGGCCCGGATCTGCGCGCTCAACGCGCTGGCCGCGGTCGATTCCCTGGTCGGTGTCGACGCGGTGACCCGGGTCGTTAAGGTGGTCGGGTTCGTCGCTTCCGCACCGGGTTTCACCGGCCAGTCCAGTGTGGTCAACGGTGCCTCGGATCTGCTCGCCCAGGTGTTCGGGGATCGCGGCGCGCACGCCCGCTCGGCGGTCGGCGTGTCCGAGTTGCCGCTGAACGCGCCGGTGGAGATCGAGCTGATCGTCGAAGTCGGATCGTGAGCGGGACCGGGGCTGCCGAGTCGCCGACCCATCCCGCGTATGGTCGGCTGCGGCCGGTCACCGAGACCGCGTCGGTGCTGTTGGCCGACAATCCCGGGTTGCTGACGCTTGACGGCACCAACACTTGGGTGCTGCGCGGATTGGGCAGCGACGAGGTGCTCATCGTCGATCCCGGCCCGGACGACGACGAGCACATCACCCGCGTCGCCGGCGTCGGCCGCATCGCGCTGGTGCTGATCAGCCACCGCCATGGCGACCACACCGGGGGCATCAACAGGCTGGTCGCACGCACCGGTGCGCCGGTGCGTGCCGCCGGCAGCGGGTTCCTGCGGGGATCTGCCGGTCCGCTGACCGATGGCGAGGTGATCCACGCGGCGGGCCTGACGGTCACCGTGCTGGCGACCCCGGGTCACACCGCCGACTCGCTGTCGTTTGTTCTCGACGATGCGGTGCTCACCGGCGACACCGTGCTCGGCCGCGGCACCACCGTCATCGACACCGAGGACGGCAGCCTGGCCGAGTACCTGGAGTCGCTTCGGCGGCTGCGGGGCCTGGGCCGGCGTCGGGTGCTGCCCGGACACGGGCCCGATTTGCCGGATGTGCACGCCGCCGCGACGGGCTACCTCGCGCACCGCGAACAGCGCCTACAGCAGATCCGTTCGGCGTTGGCCGAACTCGGTGACGACGCCAGCCCCCGACAGATCGTGGAGCACGTCTACGTCGACGTCGACGAGGAACTCTGGGACGCCGCCGAATGGTCGGTGCAGGCGCAGCTGGACTATCTGCGACGACACTGACGTCGACACCGGACCCGCACCGTGTCCGGCGCTCACCTCGCCCGGCGGGCCAGGCGTTCCGAGTCCGAGATCAGTACGCTTTTGCCTTCCAAGCGGATCCAGCCACGGTGGGCAAAATCGGCCAGGGCCTTGTTCACCGTCTCCCGGGACGCTCCCACCAGCTGCGCAATCTCTTCCTGCGTCAGGTCGTGGGTGACCCGCATTGCACCACCCTCCTGAGTGCCGAACCGCTGGGCCAGCTGCAGCAGCTGCTTGGCGACCCGCCCGGGCACATCGGTGAAAATGAGATCGGCCAGGTTGTTGTTGGTGCGGCGCAGCCGACGGGCCAGCACCCGCAGCAGCTGCTCGGCGATTTCCGGTCGGTCGGCGATCCAGGCATGCAGCGCGTTGCGGTCCATCGACACCGCCCGCACCTCGGTGATCGTCGTCGCGCTGGAGGTCCGTGGCCCCGGGTCGAAGATCGACAACTCGCCGAACATGTCGGAGGGCCCCATGATCGCCAACAGGTTTTCCCGCCCGTCCGGGGAGCGGCGGCCGATCTTGACCTTTCCCGAAATGATGATGTACAGCCGGTCTCCGGGTTCCCCTTCGGCGAAAATCGTGTGCCCGCGTGGAAAGTCGACGGGCTGCAGCTGTTTAGTTAGCGCGGCGACGGCGCTGGGTTCCACCCCCTGGAAGATTCCGGCCCTCGCCAGGATCTCGTCCACGTTGCCCCTTATTTATTGCGGTATCTATTGATTTGTTGCTGCCCTGGATGGTTGTGGCAGTCGCGAACCGATTGCCCTCTCGTCCACCGCGCTGCGCGATCAGCGCCTCGGCCGCGCCGGCCATCCACCCGCTGGTGAGACCGAGTCTAGAGGCAGGCCATCGGTTCGACGTGCCAACGTTACACATGATCCGCGTGGCGAGTCGGCTTAACCTGCGGATTGGTCTGGGGACGCTGGTATCGCCGGACGGTGGGACCGGGCCCGAGGGCTGGCACGACGCCGGCGGAGAACGGGTCGGCGTGATGTTTGCCGGCGGCGGGGCTGCGCGCCGGGGCATCGACGAGTCGTTCGGCCCGGCGCCGATGCAGGTGGTCCAGGGCCTGCGGCAGCCCTTCCCGGGCCAGCGTGCCCACGTCGACGGCCTCGGCATGCTCGAGAAACTCTGCGACGTCGGTGGCCGTGACGGTGTCGTGGGCCAGCCACTTTTCCAGCCGCCCCAGCCCGAGTGTCACCAGCATCAACAGCCCCGGGACCAGGACCACCAGCAACCAAGACACAAGCTGCAAGTAAACACGGTCAAAGTCTCAGCTCGGTTACGAAACAGTACGCTGTCGAAGGTGACGACCAAGCCTGCCCGGCGCTCTGCGCCCGCGCTCGCCGCGCCCGGCGCCGATGCGAGTCGCCGTTGGGCATCGGAAACCCGCCTCGCCCTGGTGCGCCGGGCCCGCCGGATGAACCGCGCTTTGGCGCGGGCCTTTCCCCACGCCCACATCGAGCTGGATTTCACCACCCCGCTCGAGCTGACGGTGGCCACCATCCTCTCGGCGCAAAGCACCGACAAGACGGTAAACCTGGTCACACCGGCCCTGTTCGCCCGCTACCGGACCGCGCTGGACTACGCACGCGCCGATCGCGCCGAACTTGAAGAGCTCATCCGGCCCACCGGCTTCTACCGCAACAAGGCGGCGGCGCTGATCAGCCTGGGGCAGGCCCTGGTCGAGCGGTTCGACGGGGAAGTCCCGGCCAGCATGGAAGAGCTGGTTTCGCTGCCCGGCATCGGGCGTAAGACTGCCAACGTCATCCTCGGAAACGCGTTCGGAATCCCGGGAATCGCCGTCGACACCCACTTCCTGCGGCTGGTCAAGCGGTGGCGCTGGACGCAGGAGACCGACCCGGTCAAGGTGGAATACGCGGTGGGGGCGTTGATCGAACGCCGTGACTGGACCGCGCTGAGCCATCGGGTGATCTTCCATGGTCGTCGGGTGTGTCATGCGCGCAAGCCGGCGTGCGGGGTATGCGTGTTGGCTAAAGACTGCCCTTCCTACGGGATCGGGCCCACCGAACCGGCGATCGCCGCCACCCTCGTCAAAGGCCCGGAAGCCGAGCACCTGCTGGCCCTTGCCGGGCTGTAGAGCCATCCCCCGTAGCCAACCCTGCCGCACCGAGACCGCAATGACGACACGCTGGACCATCGCCATCCTCGCGGTGGTTGTTGCCCTGCTCATCGGGCTGATGATCGAGTTGCGCACCACCTTTGTGCCGCCGCCGGGCCCGCGGGCCCCGGTGGGTACCGGCCGCGAACACCGCGACGCCGACACCCCGGCGGGGTTGGCCGGCCCCCGGCAGCGGGCCGAGCTGCCGCCGTGTCCGGTGCCCGCGGACGGGCCCGGCCCCACCGCGCTTCGCGGCGTGGTCGCGGAATGCGCTGCGGACGGCTCGCCCGTCGACGTCGCCCGGGCGCTGGCCGGGCGACGGGCGGTGGTCAATCTCTGGGCTTATTGGTGCGCACCGTGCACGGCTGAACTGCCCGCGCTGGCGGAGTATCAACGACGCGCGGGGGCGACGGTGACGGTGGTTACGGTGCACCAGGACGAGAACGAAACCGCGGCGCTGCTGCGGCTCGCGCAGCTCGGTGTTCGGCTGCCCACCCTGCAGGACGGGCGGCGTCGGGTCGCCGCGGCGTTGCGGGTCCCCAACGTGATGCCCGCGACCGTGGTGCTGCGATCGGACGGTAGCGTAGCGCAGATACTGCCGCGGCCTTTCGCCAGCGCGGACGAGATCGCGGCTGCAGTTGGGGGCCGGTCATGACAATCGGGGGTGATGCCTGCCGAGGGCGGCCCGGTGGTGGCGTGGCGACGGCGCGGGTTGTGCTGAAGCCTGAGGCCGGCCCGCCGTGGCTGCGTTCGCTCGTCGACAACGTTGGTCAGATCCCCGAGGCATACCGGCGCCGGTTGCCATCCGACGTGCTGGCGACGGTGACCGCCGCGACGGCGGCCGCGGCGGCCCGCAAGGGCCGCGACGCCGCGGTGTTGGTGCTGTTCTCCGGTCCGGGGTCGGCGCCCGACGACGGTGGTGTTCCCGACGAGGCCGACCTGCTGCTGACCGTGCGGGCCTCGACGCTGCGCCACCACGCGGGTCAAGCCGCATTCCCCGGCGGTGCAGCCGATCCGGCCGATGACGGGCCGGTGGCCACCGCCCTGCGGGAGGCGCACGAAGAGACCGGAATCGATCCCCGGCGGTTATATCCCCTGGCCACGCTGGAGCGGACCTTCATCGCGCCGTCGCGGTTTCACGTCGTGCCGGTGTTGGCGTACTCACCGGATCCCGGGCCGGTGGCTGTGGTCAACGCGGCAGAAACAGCGATGGTGGCCCGGGTTCCGGTGCGCGCTTTCATCAACCCGGCCAACCGGCTGATGGTGTATCGCCGTCCGCACAGCCGCCGCTTCGCCGGGCCGGCGTTCCTGTTACACGAGATGCTGGTGTGGGGATTCACCGGACAGGTGATTTCGGCGATGTTGGATGTGGCCGGCTGGGCGCAGCCGTGGGATGTCACCGACGTGCGTGAACTCGACGAGGCGATGGCACTGGTAGCCGAACTGGGCGGTGCCCGGTAATGACCGCGATGACCGCGATGACCTCGATGACCTCGTCGCAGTGGTTGGACATTGCCGTGCTGGCGGTCGCGTTCATCGCGGCCGTCTCGGGCTGGCGCTCGGGGGCGTTAGGTTCGTTGCTGTCGTTTGTCGGAGTGCTGCTGGGGGCGATCGCCGGTGTGCTGTTGGCCCCGCACCTCGTCAGCCACGTCACCGCGCCGCGCGCCAAGCTGTTTAGCGCGCTGTTTTTGATCCTGACGCTGGTTGTCGTCGGTGAGGTGGCGGGCGTGGTGCTGGGCCGGGCCGTCCGGGGCGCGCTGCGGGGCCGGGCGATCCGGTTTGTCGACTCGCTGGTCGGCGTGGGCCTGCAAGTGGTGGTGGTGCTGGTCGCGGCCTGGCTGCTCGCGACGCCCCTGACGCAGTCGCGCGATCAGCCCGCTCTGGCGGCCGCCGTCCGCGGCTCGCGGGTGCTGGCCGAGGTGAACCGGTACGCCCCCGGCTGGTTGAAGACCGTGCCGAAGCGGCTGTCTTCGCTGCTGGACACGTCCGGCCTGCCGGCGGTGCTGGAGCCGTTCAGCCGCACCCCGGTCGTCGCGGTCGCGCCGCCGGACGCCGCCCTGGCCGACAGCCCGGTGGTGGCTGCCGCCCGGCCGAGTGTGGTCAAAGTCCGCGCGGTCGCGCCCAAATGCCAGAAGGTGCTGGAGGGCAGCGGATTCGTGATATCACCCGAACGGGTGATGACGAACGCCCACGTGGTGGCCGGCTCCAGTACCGTCACCGTGGCGGCCGGCGGCACTCCTTACGAGGCCACGGTGGTGTCCTACGACCCGGCGGTCGACATCGCCATCCTCGCCGTTCCCAACCTGGCCTCAGGGCCGCTGGCGTTCGCCGACACCACGGCGACGACCGGTACCGACGCCGTGTTGATGGGCTATCCCGGTGGCGGCGCCTTCGTGGCGACCCCCGCCCGGATCCGGGACGTCATCGAATTGAGCGGGCCCGACATTTACCGCAACGCGACGGTTACCCGCCAGGTCTACACCATCAGGGCCAACGTGGAGCAAGGCAACTCGGGCGGGCCGTTGGTCGACCTGAACGGTCACGTGCTCGGTGTGGTGTTCGGGGCGGCGGTCGATGAGAACGACACCGGTTTCGTGTTGACGGCCAAGGAGGTGGCCGCTCAGCTGGCCAAGATCGGTGACACCCAGCCGGTGAGCACCGAGGCCTGCGTCAGTTGAGCAGCGCTCCGTGCACCTGCTCGAGAAACCGGATCAGGTGCCGGTTGACTTCGTCGGGCATCTCTTCATGGCTGAAATGCCCTGCCCCGGAGATGGAGACGTAGTGTCCGTGCGGGGCGTAACGCCGGGTGCGCTCGACGGGATCGGTCAGCACGTAGGGGTCCGCGTCGCCACGCAGATGCAGCAACGGGACTCCGGGTTGTCGGCTTAGCGCCCTCATGAACCGACGACCCTCGTCACGCAGCTGGCTGCGCACCGCCCAACGCTGGTATTCCAACGCGCAGTGCGCCGCCGAGGGAATCTGGATCGCCTGCCGCAAATAGCCGATGGTTTCGGAGAAGTCCTCGGACGCGAGCCATTTGGCGCCGGCACGGCTCCGGACCAGACGCTCGATCGCGTCGCCGTTGTGTCGGGTGAGCGAGCGCTCCGGCCAGATCGGCACCTGATAGCGCAGCAACGACGGCAACAACGCCCGACCCTGATCGCGCCGGGTCAGCGCGGAGCGTCGCAGCGCGGCCGGGTGCGGTGAGCTGATCAGCGCGATCGCACGTACCAGCCGCGGGTGCAGCACCGAGGTTGCCCAGCAGACCAGGCCGCCGTCGGCGTGACCCACCAGCGTCGCCGACGTGTGCCCGAGCGCGCGGATCAGCCCGGCGGTGTCGCCGGCGAGCGTCCAGCCGTCGTAGCCCCGCGGCGGCTTATCGCTGCCGCCGTAGCCGCGCAAGTCGACGGCGACCACCCGGGGACCGGCGATGCCACGCAACTGGTGACGCCAGGACCACCAGAAGGAGCCGAAACCATGCAGCAGGATCACCAGCGGCCGAGCGGTGGGCGGGGGAGCCGCGCCCCGGCCGGGCGGCACCGCCTCGACCACATGGAACCGGATACCGTTGGCGTGCACGTCCAGATGGCGCCACGGCCCGCTGATCCGGGTCATCGACGGATCTGGCGGTGTCATCTACCAGCCGGAGGGATCCGCGGGAGCCGTGCCGTCGGGCGTGATCGGCGTACGCCGGCCGGCCTTCTCATGACCGGGACCGAGTGCGGTGCGGGCCTCCTTGACCGATTCGATGGTCTGCCGGGGTCCGCGGATCCGGCGCACCTTGAGGAAACCGAACAGTGCCAACAGTGCCGCTACCACGAGCATGATCCCGAACACGATCAAAAAGGACAGCCACCGCCACAGCCAGGTGTCGAGCAGCTCGGTGAGGAAAAAGAAGAAAAAGAAGGTGGAGTAGGCCAACACCACCAGCGCCGCAATGAAGAACACGCTGCCGGTCAGGCCTTTCTTGACGTCGCGGGCGATTTCGGCCCGGGCCAATTCGACCTCGGCCCGCACCAGCGTCGACACCTGGGCGGTCGCTTCTTTGACCAGGTCACCGATCGACGGCTGCCCGGCGGCGGCATGCGGATCGGCCAGCGGGATCGTGGTCAGCCGTCCGGCGCTGCCCGAATCGCTGTCCGTGTTCTTCCGATTAGCGTTGCTCACCGACGCTCCTCCCTTGTTGGCGCTGTCGTCGCGGTTCATGTTGCCATGTGGTCCGGTGCCGGACGAGGCCAGCCGAGTACCGCGACGAACCTGCCCGCGGGTGTGCCCCAGCTGAACTAGACTGCCGTTGCGGGCCGTTCAAATTTGACTGGCGCAGCCGCTCTGGACTTTCGACCTCGACAGGAATTTTGCTGTGCAGCTGACGCACCACTGGTTGCCGCGTGTTGCGGCGGCGATGGCGGCGCTGCTTGTTCTGGCGGGCCTGCCCGCCGGCACCGCGGCCGCCACCGGCAAGATCCCCCTGGGGGGTGGTGCGGGCATCGTCATCAACGGCGACACGTTCTGCACCCTGACCACCATCGGCACCGACAACAAGGGCGAGTTGGTCGGCTTCACGTCGGCGCACTGCGGCGGCCCCGGGGCGCAGGTCGCCGCCGAGGCGGCGCAAGGCCAGGGCGTGGTGGGCACGATGGTGGCCGGCAACGACACCCTCGACTACGCGGTGATCCGCTTCGATCCGGACAAGGTGGCACCGGTGGCCAACTACGACGGCTTTCTGATCAACGGCATCGGGCCCGAGCCGGCGTTCGGCGAGGTCGCCTGCAAACAGGGCCGCACGACAGGCAACTCCTGCGGTGTCACCTGGGGACCGGGCCAGGATCCGGGCACCATCGTCATGCAGGTCTGTGGACAACCCGGTGATTCCGGAGCACCGGTCACCGTCAACAACCTGCTGGTCGGCCTGCTCCACGGCGCCTTCAGCGAAAACCTGCCGATGTGCGTCATCAAGTACATCCCACTGCACACGCCCGCGGTGGTGACGTCGATCAACGCCGTGCTGGCCGACGTCGACCGGAAAAACCGGCCGGGGGCCGGGTTCGTTCCGGTTCCGCCCTGACGTGTGCTGGCCCGTGTCGCGGGTCACCGCGGGGCGGCGAACGGACCATCGGCTTTAAGGTCGCTGTCATGGGCGTGATACGTGCTGCGACCGGGATCCTTACCGTCGGATTGCTGGCCATCACCCTGGTTTCGGCCTGCGGCGGCGGGACCGTCGCGGACGTGGTGATCGTCAACGGCGCCGAGCCGCAAAATCCCCTGGTCCCGACCAACACCACCGAGACCAATGGCGGGCGGATCATCGACCGGATCTTCGCCGGGCTGGTCTCCTACGACGCCACCGGCACGCCTGCACCGGAGGTCGCCCGGGTCATCGAGACCACCGACAACCTCAACTACCGCATCGTCCTCAAACCGGGCTGGCGGTTCAGCAACGGCGAACCAGTGACCTCTCACTCGTTCATCGACGCCTGGAATTACGGTGCGCTGACCACCAACGCCCAACTTCAGCAAAGCTTTTTCAGTCCTATCGACGGCTACGATCAGCTGGCGGCACCACAGCCCACGGCACGCGCCATGTCGGGTCTGCGCGCGGTGAGCGACACCGAATTCACCGTCCGGCTCAAAGTTCCGACCATCGATTTCACACTTCGGGTTGGGTTTTCGCCGTTCTACCCGCTGCCGAAGGCGGCATTCAAGGACATTGCGGCATTCGGACGCCACCCCATCGGCAACGGCCCCTACCAACTGGCCAACGGACACGCCTGGCTGCACAACGTCAAGATCGACCTGGTGCCCAATCCCGGCTACCACGGCAACCGGATGCCGAAAAACAACGGGCTGCGCATCATCTTCTACGCCAGCCTGGATACCGCCTACGCCGACCTGCTGACCGGTAACCTCGACGTGCTGGACAGCATTCCGCCCAGCGCGCTGCCCAGCTATCGCCGGGATCTGAGGGGGCGCGCCGTCACCGGACCCGCGGCGGTCAACCAGACACTTGACACCCCGCTGCAGCTGCCGCATTTCGGCGGCGAAGAGGGCCGCCTGCGTCGGCTGGCGCTGTCCGCGGCGATCGACCGGGAGCAGATCTGCCGACAGATTTTCCACGGCACCCGCACGCCCGCAAGGGACTTCACCGCACGCTCAGCACCCGGCTTCGACCCGGACATTCCCGGAAACGACGCCCTTACTTACGATCCCGTGCATGCCAGACAGCTCTGGGCGCAGGCGGATGGGCTCTCGCCGTGGACCGGCAGCTATCAGATCGCCTACAACGCCGATGGCGCACACCAAGACTGGGTGGACGCGGTCGCCAATAGCATCAAAAACACCTTGGCCGTCGACGCGGTCGGCGCACCAAAACCGACGTTTGCGCAGTTTCGCAACCAGATCAACGGCCGGCGCATCCGGACCGCGTTTCGTGCGGGATGGCAGGGGGACTATCCGTCGCTACTGGAGTTTCTGGAGCCGCTGTTTGTCACCGGCGGGGCAGCCAACGACGTGGGCTACTCCAACCCACGGTTCGACGCCGCGATACGCTTTGCGCAAGCACAGCCCACGCTAGCCGCCGCGGCGGCCTCGGCCAACGCCGCCCAGCGGATCCTGCTGCATGACATGCCGGTGATCGCATTGTGGGACAACATTAATGCCGCCGGCTTCTCCCGGATGGTAAGCGGCGTGGTGATCTCCTGGAACGGGCTGCCGGTCTATGAGAACATCGTGAAAAGCACCTAAATGCTCGGCTACCTCGGCAGGCGCCTGCTGGTCATGGTTCCGGTGTTCTTCGGGGCCACGCTGCTGATCTATGCCATGGTGTTCTTGCTGCCGGGCGATCCGATCGCGGTGCTGGGCGGTGATCGGGCGCTAAGCCCCGTCGTGGTGGCCCAGCTGCGGGAACAGTACCACCTCGACGATCCGTTCTGGCTGCAATACCTGAAGTACCTGTGGGGCATCGCCCACGGGGATTTCGGCCAGTCGTTCTCCGGGCTACCGGTCAGCGAGGTGATGGCTCAGGCGTTTCCGGTGACCGTCAGGCTGGCATTGATCGCGCTGGCGGTCGAAACCGTACTCGGGGTCGGTTTCGGGGTGGTCGCCGGGCTGCGCCGGGGCGGGATGTTCGACGCCGGCCTGCTGCTGGCCAGCCTGATCGTTATCGCGGTGCCGATCTTCGTCCTCGGGTTCGTCGCGCAGTTCGTGTTCGGGGTCAGGCTGGGCCTGGCGCCGGTGACCGTCGGGGAACAGGCGACGATGCGCGCGCTGCTGTTGCCCGGTTTCGTGTTGGGCTCAGTGTCGTTCGCCTATGTCGTGCGGTTGACCCGCGCAGCGGTCAGCGAGAACGCCGCCGCCGACCATGTGCGCACCGCTACCGCCAAGGGTCTTTCCCGACGCCGGGTGGTCACCGTGCACATTCTGCGCAATTCGCTGATCCCGGTGGTGACCTTCCTCGGGGCGGACCTGGGTGCGTTGATGGGCGGGGCGATCGTCACCGAAGGCATCTTCAACATCCACGGTGTCGGCGGTGCGCTCTATCAGGCGGTCATCCGGCAGGAGGCCCCCACCGTGGTGTCGATCGTCACCGTGTTGGTGATGGTCTACCTTTTCACCACCCTGCTCGTTGATCTGCTGTATGCGGTGTTGGACCCGCGGATTCGCTATGGCTGACGGCCAGGAGCGGTTCGTATTCGTCGCCACCGGTGATCCCGGTAACACTGCGGAAACCACTGCCCCGGTTGGCTTTTGGCGGACAAGCTGGCGGCAGCTGCGCCACCGCCCGAAGTTCGTCGTGGCGGTGGCGCTGATCGCCGTGATGGTGATGATGGCGGCGTTCCCGCGGCTGTTCACCGGCGTCGACCCCACCCGTGCCGACCCGAGTCAGAGCCTGCTGCCGCCGTCGTCGCAGCACTGGTTCGGCACCGATTTGCAGGGCCATGACATCTACGCTCGCACGGTGTACGGGGCCCGTGCCTCGATCACCGTCGGGATCGCAACAACGGTGGCGGTGCTGCTGATCGGGACGACGCTCGGCGCGCTGGCCGGTTTTTACGGCGGCTGGCTCGACGGCTGGGTGTCCCGGCTGGCCGACGTGGTGTTTTCCGTTCCGCTGCTGCTCGCCGCCATCGTGTTGGCGCAGGTGTTGCCGCGGCGCGGGGTGTTGACCGTGGTTGTGGCCCTGGCGGTGTTCGGCTGGCCGCAGCTGGCCAGGGTCACCCGCGCCGCGGTGCTCGAAGCGCGCCGGCGCGACTATGTGATAGCGGCGTATGCCATGGGGCTGGGCCGATTTCGCACGCTGCTCCACCATGTGCTGCCCAACGCCTTGGGCCCGGTGATCGTGGTCACGACGATATCGCTGGGCAGTTTCATCGTGACCGAGGCGACGCTGTCGTATCTGGGGGTGGGTTTGCCGCCCACCACGGTGTCGTGGGGCGAAGACATCAACCTGGGCCAGAGCCGGCTGCGGGCAGGCTCGCCGATCGTGTTCTATCCGGCCGGGGCGCTGGCCCTGACGGTGCTGGCGTTCATGATGCTCGGCGACGTGCTGCGCGAAGCGCTGGACCCGGGGGCGCACAGCATGCGCCGTCGCAGGTTCGGGCGCCGATGAGCGCACCGCTGTTATGTATCGAGGACCTCGAGGTGCGGTTCGGCACCGCCCCGCCGGCGGTGCGCTCGGCGCGGCTGACGGTGTATCCCGGCCAGACCGTGGCCCTGGTCGGCGGTTCCGGCTGCGGAAAGTCCACCACCGCCGCCGCGATTCTCGGGCTATTGCCGCCGGACGGCCGAATCACCGCGGGACGTATCGTTTTCGACGGGCGCGATATCACCGCGGCCGGCCCGCGGGCGCTGCGGTCGATCCGGGGGCGGGCCATCGGCTACATCCCCCAGGATCCGATGACCAACCTGAACCCGGTGTGGAAGATCGGTTTTCAGGTAAGGGAGGCGTTGCGCGCCAACACCGATGGCCGAGGCGTGCGGCGGAGGGCGATGCAGCTGCTGGCAGCGGCCGGCATGCCGGATCCAGGGGCTCAAGCGAGACGCTATCCGCATCAGCTGTCCGGTGGGCTCTGCCAGCGCGCGCTGATCGCCATCGGGATGGCGGGTCGCCCACGCTTGCTGATCGCCGACGAGCCGACTTCCGCGCTTGACGTCACCGTGCAGCGACGGGTCCTCGACCAGCTGCGGCGACTCACCGAGGAATTCGGCACGGCGGTGCTGCTGATCACCCACGACCTGGCACTGGCCGGTGAACGGGCCGAGCATCTGGTCGTGATGCACCACGGAGTGGTGGTGGAATCCGGTGCGGCGCAGGCTATCCTGCAGTGCCCGCGACACGTCTGCACGCAACGGCTGGTGGCCGCGGCGTCGGTGTACCGCAACGCGTCCGGGGCGCAGACCCGCGACCGGGTGCGCCGCGATACGGCCGAGCACGCCGGTGGGGCCGATGACAACCTGGTCGTCGCCTGCGGGCTGACCAAGACCTACCGGGATCCCCGCGGGGCGCTGCGGCGGCATCCGGGATTCCGTGCCGTCGACGACGTGTCGTTTCGGTTGCGACGGGCGACCACGCTGGCGGTCGTGGGGGAGTCGGGTTCCGGGAAGTCGACGCTGGCGAAAATGGTGCTGGGCCTGTTGAAACCGACCGCGGGCGCGGTGTTCTTCGATGGTGAAGACGTCGATGCCCTCCTTCGGCGCCGGGCGCCGGCATTTCGTCGGCGGATCCAGCCTATCTTCCAAAACCCTTACAGCAGCTTGGATCCCATGTATTCGGTGTTCCGCATTATCGAAGAGCCCCTGCGAATCCATCGGATTGGTGATCGCAGGCAACGGCGAGAGATGGTGCACGAGCTCGCCGAGCAGGTGGCGCTGCCGTCGTCGCTGCTGGGCCGGTTGCCCGGTGAGCTGTCGGGGGGTCAACGCCAGCGGGTCGCGATCGCCCGGGCGCTGGCGCTGCGGCCCGAGGTGCTGGTGTGCGACGAGCCGGTGTCGGCGCTGGACGTCGTTGTGCAGGCACAGATCCTGGATCTGCTGGCCGATCTGCAGGCCCGGCTGGGCCTGACGTACCTGTTCATCAGCCACGACTTGGCGGTGATCCGCCAGATCGCCGACGAGGTGCTGGTGATGCGGGCCGGCCGAGTCGTGGAGCATGGGCCCACCGACGAGGTGTTCTCGCGGCCGCGCCACGACTACACCGCCGAGTTGCTGGCGGCCGTCCCGGGGGCACCCCGCTGAGTCCGGGCTAAGTTGGCGTCTTGTGAGCGCTGATCCGCTGGCTCCCCTGATGGACCTGCCCGGCGTGGCCGCCGCCAGCGATCGGGCTCGAGAAGCGCTGAGCCGGGCGCATCGGCATCGGGCCAACCTGCGGGGCTGGCCGGTCAGTGCCGCGGAGGCGGCGATGCGGGCAGCGCAGGCGTCCTCGGTGCTGGACGGTGGCTCCTCCAAACCGGAGGATCCACCGGAGGGTCCCGGGACCGGCACCACGGTGTTGGCCGGCGCGCTGCGGGTGGCCCAGGCTCTGGAGGGCGGCGAAACCAGCCTGGTCGGGGTGTGGCGGCGGGCGCCGCTGCAGGCGCTGGCCCGGCTGCACATGCTGGCGGCCGCGGGTCAGGTCGATGAGGACCGGCTGGGCCGGCCGCGGCCTGACGCCCACGTCGGACCGCGCCTCGAGCTGCTGGCGGATTTGGCGACCGGGGCCACCCGGGTGCCGGCACCGGTGCTGGCGGCGGTCGCCCACGGGGAGCTGCTGACGCTGGCACCGTTCGGCAGCGCGGACGGGGTGGTGGCCCGTGCGGTGTCGCGGCTGGTGTCGATCGCCTCCGGGCTCGACCCGCACGGGTTGGGTGTACCCGAGGTGAGCTGGATGCACCGTGCGGCGGACTACCGCGCCGCGGCGCGCGACTTTGCCACCGGCTCGCCCGAGGGACTGACAACCTGGCTGCTGTTGTGTTGCCGCGCGATGCAGGCCGGGGCCCAGGAAGCTCTGCGGATCGCCGAATCCCTGCCGAACCGCTAGCTCACCCCGGCGACCGGTGCCCGCAACCCCCTGACACATGTGAAGCGGGCGACGATCCGAAGCTTTCGGCCCGCCGCCCGCTAGCACGGAACTCGGTTACCATGCGTGCAACTCCGGCTGCGTGGGTTGGCCTCGGCGATCTTGCGAAGCGACTCGCTGCAACCCCACCCAAAGGGCCGTCAGTGCCGTTCACTCTTCGCAATTACGCAGGCCCGCAACACTTCTGCCATTTTCGCGGCTGTAGCTCCGCGTGGGTGCCGGGAACCGTGCTGGCCGCCCGGATCGGGAGATCGAACCTTCTCCTCCGGATCGACCTTGGCCTCCCCGGGCTTCCGTGACTCCTTTGTACTACGTGGGCCCGATCACATCAAGACCCAATCCGCCCGCAAATGAGTTCAGCGACATTGGTAAACGCCCCGGGGAGCCCCGGTACCGGCCGGGTTGATTCGGGTGGTGGGCGTCCCAGGCCGCCGGACCCCGGATCGTCGGGTCGTCGTCATCGGGTGTTAAACCGTGAAGCGGCGCAGCAACGAATAGGTGATCGCTCCGGCGGCAAGCGCGCTGACCGCGGCGGTGGCCGCAACCGCCGCGCTCGCCGAGGCGGTGAGGCGATCGGACAGGGACACCGGCCGGGTAAACGTCAGCACCGGCCAGCCACGTGTGGTCGCCTCTTTCCGCAGGGCGCGATCGGGATTCACCACGGTGGGGTGCCCGACGGCCTCGAGCATCGGCAGGTCGGTGATCGAATCCGAATAGGCGTAGCAATGCTCCAGCCGATAACCCTCACGAACGGCCAGCTCGCGGATCGCGTGCACCTTGCCCTCACCGTAGCAATAAAACGCTACCTCCCCGGTGTACCTGCCGCCCTCGACGACCATGCGGGTCGCCAGCGCGTGGGTGGCCCCGAGCGTGCGCGCAATCGGTGCGACGACCTCTTCGCCGGAGGCCGACACCAGGACGACATCACGGCCGAACAACCGGTGCCCGGTAATCAGGTCCGCTGCTTCGGCAAAGACCAGCGGTGTGACGACGTCGTGCAGGGTCTCGTTGACGATCGACCGGACCTGCGCTACCTCCCAACCGGCACACATGTTGGTCAGATGGACGCGCATCCGGTCCATCTGGTCGTGGTCGGCGCCGGAGAGCAGGTAGATGAACTGGGCGTAGCTGGACTTGAGCACGGTGCGGCGGTTGATCAGCCCTTGATCGAAGAATGGCTTGCTGAACGCCAGCATGCTGGACTTGGCGATGATCGTCTTATCCAGATCGAAGAAGGCGGCGGCGCGGGTCTCACGAGCGCGGGACGGCTGCGGGCGTGCTGCGGGGTGGTGCTGTGCGGCCGAGTTCGAAGCGGTCACCGACCCAGCATAGGGCGGAGCCGGCGTCAGGGCGCGCGGTGCGCGGAGCTGCGGCTCACGGCGGGACCGACATGGTGGGCGGTCTTTTCGGGGTTTCGCTCGGGGCGACCGAGGTGCGCCTCCCGCGGCACGTAGCACTTGCGTCGGCCGGCGCTGTCGTGTGTATAGTAAAGATTACTCGGCCTGTGCCGAGGGTGTATCAGCCCGACCCCCCGGGGCTGATACACGACGACCCTCGCCTCCTCCCCCCCTGGCGGGGGTCGTCCCTTTTTGGTGGGTTTATCGGGTTTGCCGGGCTGATCCGGCTTATCCGGCTTATCTGGGCTATAACGTCCCCGGTGCCGTCGACGGTGGCCGGGGCTGTGGGTCCGCCCGTCGGCCACTCGCCGCGGAATCAGGTGGCCGCCGGGGGTGTCGACCGGTTCGTGCACAGATCGCGTTTCGTCCCCAAATCCCGGGTTCGGGCTGGCGGTTGGCCGGTGCGCCACCGCACCGTGGGTGGGTGAGCTCCACCGGCACCGGCGACGCGGCCGGCACCTCGGGTGTCGTGTCGGGTGTCTTGGCCGTCCTGGCCGACCCGGCGTTACGGGACGAAGTGGACCGGATCGCCGCGGCCGCCGGGGTGCGGGTGGTGCATGTCGGCGCCGGGTCACCGGGCAGGGCGGCGGTGAGCCGGAGATCCTGGTCGGCCGCGGCGGCCGTGGTGCTCGACGAGACGGCGATGGAGCGCTGCAGACACGGAGCCTTGCCACGGCGTGCTCACGTCATCGCGCTGACCCGGGGCGAACCGGCCCCGGCGAGCTGGGAGGCGGCAATCGCCGTGGGAGCCCAACGGGTTCTGCAGCTGCCCGCCCAGGAAGACCAACTGGTAGGCGAGTTCGCCGACGCCGCTGAGGCGGCGCGCGGCAGCACCCCTCGCGGCGCGGTCATCGCCGTCATCGGCGGACGCGGCGGCGCCGGTGCGTCGTTGTTCGCGGTGGCGTTGGCCCAGTTCGCCACGGACGCATTGCTGATCGACGTCGATCCCTGGGGCGGCGGTATCGAGCTGGTGGTGGGCGGTGACACCGCGCCCGGCCTGCGCTGGCCGGATCTGGCCGTGCAGGGTGGCCGGCTGAACTGGTCGGCGGTGCGTCAGGCGCTCCCGCGGCACCACGGCATCAGCGTACTCTCCGGCACCCGGAGCGGATATGAGATGGAAAGCGGGCCGGTGGAAGCCGTCGTCGATGCCGGGCGGCGCGGCGGAGTGACCGTGATCTGCGATCTTCCCCGCCGCCTGACCGAGGCCGCCCAAGCGGCGCTGTACACCGCGGATTTGGTCGTTTTGGTCAGCCCCTGTGATGTGCGGGCATGTGCCGCCACGTCAACCATCGCCCCGGTGTTATCAGCGATCAATCCGAACATCGGTCTGGTGGTGCGGGGACCGTCACCGGGTGGCCTGCGGGCTGCCGAAATCGCCGACATCGCCGGCGTGCCGTTACTGGCGTCGATGAGGGCCCAACCGCGCCTGGCTGAGCAACTAGAACACGGTGGCCTCCGGTTAGGCCGGCGTTCCGCGCTGGCGATCGCCGCTCGCCGGGTGCTCGGCATGCTGCCGCCACGACCGTCACCGAAACAGAGCGGTCGGGTGGCATGAGTGATTCACTGATCGAACGGGTGCGTGAGCGGCTGGCGGCCGAATCCGTGCCGCTACGCGCGAACGTGGTCGCCGCCGCGATCCGGGCCGAGTCCGGTGGGGTGCTCGGCGACACCGAGGTGCTGAGCCATCTTCGGGTGTTGCAGACCGAGCTGACCGGTGCCGGCATCCTTGACCCGCTGCTGTGCGCCGACGGCACCACCGACGTCCTGGTCACCGCGCCGGACTCGGTCTGGGTCGATGATGGAAACGGACTGCGGCGCAGCACGATTCGGTTTCCCAATGAAGCGGCTGTGCGGCGTTTGGCGCAGCGCCTGGCGCTGGCCGCCGGCCGTCGTCTCGACGATGCGCAACCGTGGGTGGACGGCCAGCTGACCGGCATGGGCAGCGGAGAGTTTGTGGTGCGGCTGCATGCGGTGCTGCCGCCGGTTGCGGCCGGGGGCACCTGCCTGTCGCTGCGGGTGCTGCGGCCCGCCACTCAGGATCTGGCGGCGTTGATCGCCACCGGAGCGATTGCGCCACAGGCGGCCTCGCTGCTCACCAAGTTGATCGCCGCGCGGCTGGCATTTTTGGTTTGCGGCGGCACCGGTGCGGGCAAAACCACGCTGCTGGCGGCCATGCTCGGTGCGGTTGCACCCGGTGAGCGGATTGTGTGCATCGAGGATGCCGCCGAGTTGGCGCCGCGGCATCCCCATCTGGTCAAGCTGGTTGCCCGGCGCGCCAACGTCGAAGGCGTGGGTGAGGTGACCGTGCGTCAACTGGTGCGCCAGGCGCTGCGCATGCGGCCGGACCGCATCGTGGTGGGGGAAGTCAGGGGCGCTGAAGTGGTCGATCTGCTGGCGGCGCTAAACACCGGTCACGAAGGCGGTGCGGGCACCGTCCACGCCAACAACCCCGGCGAGGTTCCCGCCCGGCTGGAGGCGCTGGGAGCCCTCGGAGGTCTCGATCGCCCCGCGCTGCATAGCCAACTCGCCGCTGCGGTCCAAGTGGTGCTGCATGTGGCGCGGGATCGAACCGGGCGCCGCAGGCTTTGCGAAATCGCCGTGCTGCGTCGATCCGGCAGCGGGCTGGTCCAGGCGGTCACAGCCTGGCATGTGGATCACGGAATTACCAGCAACGCAATAGATCTGGACCAACTACTGCGGACGCGGCCGCCCACATGAGTAACTTCGTGGCGGCCGCGTTGATGCTATCTCTGGCGCTCGTGGTCTGGCCGGGATCATCACGCCATCGGCTCATCCCGCCGCGACCAGCCCGCCCGCGAGTGCCGCCGGTTGTCGCCTGGTGCACAGCCGGATGTGCCACGGTGGCCGCGATAGCTTTGCTGTCGCTGCCAACGGTTCTCGCTGTCGGGGTTGTGGCGGTAACCGCGACGCTGCGCTGCCGCCGCCGTCGGCACCGACGACACGCAGCGCGCGAGAGCCGGGCGCTGGAAACCGCACTCGATGTTCTGGTCGGCGAACTGCGGGCCGGTGCGCATCCGGCGCACGCGTTCGCGGTGGCCGCCGACGAAGCCGGCGGAACGGTCGGGATGTGCTTTCGCACGGTCGCGGCGCGCGCCAGGCTCGGTGCCGACGTCAGCGTCGGGCTGCGTGGTGTCGCCGCAACATCAGCCCTGCCTGCCCACTGGGATCGGATCGCCGTCTACTGGCAGCTGGCCTGCGATCACGGTCTGGCGATATCTACCCTGATGCGTGCCGCACAACGGGATATCACTGAGCGGCAACGATTTACGATGCACGTGATGGCAAGAATGGCGGGCGCCCGCGCCACTGCGGCCATACTGGCGGGGCTTCCGGTGGCGGGGGTGCTGCTGGGTCAGCTGATCGGTGCGCAGCCGCTGCGTTTCCTGTTCGGCGGGGGTGCCGGAGGGTGGTTGCTGATAGCGGGACTCACGCTGGCATGCGGCGGCTTGCTTTGGTCGGACCGGATCACCGACCGGGTGGTGTCGTGAGCCGCGGTACGCCGCCCCGGAGGGGCGCAACGGGTAACGAGCGAGCGCCGGCGGGTAGCTTCTCGCCGACTGACGGGTTTGCGGGTGTGGTTGTGAAAACGTTGCAGCTCAAGGTGATACAGGAAGGGACGGTGCACCGGTGAGCACCGCAGCGCTGTTGCTGGCCATTGCGGTGTTGAGTAATTCCCGCAGCTCGATGACGAGGGCGCGCGCCGGGATGCCGGCACGTCGCAATCGGACGCCACGGCGGGCTGCGCACGTTTTGGACCCGATGGCGATGGCATCAAGCCTGGACGTGCTGGCGGTTTGCCTGGCAGCGGGCATGGCGGTGTCGGCCGCAGCGGCCGCGACGGCGCAATCCGCGCCACCGCGGCTGGGCCGGGTGTTGCGCCGAGCCGCCGAACTGTTAGCGCTGGGCGCCGACCCGGCCGTGGCGTGGTCGGCGCCGCCGGAGCCGGCCGGTTCGATCGACACCCAGACCGATGCGTTGCTGCGGCTGGCACGGCGCTCGGCGGCATCGGGGGCAGCACTCGCCGAAGGCATTGCCGGACTCGCTGCGCAGGCTCGCCAGGATGCCACCCACGCGGCCAACGCCTGCGCTGAGCGCTCCGCCGTCCTGGTTGCCGGGCCGCTCGGGTTGTGTTTTCTCCCGGCCTTCGTGTGCTTGGGCATCGTTCCGGTGGTGGCCGGGTTGGCCGGTGACGTTTTGCAATCGGGCGTGCTGTGAGTACGGATGCCGGGGTGGGCGCAACGCTTCGCGGACCGACCGCGAACGACCCTCGACGGGGTCGGGGTGATGAAGAAGGGACAAGCCATGATAGTCAACGTGTTTCGGGTCATGAGCGCGCGACTGACACTTCTGGCGGGCGACGAGTCGGGCATGTCGACGGTCGAGTACGCCATTGGGACGATCGCGGCCGCGGCCTTCGGCGCGATTCTTTACACGGTCGTCACCGGAGACTCCATTGTCTCGGCGTTGACCAAGATCATCGGCCGCGCGCTGAACACCAAGGTGTAGCCGACGATGCCGGCGCGAGCACCGTCGAGGCGGCACTGGCGATCGCCACGCTGGTGGTGGTGCTGGTGTTGTGCTTGGCGGGTCTCACCGCGGTGTCCATGCAGGTGCGCTGCGTCGACGCGGCCCGAGAGGCCGCCCGGCTGGCAGCGCGGGGCGATGACGGGTCGGCGGTTGCCGCGGCGCGCCGGATCGCGCCCGGAGGGGCGTCGGTGCAGGTGCGCCGAAACGGCGGGTTCGTCGTCGCGACGGTCACCGCGCGCTCCAGCCTGCTGCCGGAGTTGGTTATTGCTGCTCAGGGGATTTCAGTATCTGAGCTACCGCGGTGATCGCGGGTCGGCGACCGTCGTGGCGGTGGCGATGGTCGGGGTATTGCTGGGCGTTACCGGTGCCGGCGCGTACCTTGGTTCGGTCGTGGTGGCCCGTCATCGGGCGCAGGCGGCGGCCGATTTGGCCGCATTGGCCGGCGCGGCACGGCTACCAGCCGGAGCCGCGGCCGCCTGCTCCCGAGCGGCGGCGGTGGCCCGTCAGATGCGCGCCGACGACACACAGTGCGCGGTGCAAGGTCTCGACGTCGTCGTCACCGTCGAGGTAGCCGTCGCCTTCGCCGGCGCAGCGCGGGCGGCGGCGCGAGCGGGACCCGAATCCCAACGGCGAGGTCACGGCCATCGGCCAGTTTCGCCCGCGTCGGCGCTGTCACGATGTCGAACAGCAACCGACCGGCGGGCCCCGGCGTGGCGCGCCACGGTGGGGTATCCAGGTGATGAAGCGTCGGCAGAAGAGGTGCGATCTTGACCGGCGGCCTGCGCCAGTCGATAACCGCGGCCTACGAGCGCGCGCAGAACTGGACGATCGCCTCGGATCCCGGATTGCTGCGGCTGCGGATGGCCACCCGGACGACGGCCGCATTGGTGTCCGCCCTATTGATCCTTTACCTGCTGACAAAAGCGACGGGACAGCCGTTAACCGTCGCGCTGCTCGGCGTCGTCATCACCATGATCGCGGCAAGATCGGTCAACGAGCCCGATCCGCGTCGGCAGAAGATCACGATGGCGCTGCTGCCGCTGCCCGCCGCACTGGCCATCACCGCCGGTGCGCTGCTCGCGCCCCACCGGGTGGCCAGCGAGGTTGTGTTCGTGGTGATCGTGTTCGCCGCTGTCTACATCCGCCGCTTCGGCGCGCGCGGAAGGGCGCTGGGGATGGTCGCATTCATGGCGTACTTCTTCACCTTGTATCTGCGCGCCCAAACCGCCGAACTGCCGTGGCTGATCGGGGCCGTCATCGTGGGCACCCTGTGCAGTTTTGTGATGAGCGGCTACGTTCTGCCGGATCGACCCCAACGCGTGCTGCGAGCCACCATGCGGTCACTGCGTGCGCAAATGGCCATCGTCGTCGACAGCACCGCCGAGGCGCTGCGGGCCGGGCGGTTCGATGAACGGCGGCGCCATCACCTGCGGATCCGAACCGCCCGGCTCAACGAGACCGCGTTGATGGTGCAGAGCCAGATCGAAGACAAAGTCAACCCGGCCGCACTATGGCCCGGGGTCAGCGGCGAGCACCTGGCCCTGTGGCTGTTCGACGCCGAACTCACCGTCGAGCGGGTCGCCACCGCCGGTGAACGAGCCGCGGCCGTCGCCCCAGAGATACCCGCTGCCGCTCGCGCCGAACTGGCTGCGGCACTAACCCAGCTCGCGCGGGCCATCCGCGCACCGCAACCCGAGGGGCTGCGACGGGCCGCGAACCGGGCTCAGCAGCTGCTCGATCAGCCGTCCATCGCCACCGGCGACCCCGGCGGAGCCGCGGTGCGCCGCCTCGCCCTGGCGATAATCGCCACGGCGACAGCGGCTTCCGAAGTCCGCGCACTGGTCCAGCGCGCCACCACCGGCAGCACGAGCGCGCCGCCGTCGGCAGCCGCCGGCGGCGCACCGGACCAACAGGGCGGGCGGGAGCAACCGGGTCTGCGGCCAACGACCCGGCAAGCCATCCAGGTAGCCGTGGCCGCGTCGCTGGCGATCGTCGCCGGCGAGTTGGTGTCCCCGGCCCGCTGGTATTGGGCGGTGATCGCTGCGTTCGTGATCTTCGTCGGCACCAACACCTGGGCCGAAACCCTGACCAAGGGCTGGCAGCGGCTGCTCGGCACCGCGCTCGGTGTGCCCTGCGGCATGCTGATCGCCACACTGGTCTCCGGTGACACCGCCGTGTCGATCGTGTTGATCTTCGTGTGCCTGTTCTGCGCCTTCTATTTAATGCAGGCCGGCTACAGCCTGATGATCTTCTGGATCACCACGATGCTGGCACTGTTGTACGGTCTGCTCGGCGAGTTCACCGTCGACCTGCTGCTGCTGCGGGTCGAGGAGACCGCGATCGGCGCCGTCATCGGCGTCGCAGTAGCGATCCTGGTGCTGCCGAGCAACATTCGCACGGCCCTGCTCGACAATGCCCGCGCCTTTTTAACGACGCTGTCTGAGCTGATCGAGACATCCGTGGCGACCCTGTTCGGCGCCGACACGGCCACGAGCCCGACCGAGACGGCGCGTCAACTCGACCGAAACCTGCAGCAGTTCCGCGTCACTGCCAAGCCGCTGCTTGCCGGGGTCGCCGGCATGGCCGGACGGCGCAGCATCCGACGCAGCCTGCGGGTGCTCCGCGCCTGCGACCACTACGGGCGAACCCTGGCCCGCAATAGCGAACGATACGACGATGCCTCCCCGACGCTGACGGAGGCCGTCACTGCGGCCGCCGCACGGATTCGTCGCAACATCGACGTGCTGGCCACCCGCAACCGCGACCACACCGTGACCGTGATCCGTGCGACCGACTTGCTCGACACGGCAGAGACACTCGCCGGGCGCCGGGACGGCGAGCCCCAGCCGCGACCGGCTACCCGACAGCTCCTCACCGCGTTACACGCCCTGCGCCAAATCGACCGGGCGGTCGTCGCTGCCGCCATCGACCTCGGCGCCGACTACTCGTGGGGCTAACCAACCGAACTCGTTGCAAGTAAGTGATCTTTAGAGGGCGCCATTACCCAACCAACCTCATCCCCGGCTGAAAACCGGGGTCTGATCTGTTCTAGGGTCGGGCCGAGCGCGGCGTGTTCAGCAGCGGCCATCGGGTGGTGGCGTTTCTGGTGGTCGCCCGCGACAACTGCGCTCGATACGGCGGCCGCCGATGCCGGCTGCGAACCGTCCGCGTCGTGCGCCGAATACCGCATGAATCCCGTTAGTCGCAGCGGGCGGTGTCACGGCCCGTATCGTCACCGGCAGAAGACAACGGCATTGGCGAACTGGGCGAACTCGGCGCCGACGGTGGTCGCCGTTCGCGCCGAGGCTCAGTCTGAGCCACGAGCCAGCCACGCGAGCACCAGGCGTAGCACTCGGACGGCACCCGCCTTGTCCAGCGGCTCGTTGCCGTTGCCGCACTTTGGGGATTGCACGCACGACGGGCATCCGTTCGGGCATTCGCACGCCTCGATCGCCGCCGCGGTCGCACCCAGCCACACGCTTGCCTGGTGGAAGCCGCGTTCCGCGAAACCGGCCCCGCCGGGATAGCCGTCGTAGACGAAGACGGTGGGCAGCCGGGCCAGGGGATCGGGACCCGCCGCGGTGGACAGGCCACCGATGTCGCCGCGGTCACAGCTGGCCACCAGGGGCAGCAGCCCGATCGCGGCATGCTCGGCGGCGTGCAGCGATCCGGGAATCCGGGGAGCGTCCACACCGCTGAGTGCTAACGCCTCGGGGGTGATGGTGTACATCACCGCGGTGGTGGCCAGTGTGTGCGCCGGCATGTCGAGGTCGATGAAGTCGATCACCTCCCCGGTGAGCCGGCGGCGCAGGTAACCCACGACCCGGCTGGTGACCGCAACCGGGACCAGGCCCAGCGTGACCGGCCCGAACCGCCGCCGTTCGCCGGCACCGGTCACGGCGATGTCGGTGAGTTCCCGGGCGAACGTCGCATAGCCGGGGTCCTCCGCGTGCACGAAGGCGATCCCGTCTTGGGTGTTCAGCGAGTCGACGACGTAACTGTCGCCTTGATGCAGATAGACCGCCCCGGGGTGAACCGTGGCCGGCGCCTGGTTGACGCCGACACTGCCCAGCAGGCGCCCGGTGTCCGCCTCCACGATGACGATCTGGCCGCCGGTGGGGCCGCGGATGTCCACCGCGGTGTGCGGTTCTGCCCCGGGGGCGGGGAAATACCTGCCGGACCGTCGCCGCAACAACCCCTCGCCGACCAGCTCCGCCGCCACCCCCTCGGCACCGAGTTCTCGGACTTCGGCATCCTCGAGCGGCAGTTCGGTTGCCGCGCACAACAACTGGGGTCCGAGGACGTACGGGTTTCCCGGGTCGATCACCACGCGCTCGATCGGCTTGTCCAAGAGCGCGGCGGGGTGATGGACCAGATACGTGTCCAGGGGGTCATCGCGAGCGATCAGCACGATCAGCGCCTCCTGGCCGCGCCGTCCCGACCGGCCGGCCTGCTGCCAGAACGAGGTGACGGTGCCGGGAAAACCGGCCAGCACCACCGCGTCCAGTCCGGCGATATCCACGCCCAACTCCAGCGCGCTGGTGGTGGCCAGCCCGCACAGCCGGCCCTCGGCCAGGGCATGCTCCAGCGCGCTGCGGTCCTCGGCCAGATAACCCGCTCGGTAGGACGCCACCTTCTCGGCGAGCTGCGGAGCGATATCGGCCAGTCGTTCCCGGGCGCTCAGCGCGGTCAGCTCCGCACCCCGACGCGAGCGGGCGAACGTCAGCGTCCGCGCCCCCTCGGCGATCAGGTCCGCCATCACCCGTGCCGCCTCGGCACCGGCGGAGCGCCGCAGCGGCGCCCCGTTCTCCCCGGTCAGGTCGGCGCGCAGCGCGGGCTCCCACAGCGCCACCGTGCGTGCCCCTTGGGGGGAGCCGTCCTCGGTGACCTCCTCGACCGGCCGGCCGATGAGCTCGGATGCCGTCGCGCCCGGCGAGGCCGTCGTCGCGCTGGCGAAGATCACCGTCGGCGCCGCCGAATAACGCGCGCACAACCGCAACAGGCGGCGCAGCACCATCGACACATTTGAGCCGAAAATACCTCGGTAGTAATGACATTCGTCGACGACCAGAAAGCGAAGGCCGCGCAGAAAGGCGGCCCAGCGGGGGTGGTTACGCAGCATCGACAGGTGCACCATGTCGGGGTTGGAAAAAAGCCACCGGGAGCGCTCGCGAGCGAAACGGCGAACCTCTTGGGGGCTGTCCCCGTCGTACGCCGTGGGCGCCACGTCGGCCAGTCGGGGGATCGCTGCGGTCAGCGCCATCGCAGCGCGCAGCTGGTCGTGGCCGAGTGCTTTGGTCGGCGACAGGTACAGCGCCCGGGCTCTCGGATCCGTGGCCAGCGCGTTGAGAATCGGGAGTTGATAGGCCAGGGATTTTCCCGAAGCGGTGCCGGTGCTCACCACCACATGACGGCCCGCGTGGGCCAGCTCGGCGGCCTCACACTGGTGCGACCATGGCGCGGGGATTCCCCGATCGGTGAACGCCCGAACCACGTCGGGCTCGGCCCAGCCCGGCCAACCTCGTGTCCGGCCGGTTCGTGGCGGCAGTCGGGCGACATGGCGCAGCGGATGCTCGTTCGGCTCGGTCCCGGCGATCACGGCGGCGAGCAGTTTGTCGCCGAAACTCGCCATTGTTCGCCCTCCCCGCACTGGTGGCTGTCGGTGCCGGCGGAAGCGTTTCATCGAGCGCCGCCCCGCGTCATCGCCGGCCCGCACCAGAATTGTTCACCGGCCGGTTGCTGAATCGATCACCTGGGGGCTGTTGCCGACACCACGGACATGGTTGACTAATGACGGCAACAGCTTCTGTGTTCGTGTCAAACTTTCGCAGGATCGACGTTGCGGCCGTGGTTCTGGCGAGGGTTACGCCGGGTGAAGTTCCGGCGACTCCGCGCGGTATGGCGGTCACAGCGGGCCCGGTGCACCGGAGGGCGGTGCACCGCACCAGAAAGAGTAAGGAAAGATCGAGAAATGCCACAGGGAACTGTGAAGTGGTTCAACGCGGAGAAGGGGTTCGGCTTTATTGCCCCGGAGGACGGTTCGGCCGACGTGTTCGTCCACTACACGGAGATCCAGGGAACGGGCTTCCGCACCCTTGAAGAAAACCAGAGGGTCGAGTTCGAGATCGGCCACAGCCCCAAGGGGCCGCAGGCCACGAGCGTGCGCTCCATCTAACCAGCGGGCGCGAACTCAACCGGCTGATTCTGAAACCCCCGGCACGGTCGCGATTGAGGGGCTGGCCGGGGGTTTTGGTTACGGCCGGTATCGACGTACACCGCCCCCGCTGCCGCAGCGCTCCGCCCGCAGCGGGTTCACCCGTGGGGTCCGGCCGGTTCGTCGGCTTCCCGGGCCGTATCCGGGCCCGGCGGGCGTCGTCGCCGGGCGGGCCTACCGTCGGTGACGTGGGTCAGCTGTCTTTCTTCGCGGCCGAGTCGACGCCGCCCAGCGTCGCCGACCTCACCGGGGTGCTGGCCGCGTCGGGCCAGATCGTGCAGATCGGCGACGGTGCGCGGCTGTCCGTCGTGGTTGGGCAGCTGTGGCGGGCCTCCGCGCTGGCCGAGATGGTCGACGAGGCCGGCTTGGTGGCCGAGATCACCCGGACCGACGAGGACCATCCCCTGGTCCGCACCGGTGTTGACCCCCGCTTGCGCGATGTCCTCGCGCAGTGGACCCGGGGAGCGGTTAAGACCGTGCCCCCGCTGTGGCTGCCCGGGCCGCGGGCACTGCGGGCGTGGGCCCTGGCGGCCGGGACCGCGGATGCCGGCCGTTATCTGCTGGGTCTGGATCCGCGCGCTCCGCAGACCTATTCGCCGCTGGCCTCGGCGTTGATGCGGATCGGGATGGCGCCGACGCTCCTCGGTACCCGAGGCGCCCGCCCGGCGCTGCGGATCAGCGGCCGGCGCCGGTTATCGCTCCTGGTAGAACACGTGGGGGAATGCCCCGACGACTCCGAGGCGTTGTCGCAGTGGCCGCACCTGTAGCGGCTCGGGCAGTGCCCGTGCTCCCGGGGGTCGGTTTGCGTTAGCCCGTCCCGGGTGTCACATTGTCAGTTGTCCACAGGGCCGAGGGGACCACCGCGCCGGACGCCGGAGGTCATCCCGCCGGTACGGACGCAAGAGAAGTGGAGCGTAAACGCAGTGGCTGACACCGGCCGCGCCGGCGGTAAGAGCAGGCGCGCGCGGCGACTCGTCATCGTCGAGTCGCCGACCAAGGCGCGCAAATTGGCCAGTTATCTGGGGTCCGGGTATGTCGTCGAATCCTCGCGGGGGCATATTCGCGATCTGCCGCGCGCCGCCGCCGATATCCCCGCGCGGTACAAATCGGAACCGTGGGCGCGCCTCGGGGTCAACGTCGATGCCGGCTTCGAACCGCTCTACATCATCAGCCCCGACAAGAAGCGCACGGTCAGCGAGCTGAAGAACTTGCTCAAAGACGCCGATGAGCTCTATCTGGCCACCGACGGTGACCGGGAAGGTGAAGCCATCGCCTGGCATCTGCTGGAGACCCTCAAGCCGCGCGTCCCGGTCAAACGGATGGTCTTTCACGAGATCACCGAGCCGGCGATCCGGGCCGCCGCCGAACACCCGCGGGATCTGGACAACGACCTGGTCGACGCGCAGGAGACCCGCCGCATCCTGGACCGGCTGTACGGTTACGAGGTCAGCCCGGTGCTGTGGAAGAAGGTCGCGCCCAAGCTCTCAGCCGGACGGGTTCAGTCGGTGGCCACCCGCATTATCGTGCAGCGTGAGCGCGAGCGCATGGCCTTCCGCAGCGCGAGCTACTGGGACGTGGCGGTCGAACTCGACGCCAGCGTGTCCGACCCGGCCGCGCAGCCGCCCTCCTTCATGGCCCGGCTGGCCACGGTTGACGGCCTGCGGGTCGCCACCGGCCGTGATTTCGACCCGCAAGGAGCCGTACGCAAGCCCGACGAGGTGCTGGTGCTCGACGAGGCCGGCGCCGGCGCGTTGGCGGCGGGCCTGCGCGGCGCGCAGCTGACCGTGGCCTCGGCGGAGGAAAAGCCCTACACCCGCAAGCCGTATGCGCCGTTCATGACGTCGACATTGCAGCAGGAAGCCGGCCGCAAGCTGCGGTTCTCCGCGGAACGCACGATGAGCGTCGCCCAGCGGCTCTACGAGAACGGCTACATCACCTACATGCGCACCGACTCGACCACCCTGTCGGAGGCGGCGATCAGCGCCGCGCGCACCCAAGCGCGTCAACTCTACGGCGATGAGTACGTCTCCCCATCGCCGCGTCAGTACACCCGCAAAGTGAAGAACGCTCAGGAAGCCCACGAGGCCATCCGCCCCGCCGGGGAGACGTTCGCCACACCGGACGCGGTGCGCCGCGAGCTCACCGATGACGAGTTTCGGCTCTACGAGCTGATCTGGCAGCGCACGGTGGCCTCCCAGATGGCTGATGCCCGCGGCACTACGCTGAGCCTGCGGATCGCCGGTCAATCCGGAGAGCACCCGGTGGTGTTCGCCGCGAGCGGGCGCACCATCACGTTCCCCGGGTTCCTCAAGGCCTACGTGGAAACCGTGGACGAGCTGGCCGGCGGCGAGGCCGACGACGCCGAGCGACGGCTGCCGCACTTGACGGCGGGGCAGCGGCTCGGGGTCATCAGGGCGACCCCCGACGGGCATGCCACCAGCCCGCCGCCCCGATACACCGAGGCGTCGCTGGTTAAGGCGCTCGAGGAGCTGGGCATCGGTCGCCCGTCGACCTACTCCTCGATCATCAAGACCATTCAGGACCGCGGCTATGTGCACAAGAAGGGCAGCGCCCTGGTGCCGTCGTGGGTGGCGTTCGCGGTCACCGGTTTGCTCGAGCGGCATTTCGGCAGGCTCGTGGACTACGGTTTCACCGCTGCGATGGAAGACGAGCTCGATGAGATCGCTGCCGGGCATGAGCGGCGCACCAGCTTTCTCAACCACTTCTATTTCGGCGGTGAATACGGTGCGCCGAACTCGGTGGCCCGCTCCGGTGGTCTGAAAAAGCTCGTCGGCGTCAACCTCGAAGGGATCGATGCCCGAGAAGTCAACTCCATCAAGCTGTTCGATGACGCACAGGGCCGCCCAATCTATGTCCGGGTGGGCAAGAACGGGGCCTACCTGGAGCGCATGGTGGCCGGAGACGACGGGCAGCCCACCCCGCAGCGGGCCAACCTCAACGGCACGCTCACCCCCGACGAGTTGACCCTCGAGGTGGCCGAAAAGCTTTTCGCCACGCCTCAAGAGGGACGAGTCCTGGGTGTGGATCCGACGACCGGCCACCAGATCGTCGCCAAAGACGGCCGCTACGGCCCGTATGTCACCGAGATCCTGCCGGAGGAACCGGAGCAGGGGTCCGCGGTCGGGCAGCGCAAGAAGCCCAAACCGCGTACCGCTTCACTGCTGCGGAGCATGGACGTCAAGACCATCACGCTCGACGACGCGCTGAAACTGCTGTCGCTGCCCAGGGTGGTCGGTGTCGATCCGGGCACCGGTGAGGAGATAACCGCGCAAAACGGCCGTTACGGTCCGTATCTCAAGCGCGGCAATGACTCTCGCTCGCTGGCAACCGAGGATCAGATATTTACTATCACGCTCGAGGAAGCGCTGAAGCTCTACGCCGAGCCGAAACGCCGGGGCCGGCAAAGCGTGTCGGCGGCTCCGCTGCGTGAGCTGGGGGCTGACCCGGAGTCCGGCAAACCGATTGTGATCAAAGAAGGCCGGTTCGGTCCGTATGTCACCGATGGTGAGACCAACGCGAGTTTGCGCGCGGGTGACGACGTGTCGGCTCTCACCGTCGAGCGTGCCGCGGAACTGCTGGCCGACCGGCGGGCCCGGGGTCCGGCCAAGGCACCCGCCAAGAAGGCAGGCCGCAAAGCGCCGGCGAAAAAAACCGGCGGCCGCTAGCTTAGCTAGGTGACCTGGCTGGAGAGCTCTTCGGGGGCGGCGAGGCGCACCGGTCGGGCCAACTGGGTGGGCACCGTTCGTCCGCGTAATTCGACGACTTCCCCGACATTCCAGCACAGCGCCTCGGAGTCCAGTGCGCGACTGACGGCGATGGCCGAGGCCAGTACGTGGCCCTCCTCGAGCTTGGCCAGCTCGGTGAGCCGAGCGGCCTCGTTGACCGGGTCACCGATGACGGTGTATTCGAAACGGGCTTGCGCGCCGATGTGGCCGGCGATAGCGCGACCGGCCGACACCCCGATGCCGAAGTCCGCCGATCCGATCACCGGGAGCAGGGCGTCGTGCAGCTCACGGGCGGCTGCCAGTGCCGCGCCGGAGGCGTCCGGGTGTTCGATGGGCGCGCCGAAAATCGCCAGCGCGGCATCGCCCTGGAATTTGTTGACGAAACCGCCGTGTCGCCCGACGGTGTCCACCACCACCCGGAAGAACTCGTTGAGCAGGTTGACGACCTCGGCGGGAGGTCGTGTGGCGGCCAGCTGGGTAGAGCCCACCAGGTCGACGAATAGCACCGCGACGTCGCGCTCCCGCCCGCCCAATTCGGTGCCGCGCTCTAATGCCCGGCGCGCGACGTCTTCACCGACGTAGCGGCCGAACAGGTCGCGCAACCGCTGGCGTTCGGCCAGGTCGCGCACCATGTCGTTGAAGCCGGCCTGCAGCATACCCAGTTCGCTGGCGTCATAGATCTGCATGTGTGCGTTGTAGTTGCCGCGCTGCACCTCGCCGAGGGCCCAGCGCAGCTGCCGCAGCGGGTCGGCGATTGACATGGCCGCCAGCAAGGTGCTGATCAGTCCGATGACCAACGCGGCCAGCGCCATCAGCAGGATCGGGGTGAACAGCTTCTCGGGTGCCGCACGCAGCAGCGAAGCTTTGTCGGCCACCACCGCGAGGACGATCCCCAGCAGCGGCACACCGGTGGATAACGCCCAGGTCAGCATCTGGCGCAGAATGACACCGGGAGCCCGGACGTTCTCCGGCACACCGCCACGCAGGGCGGCGACGGCCACCGGGCGCAGCACCCGCTCGGACTGCAAGTAGCCGATGATCGCGGTGGCGGTGGCGGCCAGGGCGGTCGCGACCGCCACCACCGGCGCCGCGTGCTTGGCCACCGGCCAGCTGGCGATGATGAACGCCACCCCGCCGACAAACCAGTACCCCAGGCTGATCAGTGTGCGGTAGAAGGGCATCCGCAGCGCCCGGATCCGGGCCAGCTCGGTCGTCGCGGGGTCGGCGTCATCGAGCAGCCCGTCGCGCCGCTGCCAGCGGAAGACCGGCACCAGCAGCCGTACGCTGATCGAAAACCCGGTGGCCCACAGCGCAATCACCACCAGGGCGAAGATCGCCAGGTTGGTGCGGGGCAGATCCTGCAGCTCGACCCGATCCTCCGGCGGCAGGCCGTAGCGCAAGAACCCGAGCACCAGCAAAGCGCCGATGATGTCGGCCTGCATCATGCTCAGCGAGAACACCGGCCACGGGGTACGCACCAGCCACCGGAGGAATCCACCGATCCGCCGGGGAAGTGCCGTTACGGTGCTCACCAGCCCACCGTATCGGTCGGCGGGGAGGTAGCGGGACGAACCGGTGCCCCAAATCGGGGATTGCTCATCATCGGGGTGTATCGGCATGACAGGCTACCGTTGGCGGTGATGTCCGGCGTCTTTTCGCGGTTGGTCGGCCAGGAACCAGTTGTAGCCGACCTGGTCGCCGCGGCGCAGTTAGCGCGGGGTGATTCAGCTCACAGCGCGGCGGTTACCGGCGCCATGACGCATGCCTGGCTGATCACCGGCCCGCCCGGGTCGGGGCGATCGGTCGCGGCGTTGTGTTTCGCCGCCGCGCTGCAATGCACGTCACCCGACGTGGTGGGGTGCGGCCGGTGTCGGGCCTGTGCGACGACGATGGCGGGCACGCACGCCGATGTGCGCCGGGTGATCCCGGAGGGCCTATCCATCGGCGTGGACGAGATGCGCGCCATCGTGCAGAGCGCGTCCCGGAGGCCGACTACCGGACGCTGGCAGATCGTGCTGATCGAGGACGCCGACCGGCTGACCGAAGGCGCGGCGAACACCCTGCTCAAGATCGTCGAGGAACCGCCCCCGTCGACGGTGTTCCTGCTGTGCGCCCCGTCGGTGGATCCCGACGACATCGCGATCACGCTGCGGTCCCGGTGCCGGCATGTGGCGCTGGTGACCCCATCCCCGGCGGCGATCGCGCGGGTGCTGGTCGAGGACGACGGCATGGACGCCGACACGGCGAACTGGGCGGCGTCGGTCAGCGGGGGCCATGTGGGGCGCGCCCGACGGCTGGCCACCGACCCGCAAGCCCGGGCCCGGCGGGAGCGCGCCCTGGACCTGGTCGGTGACGCCACGATACCGGCGCGGGCCTACGCGGCCGCCGAAGGGCTGGTGGCCGCCGCCGAGGCCGAAGCGCAGGCGCTGACCGCGGAGCGGGCCGAGTCCGAAACCGCGGAATTGCGCACGGCGCTGGGAGCCGGGGGCAGCGGTCGGGGCACCGCCGGGGTGGTGCGCGGCGCCACCGGAGCGATCCGGGACCTGGAGCGGCGCCAAAAATCTCGTCTGACCCGGGCCTCGCGTGATGCGCTGGACCGCGCGCTGATCGACTTGGCGACCTATTTCCGGGATGCCCTGCTGGTGGCGGCGAACGCCGGCCCGGTGCGGCCCAACCACCCGGACATGACCGAGCGGGTGGCTGCGTTGGCCGCGCACGCCTCCCCCGAGCGGCTGCTGTGCTGCATCGAGGCGGTGCTTCAGTGCCGCGAGGCGTTGGCCGCCAACGTCAAACCCAAGTTCGCGGTCGACGCCCTGGTCGCCACGCTCGGCCAGGCGCTGGCGGCTAGCCGGGTTGGGGAAGCGTCCCGTTCTGCCGTAGACTCGGGTGCCGCCCGGGGCGCGCCACCTTAGCTCAGTCGGCAGAGCGGCTCACTCGTAATGAGCAGGTCAACGGTTCGATTCCGTTAGGTGGCTCGGCGTGACGAATCCCACCGGTCCGGACGCGAGGCAGAGCGTCAGCGCGGCGGTGTTGGCGCGGACGTCGATCGCGTTGCCCGCACCCGGCAGCCGGACGTAGACCCGGTTGAGTCCGGGGTGTACCGGAACTTTCACCCGGGGCCCCTCGGCCAGCGACACCGTCATCGAACCGTCGCTGTTGGCCAGGTAGTTGAACTCGGCGGTCCACTCCGCGGGCAGCAGCGGTCCGTCGAGAGCCAAACGCACCGCGATATCGGGTTGGACAAAATATCCGCACCGCGGCGTGGGTCCCGGCACGATCGTTCGTACCCAGGCCACCCTCGCGTCGACCAGCCGGCCCGCACTGTCAAGCATTCGCAATTGCGTTGTTGCGGAGGCGAATTCCGGTCGGCTGCGGAGTAGCGCGAACATGTGGCTGGCGAGGTTTTCCGGTCGGGCGACCCGCCCCAGCACCAGCGGATCGACCTCCTGGTCCAGCAGCGGAGCGGTCGAAGCCGCGTATGCGGCGGCTAAACTACGCCGCGCGTGCTGCAGATAGGGCTGCGCGGGGTTATCGCGCCAGGAGGCCAGAAACGTCGCCGTCGAATACAGGCTGCTGGCCACGAACGCCACCGCCAAACCCGTTGCCACCACGGTGTGTGACGCGAGCGGGTCCAGCCACCGCTTCAGTCGTCCGTTGGACGGGCGACTTGGCGCGCAGCACCCCACGGCCGCCAGCAGCGCCAGCACCACCACCAGGTCGGGGAAATAGCGCAAGGTCTGGGCCAGCTCGAGCGCGGTGAATTTGGAAGACCGCATCAGATAAATCGGCACCTGGCAGGCGACCGCGTAGCCCGCGGCCGTCAGCCACACCAGACCGATGCGCTGTTTGCGCACCAGCGAGAGCGCCACCGCAGCGCCCAGCACCAGCCAGCCGAGCGCTCGCACCAGCGGCGGTGGCGTGGCCCACGGTGAGGCCGGCGCCCAGCGGTCCCAGGCCCACGGCCCGCCGGCCAGCCCCGGCACGATCCCGTGGGTGACCGAGCGGCGCAGCAGGTTCCACGTCATCGACAGATCCGAGCTCCACCGCTGCTGGTCCACGGCAATGAGGTACACCACGACCCACCCGGCGGTCAGCGCCAGCGACGCCGTCCACAACCGCGCGCCGGATCGCCACACGGTTCGCAGCGCACGCCGGTCCCCGTGCACGTGGTGCAGCAGCACGGTCACCGTGAAGGCGACGAACGGGATCACCGCGGCCTTCTCGAAAAAGAGCAGCCCGCCGCAGTAGACCAGCGCGCCGGTCATCGCGTAGCGCTGGTCGCCGGTGCGCACCAGCAGGATGGCGTCGGCGCACACCCAGGCCAGCGCCGCCAGCATGGGCAGCGAGTTCAGGGCCGCCGCCCACCATGCGAATCCCGGTATCGCCAGCGGGGTAAACAACGCGAAGGTCAACGGCACCAGCAGCACCGGGCGCCAGCCCAGGATCACCTGCAGCGCCCGCAGCAGCGCGAGCGAGGCCAGCAGCGCCAGGGCCAGCAGGGTGATCGCCGGTGCGGTCCAGTCCAGGGGGGCCAGTCGGGTGATCACCCCCGCCAGCAGGTACGCCCCCGGCATCAGGTGGCCGTCGTGGTCATCGAACAGGTACGACGGCGACAGCAGCCCGTGGGTGCCCGCCCGGCCGACGAGGATCAGGTCGTCCCAGTAAAAGTAACCACCGAAGGCCAGCACCGCGCGGATCACCAGTTGCACCGCGATCAGCGCAACCGCGGCCACGGCGACCCCCGGCGCGCGCGCCGCGGGGGTGGGGCGGGCGGTGACGTCACGCCGGTGCGTCGCGGCGGTCATAGACCCTTCTTACCGGGACCCTTCTTACCGGGACCCTTCTTACCGGGACCCTTCTTGCCGGGACCCTTCTGACCGGCACCGCCGCAGCGCAGGAGCCGGCGGGAAACGCCGGTATGGTGGGCCGGTGCGCGCACTGGTCACCGGGGCAGCCGGATTTATCGGGTCGACGCTGGTCGATCGCCTGCTGGCCGACGGTCACTGGGTGGCGGGCCTGGACAACTTCGCGACCGGTCGCGCCAGCAACCTGGAACATCTGGCCGGCACCCCGCGGTTCGTCTTCGTCGAGGCGGATATCGTCACCGCCGATCTGCGGGCGATCCTCGACCAGTACCGGCCCGAAGTGGTGTTTCATCTGGCCGCCCAGATCGACGTGCGCCGCTCGGTTGCCGACCCGCAATTCGACGCCTCGGTCAATGTCGTCGGGACCATTCGGCTCGCCGAAGCCACGCGGCAAACGCACGTCCGCAAGATCGTGCACACCTCGTCGGGGGGATCGATCTACGGTCGCCCGCCGACGTACCCGACCAGCGAGACCGCACCCGTCGACCCGGTGTCGCCGTATGCCGCGGGCAAAATCGCGGGCGAAATCTACCTCAACACGTTTCGTCATCTCTATGGTCTGCAATGCTCGCATATCGCACCGGCCAACGTTTACGGCCCGCGCCAAGATCCGCACGGGGAAGCCGGGGTGGTGGCGATTTTCGCCCAGGCGCTGCTATCCGGAAGGCCCACCAAGATATTCGGTGACGGTTCCAACACCCGTGACTATGTCTACGTCGATGACGTGGTGGAGGCGTTCATCCGGGCTTCCGGCACCGAGGGCGACGGGCAGCGTTTCAACATCGGCACTGGCGTGGAAACCTCTGACCGCCAACTGCATTCAGCGGTAGCTGCCGCGGTGGGGGCGTCCGATGAACCGGAGTTCCACCCGCCGCGGCTGGGCGACCTGAGGCGCTCCTGTCTGGATATCGCGCTGGCAGAACGGGTTTTGGGCTGGCGCCCGCAGGTTCAACTCGGGGAGGGTATACGGCGGACGGTGGAGTATTTTCGGGGCCAACTCGATCCCGGCAGCGGCCGCGCGGGTTCGGCGCGGCACTGGTAAGGTCCCGTCTCGGCGGTGTCTCGCCGGTTTAGGGTGATCCTTTTCGGATGCAGGGCAACCGCTCGGCGACCTCCGGATGGTGCCGGCAAAGGCCGGGCAGATTTCCGTTCGGTGATCGTTCGCACCCAAGGGCGCGTTGTGACCCCACAACATCCGGCCCGCTACCGCCGGCTTCGGGGGGACGTAGACTATGAAAGACGTGACCCGTCGTCGAGCCAAATAAGCCAAAAGCCGATAAGCAGAATGCTCCCCGAAAGTCAGCCAATTAGTCAAATGATGCGCCGGTGCGTGCGGTGCATCACCGTTTGACCGATGGTGATGTCGATGTCGGGTGCGTGCCTGCGGGTGGTGTGGGACGCTCCCGACTCGGTGTCACCACAGGTCAGCACGCTATGTTAAGGAGGCCCTAAAAGATGAGCGCACCGCGTCCCGTCAAGACGCGCAGTGAAGGCCAGTGGGCACTCGGTGAGCGTGAGCCGCTCAATGAAACCGAGCAATTCAAGAGGGATGACGCGCCGCTTAACGTGCGGGAACGCATCCTCAACATTTATGCGAAGCAGGGTTTTGACAGCATCGACAAGACGGACCTGCGTGGCCGCTTCCGCTGGGCGGGGCTTTACACCCAGCGTGAGCAAGGCTATGACGGTACCTGGACCGGCGACGAGCACATCGACACCATCGAAGCCAAGTACTTCATGATGCGGGTGCGCTCCGATGGCAAGCCGTTGTCCGCCAACGCGCTGCGCACTCTGGGTGAGATCTCGAAAGAGTTCGCCCGCGACACCGCCGATATCGGTGATCGGGAGAATGTGCAATTCCACTGGATCGAGATCGAGAACGTTCCCGAGATCTGGCGGCGGCTGGAGGCGGTGGGTTTGCAGACCACGATGGCTTGCGGTGACTGCCCCCGCGGGATCCACGGCTCACCGCTGGCCGGGGAATCGCTTGACGAGGTGCTTGACCCCACACCGGCGATCGAGGAAATCGTGCGGCGCTTTATCGGCAATCCCGACTACGCCAATCTGCCGCGCAAGTACAAGACCGCGATATCGGGTCTGCAGGATGTTTCCCACGAGACCCACGACGTCGCGTTCATCGGCGTCAACCATCCCGAGCACGGCCCCGGAATGGATCTGTGGGTGGGGGGAGGCTTGTCCACCAACCCGATGCTGGCCCAGCGGGTCGGCGTGTGGGTGCCGCTGGAGGAGGTGCCCGACGTCTGGGAGGCGGTGACGAAGATCTTCCGTGACTACGGGTACCGCCGGCTGCGTTCCAAGGCGCGGATGAAATTCCTGATCAAAGACTGGGGCGTGGCAAAGTTCCGGGACGTGCTGGAAACCGAATACCTCGGCCGCAAGCTCATCGACGGTCCCGCCCCGGAGCCGATCACCCACCCGATCGATCACGTGGGGGTGCAGCGGCTGAAAAACGGGCGCAACGCCGTCGGTGTCGCGCCCATCGCCGGGCGGGTGTCGGGCACCATTTTGACCCAGGTGGCCGAGCTGATGCAGCGCGCCGGCTCGGACCGGGCGCGGTTTACCCCGTACCAGAAACTGGTGATTTTGGACGTGCCCGACGACGCGCTAGAGGAGCTGGTGGCCGGACTGGACGCGCTGGGTTTGCCGTCACGACCTTCGCCCTGGCGGAAAAACCTGATGGCCTGCACCGGTATCGAGTACTGCAAGCTGTCGTTCGCGGAAACCCGGGGCCGCGCCCAGGGGCTGGTTCCCGAGCTCGAGCAGCGCCTGGCGGACATCAACGGCCGGCTTGACGTGCCGATCTCGGTGCACATCAACGGTTGCCCGAACTCCTGCGCCCGCATTCAGGTCGCCGACATCGGCTTTAAGGGCCAAATGGTCGATGACGGGCAGGGGAACCCGGTGGAAGGCTTTCAGGTGCACCTGGGCGGCGGTCTCGGGCAGGACAGCGGCTTCGGCCGTAAGCTGCGCCAGCACAAGGTGTTCAGCCACGAGCTCGGTGACTACGTCGAGCGGGTGGTGCGCAACTTCCTCAACGACCGCCAACCCGGGGAACGCTTCGCCCAGTGGGCGATGCGCGCCGAGGAAGCGTTACTGCGATGAGCGATCCGCTGGCCGCAGCGCTGTGCGGTCGGGGGCGCTCGACAACCGCATCCGGGCGGCACGCTTCATGAGCACCCTGGTGCTGACCGCGCACGGCAGCAAAGATCTCCGCTCGGCCGCCAACGCGCGCGCCCTGGCCGGCCGGCTGGCCCGGATGCGGCCCGACCTTGAGGTGCGGGTCGCGTTTTTGGAGCAAAACCTGCCCAGCCTGCACAGTGTGCTTACCGGGCTGGCGGATACCCCCCGAACGGTGGTGTCGCCGTTGCTGCTGGCCAGCGCCTACCATGCGCGCTTGGACATTCCCAAACAGATCGCCCGTGCCGGGGCGCAGGGTGTGCGGCAAGCCGACGTGCTCGGTGAGGACGATCGGCTGGTCGCGGTGCTGCGCGAGCGGCTTTTCGGGTTGGGTGTCTCCGACCGCGACAGCGCATTGGGTGTGCTGGTGGTTGCGATCGGGTCATCCGATGCGGCGGCAAACGCGCGGAGCGCGACGGTAGCGGCCAAGCTGGCGGCGGATACCCGCTGGGCCGGCGCCGCACTGGCCTTTGCCACCGGGCCCGAGCCGTCGCTGGCGCAGGCCAGCGAGCAGCTGCGCCGCCGGGGTGCCCGCCGGCTGGTGATCGCGCCCTGGTTTTTGGCGCCCGGACGGGTGATCGACCGGATCCGGGCCTACGCGCACGACGCCGGCATCGCAATGGCACCCCCCTTGGGGGCGCACCGCCTGGTGGCCGAAACCGTGCTCGATCGCTTCGAGCATGCGGTGGCAACCCGGGCCGTCGCCTAACTCCCGTTCATCGACGTCGCCGCAGCCAAGCGGGCAAGCCGTCACCCGCCTGCGGGGAAAATCTAACTCCGCCTGGGAGCGTGGGCCGTCCTATTTGCGGGTTGGGGCTTTGCGGGGCGGGATGGGCGATCCGGCGGCGCGCACAGCCGCAGCTGCCTCAGTAGGTTTCGGACGGCACCGGGGGGCGGGGTACGCCCGCCGGCCCAGATCGCCCGGAACCGCCGCCGCAGGTTCAGCTCGGGAACGGCGATGGCCCGTAGCCGGCCGGCGGCCAGGTCGTCGGCCACTGCCAGCCGGCTCATGACCGCGGGTCCAGCACCGGCGAGGACTGCGGCGCGCATAGCCGCGGCGGATGACAATTCCAGTATCGGTGGTGCCAGCTGAATTTCGTCGCCCAGCGCACGGCGTAACGCCAATGTGAAGGAATCCCTTATTCCCGAACGTGGTTCGCGCATCACAAAGGGTGTTTGCGCGAGTTCGGCAGCACTTACAACGCGTGATCGCCTGGCCCACTGGTGGTTCGGCGGTACGACGACTACGAGTTCGTCGTGTGCTACCACACAGCTACCTAATCCTTTGGGCGGCCCGGGGTTTTCAACGAATCCGAGATCTGCCGTGCCATCACGGACCGAAGCGATGGCCTTGTCGCTGTTGGTAGCGGTCAGAATGACTTCGGGCACCGTATCGCCACGCCGCGCGGCAGCGGCCTGCAACGACACCAGCCACTGCGGCATGAGTTGTTCGGCGATGGTCTGGCTGGCCACCACCTTGATGCGCTGACGGCTTTTGGTACGCAGCGAACCCAAGGCCGCGTCGACCTCATGGGCGACTTCGACCAGGCGTGCCGACCACTCGGCGACGAGGACTCCCGCAGGTGTGAGTTTCGTGCCCCGCGTGCTCCTGGCGGCCAGTGCGACTCCGACCTGCGTCTCCATCGATGTCAACCGCGCCGAAACAGCCTGCTGTGTCAACCCCAGTTCCCGGGCGGCCGCACCGAGACTTCCGGTCCTCGCAATCGCCAGAAATATTTCGAACGACGCAAGTTCGGGCATGCGAGAGCTGAGCGTCATGCGTGATCTCACCCACAAATGAGCGTTGTGTGCGGTGCACCGGTTTTAGCCGCCATCATAAAGGATGCCGCAGTCAAGTCAGATTCTGGCAGGACGAAACACAATGGTCGTTTGTGACTCCACAATCGTGCGACCGCTACCCGCGACATCGCAAAAAGAGAACCATGAGAAGCATGACACGCCCAATTGACGAGACGCCCCGTGCGCGCCGGAACGGTCGCCGGGGGCATCGATCGGCTCGCCAGGGTATTCGCCGATGAGGAGGCTTTTGAGTATGCGTCTGAGTATGCGTCCATACCACGTTGCGATCGTCGGTTCCGGCCCATCGGGTTTTTTCGCGGCGACATCGCTGTTGAACGCCGCAGATACTTCCGAGGAGATCGAGGTCGCTGTCGACATGCTCGAGATGCTGCCGACGCCATGGGGACTGGTGCGTTCCGGCGTCGCCCCGGACCATCCCAAGATTAAGTCAGTCAGCAAGCAATTCGAAAGGACCGCCGAAGATCCCCGTTTCCGTTTCTTCGGCAACATCCGGGTGGGCGAGCACATTCAGGCTGCCGAACTTTCCGAGCGCTATGATGCGGTGATCTACGCCGTCGGGGCGCAATCGGACCGCTCGCTGAACATTCCGGGCGAGCATTTGCCGGGCAGTATCGCTGCTGTCGATTTCGTCGGCTGGTACAACGCTCACCCGCACTATGCGCAGCTAAACCCCGACCTGTCGAAGGGACGCGCCATCGTGATCGGCAACGGAAACGTCGCACTCGATGTCGCCCGCATGCTGGTAGCCGACCCCGATATGCTGGCGCACACCGACATCGCCGATCACGCACTGCAGCCGCTGCGCTCGCGCGGTGTCGAGGAAGTGGTGGTCCTCGGGCGGCGCGGACCGCTGCAGACCGCGTTCACCACGCTGGAGCTGCGTGAGCTCGGTGATCTCCAGGGAGTCGATGTGGTGGTGGATCCGGCGCAGCTGCAGGGCATCACCGACGAGGACGCCGCCGCGGTGGGCAAGACGGCAAAGCAGAACCTCAAGGTGTTGCGCGACTATGCGAAACGTGCGTCCCGGCCCGGTAATCGCCGAATCATATTGCGGTTCTTGACATCTCCTATAGAAATCCTCGGGGACGGGAAAGTCGAGCGGATCGTGCTCGGCCGAAATGAGTTGGTCAGCGATGCCGGTGGACGGGTGGTGGCCAAAGACACCGGGGACCGTGAGACGCTGCCCGTCCAGTTGGTGGTGCGTTCGGTCGGCTACCGCGGCGTGCCCATCCCGGGGGTGCCGTTCGATGACAAAACCGGCACCATCCCCAGCGCCAATGGCCGGGTCGTGGGCCGCCGCAACGAGTACGTCGTCGGCTGGATCAAGCGGGGACCCAGCGGGGTGATCGGCACCAACAAAAAAGACTCCCAGGACACCGTCGACACCCTGCTGGGGGATCTTGCCGTCGGCCGCGAGCGCGGGCTCGCGGATTTCCCCGGGGATCACGCCGCCAAACTCGCTGACTGGCTGGTCTCACGCCAGCCCAAACTCGTCACCGCGGCGCACTGGCACGCCATTGACCGTTTCGAACGCGAAGCCGGGGAGCGACAGGGGCGGCCCCGCGTCAAGCTGCCGACCCTGGAGGAGCTGCTGCGCGCCGGACACGGCTGACTCCGGCCGGCAAAATGCCGCACTCCTCGTCCCAATTGCGACATGGAAGGACACGCTCATGACCTACGTGATTGCCGAGCCCTGTGTTGACATCAAAGACAAGGCCTGCATTGAGGAATGCCCGGTCGACTGCATTTACGAGGGGGCTCGGATGCTCTACATCCATCCCGGCGAGTGTGTCGACTGCGGGGCCTGCGAGCCGGTGTGCCCGGTCCAAGCCATCTACTACGAAGACGACCTGCCCGAGCAGTGGAGCGGGTATCGCCAGATCAACGCCGACTTCTTCGCAGAACTCGGCTCGCCCGGTGGCGCGGCGAAAATCGGAATCACCGAAAACGACCCGACCGCGGTCAAAGACCTGGACCAACGCCCGGCGTGAGTCAGCGCTCCCGGGGGGCGCGCGCCTCGGCGAGCGCCACTGCGCGAACGAGTCGCGCGTAGCGCAATTCCAAGTCTTTAAACCGCAGGTAGGTGCTCAGCGTGGTGAAACTGAACGCGATGATCAGCGCATAAAGCATCAGATCTGTGCCTCGGGCCACCCCAACCCAGTGCGCGACGACCGTGGTGTCATTGGGCCGCAGCACCGCGTACACACCGGCCAGCACGAAAGTGACGTAGCCGACCTTAACCCAGGCGCGCGACTGTGCGCTTTTGCGGGACCGTAGCAGGTAGATGAGTAGGGTGATGATCGATCCGATCAACAACACCTGGATCCAGTTCATCGTGGCATCCTTCCTCGCAGGAACCCGTCGAAGATGATGTTGACGCCGTTAAGCAGCGGCTGCCCCTTGGACTTGGAGTACGCGGTGTAGCGCACCTCGACCGGCACTTCGGCCACCCGCCAACGGTTTTCGACAATCAGCATCAGGAATTCGGTGGCGTGGCTCATTCCGCTCATGGTGATGTCGAGCCCGTCGGCCACCGTCTTGTTGAACACTCGCAGCCCGTTGTTGGTGTCGGTCAGCCCGAGCCGTCGGCCGCGCGGGCTCAACCGGGCGGCGGTTTGCAGCACGAGCCGTTTCAGCAGTGGTGGTCTGCTGACACCGGGGCCGAACCGGGTTCCGATGACGATGTCGACATCGCCCATGCACAGCCGGTCGATCATGGCGACGACGTCGCGGACCCGGTGCTGACCGTCCCCGTCGAAGGTGACGAAAAGCCGCGCATCGGGCCGGCTTCGCGCATACTCCACACCGGTCTGGATGGCGGCCCCCTGGCCCAGATTAACCGGATGGCGCACCAAGTGCGCCCCGGCTCGTAGCGCGATCTCGCCGGTGCCGTCGTTGCTGCCATCGTCTACGCAGACGACGTGATCGAAAACGGAGCGCAGGTCGGCGATGACGTCGCCGATGACACTGGCTTCGTTAAAGGCCGGAACGATGATCCAGGCGTCGGGGTAACCCATATCGATCCCACAAGGTACACCGCGGATCAGCCGGGTGGCCGCGTCAACGCCGCCAAATGTACGGCGATTCCCACCGGCGGGCCGCACAGCAGCGCGATCACGGTGCGCGTCTCCAGCGGCAGCGGCAGCAGCAGCAGTGCCGTCGAGGCTACCGTTGCGCCGACCCAGCCCAGCGAATAGGCCCGGTGCAACGCGGCGGCGACCACGGCGGCACCGGTCAGCGTCAGCATGGCGATCGTGACCGCGGCCGCCGTCAGCCAGGCCAGCAACGCCCCGCTGGCACGGTAATCGGCGCCGAAGCCGACGCGCAGCAACCAGGGACCGGTCAGTCCGGCGGCCAGCACGCCGACCGCGCCGACGCCAGCCACGACCATCGCGGGTGCGATGAGCGCCCGAAGCCGCTGGGAACGTTCGTCGACGAAATGGGCGATGAGATTGCCCTGCAGGGCGGTGAGCGGCACCAGCAGTGGCGCACGCGTCAGGGTGACGGCCAGGATGACCACGCCGCCGGTGGCGCCCAGCTCTTTTGAGGTCGCCTTGAGCAGCACCGGAAAGCCCATCACCAGGATCGCGCTGGCGCCCGAGGCGGTGATCGAGTGGGCCGCGCCGCGCAGGAACGTGGCGGTGCCCCCCGGCGTCAGCAGCCGGGCCGCAGCCCTCGCCGTGGGCGAGGCGAGCAACATCAGCAGCCAAGCCACCGCGCCCGCGACGGTGGCCCACAAAAACCCCGCCAGCCCCCATCCGATCACGAATGTCGCCACCGCGATCGCCACCCGAATGACGGCGTCGGTCACCATCAGCGCTCCGTAGTGTGCCCAGCGGTTGGCGCCGGCCAGCATCCCCAAAAGGGTCGCGTGCAGGCAAAATCCCGCCAACCCGACGCTGAGCAGCGCTACCGAGAGCCCGCGTTCGGTGCTGAACACCTGCGTGCTCCACAACGGGGAGCTGACCGCGATCACCACGGCGGCGGCGGCGCCGGTCACCGCGGCCAGCCGCAGCGGATGCGTGCCAAGATCCGCGGTGCCACGCCGCACCGTGTCACCGTCGCGGGTTGAGCGCACCTCTCGGGTGGTTTCCGCAAGAAGTCCGTTAGCTGCCCCGGTGACCAGCCCGAACGCGCCCCAAAACACCGCGAAAACCGAGAATCCGCCGGGCGCCAGGTCGCGGGCGCCCAGGTAGATCACCGTGTAACCGCAGATGGCGGTCAGTGCGGTTGCCGTGCCGACCCGGGCAACACTGCCCCGCGCAACCGGCCCGACGGCGGCCCCCCCACACCCGGGGGAACCGGGATCACCGCCAACCTCAGTCACCGCGACGGCGTTTCGGTTGCGCGGTTCGAACATCAAACGCCGCAACACAACTTTCGGGGCGGCCGGATTCCGCAACGCCGCAGCCGTCTGACGCGTGTCGTTCCGGTTCCTGCGGCACCACCAGGTGCTCCGCGATGACCTCCGGGTTAGCCACAGGATGAAAATACTAGGCGGGGGTGATCTCGCTACCCCACGCGCCGGTTACGAAAAACCCGCGACACCGTCAGGGAGTTTCGGCTTGTGACCAACGATGTTGCGCGCCAACCTATCGTGAAATGATTGCCGCGGCAGCCGACGGTGAAATCCGGGACAGCCATCGCCGCCGCGCACAACCGCCCGAGATGGCGTCGGGTTACCGGGAAGGAGGCGTAAGACGGTGATCTCCGCACCCAGCAGGATCCCGATACCAGCAAGTACCACAACACCTATCATTGCTTCGCCCGATCCATTTCAATGCGTTTCGTGTCCATGTGCCCGCTTTATTCGGCTGACCGGTTGATTACCTGGCCGGCCGCTCGACCCAGCGCGCCCTGGTGGTTGCCCGCGCCTCGCGTCGCTGATATGCCCACCAGGCCTGCAGCTTGCGGACGTCGATACGCCCTGTCGGTTGGTCGTAGGGCGATTGTGCGGTGAACATCGTTTCGTCTCCTGTCCTGGTTGGCTGTCACCGGCACCCGCGGAGTCACCGCCGGTCGTCCCGGGAGTCGTTGTTGTCGGGCCATTCATCCCCATGCCGCCCGTCCCCATGGCCGTTCTCACGGGTACCCAGCTGTGGACGGCCGCAGTGGCCGGCCGTCGGGCCCGGTTTCGTTGCTGCGCCCGGATGTGCCGGGCGAGTCGCGGTGCACCGGCGGATGCGCCGGTTGGGCAGCCAGCTTGGCGGCGGTAGCCCGATCGCCACCTGGGCGGGGATGTGCGTGCACCGCATATCTCAGTGGTCGCACGGTGCGCCTGCAAAGTTCCCGTGTTCGCGCTGCGGGTCAATCGGCGGAAATTTTGGCGCGCTAAACCGGGGAGCGACCGAGTGCGGCTACCGAAGCGGTCAGCCTACATCCGCGGCCGTGTCGCGGGCCTGCAGGAGTTCCTCGCGGGCCCGGGCCACGCGGGAGCGGATGGTGCCCACCTGACACCCCATGACGTCGGCGGCTTCCGCGTAGGACATCCCGATCACCTGGGTGAGCACCAGCGCCTCGCGCTGCTCCGGGCACAACGCATCCAGCAGCAGGTTCAGCTCGACGATGTCCTCGTGGCCGCAGGAGCGCCGGGCCGCCGCCCGGTCGGCGGCGGCCGCCCAGTCCGCATGCGGGGAGATCCGCGGGCGCGCCATTTCCCGGCGGGTGTGATCGATGCTGACCCGGCGGGCGATCGCCAGCAGCCAGGTGCGCGCGCTGGACTGGCCGCTGAACCTGGGCAGGCTGGTGATCGCGCGCAGGTAGGTTTCCTGGGCGAGGTCTTCGGCGGTGTCGGCGCCGGACAGATGCGCCAGAAAACGCCACAGGTCGTGCTGCGTCGCGCGCACGAATTCCGCCAGCGCGTCCCGGTCACCACGCCCGGCCGCCAGCGCCAGCTCGGTGGTCTGGCAATCGGGGATCCCTGGGGTGCTCACAGCAGCAGCCTAAGCCCGAGTAAGCAACTGAGACCTCGAACAACCGTGAAATACCAGTGGTATTCATGCGGTAGTCGGGATTGTTTGCGATCTGTTAACAAGACGTGATATCGACCATCGGGTCGCAATCACCCGGTGACCCCGCGCTCATCGCCCCTCAAAACGGGTCGAATGCTTTCAGAACGTCAAGAAGTGCTGTGCCACAAAGGGTTTGGTGGGAATATAGGAACCAGGGCGCAAACCGAATCGGCAAGCTACCGAATCTCGCCGCTGAAGCTTCGTTAAGCGCCCCCCCTGGGCCAGGTCTGTCCTTCGTCAGCATTTCCGCGGACGGGGATCGCCTGAACGGCGCCAAGCACTTCAGCCACCAAATCGGGCGTCTTCACCGCCGGGCGAACCCGCAACGCCCGGGTCAACGCGGCGGCTTCAACCTGCCAGCGACGACACGCCGGGCATTTTCTCAGATGGTCATCGACCTCAACCGACGAAGCGAACTCCTCCTCGTTATCGAGCCGAGCCGACAGGGCCTCGCGGCAATTTTTACAGTCCACGCAGCCATGCTACAGATTCGCCGGCGGTGGCCGCGGATGACGCGCGGCGGCGTTGGTGCGTGCCGAAGTCGCCGCTCTACAATGCGCCACCGCGGCGCGATAGGTGCAAGCGCCTCATCGGCCCGGCGGTCGATTAACCGCCCGCCCGATCTTTGGGGCCAGCCAAGGGTTGCGCTGCTGGTGGTTATGTGCTAGCAACGGTCTACCACCCTTGTTGTGGGCGTCATGAGCGCACCTACCTGCAGAACACGATGCGGAGGATGTCCCGGCTGTGCAAACGATGAAGGTCGGGTCAGGTTCCGGGGTGGATCCGGGGAAGTGTGGCCGTGAGGGTGGAGCATCGCTAGTCCGATCGCCGCGTCGTGGTTGCCGGTTGGGATTCCGGCGGACCGGCCGGGGCAATGGTCGGGCCCATCGCCGGCGGGAGCCGGACTCCGGCCGCAGCTGCGGGTGGCGCACCGGACGCGCCAGCGGGATTAAAGGGACTGGGGTGCGCGGTGGACTGTGAGATGTGCCGGGAGGCGGTGTCGGCACGGCTCGACGGCGAGGCGGAGCCCGTCGCACCGGCTGTGGTTGACGACCACCTGAGCAAGTGTCCGGCGTGTCGGCGCTGGCAGGCAGCGGCCGCCAGGCTGACCCGGGCGTTGCGGGTGCGCCCGGTGGTCGAGACCCCTGACTTGGTCACCGGGGTGCTTTCCGCGGTGCAGGAGATGCCGGCCGGCGGCGAAGATGACGAGCGGTCCGAGCACAGCGGGGGTGCCTAGCTTCCCTGCCGGCGCCGTTGCGATGACCGATTTCCGGTCATCGATCCGGATGTTCGGCCGCGTTTAGGTGCTGTTAATCGACACGCTCAATGGTGTTGGTCTTTTAAATATTACTGAGCTACTTCGTGAACATTGCCAACCTCCGAATTTTCCGGGCCAACTTGTGAATACGCTGCCCATGTGGTGGCGCGAGAAGTTACGGATATTCATACCGTCAGGCTGGCGCAAGCCGCCGGCCGTGGCGACCGGGCGGCGTTGGCGGCCTTCGTGCGGGCGACGCAAGACGATATATGGCGCTTTCATGCGCACGTGTCCGGCGCAGACTGCGCCGGACACTTGGCCCAGGAAACGTATCTGCAGGCACTGAGCAGACTGCCCGGGTTCACCGGCCGTTCCAGTGCGCGCGCCTGGCTGCTGGGGATCGCACGCCAGGTCGGCATCGATCACCTTCATCGCAGGACGGCGCCCCCCCGAATCTCGGCACGAGTCGACTGGTCGGCGGTGGCTGACCGCGCCGAAGAAAAAGACAGGCCGTCCGGGCACGACGATTTCGTGGAGTTGAACCTGCTGCTGGGGGCGTTGCCCCCGGAGCAACGCGAGGCGCTGGTGCTCACCCAGGTCATCGGAATGTCCTACGCGCAGGCCGCCAGCGTCATGGGGTGTCAGGTGAGCACCGTCCGCTCCCGCGTCGCAGCCGCCCGCGAGGAGCTGATCGCCGCACACGGCGGCGGGGCTATGGGCTGACCCTCGGCACACCCCGCCCGGTCGTGCGTCTTCGATTCCCGTAACCGATGCCCGTAGCCGCCGCTCCCGATCATCTCCCGTGATGGCGGCCCTCAGGGGAATGTGGAACTTTGCCTTGCGACTCTGCGACCACTGTGGTATGAGGCAAGCGCATATCACCGCCACCGCGATCGGGACACCGGCCGACGGCTACCACGCCGGCAACGGGCTCGGCCGTGCACGGTCGTTTCCCACCGGGAAGCCCCGAGTTGGTCGGTCGCACGGTTGCGGAGACAGCTGATGATGCAGCTCCGCGGCCGTGAGACATGCCGTGTGACCACAGCTCAACATCCCGCTGAATCTTTTGCCGGTGAGTGCTGATGAATGCCGTCCGATGCCCCCGATGCCCACGAGTGCTGACGATCCTGACGAACCTCTGTCAACGAATCCGCCGGTGACAATGCGGTCGTAACCACGGCTTCGGATCGCCTTCGCACCCAAATACCCCCGTATTGCCCGGTCCGTGTTGACGCTCGGAACTCTTCGACATTCGCGCGCGACTAACTAGACACGACCGAATCCGCGGACCACCGCTGTGTCCGCTCAGCAGCAATTGGGGAGGATATGTGATGTCTCACGTGGTTACTGAGCCGGAAATGCTGACGGCGCAGGCCTGCGACGTCGATCGTGCTGCCGTGGCCGCCCCAGCCACCGGGGTGGTTCCTGCCGCCGCCGACGAGGTCTCGGTGCTAACGGCGCCGCAGTTCACCGCGCATGCAGGGGTTTATCAAGCGGTCCGGGCCCAAACGGGGTTTCAGGAGATGTTGGCGGCCAACCTGGATAGCGACGCCGGGTGGCATGCGGCTTCCGAGGCCGCTGACGCCGCCGTGCCGCAAACCCAAGGTCGAGGATTGGTCGCCGATTTCGCGATGGTGCCGCCGGAGATTCATTCCGCGCGGATGTACTCGGGTCCCGGGTCAGGGCCGATGCTTGCCGCTGCGGCGGCCTGGGAGGAGCTGGCCAGCGAGTTGAATTGGCTGGCCGCCGGCTGCGATTCGGTGGTGTCGGCGCTCAAGGGCGAACCGTCAGCGTTCGCGACGGCGACGGCTGCCCCCTACCTGGGGTGGGTGAACGCCACGGCGGCCAAGGCCGAGCAGGCTGCGGCGCAGGCCAAAGCGGCGGCTGCCGCATTTGAGAGCGCGCTGTCAATGACGGTGCCCCCGGCGGTGATTTCGGCCAACCGCAGCCTGCTGAAGGTGCTGGCCACATCGAACTTTCTCGGGCAGCATGCCCCGGCAATCGCAACCACCGAGGGCCACTACGGGGAGATGTGGGCTCAGAACGTCGCCGCGATGTACGGCTATGCCGGCGCCGCGGCGGCCGCGTCGACTCTGGTCCCGTTTACCTTGCCACCGTCGAGCACCGGCGCGGCGGCCCAGGGGGCTGCTGCCGGCACCCCGGGTACCGACACCGCAGCGCTGGCCGGCGCAAGCCCCCACACCGTGCTGTCCGAGCTCATGTCTGCCGTGCCCGAGGCACTGGGCAATCTGGCGTCCCCATTGTCGGCCCCGGGTTCGCGGCTGGCGTCGCTGGCGTCCCGACTGGACGCTTCGGATTCAGGCCTCGGTGCGTCTCCAGCCACCCCGGCTGATGTGAACACCCCGGTTGTCGGGGCGATCAAGTTGCTGACAGCTGCCATGACAGCTCTTGCTCCGGAGGCGAATTCCGCCACCGACGGCGCTGACACCTCCGTCCCGGCCGGCGGCGGCGTGGAAATGTCGGTGCGTCGGGGTCAGGCCGCATGCATCGGGGCGTTGTCGGTGCCACGGGTGTGGGCGATCACCGCCCCCGCGGTGAGGCCAGTGACTCCAATACTGTCGGACACCACTGCAACTTTCGAACCACCTATGGCGTTCGTGTTTGGGATCGCGTGAGTTTTGGCCTTACCCGGCGCCTGCAGGCGATTTCCCGGTCAAGCAGTGTCACTTGTCGGCCGCCATATGTGATCTCACGTGCAGCGGAACAGGTTTCAGAAAACTTTGTCCCAGGCGGCGAGTATGGCCGTCTTGCCGGTCTGCGTCGGGGTCGCTGGAAAGCCTACCGGCGCAGTGCTGGTCACCTCTCATTGGAGTAGACACTACGGTCGGGGTCGGCACGCCTACACAACGGAGATTTTGATCCCGCCAACCCCAATGCGACACCGGTGCTTGGACCCCCGGTTTCCCGGAGACTTTTCTCTCTGAGATCGGTCGGTGCCCTCGGATTGGGGGTGGCCGGTTGGTGATGATGCTGCCAGGCGTGCCAGGCAGCCTCATAGTTGGCGGGTGAGAGCCCGCCGAGGCGATGTTGGATGCGCCGGGGGTTATACCATCGGTCGATGTAGCCGAATAGCCCTGTTGCGTTTGCGCTCTGGTTGCGAATGTGGGTGCGGGCCAGTAGATCAGCTTTTGATGGTCGACGACGGGTTCTTCGGCGGTCGGCCCCATACGCACCTCCCAGGCTGCCCCCGCCGCCGTTATCGCTCTAACCGCTCAGCCCCATCTAGCGGTTGAAAAACTTCGGTGAGCGAACCGCTATTGGCCGTGCCGGCGGGGCGGCCGGTGCCGGCCAAGTCGGCAGCGCCGCTCAACACCACGCGGACACAACCCGGACAAACGTAGTAGATTCTTTGAGCGACACCGGAGTTTACGGTGGTTATAAAATGCGGTACGACACCATTTAGTTGACGGTGTATTGATGTTCATCTTTGACACCGTCCGTTCATCTAATCCCCGAATCTCACACAATAGTCTGTCGCGCATGATATCGAATTTGTAGTCGAGTGTTGTTGTGCTGCAGGGTGTTTGGGTGGTTTTTGGTGGTTTTTGGGTGGTGGGGTGTGTGGGGTTTTGGGGGGAACTCTTTGGGGGTGGGGGGCGACTACTTGAATAGCGCAACCGAATTTGGCCGGTGGGCGCTTGGTCATTAAAGGAGAGGAACTGCGATGTCTTTTGTGTTTACCGAGCCGGAGATGATGCTCGGGGCGGCCGGTGATTTGGGGGGTATCGGCTCGGCGGTGGCCGCCGCTAATGGGGCGGCGGCGGGGCCGACGAGCGGGGTGGTGCCGGCGGCCGCCGATGAGGTGTCGGTGTTGACCGCGGCCCAGTTCGCCGCGCACGCGGGCCTGTATCAGGCGGTGGCCGCGCAGGCGGCGGCGATTCATGACATGTTTGTGGCCACCTTGGGGGCCAGCGCGGGCTCGTATGCGGCCACCGAGGCCGCCAACACCGCGGCGTTGTGAGGGGGTGTTGGGGATGGATTTCGCGGTGTTGCCCCCCGAGATTAATTCCGGGTTGATGTATGCCGGCCCGGGGGCGGGTCCGTTGCTGGCGGCCGCGGCGGCCTGGGAGGGGCTGGCCGGGGAGTTGTATTCGGCGGCGGCCGGTTACGGGTCGGTGGTTTCGGGGTTGACCAGTGGGGCCTGGCAGGGGTCGGCGTCGGCGGCGATGGCGGCCGCGGCCGCCCCGTATGTGGGGTGGCTAAGCAGCACCGCCGCGCAGGCCGAGCTGACCGCCGCGCAGGCGCAGGCGGCGGTGGCCGCCTATGAGGCGGCGTTTTTAGGCACGGTGCCCCCGCCGGTGATCGCGGCCAACCGGGCGTTGTTGATGGCGTTGATCGCCACGAATTTCCTGGGGCAAAACACCCCGGCGATCATGGCCACCGAGGCCCAGTACGCCGAGATGTGGGCCCAAGACGCGGCCACGATGTATGGCTATCAGGGCGCGGCGCTGGCGGCGACCTCGGGGTTGCCCACCTTTAGCCCGGCCCCGCAGACCACCTCCGGGGCCGCGCTGGCCGCCCCGGCGGCCGCGACCGTGCAGGCCGGTGGGGTGTCGGGGACCCAGACGCTTGCGGCGGCCCCGGCGGTGCTGGGCGCCCCGCTGGGGGCCGCCACCGCCTCGGGCGCACCGCTGGCGGCCAGCACCACCGCCGCGGTCGCGCCGCTGGCCAGCGCCACCTCCGGCGCGGCCTCCACCGCGGCGTCCACGGCCTCGAAGGCGGCCACGTCATCCAAGTCGCTGCTGGGCTCGCTGTTCGGCTCGGGCTCGCTGATGAACCAGTTGGGGTTTTCCAGCCCGGCGGCGTTGGCCAGCACCCTGATCGGCAATGAGCACAACGTGATCAACGACCTGGGGTGGGAGCTGAGCCAGGTGGAGACGTTGTCCAAGCCGGCCGCCCAGGCGGCCGAGCACGCGGCCGCGGCGCTGCCCAACATCATCAACAACATGCCCCCGATTTCGGGGTTGGGCGGGCTGGCCGGCGCGGCGCCGGTGGCGGCCGGGTTGGGCCGGGCCGGCTCGATCGGGGCGCTGTCGGTGCCGCAAAGTTGGGCCCCGGCGATCGCGGCGGTGCCCAAGACGGCCACCGCGCTGCCGGAGGCGCTGCCCTCGGCGGCACCGCCGGCCGGCGGGCCGGCCGACATGCTCGGCGGGGTGCCGCTGGTCGGGGGGCTGGGGCGGGGGATGGCCGGGGGTCCGGCGCCGCGCTACGGGTTCCAGCTGTCGGTGGTTCCGCATCCGCCGGCGGCCGGGTGAGGGAAGGGGGGCCAGCGGTTCAGCACTAACCAATCCAGTCAATCCAGCAAGCCATCACCTCAACAAATGTTGACCACACGGTAAGGAGACACGACAATGCCGATGCGTTTTATGACCGACCCCGACCAGATGCGGGCGATGGCGGCCCGCTTTGAGGGCCACGCGCAAACCGTTCAGGGGGAGGCCGCCAAGATGTGGGCCTCCACCCAAAGCATCGCCGGGGCCGGCTGGAGCGGGGCCGCCCAGGTGAGCTCCTACGACACCATGGCGCAGATGAATCAGGCGTTTAACAACATCGTCACCATGCTGCACGGGGTGCGTGACGGGTTGATCCGCGACGCCAACAACTACGAGACCCAAGAGCTGGCCTCCCAGCACCTGCTGAGCAGCTAGCAACCACCTACCAGCAGCTATTAGCAGCTATGCCCAAACCCAGTGACATGTAAGGAGAACCGCAAATGACGATCAACTACCAGTTCGGTGACGTGGACGCCCACGGGGCGCTGATTCGCGCCCAGGCCGCCGCCATGGAGGCCGAGCACCAGGCCATCATCCGGGATGTGCTGGCCGCCGGGGATTTTTGGGGCGGCGCGGGCTCGGCGGGCTGCCAGGAGTTCATCACCCAGTTGGGGCGCAACTTCCAGGTGATCTACGACCAGGCCAACGCCCACGGCACCAAGGTGCAAACCGCCAGCGCCAACATGGCCAGCACCGACAGCGCGGTGGGCGCCAGCTGGGCCTGACCGCGGCGGGCACCGCACAGCCCCCCGACGGCCCCGCCGCGGCGAGCGCGCCACCACAGCGCCAACCACAACACTCGCCGCGGCGGGCGCCTTTCCAGCACCGGGGGCCGCGCCCCCACACCCCAACACCAACGCAACACCAAACCAGAAAGAAGGAACACCCCCATGTATGTGATCCGGCTGCTTGACGGGGCCGAAATCCACGAAACCAAAGGCGATGTCTTCGACTTGAACCCGGCCACCGGTGTGGTGACGATCTCGCGCGTGGACGGCTTCGAGGAAACCACCACCCACTACTCACCCAGCGCCTGGCAGTCGGTGACCCACCGCGTGGAACGCAGCGTCGTCCCGGCCTCACCCTGGCCCATGGTGGCACCACAAACCTTCACCCTCTGAAAAACCCAGGCAAAAACACACCCACAACCACACACCCTGACAACCGGGCCGATTGATGACACCCCATCAATCGGCCCAACCATCACCACCACCGGATCAAATCAGGATCGGCGGGCGCCGACGTCTAAACCCCTTGTGCAGGCGGGTAATTCCAAAGGCCACGGTCCGGGCAATCGACACGCAGCCCGGCCTGTTCTGTTCAGTGTTCGCCGCTCTTAAACCGTTCCTGTGAGCGCCGCACTTCCGCTTCGGCTTCGGCGCGACCGACCCAATCGGCGGCCTTGACGAACTTGCCGGGTTCCAGGTCCTTGTAGTGCACAAAGAAGTGTTTGATGGCATCCAGTTCGAAGGCCGGCACGTCCCCGATGTCTGTGACGTGATCCCATCGGTGGTCGCCGGCCGGAACGCACAGTATCTTGTCGTCGCCTCCGTGTTCGTCGACCATTTGGAACATGCCGACCGGTCGGGCCGCCACCAGCACGCCTGGCAACAGCGGCTGGGGGAGCAACACCAACGCGTCGAGCGGATCGCCGTCTTCACCGAGGGTGTCCTCGATGAAGCCGTAGTCGGCCGGGTACTCCATCGAGGTGTAGAGGTAGCGGTCCAGCCGGACCCGTCCGGTCGCGTGATCGATCTCGTATTTGTTTCGCTGCCCTTTCGGGATTTCGATGGTCACGTCGAATTGCACCGTGTCGGCTCCTTCGCAGGGTCGCTGGTCATCGGCTGTCCACCCTAGTGCAAGCGGTGCGTGGGCCACGACAACCGCCGACGGGGTCCGGCGTTTCGGCGCGTTGGGCAGAATGGGACCGAGGAGTCAGGAGAATGATGCGTCCCGGTCGGTGGCGGCGATCTACCCGCGCAATCGTCGGCGCGGTAGCGCTGGCGGTTGTCGCCACCGCGGTTGCGGCGGCAGCGGTGTTCACCGCGGGTGGCCGCGACAACGAGCCGGTGCGGATTCCCCCGCCCCCGCGCCCGGTCACGGCGGCACCGGGAGTGGTTCCCGTCGCGGCCGGCGCCCCCGTGCCGACCGAGGCCGGGCTGGCGGCGGCGCTGGCGGCTCAACTGGCGGATCCGAACCTGGGCCTGCTGGGGGGCCGGGTCACCGACGCGATGACCGGCAAACCGCTCTGGCGTCAGCGTGACGACGTGCCGTTAAAGCCCGCGTCGACCAATAAGCTGCTGACCGCGGCCGCGGCGCTGCTGACGCTGGATCGCGAGGCGCGGGTCACCACCCGAGTGGTTGCCGCCGATGAGCCGGGGGTGGTCGTGCTGGTGGGCGGCGGGGATCCGACGCTATCGGCGGCGCCGCCCGGCCAGAACACCTGGTATCGGGGTGCAGCGCGGATCAGCGACCTGGCCGACCAGGTCCGCCGCAGTGGCGTCACGCCGACGGCGGTCCGGGTGGACACGACGGCATATACCGGCCCGACGACAGCGCCGGGCTGGGATCTTGCCGACATCGACGGCGGTGACGTCGCTCCGATCGAGCCGGTGATGCTCGACGCCGGCCGGATCCAGCCGGTCACCGCCGACTCCACCCGCTCGCACACTCCCGCGCTGGACGCCGGCCGTGCGCTCGCCGAGGCGCTCGGGCTGGATCCGGCGGCCGTCACCATCGCTCCCGCTCCCGCGGGGGCGCGCGAACTCGCCGCGGTGCGCTCGGCGCCGCTTATCGAGCGGCTTGGCGAGATGATGTCCGTCTCGGACAACGTGATGGCCGAATGTATCGCTCGGGAGGTGGCGGCAGCCATGCACCGGCCACGCAGTTTCGCCGGCGCCGTCGACGCGGTGCTCAACAGGCTCAGCGCCATACACGTCGACACCACCGGCGCCACGCTGGCCGATTCCAGCGGGTTGTCGGACGATGACCGCTTGACCGCTAGGACCATCGACGACGTGGTGCAGGCGGCGGCCGGGCCGAGCCTGCCGGGGTTGCGTGCGCTGTTGGATCTGCTGCCGGTCGCCGGTGGCAGCGGCACCCTCGCCGACCGTTTCCACGACCCGACCACCGACGCGGACGCGGCCGGCTGGCTGCGGGCCAAGACGGGCTCGCTGACCGCGACCAACGCGCTGGCCGGGGTGGTGACCGATAACAGCGGGCGGGTGCTGACATTCGCGTTCATCTCCAATGACGCCGGGCCCACCGGCCGGGTCGCCATAGACGCGCTGGCCGCCCGCTTGCGAACGTGTGGGTGCCTGACGTGACCGCGTCCTCCGAGCTGACCATCGGACGCGCCGTTGATTGGCGATTCGCGGCCACCGTCGGGCAGTGGTTGGCCCGCCCGGCCCCGCCGTCCACCGAGTACACCCGCCGCAAGGTGATCGACGACCTGGTGGCCGGTGCTCAAGCGGCGGAATCCCTGGTGCGGGAGGTGACCGGCCTGGACACCGGCGCGGCGGTGCCCGAGGCCCGCGTCGTCGACCGGCCGGAGTGGATCCGGGCGGCGGCCGAATCGATGCGGGTGATGACGGGCGGCACCGACAAAGCCCGGGGGTTTTTCACCGGCCGGGTCACCGGCGCCCAGACCGGTGCCGTGCTGGCTTTCGTCGCCTCCGGGATCCTTGGCCAGTACGACCCGTTCGGTGCCGGTGAGCGCGGCCGCCTGCTGTTGGTGTACCCGAATGTCATCGCCGTGGAGCGCCAGCTGCGCGTCGACCCCGCCGATTTCCGGCTGTGGGTGTGCCTGCACGAGGTGACCCACCGGGTGCAGTTCACCGCTAACCCATGGTTGGCCGGCTACATGTCCCAGGCGCTGGGGGTGCTGACCCAGGAGAATGCCGAGGACGTCAGGCAGGTGGTGGGCCGGCTGGCCGATTTCGTCCGCAGCCGCGCCCAGGGGCCGGGCGCCCCGGCGGCGCCTAACGCCGGTGCCACCGGAATCCTCGGGGTATTGCGCGCGGTGCAATCCGAGCCTCAGCGCAGGGCCTTGGACCGGCTGTTGGTGCTCGGCACCCTGCTTGAGGGGCATGCCGACTATGTGATGGATGCCGTCGGGCCGCGGGTGGTGCCGTCGGTGGCGATCATCCGGCGTCGGTTTGACGAGCGCCGTCACCGCAGGCAGCCGCCGTTGCAGCGGCTGCTGCGCGCCCTGCTGGGCATCGACGCCAAGATCAACCAGTACACCCGCGGCAAGGCGTTCGTCGGCCACGTGGTGGGCCGGGTCGGCATGCAGCGCTTCAACACCATCTGGTCGAGTCCCGCCACACTGCCGTTGCCCGCCGAGATCGAAGACCCGCAACGATGGATCGATCGGGTGCTTTAGCTCAGCTCCACTCGGCCGTCGCGGCGTTCGCAAAGACCTATCTGGCCACCGTCGGCCGGTGGTGTGTGGCGTTATCCGGTGGCCCGGATTCGCTGGCGCTCACCGCGGTCGCCGCGGCGATGCGGCCCACCACCGCGCTGATCGTGGACCACGGCCTGCAGCCCGGATCAACCGAGGTTGCCGCCACCGCTCGTGAGCAAGCCCTGGCGTTGGGATGCGTTGCCGCCCAGGTGCTGAGCGTACAGGTCGGTCACGGCGGGGGATTGGAAGCCGCGGCGCGCAGCGCGCGGTATGCGGCCCTGGATGTCGCCCGCGGTGGTGATCCGGTGTTGTTGGCGCACACGCTGGACGATCAAGCCGAAACGGTGCTGTTGGGGCTGGGCCGCGGTTCGGGTGCCCGCTCGATCGCCGGGATGCGCCCCTACGACCCGCCGTGGTGCCGCCCGTTGCTGGGGGTGCGTCGCAGCGTTACGCACGCCGCGTGCGCTCAGCTGGGCGTGGCGGCCTGGCAGGACCCGCACAACACCGATCGGCGCTTCACCCGGGTCCGGCTGCGCCGGGAGGTGCTGCCGCTGCTGGAGGAGGTGCTGGGCGGTGGGGTCGCCGAAGCGCTGGCCCGCACCGCCACCGCGCTGCGTGAGGACACCGAGCTGATCGACACGCTCGCCGCCCGAGAGCTGGCCGCGGCGTCGATCGGCGACGGCCTGGATGCTCGCGCGTTGCGGGCGTTGCCCGATCCGGTTCGCCGCCGGGTCATCCGCGCGTGGCTGCGGGCCGGCGGTGCCGTCGGACTGACCGACAAGCAGATCCGCGGGGTGGACACGCTGATCACCGCCTGGCGCGGTCAGGGCGGGGTGGCCGTCGGGTCCGCGCTGCGCGGCGAGCGGCTGGTCGCGGGGCGCCGCGGCGGCGTGCTTACGCTGCACCGCGAGCCGATCTGACGGGTCGGGCCCGGCGTCGGCCGTCGGGCGGCGACGTGGCACGCTGTGGACGTGACAGCCCAGCCGGCCGAGCTGTACCCCGGGGATATCAAATCGGTGCTGCTGACCGAGGAGCAGATCCGGACGCGTGTCGCCGAACTCGGCGCCCAGATCGGCGACGACTACCGCGAACTGGTGGCTGCCGACGGCCAGGACCTGCTGCTGATCACCGTGCTCAAGGGCGCGGTCATGTTCGTCACCGACTTGGCGCACGCGATTCCGCTGCCCACCCAGTTCGAGTTCATGGCCGTCGCTTCCTACGGGAAATCGACATCGTCGTCGGGTGTGGTGCGGATCCTCAAAGACCTCGACCGCGACATCAACGACCGCGATGTGCTGATTGTCGAGGACGTGGTCGACTCGGGGCTGACGTTGTCGTGGCTGCTGCGTAACCTCGCCAGCCGGCGTCCGCGCTCGCTGCGGGTGTGCACGCTGCTGCGAAAGCCCGACGCACTACGTGCCCACGTCGACATCGCCTACGTGGGGTTCGATATTCCCGACGAGTTCGTCGTGGGTTACGGGCTGGATTACGACGAGCGCTACCGCGATCTGCCGTTTATCGGGACCCTGGACCCCCGGGTCTATCGGGATTAAAGCGTGTGCCTTGCTTCCGGATTCGTGGCCGCCGCGGCTTACCCGCTGCTTGTCGGTGTCAACGGGGCATTGGTGCCCGCCGGCGCATCGGAGACGTGCCGAAAAGCGGCACCCGCGTTGGGTGTCAGCTTTTCCCGCTATCCATTTTAAGTTCGTCGGTATGTTCGCTGATCGCTTTCGCCACCGCCTCGCCAGCGCGGCCAAGCAATTGCTCGCGCATGCCTTGCGCCCAGTCGTGTGAGGCGCGCGGTGCTTCCAGTTGTCCTTTGAAATGCGGAATCACCTTGCGGGCAAACAACTCATAGCAGTGGTAAGTCGCCTCCGGCGAGGCCCAATCGTGGCCGAGCAACAAAAACGTGCCGAAGCCACCCGATCGGTCGAGCAGATCCTGGATGTAGGCGATCGCGTCATCCGGTGTGCCGATGCAGCAATTGCCCTTCGCCGCGTACTCTTCGACGAACTCTCGGGGTGACTGCGCACCGTCGACCAGGTTGGCCAGCGGCACGAACCCGGCCGCCCCGAAGTATTTGGCGAAGTCCCGCAACCCATATGTGCAGTCATCGACCGCACGCTCCCGGCTGTCGGCCAGGTGCATGATGCCCAGAACGCGCCAGTTGGCGCGATCCGGTTCTTCGCGGCCGGCCTTGGCCGCCTGTTCGCGAACCACCTCCCAGGCGTTTTCCACCGCCGCGTATCCACCCGGCACCGACATCGACAGCGATAGCAACGATGTGCCCAGCGCACCGGCCAGTCTCGGACCGGCCGGTGAAATCATCGCGGCCGTAGCGATTTCAGGGTAGGGCCAGCTGTAGGGGCGAATGTGTAACTGGGCCTCGCGCAAAGTAAACCAGTCGGAGTGCCGGTTGACCCGCTCACCCGGTGCGGCCCGAAAGAGTGCGAGGATCGCCTCGAGGGATTCCTGCATCATCCGGCGCTGCTCCACGGGGTCGATACCCATCATGTAGGCGTCCGAGGGCAGCGCGCCGGGCCCGGCGCCGAACATCACCCGGCCACGGGTCAGGTGATCCAGCAGCACCCAACGGTCGGCAACCATCAGGGGATGGTGATAAGGCAGCGACACCACCCCGGTTCCCAGCCGGATGTGTTTGGTGCGCTCCGCGGCAGCGGCGATGAACACCTCGGGGCAGGCGATCAGCTCGTAGCCGCCGGAGTGGTGCTCGCCGAACCACGCTTCGTCGAACCCCAGGCGGTCCAGGACGCCGACCCGTTCCAGGTCGTATTCGAGTGCCACCGTGGGCGACTGGCCGGTCGGGTGAAACGGCGTGATAAAGACGCCGAAACGCAGTGGCGCGCTCATCGGTGCTGGACGCTCCTCGCAAGGGCTTTACATTTCTTCACAATGCGGGTCATCGCAACTCTAATTCGACGATGCGTGAATTCGACCGCTGGTGCGGCCCGACTACCGCTGGTCGCGCGGCGCCGGGCACCGCCCGGAACCCTCGTTCGTTGGTGTATGCAGCACGGTGGCGACCGCTGCGCCCGGCTCCGCCGGGCTGGCGGTCGCCGTCGGGCTATGGTGGCGACCGCTGCACCCGGCTCCGCCGGGCTGGCGGTCGCCACGAGCGGTAGCCTGAACTATCCCAGCTGCATGGATCGCGGAAGGACATGGCCGGCTACGGCCGATGATTGATGAACCGGAAAAACGTAATCCGCACGCTCACGGCGATCGCTGTCGTGTTGCTTCTCGGCTGGTCGTTCTTCTACTTCGGCGACGACACCCGCGGTTACAAGCCCGTCGATACCTCGGTGGCGATGGCCCAGATCAAAGCCGACAACGTCAAGAGCGCCCAGATCGATGATCGCGAGCAACAAGTCCGGTTGACGCTCAAAGAGGGCAACCCCGACACCGATGGCGCCGACAAGATCATCACCAAGTACCCCAATGGGTACGCCGTCCCGTTGTTCACCGCACTCACCAGTAAGAAAGCCCAGGTCAACACCATCGTCAACCAGGGCAACATCCTGGGATCGCTGTTGATCTACCTGCTGCCGCTGCTGCTGCTGGTCGGCCTGTTCTTCGGGTTTTCGCGCATGCAGGGCGGCGCCCGGATGGGCTTCGGCTTCGGCAAGTCACGCGCCAAACTGCTCTCCAAAGACATGCCCAAGACCACCTTCGCCGACGTCGCGGGCGTCGATGAGGCGGTTGAGGAGCTCTACGAGATCAAAGACTTCCTGTCTAACCCGGGTCGTTATCAGGCGCTCGGCGCCAAGATCCCCAAGGGGGTGCTGCTCTACGGTCCGCCGGGCACCGGTAAGACCCTGCTGGCCCGAGCCGTCGCCGGTGAGGCCGGGGTGCCGTTCTTCACCATCTCCGGCTCCGACTTCGTCGAGATGTTTGTCGGGGTCGGCGCGTCACGGGTGCGTGACTTATTCGAGCAGGCCAAGCAGAATAGCCCGTGCATCATCTTCGTCGACGAGATCGACGCCGTCGGGCGTCAGCGCGGTGCCGGCCTTGGCGGCGGTCACGACGAGCGCGAGCAGACGCTGAACCAGCTGCTGGTCGAGATGGACGGGTTCGACCCGCGGGCCGGTGTCATCCTGATCGCGGCCACCAACCGGCCCGACATCCTGGATCCGGCGTTGTTGCGTCCGGGGCGTTTCGACCGCCAGATTCCGGTGTCCAACCCCGATCTCAACGGGCGCAAGGCGATCCTGCGGGTGCATGCCAAGGGCAAGCCGCTGGCTCCCGACGCCGACCTCGATGGGCTGGCAAAACGCACCGTCGGGATGTCCGGTGCCGACCTGGCCAACGTCATCAACGAGGCGGCGCTGCTGACCGCCCGCGAAAACGGCACCGTGATCACCGCTGCCGCACTGGAGGAGGCGGTGGACCGGGTGATTGGCGGCCCGCGCCGCAAGGGCCGGGTCATCAGCGAGCTGGAGAAGAAGATCACCGCCTACCATGAGGGCGGCCACGCGCTCGCGGCATGGGCGATGCCCGACATCGAGCCGATCTACAAAGTCACCATCCTGGCCCGCGGCCGCACCGGTGGGCACGCGGTCTCGGTGCCCGAGGACGACAAGGGGTTGATGACTCGCTCGGAGATGATCTCGAGGCTGGTGTTCGCCATGGGCGGGCGCGCGGCGGAGGAGTTGGTGTTCCGTGAGCCGACCACCGGCGCGGTGTCCGACATCGAGCAGGCCACCAAAATCGCGCGTGCGATGGTCACCGAGTACGGGATGAGCTCTAAGCTCGGCGCCGTGAAATACGGCACCGAACACGGCGACCCCTTCCTCGGGCGTGCCATCGGAACCCAGCCGGATTACTCGCATGAGGTGGCCCGCGATATCGATGACGAGGTGCGCAAACTCATCGAGGCCGCGCACACCGAGGCGTGGGAGGTCCTCACCGAATACCGTGACGTGCTCGACACCCTGGCCGCTGAGCTGCTGGAAAAGGAAACGTTGCACCGCGCCGAGCTGGAAACGATCTTCGCCAGCGTCGAAAAGCGGCCCCGACTCACCATGTTCGATGACTTCGGCGGCCGTATCCCCTCGGACAAGCCGCCGATCAAGACACCCGGTGAGTTAGCCATGGAGCGGGGTGAGCCGTGGCCGCAGCCGGCACCCGAACCCGCGTTCAAGGCCGCGATCTCCCAAGCGGCCGAACAAGCCGGTGTGCAGCCGGAGGATGACCGAATCCCTCACGGCGCCAATGGCTCCCATCACCTCCCCGGCAGCCAGGGCCCCGCCGGGGGTGACGGAGCGCCGGTGTGGCGCCCCACCCAGCCCGATTACGGAGTCCCGGCCGGTTGGCGCGCCCCGGGATGGCCACCGCAACAGCCGCCGAACTACTGGTACCCCCCGCCCGCGCCGGTGCCCTCGCCCTATCGGCCCCAGCAGCAGGCACCGAACTATTCGGGGCAGCCCTACCCGCCCTACCCGCCGTACCCGCCGCCTCCGGCGCCGCCCGAGGACAAGTCGCCGCAGCAGAACTCCTCCGGTCAGCGGGGCCAGGACGCGGGCCGGCCCAACCCGCCGGCTCACCGGTGACGAACGGAGGTTCGATGGTGGCCCAGCCGAATTCCCGCCCGGCCGCACTGCGCACCCCGGTGTTCGACCAGGCGCGTGCCGAGGCGGCGGTTCGGGAGTTGCTGTTGGCGATCGGCGAGAACCCGGATCGGCACGGTCTTGAGGACACCCCGGCGCGGGTCGCGCGGACCTATCGGGAGATGTTCGCCGGGCTCTACACCGATCCGGACACCGTGCTGGAGACCACATTCGATGAGCAGCACGACGAGTTGGTCCTGGTCAAACAGATCCCGCTGTACTCCACCTGCGAGCATCATCTGGTGTCGTTTCACGGTGTGGCGCATGTGGGCTACATTCCCGGGCACGACGGCCGGGTGACGGGTTTGTCGAAGATCGCGCGGCTGGTCGACCTCTATGCAAAGCGGCCGCAGGTTCAGGAACGGCTTACCGTGCAGATTGCTGACGCGCTGACCCGCAAACTCGATCCGCGCGGGGTGATCGTCGTGATCGAGGCCGAACACCTGTGCATGTCGATGCGCGGAGTGCGCAAGCCCGGGGCGATCACCACCACCTCGGCGGTGCGCGGTTTATTCAAGACCAACCCCTCGTCCCGGGCCGAAGCGCTCGATCTGATCTTGCGCAAGTGAACCCGACGCGTGTTATCGGGGTGGTGAACGTCACCGATGACTCGTTCTCGGATGGCGGGCGCTACCTGGACGTCGACCGCGCCGTCGAACATGGTCTGGCGTTGGCCGCCCAGGGTGCGGCGGTTATTGATGTGGGCGGTGCGTCGACCCGCCCCGGGGCCATTCGAATCGATCCGCGGGTGGAGACGGCCCGCGTGGCCCCCGTCATCAAAAGCCTTGCGGCACAGGGTATTGTCGTCAGCATCGACACAATGCATGCCGGTGTTGCAGGTGCGGCGATAGACAACGGTGCGCAGATCGTCAACGACGTGTCCGGCGGGCGGGCCGATCCCGCGATGGCCGCTTTGGTGGCCGAGGCGGGCGTGACATGGGTGCTGATGCACTGGCGGCCGGTGTCGGCCGATGACCCGCACCAGGTTCCGCAGTATCGGGATGTGGTGGCCGAGGTGCGCGCCGAGCTGCTCGCCGGTGTCGACCGGGCGGTCGCCGCCGGCGTCGACCCGGCGCAGCTGGTGATCGATCCCGGCCTCGGGTTCGCGAAAACGGGTGAACATAATTGGGCGCTGTTAAATGCGTTGCCCGAGTTTGTCGCCACCGGAGTGCCGGTACTCGTGGGGGCATCGCGAAAACGGTTCCTCGGAACGTTGCTCGCCGGCCCGGACGGGACGGCGCGGCCCGCCGACGGCCGGGAGACCGCTACCGCGGTGATCTCCGCCTTGGCCGCGCTGCACGGGGCTTGGGGGGTGCGGGTGCATGACGTGCGGGCCTCGGTGGACGCGCTCAAGGTGGTCACGGCCTGGACACAGGCAGGGACCCGGTGATGGCCGACCGGATCGAGTTGCGCGGCTTGACGGTCCGCGGATATCACGGGGTTTACCCGCACGAACGGGTTGACGGACAGGATTTCGTGGTTGACATCACCGTGTGGATCGACCTGGCGGACGCCGCCGCGAGCGATGAGCTTTCCGACACGTACGACTATGGCGTGCTGGCCCAGCGGGCGGCCGATATCGTCGGCGGGCCGGCCCGTAACCTGATCGAAACCGTCGCCGGTGACATCGCCGACGAGGTGATGCACGATGAGCGGGTGCATGCCGTCGAGGTGGCCGTGCACAAACCGCAGGCGCCGCTCCCTCAGATGTTCGCCGACGTGGCCGTGGTGGCCCGACGGTGCCGCTGCGGTGGCCGCGGTTCGGTGATTCCGGCCGGAGGGTGCCATGACGCGCGATGACGACGCCGGTGCAGCCGGGATCGTGGGGGTTGGGCCCGCGCGTGGAGGAGAACGGCGCTGATGACCCGGGTGGTGCTGTCTATCGGCTCTAACCTGGGTGATCGGCTGGCTCGGCTGCAGTCGGCGGTCGACGGGCTGGGTGCGGCGGTGCGGGCGGTTTCGCCGGTATATGAGACCGCTCCGTGGGGTGGCATAGAGCAGGGACCTTTTCTGAATGCGGCGCTGATCGCCGAGGATCCCGCGCTTGACGGGCGTGGCTGGCTCCACCGGGCCCAGCAGTTGGAGCGGGCGGCGGATCGGGTGCGCGGCCTGCGCTGGGGTCCCCGGACCCTCGATGTCGACCTGATCGCCTGCTACGAGGGCGACACCGAAGTGATCTGCCGTGAGAACGGGCTGATGCTGCCGCACCCGCTGGCCCATTTACGGGCCTTCGTGTTGGTACCGTGGCTGGCCATCGACCCGGGGGCCGGGCTGACCGTGAGTGGACGAAAGCGGTCCGCCGGCGAATTGCTGGCTGAGCTCGAGCCGGTTGATCGCGCCGGTGTGCGGCCGACCGGGCTGACGCTGAGCCGGCGCCGTGAACCCGACGCGGAAACGGCCCGGTAGCAGAAATCCGATGGGACCGACCCGCAAGCGTGATCTGACAGTCGGGGTGATCGGTGCCGCCGTGGTCGGCTATCTGCTGGTGGTGCTGTTGTACCGGTGGTTTCCCCCGATCACGGTGTGGTCTGGTTTTTCACTGCTGGCCGTCGCCGTCACCGAGGCCGCGTGGGGGCGCTATGTGCGGGCCAAAATTCACAATGGCGAGATCGGTGACGGTCCGGGGTGGTTGCATCCGCTCGCGGTGGCCCGCAGCGTGATGATCGCCAAGGCATCGGCGTGGGTCGGGGCCCTGGTGCTGGGGTGGTGGCTCGGGGTATTGGCGTATCTGTTGCCCCGACGGTCGTCCATACGTGTCGCCGGTGAGGACACCGCCGGCACGGTGGTCGCGGCCGTCAGCGCGCTGGCCCTGGTGGTCGCCGCGCTGTGGCTACAGCATTGCTGCAAGTCACCGCCGGATTCCACCGAGGGTGGTGAGGGCGCCGAGGGCGCCGAAACTTAGCGTCTGAAGCGGTGGCTCTCGGTACACCGTGGGCGTGAGAACAAGCCGGGCAATTGTTAGCCGGTGCTTAGCCGCTGCGGTGACCTGAAGGCCGCCAAGCGGTAGCTGCCGCGCGGCGGTCGCGGACCGGATGAGAATCGTCGGACACGTCGACATGCGGACTGACCTCGGGCCGGTACAGTCAGGCCATGACCGTTCTGTCCCGCCGCGTCCGGGTCCGGCGCAGCGGCCGCAGGCCGGGTTGGCTGCTGTTGACCGCGTTGCTGGTGCTTGCCATTGGGGCCAGTTCCGCGCTGGTTTTCACCAATCGGGTGGAGCTGTTAAGACTCGCGGTGATCCTGGCTTTGTGGGCCGCGATCGTCGCGGCCTTCGTCTCGGTGATCTATCGCCGGCAAAGCGATGTGGACCAGGCTCGGGTGCGCGACCTGAAACTGGTTTATGACTTGCAGCTGGATCGGGAGATCTCGGCCCGGCGCGAGTACGAGCTGACCGTGGAGTCCCAGCTGCGCCGTGAACTCGCCTCGGAATTGCGCGCCCAGGCCGCAGACGAGGTGGCGGCGCTGCGGGCCGAACTGACTGCGTTGCGAACCAACCTGGAGCTCTTGTTCGGCGCAGAGCTGACGCACCGTCCGGCGCTGGAGACCGACCACGCCACCGGGCGTGATCACCGCGACTGGGTCCACACCAGCCACACCGCACCCGATGACCGGGTGAGTAATCGCGTGACATCGGTGCGCTCGGACGAGTTCTCCCGCCACGCTGATGACGGCTCGATCATCGATGTTCCCGAGGAGCCGCTGCCGCCCCGACCGGTGGCGACCGATGCCGCTGCCGCTGAAGCCTATGCGGGTGCCGAGTCCCACCATGCGTCCTCATGGCGCGAGCCGGAGGATGGCGGCCGGCGGTCGGGGCCCCGCCTGGAAGGAGACGCTGGCCGGCGTGCTGATCCTGGTGGTCCGGAAGAAGACCGGGGCCGGTCCCAGCGCACCCGCCACGGAGCCCAACCGCCGCAGTGGGGATCGCCCCGGCATGAGGCGCCACCGGCGCCATTCGAGCCCCGGTGGCCGCAATGGCATACCGGCCCCGGCGCGGCCCCGGGGATCACCGAATGGCCGCCCGGCGGCGCGGCTGGACAGTGGTCGCCGCCCGACACATCGGATAGCAATCGGGCGCTCACACCCGCCGAGGACGTGTTCGGCACCACCAGCGCCGCCGGCGCATCCTCGGTGGGCGCGGACCCCCCGGAGCAGCGCAGCGGTCGTCATGCCTCGACCGAGCCTGAGATTGCCCGGCCCCGCGAAGCCGAGCCCGGTGGCAGCTATGGCGCGACCGGTCACCGCGCTTCGGGGCGTCATTCCGTGGAGTATCCCGGCGCCGACATGCCCGCGCCTTCTTGGCCCTCGGAGTCGGAGGCATCCTGGTCATCACGCGGAGGGCAAACATCGCCCGAGGCGGCGCCGCCGTCAGCAACCCCGCGCCGGCACCACGGCCTGGAGTCGTCGAGGGCTGGCGATGCCACAGAAAACTCTGGCCGCTCGGTTGCGGACTTGCTTGCACGGCTGCAAGCAGAGCCGACCGGAGGCAATCGTCGCCGCCGCCGTCAGGAGTAACACCCTCGCTTCGCGGGGCGGGTCGTCGCCGGGGTAGAGTCTTGGGGACCGTCCGGTACCTGCGATGCAGGACTGGAACGCCGCTAGAGACTTGCGAGGCCGTCAGCGATGGTGCGGATCGACGGTTTGCGTCCGGCCAGGCTCAAGGTGGGGATCATCTCGGCCGGCCGGGTCGGGACCGCCCTGGGGGTCGCGCTGGAGCGCGCCGACCACGTGGTGGTGGCGTGCAGCGCCGTCTCCCGGGCGTCGCGGCAACGGGCGCAGCGCTGGTTGCCGGATACCCCGGTGTTGCCGGTTCCCGACGTTGCCGCCGGCGCCGAGTTGCTGCTGCTGGCCGTTACCGACACCGAACTTGCGGGCCTGGTGTCGGGTTTGGCCGCCACATCGGCGGTGCGGGGCGGGACGATCGTGGTGCACACGTCGGGCGTCATGGGCGTCGACGTGCTGGAGCCGCTGGCCCGGCAGCGGTGCATCCCGCTGGCCATCCACCCGGCGATGACGTTCACCGGATCCGACGACGACATCGGGCGGTTACCGGGCACCTGCTTCGGGATCACTGCCGCCGACGACGTCGGCGAAGCGATCGCGCAGGCGCTGGTGCTGGAGATGGGCGGGGAGCCGGTCCGGGTCGACGAAGATGCCCGCGCCCTTTACCACGCCGCGCTGGCCCACGCCGGCAACCACATCGTCACGGTGCTCGCGGACGCGCTGGAGGCCTTGCGCGCCGCCTGCCGGGTCGAGCGGGGGGAGGACCGGCCGAGCGATGTTGCGGCACGGATCCTCGCGCCCCTGGCGCGCGCGGCGCTGGAGAACACCCTGCAGCAAGGACAGGCCGCGCTCACCGGCCCGGTGGCGCGCGGCGACGCGGCCGCGGTCGCCGGACATCTGGATGCGCTGGCGACGCTCGACCCGCAGCTGGCCCAGGCGTACCGGGTAAACGCGCTGCGCACCGCGCAACGGGCGCACGCCCCCGACGACGTTTTCGAGGTACTGGCCGGGTGATCGTCGACCACACGCCGGCGTTCGCGGCGGGCGAACTCAACGTGTACTCGACCCCGCGTGATGTCACCCGTGTCAGCCGGGCCCTGCGGCACACCGGGCGGCGGGTGATGCTGGTGCCCACCATGGGCGCGCTGCACGACGGGCACCTCGCCCTGATCCGGGCCGCCCAGCGGGTGCCCGGCTCGGTGGTCGTGGTATCGATCTTCGTCAACCCGTTGCAATTCGGCGCCGGTGAAGATCTCGACACCTATCCGCGCACCCTCGACGACGACATGGCGCAACTGCGCCGTGAAGGTGTCGAGATCGCGTTCACGCCGACGGTCTCGGCGATGTATCCCGACGGACCGCGCACCGCGGTGCACCCGGGACCGCTGGGCGCCGAACTGGAGGGCGCCGCTCGGCCAACGCATTTCGCGGGCGTGCTGACCGTGGTGCTGAAGCTGCTGCAGATCGTGCGGCCCGAGCGGGTGTTCTTCGGCGAGAAGGACTATCAGCAGCTGGTGCTGGTGCGCCAGATGGTCGCCGACTTCAACCTCGACGTGCAGGTCGTCGGTGTGCCGATCGTACGCGAGGCCGACGGGCTGGCGATGTCGTCGCGTAACCGCTACCTGGACCCGGAGCAGCGAGAAGCAGCCCGAGCACTGGCGGCGGCGCTGCTGGCCGCCCGGCGCGCCGCCCCGGACGGGGTGGACGCCGCGCTGAACGCTGCCCGTGCCGTGCTCAACGCGGTGCCGGCGATTGACGTGGACTACCTGGAGGTGCGCGACAGCGCACTGGGTCCCGCTCCGTTGCGGGGTGTGGGCCGGCTGCTGGTCGCCGCCAGGGTCGGCGGCACCAGGCTGTTGGACAATGTCGCCGTTGCCATCGGGGCGACTGGGACTCATGCCGGCACCGAAGCGCTCGCATCCGCCGGACCGGACAGCAATCGATCTTCCGAATCATCTTGGAGGAATTGATGTTACGCACGATGCTAAAGTCGAAGATCCACCGCGCCACCGTGACGCAGGCGGATTTGCACTACGTCGGCTCGGTGACCGTGGACGCCGACTTGATGGATGCCGCGGATCTGCTCGACGGGGAGCAGGTGACCGTCGTCGACATCACCAACGGAGCCCGGCTCGTCACCTATGCGATCACCGGTGAACGGGGCAGTGGGGTGATTGGAATCAACGGCGCCGCAGCTCATCTGGTACACCCGGGTGATACGGTGATCCTGATTGCCTATGGCGTCATGGACGACGCTGAGGCCCGCGCCTACACACCGCGGATCGTGTTCGTTGACGCGCACAACCGTCCGATCGACCTGGGTCACGATGCTGCGTTCGTGCCCGCGGATGCCGCGGGGCTGGTCTCGTCCCGGCTGACTGCGGGATAGCCGTGTTACTGGCGATCGACGTCCGCAACACGCATACCGTCGTCGGACTGCTCTCCGGGTCGAAAGAGCACGCAAAAGTCGTGCAGCAGTGGCGGATACGCACCGAACCTGAGATTACCGCCGACGAACTCGCGCTGACCATCGACGGCCTTATCGGCGAGGATGGCGAGCGGCTCACCGGAGCGGTCGCCCTGTCCACTGTGCCGTCGGTGCTGCATGAGGTGCGAATCATGCTGGATCAGTACTGGCCGTCGGTGCCGCACGTGGTGATCGAACCCGGGGTGCGCACCGGCATGCCGCTGCTGGTTGACAATCCCAAGGAGGTGGGCGCCGACCGGATCGTGAACTGCCTTGCGGCGTTTCATAAATTCGGGAGTGCCGCTATCGTGGTCGATTTCGGCTCGTCGATCTGTGTCGACGTGGTGTCGGCCAACGGGGAGTTTCTGGGTGGCGCCATCGCTCCGGGGGTGCAGGTGTCCTCCGACGCCGCGGCGGCCCGCTCGGCCGCCCTGCGCCGGGTCGAGCTGGTCCGACCCCGCTCGGTGGTCGGTAAGAACACCGTCGAATGCATGCAGGCCGGCGCGGTGTTCGGATTCGCCGGGTTGGTTGACGGCTTGGTGCAGCGCATCCGTGACGAGGTGAGCGGGTTCGGCGGCGGCGACGTGGCGGTGGTGGCCACCGGGCACACCGCGCCGCTAATGATGCCCGAGCTGCATACCGTCAACCATTACGACCCCCACCTGACCCTGAATGGTCTGCGGCTGGTCTTCGAGCGCAACCGCGACAGCCAGCGCGGCCGGCTGAAGACGGCGCGCTGACGGATCCGGCCGTCGCTCCCGCGGCCGGGTGCGCGCTGCCGCCCAACCGCTTGCCCGGCACGCCAGACGGCATTAAATTATGCTAATGGCATTAGGAGAACCTAGTGAAGATAGGCGGCGTCGGCGGCATCGGGCCACCAGGCAGGAGATAGTGGCTGCGGCGTGGGAGGCGGCCCGGGACAAGGGTCTGGCCGGCCTCACGCTGGGCGACGTGGCGGCCCGGGTCGGGATGCGGGTGCCATCCCTGTATTCGTACTTCGCCTCGAAGAACGAGATCTACGACGCCATGTTCGCTCAGGGCAACGAGGAGTTTCTCGAGTTCATCAAGCGACGACAGGCCGAGTTGCCCAGCCGTCCCCGCGAGCTCATCCGGGAAACCTTTCGCATCTTCTTCGACTTTTGCACCGCGGACCCGGTGCGCTACCAGTTGCTGTTCCAGCGCACGATCCCGGGGTTCGTCCCCTCGGAGTCGTCGTATGCCAAGGCGATCGAGGTGCTCGACGCCTTTCGCCGCCGGCTCGCCGACGCCGGGCTGACCGGCGGGCAAGCCGACGAGGATCTGCTGACCGCGCTCAGTTCGGGGCTGGTCGACCAGCAGATCGCCAACGATCCCGGCGGCGACCGGTGGGGCCGGCTGCTCGATGAGGTGGCCGACATGGCCTACGACCACCTGATGAAGAAACGACGCAACCAACGGAGGTCATCATGACAAGCGCGCGCCACGGCGAAGTGAGACTGCACATGAACGCCGCACCCGAGCGGGTCTGGGAGGTGTTGGCCGACGTCGAGCGGATGGGCGAGTGGAGCCCGGAGTGCTATCGGGTGCGCTGGCTCGACGGCGCCGGTTCGCCGGCGACGGTGGGCGCGCGCTTCAAAGGTTCGAACCGATGGCGCTGGATGCGCTGGTCGATGACCTGTCAGGTCACCACCGCAGATCCCGGGCGGGAACTGTCGTGGGTGACCATCCGGGGCGGCAAGCCCATCGTCCGCTGGACCTATCGCCTACAGCCGGCAAACGGCGGAACCGACGTCACCGAGTCGTTCGAGGCGCTGCGCTGGCCGCTCGACGTCCGGGTGGCCGAAGACTTCATCATGCGTGGCCGCAACGAACAGCGCGCCCAAGCCATGCGCACGACGCTGCAACGCATCAAGGCGGCTGTGGAAAGCGCTTGAGCGCAGGTGCACATGCCAGCCGTCGACGTGGTGGTGGTCGGGGCCGGGCTCGCGGGGCTGGTTGCCGCCCGGGACGTGATGCGCGGCGGCCTCGAGGTCGCCGTCGTGGAGGCTCGTGACCGGGTCGGCGGCCGGGTGCTCAACGCGGAGCTTCCCGGCGGTGCACCCATCGAAGCCGGCGGGCAATGGGTCGGCCCCGGCCAAACCGAGATCCTCGACTTGATCGCCGAACTCGGGCTTTCACTGTTCCCAACGCACACCGAGGGACGCAAAGTGCTCGACTTCAACGGCCGGACGCTGACCTACACCGGGCGCATTCCGCGGCTGAATCCGCTGGTGCTGGCCGACATCGGCTACGGATCATGGCGCCTGGACCGGCTCACCCGCAGACTGCCGCCACCCGGGAGCCCGCTCGACGAACGGGCGGCGGCGCTGGATGGGCAGACCTTGGCCACCTGGATTCACCGCCACCTGCACACCCATGGCGGGCGGGAGTTCCTGCGGCTCATCACCAGGGCCGTCTTCACCACCGAACCCGAAGATCTGTCCGCCCTGTGGGCCTTGTCATACCTAGGCGCCAACCAGGGTCTCGAGGCCTTGACCACCATCCGGGGCGGGGCACTGCAGGACCGCATCGTCGGCGGCTCGCAACGAATCGCGCTCAGCCTCGCGGCGCAACTCGGCGAGCGGGTCAGGTTGAACTGCCCGTGACCGAGGTGGAATGGGGCGGCAGCGGTGTCCGAATCCGTCTGCCCGACGCGGCGCCACTGTCCGCGAGGCGGGCCATTATCGCCGTCCCGCCGGTGCTCAGCGGCCGAATCCGCTACCTGCCGCCACTGCCCGCCGAGCGTGATCAGTTGATCCAGCGGATGCCGATGGGACGGGTGATCAAGACCAACGTCGTCTACGACGAGCCGTTCTGGCGCCGCCACGGTTTCAGCGGCCAGGCCAACAGCAACCGCCGAATTGCCGCCACCGTGCTCGACAACACTCCACCCGAGGGGACTCCGGGTGTCTTGGTGGTTTTCACCGAGGGACGGCGGGCCGATGCCGCCGGCCGGCTCCCCCCACCGGACCGCCGGCGGCGGGTGCTCGCCGATCTGGCCGCCTACTTCGGGCCGCCGGCAAAAAAGCCCATCGACTATATCGAACTCGATTGGGCCGCCGAGCAATACACCGGCGGCTGCTACGGCGCGTTCACCGCGCCGTCGGCACTGACCCGTTTCGGTGCGGCGCTGCGGGCACCGATCGGGCCGCTGCACTGGGCGGGCAGCGAGACGGCCCGGCGCTGGACGTGTTCGATGGACGGCGCGGTCGAATCCGGGCATCGAACCGCGCGCGAGGTGGCCGCCGTTCTCAACGGCTTGACGGATCTCACCGGGCCACCGTTGCCGGATTGACGCCCGCCCACCCGGGTTAATTTAAGCTGGCACGTCGTGGACGGCGCCGATGCGGACATTCCCGAGCAGTTCCGGATTCGCCGGGACAAGCGTGCTCGGCTGCTGGCGGCCGGCCGCGAGCCCTACCCGGTGACCGTCGAACGCACCCACACGCTGGCTCAGGTTCGTGCCGCCCACCCCGACCTGCCGACCGATTCGGCGACCGGAGACATCGTCGGGATTGCCGGCCGGGTGATGTCCGCGCGCGACTCGGGCAAGCTGTGCTTTGCGACCCTGCAGGACGGCGACGGCACCCAATTACAGGTCATGCTCAGCCTGGCCAGCGTCGGCCAGCAGGCGCTCGACGCGTGGAAGACCGATGTCGATATCGGCGACATTGTTTACGTGCACGGCGAGGTGATCAGCTCCCGCCGTGGCGAATTATCCGTGCTCGCCGATTCGTGGGCGATGGCGTCGAAGTCGTTGCGCCCGCTGCCGGTCGCCTACAAGGAAATGAGCGAAGAGTCGCGGGTGCGTCAACGTTACGTCGATTTGATTGTCCGTCCGCAAGCGCGCATGCTTGCCCGACAGCGGATCGCGGTCGTTCGTGCGATACGCGCCGGGCTGGAGCGACGCGGGTTCGTCGAAGTCGAGACGCCGATGTTGCAGACTCTGGCCGGTGGCGCGGCGGCGCGGCCGTTCATCACTCACTCCAATGCCCTCGATATCGATCTCTACCTACGAATCGCACCCGAACTGTTCCTTAAGCGCTGCGTCGTCGGTGGGTTCGACAAGGTCTTCGAACTTAATCGGGTGTTCCGAAACGAAGGAGTCGATTCCACCCATTCCCCGGAATTCTCCATGTTGGAGACCTACCAGGCGTATGGAACCTATGACGATTCGGCCGTCGTCACCAGGGAGCTTATTCAACACGTTGCCGATGAAGCGTTCGGAACCCGGCAACTACGCCTGCCGGACGGCAGTGTCTATGACATCGATGGCGAATGGGCGTCGATACAAATGTATCCGTCTTTGTCCGCCGCGTTGGGTGAGGAGATTACGCCCGACACGACGGTGGAGCGCTTACGCGTCATCGCCGGGCAGCTTGGTGTCGAGATTCCCGCAGATCGCGGATATGGCCACGGCAAGCTCGTCGAGGAGTTGTGGGAGCATGCGGTGGGAAGGAGCCTCACCGCACCCACGTTTGTACGGGATTTTCCCGTGGAGACAACGCCTTTGACCCGCCAGCATCGAAGTATCCCCGGCGTCACCGAGAAATGGGATTTGTATGTGCGCGGAATCGAACTGGCCACCGGATACTCCGAATTGATCGATCCGGTGATTCAGCGCGAGCGATTCGAGGCCCAGGCGCGGGCCGCGGCCGCCGGCGACGACGAGGCCATGGTGCTCGATGAAGATTTTCTGGCCGCCTTGGAGTACGCGATGCCGCCGTGCACCGGAACTGGAATGGGTGTCGACCGATTGTTGATGGTTTTGACTGGCCTGTCAATTAGGGAGACGGTTTTGTTCCCGCTTGTTCGGCCGCACAGCAACTGAACCGCGCCGATACCGACAGACCGTTTCGGGATTGAATAAACCGCTGTCATATGGCAGATTGGTCAGCGGGAAAGGCAATCCAACTTGCACAGTATGTGCACGGGAAGCAGCGTGAGGACGAGCTAATGGCGAAGAAAGTGACCGTCACCTTGATCGACGATTTCGACGGTGTTGCTGCCGCCGATGAAACGGTTGAATTCGGGCTCGACGGCGTTACCTATGAGATTGATCTTTCGAGTAAGAATGCCGCGAAACTGCGTAACGACCTGAAGCAATGGGTGGAAGCGGCCCGCCGCGTCGGCGGCCGGCGCCGCGGACGGCCCGGCGCCCCGCGCAGCCGGGGGGCGATCGACCGCGAGCAGAGCGCCGCGATCCGCGAGTGGGCCCGCCGTAACGGCCACAACGTCTCCAGCCGGGGCCGGATTCCGGCGGACATCATCGAGGCCTTCCACGCCGCCACCTGACCGCCACCGGCCGCCCCGACGGGCCGGGGGTGACACCACCGTTCGCTGGTAGCGAACTGATCCCCGGCCGACGGGGAAACGATTTGCCGATTCGCGGCGTTTATCGTTGCGTCAGTGTTACGCCGGGGCTACGTGTGGCGGTCTCAAGCGCAAGGTTAGGAACCCCGGGCGGTCGGCCATTACAGTGGATGGTAGGTACGCAGGGGCCGACCAGGGCCGACCACAGTACCGATGGTGAGGGAGAGCAGGTAACCACCGATGTTCGAGAGATTTACCGACCGTGCCCGCAGGGTCGTCGTCCTGGCGCAAGAAGAGGCCCGGATGCTCAACCACAACTACATCGGCACCGAGCACATTCTGCTGGGGTTGATCCACGAGGGCGAAGGCGTAGCCGCCAAGTCGCTGGAGTCGCTGGGGATATCGCTGGAGGGCGTGCGCAGCCAGGTCGAGGAGATCATCGGCCAGGGCCAGCAGGCGCCGTCGGGACACATCCCGTTTACTCCGCGCGCCAAAAAGGTCCTGGAGCTTTCCCTGCGTGAGGCGCTGCAGCTCGGCCACAACTACATCGGCACCGAGCACATCCTGCTCGGCCTGATCCGCGAGGGCGAGGGCGTGGCCGCCCAGGTCCTGGTCAAGCTGGGCGCCGAGCTGACCCGGGTGCGCCAGCAGGTGATCCAATTGTTGTCCGGATACCAGGGCAAGGAGACCGCCGAGGCCGGTACCGGTGGCCGTGGCGGCGAATCGGGCAGCCCCTCGACGTCGTTGGTACTCGACCAGTTCGGCCGTAACCTGACCGCCGCGGCGATGGAGGGCAAGCTCGACCCGGTCATCGGCCGCGAGAAGGAAATCGAGCGGGTAATGCAGGTGTTGAGCCGGCGCACCAAGAACAACCCGGTGCTGATCGGCGAGCCCGGTGTCGGCAAGACCGCGGTCGTCGAGGGCTTGGCGCAGGCCATCGTGCACGGCCAGGTTCCCGAGACGCTGAAGGACAAGCAGCTCTACACGCTGGACCTGGGGTCGCTGGTGGCTGGCAGCCGGTACCGCGGGGACTTCGAGGAACGCCTGAAGAAGGTGCTGAAGGAGATCAACACCCGCGGCGACATCATCCTGTTCATCGACGAGCTGCACACGCTGGTCGGGGCCGGTGCCGCCGAGGGTGCCATCGACGCCGCGTCCATCCTGAAACCAAAGCTGGCGCGCGGTGAGTTGCAAACCATCGGGGCGACCACTCTCGATGAGTACCGCAAATACATCGAGAAGGACGCCGCGCTGGAGCGCCGGTTCCAGCCGGTGCAGGTCGGCGAGCCGACGGTGGAGCACACCATCGAGATCCTCAAGGGGCTGCGCGACCGTTACGAGGCGCACCACCGGGTGTCGATCACCGATTCCGCGATGGTGGCCGCCGCCACGCTGGCCGACCGATACATCAACGACCGCTATCTGCCCGATAAGGCGATCGACCTGATCGACGAGGCGGGTGCGCGGATGCGGATCCGACGGATGACCGCGCCGCCGGACCTGCGCGAGTTCGACGAGAAGATCGCCGAAGCCCGCCGGGAGAAAGAGTCCGCGATCGACGCGCAGGACTTCGAGAAGGCCGCCGCCTTGCGAGACCGCGAGAAGCAGCTGGTGGCTCAGCGGGCTGAGCGCGAAAAGCAGTGGCGCTCCGGCGATCTGGATGTGGTTGCCGAGGTCGACGACGAGCAGATCGCCGAAGTGCTGGGTAACTGGACCGGCATCCCGGTGTACAAGCTGACCGAGGCCGAGACCTCCCGGCTGCTGCGCATGGAGGAGGAGATTCACAAGCGGATCATCGGCCAGGACGATGCCGTCAAAGCGGTCAGCAAGGCGATCCGCCGTACCCGGGCCGGGCTGAAGGATCCCAAGCGCCCGTCGGGCTCGTTCATCTTCGCCGGACCGTCCGGTGTGGGCAAGACCGAGCTGTCCAAGGCGCTGGCGGAGTTCCTGTTCGGCGACGACGACGCGCTCATCCAGATCGACATGGGCGAGTTCCACGACCGGTTCACCGCATCGCGGCTCTTCGGCGCCCCTCCGGGCTACGTGGGCTACGAGGAGGGCGGCCAACTCACCGAGAAGGTGCGGCGCAAGCCGTTCTCGGTGGTGCTGTTCGACGAGATCGAAAAGGCGCACCAGGAGATCTACAACAGCCTGCTGCAGGTGCTCGAGGACGGCCGACTCACCGACGGGCAGGGGCGCACGGTCGACTTTAAGAACACCGTGCTGATCTTCACGTCCAACCTGGGCACCGCCGACATCTCCAAACCGGTCGGCCTCGGGTTTAGCCAGGGTGGCGGCGAGAACAACTACGAGCGGATGAAGCAGAAGGTCAACGACGAGCTCAAGAAGCACTTCCGGCCCGAGTTCCTCAACCGCATCGACGATGTCATCGTTTTCCACCAGCTGACCAAGGATGAGATCATCCAGATGGTGGAGCTGATGATCAGCCGGGTCGCGAACCAGCTCAAGAGCAAGGACATGACCTTGGAGCTGACCGACAAGGCGAAAGCGTTGCTGGCCAAGCGCGGCTTCGACCCGGTCCTGGGGGCGCGCCCATTGCGGCGCACCATTCAACGCGAGATCGAAGACCCGCTCTCGGAGAAGATCCTCTTCGAGGAGGTCGGCCCCGGGCAGGTGGTCACGGTCGACGTTGACAACTGGGACGGCGAAGGCCCCGGCGAGGATGCGGTGTTCACGTTCACCGGAACCCCCAAGTCGGTGGTGCCGGTCGAGTCGGATCTGGCCAAAGCGGCAGCCCCCAGCGCGGGTGGTCTGAACGCGCAGTAACCGCGCGGTAAACCGCGCCGAGCGGGCGGCTAGTGGCGCCCCGGCAGCAGGGCGAAGACCTGCTTGGCGATCTGCAGCATCCAGCCGGTCACGGTGGGGCCGTGATCACGCGGCCAGGTCAGCTGAAAGCTGACCACCCAGGGCTGCCCGGTCTTGTCGACCGCGTACCAGCTGAATGTCAAATCGCCGGGCAGCCCGCCGGCTTTTGCGCCGATATACGGCCACTCACGGGGGTCCAGATCGATACCCGGGACAGCGGCCAGAATCTGGCGAACGGGTGCGGCCTTGCCGATCGCGCCGGTTTGCAACGCCGTGTGCACCCGGCAGATGTCCTCGGCGGTGCCGTACCATTCCACCCCGTAGCTCGACGCCGGGGTGTGGGCTCGAGCGGGGTCTGGCAGATAAGGGCGAGAATCCGCCTGCTGCAGCAGCTGCGCACGCACTTGTGGGGAGGCCTGCCGCCACCGGTCGCGAAGGTCCGGTATGCCCCAGCCGACCGAAAACAGTTGGTGCATGGTGGGAAACGGGGTCATGCCGGCTGGATCGTGATGGCCGGCCGCAGTCAGTGCACTCTCCACCGCGTGCCGGCCCACTTTTTCGATGAGCAGGTCGGTGGCCATGTTGTCGCTGGTGGCAATCATTTTTTCGGCGGCGGTGCGAACCGGCACCTGGGCTCCGACCGGCAGGTCCAGCCCGGAAGAACCGACGGCATTGCTTTTGGCGGTGACGGTCAGCTCGTCGTTCCAGGACACCGTCTCCGCTTTGATCGCGTCCGCCACGGCGTAGAGCACATACAACTTGAAAATCGATGCCAGCGGCAGTGATTGGGTGCTGTTGGTGCCCGCTACAGGCTCGCAGCGACCATCGCGGACCCGGGCGGCCTGATACGAGTATCGGGCCCCGGTGCGGCTCAACGCGACGTCGACGTCCCGCCAAGACGTGATCGTCGGTGCCGGTGTGCTGACCTCGAAACCGTCCACGAGCCGGTCGTCGTCGGTGTGAATCCTGATCTCCTGCCGAGCGCCGTAGGAGCTGGTGAGGTGCAATGTAGCGGCGCCGGCCCACACGTCGACGGCATCGACGGTGAAGGGGCGGTCCCACCACAGCGCGTCCATCATGCGCTCGACCCGCTCGACCATGCCGGCCGCGGCGAGGGTGCGAACGCCGGGGGTGCCGATCGGCCAATCCGAGTTGAGCATGTCCACGATCTGCCGGGCACGCAGGCCTGGCGGGGTTCTGATGTCGATCCGCCCCCCGGGGTTGGCCGCGCTCGCCGGTGTCGTGGGGGGCGACGAGCACCCGGGTAGCGGGGCGACGGCCAGCACGGCGGCGGCCGTCAGCACCACCGTCCGGCGGCACATCCGGCTCGGGTTATGCGCGCGCGGCGGTTCCGGCAACGTCCAGCACAACCTCGAATTCCAGCAGGGACGCGCCGGTCGCCACGGGGTTGGCCCGATGCCCGGCGTGGGCTTCGATAGCCGGCCCGTTCGCCCACGCCTGGAAGGCCTCATCGGACTCCCATTGCGTCACCACGAAATAGCGGTCTTCACCCTTGACCGGGCGGAGCAACTGAAACCCGAGGAAGCCGGGCGCGTTCTCCACGGCATGCGCGCGATGAGCGAAGCGTTTCTCCAACTCCGGACCGGCACCGGCGGGAACCTCGATCGCGTTGATCTTTACCACTGGCATGCCGCTAGGCTACCGCGCCGGCCCGAGGGGGCTCGGGTGCCGTCACCGGAATACCACGGCGCGGTGCGTGGCACGCGAAAATAGGTCCATGCCCACCGATGTGCTGAGCTTTCGCGGCGGACGCGGCAGGCCGCTGGTGTTGGTTCACGGTCTGATGGGGCGGGGGAGCACCTGGTTTCGGCAGCTGCCGTGGCTGACGAGGTTGGGTAGCGTCTACACCTACGACGCGCCGTGGCACCGAGGCCGTGACGTCCCCGGCCCGTATCCGATCAGCACCGAACGCTTGGTGGCCGACTTGGGTGCTGCGGTGGCGACCCTGGGAGCGCCGGTGAGCCTGATCGGGCATTCGATGGGCGCCCTGCACTCATGGTGCCTGGCCGCGGAACATCCCGAACTGGTCTCGGCGCTGGTGATCGAGGATATGGCGCCGGATTTTCGGGGCCGCAGCACCGCCGCGTGGGAACCGTGGCTGCATGCCCTGCCAGTCGAATTCGACTCTGCGGAGCAGATATTCGCCGTATTTGGCCCGATCGCGGGTCGGTACTTTATGGAATCCTTCGATCGCGTCGACACCGGTTGGCGGCTGCACGGGGTCGTCGAACGCTGGATCGAGATCGCCGCCGAGTGGGGCACCCGCGACTACTGGGCGCAGTGGCGCGATGTCCGATCACCCGCGTTGCTCATCGAGGCCGGCAACTCGGTCACATCCGAGGGCCAGATGCGTAGGATGAGCGAAACCGGTCGCCAAACACGCTACGTACATGTTCCTGGAGCCGGTCATCTGGTTCATGATGAGGCGCCGCGGATATATCGACACGCGGTGGAGTCTTTCCTGGCGGTGCGCTAACCCGAAGTTGCGGCGGGTCAGTTAGGCAATTTGGGGGTTGAGCTGGGGTCTGTGCGGGTTGGTCTGCCGAAGGTGTAGCCAGTGAATATGGTGTGTTGATGCTATTGATTGACGAGTTCGCCTTGTAATATTCAGTTATGGTCAAACCTGTGCGGATGCACGTAGCCCGGACTCCGAGCAAATATGTGGACAAGGCCGGCAACGTGCACCGCTATGAGTCGGTGCTGGTGCGTCGCACCTACCGCGACGGGACGAAGGTCCGCCACGAGACCCTGGCCAACCTGTCCAAGTTGCCCGCGGAGGTGATCGCCGCGATCGAGGCGACGCTGAAGGGACAGGTGATGGTGCCTGCCCAGTCGGCCTGCACCATCACCCGCTCGCTGCCGCACGGGCATGTGGCCGCAGTGGCGGCGATGGCGCGTCGGCTGGGGTTTCCGGCGCTCCTGGGTCCGGCGTGTCGATCCCGCGATCTGGTGCTGGGGTTGGTTATTTCGCGGGTGATCCGTCCGGCGTCCAAGCTGTCAACGTTGTCGCGGTGGGCCGATACCACCTTGGGGCCCGACCTGGACGTGGCTGGCGCCTCCACCGATGAGGTGTATGCCGCGATGGACTGGCTGGCGAATCGTCAGGACGCGATCGAGAAGAAGCTGGCCGCTAAACACCTTGGGCCAGCGGCGAACCCGTCACGGATGGCGTTGTTCGATCTGACCAGCTCATGGGTGACCGGGCGGTGCTGTGAGCTGGCCGCCCATGGCTATTCCCGCGACGGCAAAAAGGGCCTGCCGCAGATCAACTACGGGGTGCTCACCGACCCGGCCGGACGCCCCGTGGCGGTGCGGGTGTTTTCCGGAGATACCGCCGACCCGGTCGCGTTCACCGACATCGTCGAGGTGCTGCGCGACACGTTCGGGTTGACCCGGCTGGTGCTGGTGGGGGATCGCGGCATGATCACCAGTGCACGCATCAGCGCACTGAGAGAGCTTAACACCGATGCGGGAACCGGTTTCGGGTGGATCACCGCCCTGCGTGCACCCCAGATCGCCACCCTGGCCGCCGACAAGGGACCGCTGCAGATGAGCCTGTTCGACACCCAAGATCTCGCCGAGATCGCCCACCCCGACTACCCCGGGGAACGGTTGATCGCCTGCCGCAACCCCGCCCTGGCCGCCGAGCGGGCCCGCAAACGCGCCGCGCTGCTAGCCGCCACCGAGGCCGACCTGGCCGCCATCGCCGAGCGGGTGGCCCGCGGCACCCTCAAGGGGGCAGGCAAGATCGGTGAAGCCGTTGGGCGGATCATCGTCAAACACAACGTGGGCAAGCATTTTCACCGCACCATCACCGACACCAGCTTCACCTACCAGCGTGACCAGGCCGGCATCGATGCCGAGGCCAGCCTCGATGGCATCTACGTGCTGCGCACCAGCGTCGACGCCGATACCCTCACCCCAGCAGCCGTGGTGGAAAGCTACAAAAACCTCGCCCACGTCGAGCGCGACTTCCGCAGCATCAAGGCCGATGATCTGGATCTGCGGCCCATCCATCACCGCCTCGATAAGCGTGTCCGCGCCCACGTGCTGATCTGCCTGCTGGCCTGCTACCTGGTCTGGCACCTGCGTAAAGCCTGGGCGTCGCTGACCTTCACCGACGAACACCCACCCGCCCGCGACAACCCCGTCGCGCCCGCACAACGCTCACCACAGGCCCAGGCCAAAGCCTCGACCCAGCACGACCCAGACGGTAACCCGCTGCGCAGCTTCCGCGGCCTGCTCGATCACCTAGCGACCCTGACCCGCAACGACATTCACTACCACGGCACCAACGCCACGGTACCCACACTGGCCGAACCCACCCCCGACCAACGCCGCGCCTTCGACCTTATCGGCACCCCCATCCCGCTGACCGCCGCGTAGCCAGAACCACGACCCCACACCACCAGCAAAAACCCACGTCAGCCACGAATCCACCCACCCAAACCGCCGCAACTTCGGGCTAACCGTCTTCGCCCGCCAAGGCGAACCGGCCGTCGGCCCGCCGGGTGATCAGCCCGTCGGCGCGCAGCGAATCCCATGCCCGGTCGCGCCGACGGTGGTCGCTCGGCCAGGCCACGTCCAGTTCGGCAAGGGTGACCGGAGAATCCCGGGCGCGCAGCACATCCAGCAGCCGGCCGCGGATCTGGCGGTTGGTTCCCTGGTAGCGCTGGGCGCGCCGGGCGGGCCCGCGCGCGGGGGGATAACCGGCATTTCGCCACCGGCACGTGCTCAGTGGGCACACCCCGCACTTCGGGGCCCGGGCGGTGCAAACCGTCGCACCCAGCTCCATCAGCGCTGCCGAAAAACGCGGTGCCACGTGCTCTTCCGGCAACAGTGCGGAAACGTCGGCGTGGTCATGGGCCACCGACGGCGCACCGGGACGGGCGAGCCCGCGCACCGCGCGGGCGAGCACCCGGCGCACATTGGTGTCGACTACCGGCACCGGCTTGCGGTAGGCGAAACAGGCCACCGCGTGCGCGGTGTAGCTCCCGACGCCGGGCAGCCCCAGCAGGGTGTCGACGTCGTCGGGAACCACATCGCCGTAATCCCGGGCGATCACGGTGGCGCATGCGTGCAGTCGTTTGGCCCGCATCGGGTAGCCCAGTTTGCCCCAGGCGCGCAGTACATCGGCCAGGGTGGCCGCTGCGGTGGCCGAGGCGGTGGGCCAGCGCGCCACCCACTCGCTCCAGACCGGAACCACCCGGGCTACCGGAGTTTGCTGCAGCATGAATTCGCTGACCAGGATCGGCCAGGCGTCGAGGCCGGGTTCGCGCCACGGCAGGTCTCGCCGTGACCGGTCATACCAGTCGAGCAGTTCGCGGGCGCAGACGGTCATCGGCGGCTGGGGCAGAATATCCGCCATGCCGAAGAGCAGTCCGGTGACGGCGTGGAAGGCACTCACCGAGGGTAACCAGCGATTCGTCGCCGGCAAGCCCGAGCATCCCAGCCAAAGCGTCGAGCATCGGGCCAGCCTGGCCGCCGCTCAGAAACCGACGGCCGTGGTGTTCGGCTGCGCGGACAGCCGGGTCGCCGCGGAGATCATCTTCGATCAGGGCCTGGGTGACATGTTCGTGGTGCGCACCGCCGGACACGTCATCGACTCCGCTGTCCTGGGCTCGGTGGAGTACGCGGTGTCGGTGCTCGACGTCCCGCTCGTCGTGGTGCTCGGTCATGACGGCTGCGGCGCCGTTCAGGCCGCGCTGACGGCGCTCGACGGCGGCGCCCTGCCGGCCGGTTACGTCCGCGACGTGGTGGAACGGGTGACACCGTCGATCCTGTTGGGCCGCCGCGACGGGCTGAGTCGCGTCGACGAGTTCGAGGCGCGACACGTCCACGAGACCATGGCGCGCCTGGTGGCGCGCTCCACCGTCATCGCCGAGCGGGTGGCGGCGGGCGCGCTGGCCATCGCCGGCGTCACCTATCGTCTCGCCGAGGGCCGGGTGATGCTGCGCGCCCACATCGGCGACATCGGTGACGAACCGCACGACTGAGCGGCTTCCCGCCGGCCGGCCGCAGGCCCGGAACCGTTTCGTTGAAGGCCCGGCGGCGGGCCGGTCGCCGGCGATCACCCGGAAATCCCGGCGGCGCCAGCCGACCCGGCGACACGCCGAGTCGGGTCGCCGCTATTGGTATGACCTGGGCTTACGGTGTGAACGTGCTGGATCTGGAACCGCGTGGCCCGCTCCCGCCGCAGGTCTACTGGCGGCGCCGGGGGCTGGCACTGGGGATCGCCATAGCCGTGATCGGCGTTGTGGTCGCCGGCATCGTCACGCTCCTGGATGGCAGCGCGGGCGCAAAGACCACCAACACCGCCAAGCCCGCCCCGCCAACCGCTCCCCAGGCGCCCCCGCCAGCCGCGCAGCCCGAGGTCAAGACCCCGATGGTTCCCCCGGCGGCGCCGAACGTGGCTCCCGTTCCGACGCCGACCGGGGCCGTGCAACCGCCACCGGTGCTCAAGGAAGGTGACGACTGTCCCGACTCGACACTGGCCGTCAAGGGCCTGACTAACCAACCCCAATACGTCCTGGGTGACCAGCCGAAATTCACCATGGTGGTCACCAACATCGGGTTGGTGGCGTGCAAACGCGATGTGGGGGCCGCCGTGCTCGCGGCCTATGTCTACACGCTGGACAACAAACGGCTGTGGTCCAATTTGGACTGCGCGCCGTCGAACGAGACCCTGGTGAAGACATTCACACCGGGCGAGCAGGTGACGACCGCTGTCACCTGGACCGGGATGGGGTCGGCGCCGGGTTGTCCGTTGCCGCGGCCCGCTATCGGCCCCGGCACCTACAACCTGGTGGTGCAATTGGGCAATCTGCGCTCGGCACCGGTTCCGTTCATCCTGGCTGCGCCCCCGCCGTCACCCCCGGCCGAAAACGGGGGCCCGCCGCCGCCCATGGCGCCACCGCCGCCGCCCGGCCCCGCGGGGAACTGACCTCGGCCCGGTTGCCGGCCTGAGCCGGGTCGGCAGGCGCGTTTGCGCGGCGGCGGGTCGTCCCGCTATGCGTCGGTGTCCTGCAGTGGCGGCGCGCCCAGCCGAAGCGGTGGTGTCGGCGGGCCGGGCCGGCCGGCGATATCCAGCAGGTGCTGCAGCGCCGCGACAATGGTGGTCGCGACCAGCGCGCGCAGCCCCGGCGGGCCGCCACGACATCCGGGCGGGATCACTGCGGTGGTAAATCCTTGTCGGGCGGCTTCGCCGAGCCGACGTTCCATCCCGGTGACTGGCCGCAGATCGCCCGCCAGCCCCACCTCGCCGATCATCACCGCGGCGGTGGGCACCGGAAGGTTGGCGTATGCCGAGGACAATGCGATCGCCACCGCGAGGTCTGCCGACGGATCCGTCAGCCGCATGCCGCCGACCGTGGACAGGTAGATGTCGTTGGCCGCCACGGCGAGCCCGGCATGCTTTTCCAGTACGGCGGCGATCATCGCGGCCCGGGCGTGGTCTATTCCGCTGACTGCCCGCCGCGCCGATTGGCCCGATGGTGCGGCCAGCAGCGCCTGGACTTCGCCGACAAGGGGGCGCTTTCCCTCCAGGGCAACGGTGATCGCGGTACCGGCGACGGGCGCTCGCCGCTGATCCACGAACAGGCCATAAGGCTCGGCAACACCTTCAATCCCACTGTCGTGCAACAGAAAACAACCGACTTCGTCGGCTGTGCCGAAGCGGTTTTTGACGCCGCGGACCATTCGCAGGCCACTGTGGCGATCGCCCTCGAAATGCAGCACGACGTCGACGAGGTGTTCCAGCGAGCGCGGCCCGGCGATCGCCCCGTCTTTGGTGACATGGCCGACGAGAATCAGCGCGACACCGGTGGGTTTCGCGGCACGGGTCAGCGCGGCGGTGACCGCGCGCACCTGGGTGACGCCACCGGGGACACCGTCGGCCTCGGCAGTGGAGATGGTTTGCACCGAGTCCACGACGACCAGTGTCGGCTGCACCGCGGCGATCTGCTCCAGCACCAGGTGCAGGTCCGATACGGCAGCCAGGTAGACCTCGTCGTGGCTGCAGCCGATCCGATCGGCGCGCATCCGGATCTGACCCGCGGATTCCTCAGCGGATACATACAGCGCGCGCCGACCCGACCGTGCCCAGTGATGGGCGACCGTGAGCAGCAACGTCGATTTCCCGACGCCGGGATCACCCGCCAACAGTGTCACCGAGCCCGGTACCAGACCGCCCCCGAGCACCCGGTCGAACTCACCGACACCCGTGGCGTGGTGGCCGGCGGCGCGCGCCTCGACGGAACTGATCGGAATGGCCCGCGAGGCCGTGGTGTGCGGATGCCGCCGGGTGTCGCCGACGGCGGTGCGGACCACCACCTCGCCAACCGTTCCCCAGGCGCCACACCGAAGGCAGCGGCCCACCCACTTGGCGGTGACGTGGCGGCACTCCGAACAGCGGTACTGCGAACGTGTCTTGGCCACCCCGTGACGGTATCGGGTGGGTCTGACAGCCCGGGGGGACCTAATCGGGATGGTCAATCCAGGTCGGGAGCGCGCTCCTGCGGCGGCGTCGTCGGCGCCGAGATCGGCACCATCACGCTGGCACGGCCGGCCCTCTCGAACGTGAAGGTGAACCTGTAGGTCAGCCCGTTGGTGATCGGCTTGGCCAGCACCACCGTTGCCTTTGCCGCGGTCGCCGGTTCCACCGCCCGAAGCGCCCGCACGTTCTGGCCGGCGGAGGCACCGATGAACAGCTTGCCCCCCACGGGCAATCGGGTGTCTCCGCTGAGAGTCACCGTGCCGATCTCGGAGGTGATGCTCACCAGCCGGTCGGCGACTACGCGTGACCGGTTGACGGCGACCAGCACCAGGTTGACCGGTTGGCCGGGTCGCAGGAAGTCGCCGGTCTGCACGGCCTGGATGCGAACGTCGCGCAGCGCCACGTTGTTGAGGTTGAGCTTGGCGCCGTTGACCGCGGACTCGACGGCCGCGGTCTGGGCGATCTGACCGGAGCTGCAGCCCGACAGCGCGCCGGCCAGGCCGATCGCCGCCAGCCCGGCGGCCGCCGCGCCGACGCAGGTCAAGCGGATGCCGAAACGGTTCACTCGATGCCTCCTGCTGGGCCTCGGGACTCGACTGGGACGGCCGCAAGCGGGCCCCATCGCGAGTGCAGCGGATTCGACTATGCACTGTAGTAGGTAAGGGCTTGGTGGCGGTAACCGAGGGGGTCAGGCCAGCACAACCGCCCTGGGACGGCCCTCGACGGGGTGTCGGCGGGCCGGGCCATGGCACGAAATTGGCCGTCTGTCAACCCCCATTCTCTCCCTATTTTTTCCAGGCGGTGCCGCTGACCTGCACCGTTGTTGCCCTCGTGTCGGGGCTACGTGTTAGCATGAAGTAACGAAAGGGGCTCGAATCAGATGATTTTCAAGGTCGGAGACACCGTCGTTTATCCACACCACGGTGCTGCGTTGATCGAGGCGATCGAAACCCGAACCATCAAAGGGGAGCAGAAAGAATACCTCGTCTTGAAGGTGGCGCAGGGAGACCTCACGGTTCGAGTGCCCGCCGAGAACGCCGAGTACGTCGGTGTTCGCGACGTGGTCGGGCAGGAGGGCCTCGATAAGGTGTTCCAGGTGCTGCGCGCTCCGCACACCGAGGAGCCGACCAACTGGTCGCGTCGCTACAAGGCCAACCTGGAGAAGCTTGCCTCCGGTGACGTCAATAAGGTGGCGGAGGTGGTGCGTGACCTGTGGCGGCGGGAGCAGGAGCGTGGCCTGTCCGCCGGTGAGAAGCGAATGCTGGCCAAGGCACGGCAGATCCTGGTGGGCGAGTTGGCTCTGGCCGAAAGCACCGACGACGCCAAGGCGGAGACCATTCTCGACGAGGTATTAGCCGCCGCATCCTGACACCCTGAGGCGTGAGTGAGCGGGGGAACACCCGCGGTCGCCGCACTGGTGCCGGCCGCGGGCACGGGTCGGCGGCTGGCCGCCGGAGTGCCGAAAGCGTTCCTTGCGCTTGGCGGGTGCACCCTGCTCGAAAGGGCGGTTGCCGGCCTGCTGGCGGCGGGGGTGGATCGGGTCGTGGTCGCGGTGCCGTCCGATCGCATCGATCAGGCCGAGTCGATTCTCGGTCGACGCGCCCGTGTCGTCGCCGGTGGGGCCAGCCGCTGCGAATCCGTGAGTCGAGCGTTGGCGGCGCTGACGGAGGTTCCCGGGGCGGGGCCGGAATTCGTGCTGGTGCATGACGCCGCCCGGGCACTGACCCCACCGGGGTTGATCGTGCGGGTGGTTGACGCGTTGCGGGCCGGCCGTCCCGCCGTGGTGCCCGCGCTACCGGTCAGCGACACCATCAGGGCCGTCGACGCCTCCGGTAGGGTGCTGGACACGCCCGACCGGACGGGCCTGCGTGCGGTCCAGACTCCCCAGGGGTTCACCACCGAGCTGCTGTTGCGGGCCTACCGGGGTGCCGATGGCGTCGATGTCACCGACGACGCGGCGTTGGTCGAGCGGGCGGGTGGCGAGGTGCACGTGGTCGAGGGCGACCCGCTGGCGTTCAAGATCACGACACGGCTGGATGTGCTGCTCGCCCGGGCGATCCTGAGCCGGTGAACCCGCTGCCCCGCGTCGGTCTGGGCATCGACGTCCATCGAATCGAACCCGGACGGCCGTGCCGGTTACTGGGCCTGCTGTTTTCGGACGCCCACGGCTGCGCCGGGCACTCCGACGGTGACGTGGCCGCCCACGCGCTGTGCGACGCGGTACTGTCGGCCGCCGGGCTGGGTGACGTCGGCGAGGTGTTCGGCGTCGATGACCCGCACTGGGCCGGCGTCAGCGGCACCGAAATGCTGCGTCATGTCGCCGAATTGATTGCCCGGCACGGCTATCGCGTCGGCAACGCGGCCGTGCAGGTGATTGGCAATCGACCGAAAATCGGCCCCCGGCGAGCCGAGGCGCAAAAGGTGCTCTCCGAGCTGCTGGGCGGGCCCGTCTCGGTGTCGGCCACCACCACCGACGGGCTGGGGCTGACCGGGCGCGGCGAAGGCCTGGCCGCAATCGCGACGGCGTTGGTGGTCCGCGTGAAACCGGGCAACCCGGGTTAGCCGGTAAGCTGGCAGGTCGTGACCAATCGGGCCGGCCTGCGGCTACACGACACGGCGACCGGCACCGTGCGTGATTTCATTCCGCTGCGGTCCGGGCATGTCTCGATCTATCTGTGCGGCGCCACCGTCCAGGGTCTGCCGCATATCGGGCACGTCCGTAGTGCGGTGGCCTTCGACATTCTGCGCCGCTGGCTGATAGCGCGCGGCAACGACGTCGCGTTCATCCGCAACGTGACCGACATCGACGACAAAATCCTCGGCAAAGCCGCCGCCGCGGGACGCCCCTGGTGGGAATGGGCGGCGACCTACGAGCGCGAGTTCACCGCGGCCTATGACGCACTGGGTGTGCTGCCGCCGTCGGCCGAACCGCGGGCCACCGGTCACATCACGCAGATGGTCGAACTGATCGAGCGGTTGATCCGCACCGGCCACGCCTACACCGGCAACGGTGACGTGTATTTCGACGTGCTGAGCTATCCCGAGTACGGTCAGCTGTCCGGCCACCGGATCGACGACGTCCACCAGGGTGAGGGTGTGGCGACCGGCAAGCGTGACCAGCGCGATTTCACGCTGTGGAAGGCCGCCAAGCCCGGGGAGCCGTCGTGGCCCACGCCGTGGGGCCGGGGACGGCCCGGCTGGCATTTGGAATGCTCGGCGATGGCCCGCACCTATCTCGGACCGGAGTTCGATATTCATTGCGGTGGAATGGATTTGGTGTTTCCCCATCACGAAAACGAAATCGCGCAAAGCCGTGCCGCCGGCGACGGGTTCGCCCGCTACTGGCTGCACAACGGCTGGGTCACCCTGGGCGGGGAAAAGATGAGCAAGTCGCTGGGAAACGTGCTTGCCATACCCGCGGTCTTGCAGCGCGTGCGGCCCGCCGAACTGCGCTACTACCTGGGCAGCGCCCACTATCGCTCGATGCTGGAATTCTCCGAGACGGCGCTGCGGGACGCGGTCAGGGCCTACGTGGGCATCGAGGATTTCCTGCACCGGGTGCGCAGCCGGGTGGGGGCCGTGGCGCCCGGCCGGTGGACCCCCCGCTTTGCCGCAGCGCTCGACGACGACCTGGCGGTGCCGGCGGCGCTGGCCGAGATCCATCACGCTCGTGCCGAAGGCAACCGGGCACTGGAGGCCGGCGACCACGAGGGCGCCCTGGAGATTGCCGGCACCATCCGGGCGATGATGGCCATCCTGGGTTGCGACCCGCTCGACGAGCGGTGGGAGTCCCACGGCGAGGCGACGGCCGCACTGGCCGCCCTCGAGGTGTTGGTGCAGGCCGAGCTGCAGCGACGGGAAAAGGCCCGCGCGCAACGTGATTGGGCGCTGGCAGACGAAATTCGCGACCGGCTGAAAAAGGCTGGCATCGAGGTCACCGACACCGCCGACGGGCCGCAGTGGTCGCTGGGTGGCCGGGGTGATGGCCGGTAACTCGCGACGACGGGGGGCGGTCCGCAAACCCGGCACCAAGAAGGGCCCGACCGTCGGTTCGGGGGGTCAGCGCCGCCGCGCCCTGAAGGGCCGCGGCCCCACACCGCCCGCGGAGCTGCGGCCGTACCATCCCGCGGCGCGGCGCGCCAGCCAAAAGCCGCAGCCGCGGAGCCCGGTCAACCGTGGCGAGGACACCGAGACGGTGCTCGGGCGCAACCCGGTGCTGGAGTGCCTGCGCGCCGGCGTTCCCGCTACCGCGTTATACCTTGCTCTGGGCACCGAAGCCGATGAACGAATCACCGAATCCATCAGGCGCGCAGCTAATTTGAAGATCGCTATCCTCGAGGTATCGCGAACCGACTTGGACCGGATAGCCGGTGACGGACGACATCAGGGCATCGCGCTGCAGGTGCTGCCCTACCGCTACGCCCATCCGGACGACCTGCTCGCCGCCGCCGTCGAGTCCCCGCCGGCGCTGCTGGTCGCGTTGGACAACATCTCCGATCCGCGCAACCTCGGGGCGATCGTGCGGTCGGTGGCGGCGTTCGCCGGCCATGGCGTGCTGATTCCGCAGCGACGTTCGGCGTCGGTGACGGCGGTCGCCTGGCGCAGCAGCGCCGGCGCGGCGGCCCGGGTTCCGGTGGCGCGGGCCACCAACCTCACACGGACCTTGAAGGACTGGGCGGATCGCGGGCTGCGGGTGGTTGGCCTGGACGCCGCGGGGGACACCCCCCTTGATGACCTCGACGGCACCGATCCGCTGGTGGTCGTCGTCGGATCGGAGGGCAAGGGGTTGTCCCGGCTGGTTCGGCAAAACTGCGATGCCGTGGTATCGATCCCGATGGCCGGGCCCGCCGAATCGCTCAACGCCTCGGTGGCCGCGGGGGTGGTGCTCGCCGAAATCGCCCGCCAGCGCAGGCGTTGAGGTGCTCGTGCGCCGTCGCGCCCTGGGGTTCGCATTGGCGGCCGTCGCAGTGCTGCCGGGACCGCCGGCGCCGGCGGCGCCGGCGGCATTCGATCTGGTGGCCCATCAGGGAGGTCAAGGCGAGGCGACCGGGGAATCGCTGCGAGCCTTCGCCAAGTCCCTCGAACTTGGGGTGAGCACACTGGAGTTCGACGTGGTGATCACCAAAGACGGTCAACCTCTGGTGTGGCACGACCAGCGGATCGTACCGGAAAAATGCGCCGACACCGGGCCGGTGCTTGCCGGCGACCCGCAGTATCCGTACGTGGGCAAGCTGGTGCGCGACCTCACCCTCGAGCAGTTGCGTACGCTCGACTGCGGCCGGCCCACCAATGAATTTCCCTGTGCTGAAGTGGTGCGGGGCAACAAGATAGCGACGCTGCCGGAGGTTTTTGCGCTCACCGATTCCTACCGGGCGAACGTGCGCTACGACATCGAAACCAAGGTGGATGCCGAACACCCGGGCGCATCGGCAGATCCCCGGGAATTCGTTGACGTGATCGTTGCGGCGGCCAGGTCCGCAGGCAAACTCGATCGGGTTGACATCGAAAGTTTCGACTGGCGCGTGCTGTCACTGGTGCATCAAGAGCAGCCGTCGATACCGGTGGCGGCGTTGTGGAATGAGAAGACCTGGACGCCGGATTCGCCGTGGCTGGCCGGGATCGATCCGGCGGTCATCGGTGACCCGGTTGTCGGTGCGATGATGGCCGGCGCGAATATTCTTTCGCCCGGGTATTCGGTGCCATCCGGCCAGACGACCGGGGACCCGGGTTTCACCCTGGTCGCCGACAAGACATTCGTCGATCGGGCACATGCCCTGGGCCTGAAGGTCATTCCGTGGACCATCAACGACGCGGATACCATGCGCGCGCAGATCGCCGCGGGCGCCGACGGCATTATCACCGACTATCCTGCGTTGCTGCGCACCGTGATGGCCGGTGATGGGATGCCATTACCGCGGGCGTATCACCGGGAGTAGGCGCGCGGCGGGCTGGCTCGGATCTAGATACCCAGGATCCGGACACTGGCCCACAGCGCCAGCACCGCCGCCACCAGGGCCGTGGGCACCGTGCACAGGCCGAGTCGGGTGTACTCGCCGACGTCGGCCGGCACGTTGTACCGGCGCAGCACACGGCGCCACAGCAGGTTGGACAGCGAGCCGGTGTAGGTCAGGTTGGGGCCGATGTTCACACCGATCAGCACCGCGAGGATCGCAGCGGGGCCGCTTGCCGCTACCAACGGCAGCAACACCAACGTCGCTGGCAGGTTGTTGACGATGTTGGCGAGCACGGCGGCCGCCACCGCGGTACCGAGCAGCGCGGGCAACCCGGAGCCGGCGGGCAGCAGCGCGCACATGTCGGCGCCCAGCCCGTTGTTGGTGACCGCTTGCACGACGACGCCCAGCGCCGGCACAAATACCAGAAACGGCAGGTTCACCGCGCGCACGACCGCCGCGACCGAGGTGCGCCGGCGGGCGAGGCCATGGGCAGCTAATACCGCGGCGCCGGCGAGGGCCGCCCATACGGGTGCGACGCCTGCCGCCTCGGCGCCCGCGAAGCCGGCAAGTGTCAGCGCCACCACCGCCACAACGAAGACCGGCGGCCGCGGTGCCGGCCCACCCCGCCGGTAATCGGGCGCCACACGCAAATCCCGGGCGAAAAACCGGCGGAAAACCACGTAGACGGTGGCGACCGCGGCCAGCCAGGGCAGCGTCATCACCAGCGTGAACTTCGTGAACGGGAGATTCGCGCGGTGGAAGGCCAGCAGGTTGGTGAGATTCGACACCGGCAGCAGTAGCGATGCGGCGTTGGCCAGGTGCGCGCTGGCATAGGCGTGTGGGCGCACCGGTGCCCGCAGCCGGCGGACGGTGACCAGGATTACCGGGGTCAGCAGCACCACGGTGGCGTCCAAGCTGAGCACGGCGGTGATGGTGGCCGCGATGACGAACACCCGGCGCAACAGCCGACCCGATCCGACGCCCGCCCGCGCCATCGCCGCTCCGGCCGCCTCGAACAGGCCTTCGTCGTCGCACATTTTGGCCAGCACCAGCACTGCGCCCAGAAAGGCGACCACCCGCAGCAGCCGGGCCGCCTCGGCGCCCGCCTGGGGCACCGAAACCGCGCCGATGAGCATCAGGATCAGCGCCGCCGGAACCGCAGCGCATGCCTCCGGCCAGCCCCGCGGGCGGGCGACCGCGAATGCCAGGACAACACCGAGCAGCAACAACGCAACAGTGAGCGTCAACGTTCAGCTCCCCGGGGGCTCGCGCCACCACACCGCCGGCATCTGCTCGGCGTGTGCGGTGTTCGTCCGGTGGTCGGCGAGGTAAGGCCGTGGCCGCAGGCCCGGCTGTGTGACACCGAGGTAGGCGACCTCGACGCGGTGACCGGCGAGCGCGCCTTTCACGAAACCCGCGCCGCTGGTGAACTGGGTTCCGCGGCAGGCGTCCCGAACGGGTCCGGGTAGCGACCGATCATCGGGACGACCTGCCTTGAGGCGTACGTCGAGGTCGCTAGCGGCCACGGCCGCCAGCCTAAAGGCGAGGCGCAAACGTGGGAGCCGCGCATCGATGGAAATCGGCGGGCCGCTGCTGCGGGCCCACATCGTAGGACCATCGGTTGGTACAGGCCGCGGCGCCGGCGCCGGATCATCCAGCGCCGGCGAAGCATCCGTAAGACCCGCCACAGCGGGGCGGGAAGCGGCAAGGCTAAAGCCCAAACCCCGCAAGCGGACGCCGCGTGAGCGTGTCACTAAAACACACTCAACGGCAACGGTCTGACTATCGGACGCGCGGCCAGCATGTGATGCTTTCCCGGCGGGGCCATTTGCACCACGCCGCGGGCAAGTTGGCTCGTAGGCTTGAGTGGTGCGTTATTCGTGGCCGCTGACCGGACGGGCCGAGGAGATACAAGTCATCGAGGCCGCGATAGCCGATCCGGAGGTGGCCGGGATCGTTATTTGGGGGGCCCCGGGAGTGGGCAAGAGCCGGCTTGCCCGCGAAGCGCTGGCCGGCGCCGCGTCCAACGGGCGTGAAACCCGGTGGGTGGTCGGCGTATCCTCAGCGCGCAACATTCCTTTGGGTGCGCTCGCTGCATGGGCTCCGGTGGCGACTACCGACACGCTGCAGGTCATACGCGGCGTGATCGACGCACTGACGTCCGCATCCGGGGCCACCCAGGTGGTGATTGGTGTCGACGACGTGACGCTGCTCGATGATCTGTCGACGTTTGTTCTTCACCAGATCGCGCAGCGCCGCGCCGCCAAGCTGGTGCTCACCGTTCGTGACGGCGAACCGATCCCCGCCGTAACGCGAGAGGTGTGGGCCGCTGCGCAATTCGACCGGCTTGACCTGCAGCCGCTGTCGCGCGACGAAACCACGCTACTGCTCTCGGCCACGTTGGGTGGGCGCGTGGATCCCGATGACGCAGGCCGGTTGTGGCGACTGACCCGCGGCAATGTGCTCTACTTGCGCAACATTGTCGAACAAGGTGTCATCGACGGCCGGCTTGTCCGGCAGCGCGGTTACTGGAGTTGGGTTGGCGAACCGGTGATGCCTCCCGGCCTAGTAGACATGATCGACGCGCGGATCGGAACCCTGCCAACAGCTGTTAGCGATGTGCTTGATGCGCTGGCCGTCGGGGAACCCATCGAACTGGCAGCCCTGATCCGGATCACCACCCGCGCGGCGGTCGAGGAGGCCGACATCCGCGGTCTGATTTCAGTTGAGCGCGTTGACGGCCGGGCGGTGGCGTGGGTAGCGCATCCGCTCTACGCCGAGGTGCGCAAAAAGCGTGCCGCGCCCACCAGGCTGCGCCGGATGCGCGGACTTGTCGCAGCAGAATTGGCAAACTGCGAAAATGGCGACAATATGCGAACGGCGGTACGGCGGGCGGCTTTGAGTCTTGATTCCGACCTCGCCCCGGAGCCTGGCCTGTTCGTCACGGCGGCCCAGGGGGCGGTGTGGCTGGCGGATCTCGCGCTGGCTGACCGACTGGCGGAAGCAGCGATCCGCGCCGGGGCCGGTGCGGAAGCGTATTTCATTCGCGCACACGCATTGTCGTGGCTGGGCCGCAGTGACGAGGCCGACGGCATGCTCGCGGGCTGCCCAACCGACGGGTTCACCGACGCCGACCATGCCAGGCTCACCTTCCTGCGGGCCAGCACACTGTTCTGGGCTGTTGGAGATGTTCCAGCGGCGAAACGTCTTGTCGATGACGCGCGGCTCACGGCGCCTCCCGGCAGCCGCGGCTGCCTTGAGGCATTCCTGGCGGTGTATTGGGCCGCGGCTGGCCATCCGGGCGCGGCGTTGGAGTACGCAAGGCACCTCGTTTTGGACCAGCTGCCCGGCGTCGTCGGCGCGGAGGCGGCGTGGGCGATCACGCAAGGGGCCGGGGACGCGGGGCGCACGGTCGAGGCCGTGACCGCCGCAGCGGCGGGATACAACTTCCTGGCACGCACTTTCGACGCGCCGCTGATGGGTTTCGTGCTTGCCGACGCCCATGTGGGGGCGCTGCTGTTGTCGGGGATGATCGAGGAAGCCCAGGGCGTGGCGCAGTGGTTGGGGAAGCAAGCAGCGGATCTGCCGGGCAGGGCTGGGGTGATCAGCAACATAGTGGTAGGCCGGGCCGCGGTTGGCTCGGGTCGTCTCGACTCGGCGTGTTCGCTGCTCGAACCGGTGGCCGAGTTGTTCTCCGCTACGGGACAAGCGGCCGGCGGCACCTGGTACAAATGCCTGATCCCCTACACGACTGCGCTGGCCATTCGTGGCGCAATCGATCAGGCCGACGCCGCGCTGCAGATGCTCGAGCACCATCGACACCCGAGCTGGCAGTGTGTGGACTATGAGCGGGAGTTGGCGCGCGCGTGGGTGGCCGCGGCCCACGGTGCTGTCAACCAAGCAATCGCCGCCGTGTTGTCGGCTGCTGAAATCACGAGGGAGCGCGGCCAATTTGCGGCAGAAGTAATCTGTTTGCAAACTGCCACGCAGCTGGGGGACAAGTCGAGTGCGTGGCGTCTGCGCGAATTGGCCGGGCTCGTCGAGGGACCGCGCGTTGAACTGGCGGCCCGGTTCTCAGCCGCTCTACACGATGCCGATGCTGGCGAACTCGACGCCGTATCAAGGGAATTCGAGCGCATTGGCGACCTCGTTGCCGCGGTCGATGCGGCGGCGCACGCGGCTGCGGTATATCGTCGCGAGGGTCGCCGCGGATCGGCCTATGGGTGCGCGGCGCGCGCCGAGGCGCTGGCCCGGCAGGGCGGTGGCGTCTTCACGCCCGCGCTGGGTAACGCACTCGCGCCGCTGCCGTTGACCCCTCGGGAGCGCGAGATCGCGATGCTAATCGGTGCCGGACTGGCCAACCGCGCGATCGCGGAGCGGCTAAGTCTGTCCGTGCGCACGGTGGAGGCCCACATCTACCGAGCGATGACCAAGACCGGTGCGGTCGACCGCCAGGAGCTTGCCGCGTTGGTGCCTCGACGCCGGAGCATGCCCCTCGGTTAACACCTCATCGCGGCGGGTCCGGGCGAAAGTGCAGTAGCACGCCACTCACGCCGTGTGCTGTCCTTGGAGCCACGCTGATCGAATGGCCGACGACCCCACCGCGCGCGAGCGGGCGCTACGCACGCTGCCGTTGCCGTACTCGCTGGCGCTGCGACTGCGCGACGCCGGGGTCGCTCCCGATGCGATCTCCGAATATCTCGACGTCGACCTGGCCGGGCTGGCCGGCCTGTACCGCGTTGCCGAGGCAAAACTCGCCGCCGCGCAGCGGGTAATCGATCGCCGCGATGAGAACACCCCGGCGCCGACCCACGGTGTCCGACGCGGCAACGCGAAATTGCAGTAGCGCACTACTTACGCACCGCGCCACCGCGCGAGCAATGCTGTGTATCGGGTCGGCTGATCAACCGTGGACTAGCCGCCCGGGGGCCGAACACACCGAGAGAGGAACATTCATGAATACCAAGCGCACCCGCAATCCGACCAGTTACCCGATTACGCGCAGGGTGAAGCCGATGTCGACCGGCAAATGTGTCACGCTGGCCGCCGTCGCCACCATCGGCGCGGGCACCGCACTGGGGTTGGCCGGGCACACCGGTTCGGTCCTGGCAGCGCCCGCAGTCCCGATTGCGGCCCCTGGCACCAGCGTCGTCGTCATGGCGTCCGACTCCCATAGCCGGCTGGTCACGATGCAGACTGCCGCCGGGCCGTGGACTGGGCCGGGCTCGACCCTGAGGGAAGCTCCATGTCCGACGAGCCCGCCGACCAATCCGGGCAGGCCCGGGGATCACCCTCCCCTTCAGCCGTTTTCGCTGCACCCTCTAGCCCCGTGCGGTACTGACGGCAGCATTAGCGGCCCCGGCGCCGGGGGAACCGATCCGGGCGGCGGCAGCATCGATACCGGTGGCGCCACCGTCTGCGTCGGTGACGAGATCGAGTGCCACCAACCCTTCTAGCCGGCGGCACGCCCGGCGGTTCTTGGCCGGCCAGCACGCCTCGGCCGCGAGTCTCCGGGAGGGCCCCGCAGCAATCGGGTCCGCACGAAATACGCGGCGAACCGAACGCACCACTTTCCTGGCCACCGATCGAGCGCGTCACTTTGCGCGGCTTCTAACGACACAAAACCGTGGCCTTAGGCCGAAATCCGGAGGATGCCATGAACCGCCTATTCGCCGTCGCCTATGGTGCGCTGAGTTATCTGGTATTTCTCGCAGCTTTCCTATACGCGATCGGCTTCGTGGGCAACATCGCGGTTCCACGAAGCATCGATCGCGGAGTAGCAGCGCCACCAGGCCAAGCGGTGGTGGTAAATGCACTGCTGCTGGGTGTGTTCGCCATCCAGCACAGCGTCATGGCAAGGGCGGCGTTCAAACGTTGGTGGACGCGGTTTGTGCCGCAGCCCGCGGAGCGCAGCACCTACGTGCTGCTCGCGAGTCTGGCGCTGTTTCTGCTGTATTGGCAATGGCGGACCATACCCGGGGTGATCTGGAAGGTGACGTCATCAGCGCAACGGCAGGGACTGTGGGCGTTGTTCTGGCTGGGCTGGGTGATAGTCCTGTCGGCGACGTTCATGATAAATCACTTCGACCTGTTCGGCCTCCGCCAAGTGTATTTGGCCTGGTGTGGAAAGCCATACACCTACATCGGCTTTCGTAAACCACTGCTCTATCGGCTGGTGCGCCATCCCATCATGCTCGGCTTCGTCATCGCCTTCTGGGCGACGCCAACCATGACAGCCGGACATCTGCTCTTCGCCATCGGCACCACCGGATACATCCTGCTCGCCGTGCAGCTGGAGGAACGCGACCTCGTCGCAGCCCTCGGTGATCAATACCACGAATATCGCCGGGCGGTGCCGATGCTCCTACCGACACCGCGGCGGCGCCGGGCGGCGACCGCCCCGCCTGCGCAGGCTCCACCCGCCTGGCGTGCGCAGCGGAAGGAAAAACGACATGACGGTCAACCCGAACATCACACGAAAACACTTGGAAGAACAGGGTTTTTGCGATCCCGACGATGCGAAGCTCGGCGGGCCGGCACCGCCTGGATGAGGCGGGTCCTGCCCTGGCACGCTGATCATGATCGTCGTCGTTTTGACCGAGGTCACCGCAGGAGCAGAAACCTCTCAGGAAGCTGATGTGCTCAACGCGATGGTGTGGTCGGCACTGGGCGCGAAATTGCAGTAGTGGGCTACTGAGGCGCTGCGGAACTGCACGAGAAATGCTGCCAGGCAGACTCCATCGCGGTCGATACAGGAGACGACAATCGCGCCGACCAAGGCGCACCGGGGAGAGGGAGGAACACCGGCCCGCACGACGAACCGTTTCCGGCAATATCACGTTGTGCCAAAAAGTGTCACTCGGCGAGGCGTTAGCGCTCATACCCATGCGGCCACCCACGACCGCACGGCCCATAGCCGCCACAGATAAGGAGTCCATGATGAGAACAGCACACCTATCCGTCAATGCCCCGCGGCGGGCGCATCCGCGTCAGCTGGTGCCCGCCACATTCGTTGCGGTGGGTGCCACCGCCGGCTTACTGGTCCTCACCGCACCCGCCGCTTATGCATTGCCGGAATCGCAAATCAAGTCCGAGTGCGAACAGGGCGGCGGGCACTACGAAACGACGGTGCGTCCGGATGGATCGCGGGTGTCGGTATGCTGCCCTACGGGCGCGCCCGGTGAGATCGCGGCCGGGAAATGCAGCATCTACGTGAACGGCGAGCTATCGGCAATGCAGGGCGGCGAGGCTGACCCGACCAGCCCTGTTGTGCGGCCGCCCCGCGGTCCGATCCCGACGGCTATCGAGGAACCGCCGGTTGCGGCTGGCTAGGCAATACCGCCGGGGTGGCCCGTCACGCGGTTGCTCGAGACACCCCGGCGTCTGCCTTGGGGTCAGGCACTCGTGGCGGGCAGCGTACAGGCCCGCACGGTGCCGGCGCGCCGCAGCGAAATTGAAGTAGTGTGCTATGTACGCGCAGCGGCCTCCGCATCAGACATGCCGCCACCGGCACACCATCGCAATCGCAGATGGTGTCGGGCGACAGCTTCCGCCCCGGCGATGCAGCACGGGGAGAGGAACGACACATGGGGTACCGCACTTGCGTCGGATGCGTCGGGGCGTTCGCCGCTACCCTGGGCATCGGGCGAGCGGTCGCCATGACGCCAGGGGTGGCGTCTGTCACGCCGCCCGCATCCGCGGGCGCTTCGGCGTAGCACCGCGACCCATCACTCCGGTCGAAGCAGGCAATTATGGCTGATATCGTCCTGATCAATCCTCGGTTCGGGGTGTCTTACTGGGCCTGGAGTGCGCGCTTCCGCTGCTTGGTAAGAAGTGCAATCTACCGACCTCCTGTCTGCCGCTGCTGGCCGCGTTGACGCCCGACGAGCATTCTGTGGCGATCGTGGGTGAGAACGTCGAGCCGATCGACTACGACCGCTTGGCGCTGGCCGACATCGTGGGGCTCACCGGCATGAGCGTCCAGCGCGACCGGATGCGGGAGATTCTCCGCGAACTGAAAGCCCGTGGCGTCTTCACGGTCGTCGGCGGTCCGTGGGTCAGTGTGCAGGAAGATGACTTCCAAGGCCTGGCTGATGTGATCTTCATCGGCGAAGCGGAAACGACCTGGCCGCAGTTTCTTGACGAGTGGGCCAGGGGGCGACATCGGCACCGTTACGAGCAACTCGAGCCGACCGATATGACCCGCCTGCCGGTGCCGCGGTACGACCTGCTGAAGGTCAAGGATTATCTGTTCGGCAGCATCCAGTTCACCCGGGGCTGTCCGTTCCAATGCGAGTTTTGCGACATCATCATCATGTTCGGTCGCAAGCCGAGGCTGTCGCCGAGGGGTATCCCTTCACGTTTTTCACCGAGGCGTCGCTCAACCTCGCCGAAGACGATGAGTTGATTCAGTTGATGGACGCGGCCAACATCGTGACCGTCGTCATCGGCATCGAGAGCCCGAATGAAGAATCGCTGCGTGAGACGAAAAAGTATCAAAACGTGCGCAAAGGCGGCTCGATTGCCGACCGGGTCCGCAAAGTGCAAGACGCGGGCCTTGAGTCTGGTGCGGCATGATCGTCGGCTTCGATCACGACTGGCAGGTCCCCGATAGTCGATCCATCTGGTTTTAGAGCCAGGTTTGTTTTGATACCGGGTTTCAGTTGATCTCGCAGGCCACGGGGTGGTGGGTGTGGCTGCAGCGGGCAGCGTACTCGGCCGGGGTCAGGTAGCCCAGCGCCGAGTGGCGATGCCGATGGTTATGTTCATGCTTGAAGTCGCCGATGACGACACGGGCTTCAAGCAGACTGGTCCAGTGGTTGCGGTTGAGGCACTCCTTTCGTAGCCGATTGTTGAACGATTCGATGTGGCCGTTGTTCCATGGGGTTCCCGGCGGGATGTAGACCAAGCCGACTTTGTTCTCACAGAAGCGTTGCAGCGCTTGGGAGATCATCTCCGGACCGTTGTCCATCCGCAGCACCATCGGTGGTCCGCCGGCGGCGGCGAACACCTGCTCAAGCTCGTCGACGAGCCGTTCGCCGGTGATCGAGCGCTCCACGATGTTCAGCAGTGATTCGCGGGTGTGCTCGTCGATCATCGAGGCGATCTTGATGGCCTTTCCGTCGATGGTGGAGTCGAACTGGAAATCGATCGCCCACACCACCTTGGGCGCATCCGCCTCGATCTTCGGTGACCAGGATGACTGACCAGCACGCTTGCGTGGGCTGTGCACCCGCCGCTGCAGGCCCTCGTCCTTCCATAGCCGGTGCACCTTCTTCTTGTTGACCTTGCAGTGCTCGTCGTAGCGCAGAGCAGCCCAGGCCCGCCGGAAGCCGTGGCAGGGATGCTTGCTCGCATAGGCCCGCAGCCACGCGCGCAGGTCGGCGTCGGGGTCTTGCGGGGTCGCCGCGAGCGGGGTGCGCCGGTAGGTGGAGCGGGCGAGCCCGACCGCCTTGCACGCGAGCCGTTCAGACAGACCCAGAACCTCTTTGAGCATGTCCACAGCGCGGCGCTTGGCAGCCGGGCTCAAAATTTTCCCTTCGCCACCTCCCGCAGGGCATCCTTTTCCAGCTCAGCCTCCGCCAGCAGCCGCTTGAGCCGGGTGTTCTGCTCGCGCAGCTCCCTGAGCTCCTTGGCGGCATCGACGCCCATACCACCGTAGGTGCGCCGCCAGTTGTACAGCGTCGCCGGCGAAACCTCCAAGTCAGCGGCGATCTCCTCATTGGTCATTCCCGCCGCGGCAAGCTCATCAGCACGGCGCAACTTGCGCACGATGTCCTCCGCGGAATGCCTCTTGCGGCCAGCCATGTGACTCATCGTCCCTTCCGCCCCACCCGGGGGCCACAGGACTCTAAAACACGGCGGACTCATCCAACGGGAACACGCCAACGACGATGTCCGGATCTTCAAAGCCCAGCGCGAGTTAATGCGTCAGACCGACATCATGCACGCGATGGTCGGCATGCTCTCGGCGATCCCGAAGACCCCGTTGTACGCTCGTTTGAAGAACGAGGGTCGCCTCGATCTCGAAGATGAATGGGTGTTCGGCACGAACGTCATTCCGCTCGAAATGAGTCGCGAGGAGTTGCGCGACGGGTACATCGGCCTGATGCGCGACTTGTATGATCCCGAGTACTACTTCGAGCGTCTCGAAAACCTGTATCTCACACGTGGATTCGATTTCTCTCGGGTTCGTAATGTCTACTGGCGCCGGCATCCGCTCAAGAAATGCAAGGCGCAGTCGCGCGATGCACTGCAAGCGATCGGCCTGTTTCTCCGGCTGATGAGAAACGTTCCGGACCCGGAGTTGCGCTACCCCTATCGCCGTCGCATGATGACTATGCTGCTCCGACGGCAGGATCCGAGCGTGTTGTTCGTTTGCGTGATATCAAGTGCGCGATGCACTACCACCACTACACAATGTCCCGCCGGATGGTCCAACAGCGTGGTCTGGTGAACACGTTCTAAAGCACTGCGGCCCGACCTAACCTAGGAAGACTCCGTCTGCCGTCGCGCGAACCAGCTGACCACCCGCCCGATGATGATCAGCAACAGCACAAAGACGATCAGCAGCAAGGCGGCGTCGTAGGACAGGTCGTGGGCCGTCTTTGAGGGCTGGTTGTAGAACGTCCAGATCGGGTAGGTCAGATAGCCCACCGGTGAACCGGTGAGTTGTCCGGTCGGGGCGGACTCCGACCAGCCCGCGGTATACAGCATCGGGGCCGTCTCGCCGATCGCCAGCGCCAGCGCCACCAGCATGCCGGTGACGATTCCCGGCAATGCCGACTTCAGCACGATCCGGCGCAGCGTCCAGCCGACCGGCAGCCCCAGCGCCTCGGCCCCTTCCCGATACGAGGTCGGCACCTGACGAAGCGACGCCTCGGTGGCCTTGGCGATATACGGGATGCTGATGACCGACAGCGTCAGCACCCCGGCCGCCAGGGAAAACCCCCACTGAAACGTCACCACGAGTGCCACATAGCCGACGTAGCCCAGCACGATGGAGGGGATCCCGGAGAGCACCTCGTAGGCGCCCCGCAGCACCGACTGTGTTCTGCCGGTGGCGAACTCCGACAAATAAATGCCGGTCAGCACGCTCACCGTGCCACCCACCAGCATGACCCCCAGACCCAGGACCGCGGTGCCGACGATGGCGTTGCGCAGGCCACCCCCCTGGCCCTGGGTGTTTTCGACCAGCACGCTCCAGTGAAACACCGGCAACGCCCGGCCCACGACCTCGATCAGCATCCACAAGGTCGGGCCGACCACCAGCGCCAAACAGCAGTAGCAGGCCGTCCAAAAAAGCGCATTGACAAGCTTACGCCGGGTGGCGATCGATTGACGCTGGGCGGCCAGCGTTGACGGTCGCAGCACCCCGAGGGATAGTGTCGCGCCGGTGTGGCTCATGGTCAGATTCCTCGTCCGACGGGTAGGGCGGTGCTGGAGGCCCGGCGCACCAGGGCGCGGGCGGCGACGTTGGTCAGCAGGGTGATCACCATGAGCACCAGGCTGGCTTCGGCGAGGGTTTTCACCGCGAAGCCGGTGGAGTCGGTCAGCGCGGAATCCAGTTGGGAGACCACGGTGGCGGCGATGGTGGTCATGGTGGCGTAGATGTTGGTGGGCAGCGCCCCCAGCACCGACCCGGAGACCATGGCCACCGCCATGGTCTCCCCCAGGGCGCGCCCGAGCCCCAACACCACCGCGCCGATGATGCCGCTGGACACCCAGGGCAGGGTGACCCGCCGGGCGCACTCCCACTCGGACATGCCCAGCGCGATCGCGCCCTCGCGGGGCAAAAGCGGCACCTGGCGGATCAGATCCCGGCTGGTGCTGGCGATGATGGGGATGACCATCACCGCCAGCACCAGACCCGAGACCAGCAGGCCCTCCCCGTTGCCGGTGTCGCCGCGAAAATAGTTGAGCACCGGCACGTCGGGGGCGTTGCGGGCGATCAGCGGGGCGATGTGGTGGGCGATCACCGGACCGAAGGTCATCGCCCCCCACAACCCGACGATCACGCTGGGGATGCCGGCCAGCAGCTCCAGGGTCATGCCCACCGCGGTGGCCAGCCTGCGGGGCAGGCGTTCCACGATCACCAGCGCCGCCCCGATCGACACCGGCACCGCGATGATCAGGGCGATCACCGAGGTCGCCAGGGTGCCCACGATCAGCGGCAGCGCCCCGTAGTAGGCGCCCACCGGGTGGGCCACCCCGTGGGTGGTTTCGGTGCTGCCGTAGGTGTTGCCCGGATCCCAGGCGGTGGCGGTGAAAAAATGCAGCCCATTGACCCGCATCGCCGGCAGCGCCTCGATGAGCAGCGTCGCCAGCACAAACACCAGCGCCAGCAGCGGGACCACCGCCCCCACCCCGCCGGCCCAGCGCACCAGCCCCCCACCGCGGCGCACCCCACCCACCCGACGCGGCCCGCGGCGCAGAACCGGCGCGTCGGTCGAGGCATCCGGTGTCACGTGATGGGCCATCGAAATCGCACCCTTCTAACGGCTGGTGGTTCTCGCGGCTAGCTGGTGATCTTGGCGATCTGGGCGTCGGAGAGCTTCACCACCGGGGCCGGCAGCGGCTGGAAGTGCACCTGATCCAGGAACGAGGGGCTGTTCCCGTCGGTCAACGCCCAGTGCAGGAACGCCTGCAGCGTCTGGGCGGTGGCGGCGTCTTTTTGCTGGCTGTTGACGATGGCGTACTCGTAGTTGATGATCGGATACCCGTCGGGGGCGGGCCCGTCGATCAGCGAGATCGCCTCGTTCTCGGGGGTTTGTGAGACGAAGCCGGCGGCCTCGGCCTGAATGCTTTTGGCGTCGGGCAGCAGATACTTGCCGGAGGCGTTGCCCAGCCGGGCTTCGCCCAGACCCTTTTGGGTGGCCTGGTCGAGGAAGCTGATGCCGATGTAGGCCACGCACCCGGGGGTCTTGGCGCAGCCGGTCACCATGCCGGCGTTGCCGTGCTCGGCCAGCGCACTCGGCACCGCGGGGAAGGCGACGGTGGTGCCGAAACCGGGTGACTTCCCCCACCCGTCGGGATCCTGCTTGGACAAATACTGGGTGAACAAGAAAGTGGCACCGGACCCGTCGGAGCGGTGCAGCGGAATCACCGGGGTGGCGGGCAGGTTCACCCCGGGGTTAAGCGCGGTGATCTGCGGGTCGTTCCAGGTTTTGATGGTGCCCTCATACATGGCCGCCAGCACCTTGCCGTTGAGCTTGAGGTGCTCGGTGACACCGGGAAGATTGTAGTTGATCTGCTGGGCCGAGATGGCCAGCGGGATGTTCATCAGCCCCTTGTGTTGGGCCATGTCACCCTCGGACAGGTAGGCGTCGGAGGCGCCGATGGTGACCGCCCCTGCGGCGGCCTGGGAGATCCCGGTACCGGACCCGGTGCCCTGGGGGGTGATCGTGACGTTCGGGTACTTCTGGTGATAGGCCGGAGCCCACAGGTTAAACAGCGGATAAAGCAGGGTGCTGCCGGTTTCCGACAACGCCACCGGGGAACTCGCCGGGGTGGTGGCGATTTTCCCGGTGGGGGCGGGGCTTGAGGACGGGTGAGCCGACTTGGGCCCGCAGGCCGCGGCCAACACCAGCGGTGCCACCGCCGAGACCACCAGCACCGTGCGCAAACGAATTCTCACAACTGCCCACCTTTCTTTTCCACCACCACCGTGTGGCCTCGACGATGACACCGAGCGGCCTGGGGTCAGCCGAAACGCCCGGAGACGTAGCGGATGGTTTCCTCGCGCTGGGGGGAGAGGAACACCTGCTCGGTGGGCCCCTCCTCGATGAGCCTGCCGTCGAAGAAAAACGCCGTCCGGTCCGCGATGCGCGACGCCTGCGCCAGGTTGTGGGTCACGATGATCACCGTCAGCCGGCCCGCGAGCGAGCGGATCAAATCCTCGATCTTTTCGGTCGCGGTCGGATCCAGCGACGAGGTGGGCTCATCAAGCAGCAGCACCTCGGGGTGAACCGCCAGCGCGCGCGCCAAACACAACAACTGCTGCTGGCCCCCGGACAACCGAAACGGGGAATCCCCCAACCGATCCTTGACCGCCTCCCACAACCCCACCTCCCGCAGCCGCTCCTCGGCGATCAGCGCGAACCGCTTGCGCGGCACCATCTTGTGCGCGCGCACCCCGGCGACCACATTGTCCAGGATCGACATCGGAAACGGGTTGGGCCGCTGAAACAGCATGCCCACCCGCCGGCGCAACTCCATCAGGTCGTGCTGCTCACCGTAGATGCTGCGCCCCCCCAACAACACCTCCCCGCGGCGGCGATACCCCGACACCTTGTCATTCATCCGGTTCAGGGTGCGCAAAAACGTCGTCTTACCCGACCCGGTGGGCCCCAGCAACGCCGTCACCGCGCGCGCCGGGAAACTCAGGCTCACCCCATCCAGCACCGTTTTAGCGCCGAAACCCAAGGTCAGGTCCACCGCCTGGATCACCCCGGTGGCGGCACCGGCCTCGGCGGCACCGGCGTGGGCCCCCAGCCGTTCAGAATCCATCAGCATCTGCTACTCCTATAGCCCCACGTCCTACCGACTTGCCGATGTGGGGGGTGGGCAACTACCCCGCCAGCCGCTCGCGGGCTAACGCTAAGGACTTCGGGTGAACACCGGGTGACCAAGACGAGACGGATATACGAATAGCATGTGCGTCGCCGGGCAAAGCTGACCGCCGCGCTCAGCCGAGCCAGGATTGCATGCGGCGCAGCGCTTCCTCGACATCGCGTGTCGGGCCGGCAAAGGACAGCCGGACGAATGAGCCGCCACGAACGGTGTCGAAGTCGATTCCGGGCGCGATCGCAACTCCGGTGTCGGACAACAACTTCGAGCAGAACTGCATCGAATCCGTGGTAACGTCCGAAACGTCGGCATACACGTAGAACGCGCCATCGGTGGGCGCCAGCCGGTCGATGCCGAGGTTTCGCAGGCCGTCCAGCAACAGCGTGCGGTTGAGAGCGTATTGGCGCAGATGCCCGTCGGCCTCGGCGACGGCTTCGGGGGTGAATGCCGCGACGGCGGCGTACTGCGAGAGCACGGGCGGACAGATGGTGAAGTTGCCGGCGAGGCAGTCCACCGCGCGGCGCAACTCCGGCGGCACCAGCAGCCACCCCAAACGCCACCCCGTCATCGCGTAATATTTGGAAAAACTGTTGACCACCACCGCGTTTCGCGACACTTGCCAGGCACAGCTGGTCTGCGGCGCGCCGTCGTAGACCAGCCCGTGGTAGACCTCGTCGCTGATCAGTCGTACCTGCGACTCTTCGCACCAGGAGGCAATCGCCGCGAGGTCAGCGGGTGCGATGACCGTCCCGGTGGGATTGGCCGGGCTGGCTACCACCAGACCCTTTACCGGAGGGTCGATTTCGGCGAGCATCTGTACGGTGGGCTGAAATCGCGTTTCCGCTCCGCATTCGATTTCGACGACCTCGCACCCGAGCGCCGCAAGAATGTTGCGGTAACACGGGTATCCGGGGCTGGTGACCGCGACCCGGTCCCCGACGTCGAAGCAGGCCAGAAACGTGAGCAAAAAGCCGCCCGACGAACCCGTCGTCACCACCACCTCGTCCGCGTCGACCGCCAGTCCATACCGGGTCCGATAGGACGCGGCAATCGCTGCGCGTAACTCCGGAATGCCCAGCGCCACGGTATAACCCAGTTGGTTGAGGTGAAGAGCGGCCGCTGCTGCGGCACGCACCGGCTCGGGGGCGCCCGCGCTGGGCTGGCCCGCCGCGAGGTTCACCAGATCCCCGTGGCTGCGTTGGCGCTCGGCGGCGGCCAGCCACACGTCCATGACGTGAAACGGGGGGATGCCGGCGCGCGCCGCGACGTGGTCGGTCACGAAATACCCATGCTTGCCTGCTCCCGGGGTCGCGGTGCCGGTGCGCCTGTGGATGGCCTCGGTTGCCACGTTACAAAACGCCTCGGCCGACCCGGGCGAGGGCACCGGGGGGCACCGGGCGCGCCGCCCGGACGGTCTTCGTGACAGCCGGCGGGCTACAGTCGAGGTCGATGACGGTCGAGGTACGCATCCCGGTTTCCGACACCGCGGTTTCTCGCCACCGACACCAAGTTTTGGAGGATTCTTTTGTGCCGCAGCCGGTCTGCTGATATTCCCGTACTCGGCAGGCTCGACGGGCTCACTGACCGGAAGGTGCCCACATGAACGGCGCCCGGGCGCTGATCAACACGTTGGTCGATGGCGGGGTCGAGGTGTGCTTTGCCAACCCGGGCACCTCGGAGATGCATTTCGTGGCGGCGCTGGACGCCGTGCCGCGGATGCGCGGGGTGCTGGCGTTGTTCGAGGGTGTCGCCACCGGCGCCGCCGACGGCTATGCCCGCATCGCGGGCCGGCCGGCGGCGGTGTTGTTGCACCTGGGTCCGGGGCTGGGCAACGGTCTCGCCAACCTGCACAACGCCCGTCGTGCCCGGGTTCCGATGGTGGTGATCGTCGGCGATCACGCCACCTATCACAAGAAGTACGACGCCCCACTGGAATCCGACATCGACGCGCTGGCGGGCAGCGTCTCGGGCTGGATGCGCCGCAGCGCCGGCGTCGCCGATGTCGCCTCCGACGCCGCCGAGGCCATCGCCGCGAGCCGGGCCGGCCACCAGATTTCGACGCTGATCCTGCCCGCGGACGTGTCCTGGTCCGAGCCTGCGCCGCCCGCCAAGACGGTGGTGTCGGCGCGGCCGACGGAGGTCGCCGAGACGGACGGCGCGGCCGAGGCGCTGCGATCGGGTGAACCGGCGGTGATCCTGGTGGGCGGGGATGCCACCCGCGCGCCCGGGCTGACCGCGGCCGCCCGCGTCGCCGCGGCCACGGGCGCGCGCTGGTACTGCGAGACCTTCCCCACGGTGCTGCAGCGCGGCGCCGGCATCCCGGCGGTCGGCCGGCTCGCCTACTTCGCCGAGGACGTCGCGGCCCAGCTCGACGGCGCCAAGCACCTGGTGCTGGCCGGTGCCAAATCACCGGTGTCGTTTTTCGCCTACCCGGGAAAGCCGAGCGACCTGGTTCCGCCGGGCTGCCGGGTTCACCTGCTCGCCGGGCCCGCCGGGGCCGCCGATGCCTTGGTCGCCCTCGCCGAGGAGGTAGCTCCCGGAACCGGGGCGCCGCTCGCCGCACCGGCGCGTCCCGTGCTGCCCACCGGCGGCCTGACCGCCGAGTCGGCGGCCGATGTCATCGGCGCGCTGCTGCCGGAACGGGCGATCGTCGTCGACGAGTCCAACACCTCGGGACGGCGACTGGCGCAAGCCACCGCGGGCGCCCCGGCCCATGACTGGCTGACGCTCACCGGCGGGGCCATCGGCTACGGTATCCCCGCGGCGATCGGCGCCGCGGTCGCCGCGCCCGATCGCCCGGTGCTCTGCCTGGAGTCCGACGGGTCGGCGATGTACACGGTCTCCGGGCTGTGGACCCAGGCGCGGGAGAATCTCGACGTCACCACCGTCATCTTCAACAACGGGTCCTATGACATCCTGCGGCTGGAGTTGCACCGCGTGGGTGCGCAGGGTGTAGCCGGGCCAAAGTCCCGGGAGATGCTTGACTTGACCCATCCCGCAATGGATTTCGTCAAGATTTCGGAGGGCATGGGGGTGCCGGCGCGCCGGGTGACCACCGCCGAGGAGTTCGCCGAGGCGCTGCGCGCGGCCATCGCCGAACCCGGACCGCATCTCATCGACGCGCCGGTGCCCTCACTGTTCGGGTAGCGCTGGCGCTGCGCGGGGCCGGCCGTTCGGGCCCGGTGGACGCGCGTCGGCCAGCGCATCGAGGAAAGACCGCGCCCAGCGATCGACATCATGGGTGAGCACCTGGCGACGCAGCGCACGCATGCGCTGCCGGCCCTGGGCGGCGGTTTGGTTGAGCGCCGCCTCGATCGCGTCCTTGACCCCTTCCAGGTCATGCGGGTTGACCAGATAGGCCTGCTTGAGTTCTGCTGCGGCCCCGGTGAATTCGCTGAGCACGAGCGCGCCGCCGAGATCGCTGCGGCAGGCGACGTACTCCTTGGCCACCAGGTTCATCCCGTCGCGCAGCGGCGTCACCAGCATGACGTCGCTGGCGACGAAGAACGCGATCAGCTCGTCGCGGGGGACCGGCCGGTGAATGTAGTGCACCACCGGGTGGCCGACCTCACCGTACTCGCCGTTGATGTGGCCGACTTGCCGTTCGATGTCGTTGCGCAGAATCTGGTAGCTTTCCACCCGCTCCCGGCTCGGTGTCGCCAGTTGGACCAGCACGGTGTCGTCGCGTTTCACGCGGCCCTCGGCGAGCAGCTCGGCGAAGGCCTTCAGCCGGACATCGATGCCCTTGGTGTAGTCGAGCCGGTCGACGCCGAGCATGATCTTGCGGGGATTGCCCAGCTCGGCCCGGATTTCGCGGGCCCGGCGGCGGATGGCGCGGTCGCGGGCCTTGCGGTCGAGTGCGGTGGAGTCGATCGAGATGGGAAACGCGCCGACCCGCACGGTGCGGGACCCGAGTTGCACCTCACCCAGCCGGGAACGCACACCGACCGCTCCGCGCGAGGTCTCGGCGCCGATGAGGCGCCGGGACAAGATCACGAAGTTCTGCGCGCCACCCGCCAGATGGAAACCCACCAGATCGGCGCCCAGCAGGCCCTCGACGATCTCGGTACGCCACGGCAGCTGCATGAACAGCTCCACCGGCGGGAACGGGATGTGCAAAAAGAACCCGATGGTCACGTCGGGCCGCGAGGCGCGCAGCATCTTGGGGACCAGCTGCAGCTGATAGTCCTGCACCCACACGGTCGCGCCCGGGGCCGCGGCGCGGGCGGCGGCTTCGGCGAACCGGCGATTGACGTCGACATACCGATCCCACCATTCCCGGTGGTAGATCGGTTTGACGATGACGTCGTGATACAGCGGCCAGAGGGTGGCGTTGGAGAAGCCCTCATAGTACTCGGCGACGTCGTCGGCGCTCAGCCGCACCGGATGCAGCCGCAGGCCCTCAGCGACCAGCGGCTCATCGACCACGTCGACGTCGGTGTCGATGACGCCCGGCCAGCCGATCCAAGCGCCGCGGCGCCGGCGCAGCAGCGGCTCTAACGCCGTGACCAGCCCACCCGGGCTCCGTTTCCAGGTAGTGGTGCCGTCGGGAAGCCGCTCCATGTCGATCGGCAGCCGATTGGCGACCACCACGAAGCCGGAATCCCCGGAGGGCATTACGTCTCGAGCTTCGACGGCCCGATGCCGAGCATCGACAAGAAGATCCGGCACTCATCCGCATCGTTCGCGTAAGCGGCGACGACGCGCCGGGCCTGACGTGCCGCGCTGTCGGTCATCGGTTCCACGTCGCCGATATCGCCAGGATCAGATTTAGCGGGCATGGTATTACTCTAGGCGAAACTCCGGGTGAACGGGCCGGCCGGGGTCAGCGGCTCACGCGGAGCGGCCGGAGAGCATGCCCGCGTCGCGGCCGGCAAGCGTGGAAATCGCCGACCAATCCAGGTGCCCCCGATCGGCGGCCAGCAGCGCCAGGAAGCGGTCGCGCAGCAGGCTGGCCACCGGCAGCGGCACTCGCAGCTCCTCGGCGGCGGCCAGCGCTAACCGGATGTCTTTGAGCCCCAGCGCCGCGGCGAAGCCGGCGGGTTCGAACTGCTCCCGCGCGATCAACCCGCCGTAGGTCTGGTAGGCCGGGGCGCTGAACAGGCTTGAGGTGAGGATGTCGACGTACTGCAGCGGGTCGACACCGGCCTTGGTGACCAGGGCTATCGTCTCGCCGAGCGACTCGATGGCCGAGGCGATGAGGAGGTTGCCGCAGAGCTTCACCAGGTTGGCGGCGGGCTGGTGCTCGGAGACCACGAAGGTCCGCTGGCCGATCGCGTCGAACAGCGGCGTCAACGGTTCCAAGGCCTGCGGAGCACCGGCGGCGAGGACGAAAAGCCTCCCGGCAGCAGCCGCTTCGGGCCGGCCGAACACCGGTGCGGCGACGTAGTGCTGGCCGGTCGCGGCGTGCGCCGCGGCCAGGCGTTCGGAGAGCGCGACGCTGATGGTGCTCGACGAGACATGGGTGGCGCCCGGCGCCAGCGACGCGAGGATCCCGTGCTCGCCGACGGTCACCGTCTCCACGGCCCGGTCGTCGGCGAGCATGGTGAGCACCGCGTCACCGCCGCAGGCCTCGGCTATGGTGCCCGCCAAGGTGGCGCCTTGGTGGACCAGATCGTCGGCCTTGCCGGGAGTGCGGTTGTAGACCGTGACGCGATGGCCGGCGGCGACCAGGTTGGCGGCCATGCCGCGGCCCATGTTGCCCAGCCCGATCACTCCGATGTCCATGGCCTCCACCATGCCGTGTTTTCCGGCCCCGGGCGGCTAATTCACGCAGGGCACGCCGCCGCCGCCGATGGGCGCGCCGCTGTCAGGGGTGGGCTCGGTGGTGGTGGCGCGTTGTTGGTGACGGGTGCCGGACCCGGTCGAGGCCGTTGAGTCGGCATCCGGCGACGGCAGAGACGACGGGAGGGCGTAGTCGTCGTCGACGACGACCACGACGTGACGGGGTTTGACGGCGGAATCCGGACGCTCGGGGGTGTCGATGCCCAGCAGCGCCGCCACAGCGCGCGCGTCGGCGTCCGCACCCGCCCCGTATTCGATCGTGGTGGCGGTCGGTTCGCCGGAGCGACGGTCGCGGACCTGCCCGGTGGTGTAGCCGTTTTTCTTCAGGGTGCGCGACACCGCGCCGGCAAGTCCGCTGGTGCTGCCGGCGTTGACCACGTCAACGACGATGGCGGGATGCGGCGCGGCGGCGCTGGTGGTCGGGGGCGTGGCGATTCCGAACGCCGCGGCGACCTCGGCTTTGATCGCGGCGGGGTCGACGATATTGACGTCTTGACCGTCGATGGTCTCGAAACGGACCACGGGCAGCGTCCGGTACTGCACGTTGGCGCCCGCGAGCCGGCCGATCCTGCGGAACAGTGTCTCGTCCCAGCCCGCGGACAGCACCACGTCCTTGCGCGCGACCGCCATCAGGCTCTTGAGCTTGCCGAGGTCGGTGAAGGTCCCGGAGTCTTGAAGCTGGCGCATGACCGAGGCCAGGAAGGCCTGTTGGCGATGGGTGCGGTCCAGGTCGCCGTTGTCCAGTCCCTGGCGCTGGCGGACGAACGCCAGCGCCTGCGCGGCGTCGAGTGTCTGCCGGCCCGCGGGGAAGTCGGCGCCGGAATACGGGTCGTAGACGGGGTGTTTGAGACACACCTGCACGCCGCCCAGGCTCTGGGCCAGGTCGTAGAAACCGGCGAGGTTGATCTCCGCGAAATAGTCGATCGGCACCCCCGTCAGGTTGCGCACCGCCCGCAATGTCGCCGCCCTGCCGGCTTCCCGGCCCCGGGTCTCCAGTTCCTTCTGGTTGCTCACCCCCTGATCCACGAGCTTTTGCTCGACGTATTGCTTGGTGAGCCCGTACGCCTCTTTGATCTTGATGTGGCGGTATCCCGGCACCCCGCTGAAGGGCACCCAGTCGTCGCGGGGAATCGAGAAGGCGACCACCGTGTCGTCGGCCCCCAGGTGCACGAGGATCAGCGTGTTGGTGTTGTAGCCCCCCGCATCGGAATCCCCGGCGTGCAGGTGTTTCAAGATCGACCAGGGCAGGGCGTTGCCGTTTTGGTCTTTTCGTGAGTCCAGTCCGATGAGCAGGATGTTCACCGGGCCGTCGCTGGGGCGCGGGGCGTCGGCACCCAGCGCCTGCGAAACCGTGATCCCGCTCAGCGCACCGTGGGCCAGCCACCAACCCGTGCCGGTGAGCGCCAGTGCCGCGGCCGACACCAGCGCCATCCCGGTGCGGGCCAGCCTGCTCGGGGTCCGGGCGACGGGCCCGCCCCCCCGGCGGCGATGCCGGCCGCGGGATCGCGTTGGATTCTCCACCACAGTTTCGACTGTGCCATACGCGTCACACCCGACCGCTGGCGCTGATTAGAGCTGATTAGAGGAATGCGCGGAGGAACTGCAGGACCTGACCGATGCTGGCGAAGCCGCCGAGGTGGCTCTCGCCGCAGCGCCGGGTGAGTTCGGCGTCTTGCAGGCGCGAGACGGCCGCCTCAACGGCGGCCAGCGGCACCAGCGGGTCGGCGTCGCCGTGCCACCACCGGACCGGCACTTTGACGTCGGTCAACCGAAAACCCCAGTCCCGGCCGAACAGCCGCACGTCGTCGATCATGCCCTGGAAGCGACCGTGGATGACGTTGAGCATGTCATCGACGAAAATCGCCTCGATTTCCGGGTCGGCGAGCACCCGCCGATCCTCCGGGGGCCAGAAACCGGCGTAGCCCCGGTAGGCGTAATGCGCGACGGGGATGAGCGGGGCCGCCAGCGCGGTGCTCAGCGCTCCCAGCGGCCGGCGCAATCCCGACAGCACCGGGGCGAAGCGGCGGGCAACCTCGACGACGCCGCCGGCGGTGGCGTCGGGGCCCACCGATGGGACCACGCCATCCAGGACCGCCACCGCGGCCACGCGGGCCACCAGCGGGGGTATCGCCCCGCAGGCCAGGGCGTAGGGCCCGCCGCCGGACAGGCCCACCACCCCCAGCCGCTCGGCGCCGAGTTGATCGCTCACCTCGGCCATGTCGGCGGCCCAGTCGACCACCGCGTGGTAGCGATGCGCGTCGGACAGACCCGAGCCGGGCCGCTCCACGACGACGACCCGCAGGCCGAGCTTCTCGGCGGCGCGCCGGCCTGCCAGCGGGAACTGGCGCCGGGCGCCCAGCGTGCCGTGAAACCACAGCACCACCGCGCCGGCGGGGTCGCCGAATTCCGCGTAGCCCAGCCGGCGACCGTCGGGCAGGTGAAAGCGGCCTTCCGCGCCGGGCTTTTCGACGCGCGGTACCCGGAAGGGGTGTCGCAGGGGGTTGCTCAGTTTCATCGTTTCGGAAATGTCGGGTGTGGTGGAGCGGGTGATCGCATGGGTTGCCGCGGCGGCGGGCACCCAACGTTAACCGGCGATCGAAACCCGGCGCTTAGCGGCGGGCGTCGTGCTCGGCTCATGCCTGCGGGTCGAGGCCGGCGGGGAGTCGGTGGTGCGGCCCGCGGAGTCCGCTTCGGGCATCGCGCTCGATCTTTGGGGCTCGCGGACGGGCATTTCACGGGAATTGGCGGGTGCACACGCAGCAAAGCGTTACCGTCTTCAACGGGCAGTGCAGACGGGGCCAGGGAGGGTGGATGAAGACTTACCGGACTGTGGTCGTCGGTACCGACGGCTCGGAGTCGTCGCTGCGCGCGGTCGACCGCGCGGGCCAGATTGCCGCGGAGTCCAACGCGAAGCTGATCATCGCCACGGGGTACCTTCCCCAGAAGGAAGATTTGCGCGCCGCCGACATCCTCGGAGACGAGGCCTACAAGGTGCGCGGCAACGCGCCGGTCTACGCGATCCTGCGTGAGGCCCGTGACCGGGCCAAGGCGGCCGGGGCGAAGGATATCGAGGAACGGCCGATCCAGGAGACGCCGGTACACGCGCTGGTGGACCTGGCCGAAGAGGTGCACGCCGACCTGCTGGTGGTCGGCAACGTGGGCCTGGACGCGCGATCGGCGCTCATTGCGCGGGTTTTCTCGGTCCCCGCGAGCGTTGCCAGCACGGCCAAGGCCGACGTGCTGATCGTTCACACCACCGGCTGACCGGCTCGGCGCTGATCGTTGCCGCGAGTCTGCCCACGGCCGCAGCGTGTCGATGGCAGCATAGGTGTGGTGACGACCGCGCTGTCCTGGGATGTGGTTTCCATCGAGAAGCCGGACGATGTCAACGTCGTGATCGGGCAGGCGCACTTCATCAAAACGGTGGAAGACCTGCACGAGGCGATGGTCGGGGTGGGTTCGTCACTGCGGTTCGGGCTGGCGTTTTGTGAGGCGTCCGGGCCGCGGTTGGTTCGCCGCACCGGCAACGACGACGAGCTGGTCCAACTGGCGGTCCGCAATGCGCTGGCCATCGCGGCCGGGCACTGTTTCGTGATTTTCATCCGCGAGGGGTTCCCGGTCAACGTCCTCAACCCGCTTAAGGCGGTGCCGGAGGTGTGCACGATCTACTGCGCCACGGCCAATCCGGTCGACATCGTGGTCGCGGTGACGCCGCGCGGCCGCGGCATCGTGGCCGTTGTCGACGGCGAGACACCCCTCGGGGTGGAGACCGACCGTGACGCGGCCGACCGGCACGACCTGCTGCGCGCCATCGGTTACAAGCTTTGAGTGCCGGAGGCGTGAGCCGGCTCGAATCCCGGTGCCTGGCTACCCCCAGCACTCGTCGCCAGGCGAAGAGCTACGCGAAGATTGCTGTTAACCTTCGCTGCGTAATCCCGGTTGGGGGAGCTGATGTGGGCCACGAGATTACCCCAACCGGGACAACTGTCCCGTCTGAGAACAAGACCGTTCAAGCCGATGAAGCCCGGAAAGCAAGTAAGAGGTGACCATGTGACGAGTGTTTCGGCGGCGTTCTATGATGTCGCCCAACGGCGACGCGAGGGGCCAGCCCTGGTGGCTGGTTTGCGGTCACGGGCTCTCCGGCCAATACCCGAGGAGTGGCACCGGTATCTCAATCAGACAGCTTTCGACGCGTTCTTCATCACCGCGCCGTTCGCTGAAGCCCGGACCGAGGGGCACGTCGGTGTGCCCATTCTTAGCCAACAGGAAGTCGAGTTCTTGTTGGGCGCAGCGGAATTCCGCCGAGGCGAATCGAATGATCGCGAGCAGCAGACGTGGTGGGAACTGTGGAGCACCGAGGATGGCAAATACGCGTTACTCCCCGGCGATAACGATCCCGAACTGACCATCAGGGTGTGTGCCTTGGTATGCACGGGTAACCGCGTCCAGATGCGAAGCTTCTCCACCGGCTTTGCCCTCACCAAATACGGCTTTCGGCGGCGTAAACCCATGCACATCACCACCGCGGTCTGCGTCCGCGAAGATGTCGACGAGCCAGGCGCCCCGTATCGCGGACGCTGTGCCAACCATGGCTGCGGCGCGGGTTGCTCGGCAGACGTCGTGGTCGTCCCACAAGACGGCCTCTACCTCCTTAGGGGATGCGCATGCCCGTCGTAATCGCCGCTGGAGTCACAGCGGTCGCTAGTGGTTTCGACTGGAGCAAGATCCTTGGGATTCCCGCCTCGACCCTCGCCTTCATCAGCCTGTTCTCCCTCTTCGTCGGCATCATTCACCCGGCGGCCGTGCAGAAGCCCATCTACTGGCACGAGGGCGGCAAGACGTGGATGCGGTTAACGGTAAAGAATCGCAGCTTCGGCTTTGACCGCCACGTCGAGAAGATCATGCTGTACCGGGTGCCGGGGTTCTTCAAGCGGACGTTCACTCGCAAATGGCGACAGCAGTCGCTTCCTGCCGTTCCTTGGGGAGTGGATCTGCCGACCCCGAACAAGCCAACAGTTCTGGCCAAGCGTGTCGCACGACTGTTCGAGTTCGAACTGCGTACTCCGGCGGGAGGTTCGACGAAGGTGGCGCTCGACAAAGCCTTTCGTGTCGACGTGAAGTGCGGGTCGCGCCGCAGTCGACGCAAGAAAATCAAATTCCGAGACCTCTAACGGCGGCGTTACGCGTCTAATGATGCTCAACTACGCTTCTCGGCTTACGGCGGTGTTGTGATGGGCACCCAGAAAATAGCCTTCGGCACCCGGGAACCCTGGCGTGTCAGCCGGATGATCGCGTCCGCCTTGTTTTTTTAGAGTCCTGTGGCCCCGGGTGGGGGCTGAAAGGGGCGATGAATTACATGGCTGGCCGGAAGACGCATTCCGCCGAGGGCATTGTGCGCAAGCTGCGTCGAGCCGACGAGTTGGCCTCGGCGGGCAAGACCAACGAGGAGATCGCCGCCGAGCTGCAGGTGTCGGCCGTGTGGACTGCGCTCTGCGCCGCGGCCCGGCCAGCGTCCCTGGGACCGTCCTGGAAATTCAGCAAGCAGTAGATCAGGTCGTACGAGTCCTTGTTGTCGTGGCGGTCCTGGAAGGCAAGGATCTTCAGGACCACGTACGAGAGGATGTTGGCAACGCGCACGGTGGCCCGTGACTGCCCCCCATCATCGAGCCGCTCCGCTTCGATCTCGCACTCGAAGTAGTCCCGCGTGACGAGCTGCGCACCGCGCACGTTGAACGCGCCGAGACCAGACCCCATGGCTTGCTTGGGCTTGAAGATCTGCCCTGGATCGACCCGGTCGGTCTCACAGAGGAACTCCACAATAACGGTGACGCCCTCCACGGCCTTCGTCCACCGGAATGAGTGCTCCGCGCTGAACCCGGCCTTCTTCAGGTTGTTCTCGAACGTCCGATACGCCTCGGGGCTCTCGTCCCCGACGGCCAGCCCGATCACGAGATCGATGTCCGTCGTGCCGACGTGAGGCCGCGCGCCCTCGGGAAGACTGCCGACAATGTAGCGGGGCGCGAGACCGCCAGCGAGATACACGCGGTCGCGCCACGGACCAATGTCGCCCAGTAGGGTGACGAGGACTCGTTCACAACGGGCTGTCGTCGCCTCGTCGTAGTCGCTTTGGTGGCGCTTGCTCAAAAGCCGATGACCTCCTCACGGAGCCGGTCCGCCTGCTCGCGCCCGCGCCGCGGGTCCTGGCGCAGGTCGAAGTACAACCGGAAGGGATTGACCGTACACACCCTGTCCACCACGGTGCGGAAGACGAGGGGCGCGTCGCCCGCCGCTTGCCGTAACAGAACATTGTGGCCCTCATTAACGATTTCCGCGCCCACGACCTTCGCAGCCTCGGCGAGCACAACGGTCTCCGTGATCCAGATGTCGATGACTGGAATTGACGTTATGAATGGAGCGAGGCGTGCCGCGCCGGCCGCTCCGGTCACCGCATGATCGACCTTCGCTTCTGTCAGGAGGTCGCTGAGGCTCCCTGCGTGAGCACGTGTGTCACGTGCGAGGCGAAATGCACGGACCTGCGTGACCCGGCGATCACGCATCTCCTCGGCCCACAGGTCTAGCAGCGCTGTCGGGTTAGAGACGCGACGAATACGCTTGGGCCCAGCTCCTTCGACGTCGACGAGTTGGTCCCGCTCTAGGCGGGCGAAGACCCGATGTGCTAGGCCCACCGAAATGTGCGCAGCGACCGCTAGGTCATGAACCTGCCACCAGCGCGTCGGCTCACGCAGGAGAGCCTGCGCGGCTATTCCGGCCTTGCCGGTGAGCTTGACTGGTGGTTCACCCTGCTTTTCGCGCGTGGCGGGTGTTGGGCGCCCCTCTGTCCACACGAATATTCCAGGGAGCTTGACGCGCATGTTGCCTTGAGCGTCAATGACAGCCACGCCGGCATCCTCCAGGAGGCGCCGCGCCTCCTGGGTCGTGGTTCGAGCCACGAGTAGCAAGTGCGCGTCGTCCGGAAGGTGACGGGCGTATTCGATGAGCTGGCGGGCGCCGGCGGCGTTCGTCGCGCGCTGTGCTTTCACCTCGACAACATGAGACACGTCTCCAGCGCGCACCACGATATCCGGCGGTTGGCGACCGCCTACAGTGGGCTCGGTCGTAACACCGAGGATCTCCCGGAGAATGCCGAGGGCCTCCCGTTCCAGGGGCCCCTCGATATTCAGGATCTGCGGTATATTCACAACGAGTGTGAATATAGCTCATTCAGTGAATATTGCCAAGGCGTCGAGCCTGCCATTATTAATCAGCGGGCTCCGGGGGTGTGAAACTCTGACTGCCAAAACCGCAGCTCAGGCGAGTTTTTGTCTGCCCTCTGCGTTTGCGGATATACCCTGTGGGGGTATCAAATCGCTCCGAAGATGCTCCACCAATCCTCCACGCTGCGGGAAGTGACCCGCCACAGTAAACGGCGCGCCGGAGCGCCAGCCGTCGGTTGCTCGAACTAGTCCGAAGTTCCGACTTATATGGCGTGTCGGCGGTTCGTGATCGGGTTGGCCGCCCGTAGCGTGCCGTACCGAACCGGAGGGCCTGACTCGCGAAGTTCCTGTCACCCGCGTTCGGGTTGACTCCAAGGGGGTGTGTCGGGCTCCTCCGGTTCGCGTTCGCGGCGTGACTGAAGAGAGGCGTGACCACAAGTACGTGCAAGGTACTGGAAGTCGGATTGTCCGCCGCGGATCCCCCATCACAACGCGAGAAGGGAATCGTCTTCCATGATCATCATCGGTGTCGATCCACACAAGACCACGCACACCGCCTCCGCGGTGGACCCAGTCACCAACACCAGTCTGGGTTCGCTGCGTATCGACGCCACGCCAGCCGACTACCACCGGATGCTGGTCTGGGCCAAGCAGTGGACACAACGGCAGTGGGCGGTCGAGAACGCCGAAGGCCTGGGTCATCACTTGGCCCAGTGGCTGTTGGCTCGTGGCGAGGTCGTGTTCGACGTGCCGACCACCGCGACCGCCCGAGTGCGTGAACTCTCCCGCGGTGCGCGCCGCAAGAACGACCGCATCGACGCGGCCGGCGCCGCCTGTGTGGCCGCGGCGCAGGGCGACGCCCACCCGGTCGTAACCGAGGATCACGTCGACGCGCTGGCCTTACTCGACGAGCGGCGAAACAATCTGTCCCAGAATAGAACCCGTACCATCAACCAACTACACCGGCTACTACGCGAACTTCTGGCCGGCGGCGTCCCGACCGACTTGACCGCGGCCAAGGCCACTGCAGCACTGCGTACGTTTCGGCCGCACAGCACTCCCGAGCAGGTCCGGGTTCAACTGTGCCGAGACTTGATCGCCGACATCCGCCGGATCGACCAGCAGCTCGCCGACAATCAGGCCGAGGCCACGCGGCTACTCGACGAGCACGGCACGCGACTACGTGAGATCGTCGGCGTCGGCCCGGTGTTGGCAGCCCGCATCCTCGGCCGAACCGGTCACGCCAGCCGGTTTGCTACCGCGGCCGCCTATGCCACCTACAACGGCACCGCTCCCGTCGAGGTCGCCAGCGCCGAACACCAATGCCACCGGCTCAACCGCTACGGCGACCGGCAACTGAACTCCGCCATCCACACCATCGCCGTCGTCCAAGTCCGCATACGCGCAAGCGACGGACGACGCTACTACGACCGCAAGATCGCCGAGGGAAAAGCACCACGAGCGGCGCTGCGCTGCCTCAAACGACACCTATCCAACCAGCTCTGGCGAACCATGATCGCCGACGAATACCGCCGCGGTGGCAAACCCAACAAGCAATCCACGAAGGCCTCTTGACAAACAGAGAGGCACCCCCTTCTGATAAGGGTTCTGGAGCCCGATCTGCTGTGCGACCAGGTGTTTCGCCTTCACGTGGTCGAAGAGTTGTACTCATGTATTCTCAGAATCAATTCGGCGTGTCATTGTTCTGTTTTAGAGTTGTCGTGCTGAAGTTGTGCTAGAAAGTAATCATGTATGTCACGCGGGTGCCCAACCGTGGATCACCGCCGGCGGTGCTGTTGCGCGAAAGCTACCGCGAGGGCGGCAAGGTGAAAACCCGCACGCTGGCCAACCTGTCGCGCTGGCCCGAGCACAAGGTGGAAAGGCTGCAGCGGGCGCTCAAGGGCCTGCCGGCAACAGGTGATCTTTCCGAGGCGTTTGAGATCACCCGCAGCCTGCCGCACGGGCATGTGGCTGCGGTGGTGGGCACCGCGCAGCGGCTGGGGGTGGCTGAGCTGATCGACCCGGCCCCGTCACGCAACCGGGATCTGGTAGTGGCCATGCTGGCCGCGCAGGTGATCGCCCCGACGTCGAAACTGGGGACCGCGCGCGGGCTGCGCACCGAGACCGCCACCAGCTCACTGGGCCAGGTGCTGGGTGTGGCCTGCTGCGATGAGGACGATCTCTATGCGGCGATGGACTGGGTGCTGGCCCGCCAGGAGGGTATCGAAAACGCTTTGGCCGCACGTCATCTGACCAACGGCACGCTGGTACTTTATGACGTGTCCTCGGCGGCGTTTGAGGGTCGCACCTGCTCGCTGGGCGCGATCGGGCATGCCCGCGACGGGGTCAAAGGCAGGTTGCAGATCGTCTACGGGCTGCTGTGCTCTCCCGCCGGAGTGCCGATCGCGATTGAGGTGTTCAAGGGCAACACCGCCGACCCGAAAACCCTGGCCGCCCAGATCACCAAGCTCAAGACCCGCTTCGGGCTGACCCAGATCGCTCTGGTGGGGGATCGGGGCATGCTCACCAGCGCGCGCATCCGCGGCGAGCTGCGCCCGGCCGAGCTGGATTGGATCAGCGCGTTGCGCGCCCCACAAATCAAGGCCCTCATCGAGACCGACGCCCTGCAGCTGACGCTGTTTGATGAGCAAGACCTCTTCGAGATCACCCACCCGGACTATCCCGGCGAGCGGCTGATCTGCTGCCGCAACCCCGCGTTGGCCGACGACCGCGCCCGCACCCGCGCCGAACTGCTGGCGGCCACCGAAAAAGAACTCGCCATCATCGCCGCGGCCACCCGCCGCGAGCGCCGGCCGCTACGCGGCAAAGACAAGATCGCGCTGCGGGTCGGCGCGGTGCGCAACAAGTTCAAGGTAGCCAAGCACTTCCACATCCAGATCACCGACGACTCGTTCACCTTCACCCGCAAGGACGATCAGATCGCCGCCGAGGCCGCCCTGGACGGCATCTATGTGCTGCGCACCAGCCTGCCCAAACAGACACTCGACCACGACGATGTCGTGCTGCGCTACAAAGACCTCGCCGACGTCGAACGGTTTTTCCGCACCCTTAACACCGAACTGGACGTGCGGCCCATCCGCCACCGGCTGGACGACCGGGTGCGCGCGCACCTGTTGTTGCGCATGCTGTCCTACTACATCAGCTGGCATATGAAACAGTCCCTGGCCCCAATCCTGTTCGTCGACAACGACAAAACCGCCGCGGCCGCCAAACGCCCCAACCCCATCGCCGCCGCCCAACGTTCCGATGAAGCCCTCACCAAGGCAGCGCGTAAACGCACCCACGACGACACCCCCGTACATAGTTTCACCAGCCTGCTTGCCGACCTGGCCACCATCTGCGCCAACCAGATTCAGCCCACCGAGCACACACCGGCATTCACCAAGATCACCAGCCCCACCGCACTGCAGCGGCGCGCCTTCGAACTCCTCGGCGTCTCCCACCGCCACGGCCTCGCGTAGTCAGTACAGCATCACAAAAACCCAGCTCAGCCACTAAATCGCTCCAAATCAGGGGGTGCCTCTCTGTTTGTCAAGAGGCCTTCGTGGATTGCTTGTTGGGTTTGCCACCGCGGCGGTATTCGTCGGCGATCATGGTTCGCCAGAGCTGGTTGGATAGGTGTCGTTTGAGGCAGCGCAGCGCCGCTCGTGGTGCTTTTCCCTCGGCGATCTTGCGGTCGTAGTAGCGTCGTCCGTCGCTTGCGCGTATGCGGACTTGGACGACGGCGATGGTGTGGATGGCGGAGTTCAGTTGCCGGTCGCCGTAGCGGTTGAGCCGGTGGCATTGGTGTTCGGCGCTGGCGACCTCGACGGGAGCGGTGCCGTTGTAGGTGGCATAGGCGGCCGCGGTAGCAAACCGGCTGGCGTGACCGGTTCGGCCGAGGATGCGGGCTGCCAACACCGGGCCGACGCCGACGATCTCACGTAGTCGCGTGCCGTGCTCGTCGAGTAGCCGCGTGGCCTCGGCCTGATTGTCGGCGAGCTGCTGGTCGATCCGGCGGATGTCGGCGATCAAGTCTCGGCACAGTTGAACCCGGACCTGCTCGGGAGTGCTGTGCGGCCGAAACGTACGCAGTGCTGCAGTGGCCTTGGCCGCGGTCAAGTCGGTCGGGACGCCGCCGGCCAGAAGTTCGCGTAGTAGCCGGTGTAGTTGGTTGATGGTACGGGTTCTATTCTGGGACAGATTGTTTCGCCGCTCGTCGAGTAAGGCCAGCGCGTCGACGTGATCCTCGGTTACGACCGGGTGGGCGTCGCCCTGCGCCGCGGCCACACAGGCGGCGCCGGCCGCGTCGATGCGGTCGTTCTTGCGGCGCGCACCGCGGGAGAGTTCACGCACTCGGGCGGTCGCGGTGGTCGGCACGTCGAACACGACCTCGCCACGAGCCAACAGCCACTGGGCCAAGTGATGACCCAGGCCTTCGGCGTTCTCGACCGCCCACTGCCGTTGTGTCCACTGCTTGGCCCAGACCAGCATCCGGTGGTAGTCGGCTGGCGTGGCGTCGATACGCAGCGAACCCAGACTGGTGTTGGTGACTGGGTCCACCGCGGAGGCGGTGTGCGTGGTCTTGTGTGGATCGACACCGATGATGATCATGGAAGACGATTCCCTTCTCGCGTTGTGATGGGGGATCCGCGGCGGACAATCCGACTTCCAGTACCTTGCACGTACTTGTGGTCACGCCTCTCTTCAGTCACGCCGCGAACGCGAACCGGAGGAGCCCGACACACCCCCTTGGAGTCAACCCGAACGCGGGTGACAGGAACTTCGCGAGTCAGGCCCTCCGGTTCGGTACGGCACGCTACGGGCGGCCAACCCGATCACGAACCGCCGACACGCCATATAAGTCGGAACTTCGGACTAAGGGCCATACTTGCGGTGTCCCGAAACTGTTGAGGCCGCTGCCGGCGCTCACAGCGCAGATCTGGCGGCGGTGTTTGGCGGCGACGCGGCGTCGGGCGCGGTGGGGTCGCGCCGGGCTCGGCCAGGTGAGCGCGGCACTGGAATCGGTGCGGCGACGCTGTTGGTGGGCGGTTGGTGGGCGATGATCACGCGCTGGGCGGCCAGCAGGATTGGGGTGTAGTCGGCCTCGCCGACGCCGCCGGCGGCGATCGGCTCGGCCAGGGTGTCGAGGAACGGCCCACCTCGCCCACACGACCCCACCACCACACGTTTGGCCAAGCGCGTCCGCGCAGCGACAAAGAACTGGGCGACCTTACCCGGCAGATGACCGCCCTCTTTGAGGCCACCCCCGCAGCGGACCTGCTGGACAAGCCCGGCATCGGGCCCGTTACCGCCGCGATCGGCTACGCCGCATGGTCGCACCCCGGGCGAGTTCGCTAGAAGGCCGCGTTCGCGAGCCTGGCAGGCGTCAACCCGATCCCCGCCTCGTCCGGTAACACCGTGCGGCACCGCCTCAACCGCGGCGGCGACCGCCGGCTTAACGCGCCGTCCACATGGCCGTCGTCACGCGCATGCGCATGGACCCCGAGACCCGGGCCTACGTCGCCAAGCGCACAGCGCAAGGGCGCACCCCGCGAGAGATCCGGCGCTCGCTCAAGCGCTACCTCGCACGCCAGATCTACCGACAACTCGACGCCGCGAACACCCCTGCAGCGGCCTCGAACACCTCCGAGGATCCGCCCTGGGATTTCGCAACCCCACCAACGACATCGCCCGATCGCTACTGGAAACCGGCGGATTCAAAACCCGACTACACCGTCACTCATGAAGAGCATGAAGAGTCACTTAGGTGCACGCGGAGAACGAGGCGTTGAAGGCGGCTGCAGCCACTTTGCAGAAAGTTGTGACACGCTCATGATGCCGAGCCACCCGTCGAACATCCTTGCGGCGTGCGGTCAAAAGAGTTAGCGCAGGTAGGACGCGGCATGGAGCCTCCTGTCAGGATCGAACTGACGACCGCTCGCTTACAAGGCGAGTGCTCTACCACTGAGCTAAGGAGGCCGGTCTGACCGCTGCCAGCCTAAAGGGTGTCGTCGGGGCTGGGACGATCGTGCTCGATGAGGCGCGGCGCGGGCACCGTTCGTGGTGGGGGACGGCGTGCCGGTCGCCGCGGCAGCAGCGGGATGCGTTCGGCGATGGTGCTCAGGGGGTTGACCACCATGGTCAGCGAGATGACGGCCTCCTGCAGGGTGGCGATGGCCGGCTGCAGCGCCTCCATCCCGGGGGCCAGTCGGCTCAGGGTGTCGGCAACGTCGGCGAGCTGTTCGAGCGGGCCGTTTTTCGCGGTCAGCTTATCGACCAAGCCGCCCTCGGCGAGCAGCCGTTCGACGAGCCCGTCCTCGCCGACAAGCCGTTCGATCAGCCCCTCCTCGGCCAGCAGCTGATCCGCCAGCCCGCCGGGCCGCAGGGCACGTTGCAGCGCGCCGCCCTCCTCGGTCAAACGGTCGAGCAGACCCCCCGGCGCGGTCAGCAGGTCGAGCACGCCGCCGGGGCGCAGCAGCCGGTCCACCGGTCCATCGGGCGCCAGGGCGCGTCCCAGCGGGGCGTCATGATCCAGCAGCAGCGCCAGTTGATGGGCGCGCGCGATCACGTCGTCGATCCCCAGCAGATGAGCCATCGCGTTCGGTGCGGCCGGTGGGCCGGTCGTGCCTAACGCACGTCGTGCCAGGTCAACCGCCGAGGCCGCGGCGGTCAAGCCAGCGTCCGCGGCGGCGAGGCCCACTCGTGCCGGGGTGATCACCACCGTCACCAGCCTTTTGACCAGGGTCATCACCCGAGTGTAGGCGCGGCGGCCCCCCGCCGACGCCGGACGGTGTGAACGCGCCGAGGAAGCGACAACGTCCGGGTTTACGAGCCGGTGTGGGGGTCCGGGCTCACCCCGGACAGCTGGGTGGAGGTGAGCTCGGCGAGCGCCGCCTTGATCTTGGCCTGGGCCTCGTCGAGTGATTGTGGTGACGGGTTGCGGTCGACGTGGGCGAAGCCGAAGTCGGCTAGGTTGCGCGCCGGGAACACGTGGATGTGCAGATGCGGCACCTCCAGCCCGGCGATGATCACCCCGGCGCGCGCGGTGTGAAACGCCCGGCACACCGCCTTCCCGATCAGCTGCGCCACCGCCATGATGCGCCCGAACGTCGCGCTGTCGACGTCTTGCCAGTGATCGATCTCGGCGCGCGGCACCACCAGGGTGTGGCCCTGGGTCATCGGCTCGATCGTCAGGAACGCCACCACCTCGTCGTCTTCGTAGACGAATCGGGCGGGCAATTCGCGGTTGATGATTCTGGTGAAGACGGTGGCCATGCGCCTGAGCATGGTAGCCCGCCGCTGCGCCCGTCAAGCGGGCCCGCGAGGTGGCGGGCGTCGGCCCGGCCCGGCGATAAGGTGACGGGTGTGCGCGTCCTGGTGATCGGCTCGGGTGCCCGTGAACATGCGCTGCTGTTGGCTTTGCGCAGAGATCCTCACGTCGAGGCGCTGGCCGTCGCCCCGGGCAACGCCGGCACCGCTTTGATCGCCGAGCAGCACGTCGTCGACATCGTTTCCGGTGACGCCGTTGCCGCGCTCGCTCGCCGCGTCGCCGCCGACCTGGTGGTCATCGGCCCGGAGATGCCGCTGGTGCTCGGGGTCGCCGACGCCGTGCGCGACGCCGGCATCGCCTGCTTCGGGCCGTCGCGGGAAGCGGCGCGCATCGAAGGCTCCAAGGCGTTCGCCAAGGAGGTGATGGCAGCGGCCGGGGTGCGCACCGCCGCCAGCGAGCTCGTCGACAGCCCCGCGCATCTGGACGCGGCGCTGGACCGGTTCGGGGTCGCCGCCGGTGAACCCGCCTGGGTGGTGAAAGACGACCGCCTGGCCGCCGGCAAGGGCGTGGTGGTGACGCCCAAACGCGATGTCGCGCGCGGCCACGCCGCCGCACTGCTGGACACCGGCCACCCCGTGCTGTTGGAGAGCTACCTCGACGGGCCCGAGGTTTCGCTGTTTTGCGTGGTCGACGGGCGTACCGTGGTCCCGCTGCTGGCCGCGCAGGACTTCAAACGGGTCGGCGACGGTGACACCGGACCCAACACCGGCGGGATGGGCGCCTACGCCCCGGTGCCGTGGCTCCCAGCCGAGCTCAGCCACAAGATCGTCAGCGAGATCGTCGAACCGGTCGCCGCCGAGCTCGTTCGACGCGGCAGCCCGTTTAGCGGTCTGCTGTATGCCGGCCTCGCGATCACCGAAACCGGGCCCGCGGTGCTCGAATTCAATTGCCGCTTCGGCGATCCGGAGACCCAGTCGGTGCTGGCCCTGCTGGAGTCACCGCTGGGCCAGCTGCTGTATGCGGCGGCCACCGGCACGCTGGCGGGGTTCGGGGAACCGCGCTGGCGCGACGGCGCCGCCGTGACGGTGGTGCTGGCGGCGGAAAACTATCCGGGACGACCACGGGTCGGTGACGTCATCGTCGGCTGGGAGGCCGACGGGGTGTTGCACGCGGGCACGGCGCGGCGCGACGACGGCGCGGTCGTGTCGACGGGCGGGCGGGTGTTGTCGGTGGTGGGTACCGGCCCTGATCTGGCCGCAGCGCGCGCGGACGCCTATGCAAAGCTTGGTTCAATTCGATTGCCTGGCGGGCATTTTCGCACTGACATCGCGCTGGCTGCCGCCGAAGGCAAGATTCGCGTCTAACTAACATGCCCTTGATGCGTGAGCATGCCGGCCCGTACCAGCGCTCGCCACCGCCTCGAGCCCGTCACGCTCAACACGGACGAGCGATTCCGCGCGCGACAGGACGTGTTGCGACGACTGCCAGAATCCGTCCTCCCGGTCTACGAGCGGGACGGTGTCAGGCGGCGGCTATCGCGACCGTGATGCGTTTGCGGATGCTCGCCAACTGCGCCGCGGTAATCCGCGAGTCGGTGGGGTCGACGCGCCGCAGCGACACGCTGGTGACGTGATGGGCCAACGCCCAACACGTCGCATCGACTCCGTTTTCGACCGTCGGCTCGATGCGCTCGGCGAACGACCTGTGCGCCAGTCCCTCGTCGCGGGTCAACGGAACTACCAGCATGTTGGGGTATTCGTCCGGAAACAACTCGTGGTCCTCAACGACGACTGCGGGACGCAGGCTGCTGGGCTCGTGCGGCAACGCGCCGCCCCGCCAATCAACTACCACGATGGTTCCGGCCGCGGGCCGACTCATGGCAGGTCGGCCTGCGGCGTCCCGAGCTCATCGAGCTCGCTTTGCGCTTCGGGGTGCTTGGCCAGGTGAGCCATCACGCGATCCCCGTCTGCCAGAATCGTCTCCCGCCGCACCTGCCGTGCCGCGGCTTCGGCCATCTCTCGAATGAATGCGCTCAGCCCCTTGCCTTGCCTACGGGCTGCCGCCTCGAGCACTGCCCGGTCGTCGGCGTTCAGTCGAATCGTCAGCGTCTCCGCCACCCACGGCATCGTAACACAACAACGTGTCACGGCTTGCCAGTGCGTTTCTCAACAGGATCCAGCAGCGAGCAGGTGTGATCAGCTCGGGTGCGTCGTGTCCGCCGGCCGTCGTGGTGCCTGGTCGATGACCTCGGCGACTTCCTCGTAATGCGCGACGTGGCACTGTGCCCGCCGGGGAGCCATCGACGGCCCTGCCTGTGATGCCTAACCCGAAGTTGCGACGGTTCTGATCGGGGATTAGCCGTTTGAGCTGACATTTTGGGCATGGACCTGGCCTGAAGATGTAGTCACGAATTTAGGTGTGTGTTGTTCGGAGTATTCTGGTGTGAAGCGTTTACACTTGTGGCTATGCCGCGTAGCCCGATGAAGGCCCACGTAGTCAGAGTGAGGAAGACTCACGTGGATAAGCAGGGCAGCGAACGGATCTATGAGTCGGTGCTGCTGCGCCGCACCTACCGTGATGGGCCCAAGGTGCGTAACGAGACGGTGGCCAATCTGTCGACGCTGCCCCAGGCGGCGATCGCCGCGCTGGAGGCGACGTTGAAGGGGCATACCCTGGTGCCCGCCGACGATGAATTCACGGTGACGCGGGCGCTGCCGCACGGGCATGTGGCCGCCGTGGCGGCGATGGCCCGCCAGCTTGGCTTGCCGGCGCTTTTGGGACCGCCCTGCCGGTCCCGCGATCTCGTGCTGGGATTGATCATCTCCCGGGTGATTCACCCGGGCTCTAAGCTGGCGACGCTGTCGCGCTGGGCTGACACCACGCTGGGAGCCGACCTGGCCATTGCCGGCGCATCCACCGACGAGGTGTATGCCGCGATGGACTGGCTGCTGGCCCGCCAAGACGTGATCGAAAAAAAGCTTGTCGCCAAACACCTTGGTCGCGATGTGAACCCGTCGCGTATGGCGTTGTTTGACCTGACCAGCTCGTGGGTGACCGGGCGCTGCTGCGAGTTGGCCGCCCGCGGGTATTCCCGCGACCGCAAAAAGGGACTTCCCCAGATCACCTACGGGGTGCTTACCGATGCGGCCGGGCGTCCGGTGGCGGTGCGGGTGTTTCCCGGCGACACCGCCGACCCGCTCGCCTTCACCGAGATCGTCGACGTCATCCGAACCAGGTTTGGGCTGACCCAGCTGGTGCTGATCGGTGATCGCGGGATGATCACCCGCGCGCGCATCGAGGCGATCAAAAAACTCAACGACACCGGCGCCGGGTTCGGGTGGATCACCGCGCTGCGCGCCCCGGCGATCGCCAAACTCGCCGCCGACGACGGGCCGCTGCAGATGAGCCTGTTCGACATCCAAGACCTCGCCGAGATCACCCACCCCGACTACCCGGGCGAGCGGCTGATCGCCTGCCGCAACCCCGCCCTGGCCGCCGAGCGCGCCCGCAAACGCGCCGAACTGTTGGCCGCGACCCAGGCGCTGCTGGCCCGTATCGCCGAGCGGGTCGATCGTGGAACCCTCACCGGCGCGGCCCGCATCGGAGAAGCCGTCGGGAAAGTCATCAATCAATACAAGGTGGGCAAGCATTTTCGCTACCAGATCACCGACACCGGCTTCACCTACGGGCGCGATGAGGCCGCCATCGCCGCCGAAGCCGCCCTCGATGGCATCTACGTGCTGCGCACTTGCGTGCCCGCCACCGACCTCGACGCCCCCGCCGTGGTGCAAAGCTACAAGAACCTCGCCCACCTCGAACGCGACTTCCGCAGCATCAAAACCGACGACCTCGACCTGCGGCCCATCCACCACCGGCTGTCCGACCGTGTCAAAGCCCACGTGCTGATCTGCCTGCTGGCCTGCTATCTGACCTGGCACTTGCGTAAAACCTGGGCACCGCTGACCTACACCGACGAACACCCACCAGCTCGCGACAACCCCGTCGCGCCCGCCCAACGCTCACCAGCCGCGAAAGCCAAAGCCTCCCGCCAACAAACCCCCCACAGCACCCCGCGGAGCTTTCGCGCCCTGCTCGACCACCTGGGCACCCTGACCCGCAACCGAATCCGCTACCACCACACCAACATCGAAATCGACACACTCACCCAGCCAACACCCGAACAACGCCGCGCCTTCGACCTCATCGGGGTCACCATACCCCTCACCATCGCCGCGTAGTCAGACCCAACCCACCAAAAACCACCAAATCCCCAGCCCAAAGCCCAGATCAGCCACCCAAACAGGCGCAACTTCGGCCTAACCGGGACAACCTAACCGGGATAACCTAACCGGGTAATCAGAACGCTGCGGCCTGCCCGTCGCGGCGGGGGTCGCTCACGGCGAGATAACCGTCATCGAGCCGCCAGATCGCCTGGCAGCTGCCGAACTGGTGGTGGTCATCCACGGTGATCAGCTCGTGCCCGCGCCGGCGCAGCTCCTCCAGCGTTGACTGGGCGAACCCGCGTTCGCAGCCGACCTGCCTGCCCTGGAACCACCGGAATCGCGGACCGTCGCAGGCGGTTTGGGGGTTTTGACCATGGTCGACGATGCGCACCACCACCTGCAGATGGCCCTGCGGCTGCATGGTCGCACCCATCACCCCGAAACTCATCACCGGCGCGCCGTCCTTGCTGACAAAACCCGGCATGATCGTGTGGTACGGACGCTTGTTGGGCCCGATCTGGTTCGGGTGTCCCGGTGTGGCAACGAAATTCGCGCCCCGGTTGTGCAGCGCGATCCCGGTCCCCGGTACCACCACACCCGAGCCGAATCCCAGGTAGTTCGACTGGATCATCGACACCATCACCCCCGAGGAATCGGCGGCGGCGAGATACACGGTGCCACCGCCCGGGGCCCGGGCCGGTGCCGGACCGGCTCGCTTCGGGTCGATCAGCGCCGCCTTGCTTTTCAGGTACTCCGGGTCGAGGAGGCGTTCCGGGCGCAGCGGCATGTGGCCGATGTCGGCGACGTGGGGCTGCGCGGCGGCGAACGCCAGCTTCACCGCCTCGATCTGCAGGTGCACGCTGTCGGCGGAATCCACCGCCAGCGAACCCATGTCGAAGTGCTCGAGGATGCCCAGGGCGATCAGGGCGACGATCCCCTGGCCGTTGGGGGGGATCTCGTGGATGGTGTACCCGCGGTAGTCGGCGCTGATGGTGCCCACCCAGTCGGCGTGATGGGCGGCCAGGTCGCTGGCCCGCATCGCGCCACCGTGGGCGCGCGCATGCGCCTCCAGCGTGGCGGCGAGCTCTCCGCGGTAGAACGCCTCGCCGTGGGTCGCGGCGATCTTTTCCAGCGTGGCCGCGTGGTCGGCGAGGGTGACCCGCTGGCCGGGTTTCGGCGCCCGGCCGTCGGGCAGGAACGTCGCGGCGAACCCCGGCTGGCGGCTAACCAGCGGCGCCTGGGCCGCCCACTGCGCCGCGACCGTGGGTGAAACCAGAAAGCCCTTGCGGGCGTAGGCGATTGCAGGCTCGAAAAGCCGTGGGAACGGCAGTTTTCCGAACCTGGCGTGCAGCTCGGCCCAGCCCGACACCGCACCGGGCACGGTGACCGAGTTCCAGCCCAGCAGCGGAACCGGCTCACCGCCGAAGTACTGCGGGGTCCACGCCGCCGGTGAGCGGCCCGAGGCGTTCAGCCCGTGCAGCCGCATGCCGTCCCAGACGATGGCGAAGGCATCCGACCCGATGCCGTTGGACACCGGTTCCACCACCGTGAGGGTGATCGCCGTGGCGACGGCCGCGTCGACCGCGTTGCCGCCGTCGGCCAGCATCGCCAGGCCCGCCTGGGCGGCGAGCGGCTGCGAGGTGCACACCGCGTTGCCGGCCAGCACCGGCTTTCGCGGCCAGGCGTAGCGGAAGTCCCAGGCGAAGGGCGCGCTCACCGCCGGAATCTTTCGGCGACCGCGCGCCGGTCGACGGAACCCTTCGCGGTGTGCGGCAGCGCGCTCGTCAGCTCGATGGTGGCGGGAACCTCGTAGGCGGCCAACCGCTCCCGGCAGAACTCGGCCAGCACCGTGGGGTTCGGCGAGGCCGACGGCGCGGGCACGACCAGTGCCGCGACGGTTTCCCCGTAGATCGGGTCCGGGACGCCGAAGACCGCCGCCTCGGCGACGTCGGGGTGCCCGGCCAGCACGGCCTCGACACGCTCCGGCGATATTTTCTCCCCGCCCCGGTTGATGAGCTCCTTGAGGCGCCCGTGCAGCGTCAGCTCGCCGCCGGCCGACAGCGAACCCAGGTCCCCGGTGTGCAGCCATCCGTCGGTGAACGTCCGCGCCGTTGCCGCGGCGTCACCGAGGTAGCCACGCACCACCGTGCGGCCACGCAGCCAGACCTCGCCGACCACGTCGGGCGGGCACGTCCGGCCGTCGGCCCCGACGATCCGGATCTCTGGCCCGGTCGAGCGGCCCACCAGGCCCGCCGGCGGGACCTGCCGGGTGTCCGTCGTGCTCGACACCTGGTGGGTGGCCTCGGTCATGCCGTAGGCGCTGAGCACCGGTGCCCCGAACTCGGCGCGCAACGCCCGTGCGGTCTGCGGATTCAGTGCCGCGCTGCAGCTGCGGATAAACCGCAGCCGGGTGGGCCGGGGCACCGCCGCGGTGCGCAGCAGGATTTGGTGGATCGTCGGCACCGCGGTGAACCAGGTTGCGTGTGCGGCCCGGACGTCATCGGCGAAGGTGTCCGCGGAAAACCGGCCGCGGGCGGGCAGCAGCACCGTACCGGCCGATGCCAGGGTCGACAGCAGCGCGGCGATCAGGCCGTGGCCGTGAAACAGCGGCATCACCGCGACGGTGGCGTCCTGCGGGCCGAGTTGATAGGTGGCGATGACACTGCCCACCGCGCGGGCAATGTTGCCGTGGGTCCAGGGCACCATCTTCGGCGACCCGGTGGTCCCGCCGGTGAACATGATCAGGGCGTCGTCGGGGGCCAGTCCTGCGGGTGTGGCGGCCGACGGGTAGGGGGCGGTCGTGGTGTCCAGTCGGACGCTGCTGGTGTGCGGGTCGGCGGTCACCGAGATCGGCCAGCACGGGACGGACGGCCGTGCGGTTTCGCCGGCCTTGTCGGCCTCGATCAGGATCACCCGTGCTCCCGCCGCCGCGATCCTGGCGTCCTGATCGGCCGCGGGCAGCGCCGGATCCACCGGGACTACGACCAACCCCGCGCGGGACGCCGCGAGTAATCCGACGACGAACTCGGTGCTGCTGCGCGTCCGCAACCCCACCCGATCGCCCGGCAGCAAGCCGCCGCGGGTGAACCGGGCGGCCAAGCCGTCAACCAGCCGGAGCAGGTCGCGGTAGCTGATCGGGACGCGCTCGGCGGTGACCACGAGCGCAGGCGCCTGCGGGTGCCGGCGTGCCGCCGCGGCGACCAGATCGGCGATGGGGGGGCTCGCATCCCCGGCGGTGGATGTCATCGCTCACAGGCTAGCCAGACCGGCCGGGCACGCCGGTAGACGAGGTATGAGACTAAAGAGCATGAGCACCCAATCGGCGCCCCCGGTGGCGCCCCCGGAGCTGACCGACGGTTTCCACCTGCTGGTCGACGCCCTCAAGCTCAACGGGGTCGGCACCATCTACGGGCTGGTCGGCATCCCGATCACCAACCTCGCCCGGCTGGCGCAGGCATCGGGAATGCGCTTCATCGGTTTCCGGCACGAGACCTCCGCCGGCAATGCCGCAGCGGCCGCCGGGTTTTTGACCCGCCGGCCCGGCGTGTGCCTGACGGTGTCCGCGCCGGGTTTCCTCAACGGGCTGGTGGCGCTGGCGAACGCCACCACGAACTGCTTCCCGATGATCCAGATCTCGGGATCGGGCGAGCGGGCGCTGGTCGACCTGCAACGCGGCGACTACCAGGAACTCGACCAGCTGGGCGCGGCCCGGCCGTTCGCGAAGGCGGCGTACCGGATCACCCGGGCCGCGGACGTCGGGCGCGGTGTCGCGCGCGCGGTCCGCACCGCGGTATCCGGGCGACCGGGCGGCGTCTACCTCGACGTCCCCGGCGCGGTGCTTGCCGAGGCTATCGACGCCGCCACCGCCGCCGGGACGCTGTGGCGGGTGGTCGATGCCGCTCCGCGGCAGCTGCCGGCGCCCGAAGCGGTCGAGAGTGCCCTGAGGCTGCTGGCGCAGGCCCAACGCCCGCTGCTGGTGCTCGGCAAGGGTGCGGCATATGCGCAGGCCGACAACGTGATTCGACAGTTCATAGAGACCGCCGGGATGCCCTATCTGCCGATGTCGATGGCCAAGGGGCTGCTGCCGGACTCGCATCCGCAGTCGGTCGCGGCCGCGCGCTCGCTGGCGCTGGCCCGTGCGGATGTGGTCATGCTGGTCGGTGCCCGGCTGAATTGGCTGCTGGGCCACGGCGAGCCGCCGCGATGGTCCGCCGATGCGAAGTTCATCCAGGTCGACATCGAGGCGTCCGAGTTCGACAGCAATCAACCGATCGCGGTGCCGCTGGCCGGCGATGTCGGCTCGGTGATGGCGGCGTTGCTCGACGGCCTGCGGGAACATCGGATCGTGGTGCCGGCGGCCTGGACTCGCGAGCTCGCCGAGCGGCGGGCCCGCAACGACGCGGCGCTGCGTGAGCGGCTGGCCGACGATGCCCATCCGATGCGCTTTTATGGCGCGCTGCGCGCGGTTCGCGACGTGCTGGACCGCCACCCGCAGGTCTACCTGGTCAACGAGGGCGCCAACGCTCTCGATATCGCCCGCAACGTCCTCGACATGCAGGTGGCGCGGCACCGGCTCGACAGCGGGACCTGGGGCGTCATGGGTGTCGGCATGGGCTATGCGATCGCCGCCGCCGTCGAAACCGGCGCGCCGGTGGTTGCGATCGTGGGGGATAGCGCATTCGGTTTTAGCGCCATGGAATTCGAGACCGTCTGCCGCTACCGGCTGCCGATCACCGCCGTCATCCTCAACAACGGCGGCATCTACCGCGGCGACGAGGCCGCCGTCTCGGGGACCGATCCGGCGCCCACCGTCCTCAACGCCCACGCACGCCATGAGCTAATCGCAGAAGCGTTCGGCGGCAAGGGTTATCACGTTACCACCCCGGCGGAGCTGCGCTCCGCGCTGAGTGAGGCGCTGGCCGGCGGCACCCCGGCGATCATCGACTGCGAACTAGACCCTGCCGCCGGCGAGGAAAGCGGGCATTTGGCCGGCCTGAACCCGAGGAGCACCGTCACGCCCGGTGGCTGAGGGCCCGACCCCGGCCCAATCCACGGGTCGGAGTGGGTTCCGGGCAAGCGCCGGGCGGTCTCAGGCGGTCAGCAGGGGTGCCAGCCAGGTCAGCTCGGCGGGCAGTTGTGCGCTCCAAAACGCTGCGTCGTGCCCGCCGGGTGAAAAACCGCCCGCCGGCGGGTGCGGCAGCTGGGCGACGAACTGGCGGGTCGCGGCGTAGAAGGGGTCGCCGATGCCGCAGTCCACCCGGATCGGGATCGACGCCAGCGCGGGCAGCCCGAACACCGAGTTCGCCGCCCAGTCGTCGGGGCCGTCGAACGCCCCGGGCGCGGCTGCGCCGGGGGAGAGCCACAGCGCCGGGCTGACCGCGCAGATCGCCGCGGTCCGGTCCGGCCCCAGCCGACTGCCGAGCAGCAACGCGCCGTAGCCGCCCATCGACCAGCCCAGAAACGCCACCCGGGAGGTGTCCAGGCCCTGCGTGCCCAGCAGCGGGATGAGCTCCTGCAGCACCATGGCTCCGGAATCCTCACCGGAAGCCCTTTTGTGCCAATAACTTCCGCCACCGTCGACGGCGACCACCGCGAACGGCGGCAGGCCCGCGGCGACGGCCTGCGCCAGACCGTGCTCGACGCCGCCGGCCATCACCGAGGCCGCGTCCGAGCCCTTGCCGTGCAGGGTGATCACCGGTCGCAGGGCGTTAGTCTGACCCGGTGGGCGGGCGATCGCCCAGTTCGTCACCACTCCGCCGCGGGCCGCCGACACGAACGAGCCGGTCGCCATCGTCGGCGCCGTCGGGGCCGGCGGTGCGGCCGGTGCCAGCGGAACGTGGGTGGCCGCCATCACCACCGGCGCGGCCGGCGCGGGCCGGGAATCCAGCACCGGGCCGAGCGTCTGGGCGCCCAGCGCGCCCGCGGCCATGCCGACACCGAGCCGCAGCACCGCGCGGCGGGTCAACTCGGGCATGCGGGTCATCATGCCAGAGGGCGTTTGACCGAAAGCGCGATGCGCCACCGGGCGGGCTGGCAGCATGATGAGGCGTGACGGCAGCGGTGACCCCCAAGGGGGAACGCCGACGGTACGCGCTGGTGAGTGCCGCCGCCGAGCTGCTGCGCGAGGGCGGGTTCGAGGCGGTGCGGCACCGGGCGGTCGCCCGCAAGGCCGGTTTGCCGTTGGCGTCGACCACGTACTATTTCTCGTCTCTCGACGACCTCGTCACCAGGGCGGTCGAGCACATCGGAATGTTGGAGGTCGCGCAGCTGCGGGCCCGGGTCGCGGCCCTGTCGCGGCGCCGCCGCAGCGCCGAGAGGACCGTCGACGTGCTGGTCGACCTGCTCGTCGGCGACGGGTCGGCATCCCAGCTCACCGAGCAGCTGATCAGCCGGTACGAGCGCTACATCGCCTGCGTGCGGCTGCCCGCGTTACGCGGTATCCAGCAGCGCAACCTGCGTCAGCGTGCCGAGGCTGTCGCCGAGGCTTTGGAACGATCGGGGCGTTCTGCGCACATCGGCCTGGTCTCGGCCCTGATCTGCGCGGCTGACGGTGCGGTGGTCTCCGCGCTGGTTGACGAGCGGCGGGATCCGCGGGCCGCCGCGCGGGCGACGCTGCTGGACGTCATCGATAGGCTGGCTCCCCCGGTCGGGGGGCTGTGAGTCGTCGATCCCCCGGGGCTGCCACCGGTGATGCCGGCCGGCGCCCGGGGTCATCCCCGGTCCGGCGCGCCGCGGCGGAGCGCCCGGGGAAGCGATGGGGTGATGATGTAGCCCGTGGCGAGATCGCCGTAGATGGTGACGTCTTGCGGGCGGTGCTGCCGGTACAGCGCGATGTAGGCGCACAGCACGGCGTCGACGGGGTCTTCGGCCACGTCCAGCTGCGCCGGGCGGGTGGCCGTGGTGACCCTGGTGCGCAACTCGACCCAGGCGGTGTTGCGGTTCACCCGCAGGGGCGGAGTCGCCGCATCAAGTCGCTCGATCAGCCCCATCAAGCGCAGCAGTTCGCTGCGGCGGGTGTCAAACGCGCCGTGCTTGTACTTCAGCGTGCGATCCAGGCCGAAAAGCACCACGCTCGCCGGATGCGGGTACACCTCGATGGCGCGCCGCATCGCCTCGGAGCGGGGATCCATATCCAGGCCGAGTGCGTCGGCCAGCCTGGCCCCGCGCGGAACCCCGGCAAACTCGGGCCGGCCGGTGTAGGCCGGTCGGGCACCCGCCTGGAACCGGCTGAAATCCCGGTTGAGCGCCTTCTCGCAGGGTCGGTGCCCGGTCGCGTTCGTCACCACCAGCGGCGCGTCGAACGCGGCCAGGCATCCCCCACGCAGGTAGCCGGACAGCGCTTGTGCGATGCTCGCGTCGTCTCGCGCCGCACCGGCGTGCAGCAGCCGGCCGTTCCCGTCGACTACCGCCACCCCGCTCTGATTGATCTCTCCCCAAGCAAGGTCGATCCCGAGGTAATACATGACCCCAGCGTGGCGCACCCCGACCGTAAGCTAGCTCGTTGTGAGCATTCCGAACGTGCTGGCCGACCGATACGCCAGCGCCGAGATGACGGCGATTTGGTCGCCGGAGGCCAGAGTCGTCGCGGAGCGGCGGCTGTGGCTGGCGGTGCTGCGGGCGCAGGCGGAACTCGGTGTCGAAGTTCCCCCGGGCGTGATCGCCGACTACGAACGGGTGCTCGAGGATGTCGATTTGGCTGCCATCGCGGCGCGGGAGCGGGTGCTGCGCCACGACGTCAAGGCGCGCATCGAGGAGTTCAACGCGCTGGCCGGTCACCAGCACATTCACCGGGGGATGACCAGCCGGGATGTGACCGAGAACGTCGAGCAACTGCAGATCCGCCAATCGTTGGAGCTGGTGTTCTCCCACGGCGTGGCGGTGGCGGCCCGGCTGGCCGAGCGGGCGGTCGCCTACCGCGACCTGGTGATGGTCGGGCGCAGCCACAACGTCGCCGCGCAGGCCACCACGTTGGGCAAGCGGTTCGCCTCCGCCGCGCAGGAGACGCTGATCGCGTTGCGGCGGCTGCGGGAGCTGATCGACGGCTACCCGCTGCGCGGCATCAAGGGCCCGATGGGCACCGCGCAGGACATGCTCGACCTGCTCGGCGGTGACCCGGCGAAGTTGGCGACCCTGGAGCGGCGTGTTGCCGACTTTCTCGGATTCCCAACGGTATTAAACAGTGTCGGGCAGGTGTACCCGCGCTCGCTGGATTACGAGGTGGTCTCGGCGCTGGTGCAGCTGGGCGCCGGGCCGTCGTCGCTGGCGCACACCATCCGCCTGATGGCCGGCCACGAGCTGGTCACCGAGGGCTTCGCGCCGGGACAGGTCGGGTCCTCGGCGATGCCGCACAAGATGAACACCCGCAGTTGCGAGCGGGTCAACGGCCTGCAGGTGGTGCTGCGCGGGTATGCCACGATGGTGGCCGAGCTGGCCGGGGCGCAGTGGAACGAAGGCGACGTGTCCTGCTCGGTGGTGCGCCGGACGGCGCTGCCGGACAGCTTTTTCGCCGTCGACGGGCAGATCGAGACGTTTTTGACCGTGCTCGAGGAGTTCGGCGCCTACCCCGCGGTGATCGAGCGGGAACTAAACCGCTATCTCCCGTTTCTGGGCACCACCAAGGTGCTGATCGCCGCGGTGCGCGCCGGGATGGGGCGGGAAGCGGCCCATCAGGTGATCCAAGAACACGCGGTGGCGGCCGCGCTGGCGATGCGCGAGGGCACCGACGAACCCGACCTGGTGGGCCGGCTGGCCGCCGACCCGAGGTTGCCGTTGGACCGGTCGGCGCTGGACGCCGCGCTGGCCGACACCCGGTCGTTCACCGGTGCCGCCGGCGATCAGGTCGATCACGTGGTGGCGGCGGTGGACGAGTTGGTGGGCCGCTACCCGGAGGCCGCGAAGTACACACCGGGTGCGATCCTCTAGACGGTATGGGGGGCTGGGGTCTCGCTCACATGTGAACGTGGGTTGCCGACAGGAAACGGGTCCTGGCCGGTAGAGCCACAAGATGTGGGAGGCCCCAGTGAAGGTTCAGCGTACGAGTGTTGGTTTGGATGTGCATGCGCGGTCGGTGGTTGGGTGCGCGTTGGACGGAGATACCGGTGAGGTATTCGAACGTCGGTTGACCCCGGATTATCAGGAGATTTTGGAGTGGTTGCGATCGTTGCCGGGCCGGGTCGCGGTGGCCTATGAGGCTGGCCCGACGGGGTTCGGTCTGGCGCGCTTTCTGGTGGCGGCTGGGGTGATGTGTCTGGTGGCCGCTCCGTCGAAGCTGCAACGCCCGACCGGGGATCGGGTCAAGACCGATGCCCGTGATGCGGCGCATCTGGCCCGGTTGCTGCATTTGGGTCAGATTGTGGAGGTCACGGTTCCCAGCGCCGAGCAGGAGGCGGCCCGAGATCTGGTGCGGGCACGAGAGGACTGCCGCGGGGATCTGATGAGTGCCCGGCATCGATTGTCGAAACTGCTGTTGCGGCAGGGGGTTATCTATTCCGGTGGAGGAACTTGGACCGGCAAGCACGAACTGTGGCTGCAGCGGCAGCGGTTTGACGCACCGGCGTTGCAGCTCACCTACGACACGGCACTGGACACGATGCTGGCCACCGTGGATCGCCGTAACCGCCTCGACGAGGCGATCGCCAAGTTGGCCGCCGACAGCGCCTACACCCCGGTGGTGACCCGGCTGGGTTGTCTGCGCGGGGTCTCGACGCTGACGGCGTTTGGGCTGGCCGTCGAGATCGGCGACTGGCACCGGTTGACCGGCCGCTCGATCGGCGCCTACCTGGGTCTGGTGCCATGCGAGTACAGCTCGGGGGCTTCCCGCTCGCAGGGGGCGATCACCAAGACCGGCAACGGCCACGCCCGCCGACTGCTCATCGAGGCGGCCTGGCATCACCGCCAGCCCTACCGACCCGGAATGGTGATGCGGCGCCGCTGGGACGCGGCCAGCCCGGCAGCACGGGCGCGCGGCCAACAGGCCAACCGGCGCCTGCACGAGCGCTGGTGTCGCTTCGATGCCCGTAACAAGCGCCCGGTGGTCGCCAACACCGCGATCGCCCGCGAACTGGCGGGCTGGTGCTGGTCACTGGCGGTCCTCGACAGCTAAACCCGCGCCCTCCACAACTGCCCGAATCGAGCCTGGTGGCGGCAGCGCCTGGGAGTGACCCGCGAACGCTTTATGAGCAATCCTGTTGCCTGACAACATGATGACGCTCGACCTCTAGATCCGCGATCCACTCCAGCAGAACAGTCCGTCCTGCGGTAACCAACCCGCGAATATCAGACTTGACACCCGCGTCGACAACCTCGACACGCTCGCCAACCGGGACGATTCGGTCAACCGGAAGCAGGCGCCCGGCGACGGCCGCGGCGCCTGCTTCCCCCTGCCTGGTTGACAAAACGAATTACATATCAAAGCGTGTCGCCGCGGTAATGGCCACCGGCATCTTGTCGATCGCCGCCCGCGATCACCACTACCCGCTGATCAGCGACGCGCTGGACGCGCTGGCCGTCGGGGGCCTGGTGCTCCTGGTCGCTGCGGTGGTGGCCAGCGCCGTCACGCGTCGGATCGCCATCTGGGATTTGACGGATCCCGACGTCACGCTGCGGCTGTTCACCTTCGTCGCCGCGTGCGCGGTGCTGGCCGCCAGGCTTGCGGCCCATGTACTGGTGGCCGGTGCCCTCGCGGTGGTGGCGCTGTCGTCGTGGCTGGTGCTGACCGGGCTTACCGTGCGTAACATGGCGGCCCGCCGGCTGCCGCGGCTGCGTGACCACGCCCACGGCGCGTGGGAGCTGCCCAGCGTGGGCACGTCTGGTCTGGTGATTGTGGCGGTTCGGCTCGGCCATCACACCGGACACCGTTGGTGGTTGGCGGCTGCTGTGCCGATCTGGCTGGCGGCGATCGGCGTCTACGTCCTGATGACGTGGCTGATCCTCTGGCGCGCGGTTGCCGAGCGGCAGGATCGTGACGGCTTCGAGCCGGATACCTGGATTCTGATGGGCGCCTTGGCCATCTCGACACTGGCCGGCGACTACATCCACCAACTGGCCCCCGCGTGGTTGGCGGGTGCGGTGCGAGCGGCCACCGTGCTGACCTGGACCCTGGCCACGTTATGGATTCCCCCGCTGATCTATTTCGGTCTGCACCGTATCGGCCGGCGGCCCGAGGCGCTGCAGTTCGCCGGTGTCTGGTGGGCGTTGGTGTTTCCCTTGGGCATGTACTCGGCGGCGACCCATGCTATGGCGGCCGAGCTGGATTTATGGTCGCTGCAGACGGTTTCGCTGGTGTTCTTCTGGAACGCGCTGGCGGTGTGGCTGATCGTGGCCGGCGCCGGGCTGCTGCGATTGCGGCGCGTGCTGGGGCGGTGAGCATCGGCGGTGGCGGGCGGGGGCGAACCGCGACCTCGTGGGCCTGCCCCCAGCGCCGGGCAGCCCGATACGCTGACCTGGTGCGCCTGCGCCCCCGGTTGTCCGAGTACCAACATCTGGCCAGCGGTAAGGTCCGTGAGCTGTACCGCATCGATGACGAGCATCTGCTGTTCGTCGCGACCGACCGGATCTCGGCGTTCGACTACGTGCTCGACAGCACCATCCCGGACAAGGGGCGTGTGTTAACCGCGATGAGCGTGTTCTTTTTCACCCTCGTCGAAGTCCCCAACCACCTGGCCGGGCCGCCCGATGACCCGCGGATCCCCGACGAGGTGCTCGGGCGCGCGTTGGTGGTGCGCCGACTTCAGATGATCCCGGTGGAGTGCGTGGCGCGCGGCTATCTAACCGGATCGGGGCTATCCGACTACCAGCGAACCGGTACAGTCTGTGGGATCCGCTTGCCGCCCGGCCTGGTTGAGGCCAGCAGGCTTCCCACCCCGCTGTTCACCCCGGCGACGAAAGCACAGCCCGGACACCATGATGAGAACATTCCGTTCGCGCGGCTGATCCAGATGGTCGGCGCGGTGCGCGCCAACCAATTGCGGGACCGTACCCTACAGACCTATGTGCGGGCCGCCGACCACGCATTGACGAAAGGAATTATCATCGCCGACACCAAATTCGAATTCGGTCTCGACCCGCACGGCAACCTGGTGCTGGCCGACGAGATCTTCACCCCCGACTCGTCACGGTACTGGTCGGCCCAGCAGTATCGTGCCGGCGTTGTCCAGGACAGCTTCGATAAGCAGTTCGTCCGCAACTGGCTCACCAGCCCCGAGTCGGGATGGGACCGAACCGGCTCGGAGCCGCCACCGCCGCTTCCGGACCATGTCATCGTGGCCACCCGGGAGCGCTACATCGAGGCCTACGAACGGATTTCCGGAAAGAGTTTCGACGACTGGATTGGCCGGGGCGCATGATGGGCAAACCTCCTGTTGCCAAGCGGGTAATGAGCCGACGAGAGTTCCACGGAGACGTTTTCCTCGACCCGTACGAATGGCTGCGTGACAAATCCGACCCCGACGTCATCGCCTACCTGGAAGCTGAAAACGACTACGCCGAGCGGATGACCGCTCACTTGGAGCCGTTGCGGCAGCGAATCTTCGATGAGATCAAGACACGCACCAAGGAAACCGACTTGTCGGTACCGATTCGGCGTGATGGATGGTGGTATTACACACGAACTTTCGAGGGGAAACAGTACGGTGTCCAATGCCGGTGCCCGGTAGCGGATCCAGACGATTGGCAACCCCCGGTATTCGATGAGGACACCGAGATACCCGGGGAACAGGTGATTCTCGACGAGAATGACGAGGCCCGGGGCCATGAGTTTTTCACCTTGGGTGCGGCCAGTGTCAGCCCCGACGGCAATATTCTGGCCTACTCGGTAGATGTCGTCGGCGATGAGCGATATACCCTGCGGTTCAAGGACTTACGTACGGGAGAGCGATACCCCGATGAGATCGCGGGCATCGGCGCAGGTGTCACCTGGGCGACCGACAACCGCACGGTGTACTACACGACCCTGGACGCGGCGTGGCGTCCCGAGACGGTGTGGCGCTATCGGCTCGGTTCCGGTGAGCCGGCCGAACAGGTGTATCACGAGCGAGATGAACGGTTCTGGCTCGCGGTGGGCCGCACCCGAAGCGACGCCTACGTGCTGATCGTCTCGGGGTCGGCCGTCACCTCCGAGGTGCGTTACGCGGATGCCTCCGACCCGCACGGCGGATTCGCCGTGGTGCTGCCGCGACGGGAGGGTGTCGAGTATTCGGTGGAACACGCGGTTGTCGGTGGCGAGGACCGGTTTTTACTGTTGCACAACGATAATGCGGTCAACTTCACTTTGGCCGAGGCGCCGGTGAGCGATCCGGCTAGGCAGCGCACCTTGATTGCTCACCGTGATGACGTCCGGCTGGACGGGGTGGACGCGTTCGCCAATCACCTGGTGGTCAGCTATCGGCGAGCGGCGCTGCCCCGTCTGCAGGTGTGGCCCATCAACCCCGACGGGCGCTACGAGCACCCCGAGGAGATCGGCTTTGACTCCGAGCTGATGTCGGTCGCCCTGGGACCCAACCCCACGTGGGACTCACCGAAACTGCGTATTGGCGCGGCATCGTTTGTGACCCCGACACGGATCTACGACATCGACCTTCGCAGCGGTGAGCGCACGTTGCTTCGGGAGCAGCCGGTGCTGGGCGGCTACCGGCGCGAGGACTACGTCGAGCGCCGCGACTGGGCGCGCGCCGTCGACGGCACCCGGATTCCGGTCTCGATCGTGCACCGAAGCGACAACACGTTTCCCGCTCCAACACTGCTGTACGGCTACGGCGCTTACGAGATCTGTGAGGACCCGCGGTTTTCCATCGCACGGCTTTCGCTGCTGGATCGCGGCATGGTGTTCGCCATCGCCCATGTCCGCGGTGGCGGCGAGATGGGCCGGCTGTGGTACGAGCACGGCAAGTTGTTGGAGAAAAAGAATAGCTTCACCGACTTCATCGCCGTGGCGGAGCATCTGGTGAACACGGGGCTGACCCGGCCGCGAAACCTGGTGGCGATGGGCGGCAGCGCGGGCGGGCTGCTGGTGGGCGCGGTGGCCAACATGGCACCGGAGTTGTTTGCCGGAATCCTGGCGCAAGTGCCGTTCGTCGACCCGCTGACCACCATCTTGGATCCGTCGTTGCCGTTGACGGTCACCGAGTGGGAGGAATGGGGAAACCCGCTAAGCGATCGCGATGTCTATTTCTATGTGAAGTCCTACTCGCCGTATGAGAACATCACCGCCCAACGCTATCCGCCGATTCTGGCGATGACGTCGCTGCACGACACCCGGGTGCACTACGTGGAGCCCGCGAAGTGGGTCGCGGCGTTGCGCTACACCAAGACCGACGACAACCCGGTGTTGCTGAAAACCTGGATGAGCGCCGGGCACGGCGGGGTCAGCGGACGCTACGAACGCTGGAAGGAGACCGCCTTCCAATACGCCTGGCTGCTAGCTGTTGCCGATCGCGACCACTACGGCAGCGGCCAGAAAGACGACCTCTATAGCCGTGCGCAGGGATAGCCGCGTCGTCATCGACTTCGGCGGGTTGGGCATGCGGGCCGCGTAGACGTTGGCGGGGAACATCACCAGCATCAAAAGCAGCAGGCAGCTGGCCGCCGCGCTTTGCTGTTCGAAGGCTGATCCGGGTCACGGCAGCGGCATCGGCCCTTGACCCGCGACCGCGGGGGTGGGCGTCTTGGGCAGAAACGCGGCCGGAATGTAGGCCAATGCCGCCAGCGCCGCCGCGACCACGAACACCGTGGCGTAGGCCTGTGACAGGTCGTGCGCTACCGCGCTCATGAAGTCGGGGGCAAGGGTTTGCCCCGGCGTCGTCACCGGGCCGGGCGCCATGCCGTGGGGTCCCTTCCCGTGCGGACTCGTAAGTTTGTCCAGGGCGGCTATGTTTTCGCTGTGATTGAATTGGCTGGTCAAGATCACCGACATCAACGCGGCGCCCAGCGAGCTGGCAACATGCTGGTTGACGCTGAGCAACGTCGAGCCGCGGGCGATGTGGGGCGCTGCCAGGGGGCGCACCGCCGCCGCCGACAGGGGCATGATGGTGCAGCCCAGGCCCAGTCCGATGATCACCAGGCCGGTCAGCAGTATCGGCGAGTATCCGGCCTGCGTCGCGACACCGTAGCCGAAGGTTCCCATGCCCGCGGCGATCAGCGTGATCCCCACCGGCACGATCTTGCCGGGGCCGCGCCGGTCCACGACCATCCCGGCGATCGGCATGGTCAGCATCGCGCCCAGCCGTTCCGGCATCAGATGTATCCCTGACTGCATCGGAGTCTGGTGCAGCAGCTGCTGAAGGCAGCTCGGGAGCAGCAGCGCGACGCCGAAAAGTGCCACCACCGAGAGCAACATCGCCGCATTGGCCGCGGTGACTTCGCGATTTTTAAACAGCCGCAAGTCAATCAGCGGGTGATCTGCGCGGTAGCAGGCGTGGACAACGAATCCGCCGATCAACGCCAGGCCGACCATCACCGGTAGCCACACGTGGCGGTCGGCGACCGTGCCGTGGGCGGGGATCGACGACACCCCGTAGAGAAGCGTCGCCAGCCCGGGCGACAGCAACAGCATCCCGATGAAGTCGAATGTCTCCGACGGTGCCGGGCGATCCTTTCCCAACACGATCCCGGCGAGGATGAGCGTGATCACGCCGACCGGCAGATTGATCCGGAAAATCCACGGCCAGCTGTAGCTGTCGATCAGCCAGCCGCCCAGAACCGGGCCGGCGATCGGACCGACCAGCATCGGGATGCCCAGTACCGCCATCAGGCGGCCGAGCCGTTTCGGGCCTGCCGCACGCGTCAAAATTATGAGGGCCAGCGGCATCAGCATGCCGCCGCCGAGACCCTGCACCACCCGGAACGCGATGAGCAGGGTGATGGTGGGCGCCATCGCGCACAGCAGCGAGCCCACCGTGAACGCCGCGACCGAGCCCAGGAACAGCCGTTTGGTGCCGAACCGGTCGGCCGCCCAACCCGTCAGCGGGATCACGGTGGCTACCGTGAGCGTGTAGCCGGTCATCGTCCAGGCTACGACGGCGTGGGTGGACCCGAATTCGGCGATGAAGGTGCGCTGGGCCACGGCGACGACGGTGGTGTCCAGAATCGCCATCATCATGGCCAGGACGCACACGCCGGCGATCCGCAGCAGGCGGGCGTCGAGCTTGTCCGAGGAGATCTGGTCTTCCACCGCGGCGTGCTGGGCCGGCACCGCGCCGTTGGGGGCCGCACCGGGCACGGGGCGGCAGGAGTATCCGCTGGGCGAGGGTGCTGAGGGTTTGCCGGCTGGGTGATTGACGCCGCGGGGTGTCACGGGTTCGAGGGTAGCGTCGGTTAGATAGATGACCAAACCTAATGCCTGATGCCTCGTGGACCGTCGGCGGCGATCCCGGTGGCGGCCCCGCCAGCCGGTTGTGGTCACGCGACGCCCGATCCCCGAAAGCCGCCACCGCCAAGGCCATGGCCGATGGATTAGCCCGCCGGGGATCGGGTTTGATGCCTGCTGTCTGCGTGTTGGTCACCATTTGTACACCTGGGCTGGCCAGACTGCGGGTGTGTCTGGGAAATTGATCGTCTCGGTCTCGGGGATAGGCCGACACACCCTGGCGGATGTCGACGAGTTCTGCGCTCAGATGGATGCCCGTTCGGTGCCGGTGTCGTTGCTGGTGGCGCCGCGGCTCAAGGGCGGGTACGCACTCGACCGTGATCCGGGAACCGTCGAGTGGCTAGCCGCGCGGCGCGCTCGCGGCGACGCGATCGTGCTGCACGGTTATGACGAGGCGGCCACCAAAAGGCTTCGGGGCGAGTTCGCGCTGCTGCCCGCCCACGAGGCCAACCTGCGCCTGATGGCCGCCGACCGGGTGCTCGAGCACCTCGGACTGCGCACCCGGCTGTTCTCGGCGCCGGGCTGGGTGGTATCTCCCGGCACCGTCAAGGCACTGCCACGCAACGGCTTTCGGCTTCTAGCCGGTTTGCACGGGATCACCGATCTGGTGCGCCACACCACGGTGCGCGCCCGGGTGCTCGGCATCGGAGAAGGCTTCCTCTCGGAGCCCTGGTGGTGTCGGATGCTGGTGCTGTCCGCGGACCGCGTCGCCCGCCGCGGCGGGATCGTGCGGCTGGCGGTCGCGGCCCGTCACCTGAGCAAGTCCGGGCCATCGCAGGCGATGCTGGATGCGGTGGATTTGGCCCTGATGCACGGTTGCGTCGCGACCGTTTACCGCTGGGAGCCCGACGGCGCGATACTCGATGCCGCCTGAGCAACGGGTTACTACCCTAAAGCGGCATGAGAGATTCCGGTGCCGGTTCGGCAGCTGACGTCATCATCGTCGGAGCCGGGTTGGCCGGGTTGGTGGCGGCCTGCGAACTGGCGGACCGCGGCATGCGGGTGTTGATCCTCGACCAGGAGAACCGCGCCAATCTCGGAGGCCAGGCCTTCTGGTCGTTCGGTGGACTGTTCTTCGTCGACAGCCCCGAGCAGCGCCGGCTGGGTATCCGCGACTCGCACGAGTTGGCTCTGCAGGACTGGCTCGGCACGGCAGGATTCGATCGGCCCGAAGACTACTGGCCGCGGCAATGGGCGCATGCTTATGTCGATTTCGCGGCGGGAGAGAAGCGCAGCTGGCTGCGGGCCCGCGGGCTGCAGATTTTCCCGGTGGTGGCCTGGGCCGAGCGTGGCGGCTACGACGCACGCGGGCACGGCAATTCGGTGCCCCGCTTCCACATCACCTGGGGCACCGGGCCGGCGCTGGTCGAGATCTTCGCCCGCCGGCTGCGGGGCCGGACGGCAGTGCGCTTCATGCATCGCCACCAGGTGGACGAGCTTATCGTCGAGAACGGCACGGTGACCGGGGTCCGAGGAACCGTGCTGGAGCCGTCGGCCGCGCCGCGGGGTGTGGTGTCGTCCCGAAAGGCAGTGGGGCAATTCGAATTGCGTGCGTCGGCGGTGATCGTTGCCAGCGGCGGGATCGGTGGTAACCACGAGCTGGTGCGGCAGAACTGGCCGCAGCGGATGGGCCGGGTTCCGGGGCAACTGCTGAGCGGGGTGCCGGCCCACGTCGACGGCAGGATGATCGGCATCGCCGAGAAGGCCGGCGCTCGGGTGATCAACCGCGACCGGATGTGGCACTACACCGAGGGCGTCACCAACTATGACCCGATTTGGCCGCGCCACGGCATCCGCATCATTCCGGGCCCGTCCTCACTGTGGCTGGATGCCGAAGGCCGGCGGTTGCCGGCGCCACTCTACCCCGGTTTCGACACCCTCGGCACGCTGCAGCACATCACCCAATCCGGTTACGACTACAGCTGGTTTGTGTTGAACGCCAAGATCGCCGAGAAGGAATTCGCCCTGTCCGGGCAGGAACAGAACCCCGATCTGACCGGGCGCAGCGTTCGTGAGCTGCTGCGGTCCAGGGCTCGGCGCGGCGTGCCGGGTCCGGTGCAGGCTTTCCTCGACCGCGGCGTTGACTTCGTTACCGCAAACACCTTGCGTGAGTTGGTTTCCGCCATGAATAACCTGCCCGATGTGGCACCCCTGGATTACTCGACGGTGGCAGCCGAAGTGACTGCGCGCGATTGGGAGGTCGCCAACCGGTTCAGCAAAGACAGTCAGATCATCGCGATCCGTGCCGCCCGCAGCTATCTCGGGGACCGGCTGGCGCGGGTGGCGGCGCCGCACCGATTGACCGACCCGAAGGCGGGGCCGTTGATCGCGGTCAAGTTGCACATCTTGACGCGAAAAACGTTGGGCGGGCTGGAAACCGATTTAGACTCGCGGGTGCTCAAGGCCGACGGCACGCCGCTCGACGGGTTGTACGCCGCCGGCGAGGCGGCCGGGTTCGGCGGCGGTGGCGTGCACGGTTACCGATCGCTGGAGGGGACGTTTCTGGGGGGCTGCATTTTCTCCGGCCGGGCCGCCGGGCGCGGCGCCGCCCACGACATCGCCTGAAGCGGCGAACCTGAAGCGGCTAGAAGCGGACCGCCTTTTCTTCGGGCAGCACCCGAAAGTCGGTGGTGGTCATCTCGGCGAGCCGACCATAGTAGATCCCGCGGGCCTCGGTCGCGATGATGCCCTGGTGGATGGGCACCGCGTGCGCCGGCGCTACCGCCCGCAGATAGTCGACGGCTTCGGAAATCTTCATCCACGGCGCCGCGGCCGGGGTGGCCAGCACCTCCACCGGCTCGTCGGGAACGAACAGCGCGTCACCGGGATGCATCAACCGCGCGGGATGCTCGCCGTCGCCTACCAGATAGGAAATATTGTCTATCACCGGGATTTCCGGGTGGATGACCGCGTGACGGCCACCGACTGCGCGGATGCGCAGCTCCCCGACCGTGAGCACATCGCCGACGTGGACCGCCTGCCACGGCTCGCCGAGCTGCGCAGCGGTTTGCGGGTCGGCGTACAGCGCGGCGGTGGGGTTGGCCGCCAGCAACGCCGGCAGCCGGGACCGGTCAAGGTGGTCAGGATGCTGGTGGGTGATCAGGATCGCCGACAAGCCACCGAGGCCCTCGAAGCCACGCGAAAAATTCCCGGGGTCGAACAGCAGGGTGGTGCGGTCGAATTCAGCAAGCAGGCAGGAGTGACCGAAATGCGTCAATTGCATGTCTTCGATTGTGCGCCCCACGCCCGCGCCGCGGCGGCACCGGTAGAGTTGGCGCGGAGACTTTGAGGAGGACGCTGTGGCCCGGGTGGTTGTCAACGTGATGCCCAAGGCCGAGATTCTCGACCCACAGGGTCAGGCGATCGTGGGCGCGCTCGGGCGGCTCGGGCACACGGGTATCACTAATGTCCGGCAGGGTAAGAGGTTTGAGTTAGAGGTCGACGACACCGTCGATGACGCCACGCTCGCCGAAATCGCGGAGTCGGTACTGGCGAACACCGTCATCGAGGACTGGACGGTAAGCCGGGAGACGCGGTGACGGCGCGAATCGGCGTTATCACCTTCCCGGGGACGCTTGACGACGTCGACGCCGCCCGTGCGGTGCGGTTCGTCGGAGCCCAAGCCGTCAGCCTGTGGCACGCGAACGCCGACCTCAAGGGTGTCGACGCGGTGGTGGTTCCCGGCGGTTTTTCCTACGGCGACTACCTGCGGGCGGGCGCGATCGCCAGATTCGCTCCGGTGATGGGCGCGGTTCTCGACGCCGCCCGCGGCGGCATGCCGGTCTTGGGCATCTGCAACGGTTTTCAGGTGCTCTGCGAGGCCGGCCTGCTGCCCGGGGCGCTGACCCGAAACGCCGGGCTGCACTTCATCTGCCGCGACGTGCGGTTGAAAGTGGTGTCTACGACGACGGCGTGGACGTCGCGGCTCAAACCGGACACCGATCTGCTGGTGCCGCTGAAGTCGGGCGAGGGTCGCTATGTGGCTCCCGAGAAGGTGCTCGACGAACTGGAAGGCGAAGGCCGCGTGGTGTTTCGGTATCTCGACAACCCCAACGGCTCGCTGCGCGATATTGCCGGAATCAGCTCGGCCAATGGACGCGTCGTCGGGCTGATGCCCCACCCCGAGCACGCCATCGATGTCCTCACCGGTCCCTCCGACGACGGGCTGGGCTTGTTCTGCTCGGCGCTGGACTCCGTTCTGGCTGCGTGATCAGGAGACGATATCCCACTCCTTGTCGGGTATACCGGCGATGCAATGGTAGGCGATCACCGGGGTCCCGGGGTTGGCCACGTTGCTGGAAACGCACAGGCAGGGACCGAGGGCGCTGGTGATATGGCCGTCGGTCTGGAGCGTCCAGCGCTGATGGTCGGCATTGGTCTGACAGGGCGAGAGCATCGCGGGGGTGTCATCGGCCGCGTCGCTGATGCTCACACACTGCCCGGGGAAGGCCGCGCTTTCGATGTGGCCGGGGGAACTGAAAACCCAGAGCTGGGACTTCGACCCGTCACAGGGGTTGACCATCGTCGAAGTGTTGTTCCCATCGGGGGCATCCAGACACCAATTGCCCGCCAATCGGCTCTTCAACTGGACCGGCGCGGCGGCGGTTGCCACGCCGGGGTCCGGCAGCACGACGCCCAACGCCGCGCCGACCACCACCAGCGCTCGGCGCCCGAATCCCGCTAACCGCGATCCCTGCATTTCAGTCCTCTCCTTCCGCCTCCGCCAGCAGACGGGGCGGGCCACGTCGAGCCTGCCACCACGACGGTTTCCCACCGCTGAGCGGGGCCAAACCCCGGCCCGCGCTACCGTCATCCGCGTCCGGTTACTCATTACGGCTCAGAGCGGATACAGCTCGGGCACATTGACCACGATGGCCTCCGGGGTGCTGCGCGCGATCACCACCTCCGCGGGCGTCGTGGGGTCGGGGTTCTCCTCCCGGTGCGGCAGATACGGCGGGACGAAGACGTAGTCCCCGGGCCGGGCCGAGATGCGCACCTCGCCGGTGCCGTCGTGAAACACAAACTCCGGGCGGCCGCTACGCACGTAAATCGCCGTCTCCGAGTCGCCGTGGTGATGGTTGGCCGACACCGTGTTCGGGGCGACGTGCGTCTCGCCCATCCACAGCTTCTGGGCGCCAACAGAGCGACCGCTGAGCACGGCGAACCGCCGCATGCCCTCGCTTTGCGCCGTGTCGGAATCGATCTCTGACGCCTTGACGTGACGCACCCGGCTGCGGCTGCCCGCGGCATCCATCGCCTTGACGTCCGGATGAAATCCGTCCTGGGTTGCCATGGAAACTCCTATCTCTCAGAATACCGGTGTGCCTCACGGAGCCGCACCCACGCTTCACTGATCGTAGGGTGCGCCGCAGACGAGTTCGCGCTCGACCACCGCGACGCTGAGGCCCGCAGCTCGCGCCCGGTCGGCGAGATTCTCTCCGACCGGCCCGGCCCCGAGAACGATGACGTCATAGGGTTGATCACCGCGTTGCCGCTGGGCTGTCGACCTTTCCTGTTGGAGCAACGTCATTTTCGAGAATTCTTCCCACCGGACCAGCCGTAAGACTGCGCTCTACTTCCGTTATGCGCTCAGGGCAACGGAGGCTTCCGCGGTGTAGCACAAAAACGTCAGCGTCTCCTGCAGGTAGAGCTGCACGGTGTCGGCGTCGTGGCTCAGGTAACCTATGGCCACATCGGTACCCAGCTGCAGGTCGAAGTCCCCACCGCGGGTGGTCAGTACGAACGCGCCGTCGATGGCGGGCGCCCAGATGATCTCGCCGTCGACCAACCGATTGAGGTGTTCGCGGATCGGATAGCCGTGTTCGGTGGTCTCGCTGACCTTGGTGTACGCGTCGGCCGACAGCAGCACCGCATACGGGCCATCGACACCGGCCAGCCGCAGCCCGGACAACGCTTGCGAGATCACGTCGGGAAAGTCGCGGACCTCCTTGGGCAGTTTCAGCGCCGGGTTGGAGCTTGCGCTGCGGATGCCCTCGATCGACGCGGCGCCGTAGCCTTCGAAGATGGCCCGGTCCTCGACGAACGCCAGCGTCTGGGCGGCCTTTTTGACCGGATCCCAGTCGGAGTCCTTTGAACCGCGTTCCACGTCGTCGATCTCCGACCGTGACAGCGTAAATGGAACACGCAGCCGCACAAGAGGTTTGCTTGCCCGAAGGTGTGCGACAACGCCGTCGATGGGCGACTCCACGTCGATCAGCCGACCGGTGCTGACCGCGGCGGTCACGGGCCCGGCCGGGCCGCTGACGTCGACCACCCGGCGCCCGGCGATGTGGCGTTTGAACGTCCTCGTCGCCTCCAATTCGATTTCGGCCCAGGCTTCTTCGGTGATCGGCGCCAGTTCGCGGTAGAGGTTGTTCATGGCACGCTTCCTTTCAGACTGCCGATCTTCAGTGAGCCATCGCCGAGTTCAACTGCAGGAGCCGTTGTCTGTGGTTCGGGCAACGGCGGTGGGTCGTCGAGGAAGTCGACGGTGGGAGAAAAGAACAGTCCACCGGTGACCGCGGTGGAGAAGTCCAGGATGCGGTCGGTGTTGCCGGGCGGCTCGCCGAGGAACATGTTGCGCAGCATCCGTTCTGTGACGTCGGGGCTGCGCGAGTAGCCGACAAAGTAGGTGCCGAACTCGCCCTTGCCGATCTCGCCGAACGGCATGTTGTGCCGCAGGATCTTCAGCTCGGCGCCGTCGTCGTCGGTGATCACGTTCAGGGCGATGTGCGAGTTGACCGGCTTCAGGTCGTCGTCGAGCTCGATGTCGTCGAGCTTGGTGCGGCCGATCACCCGCTCCTGCTCCGTTACCGACAGCGACTCCCACGCCGCCATATCGTGGATGTACTTTTGCACGTGCACATAGCACGAGCCGGCGAAGTCCGGGTCTTCGTCGCCGACCTGGGTCGCGCTCACCGCCAGCGGTCCCTCGGGGTTCTCGGTGCCGTCGACAAAACCCAGCAGGTCGCGGTTGTCGAAGTACCGGAAGCCATGCACCTCGTCGACCACTGTCACCGCACCGGCCATCGCCTTTCGGATCTGCTTGGCCAGCTCGAAGCAGACGTCCATGGTCTCGGCCCGAATGTGGAACAATAGGTCGCCCGGGGTGGCGGGGGCTTTGTGTCGCGGGCCTTCCAGCTCCACGAACGGATGCAGGGCCGCGGGTCGCGGCCCGGCGAACAGCCGGTCCCAGCCGTCGGAGCCGATTGAGGCGACCACCGACAGGTGTTTCGTCGGGTCACGGAAACCGATGGCGCGTACCAGCCCGGACAGTTCGGGCAGCGCATCATGAACGGCCCCCTCGCCCCCGTCGTCGATCACCGCCACCAGGAAGATGGCGGCGGGAGTCAGCGGCGCGAGGACAGGTTGCGGTCGCGCGACGGGCACAGCCACGACCCTAACGTCCCCGCGAACGCCGTGGTGCTAAACATAGCGCTATGACGGCCACGGCACAGGGACTGTGCGACTTCATCGACGCGTCCCCCTCGCCATTCCACGTGTGTGCCACCGTCGCCGGCCGGCTGCGTGCGGCCGGGTACATCGAACTCGACGAAGCCGAGCGTTGGCCCGACCGGCGGGGCCGGTACTTCACCGTGCGCGCCGGCTCGCTGGTGGCCTGGAACGCCGAGGGGCCGGAAGGCCCCTTCCGGATCGTCGGCGCGCACACCGACAGCCCTAACTTGCGCCTCAAACAGCACCACGACCGTCAGGTTGCGGGCTGGCGGGTGGTGGCGTTGCAGCCCTACGGGGCCGCCTGGCTGAACTCGTGGCTGGACCGCGATCTGGGTATCAGCGGCCGGTTATCGGTGCGGGACGGCGACCGGGTCTCTCACCGGCTGGTCCGGATAGACGACCCGATCCTGCGGGTGCCGCAGCTGGCCATCCACCTGGCCGAGGACCGAACATCGCTGAGCCTGGACCCGCAGCGCCACGTCAACGCCGTGTGGGGAGCTGGCGGGGACAGCCCCGCGTTTCTGGGTTACGTCGCCGAACGCGCCGGCGTCGACGCCCGAGAAATCCTCGGCGCCGACCTGATGACCCACGACCTGGCGCCCGCGGCGGTGACCGGTGCGGACGCCGACTTGGTGAGCGCGCCCCGCCTGGACAACCAGGCCAGTTGCTATGCCGGGATGACGGCGCTGCTGACGGCCGAGCCGCGCGGCCACCTGCCGGTGCTGGCCCTCTTCGACCACGAGGAGGCGGGGTCGGTCTCTGATCATGGCGCGCAGTCGAATCTGCTGACCAGCGTGCTGGAACGGATCGTGTTGGCCACCGGGGGGTCCCGGGAGGACTTTCTGCGCCGGCTGCCGGCATCGATGCTGGCGTCGGCCGACATGGCGCACGCCACCCATCCCAACTACCCGGAGCGTCACGAACCCGGCCACCCCGTCGAGGTGAATGCGGGCCCGGTGCTCAAGGTGCATCCCAACTTGCGCTACGCCACCGATGGGCGCACCGCCGCGGCTTTCGCCCTGGCCTGCCGGCGGGCCGGGGTCCCGCTGCAGCGGTACGAACACCGGGCCGACCTGTCCTGTGGCTCGACCATCGGTCCGATCGCCTCGGCCCGCACCGGCATCCCGACCGTCGATGTCGGCGCCCCCCAGCTGGCGATGCACTCGGCGCGGGAACTGATGGGCGCCCGCGACGTCGGCGCCTACGCGGCGGCGCTGCAGGCGTTTTTGTCGCCCGGCTGACACCTGTCCTCCGGGCCTGCGCCGGCGCGGAATCTAGACTGTCGGTGTGACGTCCGGGCTCATCCACGCGGTCGATACCGTCGAGCGGGCCGCGGCGACGCCCGACCATCCGCAGCCGTTTCGCGAGCTGGGTCTCAAAGACGAGGAATACCAACGCATCCGCGCGATCTTGGGCCGCCGTCCCACCGACGCCGAGCTGGCCATGTACGCGGTGATGTGGAGCGAGCACTGCTCGTACAAGTCGTCCAAGGTCCATCTGCGCTACTTCGCCGACACCACCACCGAGGAGATGCGCGCCGGCATCCTGGCCGGCATCGGGCAAAACGCCGGTGTGGTGGACATCGGTGACGGCTGGGCGGCCACCTTCAAGGTGGAATCCCACAATCACCCCTCCTACGTCGAGCCCTATCAGGGCGCGGCCACCGGTGTGGGTGGCATTGTGCGCGACATCATGGCCATGGGAGCGCGGCCGGTCGCCGTGATGGACCAGTTGCGCTTCGGCGCCGCCGACGCCCCGGATACCCGTCGGGTGTTCGACGGCGTGGTGCGCGGCATCGCTGGCTACGGCAACTCGCTGGGACTGCCCAACATCGGCGGTGAGACCGTTTTCGATGCCTGCTATTCTGGTAACCCGCTGGTCAACGCGCTGTGTGTGGGGGTGCTGCGCAAGGAGGACCTGCGCCTGGCGGTCGCCTCCGGCGCCGGAAACAAAATCATCCTGTTCGGCGCACGCACCGGCCTGGACGGTATCGGCGGGGTGTCGGTGCTGGCGTCGGACACCTTCGAGGGCCACGCGGAAGGATCCGCGGCGGGATCGACGCTCGATCCCGCGGCCGGGTCCCGAAAGAACCGAAAGAAGTTGCCGTCGGTGCAAGTCGGTGACCCGTTTATGGAAAAAGTGCTCATCGAGTGCTGCCTGGAGCTCTACGCGGCGGGCCTGGTGATCGGCATCCAGGATCTCGGTGGCGCCGGATTAGCTTGTGCCACATCCGAATTAGCCTCAGCAGGGGACGCCGGCATGACGATCGAGCTGGACAGCGTCCCGTTGCGGACCGCGGACATGACGCCCGCCGAAGTGCTGTGCAGTGAGTCGCAAGAGCGGATGTGCGCGGTGGTCGCCCCCGAGAACGTGGACGCCTTTCTGGCGGTATGCCGCAAATGGGAGGTGCCGGCCAGCGTCATCGGCGAGGTCACCGACGGGGACCGATTGCGAATCAGCTGGCACGGCGAGACGGTGGTGGACGTGCCGCCGCGCACCGTGGCCCACGAGGGGCCGGTGTATCGGCGTCCGGTCATCCGTCCCGAGTCGCAGGACGCGCTGAACGCCGACCGCTCGACGAAGCTGCCCCGGCCGGCAACGGGGGCGGAGTTGCGCGCGACCTTACTGGCGCTGCTGGGCAGCCCGCACCTGTGCAGCCGAGCGTTTATCACCGAGCAGTACGACCGGTACGTTCGGGGCAACACCGTGCTGGCCGCGCACGCCGACGCCGGCATGCTGCGCGTGGACGAGGCCACCGGTCGCGGGATCGCGGTGGCCACCGACGGGTCGGGTCGCTACACGGCCCTGGATCCCTACATCGGCGCCCAGCTTGCGCTGGCCGAGGCGTACCGCAACGTCGCCGTCACCGGCGCCACCCCGGTCGCGGTGACCAACTGCCTCAACTTCGGCTCACCCGAAGATCCGGGGGTGATGTGGCAGTTCGCCCAGGCGGTCCGCGGCCTGGCCGATGGCTGTGCGGCGCTGGGTATTCCGGTGACCGGCGGCAATGTCAGCTTCTACAATCAAACCGGCTCGACGGCGATCCTGCCCACCCCGGTGGTCGGGGTTCTGGGTGTCATCACGGACGTGAACCGGCGGCTGTCGATGTCCCTCGGCGGCCAACCGGGCGAGAAACTGATCCTGTTGGGTGACACCCGTGACGAATTCGATGGCTCGGTGTGGGCCCAGGTGACCGCCGATCATCTCGGAGGAGTGCCGCCCGCCGTCGACTTCGCCCGCGAGCGGCTGCTGGCCGATGTGCTGTCCATCGCCTCGCGTGACGGGTTGGTGTCTGCCGCGCACGACCTCTCCGAGGGCGGGCTCGCCCAGGCCGTCGTGGAATCGGCGCTGGCAGGCGAAACCGGGTGCCGCATCGTGCTTCCCGAGGGCTGCGACCCTTTCGTCATGCTGTTCTCCGAATCGACTGGCCGGGTGCTGGTCGCGGTGCCAGGCAGCGAGGAGTCCCGGTTCCGTTCGATGTGCGAGGCAAAGGGATTGCCGGCCACTCCCATCGGCGTCGTCGACCGGGAGTCCGACGCGGTCGAGGTCCAGGGCTTGTTCACCGTGTCCCTGGCAGAGTTGCGCAGCACCGCCGAGGCGGTGCTGCCGCGGCTCTTCGGGTGAGGCGATGAGCACGCCGGTGTCCGACATCGCCGGACAGCTGGTTACCCAGCCGGCCAAGACCCGTGGCCGGCACCCGCTGCTGGCGTGGGCGTGGAGCCTGGTGCGGCTGAAGTTCGTCGGGATTGCGTTCGGGGCGCTGTTTTTCTGCTTGTCGCTGACGCCCTCGTTGCTGCCCCGGGACTGGCTGTTTCAGGGGCTGATCGGCGGCATCAATGCCGCGTTCGGCTACGGGCTAGGCGTGGTGATCGGCCGGCTGGTGCAGCGCTTCGTGCTGCGCAATGCCCGCTGGTGGCCGCCCTCGGCGCGGGCGCTGTTCTGGATGAAGGCGGCCGTCGTGGGGCTCTCGACGGCGGGATGCGTGCTGATGCTCATCCCCGCCGCCTCCTGGCAGCGGCAGGTATCGGCGCTGCTGGGTATCGAGGGCCCGGCAACCCTGGGGTATATGCGCACCCTGCTGATCGCGAGTGCCGTTGGCGCACTGCTGGTCAGCGCGTCGCGGGTGCTCATCGACTCGGTCAGGCTGCTGGCGCGGATGTTAATCAGGCGCTGGCATGTCAACGACGAGGTGGCGCTGTTCATCGGCACCACGATCGTCGTCGCGCTGCTGGTCACTTTGATCAACGGTGTTCTCGTCCGGGGTTTCTTCGCGGCGGCGAGCGCGCTCTTTCAAACGCAGAACAGCAGCACCCGGGCCGGTATTACCCAGCCGCTGCTTCCCGAAAAGTCCGGTAGCCCGGCATCGTTGGCGCCGTGGGACACGCTCGGCTACCAGGGCCGCACCTTCGTCGCCACCGGCCCGCATGCCGCCGAACTCAGCCGGCTCAACGGCCGGCCCGCTAAAGAGCCCATCCGGGTGTACGCCGGGCTGCAAAGCGCCGGCGACGACCAGTCACGGATGAGACTGGTGGTCGCCGAACTCGAACGCACCCGGGCCTTCGACCGTAAGCTGCTGGTCATCGCCCCGACCACCGGGACCGGCTGGATCGACGCGGTGGCCCCGCGGTCGCTGGAGATGATGTACAACGGCGACACCGCGATAGCGGGTGTGCAGTATTCGTATCTGCCGAGCTGGATCTCGTTTTTGGCCGACCGGCAGAAGTCCATGCAGTCCGGCCGTCAGCTGATCGACGCCATCCACCAGCGCTGGCAGCGCCTGCCGGCACATCACCGCCCGAAGCTGGTGCTTTACGGGGAGAGCCTGGGCTCGATGGCCGGGCAGGCCGCGTTCGGCTTCCTGCCCGACATCGCGAAGATGGGTTTCGACGCCGTGCTGTGGGTGGGGCCGCCGCACGCGAGCCCGTTGTGGCATGCGCTGGTCGTGCGCCGGGATCCGGGAACCACCGAGGTGCAGCCGAGCTACGACAACGGGCGAACCGTGCGGTTCTCCGAGGCCATCGATCCCGCGGACGTGGCCCGGATCGCAGCGCCGCCGTGGGAGGGTACCCGGGTGATGTTCCTGCAACACCCCTCCGACCCGGTGATTTGGTGGTCGTCCCGGCTGCTGTTCCGCCGCCCGGACTGGCTTGTCGAACCCCCGGGCCGGGATCGCAGCCCCTCGATGCGCTGGTATCCGGTGGTCACGTTCTGGCAAGTCAGCGCCGACCTGACCAATGCCATGGGCATGCCCGCCGGGCACGGCCACAACTACCGCAACACCATCCTCGACGGCTGGGTGGCGGTGGTGCCACCGGACGGCTGGACACCGGCCGACACCGAGCGTATCCGGGCGGCCCTGAACCGATCACAGAGCGCTGATGGCGCCGAACAGTGATGCGCGGCAGGGATTTTCGCAGTATCTGTGCGGTGAGTCTGGCTTCGGCACTGGTCGGCTGGAGTTTCGTCGCTCCCCGGTTGCCGACGAGGTGGCGGGTGCCCGCCCAGGTTGTCGCCGGCGGTCTGCTGATGCTGGTCAGCGGGGCACCGCTGGGTCTGACCGCGCCGCGGCTGGTGGTGGGGTTGCGGCTGGGGTCGGCGGGCGCAGCGGTGGCGGGGGCCGTGGTTGCGGCGACGACGGCGGTGCGCAGGGTCCGGCTGTCGATGTCCGCCCGGGAGCCGGCCACGCCGGCGGCGGTGTGGCTGGCGCTGCAGATACCGCTGGGCACGGTGTGGGCCGAGGAAACCGCGTTCCGCGGGGCACTGGCCACCGCCGGAACCGCGGCCTTCGGCCCGACCGCGGGACGGATCGTTCAGGCCGCGGCTTTCGGCCTCTCCCACATCACCGACGCACGCGCTCATGGCGAGCCAGTGGTGGCCACTGTGCTGGCAACCGGCCTGGCGGGCTGGTTGTTCGGCTGGCTCGCCGACCGGTCCGGCGGCCTGGTGGCGCCGATGCTGGCGCACCTGGTGATCAACGAGACCGCAGCGGCGGCCGTGCTGACGATCCGGCGGCGTCAGGCACCCTGAACGCTGCCCGGTTGGTCACCCGTCACGTCGGCCCGGCGAGCCGTCGGGTCACCGATTTCCACCGGGTACGTTCACCGTTATGACGGTCGCCAAATCTCTGCTGCTCTTCGTCCTCGCCGCGCTCGCGGAAATCGGCGGAGCCTGGCTCGTCTGGCAGGGCTGGCGTGAACACCGTGGGGCCGCCTGGATTGCCGCCGGAGTCCTCGCGCTCGGCGCCTACGGTTTCGTCGCAACGTTTCAGTCCGATCCGCACTTCGGCCGGATCCTTGCCGCCTACGGTGGCATCTTTGTCGCCGGATCGCTCGCCTGGGGCATGCTCGTCGACAAATTCCATCCCGACCGATGGGACTATCTCGGCGCCACCATCTGTCTAGTGGGCGTCGCCACCATCATGTACGCGCCGCGTCCTTGAACCCTCGCCGCCCACGGTCTAATCCCGGGGGCGCCGGCGCGGAGTCATGACGTTGAGACGATAAGGTATGGCCACCCGTCAGAAAGCCGATCCGGCCGCCACCCGCCGGGCCGTTTCGGCTGTCGAGCAGTGGCTGCGCGACGAGAGCCGTCCCGCCCCCGACCGAAACCAACTGGCCGCCGCCGTTCGGCTTACCGCGCGCACCCTGGCCGCGTTGGCGCCGGGAGCGAGTGTCGAGGTCAGAGTGCCGCCGTTTGTCGCGGTGCAGTGCATCGCCGGGCCGCGGCACACCCGCGGGAATCCCCCCAATGTCGTGGAGACCGATCCCCGGACCTGGCTGTTGCTGGTCATGGGTTTGCTGGCGGTTTCGGAGGCGGTGTCGTCGGGCGCGTTGCGGCTCTCCGGATCGCGGGCCGGTGCCATCGCGTCGTGGCTGCCGTTGCCGTTGGGCGGGTAGACGTCCCGGTGCGGGGCCGGGCGCCGAGGCAAAACACGTGTGTCGGGTTCGCCGTCGGCGGCTTTGCACGTAGACTCGCTGATGTCAACACCCCGGCCCAGGGAGCAGCCCCGACCGTGACCGCACCGGAGTTTGAGAACTCCCCCCGTGAAGAATGCGGCGTTTTCGGTGTCTGGGCTCCCGGGGAAAATGTTGCCAAGCTCACCTACTACGGGTTGTACGCATTGCAGCACCGTGGGCAGGAGGCGGCCGGGATCGCCGTCGCCGACGGGTCGCAGGTGTTGGTGTTCAAAGACCTGGGCCTGGTCAGCCAGGTGTTCGACGAGCAGACGCTGGCGGCCATGGAGGGTCACGTCGCCATCGGGCACTGCCGCTACTCCACCACCGGTCACCCCACGTGGGAGAACGCCCAGCCGGTGTTTCACACCACGGCGGCTGGCACCGGGGTGGCGCTGGGACACAACGGCAACCTGGTCAACAGCGCCGCACTGCTCGCCCGCGCCCGCGAGGCGGGGTTGATCCACCCGCGAGTGCCGGGCGCGGCCACCACCGACTCCGACATCCTCGGTGCGCTGCTGGCCCACGGCGCGGCGGACCTCAGCCTGGAGCAGGCGGCGCTGGAGCTGCTGCCGACCGTGCGGGGAGCGTTCTGTCTGACGTTCATGGACGAAAACACCCTGTACGCCTGCCGCGACCCCTACGGGGTGCGACCACTGTCTCTGGGCCGGCTCGATCACGGCTGGGTGGTGGCCTCCGAAACCGCCGCGCTGGACATCGTCGGTGCCTCCTTCGTCCGGGAGATCGAGCCGGGAGAGTTGCTGGCGATAGACGCCGACGGGGTGCGCTCCAGCCGCTTCGCCAATCCCACCCCCAAGGGCTGTGTATTCGAATACGTCTACCTGGCCCGGCCCGACAGCACCATCGCCGGCCGCTCGGTGCACGCCGCGCGGGTCGAGATCGGTCGCCGGCTGGCCCGCGAATGCCCGGCCGAGGCCGACCTGGTGATCGGCGTGCCGGACTCGGGAACCCCCGCCGCGGTCGGCTACGCGCGGGAGGCGGGCATCCCCTACGGGCAGGGGCTGATGAAAAACGCTTACGTCGGCCGCACGTTCATTCAGCCGTCGCAGACCATCCGGCAGCTCGGCATCCGGCTGAAGCTGAATCCGCTCAAAGAAGTCATCCGCGGCAAGCGGCTGGTGGTCGTTGACGACTCGATCGTGCGTGGCAACACCCAACGCGCCCTGGTGCGGATGCTGCGGGAAGCGGGGGTCGTCGAGGTACATGTGCGCATCGCTTCGCCGCCGGTGAAATGGCCGTGTTTCTACGGCATCGATTTCCCGTCGCCCGCGGAGTTGATCGCCAACGCGGTCGAAGATGAACACGAGTTGGCGGATGCGGTGCGCCACGCGATCGGCGCCGACACGTTGGGCTACATCTCGTTGCCGGGTCTGATCGCCGCGGCCGAGCAGCCCGCCTCGCGGCTCTGCACCGCCTGCTACGACGGCAGGTATCCGATCGAGCTGCCCGGCGAAACCGCGCTGGGCAAAAACGTCATCGAACACATGCTTGCCACCGCCGCCCGCGACGCCGGCGTTTCAGACCCGCCGGGCGGCGCAGTCGCCCGGGCGGGTGTGAACCTCCGTTTCCCCGCTGAAAACTCCGCCACGCTGCGCAATCACTAGTTGGCTCCCGCTCGATGCCGGTTCGGCATGGCCGGATGGGTGGATCCGGGGGATCGGCGCCCCGGCCGGAAAGAGCCGGTCGGCCGGTTCCGGGGCGGAGTGCCCCGGGCGGCGCCGACCGGCGGTCGACGCCGCCCGGTAGCCTTTAGGGCGATGACGGACCCCGGAAAACACCCCGGCAATCAGGGCATTACCTACGCCTCGGCCGGGGTGGACATCGCAGCTGGTGAACGCGCAGTAGAACTGTTCAAACCGCTCGCCTCCAAGGCCACCCGACCCGAAGTGCGCAGCCAGCTGGGCGGATTCGCGGGACTGTTCGCCTTGCGGGGCGGCTACCGCGAACCGCTGCTGGCGGCATCCAGCGACGGTGTGGGCACCAAGCTGGCGGTCGCGCAGGCGATGGACAAACACGACACCGTCGGCCTGGACCTGGTGGCGATGGTGGTCGATGACCTGGTGGTTTGCGGCGCCGAGCCGCTGTTTCTGCTGGACTACATCGCCGTCGGCCGGATCGTGCCGGAACGGCTCAACGCGATCGTCGCCGGGATCGCCGACGGGTGCCTGCGCGCGGGTGTGGCGCTGCTGGGCGGTGAGACCGCCGAGCACCCGGGTCTGATCGAGCCGGCCCACTACGATCTTTCGGCCACTGCCGTCGGCGTGATCGAGGCCGACGATGTGCTGGGACCTGACCGGGTCAAACCCGGCGACGTTCTGATCGCGATGGGATCCTCCGGTCTGCATTCCAACGGATATTCGCTGGCCCGCAAGGTGCTGCTGGAGATCGACCGGATGAACCTGAGCGGCTATGTGGAGGAGTTCGGCCGCACCTTGGGCGAAGAACTTCTGGAGCCCACCCGGATCTATGTCAAGGACTGCCTGGCGCTGGCCGCCGAAACCCAGGTCCGCACGTTTAGCCACATCACCGGAGGCGGCCTGGCCGGCAACCTGGAACGTGTCATCCCCCACGGGCTGGTGGCCGAGGTCGACCGCGGCACGTGGACACCCGCGCCCGTTTTCGGGATGATCGCGCAGCGCGGGCGCGTTAGCCGGGCGGAGATGGAAAAGACGTTCAACATGGGGGTTGGCATGGTCGCCGTCGTCGCTCCGGAGGACACCGACCGCGCCCTGGCCATCCTGACGGCGCGGCACCTGGACTGTTGGGTGTTGGGGACCGTCAACAAGGGCGGAAAAAGAGGACCTCGCGCCAGACTCGTCGGGGAACACCCGCGTTTCTAATGGGAACCGATAAGCTTTTCTCCCGGATAAACTCCGACGGCGACGCCGGCCGGGCGGCCCGGGGGTGGGGATCCCCGCCCGCGCAGCGGTGTGGGACAGCCGGCAGTTACCAGCCCTTAGCGACGCCAGTCGTCCGCGTCGTCCCAGGTCTCCTCGGGAAACCGGTGGTTGCCGTCCGACCGGTCCGATTCGTTTGCGCGCGCTCCCGATAGCTCGCGCTGAAGCCGCTCGAAATCGGTCTGCGGGGAGCTGTACTTCAGTTCTCGAGCAACCTTGGTCTGCTTTGCCTTTGCCCGGCCGCGGCCCATGGGGGAACCCCCTCGCACAATAACGGAGCGGCCCAACGAGTAGGCGGCTCCGATCTGTCAGTGTCGTTATTGTCCTGCCGACAGTTTACCGTGCCTTGCAGGCGTGTGCCGGTACGGGCCCGCCCGCCGTCACGCTCATCTCGCGACGCCGCGCAATCGATCGACGGCCAGCCGCCCGGCGCCGGGCCCCTCGGCCGCCGGCAGAGAATCGGCGTCGATCGCCGCTGCGGTTTCCGCGGCGCCCCCGGTGACCAGGGCGGTATCGGCCGGCAGACCGCGTTTGAGCAGAGCCAGCGCCACCGGGCCCAGGTCCACGTGCTCGACCACGGTTCCAAGACGCCCCACGGCGCGGCCGTCGGCCAACACAGCGTCTCCGGTTGACGGCCGCTCCGCCGAGCCGTCGAGGTGCAACAGCACCAGCATCCGGGGCGGCTTGCCGAGGTTATGCACCCGTGCAACGGTTTCCTGGCCGCGATAGCAACCCTTGTCCAAATGGACGGCGCCGACCCCCGGACCGCCGATCCAGCCCACTTCGTGGGGAATTGTGCGTTCGTCGGTGTCAACGCCGAGCCGCGGGCGCAGCGCCGCGACCCGGTGAGCCTCATAGGTCCAGACCCCGGCTAACCGCACTCCCGCCGCCGTCAATCGCTGCCTCCACTCGGCCGAGTCGGACCGTGGTACCACGAGATCCAGTTCGATCCGGCCTTCCCGGGCGCTGGGCATTCTGCGCACAAAACCGCCGCGGGCCAGAGGCGCCGCCGTTGCCGCGGCCGGCAGGGCATCCAAGCCCAGCACGTCGAGCAGCCGAGGGTCCCCCAGCCGCGGACCCAGCAGCGAAAACACCGCCAGGTCGGCGGCGTCCGGCGACACCTGGGCCCAAAACACCATCTTGCGCAGATAGGCCAGCAGTGGCTCCCCCCGCCAGGGCTCGGTATCGAGATAGGTGATGCCCCCTAATTCCGTCTGAATCCAGTGGTCCTCGACCCGGCCCTGACTGTCCAGGCTCAGGTTGTGCGTACTGGCCCCTTCCGGGAGTTCGCTGACATGTTGCGTGGAGATGCTGTGCAGCCAGCGCCGTCGATCGTCACCGGTCAACGTGAGCACCGCCCGGTGCGAACGGTCGATCAGCACGGCGTCGGTATCCGCCGCCCGCTGCTCACCCAGCGGGTCGCCGTACTGCCAGACCACACCCGCGTCGGGTCCGTAATCGGGGGCAAAAACTGCGGTCACATCCCAACTCTACGGGTACTGCGCGGCTTTCACCGGGCCGCTTTTCCGGGCCGTTCCGGCGCGTTTCGTCGTCACGCTAGGCTTCTCGTCGATGGCAGGCCAGACGGGTGTGGTCGTTACGCTCGACGGCGAGATACTCGCTGCCGGCACGCCTCTGCTGTGTGCGGACGACCTCGCTGTGGTGCGCGGCGACGGCGTTTTCGAGACGCTGCTGGTTCGTGACGGCCGGGCGTGTTTGGTTGAGGCGCACCTGCAGCGCCTGGCCCATTCGGCCAGGCTGATGGAGTTGCCCGAGCCGGATCTGCCGGGATGGCGACGCGCCATCGACAGGGCGGCCCACCTGTGGGCGGCGGGCACCCCCGAGGAGGGGGCGATGCGGCTGATCTACAGCCGCGGCCGGGAGAGCGGCTCGGCACCGACCGCCTACGTCATGGTCAACGCGCTGCCGCCGCGGGTCACGACGGTGCGCCGCGACGGGGTGGCTGCGATCACCCTGGATCGGGGACTGCGCGTCACCGGCGCCGACGACATGCCGTGGTTGCTCGCCGGCGCCAAAACGCTGTCCTACGCGGTCAATATGGCCGCCCTGCGGTATGCCGCCCGGCAGGGCTTCGACGACGTGGTCTTTGTCAGCTCCGACGGCTACATCCTGGAAGGCCCACGCTCGACGGTGGTGATCGCCGCCGATCTCGACGGGGCGACCGGCCTGCTTACCCCACCGCCCTGGTACCCGATCTTGCGCGGCACCACCCAACAGGCGCTTTTCCAGGTCGCCCGCGCCAAGGGCTACGACTGCGACTACCGTGCCCTCCGTGTCGCCGACCTTTTTGCCGCGCAAGGGGTCTGGCTGGTGTCCGCGATGACGTTGGCCGCCCGGGTCCACACCCTTGACGGCCGGGCGCTGCCCCGGGCCGTGATGGCCGCCGAGTTTCCCGAGCTCGTTGACGCGGCGATCGTCAGCGACCTCTGAGGCGGCGATTTCGGGTGAAACCCGGGGGCTGTTATCCGGCGAACCGCGACAGCCGCGCCGAGAGCCGCGGCACCAGCCGGCCGTCCGCGTCGACGCGTTCCTCCACGTAGGCCAAATCCCCACCCTCGACGATGCCGTAGAGCCGCTTGGCGCCGCCGACCAGCACGCCGGATTTGCTGCGTGCCAGCACATCGGTCACCAGCTCCCATGAGGAGTGCGTGCGCGGGCAGCCATAAAACAACTCGACGTAGCCGGCCGAGTGCGCCAGCAGCAACTCGATGGCCTGCGACTCCGTTGGGTCGGCGGGATCGGTGACGAAGCGCCAGTAGCCGGTCTCCCTCAGGTCCGGACCCTGGTAGTCGCCGGACGCGCTCAGCCGCCACGATCGAGCTTCCCAGTTCAGGTAATCCCCGCCGTCGTGCGACACGACGATCTGTTGACCGAAGCGGTAGTCGCCGCGGGCGTCGCGGCCTTCACCCTCCCCCCGCCAGACGCCGACCAAAGGCAGCAGCGCCAGCAGCGCGTCGTGCAGGTTGGCGCCTTGGCGCAGGTTCGCGGTGTCGGGGGGGACGGGGAGATCGTCGAAGACCGGGATGTTGCGGGCCGCGGTCAGTTTGGCGCGTTCCGCCGCCGCGGCCACCGCACGGCCTCCCGGGCCCATGGGGCGGACCGGTCGATCGGCCTGCTCGTTAGCGGTCACAAGCGGTCACGACTCGTTGGCGATGAGCCGGTACAGCGCGTATAGCGCAACCCATGCGATCACCCCGACGGAGGCGACCAGCATGATCTCAAAAAACAGCACCACGCGACGAGTCTAATTCTTCGGTGCCGGCATGGGGGTTCGCCAACGGCTTCCGTCAGGCGATCTTGATGTCCACCTCGTAGAGACCCGAACCCGAGGGCGTCACCACGGCGTCGCCGTTACCGACCGCCGACAGCGCGCGCAGCCGCCAGGTTCCGGGTGCGGCGAAGAACCGAAAATCACCGGTGGCCGACGCTACGACCTCGGCGGTGAACTCGTTCGATGAGTCCAGCAGCCGAACGAACGCGCCCGCCACGGGCTCCCCGGAGCTGTCCACGACCCGGCCGGTGATCACGGTCTCCTTCTCCAAGTCGACGCTGGCCGGCAACGTCTGTCCTTGTCTGGGCGGTGTGCACATATTCAGCTTCCCAACTCGATCGGGACTCCCACCAGGGAGCCGTATTCCGTCCAACTGCCGTCGTAGTTTTTAACATTTCGGTGTCCGAGCAGTTCGTGCAGCACAAACCAGGTGTGCGACGACCGCTCGCCGATTCGGCAATAAGCGATGGTCTCCTTCGACCCGTCCAACCCGGCGGCGGCGTAGAGCCTGGCCAGTTCCTCGTCGGACTTGAAGGTGCCGTCTTCGTTGGCGGCTTTGCTCCACGGCACGTTGATCGCACCGGGGATGTGACCGGGTCGCTGGCTTTGTTCCTGCGGTAAATGCGCCGGCGCCAAGATTTTACCGGAAAACTCCTCCGGGGAGCGCACGTCGACCAGGTTCTTCACGTTGATGGCTGCGATCACCTCATCCCGGAAGGCCCGGATGCTGTTGTCCGGCTGCTTCGCCGTGTATGTGGTGGCAGGGCGGTTCACCGTGTCGGTGGACAGTGGGCGGCCGTCGAGCTCCCATTTCTTGCGGCCACCGTCGAGCAGCTTGACGCCGACGTGGCCGTAGAGCTTGAAATACCAGTACGCGTAGGCGGCGAACCAGTTGTTGTTGCCACCATACAGGATCACCGTGTCATCGTTAGAGATACCGCGGTCGCTCAGCAGTTTCGAGAATTGCTGGGCGTCGACGAAGTCGCGCCGGACCGGGTCCTGCAAATCGGTACGCCAGTCCAGCTTAACCGCGCCGGCGATATGGCCGCGGTCGTAGGCGCTGGTGTCCTCGTCCACCTCGACGAAGACGACACCGGGCGCGTCGAGATTGCTCGCAGCCCAGTCAGCGGTGACCAGGACGTCGGAGCGTGCCATGGCGGTTCCTTTCAATTGTTTTGATGGACAACGTGGTTGCTCGGGTTAGCCGGTGGTTCCCCGGCTTTTTCCGGGATCGTTGCGGTTGGCCTGGTGACCGGGCGCGCCGCGTGGCGCAGCAGCGCGATCAGCGGATAGAGCCGACAGCCCAGGCAGATGCCGAAACCCGCGTTCAGGAACGCTGCGGTTAGCGCGGCCCCGGTGGCAATGACCCCCAGCAGCGGAACGCCGGCGGCGAATCCGGCCGTGCCGGCGGCCGCGAAGATGAAACCGAGCAATTGGGCGAATTTCAGCGGTGGCACGGGCTCGCGTTCCGCTACCGGACCGATCCGCGGCGCGACAACGGCGCGAAACACCCAACCGTAGGGGTGCCGGCGCGGCCCGTAGCGAGCGCCGATACCAAAGACGGCGGCCTGCAGGGCCAAAACGACGGCGGCCGCCGTGGTGTTGACCGCCGAGAGGACCAACGTGATCACCAGGACCGCCGTCGTGACCCAGGCGGCAAAGCGCGGTCCCCGCACGTCTACCTCGGCGATGGTGGTGGTGGTCGACACGGTGCTACTCCTGGTGATGTGGGAAGAAAAAGCAGACCACAACGGCTGCGCGGAGCACGGCCCGGAAGGCGACGGCTACTCAGCGGCTACAGCAACAACCCGCGACGCGGCACAAATCGATTGCGCGGCGCTTGGTGAGCATGGGCTCCAGGCGGGCTGACACGGCGCACAGCTTACCGAATGAGGTGGCGGTCACGTCAACAGCGGTTGCAAAGCCGATCGTAAATCGTCTGCGGTGGGAACGCCGACAGCGCGGTACCGCGGCCGGCCATTGACGTCGAAGATCACCGTCGTCGGTATGGAGAGCACCGAAAGCTGGCGTGCGGCAAGGGGATTGGCCTGCAGGTCGACCTCCACGTGGGCCACGTCACCGAGATCGCCGCAGACTTGGCTGACCACCCGGCGCACCAGGGCGCACGGTCCGCACCAGGGGGCGCTGAAATGCACCACCGTCGGCCCGGAGTCGGATAAGCCCAGGGATGCGGTGTCCACGTCTCCCGGACCCGGGTCGGCAACGGTTTCCCGCAGCTGCCCCGAACGCCGGGTGAGCAGCCAGCCGACCGCGGCCGACAGCGCCCCGGCGCTGACGATCGCGACGATGGCGGCGATCATGACTGCTTGAACTCGTCGAGCGTGATCGTGACCCCCTCGGTGATGCCTTCGATGATGACATCTGAGCCGCGGGCGCCCTGAGCGGTGGGGGCCACCGCGAACGGCAGCTTCTGATCGGGCAGCCGTTGGCGGAACGCCGCGAGCACCGCGTCCTTCTTATCGGCCGGAACTTTCTGGTTGGCGGTGTCCGGGCCGGTCAGGATGCCGGTGGGGGTGAACACCAGGGTGGTCCGGTCGTCGCCGGCCATGGACAGGTCGACGGAGACGCTGACCCGCTTGTCGAAGTTGGCTGACTTCGGCGTCCCGGTGAACACCAGTCCGCGACTGCCGGAAATCCCCGACTCGGTGGTGCCGCCGGTGGCGTCGTTGGTTTCCTGCGGCGGCGCTTCGACCATCAGGTCGCTGATGCCCAGATACCGGCCCAGGTGAACGGAGTCGATGATGATGCGGCTCTCGAGTTTGCCGACCGGGAGCTTCGCATGAGGCCGGATCAGCCACGATGCATAGGCCAGGTCGATCGAGTGCATGGTGGCCTCGAGTGTGGCCTTGCCGACCATCGCATGGTCGACGGCGTTGGCCTTGATCTCCAGCTCGTCGTAGTGGTGGCCTACCGCCTGGGGGATGAACGGGAATCCCAAGATGGCGACGAACGGATCCGACCCCAGGTCGGCCGCGGTGCGCACCGCGCGCGACAACCGGTATTCGGCATAGATGTTGGTCCCGAAGTCCACGGCGACGGCCGCGGTGAAGGCGACGGCGACCGCGAGCATCGCCGCGGCCACCCCGACCAGCACCTTGCGCATCCGCATATTCTGGCCTACCGCCGCCGGAATCCGAGAGGGGCGGCATGGGTCGGCCGCGGCGCAGCGCGCGCTCCGCATCGGCGCCGAGCGGGCCGGCCTGGTAGCACGCTATCGTTAGTTGACCTGCCGTTAACGGGGTGGCCACAAACCGGTAGACGCCTTTCCCGGGCGCTGGAGGAGCCAGTTGGAACTGCTGTTGCTCACCGCCGAGGCGCATGTCGACTCGGTCCTGCCGTCGTTGTCGCTGCTTTCCCACACCGTGCGGACGGCGCCACCCGACGTTTCATCTTTGCTGGACGCACGGGACGCGGACGTGGTGATCGTCGATGCTCGTCTGGATCTGGCGGCGGCGCGTGGCCTGTGCCGGCTACTGGGCAACACCGCACGGCTGGTTCCCCTGGTGGCGGTGGTCACCGAGGGGGGGCTGGTGGCGGTCAACGCCGATTGGGGGCTTGACGACATCCTGCTCCCCGGCACCGGGCCCGCCGAGCTTGACGCCCGGCTGCGGCTCGTCAACGGCCGCCGTGGCGACCTGGCCGCCCAGGAAAGCGCGGACAAGGTGAGTCTGGGGGACCTGGTGATCGACGAGGGAACCTACACCGCACGGTTGCGCGGGCGTCCGCTGGATCTCACCTACAAGGAGTTTGAACTGCTGAAATACCTGGCGCAGCATGCCGGGCGGGTGTTCACCCGGGCGCAATTGCTGCACGAGGTGTGGGGGTATGACTTCTTCGGCGGCACCCGGACTGTCGACGTGCATGTCCGGCGGTTGCGGGCCAAGCTGGGCCCCGAGCACGAGTCGTTGATCGGCACCGTCCGCAATGTGGGGTACAAGGCGGTGCGCCCGGTTCGGGGACGAGCGTCCGGGACGGAGTCCGAGAGCGCCGCAGACACCGAGCCCGAACCGCACAGCGGCCACGTGGCCCATCCGTTGCCCAGTCAGTGAAGCGGTCTCCGTGGCGCCGCACCCTGGCCGCCGAGGCGCAGCAGCAGGTACGCGAACTTGTCGGTGTAGCAAGTGAATTCGACGGTGTGGCACCCGTCGGTGAGCAGGTGCTGCGGGAACTTTCCCGGGATCGCGCCCAGCATCTACTGGTCACCGGCGGGCCGGCGGACGCCGCAGCCGGGGTTCTCACCGGCTACCTGAACCTCAGCTCGCGCGGCGCGGCCGCCCCGATGGCGGAGTTGGTCGTGCACCCACGGGCGCGTCGCCGTGGCGTTGGCACCGCGCTGGCACGTGCCGCGTTGGCCAAAACGGGCGGGCGGGCGCATTTCTGGGCGCACGGCACCCTGGAACCGGCCCGCGCGACCGCTGCGGCGCTGGGTCTGGTTCCGGTGCGTGAGCTGGTGCAGATGCGACGCTCGCTGCGCGACATCGGGGAATTGGAGTCCCTCGGCCGGGTGCGCGGGGTGCGGTTCCGGACCTACGCGGGCGCGGCCGATGATGCCGAGCTGCTGCGGGTCAACAACGCCGCGTTCGCCGGGCACCCGGAACAGGGCGGCTGGACCGAGGCCGATATAGCGGAGCGGCGCAGCGAGCCGTGGTTCGATCCCCACGGACTGTTTCTGGCCTTCGACGAGACAACGAACGGGCTGCTGGGCTTTCACTGGACCAAGGTGCATCCCGAGCAGCCGGGTTTGGGTGAGGTCTACATCGTCGGCGTTGACCCCTCGGCACAGGGCCGCGGGCTGGGACGGGCGTTGACGGCGGTTGGTGTCGCGTGGCTGGCGCGCCGACTGGCCGACGCGGAAGCGCCCACGGTGATGCTCTATGTGGAATCGGGCAACAGCGCCGCGATCCGCACCTATCGGCGCCTGGGTTTCACCCCCCACAGCGTGGATACCGCCTACGCGGCCGCCGGCGGCGCGGCGAGCTGAGCTGTTAACCCGCCGTTTACCGTCCATGTTGGTTTCGGCCACCAGCGCGACATACGTTGCCGATAGTCCGGGCGAGCTTTCGGGCACATGTGATACGCGAAAAGTCATGCGAAAGGCAGCCGGCGAGCGTAACGAGAGTGAGATCAGGTGAGGCTCAATACGGTTGGCAAAATGGTCGCTGCGCTATCGGCGGCAGCGATGATGATGGTGACAGCGTGCGGCAGCGATGACAATGCCGGCGGCGCGTCAACCAGACCGTCGGCGGCGGCCGCGCAGATCGACTGTGGCGGCAAGAATGACCTGACCGCCGAGGGGTCGACCGCTCAACAGAACGCGATCGCGGTGTTCAACCGGGTGTGGGGGCGGCTGTGCCCCGGTAAGAGCGTGGCGTACAACCCGACCGGCTCGGGCGCCGGCCGCGAGCAGTTCATCGCCGGGCATGTTGATTTCGCCGGCTCCGACGCTCCGCTGGCCCCAAGGCAAATCGACGCTGCGGTCAAGCGCTGCGCGGGGCATCCCGCTTGGCAGCTGCCGCTGGTGTTCGGGCCGATCGCGCTGGTCTACAACCTGGCAGTCGTCAACCCGCTCGTCGTCAACGCCGACGTGCTGGCCAAAATCTTCAGCGGTGCGATCACCACCTGGAACGACCCCGCCCTCGTCGCGCTGAATCCCGGGGTTGCCCTGCCCGACACCAAAATCACACCGGTCTACCGGTCGGACTCTTCGGGCACTACCGACAACTTCCAGAATTACCTGGCCGCCGCCGCCCCCGAAAGCTGGGGCAAGGGTGGCGGCACCGAGTTTCAGGGTGGCGTGGGCGAGGGTGCGCAGAAGTCGGCGGGTGTCGTTCAAGCCGTCCAGGCCAGCCCGGGGGCCATCGGCTATGTGGAGAAAGGCTTTGCCGATCAGGCCCGGATGCCATACGCCCGGATGCACGTCGGCGGCCAGACGGTCCCGCTCACCGAAGACACGGCACGCACGGCCATCGATGGCGTCACGTTCGTCGGGAAGGGTGACGACTTGATCTTGGACTTGAATTCGCTTTACACCACCAAAGAGCCCGGGGCCTACCCGGTGATGCTCGCGACGTACGAAATCGTGTGCTCGCAGGGCTACGATCCGGGCACCGCTGCTGCGGTGAAGTCGTTTTTGACGGTCGCCGCCAACAATGGCCAAAGCGAGCTTTCGCAGGCCGGGTACGTACCTTTGCCGGATAAATTCAAGCGGCGGCTGATCGCCGCGATCAACGCAATCCAATAATCCAAATGCGGTAATTGATCTATTTGTGACGGTGCCGAACGATGGAAGGCAAACCGAAAAGTGTCGGAATCAATAGGACCCCAATGAGCACACCAAATCCAGCGGATGCGGGTTCGGCCGATGTCGTTGCCGTACCCGTGCTTCAGCCCGCACCCACGCCGCTGAGCCCGTGGGGCAAAGCCAAACCACCCCTGGGCGACCGGATATTTCGGGCGCTGGCAGCCGGGTCCGGCGTCCTGATCGTCGTCCTGATCGGCGCGATCGGGGTGTTTTTGCTGTGGCGCGCGATACCGGCCCTGGCCCGCGACGAAGAGAACTTCTTCAGCTACGGGGGTAATTGGATCACCACCAACACCGCAGCGATGCACTTCGGGATCCTCGATCTGGTCGAGGTGACGGTCTGGGTGGCACTGTTCGCGCTGGTTTTGGCGATGCCGATAGCCTTGGGTATCGCTATTTTTCTGAGCCAGTACGCACCCCGGCGACTGGTCGGGCCGCTGGCCTACATGGTCGACCTGCTGGCCGCGGTGCCGTCGATCATTTACGGTGTCTGGGGCCTATACGTGCTGGCGCCACGGTTGCGGCCGATCGCGACGTGGCTCAACGAGAACCTGGGTTGGCTTTTCCTGTTCCGCTCGGGCAACGTGTCGGTGGCCGGCGGTGGCACCATCTTCACCGGCGGGATCGTGCTCGCGGTGATGATCCTGCCGATCATCACCGCGGTCACCCGCGAGGTGTTCGTTCAGACACCACGGGGCCACATCGAGGCCGCGCTGGCGCTCGGCGCTACCCGGTGGGAAGTGGTGAAAATCGCGGTGCTGCCGTTCGGCAGGCTCGGCTACTTCAGCAGCGCGATGTTGGGCCTGGGTCGCGCCCTCGGTGAGACGGTCGCGCTGCTGATCATCTTGCGTGGCACCCAACAGCGCCTCGGCTGGTCGTTGTTCGACGGCGGTTACACTTTCGCCACCAAGATCGCCTCTACCGCTTCGGAATTCAACGATCAATACCAGGCGGGCGCCTACGTCGCCGCCGGCCTGGTGCTTTTCGTGCTCACCTTCGTGGTCAACGCGCTGGCACGTGCCGCTGCGACCGGGAAGGGAACCCGATGACGTCGATGTTGGACCGCCCAGTCAAGGCGCGGACACTCCCCGGGGTCAGCCGTCGCCGTCGGGCCGTCAACCACCTGGCGGCCGCGCTGGCTATCCTGTCGCTGGCCGTCGCGCTCGTTCCGTTGCTGTGGGTGCTGTACTCGGTGGTCGCCAAGGGTTTTCGGGCGGTCACCTCCGGTGTGTGGTGGACACATTCTCAGGCCGGGATGACGCCATTCGTCACCGGCGGCGGTGCGTACCACGCGATCGTCGGCACCGTGTTGCTGGGCCTGGTGTGCGCGGTCATCGCCATCCCGATCGGCGTCTTCGTCGCGATCTTTCTGGTCGAATACGGCGGCGGAACCCGCTTGGGCAGGCTGACCACGTTCATGGTGGATATTCTCACCGGGGTGCCGTCGATCGTTGCGGCGCTGTTCATCTATGCGCTGTGCGTGGCCACCCTGGGTCTTCCCCGCTCCGGATTCGCGGTATCGCTGGCGTTGGTGTTGTTGATGGTCCCGGTGATCGTGCGAGCCACCGAGGAGATGCTGCGGATCGTGCCCCTGGACCTGCGCGAGGCGAGCTACGCGCTCGGGGTAGCGAAGTGGAAAACCATTGCTATGGTTGTGATTCCCACGGGGCTGTCCGGAACCATCACCGGGATTCTGCTGGCGTTGGCCAGGGTGATGGGCGAGACGGCTCCGCTGTTGATCCTGGTGGGCTACTCACCGGCGATGAACTTCAACGTGTTCAGCGGCTTTATCGGGTCGCTTCCGGGAATGATGTACGACCAGACATCGGCCGGGGCGGGCGCCGGTTCGATTCCCACCGAGCGGCTTTGGGGTGCCGCGCTGACGCTGATCGCGCTGATAGCCGCGATCAACGTGATAGCCAGGGTGGTTGCGAAAATCTTTGCTCCCAAGAGGTTTTAGGAGCTCTCGGTGGCTAAGCGGTTGGACCTGAAGGGTCTCAACGTCTATTACGGGTCGTTTCATGCGGTCGCCGATGTGTCCCTGTCGATTCTGCCGCGCAGCGTGACCGCGTTCATCGGCCCGTCGGGCTGCGGGAAGACGACGGTGGTGCGCACCCTCAACCGCATGCACGAGGTCATTCCGGGTGCCCGGGTCGAGGGTACGGTGCTGCTCGACGATCAGGACATCTACGCGCCCGGTGTCGACCCGGTTGGTGTGCGCCGGGCCGTCGGTATGGTGTTTCAGCGGCCCAACCCGTTTCCCACCATGTCGATTCGTGACAACGTGGTGGCCGGGTTGAAGCTGCAAGGAGTGCGCAATCGCAAGGTGCTCGATGAGACCGCGGAATACGCGCTGCGGGGCGCGAACCTCTGGAATGAGGTCAAAGACCGATTGCATAAGCCGGGGGTCTGGTTGTCCATGGGACAGCAGCAGCGGCTGTGCATCGCGCGGGCCATCGCGGTGCGGCCCGACGTGTTGTTGATGGATGAGCCGTGTTCCTCGCTCGACCCGATCTCAACCATGGCGATCGAGGACCTGATCGCAGAACTCAAGCAGGAATACACCATCGTCATCGTCACCCACAACATGCAGCAGGCAGCGCGGGTAAGCGATCAGACCGCTTTCTTCAACCTGGAAGCGGTCGGAAAGCCGGGTCGGCTGGTGGAAATCGACGACACCGAGAAGATTTTCTCCAATCCCACCCAGAAGGCCACCGAAGACTACATTTCGGGGCGCTTCGGTTAACCGGTCCCGCGGTCGCCGGATGGGGTGTTTATCCCGACGCCGGTACCTTATCGTCCTCGGGGAAGCGGCCCGTCGCCTGGAAAACGACGCGCCGCCCCACTTCGACGGCGTGATCGGCGAACCGTTCGTAGAATCGGCCCAGCAACGTCACGTCGACGGCCGCGGCCACCCCGTGTTTCCATTCGCGATCCATCAGCACGGTGAACAGGTGGCGGTGCAGATCGTCCATCGCTTTGTCTTCATCGCGGATTTGGGCGGCCTTCTGGGGATCCCGGGTCAACAGGGCCTCCTGGGCGCTGTTGCCTAATTCGACCGCGACCCTTCCCATTTCGGCGAAATACCCGTTGACCTCTTCGGGTAGGGCATGCTGGGGATGCCGGCGGCGGGCGATCTTGGCGACGTGCAGCGCCAGCGCGCCCATCCGGTCGATGTCGGCAACCATCTGAAGAGCGCTCACGATCGCGCGCAGATCACCGGCGACCGGCGCTTGCAACGCCAGTAGCACGAAGGCGCTTTCCTCGGCGCGGGTGCTCAGCTCCGAGATCCGCTCATGGTCGGAGATGACCTGCTCGGCCAGCACCAGATCGGCCTGCAGCAACGCCTGCGTCGCCCGTTCCATGGCAACCCCGGCCAGCTCACACATCTCGCCGAGCAGACCGGTCAATTCCGAGAGTTGCTCTTGGTAGGCGGCCCGCATGCGGTCCAGGTTACGTTGTCAAGGGCCGGTGATGCAGCAGGTGGCCGATGAATTGCCGATGAATGTCCGCAACGGGCCCGCCCGGGTGCCCCCGCACCGTTGTGCTGATCGTCGAGCGGATTACTTGCAGCTGGTGTCGGCGGCGTTGGTGACGGTCAGGTCCTCGGGCAGTTTAGCCGGTGTGCTGTCGGGGTTGCGGTCGATCAGCACCCGCACCGACGAGCCGCTCGGCGCGGGAGCGGCGATCGAGGAGAAGTCCGGGCCCAGGACCACCTGAACCACGGACCCGCTTCCGGTGGCCCGTTCGATTTTGGGATTGGCCAGCGTCGATGCCACCGTCACCGCCGCCTGCTCGTTGCCGGGTGAGAAGAACACCGTGGTCGATTTCAGGGGGCTCGGGTAGTCGTCGGGGGCCAAGACCTTAAAGCCGCGGCGCGCCAACTCGTTGGTGGCGGTGGTGGCCAGGCCGGACCTGCCGGTGGAGTTGGACACCTGCACCGTGACGTCCTGCGGCGCGGTCGTCACCGCCTGCAGCTGTTCCGGGCTTTCGGCTCTTTCGGTGCTGCGCCCCGGTGGTGTGCCGACGGTCGGTTTGCCGGTCGGTGCCGATCCCGTCGGCGCCGCCCCCAGGGTCTGGGTGTTCTGGTCGTGGCCTTTGGGTTCTTTGGGTTCTTTGGGTTCTTTGGGCAACGGATCGTCGTTGATGATGGCGTCGAACAGTGCCCGCATGTCGGCCGTGCGGGGTGGTTCGTTGCCGTTTTCGTCGGTTTCGCCGGTCGGCACGGTCACGAACGTGATGTGCCCGGCGGTCACCCCCTGCATCGACTGGCCGAGGTCCACCAGATCTTTCGTCTTGACATTATCGACATAGCTCTCGCTGATGAACATGTTGACGACGTTGTTGAGCTTGGTGAGGCTGGAGAACGTGTTCTTGGAGATCAGTGAGCGCAGCAGCGAGGACAAGAACAGCTGCTGGCGTTTGATGCGTCCATAGTCGCCGTTGTCCTCGGTGGTGACCGAGCGGGCGCGCACGTAATTCAGCGCGGTTTGACCGTCGATGACTTGACGCCCGCTGTGCGCGAGCACCGTGCCCAGCTTGTAGTCCTTCAGCGGCGTCGGGGTGCACACCTCGACCCCGCCGAGCGCGTCGACCATCTTGGCGAAGCCAACGAAGTCGATGGCGATGAAGCGGTTGATGGACAGGCCGGAGAGCTTCTGAATGACTTTCACCAGGCACTTCGGGCCACCGAACGCGTAGGCCGAGTTCAGCTTGGTTTCGGTGTAAACGTATCGGGGGCCATATTTTCCGGTGTCCGCGTCGTAGAGCGGCCCGTAGGCGCCGGTGTCTGGATTCCAGGCCTCGCATCGAGTCGGGGTGATCGCAAGGTCACGAGGAAACGACACCGCGACGACACGTTTGCGGCTGGCGGGAATGTTGACCAGCATCACCGTGTCCGATCGGGAGCCCCCGGTTTCTTCGGTGTCGCCGGCGCCCATCTGACTGTTCGCCCCTGCGCGGCTGTCGACACCGACGATCAAGAAGTTCTCGTCGCCGAACTGCGCGCCGGGGTCGACGATATCGTGTGACTGCGGATCCAGCGCGACGACCGTGTTGAGGCGATTGTTTTTCGAGGTGCTCCACTGCCACGCGCCGCCGGTCAGGGCCAGCGCCGACACCGCAAACATCGCCGCTATCAACCGGCCGGCCAGCAGCATCGGGCGGCGCCGCGGCCCGGCTTCGGGTTCGGGTGGCGGCTTCTGGGCGATCGACGCCCGGATTCGCACCGGCGCCGCCCGCACCGCCGCCGGCAGCACGACGGTTCGCCCGGATTCGCCGTCGCCTTCGGGGTCATCCGGGTCCTCGGCGGGATCGAGATCGGTCGGCTCCGAGACGGCGTCGGCGCTGAAAGGAGACGGGGTGATGACGCGGTCGGTGCGCTGCGGGTCATCGAGCCCCGACGGTCCTCGCGACCCCAAACCCAGCGGTTCGGCGTGCCGCGGTTCGGCGTCCGGCGCGGCGCGGCGGTGTCTGGGCTGACCGGCGACCGGGCCACCGAGCTTGGCGATCAGGTCGGCGACGGTGAGCTCACCGGTGGTGTGGCAGCCGGCGGCACCGGGGTGCTCCTCTTCGGTCCGGTTGGGCGCGGTGGTCTGCGACCGTCGGCGGGCACCGGCGAATCGTTCCCAGGGCGCGGCGCCCGGTGGCCGCTGCGCCGGGCGGGCGAACCGGTCATCCCCGTCGTCAGCGCTAGATACCCACCGGCGATCGGCAAGGGTGTCGCGGCCGTCACTCATCGCCTACCGGCCTCCGAAACCGCTTATCGCCGCCGCGCGCACAACTGCACAGTGCTGCCAACCACGCCGTCCTCAGGATCGCGCCTAGCCGTCACACTCAAGCGGGCGGCACCGGACATCGCGCCGCCGCCGGAGCGAATTGCAACAAGTACCCCATGGTACTGAGACTTTCGCGCCGACGCGACGTCGAGATCGTCCCCGGTCAGCCACCGGAGTGCATGATGTCCGCCCGGCTCGGCACCGTGCAGTCATCACGATCGTCGAGCCAGCCCTCGGGTAAAACCACGCGCGCGGGGGAGCCTTGCCGGCCCCGCGGCCCGCACGCGGCGGCGGGAAACGGCACGTCGGCGTCCAGCCGGCCCAGCAGCAGCTGGAGTTCATCGAGCGTTTTGACCAGGGCTAACGACCGTCGCAACGCCGGCCCCACCGGAAAGCCATGCAGATACCAACCGATGTGCTTACGCAGGTCGCGCATCCCCCTGGCTTCACCGAAATGCTCGGCCAGCAGGGCGCCATGCCGGGCGATGATGGCGGCCACCTCACCAAGTGTCGGCGGGGCCGGTGCCGGGCCGCCGGTGAACGCGGCCGACAGCTCCGCGAACAACCATGGCCGACCCAGGCATCCGCGGCCGACGACGACGCCGTCGCAGCCGGTGACGGCCATCATCGCCAGCGCATCATTGGCGTGGAAAATGTCCCCGTTGCCCAGCACCGGGATGCTCGTCAGGTGTTCTTTGAGCCGGGCGATCTGCGACCAGTCAGCGGTTCCGGAGTAGCGCTGCGCCGCGGTACGGGCATGCAGCGTGACCGCTGCCGCGCCCTCGGTTTCGGCGATGCGACCGGCGTCCAGGTGGGTGTGGTGGTGATCGTCGAGGCCGATCCGGAATTTGACCGTCACCGGTATCCCGGTCCCTGCGGCGGCACGGACCGCCGCCGCGATGATCTGCCCGAAAAGGCGCCGCTTGAACGGCAGCGCCGCGCCGCCGCCGTGGCGGGTGACCTTGGGCACCGGGCAGCCGAAGTTCATGTCGACGTGGTCGGCCAGGTCTTCGTCGGCGATCATTTTGACGGCCGTGTACGCCGTGGCCGGGTCGACGGTGTACAGCTGCAGCGATCGCGGTGATTCCGCCGGGGAGAACGCCGTCATGCGCATCGTGGTGGGATGGCGTTCGACCAGGGCCCGCGCGGTCACCATCTCGCAGACGTACAGCCCGCTGACCGTGCCGACCTTGGCGTGCTCGAGCTCACGGCACAAGGTCCGGAATGCGACGTTGGTGACCCCGGCCATCGGGGCCACCACCACGGGGCTGCGCGGCGCGATCGAGCCGATCCGCAACGGCGGCTACCGGCGGCTCATCCGCAGCGTCCCCGCGGTGTTGAGCACCCGCTCGGCGGTGATCTTCTCCTGCTTTCGGGCCTGGCGCTCGAGGTAGCGCTGTTTGGACGCCTCGAACTTCTCGCACTCTTTCTCCAGCTCGTCCATGAGCAGCGCGAGATCGTCGCGCATCCAGGCCGCTTCGCCGGTGAAATCGTCCCGTTCGAAGATGCGCCATTTCTTCAGCACCGGCTTGACCACATCCTCGAGGTGGATGCGCACGTCATACACGCCCCCGACGGCGATGATGACGGCCTTGCGCCGAAACTCGGGCACTAAAAATCCCGGCATCTTGAAGTGGCGCAACACCCGGTGCAGCGACCACATCGCCACATTGGGGGCAATGTCGAACGCGGCCTCGCTGACGTCGCGGTAGAAGATCATGTGCAGGTTTTCGTCGGCTGAGATCCTGGCCAGCAGGCGGTCGGCGACGGTCTCGTTGCACGCCCTGCCGGTGTTGCGGTGCGAGACCCGGGTGGCCAACTCCTGAAACGTGACGTAGATGATCGAGTCGGTGAGCCGCTCGGCGAAGTACTCGCCCTGGTGGTTCTGGCCGGGGCTGAAGCCCCTGTTGACCACTTCGATTCGTAATTTCTCCAGTTCGACGGGGTCGACGGCGCGGGTCACCACCAGGTAGTCGCGCAGCGCGATCCCGTGGCGATTCTCCTCGGCGGTCCAGCGGTTGACCCATTGCCCCCAGGGGCCGTCCATGCCGAAGTTCATCGCGATCTCGCGGTGGTAGGACGGCAGATTGTCCTCGGTGACCAGGTTCTGCACCATCGCCACCTGCGCGACGTCGGAGAGCCTGGACTGCCCGGGCTCCCAGTCTTGCCCGCCGAGCGCGGAGAAGTTTTTGCCGTCCGACCAGGGGATGTAGTCGTGCGGGTTCCAGTCCTTGTGCATCGACAGATGCCGGTTCAAGTTCTGTTCGACGACCGGCTCAAGCTCGTGCAATAGCTGCAGGTCGGTCAGCTCGGACGGCATGGCCCCTCCGGTTATCTGTGTCTGCTGGTAGCGGTCAATATATCTGTGTATCCCGGTAGCATTCAAGTTCATCGTCGGTGGGTCATGCCCCGTGGCCTCGCTCGGCGGCGGGCCCCAGCGGTCGGGCACCGCCGAACACGGCTGTCAGCGCCGGTCAGCGTCTTCGGCGGAGCCGGCGCGGCCGAGCAGCATCTCGACGCAGTAGTCGATGAACTGGCTGCGGGTGGCGGCCAGCCGCCCGTTCAGATACGCGGTGAACAGGGCGGTCAGCCCGCCGATCAAGCCGGTGGCAACCATGCTCTGCCGCACCGGGTCGCTGATTCGGGTGAGCCTGCGCTGCAGCAATTCGATGAAGCTGGGCATCCATTCGGCGCCCGAGCGGGCCAGCACCGGCTCCACCTCCGGTGCCAGCAGCAGCACCCGCCCCCGGATTGGATCGTCGACCATCAAGGTGACGAATTGTTCCACGGCCTCGCGAGCAGTGTTCGCCGACTCCAACGCCGCCATCGCCCGGGTACACACGTCGTCGTATACCGCGCGCACGAATTCGTCGCGGTCGGCGAAGCTTTCGTAAAAGTAGCGCTCGGTCAGCCCGGCCGCGCGACAGACGCCGCGGACGGTCAGCGCCGGGCCGTTCGTGTCGCCCAGCAGTTGCACCCCGGCGGCGATGAGCCTCTCCCGGCGCAGTGCCTGACGATCGTGCAGCGGGACACCGGACCATCGGCCCCGTCGTTGACCGGAAGGCACATCACTCCTCAGCAACTCCTAGGGCATTGCGACAACGCCCGTAGTCAGCCGCGCCGGCGCCTTGACGGCAAACCTCCCCAGTGACTCGACGTACGTCAGTGACTCAACATACGTCGCAGGCATGCTCGCCGGCCAGCGCGGGTACCTCCTGCCCGGCGCCGGGCCCGAGACGTGCGGGCACCGGGCCCGCCCGCCGGAGCGCCGGGCCCGGTGCGACGGCGCGGGATTACCCGTGGGCGTGGTTGTGGGGTTCCTCTAAGCCCGACTGGTGCACGTGGGTGTGGGCGTGCTGGGTCCCGTCATCGTGGGTGTGCGAGTGCTCGTGCTCGACATGGTCGTGCTCATGGGCGGTATGGGCATGGATGTGGGAGACGGCCCCGTGCTGATGGTCGTGGGAGTGCGGCGCGTCGTGGGTGTGCGGTGTGGTCATGGTCATCCTCTCTCGGTGTTTTCCCTATCTGGTTACCTGACTACTGTCGGGCGATCTGACGATGTGGTGGGTGGTGGCCGGCCGCCCGAGGTCGCGGCCGGTCGGCGCGACATTGGGTCGCGTCCACCGCCATCACCGGCTTTCCGTGGCGGCGCCGCGGCCTTGCGGGGCGACCGCGTGCAGGCCGGTATCGGGGCCGGACGCGGACCGATGGTGCCGTGGAACCCCGGGACTGGCGTGCTCGGCGTTGAAGACGGCGTCGACGACCAGTTGGCGCACGTGGTCGTTTTCCAGGCTGTAGAAGATCGTGGTTCCCTCTCGGCGGGGGCGCACCAGGCGAGCCATCCGGAGCTTGGCGAGGTGCTGCGAGACCGACGGCGCGGGCTTGCCGACGTGTTCGGCGAGTTCGTTGACCGACATTTCCCGGTCGGTCAGCGACCACAGCACCTGCACGCGGGTCGCGTCGGCCAGCATCCGGAAGACCTCGACGACCAGGCCCACCTGATCATCGGGTAGCTTGCTTTCTTTAATATCTGCGTGCATACGAAGATAATAGCGTAGTGGGGGTTTCCGATGTCAAGTACCGAGGGCGACCGCTACCGGGAGTGGTTGGCCGGGTTGCGATGCCCCGGGCGGTCTCGAACCGGGTCAGTGCAGCCGCGGCAGCACCTTCGTGCGATAGAACTCGATCGCGATTTTCGGATCTCGCTGGGCAAAGTGCATGAAGGGTGTCGCGCCGGCGTCGAGAACGCCCTGCACCGCGGCGATGTGGGTGTTCGGATCGGTGCCCGTCGTCCAGCCGGCTATCACCTTGTCCAGGGGGTTGGCCTGCGCGGCCTGCTGGATGGCTACCGGGTTGGGCTGGTCGACGGCGCCGGCGGTGAACCGCCAAAGCTCCGCCCCGTAACGGATCTCGTCGCGGTCGCCGACGACGGCGAACACCTCGGCTCGCTTACCCAGGGTGGCGGGATCACGCCCGGACTCCTGGGCGCCCCGGTTGAACGCGGCCACGAGCTTCGGGTTTTTGATATCGGGAGCCTCGCTGATCCAGCCATCGCCGTAGCGTCCGGCCAGGTGCGCGCTTTTCGGGCCGCTCGCGGCCACGAAGATCGGCGGCGGTGCCGCCGGCAGGTCATAGAGTTTCAGCTGGTCGGTCTGAAAATAGCGGCCCTGAAACGACGTTCGCTGACCACTCCACAGCTGACGGATGAGCTGGATGGCCTCGACCAAGCGGTCGTGTCGCTCTTGATAGGACCCGAACTGGTTGGTGGCGGCCTGCTCGTTGAGCCGTTCGCCGGTTCCGACGCCGAGGAAGACGCGCCCGGGGTAGAGGACCGCGAGCGAGGCGAACGCTTGGGCGACGGTTGTGGGGTGGTAGCGGTAGCTGGGGCAAGTCACGCCGGTGCCGAAGGTCACATGGCTGGTTTGCTGGCCCACCAGCGCCAGGGTGATCCAGGGAAACATCGAGTGGCCCTCGTTGTCCTGCCACGGCTGGATATGGTCGCTGGCCCACAGGTAGCGGAACCCGGCCTGTTCGGCGGCCCGGGCCTGCTCGACCAGTTGGAGCGTGGGGAATTGTTCATGGGACAGCACAAACCCCACACCCGGGCCCGACGGCGGCGGCGGACCGGCGGGGGCCGCCGGTTTGGTGGCGGGTTTTGCAGCGCAGCCAGCGGCCGCCACGGCGACGACGCCGGTGGCGCCCACCACGCCGCACCCCGCCGTGAGCCTTCCGAAGGCGCGCCGTGACACGCGCCGTGACATAGGTCTCATGGGCCTGGCATACCCACCAGCCGACCCGACGTCAACATCGCGACGGGCGACCATCCGTCGATCGATGCGGCCAGCCGCGCTGCGGCGCGTTGACCAGGGCGAACGCGGCGTCGGATGCCACGGTGCCCCCACCAGGACTCGAACCTGGGACCTGCGGATTAAAAGTCCGTAGCTCTACCAACTGAGCTATAGGGGCCGCGAACGTCAGGATACTGCCGTCGTGGTGGAGTTCGTTTGAGAGTTAGCCCGGCGGTGGCCTAAGCTGGCTTGGCTCCCAACGTAACCATGTGGCGAGTACCCCGGAGAGATTCGGTTCTGGCCCCCTTCGTCTAGACGGCCTAGGACGCCGCCCTTTCAAGGCGGTAACGCGGGTTCGAATCCCGTAGGGGGTACCGTGACGCGGTGACGCGGAGCGAACATTGTGACAAGGCCCTGTGGCGCAGTCGGTTAGCGCGCCGCCCTGTCAAGGCGGAGGTCGCGGGTTCAAGTCCCGTCAGGGTCGCTGCGGCGGCGAGACACACGCTGTCTTCCGGCCAGGTAGCTCAGTCGGGATGAGCGTCCGCCTGAAAAGCGGAAGGTCGGCGGTTCGATCCCGCCCCTGGCCACCGGGGTTGACCTGCATAGACACGGGTGCGGCACCCTAGGGTTGGTTGGTCTTGTCCGGTCTCGGGGGTGCGCTGGCTCGGTACCGCACAGGGACGCCTTGAGCAGGTCGCAGCGTGGATCGGGTGCCCATGCTGCCGCGGGGTGAGCACGACGATCTTGCCGTCGCCGTCTGGTGGACGTTGAGCCGCGGTGTTGTCTTGCGCGAGTCGGCATTGGCGCTTCATAGGCTCGCTGACGTCCACCCTTCGCGCATTCATCTCACGGTCCCACTGGAATCCGGCGGCGACACGGCGGTCCCGTCATCCTGGCAAATGGCCACACGCGACGTTGTTCGGCTAAGTGGCTATACCGAAGCTGTGCGATCTGCGGCGCGAAGGGTCGCGGCACACGGTTGCCCCGGGGGCCGAGCATCGTTGGCTGATGCCACCCTCGAGCTCACAACTGATCCCGACAACCTTCACTCGGCCCATGATGCACTGTTGAAATTTGCAGGTGCGGACCTGGTCACATGGGCCGATGACCAACGATAGCCGCTCTTACAACGCATCTGCGACTTGTGCGCGATGCACACTGATCCATCGATCTGGCGAGCCCAGAACTGCCGGATGGCCGAGAACCTGCGGTAAACGATAAAGCCACAGTAATATACTGATCCGCAACGGCTTTCGCGGGAGAGAAAAGTTGTTCATCGCGGATCGGCATATCGGCGAGGCTCGCTGACCACCTGCCGGTTTTGACCCTGTTCGCGTGTTGTTGACGAAGTTCTTGGCGGGGGCGTGTAGCGATATGCGTCAGGAATATCCGAAAGACGCTGGGGGAGATCGTCTTCCAGCGGATGGCCACACCAAAGAATAGTGTCTGGTTCGCCTGGTTTGCGGAAGAAGGATCGTGCATCGTAGTAACGCGCCGCAGGATGACATGGTTGCCGTCGAGGTCGGTGGCCTCGGCGATCACGTCATTGACCGGGTATGGCGGGGTACTTGGCGGCGGCGCGTCTTTTACTGTCCTGTTGTCGAGGGGTTGGGCGCCCCCGGATTCCTCGAAGGTGAGCGTGCCCCAGCCCGCGCTGACGGTTTTGAGTTCGCCGGTGATGTGCTGGTCGTGGGCGACCACGCTGTAGTCCTCGCCGACCCGAAAGCCGTCGTGCTCGGCGTCGTCGACCGCGTCGAGAGCGAGGCGCCGCGCGTGCTGCAAGGTATCTTGACCCCGGCGGGCAATGGGGCCGCCTCGGGCAAGCTCCACACCAAGGGCCGCGACCTCACCACATCCATCTCGGCTTGGGTGATCGCCGCCTCGGCGGCCTGGCCTTCCCATTGCACGCCGCCGGGTGCGCGCACGTCACGCGCCAACGCCTCCAAGGCGCTCTCGGCTTCACCTGAGACACGGTCACACCAGTCGGCAAAATTCCCGAGGTGATCAAATGTCGACGCCTTCAGCTGCGACAGCGTGGGCCAGCCCGGCGCACCGGCCATCAGGGCACCAGCCCGCGAAACCGCTGCGCCCCGTCCTCGTCCAAGGGGTGTAGGCGCCGGCCGCGGTCGGCTCGCCGCTGATCTTCTCGCATTGGCCGCCCAGCTGGTGCAGCCCGCTGGCCAGCACCTTCCCTGGCGACCCGGGTGACAGACACACCAGGGATCGTCACAGCGCCGATTCCCTCGACCAGCCACTAAACCCGGGGGCCGCACCGTGTGGCGGACGACCCGGCGCGGCGATCGAGGAGGGTGCTGAGCCCTGGGGCCGCGCATGACCAGCAGCACCCGATGTCGGGGGGTACGGACGCGCCGGCACGCAGGACGACCCGATCCTGAGGGCCGCTCCCCGCGCTACCAAGTGGGTGACGTGGGAGAGTTCCTCGAGGCTTGCGGCCTCGCGAATTTCGGGAAGAAATCCCGACGCGCCGCTTGAGCCGGCCCGAGCGGCGGAGAGAATACCAAGGTGCGGATTTTTCCGGCCCTGCCGGTCGCCCTCGTCATCGTGACGGCGGGGACCGGGCAGTTTGCCCCCGCCCATGCCGACGTGCCTGCGGTGAGCGCGCCGGCGCAGGCGGCGGGCTTCCTCGACGTTCGAAGCGTCGTTCCGGACGCGATCATCGCCCTGCGCTACGCGACACCGGACAACTTCACCGGAACGCAGCTGTATCCCGCCGACGCGCGCTGCCTGGTGCATGAATCCCTGGCGCCGGGGCTGGCGGCCGCCGCTGCGGTCGTTCGCCGGCAGGCAGCCGTGCTGGTCTTTTGGGACTGCTATCGACCGCACGACGTTCAGGTCCGGATGTTTCAGGCCGTGCCCAATCCCGCCTGGGTGGCGCGGCCGGGCCCGTTTGCGCGCAGCCACGAGGCCGGCCGCTCGGTCGACGTGACGATGGCGCGCGCCCCGTGCCCGAGTGAGCAGGCGAGCACCCGCTGTCTGCTCGATATGGGAACCGACTTCGACGACTTTTCGCCGCGAGCTCTGGCCTTCGCCACCGACGGGGTCAGCGCGGGCGCCCAGGCAAACCGGCGCCGGTTACGCGAAGCCATGGGTGCCGGTGGGTTAACCGGGTACTCCGGGGAGTGGTGGCATTTCGATGGGCCCGGCGCTGCCGTCGAACGCCCGATTCTCGACGTCCCCGTCGACTAAGTCCGCCGCAGCGGGGAGCCGGAAGGCACCGGCCACACACCGCCCCCGGGTGTCCGGGCCGCGCTCGCGATGCTTCGCCGGGGATTGCGCTGCCACGGTTAAGGCTCGGGCGACGGTGTTCTCGGCGCGGTAGGAAATCCCCCGCACAGCCCCTCGAAAGCATGAGCGGCCCGCAGCACGGTGGCATCGTCAAATCGCTTGCCGATGATCATCATTCCGACGGGCAGCCCGTTCAGGAGGCCGGCGGGCACCGAGATCGCGGGATGACCGGTGATGTCCAACGGTGCGGTGTTGATCGCCTTGCCGTGCGCGTTGACGAGCAACCTGACATCGTGCGGGTCGCCGGCCGGAAGGGTGTCCGCCGTGCCGGGCACCGTGGGCATCACGAGCACGTCGTACTGCGTGAGCGCCTCGTCGTAGGCGGCCCGCACCTGTGGCAGCAGATTGCGTGCCTTGGCATAGCCCGCGCCGCCGAGTGTTTTCAGGCTGTAGTGACCGCCCAGCGCCGTCGCCTTGATCGTGCCGGAGAGCTGGTCCGCCATGGCGACTCGTTGAGTTGCGAAGTGCGCCATCAGCTCCGGGTCATAAAAGCCCTCTACGCCGAGCCCGTAACCGTTGCCGTCAAGCAGCTGATAGCTGGCCCCGTCGGTAATGATGACGGTAAAGAGATGAAACGCATGCCGGTGCCAGGGCACGCTGATTTCACCCACAGTGCAGCCGATCTCGGTGAATTGCTGCGCCGCGGACCGCACCAGCTCGTCGGCTTCCGGCCGCGAGCCCGGCTGCCCGAAGCCCTCCGTGACCACACCCACCCGCAGCCCGGTGACATCGCCGGTGAGCGCGGTGCGGTAGTCGATCAGCGGTATGTCCTTCGGCTGGCGCGGATCCAGCCCGTCGGCTCCGGCCAGCACCGTGAGCATCAGCGCCGCGTCGTCGACGGTGCGTGTTATGGGACCGAGGTGATCGATCGTTCGCTCGATGGGGAACGCTCCGGTGTAGGGCACCAGGCCGTAAGTCGGCTTGTGCCCGACCACGCCACACAGCGACGCCGGAATGCGCACCGACCCGCCCTGGTCGCCGCCGACGGCCAACTCCACCTCACCGGCGGCGACGAGCGCCGCACTGCCGCTCGACGAACCGCCCGCCTCGCGCGTGAGATCCCACGGGTTGCGCACCGGACCGCAAGCCGAGGTGAAGCTGGAACCCGAGCAGCACAGGTCCTCGCAGACGCTCTTGCCGGCGACGATCGCGCCCGCCTCGAGCAACCGCTGCACGACGGTGGCGTCGCGGCTCGGGATGAAACCTTCCAGGGCTCGCGATCCGTTCATCATGGGAATGCCCGCCACGGCGATGTTGTCCTTGACCGCCACCGCCCTGCCGGACAGCGGCCCTTGGGTGCCCGCCGTGATCTCGGAGGTGACATACCAGGCGCCCAGCGGGTTGGCGTCGGCCGTCGGGAATCGGTAGGCCCGCTCGGGGATCCGTGGGCGCGCAACCTCGTCGTAGAGTGCGTCGACCACGTCGTAGGAGGCCAACATGGCTGTGACAACCGCCAGATAATCCTGCCGGGCGCCGGCGTCGAGGTGAAAGCCGAAATGTCGTGCCGCAGAGTCGATGTCCGCTATCGATGGCTTCGAAATCGCCATGTGGACCTCCGTCGTCGCCGCGGCCGGCCGCAGGCACCGCCGACACCGCCGTTCTCGCCGGTGGGACAATACCCTGCAGTCGGCATCCCCAGGCTGCCGGCTGCCGGTGCCGCCGGGTGCGTTTACCGCGAGACACCACCGGGGTGTCCTCGCCGTCAGATCCCCGGCTTACCGGCATATCCCGAACCCACCCTGGAGGAACCGTGCGTTTGGAACTCATCACCGTCGCAGAGCGTGGCGACCCGGTGGGCAACGCCGCGACCGGTGGCGAACCGCGATGACCGGGCCGCTGGCGGGCATCCGGATCCTCGAGGTGGGCACCATGCTGGCCGGGCCCTACGCCACCATGCTGCTGGCCGACCTCGGTGCGGAGGTCATCAAGCTCGAACCCCCCGGCGGCGAGATCTCACGGCAGGTGTCCGACAGCTACTTCGCCAGCATCAATCGCAACAAAGGCAGTATCTGCCTGGATCTGAGCTCACCGGAGGGCCAGGGGAGGCTGGGCGAACTTGTAGCGAAATCCCATGCGCTGCTGGTGAACCTGAAACCGTCGGCGATTCGCCGGCTAGGGTTGACCTACGATTCGCTGCGCCGATTCAACGAGCGGATCGTGTGTGTCGCAATCACCGGCTATGGCCTGGACGGCGGGGACGACCCCGCCTTCGACTACATCATTCAGGCGGCCACCGGGGTGGCGGCCCTCACCGGTGAGCCCGACGGGCCGCCGACGCTGCCCGGCTACTCCTCGGCGGATAACTCCACCGGGATTAGCGCGGCTCTTGGGTTATTGGCTCAGATCGTTTCGGGCCGCGGTGGTCAGGTGGACGTGTCGCTGCGCGACGTGATGCTCTCGCAGCTGAACTATCACGCGGCCGCCTATCTCAACGACGGCGTCGAACCCCAGCGCCGGCCCTTCGGGGCTCACTCGTATTACGTTCCGGCGCAGCTATTCCCGACAGCCGAGGGCTATCTGGCGCTGTTCATTACCCACGACGGGTTCTGGAAATCCTTTTCCGCCGAGGCGGATATCGCCGGCTTCGAAACGATGGCCGAGCGGGTTGCTCGCCGTGAGCAGGTGCTTGCAGCGGTCGCATCCGCGCTGGCCAACGACACTGCGGCCGGCTGGGAACGGCGACTTCGTCGGCTGGGGGTGCCCGCCGCGGCCGTTCGCACGCTGCCCGAAGCGTTGGACGCTACTCCGGAGATGGTTGTCACGGCGGGTCATTTCCGCCTCGTCGGCAGCCCGATCCGGGTCTTCGGTTATCAGCCTGAGTACCGTCGACCGCCCAAGCTGAACGAGGATGCCGGCGACCCGGGCGGGGAATGAGCCGTGGGCCCGATGGCGAATAGCTGTCATGTGGGGTTGGAATACACCCGAGCGGGGGCGATGAGGACGGCGGTTCGGCGCTCCTCACGCATGACTCGATCGTAGGTGTCCCAATCGTCGTGGGTTCCCCCGGCTGCGGTGAAGATATCCCGAAGCAGGAGCCGGAGCCGTTCGCTATCCACATCGGGGTGGGGATCGTCGGGTCCGATCAGCTGCGCCGGACCTTCCACCGCCGCCCACTGCCAGCCGGCTCTGGCGACGATCGTGGCCCGGGGGTGGGCGCGGAGGTTGCGCAGCTTGCGGGCCCCGCCGAAGGCCACCAGCCCGACGACCGGCACGCCCGTCAGCGGGTGCTGCAGGATGCCGGCGTTGACCACCGAAGACTGGATGGTGCCGTCGCCGCGCAAGGTGCTCACCACGCACAGGCCGTGATCGGCGGCCGCTAGCTCGCCGAAGGGGGAAAGATCGGTCATGATGGGGATTTCCTTCCGCTATCGGCCACGATGGCTTCGTTTCGGCTTTCCCGCCCGCCGTGCGCATCATTGGCGTCATTATTAGCGCAGTTTACTTTCCGGTGTCCCCCGCGAGTTCGACGGCGGCGAGGGTTGCCACCAGCAATCGTCTCGAGCTAACCCGAAATAAATAGCCGCGAATGCGCGGCAATTCATCGCCCGTTCCTCTACGGTGATGGCCGGGGAAGCGAGAACCGTCAACGCAGCGGTCTGGCGGTTTGACAGTTCGGTTTGCCCGGGTGGCAGAGTGGGCATATTGGTGCCCCGAGCCTTCAGAGACCTTCAGAGAGAGGTGCTGTGCAGTCCAACCGAGCCGGTGCCATCCTAAGCTTGTTGGCCGTCGGCGCACTGGTGTTATCGGGATGCGGTGGCGGCGGCCCCAAAACCTCGCCAAGCGCGTCGGTGAAAGTGAATTGTGGGGGCAAGAAGCAACTCAAGGCCAGCGGTGCTACCGCGCAGGAGAACGCGATAGAGCAATTTGTCTACGCCTATGTGCATGCCTGCCCGGGGTACACACTGGACTACAACGCCAACGGCTCGGCCGCCGGGGTGAGCGACTTTATCAATAACAAAACTGATTTGGCGGGTTCGGGGGTGCCGTTGGACCCATCGAAGGGTGAGCCCGACCGAGCGGCGGAACGATGCGGTTCACCGGCGTGGAACCTGCCGGTGGTGTTTCAACCCATCGCCGTCACCTACAACATCACCGGCGTGAGTTCGCTGAAGCTGGATGCGCCCACGACTGCGAAGATATTCAACGGCACCATCACCCGGTGGGACGACCCCGCGATCAAGGCGCTCAACGCGGACAGCACTCTCCCTTCCGCGCCGATCCACGTGATTTTTCGGAGCGACAAATCCGCTAACTCGGCCAACTTTCAGCAATACCTCGAGGCCGCGTCCGATGGGGCGTGGGGTAAGGGCGACGGCGAAACCTTCCAAGGCGGTGTCGGCGACGGCGCCGTGGGGGATAACGGCAACTCGGCTCTGCTGCAGCAAACCGACGGGTCGATCACCTACAACCAATGGTCGTTCGCGGTGGGCAAAGAGCTGAACATGGCCCAGATCATCACGTCAGCGGGTCCGGACCCGGTGTCGATCACTACCGAGTCGGTCGACAAGACGATTGCCGGGGCCAGGTTCAAGGGCCAGGGCAACGACCTGGTGTTGGACACGTCGTCGTTCTACAAGCCGTCGCAGCCCGGCGCCTATCCTATCGTGGAGCCGACCTATGAGATCGTCTGCTCGAAATATCCGGACGCCGCGACCGGCACCGCGGTGCGGGCGTTTATGCAGGCAGCAATCGGCCCGGGTCAAGACGGCCTGGCGCAGTACGGGTCCATTCCGCTGCCGGGATCGTTTCAATCGAGGCTGGTTGCGGCGGTGAATGCTATCTCTTGACTGCTTGACTGTCCCTTGACCGGGGGAGGGGAGCTCGATGGTAAGCGGCGGTGAGCCGAGGTCGCGGGTGGGGTCGTGGTTTGGGCCCTATCGGTTGAGGCGGCTGCTGGGCCGCGGCGGGATGGGTGAGGTCTATGAGGCCGAGGACACCCGCAAACACCGGCTGGTGGCGTTGAAGCTGCTCTCGGAGCAGTTCTCCGGTGACCCGGTGTTTCGGGCGCGGCTGCAGCGCGAGGCGGTGGCCGCGGGGCGGCTGAGCGAGCCGCATGTGGTGCCCATCCATGACTACGGGGAGATCAACGGTCAGCTGTATTTGGAGATGCGGCTGGTCGAGGGCACCGATTTGGCCACGCTGTTGAGCCGATCGGGGGCGTTGAGCCCGCCGCGGGCGGTGGCCATCGTGCGCCAGGTCGCCGCGGCGCTGGACGCCGCGCACGCGGTCGGGGTGACCCACCGCGATGTCAAACCGGCCAACATCCTGATCACCGGGGAGGATTTCGCGTATCTGACGGATTTCGGTATCGCCCGCGCCGCCGCCGATCCCGGGCTGACCCAGACCGGGATAGCGATGGGCACCTATTACTACATGGCCCCGGAGCGGTTCACCGGTGATGAGGTCAGCTATCGCGCCGATATCTATTCGCTGGCCTGTGTGTTAAGCGAGTGTGTGACCGGCTCGCCGCCGTTTGCGGCCGACAGCATCGAGCGGCTGGTCGCCGCGCATTTGACGAAACCCGCTCCGCGGCCCAGCCAGCTGCTGCCCGGAACGGTCCCGGTGGCCTTGGATCAGGTGATCGCCAAGGGCATGGCCAAAAACCCCGGGGAGCGTTACCGCAGCGCCGGTGAGCTGGCCGCGGCCGCCCACCAGGCGCTGACCGCCCCCGAGCGGGATGAGGCCACCGCGATCCTGCGCCACGGCGCGCAAGCAACCGCGCACACCGACGCCACCGACACCGGCCCCGCCGGTGCCTGGGCCGGTTACCCGGCCCCGGGGGCCGGTACCGGTGGGGCGGGCTCTTCGGCGCCGTCGCCCGGCGCGGAGACGATGGCGGGGCCGGTGCCGCCGGGTGCGATCGGCGGCAGCTGGCGCAGCCGGCCGGAGCCGTCGTCGTCGGTCGGGCCCGCGGGCGCACCGACGTTTGGTCAACCGCCTCACCCCCACGGACCTGACTTCACTCCCGGGGTGCCCCGGCCCCGCATCCAGCGCCGGCTGGCGATCGTCGGCGCGGTCACGCTCCTGGTTGTCGCCGCCGTCGTCACCCTCCTGGTGACACGGCCGTCGCATCCATCGACGCCGCCGTCCGGGCAAACCGTGGTGTCGTTCAGCGGGATCGACTTTCGCCTGTCCCCGGGCGGGGTGGCGCTGGACGGCGCCGGCAACGTGTATGTGGCCAGCGAGACCATGCGCGGGCGGGTGGTGAAGCTGGCGGTGGGGTCGGGCACCCCGACGGTGCTGCCGTTCGTGGGGCTTTACCAGCCGCAGGGGGTGGCGGTGGACGCCAACGGCGCGGTGTATGTCACCGACTTCAACAACCGGGTGGTCAAGCTGGCGGCCGGGTCGAACAACCAGACCGTGCTGCCCTTCAGCGGCCTGAACTACCCCGAAGGGGTGGCGGTGGACGCCCAGGGCGACGTTTATGTCGCCGACCGCGGCAACGACCGGGTGGTCAAGCTGGCGGCCGGGTCGAGCACCCCGACCGATGTGCCGTTGACCGGCCTGAATCACCCCGATGGGGTGGCGGTGGGCACCGACGGCAGTGTCTATGTCACCGACACCGACAATAACCGGGTGCTCAAGCTGGCGGCGGGGTCGAGCACCCCCAGTGTGCTGCCGTTCACCGGGGTCACCGTGCCCTGGGGCATCGCGGTGGACACCGCCGACAACGTCTATGTCACCGAACACGACGACAACCGGGTGCTCAAGCTGGCGGCGGGCTCGAGCACCCCCAGTGTGCTGGCGTTCACCGGGCTCAACACCCCCTTGGCGGTGGCGGTGGATCACGCCGGCACCGTGTATGTCGCCGACCGCGGCAACGACCGAGTGGTCAAACTGGCAGGTTGAGGCCTGCGTGTGCGGTGGCGCTACCGGCCCTGAGACCGGGCGATCCGGCCGGGCTACCGACGAGCCGCGGCCGTCCGCTGATGCTCAGGATTCCGAATGCCGCCGCGCCTGCCAGGTGATCACCCGCCCGAGGGTGATCAGTAGCAGTAAGAACACGATCAGCAAGAAGGCGGCGTTGTAGGACAGGTCTTGGGCCGTCTTTGACGGCTGGTCGTAGAACGTCCAGATCGGGTAGGTCAGGTAGCCCACCGCGGAGTGAGTGAGCTGTCCGGTCGGCAGGAAATCCGACCAGCCCGCGGTATACAGCATCGGCGCCGTCTCGCCGATCGCTACCGCGAGTGCCACCAGCATGCCGGTGACTATTCCCGGCAATGCCGACTTCAGCACAATCCGGCGCAGCGTCCAGCCGACCGGCAGCCCCAGCGCCTCGGCCCCTTCCCGATACGAGGTCGGCACCTGACGAAGCGACGCCTCGGTGGCCTTGGCGATATACGGGATGCTGATGACCGACAGCGTCAGCACCCCGGCCGCCAGGGAAAACCCCCACTGAAACGTCACCACGAGTGCCACATAGCCGACGTAGCCCAGCACGATGGAGGGGATCCCGGAGAGCACCTCGTAGGCGCCCCGCAGCACCGACTGTGTTCTGCCGGTGGCGAACTCCGACAAATAAATGCCGGTCAGCACGCTCACCGTGCCACCCACCAGCATGACCCCCAGACCCAGGACCGCGGTGCCGACGATGGCGTTGCGCAGGCCACCCGCGGCGCCCCGGGTGTCCTGGACCAGGACACTCCAGTGAAACACCGGCAACGCCCGGCCCACGACCCCGATCAGCATCCACAAGGTCGGGCCGACCACCAACGCCAAACAGCAGTAGCATCCGGTCCACCACAACGCGTTGACGATTTTGCGCCGAGTGGGCACCGGCCATAATCGCCGACCCTCGATCGATACCCGAGGGGTTCGTGTCGCGCCGGTGTGGCTCATGGTCAGATTCCTCGTCCGACGGGTAGGGCGGTGCTGGAGGCCCGGCGCACCAGGGCGCGGGCGGCGACGTTGGTCAGCAGGGTGATCACCATGAGCACCAGGCTGGCTTCGGCGAGGGTTTTCACCGCGAAGCCGGTGGAGTCGGTCAGCGCGGAATCCAGTTGGGAGACCACGGTGGCGGCGATGGTGGTCATGGTGGCGTAGATGTTGGTGGGCAGCGCCCCCAGCACCGACCCGGAGACCATGGCCACCGCCATGGTCTCCCCCAGGGCGCGCCCGAGCCCCAACACCACCGCGCCGATGATGCCGCTGGACACCCAGGGCAGGGTGACCCGCCGGGCGCACTCCCACTCGGACATGCCCAGCGCGATCGCGCCCTCGCGGGGCAAAAGCGGCACCTGGCGGATCAGATCCCGGCTGGTGCTGGCGATGATGGGGATGACCATCACCGCCAGCACCAGACCCGAGACCAGCAGGCCCTCCCCGTTGCCGGTGTCGCCGCGAAAATAGTTGAGCACCGGCACGTCGGGGGCGTTGCGGGCGATCAGCGGGGCGATGTGGTGGGCGATCACCGGACCGAAGGTCATCGCCCCCCACAACCCGACGATCACGCTGGGGATGCCGGCCAGCAGCTCCAGGGTCATGCCCACCGCGGTGGCCAGCCTGCGGGGCAGGCGTTCCACGATCACCAGCGCCGCCCCGATCGACACCGGCACCGCGATGATCAGGGCGATCACCGAGGTCGCCAGGGTGCCCACGATCAGCGGCAGCGCCCCGTAGTAGGCGCCCACCGGGTGGGCCACCCCGTGGGTGGTTTCGGTGCTGCCGTAGGTGTTGCCCGGATCCCAGGCGGTGGCGGTGAAAAAATGCAGCCCATTGACCCGCATCGCCGGCAGCGCCTCGATGAGCAGCGTCGCCAGCACAAACACCAGCGCCAGCAGCGGGACCACCGCCCCCACCCCGCCGGCCCAGCGCACCAGCCCCCCACCGCGGCGCACCCCACCCACCCGGCGCGGCCCGCGGCGCAGCGCGGTCAGACCGCGCGGGCCCGGCTGTCGCGTGGAGAACGCCAACTTAGCTGGTGATCTTGGCGATCTGGGCGTCGGAGAGCTTCACCACCGGGGCCGGCAGCGGCTGGAAGTGCACCTGATCCAGGAACGAGGGGCTGTTCCCGTCGGTCAACGCCCAGTGCAGGAACGCCTGCAGCGTCTGGGCGGTGGCGGCGTCTTTTTGCTGGCTGTTGACGATGGCGTACTCGTAGTTGATGATCGGATACCCGTCGGGGGCGGGCCCGTCGATCAGCGAGATCGCCTCGTTCTCGGGGGTTTGTGAGACGAAGCCGGCGGCCTCGGCCTGAATGCTTTTGGCGTCGGGCAGCAGATACTTGCCGGAGGCGTTGCCCAGCCGGGCTTCGCCCAGACCCTTTTGGGTGGCCTGGTCGAGGAAGCTGATGCCGATGTAGGCCACGCACCCGGGGGTCTTGGCGCAGCCGGTCACCATGCCGGCGTTGCCGTGCTCGGCCAGCGCACTCGGCACCGCGGGGAAGGCGACGGTGGTGCCGAAACCGGGTGACTTCCCCCACCCGTCGGGATCCTGCTTGGACAAATACTGGGTGAACAAGAAAGTGGCACCGGACCCGTCGGAGCGGTGCAGCGGAATCACCGGGGTGGCGGGCAGGTTCACCCCGGGGTTAAGCGCGGTGATCTGCGGGTCGTTCCAGGTTTTGATGGTGCCCTCATACATGGCCGCCAGCACCTTGCCGTTGAGCTTGAGGTGCTCGGTGACACCGGGAAG
>NZ_JASBVP010000004.1 GCF_029961025.1 Mycobacterium sp.
CCTCGGATGAGGCAACGAATCAAACCTCGCGGGCATCTTGACGTGAGGCAACAGGGGGACCCCGGCAAATGGGCCGCGCAGATTCGGGTCGGTGGCTTGCCTGTCGGCCGCCTCGTCGAGGCGACGGACGATCGCGTTCAATCGGGGGTTGACCGCATCGGCGCGCCGGCGCGCCAAGGCCAGGAGTTCGGCCGGGGTGACCTGCTTGCTTTCGACCAGTTCGGCCAGCGCCGTCGCATCGTATGACAGGTATTCGTCGAGATGCATTGGCCGATCTTATGGCCCGGCGCCGGCCGGTCGGGGTCGGCGGGCGCGAACGCTGCGGTTCCGCGGGCGTTCGGCGCCGGGCGTGCTCGGCCGGCTCGGTACGGTGGTCGATATGAAGTACCTGGACGTCGAAGGAATCGGAAAAGTCAGCCGGATCGGGCTGGGCACTTGGCAGTTCGGCTCGCGCGAGTGGGGCTACGGCGAGCGCTATGCCTCCGGTACCGCCCGCGACATCGTCCAGCGGGCTCTTGCGTTGGGGGTGACGCTGTTTGACACCGCCGAGATCTACGGGCTGGGCAAAAGCGAACGGATACTCGGCGAGGCGCTCGGCGACCGGCGTGGCGAGGTTGTGGTGGCCAGCAAAATCATGCCGATCGCGCCGTTTCCCCCGGTGATCAGGCAGCGGGCGCGCGCCAGCGCGCGTCGGCTGCAGCTGGAACGCATCCCCCTCTATCAGATCCACCAGCCCAACCCGGTGGTCCCCGACTCGGTGATCATGCCGGGAATGCGCGACCTGCTCGACAGCGGCGTTATCGGCGCGGCCGGCGTCTCAAACTATTCCCTGTCCCGGTGGCAGCGGGCCGATGCCGCGCTCGGGCGTCCGGTCATCAGCAACCAGGTCCATTTCTCTTTGGCACATCCCGGGCCGCTCGACGACCTCGTCCCTTTCGCCGAGCGCGAGAACCGTGTCGTGATCGCCTACAGCCCACTGGCGCAAGGACTGCTGAGCGGCAAGTACGGTCCCGACAACCGCCCCGGCGGTGTTCGCGCGCTCAACCCCCTGTTCGGCACCGAGAACCTGCGCCGGATCGAACCGTTGCTGGGCACGTTGCGTGACGTCGCGGCGGAAATGGATGCGAAACCGGCGCAGGTGGCGCTCGCCTGGCTGATCAGCCTGCCGGGCGTGGTCGCCATTCCCGGGGCGTCCAGTGCGGAGCAACTCGAGTTCAACGCCGCCGCCGCAGACATCGAGCTGAGCGCGGAGTCACGCGACGCGCTCACCGATGCCGCCCGCGCGTTCCGGCCGGTGTCGCCGCGGCGTTTCCTCGCCGACGTGGCCCGCGAGAAGCTCACCCGTCACTGATCGGGCTCGAACGCTGGGACGCCCTGCGCGCTGACGGCCCGCGTGGTTTCATTCGAAACATGCCCGAGATGGACCGACGCAGCCTGATGGTGACGATGGGGATCGGCGTCTTGGCGACCGCGATCGGGGTCCCGCGCGCCCGGGCCTACCCGTCCGCGCCGGCGGATCGACGGCCCCCGCCCGCCGCGCCGCCCGGCGCTACCGCGGGTACCTATCTTTTTCAGGATGAGTTCGACGGACCGGCCGGATCCGCCCCGAATCCATCGAAGTGGACGGTGGCGCGGGCCCGGGAGCCGATGAAAAATCCGACGTTTTGGGAGCGACCCGAGAACGTCGGGCAGTATCGCGACGACCGCCGAAACGTGTTCCTCGACGGCAACTCCAACCTGGTACTGCGCGCCGCAAAAGACGGCAGAACCTACTACAGCGGCAAAGTGCAAAGCGTGTGGACGGGCACTGTCGGCCACACCTGGGAAGCCCGGATCAAGCTGAACTGCCTGACCGCGGGTTGCTGGCCCGCCTTCTGGTTGGGTAATGACGACCGCGGCGAAATCGATGTGCTCGAGTGGTACGGCAACGGCAACTGGCCGTCGGCGACCACCGTCCACGCAAAGGCCAACGGCTCGGAGTGGAAGACCCATAACCTTTCGCTGGACGGCGCCTGGCACACGTGGCGATGCCAGTGGGACGCGGCCGGTATCCGCTTCTGGCAGGACTACGTGGACGGCGCGCAACCGTATTTCGACGTTCCGGCGAACTCCCTGCCGGACTGGCCGTTCAGCGACCCGGGCTATCGGATGTTTACGGTTTTCAATCTCGCGGTTGCCGGCTCGGGTGGGGGTGATCCCAGCCCGGGCAGCTATCCGGCGGACATGCTCGTCGACTGGGTGCGTGTCTGGTGAAACGGGGTGACGTTTCCGCCGTGACGCTCGTGCACCACCCGTGAGCAGAACGAATCACGGACCGATGAAGCGGGTCGGCGGTCCGCTCAGTCGCGGCAAGGGAGCCCGAGGTCGGCGATCAGCCGGCGAACCTTTTGTTCGATGTCATCGCGGATATCCCGCAGGGCCGCCATATCCTTGCCGTCCGGGTCGTCGATGACCCAATCTTGATGTTGAAACCCGGGCCCGGTTGGGGCATCGGCGCAGCCCATGGAGGCGATCAGGTCGGCAGCTTCCACGATCTCGTCGGTCCAGGGTTTCGGGTACTCACCGCTGATGTCGATGCCGCGCTCGGCCATCACGGCGACCACAGCGGGATTGACCTCGCGTTGGGGCTGCGATCCGCCGGACCACGCCACCGCCTCACCGCCGGTGAGGTGGTTGAAAAAAGCCATCGCCATTTGGGATCGGCCGGCGTTGTGGTTGCACAAGAACAACACGACGGGCTTGTCGTCGCCGGACTTACCCTCCACCTTGGCCAGGGCGCGAAGTCGCTGGCGGGTGAAGCGCTCCGCCAGCAGCGCCAAAAAGTCGTAGACGGTCGCGCCCGCGGCGACCTTGTTGTACGAGGAGTACACGAACCGTTCGATGGTCTGCACGTCGAAGGTACCGTCGAATTCGGCGTGCAGCCGTGCGGCGGCGGCTTTAAGCGCCCGGCGCTGGTCGAGGGACAGCTCGATATGCAGCCCGGGCTCGGTGTCGGGTTTAAACGTCATCGCCGGGCATTTCGTGGTCGGGGGACGCCAGATTCGGCCGCCATTGGGTTAATCGTCGCCGCAGCCGATCCGCTCGTCAAATGCAGCGGCGTTGCGGGTTGGCTTGCCCGGTTTACAGCACGCTCCCGGGCGCCGTGACCCGGCTTTGCCCGCGGGGCGGGCGGGTGCGCGCCAACCCACGCCACAGCGGGCAGCTACCAGCGGACGAGCCGGAACGCGTAGGTGTCGGTCCCTCCCGGCGTGCCGCCGCAGCCCGCGTCGTACCTGGATTCCACCGAACCGGTCAGCGTCAGCGCATCCCAGGTGTAGGTGTCATGCGAGGGCAGGAAATAGACGACGCAGCGCACCCCATCGGGCACGTCGACGCTCATGGTGTAGCGACCGTCGGCCAATTGGGCGTTCCCCTCATAAGGCGCCGCTTGCCCGTTGGGCTGCGGCACCGCCTGCACGTGAACGCATTCCGGTGAGCACGGTCTGATCTCCCAAATCCAGGCATGTCCCGGATCCCGGTCGGTTTGAAGCGCGTAGTTGCCGATCTGCATGCCCGCTCGGGCAGCGGGCGCAAGCGCCACCGCCGCTGCCATTACCACAACGCTCAGTGTCAACGTCTTCACGGGTTGTCCTTCGCTTGTCCGCGCAACGGCTTGATGTCGTGCTTCTGCCCGCAGCACCCCACGTCGGATAACCGGTTCAGCTGTTCCAGGAGCTGGTGGGCCTCCAGGTACGCCGCGGCGGTGAATGCGTTTTGGCACGGCATTTTCCGGAGCTTCGCGGCCGCGCGCCCGAGTCGCACCAACACATCGCCGACATCCGCCTCGGGAATGTCGACCGTGGTGCCTCGATAGTTCCTCACGATGCACTGAATCGCCTTAGGGAGCCGTTGGGGGTCCGGGGTCGCGCCGTCCGCCAGCAGATAGGGCAGCTTCCAGGTGCGCGTGTCGTTCGCTGTCCAGGGTGAGCCACACCCGGGGGCGCAGCCCCCCGCTGTGGACGTCGGCCGCGTACAGCAAGGTGGCATCGCTGACCGCCACGGCCGAGACGCGCTGATCCGCAGCGTAGCGACGCGCTTGCAGGAGGGCCGCCTCAATCGCTGCGCGACGGCCGGTCAGCGAGCCCGGCCTTTTGACCTCCAGCACGAGCCGCTTGAAGCCCAACCGGGCCAGCACGATATCGGCGAATCCGCGGGTTCCTCCGACCTGCAATTTGACGTCTGCTACCGGCCAGTCGAGGACGGTCGTGAACATGTCCTCGAGGATGTTTTCGGCGACCCTCTCCACCGGTCGCCCGATGCCGGCCTGGTTGAGCCGTCGGCGGCGCTCCTCGGCGAACCCGGGCCAGGCGAGGCGAATACGGTCAACGCACTTGCGATATGCCGCGAGGCCCCTATAGCAGGCATCTTCAGCGGTGCCGGCGTGCTGCTGCATGCGTTGAGGGTACGCACACACTGCCGGATTTCGGGGCGTTATGGGTGGCGGATCCCGCCACCACCGGACGGGAAACAACCGAATCGACCGATTGGTGAAGTAAAGCCCGCCACACCGCTAATCGAAGTCTGGGCCAATAGACTGATCCGACGGTTCACCGGGCCGATGGTTGGGCGCGGCCGCGAGGTGCTCCCAGGAGGTCGGGGAGTAGTAGTCCGACCAGCGACCCGCCGTTACGTAGTGAACCGCCAGCACCCCACCGGGAAGGAAATCGTAAATGTCACCGTCGCCGCGGTCGAGCGGGTCATCGCTGCTGCGGAGCCACACCTTGAACGCCATATCCAACGAGTATGGCGTGCCGGCGAGAATGGGGTGCGGTGCACCCCGGGAGGAGGCCGGCACGCCAACACCGGCCCGGATTGGACGACATGGCATTGGACGACATGCCGGCTGAGTCACGGGGGGCGCTAGGGGTCTAAGGCTGGCACCTGGTTTCAAGCGGTATCGGTGGTCCACCGGATTGACGTGACAAAAGATGCAGGTACGTCACGAGGGAGTGTTCGCATCCGGGAGTAAACTTCACCAAAACCTTTGGGGGAGGAGGTAATAGCAGAATCGGGTTCAGCTCATATGGATTGAGCACGTGTTTGTAGTCTGGGGCAGGGGGTAGTGCCGGGATGATGTCCAGGCGGTTCGCGATCCGGTATGAGTTCTTGACCAGCTTGTCGAAGGTGCTTGCAAAGCGCGGATCCCCGACGCGCGGACTGCCGTAGGAGTATACGGTCGGCTCGCTAAAGCCGGTGTTCGCCGCGACGTCGAGGGCGAGCAGCGTCGCAAGGGCACCTCCCAGGCTGTGCCCGCAAATCGTCACCGAGCTGACCGGACGGGGAAACGACAGCGTGGTCAATGCGCTGACCACGGGAGGAGAATTCGGTGCAGTTCCGGTTTTGAGGGACTCATACATGGCGGTGAAGCCGTCTTCCGTCCGGCCGGCTCCCGCCAGGAAAGGGCATGGTACCTGCTGGAATTCGAAGTCATGGATCCACTCCCAGATGCCTTCGGTGCCCCGGATGGCGATTACCACATCACCGGCTTGATTTGCCTGGCAGATCAGCCCGATCGAAACGTCATCCTCGCCGCGGGAGGGATTAATGTCGGTCGCCAGATCATTGGCATAGATCGTCGTGATCACCATATAGGCCACACCCTCAGCCCTTAACTGCTGACCGGCTGCATTTGTCAAGTCGTTTGGCGGTTTCCGGTAAGCGGCGCCCACGAGTTGGCCGAATTCTATTGCCTTATTTACATTCATTGTGGCTGGTGCCGGCAAAGCCCCTCCCTCCCCGGCCGCTTCGGATGTCACCCGCATACTACGCCGCTGCGTCCCGCGGAAGCGTAGCTGGCCCAGCGGAATCGAGTTCTCCACTGCCACTAGTGAGTTCGAATATCCCGACGATACGTCAGTGACCATACGGCCGGTGGGTCGTTATAGCATCACCACCGAGCGCAAGACTTTGCCAGTCTGCATTTTGCGGAACGCCTCCTCAATGTCAGCGAGTCCGATGCGTTCGGTGACGAAGTCTTGCAGTGGAAGCCGGCCTTGCAGATAGAGGCTGATGAACGTGGGAAAATCGCGTTCGGGCAGGCAATCGCCGTACCACGATGATTTCAAGGCGCCACCGTGGGAGAAGATATCCCGCAGCGGCATCTCGATGCGCATTTCGGGCGTGGGCACCCCCACCAGCACAACCGTTCCGGCGAGATCCCGCGCGTAGAAAGCCTGCTCCCAGGTTTCGGGGCGGCCTACGGCGTCGATCACCACGTCGGCACCGAAACCGTCGGTGAGATCCCGAATCGCCGTAACGACGTCGGATTCGTGCGCGTTGACGGTGTGGGTGGCGCCGAACTTGCGGGCCCAGGCGAGTTTGGTGTGGTCGGTGTCGACCGCGATGATCCGTGTGGCCCCAACCAGCGCCGCGCCCGCGATCGCGGCATCGCCGACACCGCCACAGCCGATCACCGCAACGGTGTCGCCACGGCTGACCGCACCGGTGTTCACCGCGGCACCCAGGCCGGCCATCACTCCGCAACCCAGCAAGCCGGCCACCGCCGGGTCGGCTTCGGGGCCGACCTTGGTGCATTGACCGGCGTGCACCAGTGTTTTGTCGGCGAACGCACCGATGCCCAGCGCCGGGGTCAATGCGGTGCCGTCGGTCAGTGTCATCGGCTGGTCTGCGTTGAAGGTGTCAAAGCAATACCACGGCTTGCCGCGTTTGCAGGCGCGGCACCGACCGCATACCGCACGCCAGTTGAGGACCACAAAATCGCCCGGTTGGACCGCGGTCACCCCCGGCCCCACGGATTCGACGGTGCCCGCGGCTTCGTGGCCCAGCAGGAACGGGTAGTCATCGGTGATGCCGCCCTGGCGGTAGGTCAGGTCGGTATGGCAGACACCGCACGCGGCGATATCGACGACGGCTTCACCGGGCCCAGGGTCGGGGATGACGATGTCGACCAGTTCAAGCGGTTCGGCTTTCTTACGGGCAATCACCCCGCGCACCGTCGAAGGCATAGTCTCCAACGTAGCCCGGCGGTGAGTTCGCTCCCCTGGTGCCAAGGCTTCAACCCGGAGCGCTCGCGCGGCGCGTCGTTCGCCGCTAGCGCGGCACGCACCGTCGCCACCCGGAGGATAGGCTGCACCCGATGGCTGCCCTCGACGCCCTCGATGACTGGCCGGTCACGGCCGCCGCGGCCGCCGTGGTGGGGCCGTCCGGTCCGCTGGCAACCCACGGCGACACCGGGCGGGTGTTCGCTTTGGCGTCGGTGACCAAACTGCTGGTTGCGCGGGCGGTGCAGGTCGCGGTCGAGGAAGGGGTGTTCGATCTCGACACCCAGGCCGGTCCGCCCGGGTCGACGGTGCGTCACCTGCTGGCGCACGCGTCCGGACTGGCGATGCACTCCAATCGGGTGCTGGCCAGGCCGGGCGTGCGCCGGATGTATTCCAACTACGGCTTCACCCTGCTGGCCGAGGCCGTGCAAGAGGCATCGGGCATCGAGTTCACGCGTTACCTGGCCGAGGCGGTCTTCGACCCGCTGGGCATGACCGCGTCCCGGCTGGACGGCGGGGCTCAAGCGGCGGGATTCGGCGCCACCTCGACGGTGACCGACCTGGTGGCGTTCGCCGGCGATCTGCTGAGGCCGTCGACGGTGTCGGCGCGGATGCATGCCCAGGCGATCGCGGTGCAGTTTCCCGGTCTGGACGGTGTGCTGCCCGGCTACGGCGTGCAACGGCCCAACGACTGGGGGCTGGGATTCGAGATCCGGGACGCCAAGTCGCCGCACTGGACCGGCAGGACCAACTCGCCCCGGACTTACGGCCACTTCGGCCAGCAGGGCAGCTTCATCTGGGTGGATCCGGACCTGGACCTGGCGCTGGTGGTGCTCACCGATCGTGATTTCGGTGAATGGGCGCTGCCCTTGTGGCCGGCACTGTCCGACGCGGTGATAGCCGAAACCGCCCCAGACTAGCGCAACAGGGGTATCAAGAGGCACAATAGGCACGTAAGACACAACTTCATCGCATCTGCTCGTCGGTTTCGCCGGGTCGTAGGGGAAGACGTCCTGGAGCCGAAGGAGCAACAGATGTGCGCGTCGTACCAATTCGCCGATGTGACCAGCGGCGTGGTGTATATCCACGCCTCACCCGCGGCGGTGTGCCCGCATGTGGAGTGGGCGTTGTCGTCGATTCTGCAGGCCAAGGCGAACCTCCAGTGGACCCCGCAGCCGGCGATGCCCGGACAGTTGCGAGCGGTGACCAACTGGGTGGGGCCGGTAGGCACCGGTGCGCGGTTGGCCAACGCGTTGCGCTCGTGGTCGGTGCTGCGCTTCGAGGTCACCGAGGATCCCAGTCCCGGTGTCGACGGGCAACGGTTCAGCCACACTCCGCAATTGGGCCTGTGGAGTGGGTCCACAAGCGCCAACGGGGACATCATGGTCAGCGAGAACCGGCTGCGGGCGATGATGGCGCAAGGTCCTGACGTGCTTGCCGCCGAACTGGATTCGGTGCTGGGAACGGCCTGGGACGAGGCTCTGGAGGCGTATCGCGACGGTGGCGACGCCGGTCAGGTGAGCTGGCTCAGCCGGAGTGTGGGGTAGCGGGGCGCAGAATCTGCAACGCACCCGGGACCGCGTAAATCTCGGCGGGCAGCCGGCAGGCGTATTCGCCGTCGGCGTAGACGTTGATGCCGGCCGATTCGATCTCGGTGGACGTGGTGCGTGCCGTGCGCACCTCGTCAAGACCGACATGAGTGCCGTTGAAAACGGTGGGAAATAAGCGGATCAGCCGGATCCGTGAAGGGCAGCGCACCATGGTGATGTCGAGTCGGCCGTCGGCGTGGTCGGCGTCGGGACAGATCAGCATGCCGCCGCCATAGCTGCGGGTATTGCCGACAGCCGCCAACGTGAGTTCGGTGACGATCTCTTGACCGTTATCGAGCGTGAGCCGAAACGGCAGCAGCCGCAAGTTCCGGAGTTCGGCGAGCATCGCCAGGTTGTACCGCATCCGTCCGCGGGGCCAGCGCATTCGGTTGGCGCGGTCGGTCACCAGCGAGTCGAACCCCGCAGCCGCCACGGTGCCGAACCACTTGACCACACCGCTGCGATCACAAATCCGCCCCAAGTCCACGGTTTCAGTCCAGCCGTCGGCGATGATGTCGGCAGCAGCGTCGGGATGCTTGGTCGGGAGCCCGAATTCGCGAGCATGGTCGTTACCGGTGCCTGCGGGCACGATGCCCAACGGGATGTCGGTGCCCGCCAACGCTTGCAGCGCGTCGGAGATCACACCGTCACCGCCGGTCACCACCAGGGCGTCGGTGCCGCGCTCAAGGGCTTCGTCGATCAGGAGACGCGCGTGATGCGCGTCGGTGCCGGCGATTTCGGCGACACCCACACCGCGCTGCCGCAATCGCGCGATCGCGGCGTGCGCGGCCCGCGGGGCCTGGCCGCGGCCCGATACCGGGTTGGTCAGCACGGTCACCTGGCCGATCTCCCGCCGCCGCAGCTGCCCGGTCACGGGATCAGCTTGCCGGGGTTGAGGATTCCCGCGGGATCCAGGGTCGATTTGACGGTTCGCAGCAGGCGCACGCCCAGCTCACCCACCTCCCGCGCCATCCACGGCCGGTGATCGGTACCGACCGCATGATGGTGGGTGATGGTGCCCCCGGTCGCCATGATCGCTTCCGATGCGGCCGCTTTCGCCGCGCGCCACTGCTCGATCGGATCGCCCCGCTGCGCGGCGACCACGGTGAAATACAGTGCCGCGCCGGTGGGGTACACGTGCGAGATGTGGCACAGCACCAGCGCCGCCGTGCCGGATTCCGCCAGCGACGCGGTGAGCGCCGCGGTGACGGCCTGCTTGAGCGCGGGAATGTTCGACCAATACGTCGCGGTTTCCAGGGTCTCGCACAAGGCGCCCGCGGCCAGCAGTGAGTCGCGCAGATACGGCGCGCTGAACCGGCCGCGCTCCCAGGCCCGTGCCGGTGCCTCCCCCAGCGAGCTACCGCCGTGGGCGGCCAGCAGGGCAGCCGTCTCGGCATGCCTGCTTTCGGCGTGCGCCCGGGTGCCCTCGAATACGGTGACGGCCAGGCAGCCGCCGGTGATCCGCTGCTGCCCGATCGCGTCGGTAATGGCCAGGTTCACCCCGGTTTCCGCCTCATCGGAAAGCCGGATGACCGTCGGGCCCGCACCGGCCTGGGTGACGGCACGCAACGCCGCGGTCCCGGTCGCAAAATCGGGAAATGCCCACGCCTGGTATCGAATGGTTTCCGGCACCGGGTGCACCCGCAGCCGCACCCGGGTGATGACCCCGAAGGTGCCTTCGGACCCGATCAGCAGCTCACGCAAATCCGGGCCGGCGGCCGATTCCGGTGCTCGGCCCAGCTCCAGCACGCCGACAGGGGTGATCGCCCGCAGCCCGCAAACCATGTCGTCGAATCGGCCATAGCCGGCCGAGTCCTGGCCCGAAGACCGGGTTACGGCGAAACCCCCGAGGGTGGCGAACTGAAAGCTCTGCGGGAAATGCCCCAACGAGAAGCCGTGTTCCCCGAGCAGCCGTTCGGCCTCGGGGCCGGTGACGCCGGCACCGAATTCCGCTACCGCGGAGACCTCGTCGAGAGCCAACAACTCATCGAAGCGCCGCAGGTCCAGCGCGACTACGGCGGTGAACCGGCCCCGAATCGGATCGAGTCCGCCGACCACGCTGGTGCCGCCGCCGAACGGGACGACCGCGATGCCGTGGTGTGTGCAGTAGCGCAGGATAGCCGCGACGTCGTCGTCGTTTCCGGGAAGCAGCACCGCATCGGGAGCATCCTGTTCGCCGGAGTGCTTGCGTCGCAGCAGGTCCAAAGTCGACTTGCCGCCAGCGTGCAACAGCCGATCGCGGTCGCCGACCCGGCAGTAGTCGGCTCCGAGCATCGCGGTAAGCGCGTCGCGATCGGTCGGCGACAACGCCGAGGGACGCAACCGCACCTGCTCGGGGTCGAGTTCCGGGGGAGGCGAATCCGGCACGCCCAAAGCCTCTTTCAGCAACGACCTGATGCCGTCGGAGAGCGGGACGGCCGCCGCCGGATCACCCCACGCGTTCCACTTCATCGGCGGCAGCAGTTCCTCGCGGCTGACCATGCGTTACAGTATTACCCGCGCCAGCCGGCCGGGACGCGAGTGCCGACTGCCCAGCCGCCCCACCCCGCGGGTACCGTGCAGCCGAGACTGGACGCGACCCGCTTGACTCGCTGAACGGATGTTCGTTCCGATGCGCACCGCACTCAATGCGGCACGGCGAACCGCCGAGCTGACCGCGCTGGCCGATGGCGAGCCCCTCGATGTCGTGGTGATCGGTGGCGGCATCACCGGCACCGGCATCGCGCTGGACGCCGCCTCACGGGGCCTGCGGGTGGCGTTGGTGGAGAAACACGACCTGGCGTTCGGCACCAGCCGATGGAGTTCCAAGCTGGTCCACGGCGGCTTGCGCTATCTGGCCACCGGCAACGTGGGCATCGCCCGCCGCAGCGCCATCGAACGCGGGATCCTGATGTCGCGCACCGCTCCTCACCTTGTTCACGCGATGCCGCAGCTGGTGCCGTTGCTGCCGTCGATGGGACGTGGGCAGCGGGCACTGGTGCGCGCCGGGTTTCTCGCCGGCGACGTGTTGCGCGCGCTGGCGGGTACCCCGGCGGCGGTGCTGCCGCGTTCGCGCCGCATCGCGGCGCAAGAAGTCATCGGCATGGTTCCCGCGGTGCGGCGCGACGGCCTCGAAGGCGGCTTTTTGGCCTACGACGGCCAACTTGTCGACGACGCCCGGCTGGTCATCGCGGTGGCGCGCACCGCCGCGCAACACGGCGCCCGGATTCTTTCGTATGTGGCCGCGTCCGAGGCCACCGGGACCTCGGTCCGGTTGACCGATCAGCGCGGCGGCGGATCGTTCGAGGTGTCCGCGCGTGCGGTGATCAACGCGACCGGGGTGTGGGCAAGCGAGATCGATCCGCACCTGAGGCTGCGGCCGAGCCGCGGAACCCATCTCGTCTTCGCTAGCGGCTCGTTCGGAAATCCGGTCGCGGCGCTGACCGTTCCGATTCCCGGTGAGCGCAACCGCTTTGTGTTCGCCATGCCCGAACAGCTGGGCCGCGTCTATCTCGGGTTGACCGATGAAGACGCACCCGGCCCGATTCCCGATGTGCCGCAGCCGACGCCGGGCGACATCGCTTTTCTGCTCGATACGGTGAACACCGTGCTGGGCACGCCGCTGAACGCCAGTGATGTCATTGGTGCTTACGCGGGTCTGCGGCCGCTGATCGACACCGGCGACGGCCGCAGCGCCGACGTGTCGCGCCGGCATGCCGTGGTGGAATCGCCGTCCGGCGTGATCAGCGTGGTCGGCGGCAAGCTGACCGAATACCGGTATATGGCACAAGACGTGCTCGACCGCGCTATCGTCTGGCGTCGCCTGGATGCCGGAAAATGCCGGACGCACCACCTGGCGTTGATCGGCGCGCCGGCCAACCCGGGGCCGGCGACGCGGCCCGTCGCCAGCCTGCCGGCCTCGCTGGTCGCGCGCTACGGGGCCGAAGCCGCCAACGTCGTCGCGTCGGCCACCTGCGAGCGGCCCACCGATCCGGTCGCCGAGGGCATCGACGTGACCCGAGCCGAGTTCGAGTACGCGGTGACCCACGAGTGCGCGCTGGAGGTCGGCGACATTCTCGATCGCCGCACCCGCATCGGTCTGGTGGCGGCGGATCGTGAGCGGGTGGTCGGTGTGACGCAGGAGTTTTTGGCAATGCTGGGCTAACCGGCTAAACGAGTTGGGGAGCCGGCTCGGACGCGAACGAGCGGCATCGGGTGAAAGACATCTCAGGAAGTTGAAAGTCAAGCCGTGAGTGGGAGAGGAGGTGGAAACGCCCGGTGTTCGTCGTAGGGCTGGCCGGTTTGCAGGCAGTGGTGAAGCTGGCCGAGGAACTTGTTGAACAGGTGCCGTTGGGCTTGGCGGTTCCAGTCTCCGGCCGCGCGGCGGGCGTCGTAGTGGCGGCGGGCTCCCGGGGAGCTGCGCAGCGCGGCCAGCGCCCAGATCGACCCGACAGTTGCCAGGCGCCGGTTCTTGATATGGCGGTGTGTCACTATGGTTTTCTTGCCGCTGGCTCGGGTGATGGGGGCGGATCCGGCGAAGGCCTTCAATCCGCGGGCGTCGGCGAAGCGGGTTCGGTCGTCGCCGATCTCGGCCAGCACCCGGGCGCCGGCCAGCTTCCCCAGCCCGGGAAAGCTGGTGATGATCTCGGCGTCCGGGTGTCGCTCAAAATGGGCGGTCGCCGCCTCAGTCAACTCATCAGCGGCGGCGCTGGCGGCCTGGAACTGGCGCAGCAGCGCCGTCAGCTGAATGCCCATGGCGTTTTCGACTGCGGGCGGCTGGTGCAGGTAGGTGCCGGTGAACACCGCGCGCAGCCGCTCGACGTCGCGGTCGAGGTCGCGGCGGCGGCCGGCTTTGATCAGCAGTCGGCGCAGCCGCGCCGGGGTCAACCGGGCAGCCTCGGCGGGAGTGGGTGCGGCGGCCAGGATGGCGCGGGCATCGGCGCGGGCCAAACCCCCGCTGGGCAGCCCGGCAAAGGCGATGATCGCGGCCGGGTAGAAGTCCTTGAGCAGGTCACGGATCTGGTTGCCGATCTGCTGGCGCGCCCACACCGCGTCTTGCTGAGCCCGGGCCAGCACCCTAATGGCCTGGGCCAGCTCGGTGTCGGCAGGCAGCGGGCGGTGCGCGTCGGGGTCGGTGCGCACCATGTTGGCCAGCAGCACCGCGTCGGTGGCATCGGATTTGGCCCCCGACAGCGCATACCGCGCCCGATAGCGGGAGGCCGCCAGCGGGTTGATCGGATAGATCACCCGACCGGTCTCGCGCAGCGCAGCGACCCACAGCCCGCGGTCGGTTTCGATCCCCACCGGGATCGGATCATCGGCGGTGTCGCCGGCATCGGCCAACAGCGTCAACAGCTGGGCGAAGCCGGCCGCGTCATTGCTGACCCGTCCGCGCGCCACCACACGCCCGTCGTCGTCGACGACCGCGACATCGTGATGATCAGTGGCCCAATCAATTCCACAAAACAGTGCCAAGGCATCCCTCCGGTACTCGGTGATTGTGTTGTCCCCGGCGGAGTTGTGCGGCGCCCTAATCGCAGGACTCGATGGTCCGTCATCTCAGTAGCCGTCCGTGACTCCAGCCCACCGCGAGACCTCGTTCTATCGAAGAGCTCAAGGCTCGGGAACAACCATCAGGAAGTCAACCCCGCGGCAAGCTCGGGCAACAGCATCCCACCACCCACACACGTGACCTGCCGCCAGGCGCGCCGCTCTTTCACAAGGCGTCGAACGCCGGGAGACACCAGGCATCAACCCGGCGGCAGACCCCGCCAGAAACAGACCCCGGTCAACACGACCAGCACCCATCCCTACTAACCGATTAGGAGGCAGTATCGTGAACGCGGCCCAGGAGCGGAACGAGACGGCGCAGGAGCTGTACATAGCGATCAGGGCTGAGCTTGGCAAGCTCAAGCAGTTCAGCGGCTCGAGCACCAACGAGATCGAGAAATTGGCTCACGCGTACGCGATGGTCTCAGAGGCCATAGCGTCGTCGCATCCCGGCTGAACACCGGCAAGCCGGACCGGGGGGCCCGGCTCCTGGTGCGCACGACGCCGTATTTCAGGGTGTCGCGGATTTCATCGGTCGGTCGTGTCACCGCGGCGAGGGGCGGCCCCAGGGGCCCACCCTGCGATAGCTGACGATCATGCCGAGTGCGATAACGAACTGAATCAAGCCGATCATGCCGGGCAAAACGACGTACCAGACCGGCCCGTGGTGCGGCCTCAGGCCGATCAACTGCATGGCCATCTCGCCCGCGCGCAGCACCCCGGCCAGAAACACCAGGAGAATGAGCCAAAAGGTCCATCGCCAGCCGCGAATCACGCCGATCGACAGCGTTGCGAGGACCGCCGTCAGGATCACCAGCGACGGCACCTCACCCTTTTGAGAGTTACCGGAGAGCTTCAGCAGCTGGTCATACTGCGGCCGGGCGACCAGCACCATGGCCGCAATTATCATCCAGTAAGCCGTGAAGAGAGCCAGCACTAACACCTTGAGCCTGGTCATCGACACCTATCCTCACTTGGCCGTGCCCGCTGCTTCGTTGCTTATGTGGGGGCGTGAATGATCGTACGCCCCGAGACGGTGCGGGCCGGAGCATAGCTCACGCTGATGTTTTGCCGGTGGCTCGCCTCAGGACCGGGGCGCAAGACGCCGGAGGCCTACAGCGGGATGTTCTTGTGGCGGCCGCGGCGCGGCGGAGCCGTGGCCAGTGCCTCGGTGAGCTTGCTGCGGGTGTGCGCGGGGTCGATCTTCTCGTCGACCACACCGATCTCGATGGCGCTGTCCACACCTCCGGCGATGCGCTCGTGCTCGGCGGCCAGCTGCTCGTGCAGCGCCTCCCGCTCATGCTCGGGTGCGGCGGCCAGCGAGCCGCCAGCGCCGGCCACCACGGGCTTATGCGCAGGGGAGGCCCACGAGTCGTTTGCCCGGCATGATCGAGAGGCCGGGCACTCATCTATGTCTATGCGGCGAGGTTCCCGGCCCGAGTATAGTGAAACGGAACCGTCGCGTCTCGGTTTGAATTGGGGGATATGGTCATGAGTACCGACAGCGTTCGAAGCGGCCGGGCCGCGCGTACGCCACGCCGACCATCGGGGAAAAATCCGGGACGCTTCGATCGCTCTCTGGATGGCGCCATCCTGGATGCGGCGCTGAAGGGGCTGGGCGAACTTGGCTACGACCGGATGAGCATGGACGACATCGCGTCCCGCGCCCGCGTGGGCAAGGCCGCGATCTATCGGCGCTGGCCGTCGAAGGCCGCGGTGGTGGCCGAGGCGATCGCCCATTGGCGGCGGGGACTTGGGCCGGTGCAGGCTCCGGATACCGGCAGCCTTCGTGGTGACATCGAAGCGCTGGTTGCCGCGGTACCTGACTACGATGAAGCCGCTCTGAGCACGATCAAGGTGATTGTCGGGGCGGCGACGGCGGCAATGCACCATCCAGTTCTGGCGGCGGCGCTGGATGATCTCGTGCTCTCCACCCCCCGTCGGATCATCAGGACGGTCCTCGACCACGCGGTAGCCCGAGGCGAGATTCCCGCCGGCCGCGATTTGACGCTTCTACCCGACGCGCTCTTGGGCCTCAACGTACTGCGAGTGCTGACGGGACGGCCGATCGATCGTGTCTACGTCCGGCGTGTCCTGGAAGAGCTGATTCTGCCGCTCGCGACCGCCGATCCTCCCAACTAGCGCGCCCCGGAGCGACCGGCCTGACTTCGAGAAGTTGCGCGCGGCCGCAATTCGTGCCAGTCTTAACGCGGAACGGAACCGATACGTTCCGCAAATATCGACCAGTGCCGACTGGAAGCGAGTCAGCCTCATGGAGCCCCGCAACCTGTTTGTTTGTTTGCTGAGAGCGGCGCTGGCGATACGGCTGCATCCCGCTGGCGTCACCGAGTCCGTGGAGGGTAGATGAGGATGAACCTCACGCGTGTCCCTGTACTCATCGTCGGCGCGGGCGCCGGAGGCCTTGCGACATCCGCATTGCTCGCCCAGCACGGCGTTCGCTCACTGCTGGTCGAGAAGCGGCGCGAGGTCTTCATCTACCCGAAAGCCCGCAACCTGAGCTTCCGCAGCCTGGAGATCCTGCGGCGTCTGGGGCTCGGTGAGGAGATGCATGCCGTCGCCGAGCATGTTTCGGACCTGGTCGTCAAGCCAACGCTCAACAGCGCCGAAGTAGAACCGGGCATGAACATCGACGCCATCTTCGCGCCCTTCGAGGACTCAGCCCCGAGCCGTCCGCGCAGTATCTACCCCAGAGCCGACTGGAGCCGATGCTGGCGGCCGAAACCCGCCGGCATGGCAACGAAGTTCGCTACGGGGCGGAGTTGTCGTCGTTCGACCAGGACAACGACGGTGTGACAGTGGTTGTGCGCAACCGGGATTCGGGCGCAGCAGAAACGATACGCGCGGACTATCTCGTCGCCGCCGACGGCGTGCACAGCCCGGTGCGAGACTCACTTGCCATCGCCACTTCCGGGTACGGCGCGGTGCCGATCTTCGTCGTCTTCATCTACTTTAAGGCGCCTTGGCGGAAGTTCGTGCCGCACTTAGGGGATGGGGATGGCGTACAAGTCAAAAACGCTGATGTGGAGGGCATATTCCTGGTCGTCGAGGGCGACTTTGGCATATTCATCACCACCTACTTCCCCGAGAAAGGCCAAACTGCCGCGCAGTTCACTCCGGAGCGGTGCGCGGAGATACTGATTAAGGCAATCGGCGAACAGATCGACCTGGAGATTGCCGACGTCGCTGCGTGGCAGCCATACGAGCGGGTAGCCGACCAATTCCAATGCGGGCGAGTCTTTCTCGTCGGCGACGCCGCGCACACGATGCCGCCGTTCAAGGCCGGGGGAGCAAACACGGCCATCCAAAGCGCAGACAACCTGGCCTGGAAGCTCGCCGCCGTCTTGAACGGCGTGGCCGGACCCGAGCTGCTCAGTACGTACCACACCGAGCGCCATCCGGTCGGCCGCTTCAACGCTCGCCAGTCGCTCACTGGTCCGTCACTTGCCTTTCTGCGGTTGGACGAGAACCGGCCGCAATTGCCGCCGGAGGAGGAGGAGCCGATGTTCGCGCTCCTCATCGGCTACCAATACCGGTCGGCCGCGGTCGTGAGTGATGAACCTGCGCTGGCTGACCCGGACGCCGTATCGCTGGTTGAGGAATTGCGCGGACAACCCGGTACTCGGCTGCCGCACGTCTGGGTGCGCCGCGACGGAAAGGAGGTTTCGACTCTCGACCTGCTCGGCTCCGGCTTTACCCTGTTGACCGGCGATGACGGCGCCCCATGGGTCGACGCCGCGGCGTCGGCGTCGGCAGCGTTGGGCGTCCCGATCACTGTCCATCGCATTGGTCCCAACGGCGACGCCGTTGATCTCGACGGCGCATGGGCGGCGACCACCGGCCTTGCTCCAGGCGGAGCACTGTTGGTGCGCCCGGATGATTTCGTCGGATGGCGCGCGGACAAGCTGCCCGCTGGCCCGGAAAGCGGACTGCGTAAGGTGCTGTGTCAGATTCTCGGTCGGATGCGATGACCGAGTCGACGTGCCCGAGCGATGCTGGGCCTGGACAACCTGATGTTCTCGGTCGACTAGCCGCTGCAGGACAACTTCGCCGCCATGGAATTTCTTGAGCAATGTGGGCTTTCGCCCGAGGACAAGGAGCGTTTCGCTCACGGCACCGCGGAAAGCCTTCTTGGGCTTGATAGTCGGCCAAGCTGTGCCAACGCCTCGAGGAACGGCGTCGGCGACGTGTGGTACCGGTTGCGGAATCGTGCCACGTCCAAGCGGGGCAGGGCGCTGATTTCGGTACTCGTCAAGTAATGGGTGACGCCCCGCTGAGCAGACGCAAAAGCCCCCGAAAACCGTTGGTTCGGGGGCTTTTGCGTCTGCTCGCGCTACAAACTACAGCGGGATGTTCTTGTGGCGGCCGCGGCGCGGCGGAGCCGTGGCCAGTGCCTCGGTGAGCTTGCTGCGGGTGTGCGCGGGGTCGATCTTCTCGTCGACCACACCGATCTCGATGGCGCTGTCCACACCTCCGGCGATGCGCTCGTGCTCGGCGGCCAGCTGCTCGTGCAGCGCCTCCCGCTCATGCTCGGGTGCGGCGGCCAGTTTCTTTTTGTGCAGGATGCCCACCGCCGCCTTGGCACCCATCACCGCCACCTCGGCGTCCGGCCAGGCGAACACCTTGGTGGCGTTCAGTGAGCGGGAGTTCATCGCGATGTAGGCCCCGCCGTAAATCTTTCGGGTGACCAGCGTGACCCGCGGAACGGAGCACTCGCCGAAGGCGTGCAGTAGTTTAGCCCCGCGGCGCACCACACCGCCCCACTCCTGGTCTACCCCGGGCAGATAGCCCGGAACGTCGACCACACAAATCAGCGGGATGCCGAAGGCGTCGCACAACCGGACGAAACGTGCTGCCTTTTCAGCGCTTTCCGAGTTCAGGCAGCCTCCCAGGCGCAGCGGGTTGTTCGCCAGCACACCGACCGTCCGGCCCGACAGCCGCCCGAGTCCGATCACCATCGACGGCGCCCACCTGGCCTGGAACTCCTCGAACGTGCCGTCATCGAGGAGCGCGTGCACGATCGGGTGAACGTCATAGGCCCGCCGCGGGGATTCCGGCAGCAGGGCATGCAGGTCGGTGTCGCCGGCCTCGGCTTTGCTGCGGTCGAAATGCCCTTGCTGGCAAAACAATCCGACCAGTCGGCGGCCCCGCTCGTAGGCGTCGTACTCGTCGTCGGCGACGATGTGGCACACCCCGGACTTTTTGTGGTGGGTCTCCGGTCCACCGAGTTGGGCCATGTCCACGTCCTCGCCGGTGACGCTGCGCACCACATCGGGACCGGTGACGAACACCCGGCTTTCCGGGGCCATGATCACCACGTCGGTCAACGCCGGGCCGTAGGCGGCGCCGCCGGCCGCGAAACCGACCACCATCGAGATCTGCGGGATGTAGCCCGACGCCCGGATCATGGCCTCGAACACCAACCCGACCGCGTGCAGCGCCCGCACCCCTTCGGCCAGCCGGGCACCGCCGGAATGCCAAATACCCACGATCGGGTGCTGCTCGCTGATAGCCAGGTCGTAGGCGTCGACGATGTGCGCACAGCCCTCGACACCCATGGCGCCGCCCATCACGGTGCCGTCGGTGCAGAATCCGATGGTGCGAACACCGTTCACCGTGCCCGCCGCGGCCAGCACCCCGGAGCGGTCACGCTCGTGCAGCAACTCCACGCTGCCGTCGTCGAAGAACGCGGACAGCCGCACCAGCGGATCGCGGGGATCCAGCGACTCACCGACCGCCTCCGGGGCCACGATCGTCATCGCAGGTCTCCTGTCAGTGCACCGGTCAGCAGGTCAGTACCGCCCGAAGGCAATCGCGACGTTGTGCCCACCGAATCCGAATGAGTTGTTGACCGCGTACTTGTAGTTGCCCGGGCGCGGCTTGCCGGCGACCACGTCCAAGTCGATGTCCGGGTCGAGGTTCACCAGGTTCAGTGTGGGCGGGATGATCTGGTCCCGCAGCGCGAGCACCGTGAGGATCGACTCCACCGCGCCGACCGCCCCCACCGAGTGACCGAGCGCGGACTTGGGCGCATACACCGCGGCGTTGCCGCCATGGGGGCCCAGCGCGTTGTTGATGGCCTTGCCCTCGGCGAGGTCACCGACCTGTGTTCCGGTGGCGTGCGCGTTGACGTGGTCGATGTCGGCGGGGGTCAGGCCGGCCAGCTGGATCGCCCGGGTCATGGCGTGCCCGGCGCGTTCGCCGTTGGGATCCGGCGCCACCATGTGGTAGCCGTCGGAGGTGATGGCCGCCCCCATCAGGCGGGCCAGGATGTTGGCGCCGCGGGCTTTTGCGTGCTCCTCGGTCTCGATGACCATCAGCGCCCCGGCTTCGCCGAACACGAACCCGTCGCGGTCCCTGTCGAAGGGCCGGCAGGCGCCCGGCGGATCGTCGTTGTTCGTCGACATCACGATGCGCATCTGGGCAAACCCCGCGATCGGCACCGCCTCGATCTTGGTTTCCACACCGCCGCAGATCGCGATGTCAGCCTCACCGAGCACGATCTGGTGCCAGGCGCGGGCGATGCCCTCCGAGCCCGAGGCGCATGCCGAGACCGGTGTCATCACACCGGCTTTGGCATGCCGTTCCAGCCCGACCGCCGCGGCGGCGCCGTTGGGCATGTACATCTGCACGGCCAGCGGTGAGACCGCCTTCATGCCCCGAACGCGCATGTCGTCGTAGCCGAAGACCAGTTCCTCGGTGGATCCCATGCCGGTGCCGATGGACACCGTCAGCCGGTTGGTGTCGACCTCGGGCGAGCCCGCGTTGTCCCACACCCGTCGGCCCAGCACGGTGGCCATTTTCTGCAGGTAGCCCATCCGACGGTTTTCGACGCGCGTTAGCTGACTATCGAATTCCTCAACGAGATGTCCACCGATGCGAACCGGCAGGTCGAACTCCTCGACAAACGGATCTTCGAGTTTGCGAATCCCGCTCTGCCCATCCAGCAGCATCTTCCACGTCGTTTCGGCGTCGGATGCCAGGGCGGTCGTCATGGCGATGCCGGTGACAACCACGTGGGGAAACGCTTTTCCCGTAACGAGCTCTGTCATGGGTGTCGGATGCGTTCCTTTCGTGACTTTCAGTAACGCCCAAAGGCGAGCGCGACGTTGTGCCCGCCAAACCCAAACGAGTTGTTGATGGCGTACCGGTAATCGCCGTAGCGGGGTTCACCCGCGACGACGTCCAGGTCGATCTCGGGATCCGGGGTTTCGTAGTTCAGTGTCGGCGGGATGACGCCGTCGCGCAGGGTCAGCACGGTGAGCACCGACTCGAGGGCGCCGACCGCGCCGATCGAGTGGCCCAGCGCGCCCTTGGGGGCATACACCGCGGCATGCTCACACCCGGCCACCCGAATGGCGTTAGCCTCCGCCACATCGCCGATCGGCGTGGCGGTGGCGTGCGCGTTGATGTGGTCGATGTCCTTGGGCGACAAGCCCGCCAGCTGCAGCGAGCGGATCATTGCGTGGCCGGCGCGCACCCCGTCGGGCGCGGGCGCCACCATGTGGAAAGCGTCCGAGGTGATGCCGGCACCGAGCAGCCGCGCCAGCGGCTTGGCGCCGCGAGCCCTGGCGTGTTCCTCGGTTTCGATCAGCATGAGCGCCCCGGCTTCGCCGAACACGAAGCCGTCGCGATTCTTGTCGAACGGGCGGGAGGCCCCTTCCGGGTCGTCGTTGCGGGTCGACATCGCCCGCATCATGGAAAACGCCGCAATGGGCAGCGCTTCGATCACGCCCTCGACACCGCCGCACACGGCGACGTCGGCGTCACCCATGACGATCTGACGCCAGGCGTGAGCGATCGCCTCCGAGCCCGAGGAACAGGCCGACACCGGGGTCATCACCCCGGCCCGGGCCCCCAGCAACAGACCGACGACCGCGGCGGCGCCGTTGGGCATGATCATCTGAACGGCGAGCGGCGACACCTTGCGGGGTCCGCCCTGGTTCATCAGGTCATAGCTCTCGACGATCCGCTCGGCGCCGCCCAGACCGGTGCCGATGACCACGCTGAACCGGTCCGGATCAACCTCGGGGCTGCCGGCGGCCTCCCACAGCTGACTACCCAGCAGCTTGGCCATCCGCTGGACATACGACATGCGCCGCAAATCCAGCCGCCCCATGTGATTGTCGATCGGCTCCTTGAGGTGGCCGCCGATTTTCACCGGCAGATCCCATTTGGTGACGAAGTCATCCTCAAGGAGGCGGATGCCGCTCTCCCCGGCTAGCAGGCCCTTCCACGTGCTCTCGATGTCCGGCGCGATCGATGTCGTCGCCGTGACGGCGGTGACCACGACGCTGGGGAAACCGCCATTAGCAGTGGAAGGCCTGGTCACTTGGTCTCCGCTTCGATCCTCGCGCGGACCTTCTCGACCTGCTCGGGGTTCTCGGCCTCGATCTTGGCGCGGATCGCCTCGGCGGCCTCGGGATTTTCTTCCTCAAGCTTCTGGATGTAGGTGACGACGTCGCCCACGGTGCGTAAGCCCGCAAGGTCCTCGTCGGGGATCTTCACCCCGTACTTGTCCTCGGTTTGCACCGCGATCTCCACCATCGACAACGAGTCGATGTCCAGATCGTCGACGAACGACTTCTCCGGGGTGATCTCGGATGGCTCGATGCCGGTCACCTCTTCGATGATTTCGGCGAGGCCGGCGATGATTTCTTCTTGAGTGACAGGCACAGTGGGCTTCCCTTCCGTGATGTGTTGTGTTTGGTGACGTGCTGTGTGGATCGAGACTCTCTGCGATATGTGCTGTGCTGCGATATGCGGTTGTTCCGGCGGACGCCGGGGGCTTCTGCCCGATCAACCCGTCTCGGGTAACCCGTCCAGGTCTGCGGGCGACTTGAGGGCGCGTATCTCCACGCCTCGAAGTTCGCGTTTGGCAATGCCGGCCAGGGCACCCGCGGGCGGGAACTCCACGATCGCTGTCACGTTGTGCTCGCGCAGCGTGCGGGTGCACAAATCCCAGCGCACCGGCCGGGTGAGCTGAGCGACCAGTTTTTCCATTGCCTCCGCCGCTGAAGATACCGGTTTTCCGTCGCGGTTGGACAACAGGGTGGCGGTGGGCTCGGCGGTCACGACCTTCGCCGCCGCGGCGGCGAAGCCGTCGAGGGCACCCGCCATGTATGCGGTGTGGAACGCTCCGGCCACACCCAGCGGGCGCACCCGGGATTTAGCCGGGGCATCTTCAGCGAGCTTGTCCAGTGCGGTCAGTCGGCCGGCGGCGACGATCTGGCCGGCGCCGTTGCGGTTGGCGGCGACCAAGTCGAGTTCCTCGAGGCGGGCCAGCACCTCGGCTTCGTCCCCGCCGAGCACCGCGGACATCCCCGTCGGCTCGTTGGCACACGCCTTGGCCATTTCGGCGCCGCGGGTGGCGGCCAGCGCAACGGCGTCGTCGGCGGAGAGCACGCCGGCGATCGCATAGGCCGCAATCTCACCGACGGAGTGGCCGGCCACGATGGGCCGCGTGGGCAGTGCGCCACGCCTGGCCAGCTCCCGGTACGCCAGCAGCGTAGCCGCCACGACCAGCGGCTGGGTGACGGCGGTGTCGGTGATCTCCTCGGCCGACGCGGTGGTGCCCAGCCGCTCGAGATCCAGGCCGCTTGCCTTCGACCAGGTCGCGATCCGGTCGGCGGCTCCCGGCAGTTCCAGCCAGGGTGCCAGCATCCCGGGGGTTTGCGATCCTTGTCCTGGCGCCAGCAACGCAATCACGTGTTTAAGAGAACACTGTGAAGACGGTTTTGCGGGGTGTAACAGATTATGAACCTCATCTTATGTTTTTGTAGACACCCTCCAAAAGCAGACCGGATGGAACACGTTTGATATCCCGCTGCAACCTGTATCGTGCGGTCAACGGGAGGGTGGCACGCGCGACGGCCCGGGCGCACCCGTGCCGGGCCGAGGGCGGCCACCCGTGCCGGAATGATGCGTCTGGGCGCTCAGGTGACCCACCGTGGTGGCCACCCGCAGGATGTAGGCATCGCGGGGCTGGGTGGGATCGCGGCCGGTGAAGTCGGTGATGCGCTTGAGGCGGTAGCGAACGGTGTTTGGATGAACGAACAACTTGCGGGCGCAGGCTTCAATCGCGCCACCGCAGTCGAGGTAGGCGTCCAGCGTCTCGATGAGCGTCGGCCCGGCGTCGGCAAGGGGGCGCACCACATCGGTCTGCAGCGCCGCGATCGCCGACGCATCCCCCATCAGGGCCCGTTCGGGCAGCAGTTCGCGCGCGAGCACCGGCCGCGGCGCACCACGCCAGCCGGCGACGGCGTTCATTCCCGAGATGGCCTCGCTGGCACTGTGGTAGGCCGCGCTCAGCATGGGCGCCGTCGGCCCGATCACCACCGGTCCGTCGGAGAAGGCATCCAGCAGGTCCCCCAGGAACTTTTCGGTCGGGGACAGCTTCCCGGACACGATCGCCACCAACCAGGTGCCGTGCACGTCGGTGAGCGCCGCGCGCCCGTGGCGGGCGGCGATATCTCGGACATCTTGGCTGGCGTACAGCTCGCGCCCGGGCGCGGGGGTCCCCACCACCACCGTCGCCGGTTCGGTGGTGTCCCAGCTCAGCGCCGCCGCCCGGGAGAGCAGCTCGGGCCCGGTGTCGCCGCGCACCACCGCGTCCACGACGCTGGCCTCCATCCGGCTGTCCCACGCACCCCGTGCCTCGGCCGCGTCGGCGTAGGCGGAAGCCGCGGTAAAGGCCAGGTCACGACTGTACTTCAGGATGCCCACCGTGAGCGCGGTCAGTTGCTCTTCGGAGCGGGCCAGCATCGGGACGACTTCTTCGAAGTACTCCATGGTGACCCGCACCATGTCGACGGTGTGACGCAGGGCGATCCTCCGGGTCAGCTCCTGAGGCACCAGCTCGAACGCCTTCGCGGTGTAGCTGACGTTGCTGTGCGGGTTTTTTATCCACTCGACAAAGTTCACCACCGCGGTCTGCACCACCAGCGCCACGCTGGCACGTTGCGAGGCCTCCAAATCGGCGAAGAACGGCAACCGCTCCTGCATAGCGGACACGGCCTCGGTGGCCAGCCGGCCCGAGTACTGCTTCAACCGCCGCAACAGGGAGTCCGGTATGGCGTCCAACAGCTCCAGCGGGGAGCGAGGCAGGGCGAACTGGTTGTCGGTCATCCCTGAAAACTACGTGAAATTTCTGGAAGACTCCGCTAAAAGCGGCCCGTGACGGTCCGCCCGGATCGCGGCACCACCCGGCTGGCCCCGCGCTCCTGGCCCACCGGATCGGGCACCCCGGATACCACGCCGGATACCTATGTCTGCCCCGGTTTCGGCTCGGGTGTCTGCTTCGGCGCGGTCGGCACCCGGTCGATCCGGTATTGCCGCGCCGCCGCGACCGGCACCGACGGGTCGATCACGCCGTCGTGGGCCAGCGCCTCCAGCACCGCGACCACTTGGGATTCGGCGTCGGTGTTGAAGTAGCGGCGCGCGGCGGCGCGGGTGTCGGAAAACCCGAACCCATCGGCACCCAGCGTGACGTAGGTGCCCGGCACCCAGGGCCGGATCTGCTCGGGCACGGCGCGCATCCAGTCCGACACCGCGACCACCGGGCCGGGGTGATCCGAGCGGGCCTCGGATAACACCCGGGTCACGTAGGGCACCCGGGCGGGGCGATCCGGGTGGCGCAGCTTGTCGATCTCCACGGCCACGCCGTCGCGGTTCAGCTCGCTCCAGCTGGTCACCGACCACACGTCGGCGGCCACATCCCATTCGGAGGACAGCATTCCCGCCGCTCGCAGCGCCTCGGGCAGGGCCACCCCGCTCGCCAGGAGGTGCGCGCTGCGGCTGCCGCGCCCCGCGGCCTGCTGGTAGCGATAGATGCCGCGCAGCAGTCCTTCGGGGTCGAAGTTTTCCGGTTCGGGAGGCTGCACGTAGGGCTCGTTGTAGATCGTGATGTAAAAGAACACGTTCTCCGGGTTTTCCCCGTACATGCGGGCCAGTCCGCTTTCGATGATATGGGCGATTTCGTAGGCGAACGCCGGATCATAGGCCACCACCGCCGGATTGGTGCTGGCCAACAGCAGCGAATGCCCGTCGGCGTGCTGCAAGCCTTCGCCGGTCAGCGTGGTGCGGCCCGCGGTGGCGCCGAGCAGGAACCCGCGTGCCATCTGATCGCCGGCCGCCCACAATCCGTCGCCGGTGCGCTGGAACCCGAACATCGAGTAGAAGATGTAAACCGGGATCAACGGCTCGTTGTGCGTCGAATACGAGGTGCCGGCGGCGGTGAAGCTAGCCACCGCCCCGGCTTCGTTGATGCCCTCGTGCAGGATCTGCCCGTCGGCACTTTCCTTGTAGGCCAGCATCATGTCGGCGTCGACCGAGGTGTACAACTGGCCGTTGCGGTTATAGATCTTGAGGCTCGGGAACCAGGAGTCCATCCCGAACGTGCGCGCCTCATCGGGAATAATCGGCACGATACGAGGACCGATTTCCTTGTCCCGCAATACTTCCCGAAATACACGTACGGTGGCCATGGTGGTGGCGACCTGCTGGTTCCCGGAGCCCTTCTTCAGCGGTTTATAGATGTCACGGCCGGGCAGCCGCAGCGCTTTGGACTTCGTGCGCCGCTCCGGCAAGAAGCCGCCAAGCGCGCGGCGGCGATCGAGCATATAGCGGATTTCCGGGGCATCGGGCCCCGGATGGTAATACGGCGGCAGGTAGGGGTTCTCCTCGAGCTGGGCGTCCGTGATCGGAATCCGCTGAGTATCGCGGAACTCCTTCAGGTTCTCCAGCGTCAGCTTTTTCATCTGGTGGGTGGCCATCCGGCCCTCGAAGTGCTTACCCAGCGCATAGCCCTTGATGGTCTTGGCCAAAATGACGGTCGGCTGGCCTTTGTGCTCCACCGCGGCCCGGTAGGCCGCATACACCTTGCGGTAGTCGTGGCCGCCGCGCTTGAGGTTCCAGATCTCGTCGTCGGAAAGGTTTTTCACCAATTCTTTAGTGCGCGGATCGCGGCCGAAGAAGTGCTCACGCACGTAGCGGCCGTCGTTGGCTTTGTAGGTCTGGTAGTCGCCGTCGGGGGTGACGTTCATCAGGTTGACCAGCGCGCCGTCCCGGTCGGCGTGCAGCAGCGCATCCCACTCGCGTCCCCAGATCACCTTGATGACGTTCCACCCGGCGCCCCGGAAGAACGATTCCAGCTCCTGGATGATCTTGCCGTTTCCGCGTACCGGGCCGTCGAGGCGCTGCAGGTTGCAGTTGATCACGAACGTGAGGTTGTCCAGGCCTTCGATGGCCGCCACGTGCAGCAAGCCCCGACTTTCGGGTTCATCCATTTCGCCGTCACCCAAAAAGCACCACACGTGCTGGTCGGAGGTGTCCTTGATGCCGCGGTCATGCAGATAGTGGTTAAGGCGGGCCTGATAGATGGCGTTCATCGGGCCCAGGCCCATGGACACGGTGGGGAATTCCCAGAAGTCGGGCATCAGCCGCGGGTGCGGATAAGACGGCAGCCCGCCCCCGGGATGGCTGTGCTCCTGGCGGAACCCGTCGAGCTGCTCTGCGGAGAGCCGACCTTCCAGGAAGGCCCGGGCGTAGATCCCCGGGGATGCGTGGCCCTGGATGAACACCTGATCCCCGCCTCCGGGATGCGATTTACCGCGGAAGAAGTGATTGAACCCGACTTCGTAGAGCGTTGCCGACGACGCGTAGGTCGAGATGTGCCCGCCCACCGAGATGCCCGGCCGTTGCGCACGGTGCACCATGATGGCGGCGTTCCACCGGATCCACCTGCGGTAGCGGCGCTCCACGTCCTCATCGCCGGGAAACCACGGCTCCAGCTCGGTGGGGATGGTGTTGACGTAGTCGGTGGACGTCAGGGCCGGGATGGCCACCCGCTGTTCGCCGGCGCGCTCCAGCAACCGCAATATCAGGTAGCGTGCTCGCGCCGGCCCGGAACGTGCCAATAGCTCGTCGAAGGACTCCAGCCACTCGGAGGTTTCCTCGGGGTCGATGTCGGGCAGGTAGGACGCGACGCCTTCGCGGATCACCCGAACGCGGTCGGGTTCGCTTGCGCTGCCCGAGCGTTGAGGCACATTGTGGCGCACGAACTCGGTGGTCAACTTTCCGCTCCTTGGTTGGCGGCTCAGCTTTCTCCAACTTTTCTTCGGCTGCGGCCGCGGAATCTGGGTTTGCCCTCCATCGTGCCGCACCGGGGTACCGGGCGCGCAACGGCGAGCTGACGTCGTCGGTGGCGACGCGGCCCACCGTACCGCTGCGGCGAGGCCGGGGAACCGGGCTCGCCGCGGCGACGGCGTGCCGGGCAATCGGATCGGGCCCCCGCCGGGGAGACCGCCGGGTCGGGGCGGCGGCAAGTCCGAACCGGTAACGTCACGGCTGTGCTGATCAGGTGGTGCGCCCGGCCCCCGCTGCGGAGGGGGGCGCTGGTGCTGGGCTGCGTTGCGGTGCTTCTGATGGGCGTGCTCAACGCGGTGGCCGGGTGCACCAGCATCACCGCCGGCACCGCGACGGTCGACACCGCGGTGGCTCCGGCGTACCGGTCGTCGGTGTCCGCGTCGGTGTCGGCGTCGTCGGCGACGTCGCGAATCCGGGAATCGCAGCGCCAGCAGTCGCTGACGACCCGGGCCGTGCGCGCCGCATGCGAATCGCTTGCCACGACCGGCAAAGCCGCCACCGACAAGGTGAACGAGTTCGTCGGAGCGTTCAACGAGGGCCGTGACACCGCCCCGACCGAAGGCCCGGCCATAGACGCGCTCAACAACAGTGCCGACGCGGTGGCCGGGAGCCTGGGCAGCGCGTTGTCACCGGAGCTGCGCGCAGCGCTTGAAGCCTATGCCCAGGCGGCCCGCGCAGTGGCGGATGCCATCGCCGCGCACGCGTCGACGTCGGAGTTCAATCGCCGCGTCGATCGGTTCAACGAGGCCAAGGCGAAAGCGGTGCGGCTGTGCCTCGCCGCATCCTGAGTCGCCCGTGTGGGCAGCGTCGCGCTGTGCGACGATAATGCCCATCGCACGGCGCACTGGACGGTTAAAGGAGGTCCCACGGTGGTCGCGGCGGATGACGCCCCGAACTACGCCCGCAAACTTGGCATCCGAAAAGGCCAAGTTGTCCAGGAGTGGGGTTGGGACGAGGACACCGACGACAACATCCGGGCCGCGGTCGAGGAGGCATGCGGTGCCGAGTTACTCGACGAGGGCAGCACCAACGAAGTGGTTGACGTGGTTTTGCTGTGGTGGCGTGACGGCGATGGGGACCTGGTGGACACCCTGATGGACGCCATCACCGCGCTTGCCGAAGACGGCGTGATCTGGGTGCTGACCCCCAAGACCGGAAGGCCAGGTCATGTGCTGCCGGCCGAAATCGCGGAGTCGGCGCCCACCGCGGGTCTGATGCCCACCTCGTCGGTAAATCTCGGGGACTGGAGCGGCAGCCGCTTGGTGCAGCCCAAGTCGCGGGCGGGGAGGCGCTGATGCTGCCTGTGGGAACCCCCGCCCCGGACTTCACCCTGCGCGATCAGAACCAGCAGCCGGTCACCCTGAGCGGCTACCGGGGCGCCAAGAACGTGCTGCTGGTGTTTTTCCCGCTGGCGTTCACCGGCATCTGCCAGGGTGAGCTGGACCAGCTGCGCGATCACCTGCCCGATTTCGAAAACGACGACCGCGCGGTGCTGACCATTTCGGTGGGTCCGCCGCCCACCCACAAGGTGTGGGCAACCGAGAACGGCTTTCTGTTTCCGGTGTTGTCGGACTTTTGGCCGCACGGCGCCGTCAGCCAGGCCTACGGAGTGTTCAACGACGACACCGGCTTTTCCAACCGCGGCACCTTCGTCGTCGATCGGTCGGGGATCATCCGGTTCGCGGAGATGAAACAGCCCGGGGAAGCCCGTGACCAACAGCTGTGGCGCGATGCGCTGGCGGCGCTGAAAGGCTGAGGGCCGCTTGTGGGCGGCTTTTGCTTTTGCGGCGGGTGGACTCTTCGGCGGGTAGCGTGCGCGGCACGGGCGCGTAGCTCAGTGGTAGAGCTCTGGTTTTACACACCAGCGGTCGGCGGTTCGATCCCGTCCGCGCCCACGACGAAATGTTCCAGGTGGACAATGGTTTTGCGGTTCGACTACCAACCTGCGCCGAACCCCTAACGTCGTAGCCGTGACAACGCTGGCCGTGGTGCTTTACGTGACGAGTTCGGTATTGCAGGCCAGCGGTGCGTTCGGCGTGATCCGAGACGCCTGGGCCGGTCGCCGCCAGTTCAAGACGGACTGGGACCAAGCGATGAAGATTGGCTGGCCCGAGCCAGCCCAGCATGCTCTCCACAAGTACGTCACCGCCGAGAACGACATCAGCGGGGCCGCTGGACCGCCGTCGGTCTACTGGTCGGCGGTCTCGCGCTGGGCGCAGTGGCGAGCGTCGTCGCCCACTACGCCTACTAGGACTAGGTCAGCCCGGCCCGTGGCTGGGCCTGGTCCGAAAGTGACTGGCCTACTTGGACGTTGAACGGCCTGGAGCGTGTGAAACGGAGACCGCCGCATGACCTTGACCACCGTGACCGTCGCGCGCGCCAGCCAGGTCGTGCGTGGTCGGCAGCGCTCGGCCTCCCCGGCTGAGCTAGCGCGTCGGCTCGATCCCAAATTCGTTGTCACGCCGACGATCCGGCTCCTATCGGACCTCGCTGGTGACCTAACCCGATCAGCGCGACGTCGTGACCACGCCGCCGCGCACCGGCAAGTCGCGGCCGCTGGCGGTCTGGGAGGTGGTGTGGGCTCCGGGCGGTAACCCCGGCCTTCAGATTGTCCTGGTCAGCGATCCGGACGAGCTGGCCCAGGCTCACTTCAGGGCAGCGCGTCAACTGATCAACGAAACGCCGACTACCTCAGTTTTCGGCTGTCCCAGGATAAGACAGCTGTCTGGCGCAGGCGCGTCGATGGCCACGCGGGCGGGCTGCCCGCTACCGCAATCAACAGCGGCGTGACCGGATTCGGCGCTGACCTGCCCATCGGTATGATTCGGTCAAGGACGCCCCAGAGGCTGACTCCGCTGTGCACCGCAGCCGAATCATCACCGAGTACCGCTCCACCTTGGCGACCCGCCCGCATCCCGGCGGGTCGGTGCTGCTGGTGATGAGCAGGTGGCACCCGAACGACTCGGCGGGCGAGCTGCTCGATAGCGAACCCGACCTGTGGACCCAACCAACATCCCCGCCGTGCCCGAGACCGGGATACCGGACACCCTGGGCGTGTACCGGCGTGGCGATGACATTGGCGCTGGGCTTCAACGCTGAGCACTTCGCCGCCGCTCGGCGCACCTCCGGTGAGCGTGCGTGGTACGCGCTGTACGCGGGAGTGTCCGCCGCGCGGTGACGCCCTGGCCCGATCGGCGGCGCTGCTCCAGGGCCTTGAGACCGGCGCCACCCCCATCGCGGGTTATCTGCCCGGCTTAGCGGGCGCAGCGGTCAGCTGGCAGGCCGGTCAACACCGCCCGACTCCCTGGCGGCGTTGATGGTCGTCCGCGACGTGCTGGTTCACTCGCTCGGGGCTCAGGTCCATGGTCTCGCCGCTCGATGTCGCGCGCCGCGCCCGCAAGGGTCTGATTCCGCCGCCACCGCCGTGGATGACCCGACGAATTGGGGGTAGCAGTGCCGAGGCCATGTCGGTGCGCAGGTGCATACTCGCCCTCATGGCCGATGACCAGACCCGAGAGCACAGCTACAGCATTGATCTCCGGTTCCACAAGATTCTCGCGACCGTCGAGCAGGAGCTTCAGACGGCGTTGGCCAAGGCGCGTCTGGAGTCGGACCACGGCACCACGATCGGGGACGGCGCCGAGGATGCCGTGCGCAACATGCTGCGCAGCTACTTGCCATCGGGATACGGAGTGGGCACGGGCTTCGTGTACGACGCGTTCGGCGACGGCTCACGTCAGTCCGACGTCGTGATCACCAACCCTGATCACCCGCTGTCATTCCCCGAAGGCAAGTCTGGAACCTACCTCGTGGACGGTGTTGCCGCAGCCGGAGAGGTCAAGTCCTGCCTGGACATACCCAAACTTAACGACAGCATCACGAAGGGCGCAGCGTTCAAACAGCTACGGATGACAGTCAACGAGTCCGATCACGTGATGACCGCCAAAGAACAGGCGTACATGAAGCAGATCGGCATGGTGCCGCCGTATTTTGTGGTCGCCTTCGACAACAAGGTCGCGCCCGCCACGATGAGAGAACGGCTCGAAAAGGCTGGGCTGATCGAACCCCCGGCGGGCAAGTCAATGGGCGAGGAGGACTGGGCGAACACCCCTCAACCTCCGCTCGATGTCATCTGCATCCTGGGGAAAGGCGTGTGGCTCTATGTGCGGCCCAATAACCCGCTGGGAATCCGGATCGGCTTTGAAAACCCCGACGGGTCGAAAACCGTCCGAGACGACGTGTCGGGCTGGACGTTTGTCGAAACGCATGCAGCCCTGGTGTTGACGCTGGCCTGGCTGAACGCGGCGATGCCACGGGTGTTCCGCGGACAGTCAGTGTTCTCGCCCTACCTCCTCCCACCGATGAGGCACGTCAAGTACATGAACTCCCGAAACGAAGCGTCTGCAACCGCCGAGAAGTAGGCTCCCAGCCTGTGGCCGCCGGAACGTGGAGCGCGATATTCGCTGGGATCAGCGCAGCCGTGGCCCTGGTGTCGGCCATCCTGTTCGGTGTGTCGGCGTTGCGGTCCCGACAGGCAAAACAGGAGGCCATCGAGGCGGCGCAGCATGTCGCGTCCGGCGTCGCTCGTCTAGCGCAAGTGCAGGGATCCCGCCAGGCCGCCGAGCAGACCGCGCAAGCGTCCAGCGTCACGATCGCGCGCTCACAGGTCCAGCACGGGCGCAGCGGCTGGAGGGTCGACAACGGCAGCGACCAGCCCATCACGGACGTCGAGGTTTCGGGTGTGGGGGGCGAGCAGATTCTCCTCTACCTGGGCTCGGGACCAGAGCAGAGGCCCAAGTATGTCGAACCCACGGTGGGCGCACATCAGCAATCTCAATGGATGTTCCGGCCCACCGGCACCGCTGCCGTCCACGCGGACGATTCTGATCTTGAGCGGATGGCGCTGCGGTTCACCGACGCGCGCAACCAGACGTGGGAGAAGATCGGCACCGCACCCGTCCGGCTGGTAAATCGTTAGTCGGTCATCGCCGCCGGTGTCACCCCCGCTGGAATCCGCGCGGCGTGATGGACAGATACGACCGCTGGCCAGTCCAATAAAGCTGCCGGTCACGTTGACGCGCGGGAAACCCGTCCAGGATTCGCGTCCTTTAGCGTCCAGCGTGAGCCACCAGTGCCCCCTTCGGTCTTGTCGGCCCCGGGGGCTCTTCTTGTGGCGGAAGACGTGGAAAGGCCCTTCGTGCAGGGTGACGCGCGCAGTGGTGACGGCTCTGTCCCTGGCGCTTCCGAGCGCCGCCATGGAGCCCATCCGAGGCGCTGTCCCCCATGAGCAGCCCCACGCCGTCATCCAGCGACGCGTATCAGGGCTGTGGTGTCCGAAGATAACCGGCGGCCGGATACCGAGGGCGTGACGCCGACGACATGGGCAGAAGGCAGCAGACCACCCGCGCAGGGGTGCCGCGAGGGTGACACCGTTTTTCGCACGGGGAGCTACGATTCACCCATGCCCGCCGAAACCCCGGGATGCAACCTGAAAGTATTCGCCGCCGGGCTGCACCAGTTGGGCACCAAATGCGAGAAGCTCGCCGGCGAGTTGACTGCCGGTGCTGCCCCGTCGTTTGTGGCCGGCAGATCGTGGCAGTCGACGGCCGCTACGGCGAACGCTGTCGCGGCCGCCGCCAGCGAAGACTTGATCGCCATCGCGAAACGGATCGGCACACGCGGAACCGACTACGCCATGGCGGGCACGATGTATGAGCGGAACGACGAGTACAGCGCGGCCGCGCTGCGGTCGTTGGTGCGCTGATGCCCGCCGGGGCGGGTGGTTGGCCCACGCTGTCAGAGCTGCGTTCCTCGGAGTTCGGGTATCTGGGGCAGTTGGCCAACTACCTGGAGCGCATTTCGTCGACAGCCGAGACCTCGCTGGAGCAGCTAGCCGAGGACGTTAAGCGTCCCGGCGGCGTGCAGTGGGAGGGCGAAGCCGGGGACCGGGCGATCGCGCAGGCCGGCTTGGACGTGGTGAGGGCGCGCCGGTTTGTGTGGGGCTGGGCCGACGTGGCGGCCGCCGCCCGCCGCGGGCAGGACATGCTGGAGGCCGGCAAGCGCCTGGCACTGGATGCGGTCGACGACGCCGAACGCGACGGGTTTGAGATCGGCGAAGATTACCGGGTCACCGACACCCGCCAGGCCCGCTCACGCGAGCAGCTCGCCGAGCGCCAAGCCGCCGCCGAGGCCCACGCCGAGTTCATCCGCTACCGGGTCGCTCAGCTGGTGGCCAACGAGCAGCACCTCGACGCCCAACTTAAACAGGCCACCGCCGGCTGGGGGAGCCTCACCTTCGAGGAGTCGCAAGCGGGCGCCGAGGGGAAAAAGGGGCGTGTCCAGGCTGTCGACAACAAGACGCTAAAGGACGCGCCCGGGAAAGCCGAGGACGAAGCAAGTCGGCATCAGAATCAGATCGATGCCTTCAAGCAAGCGTTTGGCCGAGAGCCCGTATCGGCGACCGATTGGGAAACCGCTGCTGCGCTCGACCCGCATAGCTATGACCCGAAGTATCAGGGTGTGCCCCCGGAGATCCGCGTGGTGAGGATCCGGCCGGTGCCGGGGCAGGGCGAGGTGCGGGTCTCGCAGTGGATCGAGCAGCGTGATGTATGGAGCGCGCCCGGCACGCGCGACATGGGCGACAACAGAACAGCTAGCCCAAACTTTGATCCCGGGAATGCGCGGGTCACAACCTACATTGACTACGAGAACGGGGTCGTCGTGTTACGCCAGAATCCGTCCGTCCAGCTCGACCACGACGGCGGGCCGGGACCGGTGAAGGTGGGCATCCCGCAGGGCAGTGTGACGCAGCTTCCCGACGGGTCGGTGCGCATCAAATACGACGCGGGCAATCCGTTTGCGCCCTCACCCTCGCGACATCCGCCTGATCCGCTCCATTCGTGGACGGTCAACGGCGACCTGGTGTTCACACCGGGACCGCAGGGCGTGCACGTAGACGGAACGCGCACTAACTATCCATCGATGGAGGTATATCAAGATTTGCCTAGCGGCCCCACGCGCACCGTGCTCATCGACCCGGCACGGGCAGGAAGTTCTGAGGGCCCTGTCATGAATCTTCCGCGACACCACGATGTGGGGATTGGTGGGCGCGCGTTCGAGCCCTTCGACCGAGACGGGTGGAACCCCAAATACGATGCCCGCGTTCCGCTGCCCTCCACCGACTTCGGCCCGGTCTCCAGCCCGCCGTCTGTGCCTGCGCCGCTTTCCGGCCCCGGAGTCCCGGCCTGACCGAGGGTGCTGCAGATGCCGATGCCGCCGATTACCCCGTTACGCGACATGGACTCTCGCGCCTGGTCCACGGCCACCTGGGCGATGCCGTTCATGGTTCAGCTCGTATTGGGGGCGATGTTCCTCGTCTTATGGCTATTCGGTAAAGCACCTCCATTCACGACGCATAGCGCATACGCGGGCGAGCGTGCGTGGTTCCTCTCGGGGGCGGCGGCCACAGCGATAGCATCCGTGTTGATAAGTGGTTTGCTCTTCACGTCGCGATCATCGCGTATTCGCGGCGCGGCCCTAAGCATTGTCGGCGCGGGCACGGTTGTTCTTGTCGGGGCGATTGTCTTCGCCTTTTGCGCACTTCGCTGATCGGTGGTCCATGCAGAATAGTTCGCCGACCAAGACCGCGGAGGACCGCTATGGCGCGGTGAGCTTCCTGGTGGCGCTGGTTACTACTCTGGCGGTGGAATTGGCCGCGTGGATAGCCACCCTCTCCTACGTAATTCCTTTGTTTCTCTACGTCCTTCCGACCTTGGCCGTTGTCGACCTGGTTGTCTACGGCGTGCTCGCGAAGCGGCCTGGCACGGCGGGCCAGGTCGGTCGCGGAATCCTTATCGGCTCGTTGTCGGTCCCGGTGTCGCTGGTTGTGTTCACCGCCGGGTTCGTGATCGCCCAGGCGATAGGCCCGATTTGACGGTCCGCACGCAGGATCGTCCTCGACAGCCTCGCGCCGACCCCGATGGCGCCCGGTGTATCCGCCCCGCACCGCGACCGGCGATGATGAACGGCATGTCCGAGGTCAGGCCGTTTCGCATTGCCGTTCCCGATGAAGTGCTCGATGATTTGCGATCACGTCTGGCGCGCACCCGCTGGCCCGACGCCGAGTGCGTGGATGACTGGAGCCAGGGTATGCCGTTGGACTACACCCGCGAGCTGGCCGCATACTGGGCCGACGGATATGACTGGCGGGCCCGCGAGGCCGCGCTGAACCGATTCGATCAGTTCATCACCGAAATCGACGGGCTGGATATTCATTTCATCCACCAGCGCTCGCCGCATCGGGACGCCTTTCCGCTGTTGATCACCCACGGCTGGCCCGGCTCGATAGTGGAGTTTCACAAAGTGATCGGGCCGCTGACCGATCCGACCGCCTATGGTGGCCGGGCCGAAGACGCCTTCCACGTCGTCTGCCCGTCGCTACCTGGATACGGCTTCTCGGGGAAGCCCACCCGCACCGGGTGGGGCGTCGAAAAGATCGCGCAGGCCTGGGAAACACTCATGGCGCGCCTGGGCTACGAGCGCTACGGCGCCCAGGGCGGCGACTGGGGTGCGGCCGTGACCACCCAGATCGGCCGCAATCGCGGGCGCTGCGTGGCCATCCACCTGAACATGCCGTTGGCCCTGCCGCCCGCCGGGGGTGTCGCCAACCCCACCGAGGAGGAGCGGCAAGCCCTGGCCGCGTGGGCGCACCACCGGCGGTGGGGCACGGGCTATTCCAAGCAGCAATCCACCCGACCGCAGACATTGGGCTACGGCCTGGTCGATTCCCCGGTGGGACAACTGGCATGGATCATCGAGAAATTCTGGGCGTGGACGGACTGCAACGGACACCCCGAGAACGTGCTGCGCCGCGATGAGCTGCTCGACAACGTGATGATGTACTGGGTGACCGGCACCGGCGCGTCGTCGGCTCGGCTGTACTGGGAGAGCATCAGCAGCTTCGCCACGACGGGCCGGGTCGAATTGCCGACCGGTGTGGCGGCGTTTCCCAAGGAGATCCTGCCCGCACCGCGGCGCTGGTGCGAACCGAACTATCACATCACCCGCTGGACGAGCATGCCCCGCGGCGGACACTTCGCCGCGTTCGAACAGCCGGACCTGTTCGTCGAGGACGTCCGGGCCTTTTTCGCGACGCTGCGCTGAGGGGCCGTCCGGCGACAGGCCGGGGATTCGGCGGGGCGCGCCGCAGGACGAACGGGTGAGGTGGGGGACGCTGGCGTGGTGTTTGGGGTTCCACGACGGGAATGGGTCGGCGGCGCGCTGGCGGGCTATCTGGCCGATTTGCTGCTCGGCGACCCGCGGCGAGGTCATCCGGTGGCGGTGTTCGGCCGTGCGGCCGCGACGCTGGAGCGGCTCACCTACCGCGACAGCAGGGTTGCCGGCGCAGCGCACGCGGGGGTGCTGGTGGGCGCGCTGGGGCTGCTGGGCGCGGCGCTGCAGCGGGAATGCGCACGGCGCGGCCGGTGGTGGTCGGTCGCCGCGACGGCCGCGGCCACCTGGACCGCGCTGGGCGGGACGTCCCTGGCGCGCACCGGCCGCCGGATGGCGGAGCTGCTGGACGGCGGCGATGTCGAGGCCGCACGACGGCTGCTGCCGTCGCTATGTGGGCGCGATCCCGCCGTCCTGGACTCCACGGGCCTGACCCGCGCCGCGCTGGAATCGGTCGCGGAGAACACCTCGGACGCGCAGGTGGCGCCGCTGCTGTGGGCGGCGGCGGGCGGCGTTCCCGCGGCGCTGGTCTACCGCGGCATCAACACCCTGGACTCGATGATCGGGCACCGCTCCCTGCGCTACACCCGATTCGGTTGGGCGGCAGCACGATTAGATGATTTAGCCAGTTACGTCCCGGCCCGCGTGGCCGGTGCGCTGGTGGTGATGTGCGCACCCCTCGTCGGCGGATCACCGGCAGGAGCGATGCGGGCCTGGCACCGCGACGCCGCGCGGCATCCCAGCCCCAACGCCGGGATCCTCGAGGCGACGTTCGCCGGGGCGCTGGGCGTGCGGCTGGGCGGGCCCACGCAGTACCACCACCAATTGCAAATCCGGCCCGTGCTGGGCGACGGGCGGCACCCGCGGGTGACCGATCTGCGGCGTGCGGTGCTGCTGTCGCGGGTGGTACAGGCGGCCGCCGCGGCCCTGGCGGCGGGTTGGACACGGCGACGAGGCGCGCCGCGCAGCGGGGTGGTTCAGCGGCGTCGTCCGTAGCGGTCGGCGAGCTTCTCCTCGACGGTGAGCACGGGTGGCGCCGCCTCGGGCGCGGTCACGCCCGCCTGTTCCCTGCGGCGGGCACGGAGTTCGGAGAACACGAAATAGCCCAATCCGATCGGCGCGAGGATGCCGAACGCGATCCACTGGATGCCATAGGAGAGAAACGGTCCGGCGTCCAGGCGCGGTGTGCCGATCACGCCCAGTCCACCGGGTTGGCTGTCGACCAGTTGCAGATAAGACCCCGCGAGCGGCACCTTGGTCAGCGCCGAGATCTGTCCAGCATTAATCGAATACACCTGTTGGACACCGTCTTTGAAGAACGGGTCCTTGCCCTGCACGGCCGGTTCGGAGTCTCGAAGCCGCGCTGTGATGGTGACGGTCTGAGTCGGCGGCGGCGGGATCGGCGGCACCCGTGAGCCGTCCGACGGCCGCAGGTATCCGCGATCGACCAGCACCGTCGGGCCGGCGTCGACGGCAAAGGGGGTGAGCACCTCAAACGCCGGCGCCCCGTCGACCACCCGCAAGCGAGCCACCACCTGAGCCTCGGGCAGATAATGCCCGGTGGCGGTCACCTGGCGCCACTGGGCATCGGGCGCTGACGAATCCTGGTGTGGCAGAAGCGTTGTCACCGGCACCGGTGCGATTTCCAGGGAATGCTCGATTTGGTGGTTCTGCCGTGAGGTCTTGGCGTTTTTTCCCAGCTGCCAGGGCGCCAGCACGGTAAGGCACAGGTAGCTGAACGCGATCACCACCAGGGCCAGCACCAGCCAGCCGGGTCGCAGCAGAAACGCCAGGCGCCGCATCAGCGATGCCCGCCCCGGGTGCGGTGCATAGCCGGGCCGACGGTGCGGGCGGCCATTGGGGTGGTCATGCTCCCATTGTCCGTGATGCCGCGCCGGACGCTCACCCCGCTTGTGACCACGCAGTCCGGCGGCGCAGCGTGGCCGACTACTGTTTGACCCTGTGGCGAGTCTGGACCCCGGCGTGCCCGCGCTGTCGCGCTACCACGGCGATCAGGCCGCAGCGCCGGGAATGCTGGATTTCGCCGTCAACGTCCGTTACCGGCAACCGCCGCCATGGCTGGTGCGCCGGCTCGCCTCGCGGCTGCCGGACCTTGGCCGTTACCCGGGAGCCGGGGACGAGCGAGCCGCGAAGGACGCGGTCGCGGCGCGCCACCGCCGCGCCCCCGAGGAAGTGGCGCTCTTGACCGGTGCTGCCGAAGGGTTCGCACTGCTGCGAAACCTTCGTCCGAGGCGGGCCGCGGTGATCGCGCCGTCGTTTAGCGAGTCCGATGCGGCCCTGACGGCGGCCGGGGTGCCGGTGCACCACGTCGTGCTGGCGCCGCCGTTCGGCCTGGCCGGCGCCCAGGTGCCCGAGAACGCCGACCTGGTTGTCGTGGGCAACCCGACCAACCCGACGGCGGTGCTACACCCCCGCGAGCTGATCCTGGCACTGCGCCGGCCCGGCCGGATCGTTGTTGTCGACGAGGCGTTCGCCGACTCGGTTCCGGGCGAACCCGAGTCGCTGGCCGGTGACTCGCTTCCCGATGTGCTGGTGCTGCGCAGCCTCACCAAGACGTGGGCCCTGGCAGGGCTGCGGGTGGGCTACGCCCTGGGCTCACCGGAGGTGCTGGCGCGATTGACCTCCGGGCGTGCGCATTGGCCGGTGGGCATCCTGCAGCTGACGGCCATTGCGGCCTGTTGCGCCCGCGACGCGGTGGCCCAGGCCGCGGCCGGTGCGGTCAGGCTGGCGCGGTTGCGCGCGCAGATGGTCGCTGGGTTGCAAGCGGTGGGTGTCGACGTGGTGGAGGGGCGCGCGCCGTTCGTGTTGTTTAGCTCGCCGGACGCGGAGCTGGTACGCAAGCACTTACACGGCAGGGGGATCGCGGTGCGCCGATGTGACACGTTCGTCGGCCTGGATGGGCGGTATCTGCGGGCGGCGGTGCGCCCGGAGTGGCCGGTGCTGGTGGAGGCGATCGGCGAGGTGCTGCGATGAGCGCGCGGCTGGCCGAGGTCATCGAGGTGTTGGACGCGGCCTACCCGCCCCAGCTGGCCCAGCCGTGGGATTCGGTCGGCCTGGTGTGCGGCGACCCGGGGGACGTGCTGGAATCGGTGACCATCGCGGTCGACGCGACGGCCGCGGTCATCGACGACGTTCCCGACGGCGGGCTGCTGGTGGCCCATCATCCGCTGCTGCTGCGCGGTGTGGACACCGTGGCCGCCCACACGCCGAAAGGCGCGCTGGTGCACCGGTTGATCCGTTCGGGACGGTCACTATTCACGGCGCACACCAATGCCGATTCGGCATCGCCGGGGGTGTCCGACGCGCTCGCGGCGGCGCTCGGGCTGACCGTCGAGGCGGTGCTCGACCCGCTGCCGGCGAGCGCCGATCACGACAAGTGGGTCATCTACGTGCCACCGGAGAACGCGGAGGCGGTGCGGGCGGCTGTCTTTGCCGCCGGTGCCGGCCATATCGGCGACTACTCCCATTGCAGCTGGAGCGTCACCGGCACCGGACAGTTCCTGCCGCATGATGGGGCGTCGCCGGCCATCGGCAGCGTCGGCGCCCTCGAGCGGGTAACCGAGGACCGCGTCGAGGTTGTCGCACCCGCGCGGCTGCGGGCGCAGGTGCTGGCGGCGCTGCGGGCAGCCCATCCCTACGAGGAGCCCGCATTTGACATCTTCACGCTGGCGCCGCCGCCCCCCGGGGTCGGGCTGGGCCGGATCGGCACGTTGCCGCGGCCCGAGCCGCTGCGCAGCTTCGTCTCCCGGGTGACAGCGGCGTTGCCGCCGACCTCATGGAACCTGCGTGCGTCCGGCAATCCCGAGATGCCGGTGTCGCGGGTCGCGGTCTGCGGCGGCGCCGGCGACTCGTTGCTGGCCACGGTGGCCGCTGCCGGCGTGCAGGCGTATGTCACCGCCGACCTGCGTCACCATCCCGCCGACGAGCATCGCCGGGCCTCGGATGTCGCCCTGATCGACGTCGCGCACTGGGCCAGCGAATACCCGTGGTGCGAGCAGGCCGCCGACGTGTTGCGGGCGGCCTTCGGCGCGGCGCTGCACGTGCGAGTGTCTGCCGTGCGCACCGACCCCTGGAACCTCGAGAGCGACACCTGGAGAAATCATTTATGAAAGCTGCAGTGGCACAGCAACGTTCGCTACTAGAGTTGGCGGAGCTGGACGCCGAGCTGTCCCGGATCGCCTACCGGGCCGCCAACCTTGCCCAACAACGGGACTTCGAGCAAGCGCAGGCGGAGCACACCGCCGCCAACGATCGACTGGCCACCATGCGAATAGCATTGGCGGACTTAGATTCTCAAGTGTCACGTTTGGAGTCGGAGATCGACGCGGTGCGTCGTCGCGAGGATCGCGATCGGTCACTACTGGACTCGGGGGCAACGGACGCCAAGCAGCTCTCGGACCTGCAGCACGAGTTGGACACCCTGCAGCGCCGCCGGACCAGTCTGGAAGATTCGCTCCTGGAGGTGATGGAGCGGCGAGAAGAACTGCAGGAGCAGCAAAACGCCGAATTGGCGGCGGTGGACCGGCTGCAGGCTCGGCTGGCCGATGCTCAGCAGGCGCGTGATCGTGCGCTCGCCGAGATCGACCAGGCCCGCCAACAACTCACGTCGAGGCGTGGCGAGCTGACCGCGGCGCTGGACACCGAGCTGGTCGCCGTCTACGAGCGCCAGCGGGCCGGCGGAGGTCCGGGCGCCGGCCCGCTGCAGGGGCGCCGCTGCGGCGCCTGCCGGATCGAGATCGGCCGCGGCGAGCTGGCCCGGATCGAGGCGGCCGCCGAGGACGAGGTGCTGCGCTGCCCGGAATGCGGAGCGATCCTGTTGCGGGTTAAGGACTGCTAATCGGTGAAAGTGATCGTCGAGGCCGACGGCGGGTCGCGGGGCAATCCAGGCCCCGCCGGTTACGGGTCGGTGGTGTGGACCGCCGATCACACCACCGTGCTCGCCGAGAGCAAGCAGGCGATCGGCCGGGCCACCAACAACGTCGCCGAATACCGCGGACTGATAGCAGGGTTGGAAGAGGCCGCGAAGCTCGGCGCCACCGAGGTCGTGGTGTCGATGGACTCCAAGCTGGTGGTCGAGCAGATGTCGGGTCGCTGGCAGGTCAAGCAGCCGCATCTGGCCGAGCTGCACGCCCAGGCCCGGGCGCTGGCGTCTGGGTTCGACCGGATCAGCTATTCCTGGGTGCCGCGGGAGCGGAATTCGCACGCCGATCGGCTGGCCAATGAGGCGATGGACGCCGCGGCCCGTGTCGTCGGGGGGGCCGAGGAATCCACGCAGCCCGGTATTGGTCCGTCCGAAGCTGTTGTGGCCCAGCCACTGCCACCATCCGGCTGGGCCGGCGCGCGGGGCATGCCGACCCGCCTTCTGCTGTTGCGCCACGGGCAGACCGAGCTGTCGGTGCAGCGTCGCTATTCGGGGCGTGGTAACCCGGCGCTGACCGAATTGGGGCGGCGCCAGGCTGATGCGGCGGCACGGTATCTGGCGCAGCGCGGCGGGATTGCGGCGGTCCGGGCATCCCCGCTGCAGCGGTCTTATGACACCGCAGTAATGGTCGCCAAAGCGCTGGGCCTGGACGTGGTCGTGGACGAGGATCTCATCGAAACCGACTTCGGTGCCTGGGAGGGGCTGACGTTCGCCGAGGCCGCGCAGCGCGACCCCGAGCTGCATCAGCGCTGGCTGCGCGACACCGGCGTCAGGCCGCCGGGAGGGGAGAGCTTCGACGAGGTGCACCGGCGGGTGCGCCGGGCGCGTGACCGGATCATCGCCGAACACGGCGGCACCACCGTGCTCGTGGTGTCGCACGTGACGCCGATCAAGATGCTGCTGCGGCTGGCGCTGGATGCCGGACCGGGAGTCGTGTACCGCTTGCACCTGGATCTGGCTTCATTGAGCATCGCCGAGTTCTATCCCGACGGCGCGTCGTCGGTGCGGCTGGTGAATCAGACCGGTTATCTGTGACTCGTGGCGCCGTGGCCACGCAGTTCAGCCGACCGCCGAGCACTCGCCGTGCAGGGTGACGGGGTCTCCGGTGCGGATCGTGCCTGCCGTGAGCACCTCGAAGTAGGCTCCGGCGCAGGGCAGCGTCGCCGAACCCGACGTCTTCACCCGGTTTTCGGCCATCAGGATGCGCAGCGCATGCGGAGCTGCCGGCAGCGCCCCATGCTCAAGCGTGGGAACAGCACACCGCGAGGTAGGCTTCAGCGCGCGCAGCCGAATCTCGCCGACCGTCAACTCTCTTCCGGCCCAGTCGTTTTCCGCATATGGTGGATATCCGGGCGGGGTCGCGATGACCAGGTTGGGCCGGTAGCGCAACGCTTCCACGCCGGTGCGTTCCAGGGTGGCCGTCGTGATCGCGTGCAGCGGCGCGAGATCGGTGAATGTGTCGCCCCCCGGGGTGGCTTGGGCTATTTCGACGATGCGGCTGTCAATGTCGGCGTCGACGCCGCACTCGAGCACTTTCTCCGGGTCGGGCCGCTCCAAAGTCGCCCCCTGGGGTCGGCGGTTCACCAGCCGGACCGACCGCCCCACTACCCGGGAGAGCAGTTCGTCGATGCCGGGTGAGTCGGCGGTCACCCGGGTGCCGTCGGGCAGCCGGATCACCACCCGACCGGCGTCCCCGCAGGCACTGCACTGCAGCAACGCACGCCACAGCCGGGGCTGTTTAGCGCTGGCCACCCGCCCGGTCATCGCGTCGATGAGCGCCAGCCGGCGATCGCCCGCGGCGCCGCGCTCGTCGACGAACACGGCCCTCACGGTCTCACCGAGCATCGACTTCACCGGATATCGGCGCAAACTTTGCACCCACATCTGTGTCGTGGCCCCGGCTCTCATCGCGACCATCCGTTCCCGGGCATCGTCATCCGCGCCGTCGGCGGACCGCTCACCTAACGTCTTATACCCCACGCGGGTACTGGACCGTGAGACGGGCGCCGGGTCACCCGGGCCTTGGGGATGACAGCGTGATCGCGCCCTCCGGGCAGTTTTGCTCCGCAATGATCGCCTGGCCCTCGAGTTCGCCGGACACGTTGGCCACCCGCACCAGCGCGTGGCCGCACTCGTCCGCGTCGAACACTCCCGGTGCCAGGGTGTAGCAGCGCCCGTGTCCGACACAAAGCTCCGGGTTGACGAAGACTTCGGTCATGATCATCTCGGTCCCCATCATGTCATGCGATTCCGCATCAAGACGATCTATCCGCCGACAACAGCGCACGGGACCGGGATTCGGTTATCGCAGGGGAATTTTGCGGCGGCTATGGTGTTAATTGCGGACGAGTTGGCCGGGCGGCCGCGGCGTGCGCCGATCCGATGGGTTCGGTGACGCGTCGAGGAAAGTCCGGACTTCACAGAGCAGGGTGATTGCTAACGGCAATCCGAGGTGACTCGCGGGAAAGTGCCACAGAAAACAGACCGCCACCCTCGCGGTGGTAAGGGTGAAACGGTGCGGTAAGAGCGCACCAGCATCCCGGGTGACCGGGATGGCTCGGTAAACCCCACCCGAAGCAAGGCCAAGAAGACCGCGCCACCGGTGCGGTTGCGCAGGCGCCTGAGGGTTGCTCGCCCGAGCCTGCGGGTAGGCCGCTTGAGGCACCCGGCAACGGTGTGTCCAGATGGATGGCCGCCGCCCCGCCGTTCTTCCGGCGGGGAACAGAATCCGGCTTACAGGCCAACTCGCCCGCACCCCACCCCGGGCTCATCGCTTCGTTTTGCGGACCGCCTTGGCGAGTTCGTCCAGCGCATCGCCCAGTTGCCGCCGGCAACTGTCAGCCACGTCGACCTCCTGCTGGTAGAGCAGACCGTACGTGAAGGTGTCCTCGCCGGCGGCGTAGGCGGCCTCGGCCTGCTCACTGAGGTGTTTCCGGCTCACCACGCTGTCTTGGTAGTCGCCGAGCAACGTCTGGATGGCTCTCGCGCGCTCGGACACCCGCACCGCCCCCAGCGCCGCTGCGGTGTAGCGCAGTCGCTTGGCGCGTTTCCGGGTTCGGTGCAGTGCCAGGTCGCGATCCTCGCCGGTAGCCCGCGCAGCCGCTGTTGCGGCCTTTCGCACCCGTTTGTAGGCGGCCCGGATGGCGGCCTGCGGCGGCTCCCCGGCGCGCCCGGACGCCCGGGGCTGCGCCACTATCGCGTCGAGGGCGTCGAGCAGCCGGAAGTAGCGCTCGGCCCGCATCGCCGCCAATGATCGCCGCAACCCTTCCTGATAGCGGTGCTTGGCGCCATCGACAAGACGTTCCCGGACTCGTCCGCGCACCAATTCCGGCGGTAGCCCATCGAGCGCCCGCCGATAACGTTCGCCCAGCACTTCGGCGTCGCGGGCCTGGCCCAGCACCAGGGCCAGATCCCGCAGCTCATCGAGGATCGGCGCATCGTCGGACAAGCCGAACTCCGCCGGCGAGGCTTGCAGCAGGCTGCGGAGCCTGCGCAGCGTCACCCGCATCTGATGCACCGCGTCGGGAGCGTCGGCGCGCACCGCCCGATCCCACACCAGCAGCTGTTCGACTTGCTCGGCCACCGCCCGGTGCACCGGGGCCGCGCCGGTCGGCGAGCCGTCGCTCGTCGGCATCGGCCCGAGTACCCGCGCGAGCTTGGAGCTGTGACCGGCCGGCGTGGCGCCGGCGGCCAGCAAACGGCTGCTGAGCTGGTCCAACAACTCGGCGTTAGCAACCGTGTCGGCGCTGGTGAGCTCCACTTCCCACTCCCGCCAGTGCTGCTCGACGGGGGGCTCACCGGTGGCCGCCATCGGCCATGCGGTCACGTGGTCATCGGAGAATTCGGCCAGCACGGCATCATCGGCGCCACGCAAGAGCTGGCGCTCACGCCTGGTGGTGATCCGTGCGACCGGCCCCAGCGGGCGGTCCCGGACGATCGCGAGCACCACATCGAGCAACTCGCCGGGCACCTGGTGGCGGCCGTCCTCGTCGACCCTATCGAGCGGCGCGCGAACCTCGGTGCGGGCATCGGGTCCGGCCGGCAACTTCAGATGCCAGCCCGCGTCGGAGCCACCGGTGCGCCGGCGCAGGGTAATCCGTTGAGACGCCAGGTCCCGCTCCGGCGTGTCGAAGTACACGGCATCCAGCTCTTGCGCGGGCGGCTTCTCCACCCGGACCACCGCAGTCGCCCCGTCGAACGACGGCGCCGGCGCCGACTCCGCGACATCGAACTTTCGCTCCACCTCCAGGTAGCCCGGGGTTCCTGGGGCTTCGACAGGCATTGGTGCCTCCGGTAGGTGCGGGGCCGCGACGGTGAACCCAGCCTGCCATACCGGATTGCCGCGTGGGTCGGTAACGAACGCGGAAAGGTTCGCACGGCACAGCATCCGGAGCGGGCGTCGAGCTCACCAGTGAAAGGCGCGGTCAAGGGTCAAGGTCTTCTCAGCTTTGGCGTACCAGCCCTGCGGGGCATACTGACTGGTGTGCAAATAGCACTGCACCCGCACGTGGCGGCTGCCCGGGGTGAAGGTCAGCAGCCGACTCATGGGCACCGTGGTGAGGGGCATGTGATAGCGGCTTAACGCGGAGAAGTTGAGGAACCAGGTACCCCAACGGCGTTCGATGTGGGTTTTGCCGCCGAAGGAATCGTCGGGATTGGTGTGGGTGTGGCCGGCGAGCCACATCTGCACCCGACCGGGGCGGGCCGCCAGGAACTTCTCGAAGGCGCCCGAATCCGGCTTACTGTCAACCCAGTACAGATACGATGCCCCCTGGGGGGTGCCCTGGGCGTAGGGGCGGTGGTAGTGCTCCACCCAGTCTCCGGCCGCATTCTTACGCACACCTTCCCACTCGCCGGAGGCCACGGTGGTGTCTTTCAAGACGTAGTGATGCACTGAGACAATGATGGACCCGGGATTGGCCGCGACCATCTCGGTGAACCACCTGAACGTCTCTCCGCTGACGACACCGCCGGGATTCCCTCCAAGGGGCCCCCGGCCGATCGACTGGGTGGGCTCGTTGCGGTCACTCATCATGAGAAACAGCAGATTGCCGACACGGAACGAATACCGCGCCCAGGTCCCCTCGACGGGATACCGGCGTGCCGCGGGGTGAACACCGGAGAACTCTGTGTGCTCGCCGAACGGGTCAATCCATTTTTGCCACCACCATGCCTCTGGCTCCGAAAGGCCGCTACGGTCATGGTTTCCGCACACGCTGTAGACATCCTCACGCCGGTGAGTCTGCAGCGCGGAGAATTGCCGGCGCACTTCCAGCCCTTCGGCATCATCGGGCAGGCTGTAGTGAGCGCCCGACATGTCACCCACGTCGATGGCGATGTCCCACGAGTAAGGCGGGCCGCCCTCGGAACCGCCGAATTCCGATTGCGAAATTGCTTCGGCGAGGCTGTTTCTGCCAAACCGCTTATCCGTCCCGACATGAGCATCGCCAAATGCCCAGAGACGAAATTGCCCAGTTTCACGATCATCTGCCACTGCGCCGGGAACCCCTTTGCGTTTGCCCGATGTCATGAATCTAGCGCGCCGAATCCCTATGGGCGAGCAGCATGTTCGACACGACTGGCGCAGTGGTGCGCTTAACCTGGGTCTCGCTCCTGGGGGCACTCGTCGGCGGATCAACGGAAAAGATCACGCCGGCAGCAGTCCGGTGATCAGGAGGATCAGCAGCGCCCCGGCGGCGGTGAGTGCCAGCCGGGGCACCGACGATGCGCGATGGGCGGCCGGTAGCAGTTCGCTGGTGCCGATCATCAGAAAGACGCCGGCGAAGATCGCCAAAGCGACGCTATACGCGTGCGAGGTGAGAGGGACGGTCGCGCCGGCAAGAGCCCCGATTTCAGGGGCAACCGCGTCGATCACCAGCCATCGGCGCGCACGGGAAACCTCACCGCCTTGGGAGAGGACGAAGACGACGGCGTTAATCCCATCGGCGAAATCATGGCCGACAACCGCGATCAGCAGGAAAGCTCCCACGTGGGGGGAGATCGCGAACCCGGCGCCGATCCCGAAACCATCGAACAGGCTGTGCACCGATAACGCCAGCGCCTGCAATGCGCCCACGGACCGGCGGTCGAATGCGCGATCAGGGTCGTCGTGGTGGTGCAGCACGAGGAGCCGGCTGAGCATGAGGAAACCCAGGAACCCCGCGCCCATGGCCACTCCCACGGTGCGCCCCGCCGCCGCGCCCAGCCGGTCAACGGCCTCAGGCCCGAGATCGAATAACGCCACTCCCAACAACACCCCGCCGGTGAACGCCATCACCCCGGGAAGACGGGCGCGCAGCCGCAACCCGAGCAGCCCCCCGAGGAGGGTGGCCGCCACGGTGAACAACGCCCACGCCGGACCTGCCCCGGTCACCGCGGGCTTCCGATGCCCATGGACAGCAGGATAGGGTGCGTCCAGGTGGCGGGGACGCGCCCGCGCCGCTGAGGCCCCGCAGGGGCGTTTAGGCCTCGCCTAAGCCACGCCTAAGCCCGCTCAGGGTTGGACGTGAATGCCGCACTCGGTCTTGGCGAACCCAGGCCAGCGCCCACTGCGCTTGTCGGCGCCCTCGGCCGGCTTCGCCGTCATCGGGGCGCAGCCGATGGACGTGTAGCCCTCGTCGATCAGGGGATTGACCAGCACGTGGTTTTCGCTGATGTAGTCGGCCATATCCTGGTCGGACCACGCTGCTAGCGGGTTGACCTTCACCAGCTTGAACTTTTCATCGAAGCTGATCAGGGGGGCGTTGGCGCGGGTGGGCGCGTCGACGCGACGGATCCCGGTCACCCACGCCGAGAAATCGCGCAGCGTTTTTTCCAGCGGGACGACCTTGCGCAGCCGGCAACACTCGTCAGGGTTGGTGTAGCACAGGCTTGTTCCCAGCTCGAGCACCCAGGGTTCGGGGTGCAGGGTGATCAACCTGATGTCATAGGTGGCTTCCACCGCGTCGCGCATGCCGAGGGTTTCCGGGAATTCGTTGCCGGTGTCGATGTAGAGCACCTGAACGCCGGGCCGAACTTTTGCCGCCAGGTCCACCAGCACCGCGTCCTGCATGTTGCAGGCCACCACGTACTTGTCGCCGAAGGTGTTGTCGGTCCAGCGCAACAGCTCGACGGCGTCGGCGCCTTCCAGGTCCGCCGCCGCATGCGCCGCCAGCTCACGCAGCTGCGTTTCGGTAAACGTTTCGCTCATCGGCATGCTCCCATCGTCGCCGCGTCTCTCACCAGCCCACGGTACCGCCCCGATGGAACCGGAGGGCTACGGTGAACTCGAACCGATAGCCAACGTTACCCAAACCGGTGGCCGACGCAGGGAATCCCGACGTCGACGGCAAAGCATCGGTGGCACAGGAACTCTCATGCGGCTTTAGAAGCTGTGCTCCTCGGCAGGGAAAATCCCGCCCGCCACTTCCTGCGCGTAGCGGATTGCCGCACGGCGCAATTCGCCGCCGATATCGGCGAATTGCTTGACAAAGCGTGCCGTCTTACCGCTGGTGAGCCCCGCCATATCCTGCCACACCAGAACCTGCGCGTCGCAGTTCGGCCCGGCCCCGATGCCGATCGTCGGGATGGTCAGCTTGCCGGTGATAAGGGTCGCCAGTTCCGCCGGCACCATCTCCATGACGACCGCAAACGCACCGGCCTCGGCGGCGGTTATGGCGTCGGTGATGGTCCGCTCAGCGGCGTCGCCGCGCCCCTGCACCCGAAAGCCGCCCAAGGCGTTGACGCTTTGCGGGGTGAAGCCGATGTGCGCCATCACCGGGATACCGGCCGCGGTCAGGCATGCGATCTGCTCGGCGACCCGCACACCGCCCTCCAGCTTGATCGCGTGCGCGCCGGCCTCCTTCAGGAAACGGGTGGCCGACGCCAGCGCGGCGGCGGGCCCGGCCTCATAGCTGCCGAACGGCAGGTCGGCGACCACCAGCGCGTGCCGGGCGCCCCGCGCCACGCCGCGTACCAGCGGGATCAACTCGTCGATCGAGACCGGCACGGTGGTGTCGTAGCCGTAGACGACGTTGGCGGCGGAGTCACCGACCAGCAGCACCGGAATCCCGGCGTCGTCAAAGATCCGCGCGGTGGAGTAGTCATAGGCGGTCAGCATGGCCCACTTGCGGCCCTCCGCTTTCATCTGCTGCAAGTGGTGGACGCGGATTTTGGCCCGGGGGGGCTCGCCGGCACCTGCCCGGGACGGCTGCGCCCGGTAAACAGCGTGTTCAGACATCATTGTCCCTACCGATATTCGGCTCGGTCCTCGTGGCCCCACGGGGTCCCCGGGTCCGTCTAACCCTGTCAGTCTGCCAAATGCGCGGCCGCCGTCATACCGTCGGGTGCAGTGGACTTGCTCACAGCGCCTGATGCGTCGCCGCCGGCCACCGCGACAACGCCGGGCGGCTGCGGCCGCTTCCCGAGCTTTGACCGCGCTCATGGCAGCATAGGGTGCCATGGGCCTGGCTTACCGCAACACGATCACGCGTGCCGCGCCGGTTTGGCTGCTCGTTGCCGTGATCACCGCCACGATGTTGCTGGTGGCGAGTTGCACCCGCGTGGTCGGTGGGCGGGCGACGCTGGCCAACCCGAAGATCGGAAGGCCGGTGGAGTGGGGACTGTGCCGGGTCACCGGGGGGACCTCGGTCAAGCTTCCGGCGGGCGCACAGTGCGGCAAGGTCGCCGTGCCCGTCGACTACAACCATCCCGATAGCACCACCGCGGCCCTGATGATGATCCGCTTTCCGGCGACGGGCAAGAAGATCGGATCGCTGGTCATCAACCCCGGCGGCCCGGGGGAGTCGGGCACCGACGCCGCGGTGAACATTGTGCAGACGCTGCCGCCGCGAGTGCGTGAACGCTTCGACCTGGTCGGGTTCGACCCGCGCGGGGTGGCGTCCTCACGGCCCGCCATTTGGTGTAACACCGACGCCGAAAACGACAAGCTGCGCTCCGAACCGGACGTCGACTATACCCCCGGGGGGGTGGCGCACATCGAGGACGAGACCAAAGCGTATGTCGCGCGCTGCGTGAAGAAGATGGGCAAGAAGTTCTTGGCGAACGTCGGGACGGTCAACGTCGCCCGGGATCTCGACGCCATCCGGGCCGCACTGGGCGACGACAAACTGACCTACCTCGGCTACTCCTACGGCACGCGGATCGGCTCGGCCTACGCCGAGGCCTACCCGAAGAACGTCCGGGCGATGATCCTCGACGGTGCCGTGGACCCCAACGTCAGCCCCATCGAGGCTGAGTTGCGTCAGGCCAAGGGTTTCCAGGATGCGTTCAACGACTACGCCGCCGACTGCGCGAAGACCCCAACCTGCCCGTTAGGCACCGACCCGGCGAAATCCGTTCAGGTTTACCACAGCCTGGTTGACCCGCTGGTCGATCCGGCCCACCCGAACATCGGGCGGCCGGCGCACACCAAGGACCCGCGCGGGCTGAGCTACAGCGACGCCATCGTGGGCACCATCATGGCGCTGTACTCACCGACGCTGTGGCACTACCTGACCGACGGCCTGACCGAGTTGCACGCCGACCGCGGCGATACCTTGCTCGCGCTGGCCGACATGTATTGGCAACGCGGCCCACACGGTCACTACACCAACGCCACCGACGCGCGCACGGCGATCAACTGCGTTGATCAGCCCCCGGTCAAAGACCGGGCCAAGGTGATCGAGGAGGACCGCCGCTCCCGCGAAATCGCCCCGTTCATGAGCTACGGGAAGTTCACCGGGGACGCGCCGTTGGGCACCTGCGCCTTCTGGCCGGTGCCGCCGACCAGTCGGCCGCACGTCATTTCCGCACCCGGCCTGGCACCCACGCTGGTGGTATCCACCACCCAAGATCCGGCCACCCCCTACCAGGCGGGGGTGGATCTCGCGAAGCAGCTCAGGGGCGCGTTGTTGACCTTCGAGGGCACCCAGCACACGGTGGTCTTTCAGGGCAACGGTTGCGTCGACGACTACGCGACGGCGTATCTGATCGACGGCACCGTGCCGCCGCCGGGCGCAAAGTGCTGAATCAGCGATCTAGCTGTGACCTTTGGCGGTCAGCACAACCGGGGCCACGCATGCGACGATGAAACGCATGTGGCGGCTGAGGCAATTGAGTTCGGTGTTGCTTTCGGTGGGGCTGCTCTCGGTCGGGCCGGCGATGACCGTGCCGGTGACCGTGAACCCGCCGCGGGCCGGCGCCACCGGGGAGTCCGGCCCCGGCCAGCCCCCCGGTCCTGTGATGCCGCCGACGACCGGGGTGCGGCGGCTGGACTGGGCCGACTGCACGCGGTTTCTCCTCGACACCCCCGACATTCCCGACGCCCGGTGCGCTACGGTTCCGGTCCCGGTCGACTACGACAACCCCGACGGGGCACACGCCGAACTCGCGCTGATCCGGATTCCGGCGACCGGCCCCCGGATCGGGTCGCTGCTGATCAATCCGGGGGGGCCCGGGGCCTCCGCCGTCGACACCGTCGCCGCGATGGCCGCCGACCTGACGGACACCGAGATCACCCGCCACTTCGATCTGGTCGGATTCGATCCGAGGGGGGTCGGCCATTCCACCCCGGAGCTGCGGTGCCGCACCGATGCCGAGTTCGACGCCTATCGGCGGGAACCGCTGGTGGACTATAGCCCGGCCGGGGTCGCGCATATCGAGCAGCTCTACCGGCAGCTGGCCCGACGGTGTGCCGAGCGGATGGGGCCGGGCTTTTTGAGGAACATCGGCACCGCTTCGGTGGTGCGTGACATGGAGGTGATCCGCCAAGCGCTCGGCGACGAGCAGCTCAACTACCTCGGCTACAGTTACGGCACCGCGTTGGGCACCGCCTACGTCGAGCGGTTCCCCGATCATGTGCGCGCGATGGTGCTCGACGGTGCGATCGACCCGAGTGTGGACCCGGTACAACAGAACATTGACCAGATGGCGGGGTTTCAGACCGCGTTCAACGACTATGCCGCCGACTGCGCCCGCTCGCCGCAGTGCCCGTTGGGCACCGACCCCGCCAAGGCCGTCGACGCCTATCACCGGCTGGTCGATCCGCTGGTTGACAAGCCGGGTAAAACCTCGGATCCACGCGGGCTGAGCTATGCCGATGCCACCACCGGCACCATCAATGCGCTTTACACCCCGCGGTTTTGGAAGTACCTGACTCGCGGCCTGCAGGGGTTGCAGCGCGGCACCGACGCCGATGACCTGCTGTTGCTCGCCGACGACTACCAAGGTCGCGACGCGCACGGTCACTACAGCAACGGGCAGGACGCGTTCAACGCGATCCGCTGCGTCGACGCGCCCGCACCGCCGGACGCAGCCGCATGGGTGGCCGCCGACCGCCGGATCCGCCAGGTCGCACCGTTTTTGAGCTATGGGCTGTTCACCGGATCCGCACCCCGCGACCTGTGCGCGTTGTGGCCGGTGCCGGCGACGTCGGCACCTCATCGCGCGGCACCGGTCGCGGCGGCCTGCGGGGGTGCCGCCCGCGCCGCTGCGCAGCGGCCGGCGTCGCGGTGCGTGCCCAAGGTTGTCGTGGTCTCCACCACCCACGATCCCGCAACCCCGTATCAGGCCGGGGTAAGCCTGGCTCGTCAGCTGGGCGCGCCGCTGATCACCCACGACGGCACCCGGCACACCGCCGTGTTCACCGGCGTCCGCTGTGTCGACGCCGCGGTGGTGCGCTACCTCGTCGACGGGGTGCCACCGCCGGATGACTCACGGTGCTAGCCCGTCGTGCGTGACCGCGGTAACACTCGCTTAACAGCAAGCGCATACTGTTCGGGTTATGGATCGTCAGAAGGAATTCGTGCTGCGCACGCTGGAGGAGCGAGACATCCGTTTCGTCCGGCTGTGGTTCACCGACGTGCTCGGTTTCCTCAAATCGGTCGCGATCGCCCCGGCCGAGCTCGAGGGCGCCTTCGAGGAGGGCATCGGCTTCGACGGGTCCTCGATCGAGGGCTTTGCCCGGGTGTCGGAATCCGACACCGTCGCCCACCCCGATCCGTCGACGTTCCAGGTGCTGCCCTGGACCACCGCTTCCGGCCACCACCACTCCGCACGGATGTTCTGCGACATCAAAATGCCGGACGGCTCACCCTCCTGGGCGGATCCCCGCCATGTGCTGCGGCGCCAGCTGGGTAGGGCCAACGAGCTCGGATTCTCCTGCTACATCCACCCGGAGATCGAGTTCTTCCTGCTACAGCCCGGTCCCGACGACGGGTCGGTGCCGGTTCCCGCAGACGATGCCGGCTATTTCGACCAGGCGGTGCACGACTCCGCATCGAACTTCCGCCGGCGCGCGATCGACGCGCTGGAGTTCATGGGCATCTCGGTGGAGTTCAGCCACCACGAAGGGGCGCCCGGCCAGCAGGAGATCGATCTGCGTTTCGCCGATGCGCTGTCGATGGCCGACAACGTGATGACATTCCGCTATGTCATCAAAGAGATCGCCCTGGAAGAGGGCGTGCGGGCGTCGTTTATGCCCAAGCCGTTCGTGCAGTTCCCCGGCTCGGCGATGCACACCCATATCAGCCTGTTCGAGGGCGAGGTCAATGCTTTTCACAGCCCCGACGATCCGCTGCAGCTGTCCGATGTCGCCAAGTCGTTCATCGCGGGCATCATGGAACACGCATGCGAGATCAGCGCCGTCACCAACCAATGGGTGAACTCCTACAAGCGGTTGGTGTCCGGCGGGGAGGCACCCACCGCGGCGTGCTGGGGAGCCGCCAACCGCTCAGCGCTGGTACGGATTCCGATGTACAGCCCGCGCAAGACGTCGTCGCGGCGCATCGAGGTGCGCAGCCCCGACTCGGCGTGCAACCCTTACCTGGCGTTCGCCGTGCTGCTGGCGGCGGGCCTGCGTGGCGTGGAAAAGGGTTACGTCTTGGGTCCCCAGGCCGAAGACAACGTGTGGGATCTCACGGTCGAGGAGCGTCGCGCGATGGGCTATCGCGAGCTGCCCACCAGCCTGGACAGCGCGCTTCACGCCATGGAGAACTCCGAGCTTGTCGCGGAAACCTTGGGGGAGCACGTTTTCGACTTTTTCCTGCGCAATAAGCGCACGGAATGGGCGAACTACCGCTGCAACGTCACACCGTTCGAGTTGAAGACGTACCTGTCGCTGTAGCGGCGGCGTCGGTCGGCGGCTGATGGGCCGCACCTCGTCGCGGCCGTCGTCGGGCCGAGCGGCGCCGGGTGTGCGCTACCTTCGTGGTCGTGACCAAACCCGTGACCGAGCGACCCACGGTGCCCAGCGCGGCCCGGCTCGGATTGGTCGACCCCAATGCCGCCGCCCACTTAGCCCGGCTGGGGTGGGACACCGACGCCCATGTCGAGTTGCTGTGGGCGCTGTCGCGGGCTCCTGATGCCGACGCCGCGCTGCGCACCATTGTCCGGCTGGCGGAGGCTTTGGGCGCCGGCTGGGACGAGCTCAACACCGCCCTGTTCACCGACCGCGGCCTGCGCGGTCGGCTGTTCGCCGTGCTCGGCTCGTCGCTGGCGCTGGGAGACCACCTGATCGCCCACCCGGGGTCGTGGCGGCTGCTGGCCGGCCGCGTGACATTGCCGTCCGCCGAGGACCTGCGCCGGATGTTCCTGGAGTGCCTCGCCGACAGCCCGGCCGAAACATCACCCGCGGCGCGCTCGGTGCTCTCTCGATTGCGCGCCCGCTACCGGGACCGGCTGCTGGTGCTGGCCGCACTCGATCTGGCGCCCGTTGTCGAGGATCTGCCCGTGCTGGCTTTCCGCGAGGTCGGTGCCCACTTGGCGGACCTGGCCGACGCCGCGCTGGCGGCGGCGCTGCGGGTGGCCGAAACGACGGTGTGCGGGCAGCGCACCCCGCCCCGGCTGGCCGTCATCGCGATGGGCAAATGCGGTGCCCGCGAACTCAATTACGTCAGCGACGTCGACGTCATCTTCGTGGGCGAGCGGGCGGACCCGGTGACCACCCGGGTGGCCGGCGAGATGATGCGGGTGGCATCGCAGGCGTTTTTCCAGGTGGACGCCGGGCTGCGGCCCGAAGGCCGCCATGGCGAGCTGGTCCGCACGCTGGACTCCCATATCGCCTACTACCGGCGGTGGGCTAAGACCTGGGAGTTTCAGGCGCTGCTGAAAGCGCGGCCGGCCGCCGGCGACGCACAGCTGGGCGAGCGCTATATGGCCGCAGTGATGCCGATGGTATGGCGGGCTTGCGAACGCGAGGATTTCGTCGGCGAAGTGCAGGCGATGCGACGCCGGGTGGAGCAGTCGGTGCCCGCCGACGTCCGCGGCCGTGAGCTGAAACTGGGCAGCGGCGGGCTGCGGGACGTCGAGTTCGCGGTGCAGCTGCTGCAATTGGTGCACGGTCGCACCGACGAGTCGCTGCACGTCGCGTCCACGGTGGATGCCCTGGCGGCGCTGGGCGCCGGGGGCTATATCGGGCGTGATGACGCCGCGAACCTGACGGCCTCCTACGAGTTTCTGCGGCTGCTCGAGCACCGGCTGCAGCTGCAGCGGCTCAAGCGCACCCACCTGCTGCCCGCCCCCGACGATGACGAGGCGTTGCGCTGGCTGGCGCGCGCGGCCCACGTCCGTCCGGACGGCAAACACGACGCTTTGGGGGTGCTGCGCGAGGAGCTCAAGCGCCATCACCTGCGGGTGTCCCGGCTGCACGCCAAGCTGTTTTATCAGCCGCTGCTGGAATCGATCGGCCCGGCGGGCCTGGAGTTCGCGCACGGCATGACGCCGGAAGCCGCGGAGCGTCAGCTGGCCGCGCTCGGCTACGAAGGTCCCCAAAGCGCGCTGGCCCACCTGAGCGCGCTGATCAACCAGAGCGGTCGCCGCGGCCGCGTGCAGGCCGTGTTGCTGCCCCGACTGCTGGACTGGCTGTCGGACACCCCCGACCCCGACGGCGGGTTGTTGGCCTACCGCCGGCTCAGCGAGGCGCTGGCCGCACAGCGCTGGTATCTCTCCACGCTGCGCGACCAGCCCGCGGTGGCCAAGCGGCTGATGCGGGTGCTGGGCACCTCGGCGTACGTGCCGGAGCTGCTGATGCGCGCGCCGGAGGTGATCCAGCAGTACGCCGACGGTCCATCGGGCCCGCGGTTGCTCGACCCCGAGCCCGGGGCCGGGAGCCTCGGGCTGATCGCCTCGGCGAGCCGGCACCCCGACCCGGTGCGGGCGATCGCCTCCGCGCGGGCGCTGCGCCGGCGTGAGCTGGCCCGCATCGCCTCGGCCGACCTGCTGGGCATGCTCGACGTCAGGCACGTCTGCAAGGCACTCACCTCGGTGTGGGTCGCGGTGCTACAGGCCGCTCTGGACGCGGTGATCCGTGCCAACCTCCCCGCCGGCGGCAGCGCCCCGGCCACCATCGCGGTGATCGGGATGGGCCGGCTGGGCGGTGACGAACTGGGTTACGGCTCGGACGCCGACGTGATGTTCGTCTGCGACCCGGCCGCCGGTGTCGATGACTCGCGGGCGGTGCAGTGGTCGCAGTCGGTCGCCGAGCAGATGCGGGCATTGCTGGGCGCCCCCAGCGTCGACCCGCCACTGTGCGTGGATGTCGATCTGCGACCCGAGGGCCGCAACGGCTCGCTGGTTCGCACGCTGGCGGCCTACGACGCTTACTACGCGCAGTGGGCGCAGCCCTGGGAGATCCAGGCACTGCTGCGGGCGAGGTGGATCGCCGGGGATGCCGAGCTGGGCCAACGGTTTTCGCAGATGGCCGAGAAGATACGCTATCCCGCCGGCGGGGTGTCCGCGGAAACCGTCCGCGAGATCCGGCGGATCAAGGCTCGCGTCGACGCCGAGCGGTTACCCCGTGGCGCCGACCCCAACACCCACACCAAGCTGGGGCGCGGGGGCCTGGCGGATATCGAGTGGTCCGTGCAGTTGCTGCAGCTACAGCACGCGCACCGCATTCCGGCGCTGCGCAGCACCTCGACCCTGGACACCTTGGATGCGATCGCCGCGACCAAACTGCTGGCCGAAGACGACGTCGAACTGCTGCGGCAGGCGTGGCTGACCGTGACGCGGGCCCGCAACGCGCTGGTGCTGGTGCGCGGTAAGCCCACCGACCAACTGCCCGGACCCGGACGGCAGCTCAACGCGGTCGCGGTTGCCGCCGGTTGGGGCAACGGCGACGGCGGCGCGTTCTTGGATCACTATCTGCGGGTGACTCGACGGGCGAAAGCGGTGGTGCGCAAGGTCTTCGGAAGTTGAGAGGGTTTCGCCCGTCGGCGTGGACGAACGCGAATCGCGAACGGTCAACGACGGCCGGGTCGCCGGCGCCGAACCGGGTGGGTCCACGGCGAACGCCTCAACTGCCATCCCCGGCCGATCGGCGGGTGTCCAACCCGTAAGCCCCCGCGCCGAGAAAGACCAACAACAGGAAAGCCACACCGTAGAGCACCGCCAGTTCCCCCTTGTTGGTGAGCGGCACCAGCCCGAGCGGCAGGTGCCGGGTGAAGTACGCGACCACCATCTCGGCGCACGCGATAGCGGCCGCAAGCCGGGTGAACAAACCGGCAACGATCAGCACACCGGTGACCAGTTCGATCCAACCCGCGTAATACAGCGGCCACGCACCGACCGGAACCTCGGTGGCGGCCGGCCAGCCGAGCAGCTTGGAAAGCCCGTGACAGCAGAACAACGCTCCGAACACCACCCGGAAAACAGCCACCGCCACCGGGGCATAAGGCTCTAGCCGGGCCTGCACCCTACCCGCCATGGCGCAACGAGACCCGGGCGCCTACACGTCGAAGTACAGCGCGAACTCGTAGGGATGCGGCCGGATGTTAACCGGCTCGATCTCGTTGTCGCGCTTGTAGGCGATCCATGTCTCGATCAGATCTTCGGTGAACACACCGCCCTCGGTGAGGTAGTCGTGGTCGGCTTCGAGCCGGTCGATCACCGCCGACAGCGAGGTGGGGGCCTGCGGGATGTTCGCGGCCTCTTCCGGCGGCAGCTCGTAGAGGTCCTTGTCCACCGGTGCCTGCGGCTCGATCTTGTTCTTGATACCGTCCAGACCCGCCATCAACTCGGCCGCGAACGCCAGATACGGGTTTCCCGAGGAGTCGGGGCAGCGGAACTCCAGCCTCTTGGCCTTGGGGTTGTTGCCGGTGACCGGGATGCGCACACATGCCGACCGGTTGCGCTGGCTGTAGACCAGGTTGATCGGCGCCTCGTACCCGGGCACCAGGCGCTTGTAGGAGTTGACCGTCGGGTTGGTGAACGCCAGCAGCGACGGTGCGTGGTGCAGCAGGCCGCCAATGTAATGGCGGGCCAGGTCCGAGAGGCCCGCGTAGCCCGCCTCGTCGTAAAACAGCGGGCGGCCGTCCTTCCACAGCGACTGATGGGTGTGCATTCCCGAGCCGTTGTCGCCGAAGAGCGGTTTGGGCATGAACGTCACGGTCTTGCCGGCCTGCCAGGCGGTGTTCTTGACGATGTACTTGTACAGCTGCGCGTCGTCGGCCGCGTGCAGCAGCGTGTTGTACAGGTAGTTGATCTCGGCCTGCCCGCCGCTACCCACCTCATGGTGGCCCTTTTCGAGGGTGAAGCCGGCGTTGATCAGGTTGGTCAACATCTGGTCGCGCAGATCGACGTAGTGGTCGTTGGGGGCGACCGGGAAGTACCCGCCCTTATGACGCACCTTGTAGCCACGGTTGGGGCTGCCATCGGCCTCGGTCGCGTTGCCGGTGTTCCACCAGCCCGAGATCGCGTCCACCTCATAGAACGCGCCGTTGGCTCGCGAGTCGAAGCTCACCGAGTCGAAGATGTAGAACTCGGCCTCGGCGCCGAAGTAGGCGGTGTCGGCGATCCCGGTGCTCGCCAGGTAGCTCTCCGCCTTGCGGGCGACATTGCGCGGGTCGCGCGAGTAAGGCTCCAGGGTGAACGGGTCGTGCACGAAGAAATTCAGGTTCAGCGTCTTTGCGGCCCGAAACGGGTCGACGCACGCGGTGTCCGCATCGGGTAGCAGCAACATGTCGGACTCGTGGATCGCCTGAAAGCCGCGGATCGACGAGCCATCGAACGCAATCCCGTTCTCGAAGACGTTCTGGTCGAAGCTCGACGCCGGAATCGTGAAGTGTTGCATGACGCCGGGTAGATCACAGAACCGGACATCGATGTATTTGATGTCCTCGTCTTTGACGAGTTTGAAGACGTCGTCGGGCGTCATTTCCGTCACCGATGTGCTCCTTTACCTCATAATCGCCGGATCGACGCTAGGGAGCCCATGTTTCCTGGGCGTCAAGCCTGTGTTGCGCAGACGTTACACCAGCCCGTGGCGGTCCTCGAGCCGGGGACAAGACACCTGCTGTGATACCCATGATCCGGGCATATCTCTGAGCATATCTATTGTGGGGGCGTGGGTCGCGCAATCACATGTCGGCTCTCCGGTCATTCCCGCCGCCGGGGCCGGCACGATTCACCCGGGGTCTTTCGGCGCGCCGGCGGCCGAGCAGCAGAGGCGGGCAGTCCGGGCCGTCGTCCGCCGGAATCGGGTCACCGTGGTGGGTATCCGGGTGCGGCGCTCGGGCTGCCGGCGGACGGTCCGGGATCGCTGGCCGGGATGGGGCGCCGGTTGGCGGCGCTGGCCGTGGATTGGCTGGTGGCCTACGGCTTGGCAGCGCTGGCGATGAGGGCGGGGGTGGTGGCATCGGCGCTGCTGGCGACCGCGGTGATGATCGTTTGGCTGGTGCTGGGCGTGACCGCGGTCTGGTGGTTCGGTTTCACACCCGGCCAGTTCGCGCTGGGTATAAGGGTGCTGTCGGTGGCGGCCGGGGACGGGGCGTCGCACATCGGACTCGGGCGCGCCGCAACACGGGCAGTGATGATCGCGTTGGTGATTCCGCCGCTCTTCGCCGACATGGACGGACGCGGTCTACACGACAGATTGACCGGAACCGCGGTGGTGCGCCGCTGACGTTTCACCGAGCCCGGACGCCGGCTGCGCCCGGGGGGATCGTCGTCGGAGGGGGAGCGGAGATGATGAGGGGATTATCTGCGTCGTACGGTGCGCTGCACGCCACGGATCTTGGCGGCGGTGGGCACCGGTCCCTTCGGGGTGGCGGTCGCGGAGGACCGTGAACCCAGTGCGGCCAGGCGCGACTCCAACGAGTCCATCTGCTTGACGCTGATGTTGGCCGGCAGGCGGGTGAGGTGGCGCTCCAGCTTGGCCAGCGGAACCTCGCCCTCGGCATTGCCGACGACGATGTCGTAAATCGGGATGTCACCGACGAGCCGCGCGGTGCGCCTCTTTTCCTGGGCGAGCAGCGGTTTGACCCGGGCAGCGGACCCTTCGGCGACCAGGATCACACCGGGGCGCCCGATCACCCGGTGCACCGCGTCGAAATGACCGGTGTCGGCCACGTTGCGGGTGACGCGCCACTTGCCGCGAAGGTTATCCAGCACCCATGCCGCAGCGCCGGGCTGCCCCTCCGCCTTGCGATAGACCGTTCGTTGTGCGCGCCGGCCGAAGATGACGAACGCCGCCAGCGCACCCACCACGATACCGAGGGGGATCATCATGATCATGTTGAGCCCGCCCGCAGCCACGGCGGCCGCCACCGAGACCCCGACGATCAGCACGAACGCACCGATCATGAAGGGCAGCAGCCACTTGTCCTCCTTGCGCTGCAGGAGGAACATCTGCCACACCTGCGCACGGCGCTCCCGGGCGGCGGCTTTGCGAGCGGCCCGGGCCTGGGCTCTGGCGGCCTTTGCGGCAGCGGTATCGCGGGACTTCACCATGATCCCCAAGGATACGGAAACTTGGCCGGTGCCGCGTCAGTGGGGGCTAGCGGCGCGATGCCGTCCGAGTGCCTGCTCGTAGAGCCGGCCGGCCCGGTAGGACGATCGCACCAGCGGCCCGGCCAGCACCCCGGCGAACCCCAGTCGTTGGGCGAATTGCGAATACTCGACGAACTCCTCGGGGTGGACCCAGCGCTCAACAGGGTGGTGGCGCACCGATGGGCGCAGGTATTGCGTGATGGTGACGATGTCGCAGCCGGCGTCATGCAGGTCGGACAGGGCGGTGCGAACCTCGTCGGGGGTCTCACCCAGTCCGAGGATGAGGTTGCTCTTGGTGACCAATCCGAAGTCGCTCGCGGCGGTGAGTACGTCGAGGCTGCGCCGATAGGTAAACGCGGGCCGAATCCGTTTGAAGATGCGCGGCACAGTTTCGACGTTGTGCGCCAACACGTCCGGACGAGATTGGAAAACCTGCTCGAGGCGGGCCGGATCGCCGTTGAAGTCCGGAATCAGCAGCTCGACACCGGTCGATGGGTTGAGCCGCTTGATGGCCCGCACCGTCTCCGCGTACAGCCACGCCCCACCGTCGGGTAGGTCATCGCGGGTAACGCCGGTGACCGTGGCATACCGCAGACCCATCGCCCGCACACTTTCGGCGATCCGGCGCGGTTCATCGCGGTCCAGTGGCGCAGGTTTACCGGTGTCGATCTGGCAGAAATCGCAACGGCGGGTGCACACGTCCCCGCCGACCAAGAAGGTCGCTTCCCGGTCCTCCCAGCATTCGAAGATGTTGGGGCAGCCGGCCTCCTCGCAGACGGTGTGCAAGCCTTCGCTCCGGACCAAACGCTGCAGCTCGGTGTACTCCGGGCCCATTCGCGCCCGGACCTTGATCCACGGCGGCTTGCGCTCGACCGGCGTTTGCGCATTGCGCACCTCCAGTCGCAGCAATTTCCGGCCTTCCGGAGCGACGGTCACAATGGCGATGCTACGCGGCCATCAACCCCGCGCGGCGGCGACGCTCGCCGCCACGGCGGGCTGAGGAGCCGGGCCATCGACACCGTATGGCAGTACGCCATCCAGGGCGTCACACACCGCCGTGGCGACTGCCGGGCGGACGTCATCGACACCGACCCGGCGGCCCAGCTCCACCGACAGCGACGTGACGCCGGCATCGGCGATGCCGCACGGCACGATGCGGGCGAACGCGCCCAGGTCGCAATCACAGTTGAGCGCGAATCCGTGCAGGGTCGTCGCATGCGACACCCGGACCCCGATGGCCGCGACCTTGCGGGCCGGCCGGCCCCGGCCGGCCGGCAGCCAGACCCCGGAGCGGCCGTCGACCCGGCCCACCTCCAGGCCCAGATCGTTGCACACCTTGATCAGCGATTCCTCAAGGCGCCGAACGTAATTAACTACGTCAAGCGGCTCGGTCAACCCGATGATCGGGTAGCCGACCAGTTGCCCGGGGCCGTGCCAGGTGATCTTTCCGCCGCGGTCGGTCTCGATGACCGGTGTCCCGTCGACCGGCCTTTCGTGCGGCTGGGTGCGCCGACCGGCGGTGTACACCGATGGGTGTTCCAGCAGCAGCAACGTGTCCGGGCCGCCGGCGACGCGGGCATCGACAAGCTCGCGCTGCAGCTGCCAGGCGGCGAGATAGTCGATGCTGCCCAGGTGGCGGACGTCGATCGGAGCCGCGCTGGAGCGGATGGAACTCATCACGGTGGTGAGGGTACGCCGGTCGGCGACGGGGCGGCGCGGCGCCCGGGTCAGCGCTGCCCCGATCCGGATTATGCCCTGACGGGCCGGGCCATGGCAGCACTCAATGCTTCACCGATGGTGTTGTGGTGGAACTGGAAACCCGCACGCTCGAGCACGGCCGGGATGGCGCGCTGGCCGGTGAGCAGCCCCTCGTCGGCGAACTCGCCGAATGCGGCGCGCACCGCGAACCCGGGGAGCATGAGCGGGGCAGGACGGTTAAGAGCGCGGCCTAACGCCGTGGTGAACTCGGCGTTGGTGACGGGTGCGGGCCCGGTCAGGTTGACCGGGCCCGAAAGCGATGACTGGGAGAGAACGAACAGCAGGGCGCGGACTTCGTCTTCCAGGGTGATCCACGACATGTACTGGCGCCCACTTCCCAGGCGCGCGCCCAGACCGAGGGAGAACACCGGCCGCAGCCGGCGCAGCAGACCTCCCGAGGAGGCCAGCACCAGGCCGCTGCGGGCCAGCACCACACGGGCGCCGGCCCGCTGGGCGGGCGCCGTTGCCGCCTCCCAGTCTGTGCACAGCTGGGCCAGGAAGCCCGTTCCCGCCGGAGCGGTTTCGTCGACAGTTTGATCTTCGGTGTTCCCGTAATAACCGACGGCGCTGGCGTTGATCAACACCCCGACACCGGCGTCGGCGACCGCGGACGCCAGGACTTCGGTGGGGGTGATGCGGCTGTCGCGCAAGCTTTGTTTAAAGGCTCCCGACCACCGGTGCTGGGCGATATTGACGCCACAGAGGTTGATCACGGCGTCGACTCCGTGTAATGCCCGGGCGTCGAACTGCCCGCTGTCGGGATTCCAGTGCAGCTCGCTGGCGGTGGCCGGGGTCCGGCGCACGATGCGCAACACGTGGTGGTCGGCGGCGCGCAGCGCCGCCACCAGAGCCGAACCGATCAGCCCGGACGAACCGGCAATGGCGACGACAGCCTCGGCCACGGTTGGGAAGCCCTTCTGATAGCCCTCATAGCCCCAGGTCGGCCTCGAACGCTCCTTCTTCGAGCCGGTTTTTGATCGTCGTCAGGAAACGCCCCGCGTCGGCACCGTCGATCAACCGGTGATCATAGGTCAGCGGCAGGTAGCAGACCGAGCGAATCCCGATGGTTTCGTTGCCGTTTTCATCGACAACCACCCGCAAGCGTTTGACGATGGCCCCGATGCCCAACATGGCGGCCTGCGGTGGAATCAGGATCGGGGTGTCGAGCAGTGCGCCCTGGCTGCCGATGTTCGTGATGGTGAAGGTCGCGCCGAACAGCTCGTCGGGTTTCAGGTCGCCCGAGCGTGCCCGTGCGGCGATGTCGGCGATGGCGCGGGCCAGTCCGGCCAGCGATAGGTCACCGGCGTTGTGGATGACGGGGGACAGCAAACCCTGCTCGGTGTCGACGGCGATGCCGAGGTGCTCGGCATCGTAGTAGGTGATCTCCTTGGTCTCTTCGTTATAGCTGGCGTTGATGTTGGGGTGGATCTTCAGCGCGTCGATGACCGCCCGGGCGATGAACGGGAGGAAGGTGAGGTTCACCCCTTCGCGTTCGGCGAACTCCGCCTTGGCCCTGTTACGCAACGCCACGATCTTCGTCATGTCGACCTCGTGGGTCTGCGTGAGTTGCGCGGTAGCTTGCAGGGATTCCCGGGTTTTCTGGGCGGTGATTTGACGGATTCGGCTGGCCTTCTGGACGGTGCCCCGCAGATGCGCCAGCGCCGGTGCGGGCGTGGGCGCGGCCGGCGCCGTGGTGGCGGGGGCCGGCGCCGGTGCCGCCGCGCGCGCTTTCTTCGCTTCGGCGGCAGCCAGCACATCTTGCTTGCGGATGCGCCCGCCGACCCCGCTGCCCTGGATTTCGCTGAGGTCGATACCGTTGTCGGCAGCCAGTTTTCGCACCAGCGGAGTGACGTAGGGCGCGCCGGTCGTCCGGCGCGCCGCCGCGGGGCGGGCCGTGGGCTGCGGTTGGGGCCCCGGCGAGGGCGGTGGCCCGGGTTCGGGCCTGGGTGCGGCCGGCGGGGGGGCCGGCTCGCGCGCGGGCGCAATCGCCGCTGCCCCGGCAGGCTCGGGTGTGATCTCCGGTTCGGGTTCGGGCTGGGGCTCGGCGGTACCGGGCGCCGACGCGGGACCGATCCGGGCGAGCTCCCCGCCGACGGGGACGGTGACGTCTTCGGCGGCGGTGATACTGATCAGGGTGCCGGCCACCGGCGAGGGAATCTCGGTGTCCACCTTGTCGGTGGACACCTCCACCAGTGGCTCGTCAACCTGCACGGAGTCGCCGACGTTCTTTAGCCAGCGGGTCACGGTGCCCTCGGTCACCGACTCGCCGAGCTCGGGCATGAGTACCGGGGTGGACTCGCCGCCCCGCTGGCCGGAAGCGGTTGGGGCGGGCGTCTCGGGTTGCGGTTGCGGCCGGGCTTCGGGTAGCGGCGTGGTCCGGGGTTCCGGCTGGGGTTGCGGTGCGGCCACCGGGGGATGTGCTTGTGGGCTTTCCCCCGGGCTTTCCACGGCATCTCCGATGACGGCCAGCTCGCCGCCGACCTCGACGGTGTCATCCTCCTGCGCGATGATCTTGGTCAGCACACCGGCGGCCGGCGACGGGATCTCGGTGTCGACCTTGTCGGTTGACACCTCGACCAGTGGTTCATCAAGTTCGACCCGATCGCCTTCTTGCTTGAGCCAGCGGGTGACCGTCCCCTCGGTGACGCTTTCACCGAGTGCCGGCATCTGCACTGAGAAGGCCATCTCTGTTGACTCCTCGATTCGATCGATGGGTCGGTCGGCACGCGTCGACCTCTGGCTTACCACAGCGTCGGGCGTCGCACCCGGGTCGGTTTCACAACCATCCATCCTGTCACTTCCGGATGCTCAACCCCCACGCAGGGCGGAGCCGGCGGGGCGGGCTGGGAGGGTATCGCCCGGCGTGTCCGGCGCCGCGGATCACCCCGATGACACGCGGCGGATCGCCCGTCGGGGCCGGCTGGCCGGAGCCGACACCCGGGGTGGGGTAACCCCGCTAGCCGTTGTGGGCGATGTCCTCCAGCACGGCGAACATGGTGCGAGTCGGCACGCCGGTGCCGCCCTTGGGGGTGTACCCCCACGGGCTGCCGGTGTTATACGCCGGTCCGGCGACGTCGATATGCACCCAGCTCACCCCGTCGGCGACGAATTCACGCAGATACGTGCCGGCGACCAGCATCCCGGCGAAGCGCTGGCCGCTCACATTGGCCAAATCGGCCACCGTCGATTTCAGCTCGTCTTTGAGCTCCTCGGGCAGTGGCATCGGCCAGCCGTTCTCCCCCACCCGCTGCGAAATCGCGGCTACCCGGTCGCGGAACTCGTCGCTGCCCATCACCCCCGGCGTGCGGGTGCCCAGCGCCACCGTCTGCGCCCCGGTCAGCGTCGAGGTCTCGATCAGGTAATCCGGGTTGTCCTCGCACGCCCGCACGATGGCGTCGGCGAGGATCAGCCGACCCTCGGCGTCGGTGTTGAGCACCTCCACCGTGGTTCCGCCGTAGTGGGTCAGCACGTCGCCGGGACGCTGCGCGCTGCCCGACGGCATGTTCTCGGCCATCGGCACCGTGGCGATCACGTCGATGGGCAACTGCAGCTGAGCGGCCAGGGCCACGGTCGCGATGACGGCGGCCGCCCCGGCCATATCCCCGGTCATGTGGTGCATGTTTGCCGCCGGTTTGATGGAGATCCCCCCGGTGTCGAAGGTGATGCCCTTGCCGACCAGGGCCACCGTCTTGGTCTGCTGCGGGGCTTTGGCCAGCCGTGAGCCATGGTGGATCAGGCGAACCAGCCGCGGTGGGCGCGATGAGCCTTTGCCGACACCGATCAGCCCGCCGAAACCGGCCTTTTGCAGGGCCTTGTCGTCAAGCACCTCCACGTCCAGGCCGACAGAGTCACCCAAAGCCTTTGCCCGTTGGGCGAATTCGGCAGGAAAGAGATGGCTCGGCGGGGTGTTGACGAAGTCTCGGGCGGTGGCCACGGCGGTCGCCACCGCCGCCGCGTGCGCGGCCTGGTCCCGGGCATTTTTGGCGGTGGACAGCGCGGTGATCTTTTGCAACCCGGGGTCTTTCGGCGCGGTCTTGTCGCTGCGAAAGGCGGTGAACCGGTAACTGCCCAGGATCAGGCCCTCGACGGCGGCGGCCAGATCCAGCCCGGACAGCGTGGTGATCACCGACTCGGCACCGTTGAGCGCCCGCGCCGCGGCACCGGCCGCGCGGCGGATCGTCTCGGCCGGCCACTCGTCGCGCGCCTTGCCCAAGCCCACCGTCAGCACGCTGCCGACCGGCAGCGAGGAGACCGCCAGCCGGTGCACCTGTTCACTGCCGCCCTTCGCATCGATCGCACGCAGCCCGGCCTCGATCTCGGCGACGGCCGCGGCAGGCAGAAACGGCTCGGCCGCGGTGACGGCGGCGCCCGGCTGGTCCTCGTCGCCGGTGGAGACCACCGGGACGATCAGCACCGCCGTTGCCGCTCCGCGGCGCGGCAGCGTGGAGGTGACGCTAACGGCGGGGGCCGGGTAACCGGGAAAAGTGCTCACGGGCATCACCCTAATCAGCGCATTGCCCCGGATTCGGCAGCGCCGCGCCGTCGTTGGCCGGCGCTCAGGTCGTAAGCCTTAACGGGTGCGTGGAAGCCCTTGAGTGTCAACGGATCTTGGGGGTCTTGGGGATCTTGGGGGTCTTGGGGATCTTGGGGGTCTTGAGGGGTCTTGGGGGTCTTGAGGGGTCTTGGGGCTTGGGGGGCTTGGGCGACTTCCAGCCGGTTCGGCAGTTTGTCGCAGACGCCCGGTCGACCACCTACAGACCACCTACAAAAGTGTTCCAGCCGCTATCCGCATTAGGGTCGTCTCTCGTGAACCACGAGTTGCAGCACGGACCGCTGGAAGACCGCCACCGCGAGCTGGGCGCCAAGTTCGCCGAGTTCGCCGGCTGGTGGGTGCCGATGTCGTATGCCGGCACCGTCGCCGAGCACACCGCCACCCGCAGCACCGTCGGCCTGTTCGACGTTAGTCATCTGGGCAAAGTGTGCGTCCGCGGGCCGGGAGCCGCGGAGTTCGTCAACTCCGCGTTCACCAACGACCTGCGTAAGATCGGCCCCGGCAAGGCCCAATACACGCTGTGCTGCACCGAATCCGGCGGTGTCATCGACGACCTGATCGTCTACTACGTAGCGCCCGACGAAATCTTTCCGGTGCCCAACGCCGCTAACGCAGCCGCGGTGATCGCCGCGCTGCGCAGCGCCGCGCCGGACACGCTGACGATCACCGACGAGCACCGCTCCTATGCGGTGCTGGCCGTGCAGGGACCCCGGTCCACCGAGGTGCTCGACGCGCTGGGACTGCCCACGGCCCTGGAGTTCATGAGCTTCACCGATGCGACGTTCGGCGGGGTGCCGGTGCGGGTGTGCTGCAGCGGCTACACCGGCGAACACGGCTACGAGCTGATGCCGCCCTGGGAGTCAGCCACCGGGGTGTTCGACGCCCTGGTGAAGGCGGTCACCGACGTTGGTGGGCAGCTGGCCGGCATGGGGGCCCGCGACACGCTGCGCACCGAGATGGGTTATCCGTTGCACGGCCATGAGCTGTCGGCTGACATCTCACCGCTGCAGGCCCGCTGCGGCTGGGCGGTCGGCTGGAACAAGGACACGTTTTGGGGCCGCGAGGCGCTGCTGGCCGAGAAGGCGGCGGGGCCGCGGCGGCTGCTGCGGGGGCTGCGGGCCGTCGGGCGCGGCGTGTTGCGCCCTGGGCTGAGGGTGCTTGACGGGACGACCCAGATCGGGATCACCACCTCCGGAACGTTCTCTCCGACACTGAAAGTCGGGATCGCCCTGGCGCTGATCGACACCGCCGCCGGCATCGAGGACGGCCGGCATGTCACCGTCGACGTCCGCGGGCGCGCCGTGGAGTGCGAAGTGGTACGCCTGCCTTTCGTGGAAGCCAAGACCCGGTAACGCGCGCATATAGAATCGCCCCATGGCCAGCGGTCCGCTCGAGTTCACGGTTTCTCGCGCGGTGCACCCGGTGACCGACGAGGTGCGACGATCGATCCTGGCGGACCCCGGTTTCGGCAAGTATCACACCGACCACATGGTGTCGATCGATTACACCGAGGGGCTCGGATGGCACAACGCTCGGGTGATGGCCTACGGTCCGGTCACGCTGGATCCCTCGGCGATCGTGCTGCACTACGCCCAAGAGGTGTTCGAGGGCCTGAAAGCCTACCGCTGGCCCGACGGCTCGATCGTGTCGTTTCGCGCCGACGCCAACGCCACCAGGATGCGCTCGTCGTGCCGCCGTCTGGCGATCCCCGAACTGCCTGAGGAGCTGTTCTTAGAATCGCTGCGACAACTCATCGCCGTCGACAAGGAGTGGGTCCCCCCGCCCGGCGGCGAGGAGTCGCTGTATCTGCGGCCGTTCATCTTCGCCACTGAACCGGGGCTGGGGGTGCGCCCGGCCAAGCAGTTCCGGTACCTGCTGATGGCCTCGCCGGCCGGCGCGTACTTCAAAGAGGGTATAAAGCCGGTCAGTGTTTGGGTATCGACGCAATACGTGCGGGCCTGCCCGGGCGGCACCGGTGCGGCGAAGTTCGGCGGCAACTACGCCGCATCGCTGGTGGCTCAGGTGCAGGCCGCGGAAAATGGGTGTGACCAGGTGGTGTGGCTGGACGCTGTCGAGCGCCGCTACATCGAAGAGATGGGCGGGATGAACATCTTCTTCGTGTTCGGCAGCGGCCCGTCTGCCCGGCTGGTCACACCCGAGCTGTCCGGCTCGCTGTTGCCCGGTATCACGCGGGACTCGTTGTTACAGTTGGCCATTGACGCCGGGATCGCTGCCGAGGAACGCAAGATCGATATCGACGAATGGCAGAAAAAGTCCGCCGCCGGTGAGATCACCGAGGTGTTCGCCTGCGGCACCGCGGCCGTCATCACCCCGATCGCGCGCGTCAAGTACGGCGATGTCGAGTTCACCATCGCCGACGGCCAACCCGGCGAGGTGACCATGGCGCTGCGTGACACGTTGACCGGAATTCAGCGCGGCACCTTCGCCGATACCCACGGCTGGATCGCCCGCCTGGATTAGCTGCCGCTGCGAGCGCCGCCACCCGGCGGGCAGGGCCGCGCCGTCACCGCACGTCCGTGGCTTCTGATGCGCGTTGCGCGCTTTCGGCGCTCAGAACCGGGCTAGCCCCGCCAGCAGCACGGCGGTCATCGTCGTCGCCACCTCGGTTGCGGCGCCCAGCACGTCGCCGGTGATCCCGTCGAACCGCCGGACGCAGTGTGCGGTCAGCGCCCCGGCCCCGGACAGCGCCACCAGCACCGCGACCGGTCCCTGCCATGGCCGCGGACCCGCCGCCAGCGACAGCGCCGCCAGCACCACAAGCCAGGCGGCCACCACCGGAGCCGGCTGAGTGCCGGCGACGCGGGCCCCTAGGGTGCTGCCGTCAGCCGCGGGCACCGATCGGCGGCAGGCCAGCACCACCGCGACGCGGCCGGCGACCACGGCGTCGACGATCCCGACCGCGCCCAGCGCCGCGAACGCCAGGCCCTGCACGACGATCACCACTACCACCGCCGCCACCCCCAACGGGCCGGTCCGCCCGTCGCGCATCACCGCTAAGGCACGGGACGGCGGGCCGTAGCAGCCCAGCCCGTCGGCGGTGTCGGCCAGGCCATCGATGTGCAGGCCACGGGTCGCGGCCAGTAGCGTCGCCACCGCCAACAGGCCGGACAGCGCACTTCCGGGGCCGAAGACCAACGTGCCGACCTCCGTCACGGCCGCCGCCAGCGCGCCCAGCGCGACGCCCACCAGCGGCAGCGCGGTTATCGTGCCGCGGCCCAGCCGGCGATCGCCGGGCACGGGAACCACGGTTTCGAACGCGACAGCGCTTGCCAGCGCCCTGATCACGGGGGTGGCGGCGGGTCGGCTTCAGCAGGGGTGGAGACACCGGCCGCGGCAAAGGTGGCCATCGACGACAGCGTGGCCACCGCCGCCCGCAGCACACCCAGCGCCACCGCGGCGCCGGCACCTTCACCCAGCCGCATTTGCAGATCGAGGATGGGGTCCAACTCCAGGGCCGCCAGGGCCGGCCCGTGAGCCGGTTCGGCCGAGCGATGCCCGGCCTGCCACCACTGCCGGGCTCCCGGGGCCAACCGTTCGGCGACCAAGGCTGCGGCCGTGACCGCCAGGCCGTCGAGCAGCAGCGGGGTGCGCCGGACCGCGGCCTGCGCGCAAAAGCCCGCCATCGCCGCCAGGTCGGCGCCGCCGCAGCAGCGCAGCAACCCGACTGGGTCGGAGAACAACGGCCGCGCCCGAAACAGGGCGTCACGCACCGCGGCCGTCTTGCGGGCCCAGCCGGCGTCGTCGACGCCGGTGCCCCGGCCGACCACCGCGACCGGCTCGGTGTCGGTGAGTGCCGCCACCAAAACCGCTGCCGGGGTGGTATTCCCGATCCCCAGGTCGCCGACGATGAGAACATCGGCGCCGGCGTCGACCTCCTCATCGGCGATCTGGCGGCCGGCCTCGATCGCGCGGGCGGTCTCCTCGCCGGTCAGCGCGTCCTCTTTCGCGATATCACCGCTGCTGCGCCGAACTTTGTGCGCGCCAATCTGCGTCGATAGCGGGTCTGCATCCACGGCCAGATCCGCCAGTCGCACGGTCGCCCCCGCGACACCGGCCACAGCGTTGATCGCCGCACCGCCGCCGGCGATAGTGGCGACCATCTGTGCGGTCACCTTTGGCGGGTAGGCCGACACCCCGCGGCAGGTGACCCCGTGATCACCGGCGAACACCACGACCCGGGCGCGCTCGAATTGTCTTGGGGGGCAGCGTCCCTGGCAAGCTGCCACCCATACCGACAGATCCTCGAGACGGCCCAGCGCACCCGGCGGCTTGGTCAGGGTTTCTTGGCGGGAGCGAGCGGCCGCGGCGGCGGAGGGGTCGGGGGGCAGCACCGGCGCGAACTCCATGTCAGCTCCCTGCTCCCCGGAACGGCTTGATCTGCACCGGTTGCCCGGCCACCACCAGCACCACCCGATCGCACAGCGCGGCAAGTCGCTGGTTAAGCATGCCCAACTCGTCAGCGAAGCGCCGGCCCGACGCGGTGCCCGGCACCACCGACAACCCCACTTCCGGGCTGACCAGCACCAGGGGTGCCTGGAACTCTCGCACCGCGGCGACCAGCTCTTCGATATCGACTACCACCGATCCAGCGTCCCAGGCGTGGTGGCGGTCCAGGGCGGCGGTCAACCAGGTGCCGACGTCGTCCACGAGCGTCGGGATGCGGGGCGAGTGCCGCAACTCGGCGGCGACGTCGTCGGTCTCAACCGTCGACCAGTGCGCGAGCCGGCGGGCCCGGTGCTCGGCGACCCGCGCCGACCACACCTCATCGGCATGGTCGGCCTGTCCGGTGGCCAGGTAGCGCACCTGCTGGCCGGGAGCCAGCGATTCGGCGATGACCGCCTCCGCCCACTGAGACTTACCCGACCGGATCCCGCCGAGCACGAGGATGCGCACCGCGGGTCAAGCAGCTCTCGGGAGGTTTTTAAGCAACACTGCTGCCGCGCCGGACCTGGGGGCGGGGGGTTCGGGTGCGACGCAGCTGGGAGGCCCGACTCACCGCGTAAAGGCCAAGTTTCCAGCGACTTTCGGTGTTACCGGGGAACTTGGCGTCAACCAGGGTGGCAACCTTGCGGCCCAGGATGATCCCGTCGATCGCCATGACGATCATCAACACCATCATCGCGGGCGAGACGTAGAACTGGAGCCGTGGCACGGCCATCATAGGCAACAGCAGTGCCAGCACCGAGGGCATGAACAGCCCCAGGACGTTGCGGCGGGAGTCCACCACATCGCGAACAAACCGGCGTACCGGACCGCGGTCACGCGGCAGCAGGTACGCCTCTTCGCCGGCCATCATGCGTTCCCGGCGCTCGGCCATCTGCGCCCGTCGCCTGGCTCGCTCGGCCCGGCGCTCCTCCCGGCTGAGTTTGGGGCCGCCATGCAGCTTGCGCCGGGCGCGGGCCTCGGCGAGGTTCATCGGCGCCGGCGCGACCGGACCCCTTTTCCTCTGGTCCTTGTCGCGACGCTTCGGTGTGGGCCGGCCCTTCGGTGCGGTCGTGCGTGAACCGCGAACGGCGCCCGGCGCGGGCGCGCCGGAGTTCGGCCCGGCCGTCGTGCGGGGATCGCCCGTTCCGCGGGTGTCACCGGATGGCGCTTTCTTTCGGCCCAACAGCTTCACAGTCGTCAGGTTACTTCGATGTGGCTCGTGATCGGGTACCCGGTCCATGGTGCACCCGGTTTCGGCGTGCGCCACCGGCCGGCCAGTTCTACGCTTTCAGAAATGAACGGCCGATCGGCTGGTGCCGGCCTGGCGGCGACCGCGGTCCACCCACCGACCTGGCGGGTGCTGGTCGCCCCGGATAGCTACGGCGACAGCCTGACCGCGGTACAGGCCGCCGCGGCTATCGCGGCGGGCTGGAACCGGGCACGTCCGGGCGACCAGTTCACCGTGGCGCCGCAGTCCGACGGCGGACCGGGTTTCGTGTCGGTGCTGGCGGCCCGGCTGGGGGGGTTGCGCCGGCTGCGGGTCTGCGGCCCATTAAGCGCCGAGGTCGACGCCGACTGGGTGTTCGATCCCGGCTCGGCGACGGCATACCTGGAGTGTGCGCAGGCCTGCGGCCTGGGACGGCTGGGCGGCCCGCCAACACCGCAGACCGCCTTGGCGGCGCACAGCAGGGGAGTAGGCCAACTTATTGGGGCGGCGCTGCAAGCCGGGGCGACACGGATCGTGGTGGGGCTCGGCGGCAGCGCCAGCACCGATGGCGGCCAGGGGCTGATCGACGAACTCGGCGGCCTGCAGGCCGGGCGGCGGCGGCTCGCGGAAACGGAGTTGATCGCCGCCTGCGACGTCGAATACCCGCTGCTGGGGCCGTGGGGTGCGGCGCGGATATTCGGGCCGCAGAAGGGCGCCGACCCGGCCACGGTCGCGGCGCTTGAAGAGCGCCTCCGATGGTGGGCCGAAAAACTGGACGCCGTCGCCGGGCGGACGGTGAGCGCTGAAGCGGGCGCGGGCGCCGCCGGCGGTATCGGGGCCGCGCTGCTGGCCCTGGGCGGGAGGTGCACGTCGGGTGCGGCGCTCGTCGCCGAACACACGCAGCTGGCCGATGACATCGCCGCCGCGGACCTGATCGTCACCGGTGAAGGCCAGCTCGACGAGCAGTCTCTGCACGGCAAGGTGGTCGGTGCCCTGGCCGCTGCCGCGCAGCCACGGGGTATTCCGGTACTGGTGCTGGCGGGGCAGGTTCGTCTGCACGAGTCTGCGTTGCGGTCAGCGGGCATTCTGGCGGCCTACGCCATCGCCGATTACGCCGGCTCGGTGGGGCTGGCACTGGCCGACGCCGCCAACCAGCTTATGGGCCTGGCGGCGGCGGTGGCGTCACGACTCGGGAATTGCGCCCAAACCAGGTACCGTTGAGTCAGTGAGCCGGGCGGTTAGAGCCGGCCCCGCTACAGCGAGCATATCCGAACGCGTAGGAGACCTAATGGCTGTTTCAGACCAGTCCACGGCGACGACTCACGGCGTGACCCTGACCGAGGCCGCCGCCGCTAAGGCGAAGGCTTTGCTGGACCAGGAGGGGCGCGACGACCTGGCGTTGCGCATCGCGGTCCAGCCGGGCGGATGCGCCGGGCTGCGCTACAACCTGTTCTTCGATGACCGCACGCTTGACGGTGACCTGACAGCGGAGTTCGGCGGCGTGACGCTGACGGTGGACCGCATGAGTGCGCCGTACCTGCACGGCGCGACGATCGACTTCGTGGACACCATCGAGAAGCAAGGTTTCACCATCGACAACCCGAACGCCACGGGGTCTTGCGCCTGCGGAGATTCGTTCAACTGAGTTGACCCGCTACCCACCGGCACCCGTACTCGCCTAGCATTTATGCGCGCCTGTCGGGTGGTGTGGGTTCCGGCGCGCCAGTCGCCCGGATAGCGCTGAGTCGTCGCGGCGTGCGGAAGCTCCGGTAGCGGGCACGGGCTAGGGCACGGGCTAGAAGGTGGCCGGCCACCCCGGTCGCATAGTCTTAGCTAGACGAGTTAGCTAGACGAGCTCACGAACGAAGGGTGGAGATTTCGTGACGATCGCCGTCACCGGCTCGATTGCCACCGACCATCTGATGCGGTTTCCGGGCCGGTTCTCCGAGCAGCTGCTGGTCGGGCACCTGGAGAAGGTATCGCTGAGCTTTCTGGTCGATGACTTGGTGATCCATCGTGGTGGGGTGGCGGGAAACATGGCCTTCGCCATCGGTGTCCTCGGCGGTGACGTTGCGCTGGTCGGTGCGGCCGGTGAAGACTTCGACGAGTATCGCCAATGGCTGGAGGCTCACGGGGTGAAGTGTGCCGCGGTGCGGATTTCGAAGACCGCCCATACCGCGCGCTTTATGTGCACCACCGATCTGGAGATGGCCCAGATCGCGTCGTTTTATCCGGGTGCCATGTCGGAGGCCCGCGAGATCTCGCTCGCCGATGTGATGTCGATCATCGGGAGACCCGAGTTGGTGATCGTCGGCGCCAACGACCCCGACGCCATGCTGTTGCACACCGAGGAGTGCCGCCAACTGGGGCTGGCGTTTGCCGCCGACCCTTCCCAGCAGCTGGCCCGGCTCTCCGGCGAGCAGATTCGCCGGCTCATCGGCGGTGCCACCTACTTGTTCACCAATGATTACGAATGGGATCTGCTGCTGTCCAAGACCGGCTGGACCGAAGCGGACGTGCGGGCCCGGGTCGGCCTGCGGGTGACCACGCTGGGCCCCAAGGGTGTTGACATCGTCGACCCCGACGGCTCAGTGATCCACGTCGGCGTGGTGCCCGAGACCGACCGAGTGGATCCCACCGGTGTCGGTGACGCGTTTCGGGCGGGCTTTCTGACCGGACGCAGCGCGGGCCTGAGTCTGGAGCGGTCGGCGCAGCTTGGCTCGCTCGTCGCGGTTTTGGTGCTGGAGTCGACGGGCACCCAAGAGTGGCGGTGGGATCGCGACGTCGCGATGGCGCGGCTGGCCGGCGCCTACGGCGACCGGGCGGCCCGGGAGATTAGCGCCGCACTGCCGTAAGGCGCCCCGGGCCACGTCGGGGACTGGGACGACTGTCCGCCGGTCCGGCCGGGTCTCACACCTGGATGGGGTAGTGCGGCTCGCTGATCTGTGGCACCACGCTGTGTTCGACGAAGATCGCGTGCCACAGTAAAAAGATCAGCACCGTCCACAATCGCCGACTGTGATCGCTTGTGCCACAACGATGTTCATCGAGCATCCGGCGCACGGAAGCGATGTCGACAAGGTGGTCGGCCTGCGACGAGTCCACCGTCGCATACGCCCACTCCAAGAGCTCGCCGGCGCGCAGCCAGTGCCGGATGGGCACCGGAAACCCCAGCTTGGGCCGATCGAGCACATGCGGCGGAACAATTGCTTGCAGCGCTCGCCGCAGCGCGTATTTGGTGGTGGTTCGGGTGATTTTGGCTCGTAGCGGCAACCGGGAGGCCACCGCGAACACCTCGGGATCGAGAAACGGGACGCGCAACTCCAGCGAGTTCGCCATCGTCATCTTGTCCGCCTTGACCAGGATGTCACCTCGCAACCAGGTGAACAGGTCGACGTGTTGCATGCGGGCCACCGGATCCCAACCCCGCGATTGCGCGTACAGCGGCGCTGTCACGTCGGTGTGGGTCCACTCCGGCCGGAACCCGCGCAGCACGGCGCGCAGTTGCTCATCGGAAAAACTGCGGGCGTTGCCGTAATAGCGTTCTTCCAGGGTCAGCGAGCCGCGGTGCAAAAGACTCTTGCCGCGCATGCCCTCCGGAAGCGGCTTAGACACCTTGCCCATCGAGCGTCGCAACGCACCGGGCAAGTAGTCGAACGGCTTGAGCGACAACGGCTCGCGGTAAATCGTGTAACCGCCGAACAGCTCGTCGGCGCCTTCACCGGAAAGCACCACCTTCACGTGTTTCCTGGCCTCGCGGGCCACAAAGAACAACGGCACCAGCGCCGGGTCGGCCACCGGTTCATCGAGGTACCAGACGATCTCGGGCAAGGCCGTCACGAACTCCGTCGGGCTGATGACCTTGGCGATGTGGCGGGCACCGATGGCCTCCGCCGAGGCCACGGCGACGTCGATCTCCGAGAAGCCCTCCCGCTCGAAACCGGTGGTGAAAGTGATCAGCCGGGGATTGTGCCGGATGGCCAGCGCCGCGATCGCCGTGGAGTCGATGCCCCCGGATAAAAATGCGCCAACTGTGACGTCGGCGCGCATGTGTTTGGCCACCGAGTCCTCCAGAACGGCGGTGATCTCGGCATAACGGTCCTGCTCGGTGTCTCGGATGATCGGCTTGGCGGTGAAACGCGGCACAAAATACCGGCTGATCTCGCTGACACCCTGTCCGGGACGGATTCGCGCGTAGCAGCCCGATTCCAGGCGGCGCACGCCGCGGTGCAGGGTCTCGGGTTCCGGCACATACTGCAGCACCGTGTAGTGCTGCATGGCGCGCTGGTCGATACCGGTGTCGAAGCCCACCACATCCGCCAGGTCCAGCAGGCACTTCTTCTCGCTGGCCACCGCCGTCCCCCGGGAGCCGGTCGCGATGAACAGCGGTTTGATGCCGAACGGGTCGCGGGCACAGAAAAGCTCCCGGGTAACCGTGTCCCACAGTGCGAAGGCGAACATGCCGCGCAGTCGCGTCAGCGCCCCGGCACCCCAGTAGTGGTAGGCGGCGATGATGGCCTCCCCGTCGCCCTCGGTGGCAAACCCAGCCCCATGCGTGGCCGCCAGTTCCTCGCGTAACTCCAGGTAGTTGTAGATTTCGCCGTTGAACACCAGCACGTAGCGGCCGGGGTTTTCGGGTGGGCCCCACCGCAGCGGCTGGTGCGAGTGCGCGATGTCGATGATGGCGAGTCGGTTGAAACCGAACGCGACGGTCGGGTACGAGTCAGCGTCGCACCACGTTCCCAGCTCGTCAGGCCCGCGGTGACGCATCAGGTGCGACGCGCGGGCGACGGCATCGGCGACGTTGCACGCCGAACCGCGAGGGTCCGTGCCGGTGCCGGCCCGGACAAAGGCCAGCAATCCACACATGGCGCACCAGTATGCCGCACTCGGTGCGGGCCCGCGTCATCACCGCGCAAGGGCCGGCTTCACAGCGCGCCCCGGGCGGCGTCGCCGCCCGGCGGCGCGTGGTCTACGCTGCGTAGTATTCGAATGCCGCTAGCGGGCGAGGAAAGCCGATGTTCCGCGGGGACATGCCCCGGTCGGTCCAACTTGTGACAGAGGAGGCGCCACCGTGACACTTCGCCGGCCCGAAGGTGCCATCGGTGTTTGGGGGAGGGTTCGCCGGGGATTTTCCCGCCGGCTTCGGTTGCTGGCGCTGTCCGGGACCATGGGCGCGCTGGCGATCGTCCTGAGCGGGTGCAGCTGGTCGGAAGTGCTGGGCCTGGGCTGGCCCCGGGGTGTCACCCCGGAGGCGGAGCTCAACCGACACCTGTGGCTCGGCGCTGTCATCGCCTCACTGGTCGTCGGAGCCATTGTGTGGGGGCTTATCTTCTGGGCTTCCGCGTTTCACCGCAAGAAAGCCACCGACACCGAACTACCCCGTCAGTTCGGCTACAACATGCCGCTGGAGCTGGTGCTCACCGTGACCCCGTTTCTGATCATCTCGGTGCTGTTCTATTTCACCGTGGTGGTGCAGGAAAAGATGCTCCGCTTGAGCTCTGACCCCGAGGTTGTGGTCGACGTCACCGCGTTTCAGTGGAACTGGAAGTTCGGCTATCAGAAGGTCGATTTCAAAGACGGCACGCTGACCTATGACGGCGCGGACCCGGCGCGCAAACGGGCGATGGCATCCAAGCCCGAGGGCAAAGACAAGTATGGTGAAGACCTGGTCGGCCCGGTGCGTGGCCGCAACACCCAGGACCGCACCTACCTCAACTTCGACAAGGTCGAAACCCTGGGCACCAGCACCGAGATCCCGGTGCTGGTGCTGCCCACCGGTAAGCGCATCGAGTTCCAGTTAGCGTCGGCCGACGTGGTGCACTCGTTTTGGGTGCCGGATTTTTTGTTCAAGCGCGACGTGCTGCCCGACCCCGCGGCGAACAACTCGGTGAACAAATTCCAGGTGAAAGAGATCACCAGGACCGGCGCGTTCGTCGGGCATTGCGCGGAAATGTGTGGCACGTATCACTCGATGATGAACTTCGAGGTCCGGGTGGTGACGCCCAATGACTTCAAGGCATATTTGCAGCAGCGCATCGCGGGGAAGACCAACGCCCAGGCCCTGCTGGCCATCAATCAGTCCCCGGTCGCCATTAGCACCCATCCGTTCGAAACCCGCCGTGGTCAGCAGGCTCCCCCAAGCGAGTAGGTGACGACGTTCATGCGTATCGAAGCCAGGCTGTTCGAGTTCGTGGCCGCGTTCTTCGTCGTGGTTGCGGTGGTGTACGGCGTTTTGACGCAACTGTTCGCCACGGGTGGCGTGGAGTGGGCCGGAACCACCGCGCTGGCGTTGACCGGCGGCATGGCGCTGATCGTGGCCACGTTCTTCCGCTTCGTGGCCCGGCGCCTGGACACCCGGCCCGAGGACTACGAAGGTGCCGAGATTAGCGACGGGGCGGGGGAACTGGGGTTTTTCAGCCCGCACAGTTGGTGGCCGATCCTGGTCGCGTTGTCCGCATCGGTGGCGGCGGTCGGCGTCGCGCTGTGGTTACCGTGGCTGATCGTCGCCGGCGTGGTGTTCGTCCTCGGCTCGGCAGCCGGGCTGGTCTTCCAGTACTACGTGGGTCCGGAAAAGCACTGAGGAGTTCGGTGGTGGTGCGATTGCCCCGCCTTACCCTCGGGCCCTGCGGGCCCGCATCGTCGCCGGGGCGTGGTGGGATCGGGGCACGAGTTGACTCCTCGCCGTTCGCCATGACCGCCATGCGGGGCTGAGTTAGGTAGGCTTGCCAAGAACAATAAACTTGCCAAGCACAATAAAAATGCACAATAAAAATGTCTGTGCGCGCAGCAGCAGTGCCGCGCGTGGGTGATGCAATCGAACAGGACAGACAAACATGGGTGGGCCCAATCCCTCAGGACCGAAATCTGAAGAACTGGCACCCGTTGGTGAGCCCGGCGACGAACTGGACGTGGGCGGCGAGCGTAATGAAGAATCGCGGTTCGCCAGCGAGTCCGGCGGCGAAGAGTCGGAGCCGCAGACCAGTGCGACCGAGTTTTACTCGCAGGCCTACTCGGCTCCCGAATCCGAGCATTTCACCAGCAGCCCGTACGTGCCGGTCGATCCACAACTCTACGACTACGACAGCTATGGCGACTCGATCGACCCGCAAGACGAACGGATCACTCCCCGTTGGCCGTGGGTTGTCGGTGTCGCTGCGATCTTGGCCGCCATCGCGCTGGTCGTGTCGGTCTCGTTGCTGTTCGCCCGCACCGACACTCAAAAGCTTGCCACCCCGGCTACCGCCCCCTCGTCCACGCCGCCTATGCAGGACGAGATCGTCACCACCACCGCCCAGCCCCCGCCGCCACCGCCGGTGAGCACGGCACCCCCGCCGCCTCCGACCCAGACGGTGACGGTGACGACGACCGCCCCGCCGCCGCCTCCCCCGGCCGCCGAAGCGCCGCCCCCGCCGCCGGCCACCCCGGCACCACCGGCGTCCACGACGGTCGCGGCACCGCCGGTGGCCCCCAGCACTCCGGCCGGCCCCCGGCAGGTCACCTATTCGGTGACCGGCACCAAGGCCCCCTTTGACGTCATCACAATTACCTATATCGATGCGTCCGGGCAGCGCCGGACGCAACGCAACGCGTACATCCCGTGGTCGATGACCCTAACACCGATCTCGCAGTCTGAGATCGGCTCGGTGGAGGCATCCAGCCTGCTGCGGCTTAGCAAACTCAACTGCTCGATCACAACGAGTGACGGGACCGTTTTGTCGGCAAACAACAACGACCAACCGCAAACGAGTTGTTGATGGTCGATCGGGATCCCTGGACCGGGCGCGGGCGGGGGGCCGGATCACTCAACACCGCCGACCGCGTCCTGCTCGCCTGGTGTGCGGGGATCTGGCTTTTGCTGGTGGGCGCGAGCGTCGCCGCCGTCGTCGCGCTGGTGGACCTGGGCCGGGGATTTCGCACCGCGGGTGGGAACGCGCACACCCCGGCGGTGCTCTACGCCGTCATCGCGGTGTCGGTGGTGGTCATTCTGGCCGCCATTCCGTTGCTGTTGCGGGCCCGCCGCGCCGGACCGGCTGAGCCGGGCGCCCGGCCGGCAGCCGGACCGATCTTCGGCGTGGGCAACCAACCACTCAGGTCCGCCCTCGGCCCGGTCGCCTACGGCGTGGCCGAGCAAGCCCCTACAGAGCGTCTCACGGCGTTCGGCCCGGCCGCGTCAGCCGACACGGAAGTGGATCGGCTCTGGCTACGGGGCACGGTAGCCCTGTTGGCCACGATGGGCACCGCCTTGGTTTGTGTCGCGGTGGCAACTTACCTGATGGCCATCGGCCGGTACGGCGCCTCCTGGACCGGGTACGTAATCGCCGGGATCGTCACCGTGGTGATGATCGTGTTCTCCTGGCACAAGGTTCGACAGTTGCGCCGCCTGGCTGCGGAGCACCAGCCGCCGTACTGAATCCACGGAGTGACCGACCGGGCGGGCACCCCCAGCGTCACCACCCGGAACCGCGCCGCGCTGAGCCCTAAAGATACCGTCGAACTCTGGTCTGGCAGGCGCAGTCGTTCCCGCACGGCCTCGATCACCACTGGTGGTTGTGGCCGGCTACGGCAACCTAGGAGGTAGTGATGACCCCAACGGCGCAGGCAGCGACTCGTACGCGCATGTTCGCCCGGGTGTTGGGCCCGTTTTTCGCAATCGTCCCTACTAGCGTGGCACTTCGCGGCGCGGATATGCGGGATTTATTCGCCGAATTCCAGGCCAACCCGATGTGGCCATGGCTCTATGGCGCCATTCTGCTGTTATTCGGCCTGGTCGTCATCGCGTTTCACCAGTACTGGCGCACCCCCGCGGCGATCATCGTGTCTGCTGTGGGCTGGTTTCTCGCGATCCGCGGGCTGCTGCTGCTGACCGTTCCCCGGGTCTACAGCGCGGCGGGCAACGCCGTCTACCGGTCTGGTGCGACGGCGGTGATCTGGGTGATATTCGTCGGGCTGGCCCTGGCCGGGCTCTATTTGACCTACGTGGGTTGGGGGCCGCAACGACGCCAGGCCGGGTGACTACGGCCGCCAGCTGCCAAACCCTTTAGTTCTCTTAGTGATTGTCGGGATCGCCGTGATTGTCGCCGGTTGTATTGGCTTCCTGGCGCTCGCGCAGCGCGGTCAGGGCGCGCTGCTCGGCAGCGTGCGCCGCTTCCCGCAGGGCGATGTCTTCGGACGCCGGGTCGGCGAACAAGAAGCTGCCGTGGCCGGGCGACCCGGCCAAGCCGAGCTTGTTCATCCGCTTGGGGATCGGCGCACCCTGGTATTCCAGCGGTATCGGATGGCCGTGCTCGTCAACCGGACCGAGCGGCTGGTGCAACTCGATGTAGGCGCCCTGCGGCAGCCGTTTGATGATGCCCGTTTCGATGCCGTGTTCGAGGACCTCCCGATCGCTGCGCTGCAACCCGATACACCACCGATAGGCCACGAAGTAGACGATCGGCGGGAGCAGCACCATGCCGATGCGGCCGATCCAGGTCGTCGCGTTGAGCGAGATGTGGAACTTGAGTGCGATGATGTCGTTCATCGCGCTGAGGGTGAGCACCATGTAGAAGGCGATCGCCATGGCGCCGAGCGCCGTACGCACCGGGACGTCCCGCGGCCGCTGCAGCAGGTTGTGATGCGCATAATCGCCGCTGAAGCGTTTTTCCAGGAACGGGTAAACGATCAGCAGCACGAACACCAGCGTCATGATCACCACCACCCAGACCGGCGCCGGGATCGTGTGATGCCCCACGTAGAGCTCCCAGGCCGGCCAGATCCGGGCCAGGCCCTCGGTCCACATCATGTAAAAGTCCGGCTGGGAGCCGGCCGAGACATGGGATGGCTTGTAGGGTCCCAGGTTCCAGATCGGGTTGATCTGCAGCAGGCCGCCCATCAGGCCGAGAACGCCGGTGGTCAGCGCGAAAAAGGCACCGGATTTGAGGGCGAACACCGGCATCACCCGCACGCCGACGACGTTCTCTTCGGTGCGGCCCGGACCCGGGAACTGGGTGTGCTTTTGAAACCACACCAACGCCAAATGGATAGCGATGAGCGCCAGGATGATTCCCGGAAGTAAAAGAATGTGCAGTGAATACATGCGCGGCACGATGTAGCCCGCCGCGTCGCAGTTGTCTCCCACACCACCGCAGGGGAAGTCGCCACCGAACAGCGCCCAATGCAACCACGTCCCGATCACCGGTACTCCCAACGTGATCGACGACGCCGCCGCACGCAGCCCGATACCCGACAACAGATCGTCGGGCAGCGAGTAGCCGAAGTAGCCCTCGAACATGGCCAGGATCAAAAGCAGGGAGCCGATGATCCAGTTGGTCTCGCGGGGCCGGCGGAAAGCGCCGGTGAAGAAGATCCGCGCCAGGTGCACCATGATGGCGGCCGCGAACATCAGTGCCGCCCAATGGTGGACCTGGCGGACGAACAAGCCGCCACGCACCTCGAAGCTGATATCGAGCGTTGAGGCGTAGGCCTTCGACATCTGCACTCCGCGCAGCGGCTGGTAGACGCCGTTGTAGGTGACCTCGTTCATCGACGGATTGAAAAACAGCGTCAAGTAGACGCCGGTAATCAGCAGCACGACAAAGCTGTACAGGGCGATCTCGCCGAGCAGAAACGACCAGTGTGTCGGGAAGACTTTATTGAGCTGGCGGCGCAGTGCGGCCGACGGGTGATAGCGGACATCAATGTCGTTGGCCTGGCGGGCCAGGATGTCACCGATTTTCGGGCTCATGAGGTGCGCTCCCAGAAGGCCGGCCCGACGGCCTCGACGAAGTCGCCGTTAGCGACCAGATAGCCGTCGGTGTCGATGGTGATGGGCAGCTGCGCCAACGCACGGGCAGCCGGACCGAAGATCGGCTTGGCGTACTGCAGCGCGTCGAACTGCGACTGGTGGCAGGGGCAGAGGATGCGGTAATCCTGTTGTTCGTAAAGCGAAGCCGGGCAACCCAAATGCGAGCAGACCTTGGTGAAGGCGAAAAGATCTCCGAAGTTGAAGCTCTCCTGGCCCTTGCGTTTGATTACCCGAGACATGTCACCCGGCCGGATGCGGATGAGCATCACCGGGTTGCGCACGCCCATCATGATCTCCGACAGCTTCTCCCGGGATTCGGGTGTGGTGCCGTCGCCGTCGGACTCGCGCCAGGGGAACACGGTCTCCATCCCGCCGGGGTCGATGTCTTGCGGGCGCATCTTGATGAACGGCGCCCCCGCGTGCTCGCCGGTGGCCCGGGCCAGATAGATAGTCTCGCCGGGGTACCGCGGGGTCCAGCCCGAGGTCCACAGCACGGCCTGCTTCCCCCTGGCGGTGGGGACGACCGGTTTCCAGGGGTTTTTGATCAGTCCGCCGACGAACGCCACCAGGGTGCCCAGGCCGAACGTTCCCAGGCCGACGCCCAGGGACATCCCGATGAGTTTGCGGCGGCGGATGGTGGAGCTTTCGAAAGCGTCCGTCAGGTTGGCGGCCGCGGTCTTGCGGTGGATCTCCGGGGATCCGGCACCGGCGCCGTCGTGGCGCTCCTGGATCGAGATCTCGGCCGGGATGAATTTTTTCTGGAATAGCACCGCGCCCACGGCTATCGACAGGATGGAAAGCCCGAAGGTCAGCCCGTAAAGCGGCGTGGTGAGCGAGTAGAGGAGACTGCCGGGGGCCTGCTTGGGTTTGTACTGCCAGGGCCAGAACAAAAAGATCAGCAGCAGCGCCAGCCCGAAGACCCCGCCCAGCAACAACCACAGCGCCACTTGGCGTTCGGCCCGTTTTTCGGCTCTGGTGCCCGCGACCGGCCAGCGAGGCTCTTTGTAGACCGTGTCCACCCCGTCGAGTCGCCCGCCCAGCGCGACCAGCTCCTCGCGCGACATAGCGGCCAGCGCGGCCTCGTCGGGCTGGCCCGGAATCTCGGTGCCGGTGACGTCGTTGATGTCGCTGTTAGCGTCGCTCATGCCCGCGCCCCTATCCATAGCGCCGCGCCGATGACCGCGACCATGCCGATGATCCAGATCGCCATGCCCTCGGGGGCCGGCCCGAATCCGCCCAGGCCGTATCCGCCCGGGCTGCGTTCCTCGGCGACGGTTTTCACATAGGCGATGATGTCCCTCTTTGCGTCGAACGAGAGCTGCCGATCGGAGAACTTCGGCATGTTGCCCGGGCCGGTCCGCATCGCGGCGAGGATTTGCTGCTCATTGGCCGGCCCCAAGTCAGGCGCGTGCTTGCCGGATGACAACGCGCCACCCTTGCCGGTGAAGTTGTGACACGAGGCGCAGTTGAGCCGGAACAGGTCACCACCGCGGCCCAGGTCGTCCCCGCGCAGCGACTGCTGGGCGATGCTGCCGTCGGGGTTGCGCACCACGGTGGGGCCACCACCATTGGCCTGCACGTAGGCACCCAGCGCGTCGATCTGCGCGGCGTCGAAAACCGGCCTTTCCTGGCGTTCCGCCTGCGCCTCACCGCGCCTGGCGGGCATCCGGCCGGTGGACACCTGGAAGTAAACCGCCGCCTCGCCAACACCGATCAGGCTCGGGCCGCGATCGGGCACCCCCTGCAGGTTGGCCCCGTGGCAGCTCACGCACGACGTCTCATACAGCTCTTTGCCGGTGCGCAGCAGCGCCGAGGAGGACTCGTCGGCGACGGCGAGTTGGGGGCGCGGGGTCAGCACCGCGGCCAGCCCTCCGGCGAGGGCCAGCGCCGCCAGCAACAGCAGTCCGCCCGACAGCCGCCGGCGAAGACGCCGCCGCGTGCGGGCGGCCAACCTCATGGTCTTCAAGCAAACGCTCCTGTCTGAACTGGCCCGTTCACGGGTCTGGTCATCGGATGAAGTAAATCGTGGTGAACAGCGCGATCCATACGATGTCGACGAAGTGCCAGTAGTACGACACGACGATCCCCGCGGTTGCCTGTGCGGGCGTGAACTTGCTCATCGCGGTGCGGGCCAGCAGGAAAATGAAGGCGATCAGGCCCCCGATGACGTGCAGCCCGTGAAAGCCGGTGGCCAGATAGAACACGCTGCCGTAGGCGCTGGCCGGGATGGTGGTGCCGTGGGTGCTCAGGTGGTAGTACTCGTAACCCTGGCCCAGGACGAAGAACAGGCCCATCAGGAAGGTGATGACGTACCAGCGGCGCAACCCGAACACATCGCCGCGTTCGGCGGCGAACACCCCCATCTGACAGGTAAACGACGAGGAGATCAGCACCAGGGTGACCGGCACGGCCTGATACAGGTTCAGGTGGGTCGGCGGCGGCGGCCAGTTGCCGCCGGCCTCGGCGCGCGCCGTGAAATACATCGCGAACAGCCCGGCGAAAAACATCAGTTCGCTGGAAAGCCACACGATGGTGCCGACACTGACCATGTTGGGTCGGTTCAGCGAATGCACCCGCGATGTGATCGCAGTGCCTGAAGTCCCCGCAGCGCTTGTCACATTCGCAAGTATGACGCTTTGTAGTTGTCGTACTCCACCCGGGTGGGGGATCGGGCGGCCATCTGTCCTCTCGCTTGGGGTCGCCCGGTCTTCGTGGGACCATCGACGGGTGGCTCTCTCATCTGAGGCGGCGTCGCCGGGGGTGTCGTCCCGCCCGGGCGGGGCGGCGTCGTGGCCGCAGGTGCTGGCGCGGTTAATGGCGGCAACGGACCTGGCGCGCGGGCAGGCCGCCTGGGTCATGGAGCAGGTCATGACCGGGGCCGCGACACCGGCTCAGATCGCGGCTTTCGCGGTGGCGATGACGATGAAGGGGCCGACGGCGGCCGAGGTCACCGAGCTGGCCGACATCATGCTCAGCCGGTCACGCCGGCTGCCCGTCGACGTGATCGGCACCGATACCGTCGACATCGTCGGCACCGGCGGCGACGGCGCGGGCACGGTCAACCTGTCGACCATGGCGGCAATCGTGGCGGCGGCGGCCGGTGTCCCGGTGGTCAAGCACGGCAACCGGGCCGCGTCGTCGCTTGCCGGTGGCGCCGACACCCTGGAGGCGCTCGGGGTGCGGATCGATCTGGGGCCTGACGAGGTCGCGCGCAGCGTGGCCGAAGTCGGGATCGGGTTTTGTTTCGCACCGATGTTTCACCCGTCGTATCGGCACGCGTCGGCGGTGCGCCGCGAGGTCGGTGTGCCCACGGTGTTCAATCTTCTCGGGCCGCTGACGAATCCGGGGCAGCCGCGGGCGGGGTTGATCGGCTGCGCATTCGCTGATCTGGCCGAGGTCATGGCCGGGGTGTTCGCTGCCCGCGGCTCCAGCGTGTTGGTGGTGCGCGGCGATGACGGCCTCGACGAGCTGACCACTACCACGACGAGCACGATCTGGCGGGTGCGGGCCGGGGCCGTGGACAAGCTGGCGTTCGACCCCGCCGGGTTCGGTTTCCCGCGGGCCGGGTTGGGCGAATTGGCGGGCGGCGACGCGGCGCGCAATGCGGCCGTGGCGCGTTCGGTGCTGGCCGGCGCCACGGGCCCGGTTCGCGATGCCGTCGTGCTCAACGCCGCCGGGGCGATCGTCGCTCACACCGGGTTATCCAGCCACGCCGAATGGCTGCCGGCGTGGGAGGACGGGCTGGCCCGGGCCGCCACGGCGATCGATAGCGGGGCGGCCCAACGGCTGCTCGCGCGGTGGGTCAGGTTTAGCCACCACGCCTGAGTTTCGTTCGGTTCCGCTCGCCGGCCCGCCCGGCGGCACGGCAATCGGTCCGGTCGCCGCCCGGGGGATCTGTCGGTACCCACAAATAGCCTTGCGCAAGGCCGAACCAACATGCCGGGAGGACAGCGATAGATGGGACAAACGCCAGATGGGACGCTTCGGATGGGACGACTCAGCGCCCGATCGCGTCGGGCAGCACCGAGCGGCACGGGGCTCGATCGCGCCGACGCGGTGCGCATCGACTGTGACGAGTGCGCGGCTCGCGGCCCGGGCTGCCGCGACTGCGTTATCAGCGTGGTGCTCGGTGTGCCGGATTGGTTGCACGAGGACGAACGCGCCGCGTTGGAGGTGCTCGCCGACGCGGGGCTGGCCCCCAGGTTGCGGCTGGTGCCGATCCGACGAGACCATCCCGCCCCGGCTGAACCGGGGCCGAGCACCAAATCTTGCTGATTTCTTAATGTTCGGATGTTGGCAATAGCTATACCATTTCGTAACCTATCTGAGACTTTATGCGGATTCGGCATTGCGTCGAGGGCTAAAAGGACATATCGCTTTGGGGTTGGGGCAGGGCCGCAGGCATTGGGGCGCGGGCGTGATCACGAGGTTTGCCATCGGCGTGATCATGGGCTGCATGATTCTGGCCGGCGTTGTCGGCGCACCGGCGCCGGCGGACCCGGCCGACGATGCGCTGGCAAGACTCCATGAGTTGTCCCGGCAAGCCGAACAGACCACCGAGGCGATGCACAGCGCCGAGCTCGATCTGAGCGAAAAGCTCGCCGCTCAGCGCGCCGCCGAGCAGAGGCACGCCGAGGACCAGGCCGGGTTGGACGCCGCAAGGGCGCGGTTAGCGGCGTTTCAGTCGGCTGTGGACAGATTTGTGGCCGCGATGTATATGGGGGGTCGCATGGACGGCGTGACCGCCATGCTCACCGCGGAGGCACCCCAGCAGCTGCTCGGGAAGCTGGCCGTGCAGCGGGTGATATCGACCCGAATGGCCGAACAGATGGCCGGCTACCGGGCGGCCGGTGAGCAGGCCACCAAAGCCGAGCGGGCCTCTGCAAAGTCCGCCGCGGACGCCAGGACCGCAGCCGAGCAGGCCGCCGCGGTGCGGGCGAACCTGCAGGCCAAGCAGAGCCGGCTGCAGGTTCAGATAGCGGCGGTCAAGTCGCAGTATCGCGCGTTGACGCCCGAGCAACGCACCGCCCTGGCCGACCCGGGTCCGGTGCCGGCGGTAACCACCGCCCCCGGACCGCAGGGAGTGCCGCCCGGCGAGCCCGTCGCCGGCGGGGCTCCGGGGACGACCCCGCCCGACGCGCCGCCCGCCGCCGCTCCGGGCGCCAGTCAGGCCGCTATCGCCGTGCAAGCAGCCCTGACCCAAATCGGGGCGCCCTATGCCTGGGGTGGTGCGGCGCCGGGCGGCTTCGACTGTTCCGGTTTGGTGATGTGGGCATTCCAACAGGCAGGTATCGCATTGCCGCACTCCAGCCAGGCCCTGGCCCACGGCGGTCAGCCGGTCGCGCTGTCGGATCTGCAGCCCGGCGATGTGCTGACCTTCTATTCGGACGCCTCGCATGCCGGCATCTACATCGGTGACGGCTTAATGGTCCATTCCTCCACCTACGGTCAGCCGGTGCGGGTGGTGCCGATGACCGCCTCGGGTCCGGTTTACAACGCCCGCCGTTACTGACCTTGCTGCCCGGGTGTGCCGGTGGCCTGCGAAGCTGCTGGCATTCACGCTGGTTGTCGCGGTGGTCCTGGTCCCGGCCACCGGGTCGCGCCCCCCGCGCGAACCCATGCGCGTGATCCCCGCGAGCCCGGTGTCCTCAGTCGTCATCGCCGGGCGCGCCGTGTGGCTGACGAGTTACGGCGGGCCGGCATCGGCTCACCTGCTGGCGCGGATTTCGGACGAGTTCGGCGCGGCGGTGGAGGATGTGCGGGCCTTCTGGGGGGGCGACTGGCCGAGGGAGATCGCGGTGGTGCTCACCGGAACCGAACCGCAGTTTCGTGCCCAGGTCGGCGGCGGTGACACCGCCCGGCAGTGGTCGGACATCGCGGCGGTGACGGTCGCTGATCGCGTGGACCCGGTCCGGCGCCTGGCGTTCGGTCAGCGAATCGTGTTCGCGCCCGGTGCGCTCGCCATGAGCCGGACAGCGCTGCGAATCGTGCTGGCACATGAGCTTTTTCACTATGTGGCGCGGCGAGACACCGCGCTGGACGCGCCCCGCTGGCTGGCCGAAGGTGTTGCCGATTTTGTTGCCCGCCCACCGGTGGCGGCGCGCGGCGCAACGACACCGCCCGAGACGTTGCCGTCGGACGCGGACCTGGACGCGGCCGGACCGCAGCGATCGCTGGCTTACGACCGCGCGTGGTTGTTCGCGCGGTTCGTCGCCGCGACCTACGGGATCGCCAAGTTGCGTGCGCTGTATCTGGCGGCGTGTGGCGTCGATCATGCCGACCTGCCCGGCGCGCTGCGCACCGTGCTTGGAACCGACGCCGCGGGCGTGCTAGCCGCCTGGCAGCGCTGGCTGGTGGGTTAGTCTGGCCCAGTGAGCCGGATTTTGTTGGTAACCAACGACTTTCCACCTCGACCCGGTGGTATCCAGTCGTATCTGGGCGAGCTGACGCGCCGGCTGGTCGATGGCGGGTCGCATACCGTGACGGTGTATGCGCCGCAGTGGAAGGGTGCCGGCTCCTTTGACCGCTCGGCCCGCTCGGCCGGCTATCAGGTGGTACGCCATCCCGGGACCCTCATGCTGCCGGGCCCCGCCGTCGCCGCCCGGATGCAGTGGCTGATTTCCCGGCACCGCATCGACACCGTCTGGTTCGGTGCGGCGGCGCCGCTGGGCTTGCTGGCGCACCGCGCGCGGCGGGCCGGGGCGACGCGGGTGCTGGCCAGTACGCACGGCCACGAGGTGGGCTGGTCGATGTTCCCGGTGGCGCGTTCGGTGCTGCGACGCATCGGCGAGAGCTGCGACGTCGTGACCTTCGTCAGCCGCTACACCCGGGCCCGATTCGCCTCGGCCTTCGGGGCCGAGGCCGCCCTGGAATACCTCCCACCCGGCGTCGACACCGACCGGTTCCGGCCCGACCCGGCGAGCCGGGCCGAGCTGCGCGCCCGCTACCGGCTGGGGGAACGGCCCACGGTGGTGTGCCTGTCGCGGCTGGTGCCGCGCAAAGGTCAAGACATGCTGATCCGGGCGCTGCCGTCGATCCGAAGGCGGGTCGACGGCGCCGCCTTGGTCATTGTGGGCGGCGGGCCCTATCTTGCGGGGCTGCGCCGGCTGGCGCAGCGGGCCGGGGTGGCCGAACACGTGACGTTTACCGGGGGAGTGCCCGCCGATGAGCTGCCCGCACACCACGCCATGGCCGATGTGTTCGCGATGCCCTGCCGTACCCGCGGTGCCGGGCTGGATGTCGAGGGGCTGGGCATCGTCTACCTGGAGGCTTCGGCCTGCGGTGTTCCGGTGATCGCCGGAAACTCGGGTGGGGCTCCGGAAGCGGTGTGGCACAACAAAACCGGTCTTGTGGTCGATGGGCGTTCGGTCGATCAGGTCGCCGCTGCCGTCATCGAGCTGCTGGCCGACCGCGAGCGTGGCGCCGCGATGGGAGCAGCCGGGCGGAAGTGGGTGATGGCCCACTGGCGCTGGGAAACCCTGGCGGCACGACTGGCCCAATTGCTGCGGGGTGAGTGATGGCGAACAGGCCCAAAGGCACACGAAATACCAGTTAGCACAGGACTTTTGCATCGTGAGCGGCGAAGCCTGGTCGAGCGGCTGCGCCGCGGCGGCGCGCCCGGCATCGGCACCGGGCTAACCCCGGGCTAACTCGTGCTGTAGAGCGCCTCGATATCCGAGGCGAACTTCTCCGCCACCACCTTGCGCTTGACCTTCATCGTCGGTGTCAGCTCACCGGTATCTTCGGTGAAATCGACGGGCAGGATCCGGAATTTACGGATCGACTCGGCGTGCGAAACCGCCAGGTTCGCTTGTTTGACGGCGGCGTCCACCTCGGCGACCAGGTCGGGATCGGCGACCAGATCACCCATCGGGATCCGGGCGGGCTTGCTGTGGCGCTGCTTCCAGCCCTCGAGCGCCTCGGGGTCGAGGGTGATCAGCGCCCCGACGAACGGTCTGGCGTCACCGACGACCATCGCCTGGCTGATCAGCGGGTGCGCCCGCAGCTGGTCTTCGAGCACCGCGGGGGCGACGTTCTTGCCGCCCGAGGTGACGATGATCTCCTTCTTGCGGCCGGTGATGGTCAAAAAGCCGTCCTCATCGACGGCGCCGCGATCACCGGTCTTGAACCAACCGTCGGAAAACGCCTCGGCGGTGGCCTGCTCGTTGCGCCAGTAGCCGCCGAATACCACGCCGCCCCGTACCAGCAGCTCGCCGTCGTCGGCGATACGCATGCTGTTGCCGGGCAATAGCTTTCCTACCGTGCCGATTTTCAGGTCACCGACTTGGTTGACGGTGATGGCGGCGCTGGTTTCGGTGAGCCCGTAGCCCTCGTGGATGGTCAATCCGACACCGCGGTAAAAGTGGCCCAGCCGTGCGCCAAGCGGTGCGCCGCCCGAAATAGAAGCGCGACAGTCGCCGCCCAGCGCCGCACGCAACCGGTGATACACCAGGCGGTCGAACACCGCGTGCTTGACGCGCAGCAACAGCCCCGGACCACCACGGTCGCAGGCTTCACTCCAGTCCACCGCGGTCTGCGCGGCGATCGCGAAGATCCGGCCCTTGCCCTCGTTGGCGGCGTTTTGGGCGGCGGTGTTGTACACCTTCTCGAACACCCGCGGCACCGACACCACGATCGTCGGCTTGAACACTGCGAACATCGGGACCAGGTTCTTGATGTCACTGGTGAACCCGACGGTGACTTTGTTGTGAACTGCGGCCAAGGTGACCGCCCGGGCCAGCACATGCGCCAGGGGCAGGAAGACCAGCAACCGCTCACCTTTGCGCAGCAGCGTCGGGAGCACCTCCTTGGCGCCTTTGACCTCATAGACGAGGTTGGAGTGGGTGAGCTGGCATCCTTTGGGCCGCCCGGTGGTGCCCGAGGTGTAGATCAGGGTCGCCGGGTCGGCCGCACGCAGCGCGTCGATTCGTTTGCCGAGCTCGGCGGGGTCGATCGACGCGCCCTCCGCGGCGAGCTGGTCGAGCGCCGCGGGACCGGAACCGTCGATCGGGAGCAGTCTGCGCAGCATCGGTAGCTCGCCGGCGAGCTCGGCGACCAGCGCCGCATGCCGGTCGGTTTCCGCGAAAACCAGCACCGCCTCGGAATCCTGCAGCACCCAGCGCACCTGCTCGGCCGATGATGTCTCATAGATCGGGACGGTGACGGCACCGACCGCCAGGATCGCGAAGTCGAGGATCGCCCACTCGTAACGAGTGGCCGAAAAGATCACCACCCGCTCCCCGGGCTGCACCCCAAGTCCAATCAAACCTAATGCAGCGGAACGAATTTCGGCAGCAGCGGTGGCACAGCTGACATCGGTCCACACGCCGTCGATCAGGCGCTGGAAGAGCACGAAGTCGGGATCGTCGCGCTCGTGTTCAAAGATAGCGGTGACGATGGTGTCGTGCTCGCCGACGGTAAACGACGCGGGAACGCTGAACTCACGCACTTTTCGACCTCGCTTGACATCTGTAGGGCAGCCCCGGATGCTGTTCAGCCTAGTGCGCGCCGCGTGCCGGATGTGACTGGCTTCACTTTGGTGCGGATGCGCTCGTGGGTAGGTGTGTGAAGCTAAGGCGGTGCACAGCATTCAAATCGCCGACGAGACCTTTATCGCCGCCGACGCCAGGCGGGTGAGCGCCGCCATTGCCGATCCGGCCGGCTGGCGGCGGTGGTGGCCCGACCTGCGGCTGCGGGTCGTGGAGGATCGCGCCGAGAAGGGGATCAGGTGGGCGGTGACCGGAGCGCTCACCGGGACCATGGAAATATGGCTGGAGCCTTCGCTGGACGGCGTGCTGCTGCACTACTTTTTGCACGCCGAGCCGTCGGGTGCCGCCGCCTGGCAACTGGCCCGGATGAATCTCGCCAAAATCACCCACCGTCGCCGGGTCGCCGGCAAGAAAATGGCCTTCGAGGTGAAAGAGAAACTGGAGCGTTCGCGTCCGGTGGGGGTTTCTCCGGCGGGTTAACCGCGCCTTCGCCGGCAAGGTACCGTTTCTGCGAGGGCGTGGGGTGCGCGCACGGTGCCGCTCGCCCGCGCGGGGGGCGACGGGGAAGGGAAGCAACAGGTGACGGAGAAGACGGCGCAGACGATCTACATCGAGGCGGATCCGCGCACGGTGATGAAGGTGATCGCCGACATCGATTCCTATCCCGAATGGGTCTCGGAGTACCGGGAGGCCGAAGTATTGGAGGCCGACGCCGAGGGTTACCCGAAGGTGGCCCGGATGGTGTTGGACACCGCCGTCCTCAAGGACACCATGGTGTTGTCTTATGATTGGCCCTCCGATCGTGGATCGGTTCGCTGGTCGCTGGTCTCCAGCTCGTTGCTGAAGTCACTTGATGGCGAGTATCGCTTGGCGCCTAAGGGATCTGGTACCAATGTCACCTATGAGCTCACGGTCGACCTGGCTATCCCGATGATCGGCTTGCTCAAGCGCAAGGCCGAGCGCAGGTTGATCGACACCGCGTTGAAGGACCTAAAGAAACGAGTCGAGGCTGAGTGAGTCTGCAGCGCCCACCCCGGCCAGGATCAGTCTTTTCGTCGGCAAGGGCGGCGTAGGCAAGTCCACCCTGGCGGCCGCCACCGCGGTACGGGACGCGCGCGCCGGTCGGCGGCTGCTGGTGGTGTCTACCGATCAAGCTCACTCGCTCGGTGAGGTGCTGGGCGTGCAGGTGCCGCCGACCGCTCGGCGCGATCCGGTGCGGGTGCTCACCCACGACGCCGGCGGCGGCTTCCTGGATGCGTTGGCGCTGGACACCCTCGCGCTGCTGGAGGCTCGTTGGCGTGAGGTCGTCGACATGCTGGACCGGCGATTTCCCGACTCCGAATTGGCCGCTGTCGCCCCTGAAGAACTCTCGGCACTGCCCGGTGCTCAGGAAGTGCTCGGCCTGCATGAGGTCGGTGGGCTGGCCACCACCGGGCAATGGGATCGCATCGTGGTGGACTGTGCTTCCACCGCCGACGCGTTGCGGATGCTGACGCTGCCGTCCGCTTTCGGGCTGTACCTGGAACGTGTTTGGCCACGACATCGCCGGCTCTCGATGACCGTCAACGACGCCCGGTCGGCCGCCCTGGTGGACCTGGTCGAGCGCATCGGTGCCGGCCTCGAGCGGCTGCGCGCCCTGCTGACCGATGGTGAGCGGGTCGGTGCGCACCTGGTGTTGACCGCCGAACGGGTAGCGGCGGCCGAGGCGGTCCGAACGCTGGGAGCATTGGCGCTGATGGGGGTGCGCGTTGAGGAGCTAATCGTCAATCAGGTTCTGCTGCAAGACGATTCATACGAGTATCATAATCTGCCCGAGCATCCGGCGTTCGAGTGGTATACCCACCGTATCGGCGAGCAGCGTGCGGTTCTCGACGAGTTGAATGCCACCATCGGTGACGTGGCACTGGTGCTGGCTCCGTATCTGGCGGGCGAGCCGATCGGCCCCAAGGCGCTCGGCGACCTGCTCGAGAATGCCTGGCGCCGGGGCGGATCGGCTCCGCCGGGGCCGTTGCGTCCCGTCGTCGACCTGGAATCGGGGTCGGGGCTGGGATCGGTGTACCGGTTGCGACTAGAATTGCCTCAACTCGATTCCGGCACGCTCACCCTGGGTCGGGTCGACGACGACCTGATCATCGGTGCCGGGGGGATACGGCGCCGGATCCGGTTGGCGTCGGTGCTGCGCCGATGCACGGTGCTGGACGCGCACCTTCGAGGTAGCGAGCTGACAGTGCGATTTCGACCCGATCCGGAGGTGTGGCCGCAGTGACCGCCGGTAACGATGCAGCGCGGACCGACGAGGTGGGGGCCGGGGCACCGCTGGCCTGCGGGGGAGAACGACGCTGGTGACCGACGCTCACCGCGAGGTTGGTCCGGAGTTGCGCAAGCTGGCACAGGCCATCCTCGACGGGATTGACCCCGCCGCGCGGGCCGCGGCGGCGCGGATGGTGGCCGGCGGGGCCGGCACCGGGAGATGCCAGCGGGTGTGGTGCCCGGTGTGTGCGCTGGCCGCACTGGTGACCGGTGAGCAGCACCCGTTGCTGACGGTGATCGCCGAACATAGCGTCGCGCTGCTGGAGGTGATCCGCGCCATCGTCGCCGACATCGAACAATCGGTGCCCCCGGACCGTCCGCCCGCCGAGGCCACCTCGAAGAGTCGATACCAGCCCATCCCGATCACCGTCGAGAACTAAAAACTAAATTTGCCTGCCCGCCAGTGCTGCGGACCCGGTCGATCTGCTATGGAGCCGGCGGGAGTGCTGGAATCCCGGCTGCACAGCGGCATACCGCCCAGCAGGGCCGCCGGCTGCCACGGCAGGTGGTCGCCGCCACGGCGGGTGGGTACAGTTGGCGCAGAGCGCCATCCGGTGTGGGTTTGAGGGAGGGTCCATGTGGTACTGGTTGTTTAAGTACATCTTCATGGGCCCATTGCTGGCCCTGCTCGGTCGACCGAAAGTCGAAGGGCTGGAAAACGTTCCGCGTTCAGGGCCGGCAATTTTGGCCAGCAATCACTTGGCGGTGGCGGACAGTTTTTATCTCCCGCTGGTGGTGCCGCGCCGGATAACGTTTCTGGCCAAGAGGGAATATTTCACCGGTACCGGGCTGAAGGGCTGGTTCCTCCGCTGGTTTTACAGCACCACGGGGCAAGTACCGATCGACCGCTCCGATGCCGACGCCGCGCAGGCCGCGCTCGACACCGCTCAGCGGTTGCTGAACGAGGGGAAGTTGCTGGGAATGTACCCGGAGGGCACCCGCTCGCCCGACGGGCGGTTGTACAAGGGGAAGACCGGGCTGGCCAGGCTGGCGTTGCACACCGGGGTGCCGGTGATACCCGTGGCCATGATCGGCACCGACACGGTCAACCCGCCGGGCAAAAGGATGTGGCGGTTCGGCCGGGTCACCATCCGGTTCGGCAAGCCGATGGACTTTTCCCGGTTCGACGGACTGGCCGGCAACCGATTCATCGAGCGGGCGGTCACCGATGAGGTGATTTATGAGTTGATGGGGCTTTCCGGCCAGGAGTACGTCGATATCTATGCCGCCAGCGTGAAAAACGGCTACCGCGGCACCGACGCGAACGGTGATGCCCGGATTCCGGAAACAGCGGCCGGTTAGACGGTATGGGGGGCTGGGGTCTCGCTCACATGTGAACGTGGGTTGCCGACAGGAAACGGGTCCTGGCCGGTAGAGCCACAAGATGTGGGAGGCCCCAGTGAAGGTTCAGCGTACGAGTGTTGGTTTGGATGTGCATGCGCGGTCGGTGGTTGGGTGCGCGTTGGACGGAGATACCGGTGAGGTATTCGAACGTCGGTTGACCCCGGATTATCAGGAGATTTTGGAGTGGTTGCGATCGTTGCCGGGCCGGGTCGCGGTGGCCTATGAGGCTGGCCCGACGGGGTTCGGTCTGGCGCGCTTTCTGGTGGCGGCTGGGGTGATGTGTCTGGTGGCCGCTCCGTCGAAGCTGCAACGCCCGACCGGGGATCGGGTCAAGACCGATGCCCGTGATGCGGCGCATCTGGCCCGGTTGCTGCATTTGGGTCAGATTGTGGAGGTCACGGTTCCCAGCGCCGAGCAGGAGGCGGCCCGAGATCTGGTGCGGGCACGAGAGGACTGCCGCGGGGATCTGATGAGTGCCCGGCATCGATTGTCGAAACTGCTGTTGCGGCAGGGGGTTATCTATTCCGGTGGAGGAACTTGGACCGGCAAGCACGAACTGTGGCTGCAGCGGCAGCGGTTTGACGCACCGGCGTTGCAGCTCACCTACGACACGGCACTGGACACGATGCTGGCCACCGTGGATCGCCGTAACCGCCTCGACGAGGCGATCGCCAAGTTGGCCGCCGACAGCGCCTACACCCCGGTGGTGACCCGGCTGGGTTGTCTGCGCGGGGTCTCGACGCTGACGGCGTTTGGGCTGGCCGTCGAGATCGGCGACTGGCACCGGTTGACCGGCCGCTCGATCGGCGCCTACCTGGGTCTGGTGCCATGCGAGTACAGCTCGGGGGCTTCCCGCTCGCAGGGGGCGATCACCAAGACCGGCAACGGCCACGCCCGCCGACTGCTCATCGAGGCGGCCTGGCATCACCGCCAGCCCTACCGACCCGGAATGGTGATGCGGCGCCGCTGGGACGCGGCCAGCCCGGCAGCACGGGCGCGCGGCCAACAGGCCAACCGGCGCCTGCACGAGCGCTGGTGTCGCTTCGATGCCCGTAACAAGCGCCCGGTGGTCGCCAACACCGCGATCGCCCGCGAACTGGCGGGCTGGTGCTGGTCACTGGCGGTCCTCGACAGCTAAACCCGCGCCCTCCACAACTGCCCGAATCGAGCCTGGTGGCGGCAGCGCCTGGGAGTGACCCGCGAACGCTTTATGAGCAATCCTGTTGCCTGACAACATGATGACGCTCGACCTCTAGATCCGCGATCCACTCCAGCAGAACAGTCCGTCCTGCGGTAACCAACCCGCGAATATCAGACTTGACACCCGCGTCGACAACCTCGACACGCTCGCCAACCGGGACGATTCGGTCAACCGGAAGCAGGCGCCCGGCGACGGCCGCGGCGCCTGCTTCCCCCTGCCTGGTTGACAAAACGAATTACATATCAAAGCGTGTCGGATCGGCGGTCACCCGGGCGCCGATACCGCTGTCGCGCGGGGCACCACAGATGCCCGGGATGCCGTTTGCGCGGTGACGGTGAGCCCCGCGGTAACGATGACCCCCAGCGCCCACCACACATACGAGGCCCCGGCGAGTTGACGCCACCACGCCGCGGTCGCCTCGTGGTGCTTGGGAAGCAAATCGATGGGCGTCCACACCATCAGCGCTATCCCGGCCGCGCTCAGCGCGGCCATCGCCGCGCCGCGCCGCCGCCAGGCCACCGTCGAGGTCACCACCACCGACGGCAGCATCCACACCCAGTGGTGTGACCAGGAGACCGGTGACACCACCAACCCGAACAGCGCCACCACGATCACCGCCAGCATCGGCTCCCCGGCATCCAGCACCCGGCGCGCCGCCCACGCGGTGATCGCCAGGACGAGCAGGCAGGCCGCGGCCCACACCAGGAATCGTTCCTGGTCCCCCAGCCTGAGCCGCGCCAGCACGCCCGCGACGTTCTGGTTGGTGTTCAACGACGCCGCCCCGATCCGGTCGGTATTGCGTACCGTGTCGGTCCAGTATTCCCAGGAGTCGCGCCAGGCCAGCAAGAAACCCGCCAGGGTCGCCGCCCCGAACGATGCGGCCGCCCGCGCTACCGTGCCGAGGTCCCGGCGCAGCAGGAAGTACAGCAGAAACACCGCCGGGGTGAGTTTCAGCGCGATCCCCAACCCCAGCACGATTCCGCGCGGCCACGGGGTGCGGCGCGGCACACAATCGGCGATCACCAACGTCATCAGCACCACGTTGATCTGACCGAACGCGAAGTTCGACCGGATCGGTTCCAGCCAGATCGCGGCCGCCGCGACGATGACGGTGGCCAGCCAGCTTCGTCGTAACCACGCGGGTCCCGCGGCCAGCCGCGAGGAGGTCCAGACACCCAGGCCGGTCAACACCATGACCATCGCGGCGATCAGCAGCACGAAAGTCAGCGAGGTGATGGCCACACTGGCCGCCGGCATCTGCAACCACGCGAAGGGGCAGAACACCACCGCCGCGAGCGGGGGATAGGTGAACGGCAGGTCCAGGCCGATCGGGGTGTGAAACAGGGCCCCGTCGCTGTACAGCGGACGACCGTCCAACCAGGCCTGACTCCCCATCCGGTAAATGTCGACGTCGATGCGATAGGGAGTGCGCCCCAGCAGCCGCCAGGCGGTGTAGCCCAGGGCGGCGATGGCCGGCAGCCACAGCGCCCACCACACCAGAATCTGCCGAACGGCTGACCGCCCGCGTCGACTGCCCGCGTCGGGCGACCGCCATTCACTCATGTTGAACACCAGCCTATCGGCGCGCCCGCGACGAGCCGAGCGGTATCCGGATACGGCGCCGGCGCGTCGGGTGGGCGTACGTTTTTAAACGTGCTCCGCTGGCTGCAGCATGACATCGTCGAGCGCGGCCGGCTGCCGCTGCTGTGTTGCCTGGTCGCGTTCATCGTGACGTTTTTCGTGACGCGCACATTCGCGCGTTTCATCCGCTATCGCACCGAGCGGGGTCTGCCGGCCAAATGGTGGCAGCCCCGGAATATCTACATCGGCTCGCGACACATCCACCACGTGGTGTTCGGGGTGGTCCTGGTGATGATCTCCGGCGTGACGTTGGTGACGATTGCCGTCGGCGGCAGCCAAACCGAATTCACCGTCGCCGGGACTTTTTTCGGCATCGGCGCGGCGCTGGTGCTGGACGAATACGCGTTGATCCTGCACCTTTCCGATGTGTACTGGGAGGAGGATGGGCGCAGCTCGGTCGATGCGGTCTTCGCGGCGGTGGCGGTGACCGGACTGCTGGTGCTGGGTTTGCACCCGCTGATGTTTTTCATCGCGCTGTGGCACGACACGCACGAGCCGCTGATGCGGGCGCTCGCGATTGCCGGGAGCGTGCTGACGTTGCCGCTCGCCGTGCTGGTGCTGTTCAAAGGCAAGGTATGGACCGGCTTGATCGGCATGTTCTTCGCCCCGCTGCTGCTTATTGGCGCGATCCGGTTATCGCGTCCGCACGCCCCGTGGGCGCGTTGGCGCTACACCAAGCAGCCGGACAAGATGCGCCGTGCGCTGGAGCGGGAGCGTCGGTTGCGGCGCCCCGTGGTGCATGCCAAGCTCTGGCTGCAGAGCGCGGTCGCCGGAACGCCGCGCTTTGCCGACGAGGTCGCCGTCGACGCCCAGCTGGACCGCGAAGTCCACCCCGCGCCACCGCCCGAAGCACCCCGGCACGCCCTGACGGCACGCGGTACTCGCCCCGGCTGAGCGTCGCGTCTCCGAGCGGGGAGCGGCTGGCGGTTTGGTTGGCCGGTATCGGGGATTGCCGGGTGTCGGATTCTGCGCGTCGAGGTCATCGAGCGGCGCCCCCGCCCGCTCCGGTTAGGCTGCGCGGGTGCGGTACTTCTACGACACCGAATTCATCGAGGATGGCCGCACCATCGATTTGATCTCGATCGGGGTGGCGGCCGAGGACGGCCGTGAATATTACGCCGTGTCCACCGAGTTCGATCCCGAGCGGGCCGGGCTGTGGGTGCGCAGTCATGTGCTGCCGAAACTGCCGCCGCCCGCCTCGCCACTGTGGCGCTCACGGAACCGGATTCGCGCTGATCTGGAACAGTTCTTCGGTGTGGAACGCGCGGATCCGATCGAGCTGTGGGCCTGGGCTGGCGCCTACGATCACGTCGCGTTGTGTCAGTTGTGGGGCCCGATGACGGATCTGCCGCCGGCGATGCCCCGGTTCACCCGGGAGCTGCGCCAGCTGTGGGAGGACCGCGGGTGCCCACCGATGCCGCCCCGCCCGCGGGACGTTCACGACGCGCTGGTCGATGCCCGTGACCAGCTGCGCCGCTTTTTCCTCATCACCGCCCGGTGACGATGCGGGCCGGGACGGCCCCGGGAGCAGGCGATGCCCCGGTTACCATGATCCAATGAACTGGACCGTCGACATTCCGATCGACCAACTGCCGCCGCTGCCGCCGCTGCCGCCGGATCTGCGGGCCCGGCTGGACGCCGCGCTGGCCAAACCCGCTGCTCAGCAACCCGACTGGCCGGCGGACGAAGCCAAGGCGATGCGGACGGTCCTGGAGAGCGTGCCCCCGGTGACGGTGCCGTCGGAAGTCGTGCGGCTGCAGGGCTTGCTGGCGCAGGTGGCAAACGGTGAGGCGTTTCTGCTGCAGGGCGGCGACTGCGCGGAGACGTTCGTCGACAACACCGAACCCCATATTCGGGGCACCATCCGCACCCTGTTGCAGATGGCGGTGGTGCTGACCTACGCCGCCAGCGTGCCGGTGGTGAAGGTGGCCCGCATCGCGGGTCAATACGCCAAGCCCCGGTCGGCCGACATCGATGCGCTGGGTCTGCGCTCCTACCGCGGGGACATGATCAACGGCTTCGCCCCGGACCCCGCAGCCCGAGAGCACGACCCGTCGCGGCTGGTGCGCGCCTACGCCAATGCCAGCGCCGCGATGAACCTGGTGCGGGCGCTGACATCCTCGGGCCTGGCGTCGCTGCACCTGGTGCACGACTGGAATCGGGAGTTCGTCCGGACCTCTCCGGCCGGGGCGCGCTATGAGGCCCTGGCGACCGAGATCGATCGGGGGTTGCGGTTCATGAGCGCCTGCGGGGTGGCCGACCGTAACCTGCAGACCGCCGAGATCTATGCCAGCCATGAGGCTTTGGTGCTCGACTACGAGCGCGCCATGCTGCGGTTGTCCGACGAGCCCGAGGGGGTGCCCAAGCTGTATGACTTGTCGGCGCACTTCTTGTGGATCGGGGAGCGCACCCGGCAACTCGACGGCGCGCATGTCGCGTTCGCCGAGGTGATCGCCAACCCCATCGGTGTCAAGATGGGGCCGGCGATGACCCCGGAGCTGGCGGTGGAGTACGTCGAACGCCTCGATCCGCACAACACCCCGGGCCGACTGACGTTGGTGAGCCGGCTGGGCAACAACAAGGTGCGCGATCTGCTGCCCCCGATTGTGGAGAAGGTCCAGGGCACCGGGCATAAGGTGATCTGGCAGTGCGACCCGATGCACGGCAACACCCATGAGTCATCCACCGGATACAAAACTCGGCACTTCGACCGCATCGTCGACGAGGTGCAGGGTTTCTTCGAGGTGCACCGGGCGCTGGGAACGCATCCGGGCGGTGTGCATGTGGAAATCACCGGCGAGGACGTCACCGAGTGCCTCGGTGGCGCGCAAGACATCTCCGATACCGACCTGGCCGGCCGTTACGAGACCGCGTGTGACCCCCGGTTGAACACTCAACAGTCGCTGGAGCTGGCGTTTCTCATCGCCGAAATGCTGCGCGATTAGCGTCGGCGAACGATCACAGCAGAGCACCGCGATGTGGGCGCGGAAACCCGCGCGCGGCGTCGCGGACGGCGTTCTACACTGGGCGCGGTGAGCAGCATTCCGGTCGGCGAGGACGTTCTGGATCCCGACGAGCCCACCTATGATCTACCCAGGGTCGCCGAGCTTTTGGGGGTGCCGGTCACCAAGGTGCACCAGCAGCTGCGGGAAGGTCACCTGGTCGCGATCCGGCGCGGTGGGCACGTGGTGGTGCCGCAAGCGTTTTTCACCCAGTCCGGTGAGGTGGTCAAAAGCCTGCCGGGGTTGTTGATGGTCCTGCGCGACGGTGGCTACCGTGACACCGAGATCATCCGCTGGTTGTTCACTCCCGACCCGTCGCTGAGCCTCACCCACGACGGAACACGCGAAGTGGCCGGCAACGCCCGCCCGGTCGACGCGTTGCACGCCCATGAGGCTCGCGAAGTGCTGCGCCGGGCGCAGGCGATGGCTTATTAAGTGGCCGATTCAGTTAAGCCGCGGCCGGCGGTACGGCCGGCTGTGCGGCGGCGCGGCGCGGTTGCGGCGCTCGGTGCAGCGCAGACCAGGCGAGAGCGGCGCAGGCGGTCGCCAGCATGACGTGGACCCACGAGTACATGCCGTGCGCCCCATCGGGTTTGAAGATCACCATCACCCAAGTCGAGACGCCGGCGATGGCCGCGAGTGCCGTTTGCGAGCGAGCCAGCGGGGCCACCACGGCCAGCGGCCAGCTATAGTACCACGGCAGCGCCGCCGGCACGAACAGCACCACGATCAGCATCGACCACGCGAGGCCGGTGAGCGCGGCCCGGTCGGTGTGCCGGAATCGCCACCACAGCCACGGCAGGGACACCGCGATGATCGCGATTCCGGCGAGCCGGGTGACGTGCAACACCGCGTAGAAGTTGACCGGAAAGAACCAGCCACCCACCGCGTGGAGCAGGTTTGCGGTCGCGGTGGGCACGGTCAGCCAGTTGATGATCTTCACCGAGCCGGCCAGCGCGGTCAGCCAGCCCAGGCCGACCCCCGCCAGGGCGGACAACGCCGCGAACACCGCCACGAAGATCACCGTGGACATCGCGGTGGCCACCGCGAACGCCCGCACGGGCGGGTATCCCCTGCGGTCGCGCAGGTGGTGTGTCCACACCCACACCAAGAACGGCAACGCGATACCGGCGGTGGCTTTGACCGCGGCGGCCACGGCGACCAGGGTGACACCCGAGAGATGGCGCCCACCGAAGGTCAGCGCGATGCCCGCGGCCAGCAGGCCCACCATCAGCATCTCGTTGTGTACGCCGCCAACCAGATGGATAACGACCAGCGGATTGAGGACGCAGATCCACAGCGCGGTCGGGCCGTCGGCGCCGAGATGGCGGGCCGTCCGCAGGGTCGCCCATATCAGCAGCGCCATCCCGGGCAGCATGCACAACCGCAACAGCATGGTCCCGGCGATCACGTGGTCGCCGCACACCGTGGTGACGAACCGCGCGACCAGGATGAACGCTGGGCCGTACGGCGCGGTGGTGATAGTCCAAATTGGACTTACATTGTCCAGCAATGGATTTGGATTGTCCACTGGGGCAACAGCATAGGGGTCTAGGCCGTCGCGCAGCAGGGCGCCCTGAGCGAGATAGGAGTAGGTGTCGCGGCTGAAGACCGGCACCGACAGCAGCAACGGTGCCAGCCACAAGCCGGTGGTCGCCACCATGGCGTATTCGCCGGCCCGGCCGGCGATGACACGACGGCCGAGGGCAAGCCATGCCAGCAGCATGAGCGCGACGCCGAGCCACAGCAGGACCGAGGAGAGCACCAGCCCGTGCCCGAAGCGCAGCCAGGACAGCTGGATCGACTCCAGCAGCGGGTCATGCGGCTTGGTGCTGCCGGCACCGAGCCCGCCCACGGTGATCAGCACCGCACCCGCGGAGCCCACCAGCGCGAGTCGACCTTCGGGTGTCGCAGTAACCGCGCGCAGACGTGGGAAGTGGTGCGCCACATGGTTTTCCGAAGCGGCCGCCGGTACAGGCACGGGGGTGGTCATACCGGTCAGGAGGATCGGCTGGCGGCCAGCCTGGCCAGGTCGGACAGGCCAGCCTTGGCCACCGGGTTGATCGGGGCGGCGTCGAGCGTCAGCAGCGCCCGCCGGGTAAGCACGTCGATGCGGTCCTCCACCGCGGCCAGCGCACCTACCGACTCGATGACGTCGCGTAGTTCACGCAGTTGCCCAGAAGAAAGGTCGGTGCCGATGGATCTGCGCAACAGGTTGGCCGCGACGGGGTCTGACTTATCGGCTAACTCCAGCGCCGCCGCCACCAGGACGGTGCGCTTGCCGGAGCGCAGGTCGTCTCCGGACGGCTTGCCGGTGACCGCCGGGTCCCCGAAGACACCCAGCACGTCGTCGCGCAACTGGAACGCCAGGCCGAGGTCGGTGCCGAGCTGATGAAAAACGCCGTGGACGTCGGGGCGATCGGCGGCCGCGGCCGCCCCCAGCTGCAAGGGTCGCGACACCGTGTAGGCGGCGGTCTTGAAGGTGTTGACGGTCATCGCCGAGGCGATCGACGGGGCGGCGCTGGCCGCGGCGCGGATGTCGAGGTATTGCCCGCCAAGCAGTTCGGTGCGGATATCGGCCCACACCCGCCGGACCCGCGCGTGCGCATCGGGCGGAAGATCCACGGCGGTGACGATATCGTCGGCCCACGCCAGCGCCAGGTCCCCGAGCAGGATGGCCGCTGAGACGCCGAACCGCTCCGGTGAGCCGCGCCAGTGCCGGCCATGGTGCAGGTTCGCGAACTTGACGTGGGCGGCCGGCCGGCCCCGGCGTGTTCCCGATCCGTCGATCACGTCGTCGTGCACCAGCGCGCTGGCGTGCAGCAGCTCCAGCGCCGAAAACAGCAGCCAGACACCGGGATCAACGTCACGGGTGGTCACCGCACGCCAGCCCCAGTAGGCGAAAACCGGCCGGAGGCGTTTGCCGCCGTGCAGCACGAACTCTTCCAGAGCGGCGATCAGGTCGTCGTAGTCGGCGCCGATGTGCCCGGCATCGCGACGGCGGCCGCGCAGATATCCCCTCAACTGATCGGTGATCACGCCGGCCAACTCCGCGGTTGCCGGTGCTTCGACGCTCAGCGCGGCGCCCCTTTCCGCCATGGTGGCCCCCAGTCCGGGTGTCCACGTACCTTCAGCGTAGAGCGTAGAACCGAATCGCCTTAACCCTGCCCTGCTCTAGATTGCCCAGCTCAACGGGGTGTCGTGCCGAGTCCGGTGGGCGCCGAGCGGCTGTCGCGACGGCCCGGCGGCTGCGACGCCTAAGCTGGCGACGAGTTGGGCCGATTGCCCCGGCCGGCCGGTGCGCTGCTGTCGAAGGAGCGATGGAGAGGTAACGAGGAGGCCCGTGAGTTTCACCACCGTAGCCTTGGAGCTTTTGCCGACGGCCACAGCAGAAGGTCGGGAGCGGGCCGTCGAGGATGCGCGCAAAGTGCTGCGAGTCGCCGCCGAAACGGGTCTGCAGGGCCGTATCGGCCACGTGATGATCCCCGGGATCATCGCCGAGGAGAGCGATCGGCCGGTCGAGATGAAGCCCCGGCTGGACGTCCTGGAATTCTGGTCGATCATCAAACCGGAGCTGCCCGGGGTGGGCGCGTTGTGCAGCCAGGTCACCGCCTTCACCGACGAGCAGTCCTTGCGCCGGAGACTCACCGATCTGCTCGCCGCCGGGATCGAGGGTGTCGTGTTCGTCGGTGTGCCGCGCACCATGCACGACGGTGAGGGCCCGGGCGTCGCGCCGACCGACGCGCTATCGATCTACCGGGATCTGGTGGCCAACCGGGGGGTCATCTTGATCCCCACCCGGCAGGGCGAACACGGCCGGTTCGGTTACAAGTGCGATCGGGGTGCCACCTTCGCCCAGACCCAGCTGCTGTATTCCGACGCGATCGTGACCTTTTTGACCGAGTTCGCCCGGCGCAGCGAGCATCGGCCGGAGTTGTTGCTGTCGTTTGGTTTCGTCCCCCAGGTGGAAAGCCGGATCGGGCTGATCAACTGGCTGATCCGCGACCCGGGGAACGCCGCGGTGGCCGGTGAGCAGGAGTTCGTCAAGAGGTTGGCCGGCAGCGAACCCGCCGAAAAACGCCGGCTCATGGTCGACCTGTACAAGCGGGTGATCGACGGCGTCGTCGACCTCGGTTTCCCGCTGAGCATCCACCTGGAGGCGACATACGGCGTATCCGTCCCGGCTTTCCAGACGTTCGCAGAAATGCTCGCCTACTGGTCGCCCGCCAAGTCCTGAACGAGTACTCGTGACCCGCGGGCGTCCGGTCCGCCCGGCCTAATCGGCGGTTCGGGTGAACCGCGGGGAGCGGTCGCGGCTGCGCCAGGCCAGCAGCGCCACGACACCGGCGACCGCGAACGAGGTGAGGCCCAGCCACGTGGCTGCCCGGGTGAACGAACGGGTGCTGGGGTCGGTGTAGCGCGCCTGGGCGGTCATGGTGCTCACCACGCCGGGTTTGAGCTTCCATTGCACCACTTCGGGTTCAACCCGATCCCCGTTGGTTGAGGTCACCGTTCCGGGGAAGGCGACGCTCAACTCGACGTCGGCGTCCGGATCATGCAACGAGGTCAGGTCGGCGCGGCCCTCCAAGATCACCAGATCACCGGCTCGTCGCAGGTCGAGATTGACCCCCTGGGCGTCGGGATTCATGTTGGCCAACTGCGGCAGTTCGGCGAAGGTCAGGCCGGAAAACCACGCCTCGGACCCCACATAGCCTTCGCGCTCATACTTGGCGACCGCGACTTTCTGGCTGAACGGCAGGTTGTTCGAATCAAGCTGCGGCCCGGCATCTTTGCTGTTGCGTGGTTTGGCCGCAGCGATAATTTGCCCGGACACCAGATCGTCGGGGGAGACGGTGAGCGATGTCTTGACGCGCACGCATCCGGTGGCGATCGGCAGTGTCAACAGCAGCGCCGCACCCAGCAACACGCGGCGGCGCCGATGCGGGCGCCGCCCGCGCGAAGCCAACAGCGGCAATCTCACGCGCATCAGGTCATCGTGCCAGACGTGCGTGCCCCGGGGCATCGAGACGAGCCCCGGCAGCGCTGCAGGACCAGAGATCGCCGCCGGCGAGCCGCATCACAGCGGCAGCCTGCGGCCCAGGATCGCGAACGCTCGCGGATCGCCGGCGAAGTGGTGGTCGCGGATGATGTCGATGAATCCCAGCCGCCGGTATAGCCGCCACGCCCGGTTGGCTTCGCCGTTGATTTCCGGGGTGGAAAGCAGCACGTATGCCTCGCCACGGCGGGCGAGCAGGCGCCGGGTCAGCGCCTCGCCCAGGCCGCGACCCTGGGCGCGGGGGTGGATGTGCAATTCGGTCAACTCGAAGTAATCGGACATCAACCGGGCGATCTCGGGGTAGGTGAAGCCGCCGCGCTGCAAGCCCCGCACCACCTGCTGCTGCCACCACTGATCGGGTGCCCCGCAATAGCCGTAGGCCACACCGAGCAGCGGGGCGCTGCGCAACTGCGCGCCCGAGGGTAACTCGTCGCCGTCGGGGACTTCCACGGCGGCCACGGCCTGCCAGCCACGCCGCCGGGTGTGCTCCAGCCACATTGCCGCGCGCTGGTTCTCGGTGCCGCGGGGATAACGCATAGCGTCGACGTACACACCCAGGGCGTCATCGAGGCGGCGCTGCATGTCGTGCGGGGCCAGATCGATGAGGAACGTCGTCAACTGGCGTTGCCCTCCTCCCGGCAGGTGATCGCGGCGCGGGCCTTCACCTAATTATCGGACCGGATTGTCGGTGTGGGTGGCGGCTTCGGAGCCGCGACGGGTCGCCGCTAGAATCGCTTGCGAACCAGTGGTATGGCGCTGGCTGACCTCGTATCATCTGAGTTAGTTGTTCACAGCGGGCGGGCACGTGCCAGCGGTGTTGCGTGACAGCCTTTCGGCAAGGAGGGACGAATGCCACTCTCCGATCATGAGCAGCGGATGCTCGAGCAGATCGAGAGCGCTCTCTACGCCGAAGACCCCAAGTTCGCCTCGAGTGTTCGTGGGGGTGGGCTGCGCGCGCCGACCACACGACGGCGACTGCAGGGGGCGGCGCTCTTCGTCATCGGCCTGGGGATGCTGGTTTCCGGGGTGGCGTTCCGGGCCACGATGATCGGAAGTTTCCCTATTCTCAGCGTCTTCGGGTTCGTCGTGATGTTCGGCGGGGTGGTGTTTGCCATTACCGGCCCACGGCTGCCCGGTAGGCGCGGCCCGTCCGGATCGCCGTCGGCGCGCCCTCGGCGGGCCAAGGGCGCCGGGGGCTCCTTCACCAGCCGCATGGAAGATCGGTTCCGGCGCCGTTTCGAACAGTAGCCGGGCCCGGGCAAAAGGGCCGGCCGTGAGGGGCCTGCCGCCCCGGGTGTTCCGTGGTTTCCACCGGCATGGCCGGCGATTCACCGTAGGTTCGGTGTCTTCGACACCGGGCGGGGCACTTCGGGTTTGAGTCGGAGTTCGCCCCACTTTCCCCCACCGCAGGCCCCCCTGACCGTCCGGGGTGACCGGTTCCCGCCGGATTGGGGAAATTCAGCGATGTTTCCGGGACTTGCGGTGCGAATCCAGGGCGCCAGGGCTCGGCGTCATCCCCGACGGTCATCCCGGAACCCGCCCGAGAACGGCCCGAAAGCACGGCATGAACGATCTGTGACCACAAAATGGGGAAAAGTGGGGAATTGTGGGGTATGGTGGTTGGAGTCGTCGGGTGAGTGGGAGCGCGGTCGCTCCGTGTCGTGGCGGGAGGTGGCCTGGTGTTTCTGGGCACCTATACGCCCAAGCTCGATGACAAGGGGCGGCTGACACTGCCCGCCAAGTTTCGCGACGCACTGGCAGGAGGGTTGATGGTCACCAAGAGCCAAGACCACAGCCTGGCCGTTTACCCCCGGGCGGAGTTCGAACAGCTGGCGCGCCGCGCCAGCAAAGCGTCGCGGAGCAACCCCGGCGCGCGGGCATTCCTGCGTAACCTCGCCGCGGGCACCGACGAGCAGCACCCCGACGCCCAGGGCCGGATCACGTTGTCGGCCGATCATCGGCGGTATGCCAACCTGTCGAAAGACTGCGTCGTGATCGGTGCGGTCGACTATTTGGAGATCTGGGACGCCCAGGCGTGGCATGACTACCAGCAGACCCACGAAGAGAACTTCTCCGCGGCCAGCGATGAAGCGCTCGGCGAGATTATCTAAGGCGCCCGCCCGTGCAGCGTGGCCTCTGCCCGAACCGACCCTGACGTACTTCCCCGACGCCAGGTTCGCGCTATCGGACAGGGACCTCGATGCACAGGCGGCCCGCCGGCGCCACAGCGGGGAAGGGGTGCCCGTGGCTGATCAGCCGGGGAGTTTTGGGCATGTGCCGGTGCTGCTGGCCCGGTGCGTCGAGTTGCTCACCCCGGCGCTGACCCGGCATCGTCCCGACGGGTCGGGGGCGCTTCTCGTCGACGCCACCATCGGCACGGGCGGACACGCCGAACGGTTTCTCACCGAGTTGCCGGGCCTGCGCCTGCTCGGCATCGACCGGGACCCGGCCGCGCTCGACATCGCCCGCACTCGGTTGGCCCGGTTCGCCGACCGGGTGACGCTGGTGTCGACCCGCTATGACGACATCGCCGCCGCGCTGACTGAATCTGGTTACGCTGCAACGGAATCAGTCAACGGGCTGCTGTTCGATCTCGGTGTGTCGTCCATTCAGCTCGACCGCCTCGAGCGGGGGTTCTCCTACGCTCACGACGCGCCGTTGGACATGCGAATGGATCCCCGGTCCCGCCTGACCGCGGCCGACGTCGTCAACACCTACGATCAAGCCGCCCTGGCCGAGATCCTGCACCGCTACGGCGAGGAGAGGTTCGCCCGGAGAATCGCCGCGCACATCGTGCGTCGCCGCAGCCGGGCGCCGTTCACCTCCACCGCGGAGTTGGTCGAGGTCGTCTACCGGGCGATCCCGGCGCCGGCCCGGCGCGCCGGCGGGCATCCGGCCAAGCGCACGTTTCAGGCGCTGCGCGTCGAGGTCAACGACGAGTTGGGTTCGCTGGAAAACGCACTCCCGGCGGCGTTGGATGCGTTGGCCGTCGGCGGGCGGATGGTGGTGTTGTCCTACCAGTCGCTGGAGGATCGCCTGGTCAAGCGGGTGTTCGGCCGGGCGGCAGCCACCCGCACCCCGGAGGGCTTGCCGGTTGAACTGCCCGGCCACGAACCGCATTTCCGGTTGTTGACGCACGGCGCCGAGCGCGCCGATGTGACCGAGGTGAACCACAACCCGCGCAGCGCGTCGGTGCGATTGCGCGCGGTGCAGCGTGTCCGGCCGGGGTCGGGAGTCGCAGGGAGGGCCGATTCATGACAGTCACGCACCAACCGCCGGCGCGCCGCGGCGCAGGTCGCCGGCGCACCGAGGGCAGCGCGGCGCGCACCCGCGAGCGCAAAACGGCGCGATCGGGACCGCAGACCGCGCCCATGCCCCGCCCGGTCGAGCGATCGGCCCGGCCCACGAGCACCCGCCAAGCCAAGGCACGTTCAAAGGCCCGGAAAGCCAAGGCGCCTAAGGTAATCCGGGTTCCGCTGCGGGACCGTGTCATCGCCAGGCTGATGTCGGTCGACCTGCGGCCGCGCACGCTGGTGAGCAAGGTGCCCTTTGTGGTGCTGGTGATCGGTTCGCTTGCCGTCGGTTTGGGCGTCACGCTGTGGTTATCCACCGATTCCGCGGAGCGCTCCTATGAGCTGGGCAACGCCCGTGAGCAAACCCGCATCCTGCGACAGCAGAAGGAGGCCCTCGAACGTGACGTGCTGCAAGCGCAATCCGCACCGGCGCTGGCAGAGGAAGCCAGAAACTTGGGAATGATCCCGACGAGGGACACCGCGCACCTCGTCCAAGACCCCGCCGGTAACTGGGTGGTTGTCGGCACCCCCAAACCCGCTGACGGGGTTCCGCCGCCGCCACTGAACACCAAGCTGCCGGATGAAAAACCGACACCACCGCCCCCACCGCAGCAGGTGAATTCGGTGGAGTTGCCGGTTCGGATGTCACCGGGCGCCGCGGTACCCACGCCGGAGGTGCTGGTTCGCGCTCCCGACGGCGCGACGACATTGGGAGTCCAGCACCCGGGGGCTGCGGCGGAACCCCCGGCGCCACCCCCGGGGCCCGGGCCGTCCGAGGCGGCACCGGCCCCGCAACCGGGTTCGCCGACGGTCGGCGCGCCGGCCCCGGGTGCCCCGGGTACCCCGGTGCCGGTTCCGGCCGCCGCGCCTTCCGTGGCCGTCACCCCCGACACCGCCGGGCCCACCGTTGCACCCGGTGGCGAACAGTTCGGTCCGCTGACCATCGCGAGCCCCGGCGACCGCCGATGAATCGCGGCAGGGGAAACCCCAGACGCGCAGCGGCATCCGCAAAACCGAAAAAGCCGCACCGGCAAGGGCTCGGCGGCCCGGTTGCCCACGGTCACCCGGCATCCGAGCGGCGTACCCGGCAGGCTGTCGACCTGGGCGTCCGCAGCGCGTCGTTCGTGTTTCGGCACCGTGTCGGAAATGCGGTTATTTTTGCGGCTCTGATCGTGGCGGCCGCGCAGTTGTTTTACCTGCAGGTGCCGCGGGCGGCCGGGCTGCGCGCCGAGGCCGCGGGGCAACTGAAGGTCACCGACGTGGAAAAGGCGGTGCGCGGGGCCATTATCGACCGCAACAACGACCGGTTGGCGTTCACCATCGAAGCGCGCGCGCTGACATTCCAACCCCGCAGGATCGGCAGGCAACTGGCCGAGGCGAAACGCAAGAACGCCGCCGCCCCCGACCCGCAGCAGCGGCTGGGCGAGATCGCCGGCGAGGTCGCCACCCGGCTCAACAACAAGCCCGACCGGGACACCGTGCTGAAAAAGCTGCGCAGCAACGAGACGTTCGTCTACCTCGCCCGTGCCGTGGACCCCGCGATCGCCACCGCGATCACCAAGAAATATCCCGAAGTCGGCGCCGAGCGCCAGGATCTGCGCCAGTACCCGGGCGGGTCCCTGGCGGCGAACATCGTCGGCGGCATCGACTGGGACGGTCACGGGCTGCTGGGCCTGGAGGACGCGATGGACGCCGTGCTGGCCGGCACCGACGGCTCGGTCACCTACGACCGGGGGTCCGACGGAGTCGTCATCCCCGGCAGCTATCGCAACCGGCACAGGGCGATCAACGGGTCGACCGTGCAGCTCACCATCGACGACGACATCCAGTTCTATGTGCAGCAGCAGGTGCAGCAGGCCAAGAACTCCTCCGGCGCACGCAACGTGTCGGCCGTGGTGCTGGACGCTAAAACCGGCGAGGTGCTGGCGATGGCCAACGACAACACCTTCGACCCGTCGCAGGATATCGGGCGTCAGGGTGATAGGCAGCTGGGCAACCCGGCGGTGTCCGCACCATACGAGCCCGGCTCGGTGAACAAGATCGTGACCGCGTCCGCGGTCATCGAGTACGGGCTGAGCAACCCCGACGAGGTGCTCTCGGTGCCCGGCTCAATCCACCTGGGCGGGGTCACCGTGCACGACGCCTGGGGCCACGGCGTGATGCCCTATACCACCACCGGGATCTTCGGCAAGTCGTCTAACGTGGGCACCCTGATGCTGGCGCAGCGCGTCGGCCCGCAACGCTATTACGACATGCTCAAGAAATTCGGCCTGGGTCAGCGCACCGGGGTGGGGCTGCCCGGCGAAAGTGCCGGGCTGGTACCGCCGATCGACCAGTGGTCAGGCAGCACATTTGCCAATCTTCCTATAGGACAGGGACTTTCAATGACATTGTTGCAGATGGCCGGGATGTATCAGGCCATCGCCAACGACGGGCTGCGGATCCCGCCGCGCATCATCAAGGCGATCATCGCTCCCGACGGCTCCAGGACCGAAGAGCCGCGCCCGCAAGGTGTTCAGGTGGTCTCGCCGCAGACCGCGCGGACCGTGCGCAACATGCTGCGCGCGGTCGTGCAGCGCGACCCCCGTGGCTATCAGCAGGGCACCGCACCGGCGGCCGCGGTCGACGGCTATCAGATCGCCGGCAAAACCGGCACCGCGCAGCAGATCAACCCGGCCTGCGGCTGCTACTTCGACGACGTCTACTGGATCAGCTTTGCGGGCATGGCGCCCGCCGACAACCCCCGCTATGTCATCGCGATGATGATGGACAACCCGCGGCGCGCGGCCGACGGCTCCCCGGGATCCTCGGCGGCCCCGCTGTTCCACAACATCGCGAGCTGGCTCATGCGGCGCGAAAACGTCCCGCTGTCACCGGATCCCGGACCTCGACTGACGTTGCAAGCCGAGTAAGGGTGGCAACGCATCACCGGATAGCGGGGGAGCACCGAGCATCATCGGCACGCGTGAACGGCGTGTTCCGCGTACCGGAACGATGATCGCCGGGACCGTGGTCGACGCTTAGGTTTTTAAGATGGCAGCCATGAGTTGACGGCGAGGTTTGCCGGTGCCTCCAGCTTCAGCGCGGGACGGTTCCCGTGTCGGCATGAAAGGTATGCCCGTAGTGCGGTTCTCGCATGAATTTCTGCCCCAGCGAGTGTGCTTCGCCCCGGGTGACGCCCAGCCGACGCTGGCGCAGGAGGTCACCGGGCTGGGTGCCTCGCGGGTGATGGTGATCGCCTCGCCCGGTGCGCTGCGGCGGGCGGGCAGGATCACCGCGGGTCTGCCGGTGGTGCATCGTCACGACGAAGTGGTGATGCATGTTCCGGTCGAGGTGGCCGAGCGGGCCCGCGCCGCCGCTGTCCGCCATGAGGCCGATGTGTTGGTCAGTGTCGGCGGAGGATCGGCGACCGGGCTGGCGAAGGCCGTTGCGTTGACCACCGGGCTGCCGATCGTGGCGGTGCCGACCACCTACGCCGGCTCGGAGGCCACCAACGTGTGGGGGCTGACCGACGGCACCGGCAAGACGACCGGGGTGGACGCACGGGTGTTGCCCCGAGCGGTCATCTACGACGCGGAGCTGACGTGCTCGCTGCCGGTAGCCATAACGGTGGCCTCGGGGTTGAATGCGTTGGCGCACTGCGTGGATTCGATGTGGGGACCTCGGGTGGACGCGATCGATCAGGCGCTGGCGCAAGAGGGGATCCGGGCGCTTAAGGTTGGGTTGCCCCGGATCGTGACCGACCCGACGGGGCTAACCGGCCGCGAGCATGCCCTCTACGGGGCCTATCTGGCGGGGGTGGCGTTCTCGTCGGCGGGGTCGGGGCTGCACCACCGAATCTGTCATGTTCTCGGTGGCGCCTACGCCCTTCCGCACGCTCAGACCCACGCCGTCGTGTTGCCGTACGTGCTGGCGTTCAACGCGAGCGCCGCGCCGGAGGCCGAGCGCCGGATCGCGGCCGCGCTCGAGGCGCCGACGGCGCTCGCGGGTCTGCAACGATTGCGGGTGCGGCTTGGGGCGCCGCAGGCGTTGCGCGACTACGGGTTTCGCGAACACGACATCGGCGCCGCGGTGGACGCGATCCTGCCGAAGGTGCCGCCGGGCAATCCGCGCCCGGTCGACGCCGAGGATCTGCGCCGGCTGCTCACCGCGGCGTGGCGGGGGGCTGATCCGGGGATCCTCGCCGAGGACATCACGAAAGGCGCAATGAGCACACGATGACTAAGCCAGAAGCTGCCCTCACCGTAATCTCCGCTGAGCAGCGGGCCGTGGAAGACGACCTTGTGGCCCGCGTCGTCGACGCTTTTGCCGCTACCCCCGATCCGCGGCTGCGCCAGCTGATGCAGGCGCTCACCCGGTATCTGCACGCCTTTATCCGCGAGGTGCGTCTCAGCGAGTCGGAGTGGAAGACGGCGATCGAGTTTCTCACCGCCGTGGGGCAGATCAGCGACGACAAACGCCAGGAGTTCATCTTGCTCTCCGACGTGCTGGGCGCCTCGATGCAGACCGTGGCCGTCAACAACGAGGTCTACCGGGGTGCTACCGAGGCGACGGTGTTCGGCCCGTTTTTCGTCACCGGCTCGCCGCGGATCCCGCTGGGCGGGGATATGGCCGGCGGGGCTCCCGGCGAGCCGTGCTGGGTGGAGGGCCGGGTCACCGACACCGACGGCAACCCGGTCGCGGGCGCCCGAATCGAGGTCTGGGAGGCCGACGCCGCCGGGCTGTATGACGTGCAGTATCCCGACGGCCGGGTCGCGGGGCGAGCGCATTTGTTCACCGACGCTCAAGGCGGGTATCGCTTTTGGGGGCTCACCCCCACGCCGTACCCGATCCCGCACGACGGGCCGGTGGGGGCGCTGCTTGCGGCCACGGGCCGCTCCCCGATGCGCCCGGGGCATTTGCATGTCATGGTCAGCGCCGACGGTTTACGGACCCTGGTCACCCACGTGTTCGTCGCCGGGGATCCCCAGCTTGAGGTTGGGGACGCGGTCTTTGGTGTCAAAGACTCGTTGGTTAAGGAGTTCACCCGCCACCGCCCCGGAACACCCACCCCGGACGGCCGCGATGTGGGCGATCGCGAGTGGTCGCGGGTGCGTTTCGACATCGTCTTGGCCCCAGCGGCGAACTGATCGGCCACCGGGATGTCAAAGATGCGCCCCGCGGTGATGCCGGCCGTCTTCGTCGGGCACGGCAATCCGATGAACGCGATCGAGGACAACCCCTTCAGCGCGGCCTGGCGGCGATTGGCCGCGTCGATCCCGCGGCCCCGGGCGGTCCTGGCGATCTCGGCGCACTGGTACGGCGTGGGCGGGCGGGTGACCGCTGCCGAGAAGCCGGTGACCCTGCACGACTTCGGCGGGTTTCCCCGTGCGCTGTATGAGGTCGAATACCCCGCCCCGGGGTCAGCGCAGCTGGCCGGCCGGGTCACCGACCTGCTGGCGCCGGCGGCGATCGAACCGGACGCCGACTGGGGGCTGGATCATGGCAGCTGGTCGGTTCTGGTGCAGATGTACCCGGCTGCCGACATTCCGGTGGTGCAGCTGAGCATCGATGAAACCCTTACCCCCGCGCAGCATTTCGACCTGGGGCAACGCTTGCGTCCGCTGCGCGAGGAGGGGATCTTGATCCTTGGCTCGGGCAACGTGGTGCACAATCTGCGCCTTTACGCCTGGGACCGGCACCCCGTCGTCCCGTTCGACTGGGCGGTTCGCTTCGATGCCTGGTTGCGAGATGCGCTTCGGGAGCGCCGTTTCCGCGACGTGATCGGCTACCGGAGCGCCGGCGCTGATGCGGCGTTGGCGGTCCCCACTCCCGAGCACTACCTGCCCCTGCTGTATGTGCTGGGCGCCTGTTCGGAGGACGAGCCGGTGGGCTTGCCGGTGACGGGATTCGAGGGGGGATCGGTCTCCATGCTCGCCGTCCGCGTCGGGTGAGCGCACCTGTTCCAGCCGCCCGTGGGCTCACCGGTGTCGGTGTTCCGGTGCCCGGAATATGCGTGCCCGGCACCCGGTGGCGTCCCGGATGATGGACACCGGACCGCGCACCTGGACTCATCACCGGAAGGAGCGGGCATGCGGATCGACTTATCTGGCCGACGGTCACTGGTGAGCGGGTCGACCGCCGGGATCGGCTACGCGATCGCGCGGGGCCTTGCCGGGGCGGGTGCCGCGGTGGTCGTCAACGGGCGGACAGCCGACCGCGTCCGCCAGGCGGTGGCCCGGTTGCACGAGGAGGTTCCCGACGCCCGGGTGACGGGCGTGGCGGCCGATGTCGGCACGGCCGACGGGGTGGCCACGCTACTCGAGAAAGAACCCGACGTCGACGTGCTCGTTGCCAACGCCGGGATTTTCGCGCCGAAACCGTTCGCGGAGATCACCGACGAGGAGTGGCAGCGGTTTTTCGATGTCAACGTCATGGGAGCGGTTCGGCTGGCCCGCCACTACGTGCCCAGGATGGCACACCGGGGCTGGGGGCGCGTGGTGTTCATCAGCAGCGAGTCCGCCTTGCACATTCCCCCGGAGATGGTCCACTACGGGATGACGAAGACCGCCTTGATCGCCGTGGCCCGGGGGTTGGCCGAGTCTTACCCGGCGAGCGGGGTGACGGTGAACTCGGTGCTCCCCGGGCCGACCCGCTCCGAGGGTGTGAGCACCTTCCTGCAAGAATTGGCCGCCCGCCAGGGGCGGACCACCGAAGATGCCGAGCGGGAGTTTCTGGCAACCATGCGACCGACCTCGCTGCTGGGCCGGTTCGCGACCACCGATGAGGTGGCCAATCTGGTGGTCTACGTGTGCTCGCCCCAGGCCGCGGCGACCACCGGAGCGGCCCTTCGGGTGGACGGCGGTGTGGTGCGTGCCATTCCGTGAAGCGTGGATGCTCGTTCAGCGCCGTAGGGCGGCGAGTTCGGCACGGGACCGCACCCCGAGTTTCGGGTAGATCCGGGTCAGGTGATACTGCACGGTCTTCGGCGACACATACAGCTCGGCCGCCACTTCACGGTTGGACAGTCCCTGGGCGACAAGAGCGGTCACCGCTTCTTCCTGCGAGGTTAGGGTGACGGGAGCCCGCGGCCGGCGCAGCTGATGCACGCCTCCCGCCCTGAGCTCGCGCTCGCAGCGCTGCACGTAGGTGTGCGCGCCGAGCGAGAGATAAAGGTCGCGGGCGGTGCTGATCGCCGCGTCGGCTTCGCCCCGCTTGCCGGCGCGGCGCAGTGTCAGGCCGTAGCCGAAGTAGACCCGCGCCAGGTCGTAGCGCAGCGGCAGTCCCTCGAGCAACGCAAGCGCCTCCTGGAAGGCCCGTCGCGCCGCCGGCAGGTCCGCCCGCGCGCCCAGCAGCCGGCCGCGGGCGGCGAGCACCCGGGCGGTGGCCGAGCGATGCCCGCGAGCGCAGTGCTCGTGACGGCGCAACAACGCCTCGGCGCTGTCGAGCTGACCGTCGACCACCAGTGCGGTGGCCAGCACGTCGGCCCACGGCCATAGACCAGGCTCCACCGTGGTATCGGCGGACAGCCGGGTAAGCGGCTCCAGCGTGCGCCGCACCGCGGCGTAATACGCTTTGGCCTCGGCGACATGCGCCCGAGCGAGCAGGGGCGGGATTCGCATCATCTCGTAATCGCCGGTGACCGCGTCGGCCGCCAGCACATCGGCAGCGGCCTTCTTCCAGTCGCCGCGCAGCGCGTGCACTTGGGCCGCGGTCCAGGCCAGCAGCGGTGTCGCCAGCACGATGCCGCTGGAGCCGGCCAGCGCGCGGCCGCGCTCCACACTGTCCAGCGCCCGGTCCCATTCGCCGGTCACGAACTGCACCCGGGCCAGCCAGCCCAGCGCCCACAGCGTGATCCGCGTCGAGCCGCCCAACGCGGCCATGGCGACGGCGGCTTCCAAACTGCTTCGGGCGCCGTCGATGTCATCCTGGCTCAGCTGAAACCAACCACGGCCCATGCCAATCCGCTGCGCCTGGGCGCCGTGGCTGATTCGGCTGGCCAGCGTGTCGTAGGCCACGGCCGCCTCGTGGACCTTTCCGGCTGCGGCCAGTCCCAGGCCGCGGATGGCGGCGGCCTCGATCCCGGCGGGTGAGCAGCCGCCGGCAAGTGCCAGCGCGCGGTCGGCCCAGTGCACGAGTTCTTCGGTCCGGCAACGCACCAGTGAGTGCAGGACTCGACGCTGAGCGATCATGGCCGCCGTCTCGGGGTCTCGCCCGGCATCGGCGATGTCCCACGCACGACGCAGCCGGACCTCTGCCTCGGCGGCCCGGCCGCGAAGGATCGCCAGGTACGCCAAGACGGCGTCACGCAAAGGCGTTTCGTGCAGGCTTTCGATGGTGGGCACTAGCGCGGCGGCGCCCAGGCAGTCGCCCGCAGCGATCAGGGCGTCGACCGAACGGGTGAGTCGTTCATCGTGCAACGCCGGGTCCGAACTGAGCCGACTGGCTTCCCGGAGGAGTCGCGCGGCCTCGGCCCAGGCTCCCTGGGAGGCGCGTTCGTGAGCGAGTCGTTCGGCGTCCTCGGCCAGACCGGGATCCGGGGTTGCGGTGGCCGCGATCAGGTGATGGAGACGCCGGACCGGATCGGCCCCCATCCGGGCGGCCCGGCGATGGGCTTCGCCGGCGGCGTGCGCGCCCATGAGATCGATAACGGCGGCCCGGGTGAGCGAATCGCGCAGCCGTGGCGAAAACCCCGGTGAGGGCGCCAACAACCCTGCGTCGGCGGCCTCGTCGATCGCTGTCAGCGGATCCTCCAGTCCGCTTAAAGCTGCCGCAGCTCCAAGTGATTCGTGATCATCGAGGATTGCGAGCGCCTCCACCAGCGCGCGGCCCGCCGACCCGCAGCGTTTCAGCCGGTCCGCCACATCGGCGACGACGTGCGACGGCGCCGGCAGCCGAACGCCGGGCCGAGACCACACATCGATCGGCAGCTCGTCGAGCAGCGCCACCACGGCGCGGGGATTGCCCCCGGTGTGCCGGGTGAGGATCTCGCTCATCGCCGGGTGCAGCACCAGGCCCCGCGACGCCGCTATCTCGGCAACCGCGGGGGGTTCCAGCCCTTCCAGCCGAATCTCCTCGCTCACCGCGTCAGCGATCACCTGCGGTGACGTGGTGCTCACCACCACCAACAGCGGCAGGCGGCGATGATGCCGAACCGCCGAGACCAGCGCATGAAGCGACAGCTCGTCGGCGTGCTCGGCGTCGTCGACCACGACGAGCGCGGGCTGCAACCCGGTGATCCGATCGACGAACTGCTCGGCCGCGGCGACCGGCTCGGCGGGCACCTTCTCCTGCAGCAGCTGACTGAGCACCCCACCGGGCAGGCCGCTCTCCCACGGCGTCGCGCGGGCCCACCGGGCCGCCTCGCGCTGGCTGATCAGCCGCCGTAACACGGTGCTCTTACCGATCCCGGAAGCCCCGACCACCGCGACGATGTCGGCGCCGCGGGTCGCTGTCGCGGCACAGCGGCTGCTCAGCTCGGCCAGTTCCCGACCGCGCCCGACGCAGGTCGTGGCCGCGATGATCACGCTGACATGCTAGGAGCGCGGCGAATACCCGGTCCACTGCCGGGCGCTTCGCCGTCGGCCGCCGGTGTCAGCCCTGATCCCCGCCGGCCACCGGGAGCACGGTGCCGGTGATGTAGGACGCCTCGTCGGAGGCCAGGAAACAGATCGCGGCGGCCTGTTCGTCGAGGGTGCCGTAGCGTTTCATCAGCGATGAGTCGAGGGTCTGGTCGATGTGGGCCTGGAACCAGGCGCGTTCGGTGTCGGTGCGCGGCTGCGGGGTGCCGCGCGGGATCCGCCGTGGCGGTGCCTGCGTGCCGCCGGGGGCGGTGGCGACGACCCGGATTCCGGCGTCGGCGTACTCCATCGCGAGCGAGGCGGTGAGCGCGTTGATCGCGCCCTTGGCCGCCGAGTAGGGGATGCGATGGATGCCCCGGGTGGCCGCCGAGGAGATGTTGACGATCACCCCACGGCCGCGCCGCACCATCGAGGGCAGCGCGGCGCGGCAGCAATACAGTGTGGTCAGCAGCGAGCGCTCGATCTCGGCGCGGATCTCGGCTCCGGTGAACTCGGTGAACGGTTTGAAGTTGATCGCGCCGCCCACATTGTTGATCAGCACGTCGATGTGCCCGAAGGACGCCAGCGCCTGCTGCACCAGGGTTTCGGCCCCGTCAGCCGACTCGAGGTCCACCGTGACGGCCAGCGCCTCCGGCCCGACGGACGCCAGCTCGTCGGCGAGCTCCTTCACCAGCGCCGAGCGGTCGGCCAGCACCAGCGTGCCGCCCTCGGCACTGATCCGGCGCGCGGTGTGCTCGCCGATGCCTTGGGCCGCTCCGGTGACGACGACGACCTTGCCGGTGAAACGGCCGGGGGTGACGAATTTCGGGCGCCGCGCCGCGCCCGCGTCCGCCATGGCACGGCGCATGGTTTGCTTGGACCGCTCGGCGTGCGCGACGATCAGCGCCCGCGCGGCCTCTTTGTCGCCGGCCTCGAACGCGGCGACGATGTCGACGTGGTCTTGGGCGACCAGCGGGTGACACCAGGTGGCGTTACGCAGCACTTCGCTCATCCGGCCCTTGATGTCGAGGGCTTGGTAGGCTTGTAACAGGTGCTGGTTGCCGCTCAGCGTGAACAGGTAGTCGTGAAACGCCGCGTTGGCTTCGGTGAATTGGGCGGCGTCGGCCAGGCGGTCGCCGTCGACATAGCGCAGCGTGGACTCGGCGAGCAACCGGTAGCCGGTCAGCTGCTGGCCGGTCAACCGGCCCAGGGTCAGTTCCAGGGCGGCGAGTTCGAGGGCCTGGCGGGCTTCGAACAGGGCATCCGACTCGAGCACGGGCGGGTGGTCCTCGCCGATTTGGTAGCCGTCCGGGCCGACGATCGAGACCGACGGTTGTGGAATCGCCGGTGGTGCGGTCCCGGGAAGCGGCGAACCGGGGGGCGGGAAGATCTCTTGTCCCGCCAGCCGGCGTAACACCCGGCTGTCGTCGGTGACGGCAATCGGCCCCGCCCAGGCGCCGATCTCCTTCGCGGGCAGCATGAGCTGGCCGGCTATCCCTCGGGCGTCGGGTGCGGGCAGCAGCTGTTCGGCATGCGGCTCGGCATGCGGCGGGGCAGCAGCGGCCGCGCCGGCCTTGTCGGCGTCGGGAACGGCGAGCGCGAACTTCTCGTAGTAGCAGCCGGTCGGTTGAAACCCGGTGGTCCGGAAGTAGTCGCGCACGGCCTCCACCATCGGCGGCGGACCGCACAGATAAACGGCGACGTCGCCGTCGTAGAGGTGCGCCGGCTCTAGCAGGCTGGTGACGTAGGCCTTGTCCGGCCCCTTGTTGGGGGCGCTGCTGTGCGGGTCGGCGACACAGTAGTCCCAGCTGAAACCGGGCAGCTGGGCGGACAGCCGAGCCAGTTCGTCGAGCGCCACCAGGTCATCGTCGGTGGTCACGCCGTAGATCAGGTGCACTTTGCGAGGGCTGGTTTGGGCGCGCAGCCCGCCCAGCATGGACAGCATCGGCGCCAGGCCGGTTCCGCCGGCCAGCATCAGCGCCGGCCGGTCTGCCTCCCTCAGGAAAAACGAGCCGTGGGGGCCGGTGAAGGTGATTGTGTCGCCGAGAGCGGCCCGCCCGGTCAGATAGCCCGACATCGCACCGCCGGGGGTCAATTTGATCAAAAACGTCAGTTGCCGCTCGGTGGGGGAATTACTGAACGAGTAGGACCGGGTGAGTTCGGTTCCGGGCACGGTGATGTTGACATATTGACCGGGCAAAAACGCCAACTTGTCACGATCGGGGATGTCGATGCCGATCTGCATTGTGGTAGGCGAAAGTTGTTGCAGAGCAGTGAGCTTTCCGGTGTACCGGCCCGCTTTCGCCTTGGCGACCTCGGAGGTGCTGGCGATTTGCAGCACCAGATCCGAGCGGGGCTTCATGCAGCAGGGGAGGCAGTAGCCGGCCGCGGCCTCCGCGGCGGACAACGCGTCGGTGATATAGGTTCCGCCGTCGAAACGGCCCGATTCGCACAACGCTTTGCAGGTGCCGCAGGCCCCGTCGAGGCAGTCCACCGGGATGTTGATGCGCTGCCGGTACGACGCATCGGCAACGGTCTGGTCCGCCCGGCAGGTGATGAATCGGGTGACCCCGTCTTCGAACGCAAGCGCGACCTGGTAGGTCGCGGCGGTGGTAGCCATGTGCGCGCCTTCAGAAATGGTAGATATCCACCACATGGTGGATGTAGTCGTTTTTCAGCACCACCGTCTTACGCCGGATCAGCGGTTGCTCACCGGAGAAGTCGACGGTGTAAAACGATGTCCCGTAGTACGGGTCGAGGGTCTGATAGCGGAAATACATGGTGTGCCAGTTGAACCGAATATCGACCAGGTCACCACGGCGCTCGATGATTTCGACGTTGCTGATGTTATGGCTGGTGCGTGGCTCGGGAAGGGACGTGGCCGACGAGCGCTCGGTGCGGATCCGAAAGACCCGGTCTTCCAGGCCGCCTTTGTTGGCGTAGTAGATCAGTGAGATGTCCCGCTGCGGGTCTTCCACCAGCCGGTCATCATCACCCCAGGTCGGCACCCAGTAGATAACGTCATCCGCGTAGCACTCCAGCCATTTTTCGAACTCGCGGTCGTCGAGGTAGCGGGCCTCGCGGTAGAGGAACTGCTCGACCATGTTTTGAGTGATTAGTTTGCCGCCGGTGTCGGTGTTCTGCGCGGTGGTCATCTGACGCTCTCCATCTGCAGCGACGCCTCTCGGGCCAGCGCGGCGCGCATGGTTTGCAGCCAGTAGCCATGCTGCGCTACGTAAAGACCTTCGTCCTCGTTACGGGCACCGGATGAGATAACGTTTTGCATGCCCAGCGATTCGGCGACCGGATCGGGCCCGGAAAGCCAATGCTCGGCGCCGCGGCTGATGTCGTTCCACCGCGCGCTGCTCGCGTGGAATGCCCGCTGGCAGGAGCGAAACTCCTCCAGGTCGTCCGGCGTTGCCATGCCGGAGGCGTTGAAGAAATCCTCGTACTGGCGGATGCGGCGAGCCCGGTCCGCCGGGCTCTCCCCCCTGGGGGCGATGCAGTAAATGGTCACTTCGGTCTTGTCCGGTGCGATCGGCCGAAAATGTCTTATCTGCGTGGACATTTGGTCCATCAAATAAACGTTCGGATAGATCCCCAAGTTACGGGACCCTTTGATCATGAACTCGCCCTTGGCCGCACCCAGGGTGGCTTTCAGCTCATCGATCTTGTCCCACAGTGGGCGGTCCTGGGGGTTGGCCGCCCAGGTCCACAGGCACACATGACCGTTGGGGAACGACCAGTAACCGCCGCCGTGTTTACCCCAGCTGCCGGCGTCGAGCACCTTGGTGCCGGTCTTGGATTCACCGGTGCTGCGCCGCGAGGTGGTGGCTACGTAATTCCAGTGGGTGGCCGAGACGTGATAGCCGTCGGCGCCGTTTTCGGCCTGCACCTTCCAGTTGCCGTCGAAGGTGTAGGTCGACGAGCCACGCAACACCTCCAGGCCGTCGGGGGACTGGTCGACGAGCAGATCGATGATTTTGGTGGTGTCACCGAGGTGTTCGGTCAAGGGCAGCACGTCGGGATTGAGGCTGCCGAACAAGAAACCGCGGTAACTGTCGAAACGGGCCACCTTGGTCAGATCATGCGAGCCATCGAGGTTGAATGACGGCGGGTAGCCCGCGCCCTCGGGATCTTTCACTTTGAGCAGTCGCCCGTCGTTGCGAAATGTCCAGCCGTGAAACGGACAGGTCAGCGTCATTCGATTGTCGGTCTTTCGGCGGCACAGCATGGCTCCCCGATGGGAGCAGGCGTTGATCAGGCAGTGCAGGTCACCATCCTTATCGCGGGTGATCACCACCGGCTGACGGCCGATGTAGGTGGTGAAGTAATCACCCGGGTCAGGTAGTTGACTTTCGTGGGCCAGGTAGACCCAGTTGCCCTCGAAGATGTATTTCATTTCCAGTTCGAACAGTTCATCGTCGGTGAAGATCCGGCGGTTGACCCGGTAGCGGCCGGTGTGCGGGTCTTCGATCACCGCATCGGTTAGCAGGGCGGCGAGGTGGTCCAGGTTCTCGGCGATTGGTGTGGTCATCGGTTGCCTCTACGGGGGGTAATTTCCTGAAATCGTTCCTGAAATCTTTGCACCCGGTGATCCTCATCACACTGGGTAAATTGCTAGGACTGGCCTGGGGCTGGAGCAACGCGCGTTCATAGGGTTTGCGCGGCTCCGGGGATGCGTGTGACGAATCGATCGGCATAGAAGTGCTCGGTGTCGGCCCGGATGTCGCGCAACGCGGTCTCGAGGGCGTCGATCATCGCCGGTGGGCCGCAGGTATAGACGTGGCAGTCACCGATGAACTGGCTCGGTAACCGGGGCAGCACGTCGGTGACGAGGCCGCGGGCGCCCGACCAGGTCGATTCCGGGGGCTCGTCGGAGAGGACGGCATGAAAGTCGAATTGCCCGTTCCAGGACCGGCGCAGCTCGTCTAGCTCCGCTAGGCAATACAGATCGCGCTGTGTTCGGGCGCCGAAGAGCAGGACCGTGTGCCGCTTGCAGCGCTGGCGGACGGCATCTTCGAGCAGCGCCTTGATCGGCGCGAGTCCGCTTCCGCCGGCCACGCACAACAGCGGCTCGTCGGCCGGGCGCAGCCACAGGTCACCGAAGGGACCGGCCAGCTGCAGCCGGGTGCCTTGCCTGTCGGCGTCGAACAGCCAATCGGTGAACTGTCCCCCCGGCACGTGGCGGACGTAAAAGGTCACCCGGCGCAAGTTTGCGTCGTCCGGCGCGGTGGCAAAGGAATACGAGCGGGGGCCGGTCACCCCGTCGATGCGCAGTTCCGCGTATTGGCCGGCGGTGTAGTCGAGCTCTTTGTCGAGCTTCAGGACGATCTCGGTGATGTCGTGGGTGAGCGAGCGTTGCGCGCAGATCACCGCGCCGGTGTGCACCAGGGGGTGCTCGGGCATGTCGGCCAGGCCGGCGACCTCGAGTTCGATGCAGCTTCGGGCGATGCTCTGGCACGGCAGAATGTAGCCGTCACGCAGTTCCTGGGCGCTGAGCGCGATAGCGGAATCGACGATTTCGCGGACCTTGCCGTGGACGAGTTTGGATTTGCAGGTGCCGCAGGTGCCCACCGTGCAGCTGTGCGGAAACGGGATGCCGGCCGCCAACGCCTCGTTGAGGATGGAATCCTTGCCCGGAACCTCGAACACTTTGGTGGTACCGGTGATGGTGACGGTGCGCGCCCCGTGGGTTGTGGTGCGGGAGAACAGTTTCACCGTGGCCTCTTTTCGGGATTGTTCAACAGGGGCTCATTGCCGTTCGTCGGTAAGGAATGACGCGACAAGACGGTTGAAGGCCGCCGCATGCTCGATTTGGGTCCAATGCCCGCATTTTCCGAACATGTGCAACTGCGCGTCGGGGATCAGCTCGAAAAGCCGCCGGGAAGCCTCGGGCGGGATGACCCGGTCCTCCCGGCCATGAACGATCAGGGCCGGGCACCGGATGTCACGGATGGCGTTTTCGTCGGTGACCATCGCGTCCAGCCAGCGCTGGCGGGGAGCGGGAAACATCGCCGCGTAGGACTCCTGAAAACCCGGTTGCACACTGGCCTGGTAGCGGGCCGCCGCCAGGTCATCGGTGATCAGCTCCCGGTTGTAGGCGAAAAAATCCAACACCCGGCGCATCGCCGCCACCGAGGGTTCATAGCCCCACACCACGTCCAGCCCCTCGGTCAGCCGGAAAGGGACGCCGACGCTGCCCATCAGCACCAGCCGACGGACCTGATCGGGGTGCCGAGTGGCCAGCCGCAACGCCAGCGCACCGCCGAAACTGTTGCCCACCAGCGAATACGAGTGAAGTTCGAGAGCTGCGAGAAACGCCTCGATGTGGGCGATCCAGTTGTCCATGGTGTAGTGGTAGCCGGTGGGCCGTTGGGTGTAGCCGAAGCCGACGAGGTCCGGGGCCACGACGTGCCGGGTGGCGGCCAGCGCGGGGATGGTCAGCCGCCAGTTGGCGTAGGCCGACACCCCCGGACCGGAGCCGTGCAACAACACCACCGGCGCCCCCGTCGGGTCGCCGGCGTCCAGGTAATTGGTGATGATCCCGCCGGCGTCGACGGATGAGCCGATAGCGGGGTTTGTGGTGCCGGCGTCGGCGGTCATAGCCTGGGATGTCCCTCCTGGTCTGCGACGTCGGTGACGACGTCGACACGGTTGCTGATGTGAGCGATGGTGCCCGATCGGTTGACGGTCGGGTCAGTCATCTCCGACACGTGACGCCGGCTCAGGTGGTGCCTCACGTCCGAGCACAGCGCGCAGGCGTTCGTGGTGCCAATGCGCCGCTGCAACGGGGGGTCGAGGTGGGTGAGGACTTCTCCGGCGGGGTGTTCGCGGGCCGCGAAGGGGTAGTCGGTGCCCAGGACCACATGCCCGGCTCCGAAGCGTTGCAATGCCAACTGCAGGCTCGCGGCGTCGTACGTCAGCGAGTCGCACCATAGTCGACGGGCGGCATCAGAGAGCCGCTCTGCACCGGCCCGGTGGGCAGCAAGACGCTGCCCCTGATCCAGGCGTGGCAGCAGGGCGGGAAGCGCGCCAGCGCCGTGGGCAAGCACGAAGCGCGCCCCGCGGGCGGCCTGCACGACGCCCGCCGCCAACAGCGCGGCCGCCGCGGTTGCCGTCTCGGTGGGCATGCCGACCCCAAACCCCAACCCCAGGTTGGTCACCCGCGGATCCACGTCACGGTCGACCGGGTGGATGAAGATCACCGCCGACAGCGACGACGCGGCGTCGAAAAATGGCCGGAACCGGGCATCGGTGAGGTCGAATTCTCCGACACGGGTTCCGATCTCGACGCCGACAAACCCGAGTTCGGTGATGCACCGGGTCAATTCTCGGATCGCCGACGGCGGGTCCTGCATCGGCACCGTGCCCAGGGCCAGGAATCGCTGGGGTGCCGACGCGACCAGGGTCGCCAAAAAGTCGTTCTGGGCGCGCGCCAGGATCGCGGCCCCGGACGCCGGCTGCTCGTGGCACAACGTCACCGGGATCGGGGACAGCACCTGCACGGCGATGCCCTCGGCATCCATATCGCTGACCCGGGTGTCCGCCGACCAGCAGGCATCGTCGATATCACGGTACCCACGACCATCGACGATGATCCTGGCGCTGCGCTCACCGGTGCGCTCGACCCGGGGAAAGGATCCCCGATACGTCGCCCCGATGTCGGGTAGCTCCGGGTCGATCGCGTGGGTGTGAAAGTCGATGGTGCCGTGCGCAAGCCGCTCCAGCCGGTCCGGCCACGTCGTCGGCGCTGTCATGACACTGGATTTCTCGGAGACCGGCCCTGTTGTCGATTGGAGGCCTGCGGTTTTCATGGCCGATAGATCGCAAACACTTTGTTGGAGTTAAAGACATCGGTCTCGATGAACTCCGACCATGACGGTGCCGGCGAGCCCACCGCTTCCATTGCCCCCAGCAGCGCGAACCAGTTCAGCAGTTCCTGCTGGCCCGACGCCTCCAGGTCAGGAAGAGACACCGCCCGCCAGGCGTCGATGTCCCCGACGGTGAGCCGGTCATAGAGGTAGCGGTCGGCAGCCGTGTCCGGGCGTAGTCGCCAGGTCTTGTCACACAAAAAGGCGTGCGACCAGCTCGAGGACGCCACCAAAGCGATCCGCCACGGCGACTCCGCCATGATCTGCCCGACCGCGGCCCCGAGGGCCACCAGGCGTGCCGGATGCGGTGACGGCGGATCGAGTTCCCGAGTGTCGTCCAGGCGGCTGGCAAAACCCCGGTAGCTGATCACACGACGCCCATAGCAATTGACCGAAAACGGGATAACGGGGTAGTCGAAACCCGCGCGGTGATAATCCAGGTACAAGATGGCGTTGAGAAATGCGTGCGGCAGCCCGGGATGGTGCAGCGGCTCATACGCGTACGCCACGTCGACGCCGCGATCCAGCAGCGAGCTGACGAGATGTTTGGCGATGTCGCGGCGGCCCCGCACCTTGAACACCGTCGTGTCGGCGGGTTCGTTCCAGACGTTGGCGCGGCCGGCCATGTCCGATGAGTGGTCGGCCTGCGCCCAGGGCCGGACCTCCATATCGTCGTATGCCTGGACGGAATATGGCGGGATGATGTCTTCGCGGAAATTCTCGTATTGGTCATCGCCCCAGATCAGCACGACATCCGGGGCGAACTCGTCCAGGGCGGCACGGGCCCGCTCGAATCCGGTGACCAGGGCGGCGCGGTGCGCGGCCGCAGCCGAGCGCCCCTCGTCGGAACCCCATTCCCGGCGCATCAGCTCGGGCCAGTTCGCCGGGTCCTTCGCCGCCGGCGGGATGGCCGGATCGTTGAGGGTGGCTCGCAGCAGTCCGGCCATGTCCTCGTCGCGGCCACTGAGCGGTGGGTAATGCGACAACCCGATCCCTAGCACCTCGCCCACGGCCGTCCTCCTGCGGTTGTGTCCCCCAAAGTTCCTCAGGACTATTGATAGTACAGTGATATAAATATCAGGGTCAACAAGCTTTCCGTGTTAGACTCTGCGCACGATACGGTCTCACCCCGCGAGGGAGTGCAGTTGAGCACACAGCCAGCAGGTCAAAACCGCCGGGTCGCGGCCGGCCGGGCGGGCCTGTCGGTAGCCGAACAGGTTACCCGCAGCGCGCATGAGGCCGGTGATGATTTCGACCCGGAGTCGCTGACCGTGATGATGATGCTGTACCGCGCCGTGGCGGCGGCCGACCGAACGCACGCGGCGGAACTGGCTCCCTACAAACTCAGTCTGAGCCAGTTCCAGGCGCTGAGCGTGCTGCACCGGGTACAGGAGCCGGTCACGATGGGGGAGCTTGCCGAGTTGCTTTCCGTTCGGCGCGCCAACCTGACCGGTCTGATCGACACCCTCGCGCGGCGGTCTTTGGTCCGGCGGGTGCTCAATCCCCACGACCGGCGTTCGTTCCTGGTCGAGATCACCCCGGTCGCGGAAGCGTTTTTAGCGGGGTTCTTGCCTCACCACTGGCGCTACCTCAAGGTACTGACCAGCGGGTTGACCGGCGATGAGCTGCGCCAGCTGGCGGCGCTACTGGATCGCCTGCGGGTCTCCATCGAAACCGCCCCACCGTGCCCGCCGCCGGCGGCCCACCCGCCGGTCCCCGACGACGGCCAAGCCGGCGCGCTCGACGGTTTGGACATATCGACAACGGCCTAATCGCGTGACCGCTTAAGGCCGATTGCGGGCAACGGTCCTGCCCCCGGTCGCGGTGGTCTCGGCCGCCATCGCCGCTCTTCCGCTGGCGCAACCCGCCGCCCGACTTTAGTTATAGGTATTGACTATCACGGTTAAGAACCTCTAGTCTGTGCGTGATCTGGTTCACAACCGGTACCGGCGCGTGAACTGGCTCATCGCTGCACCGCTGCACCGGTGCGCTGGTTTATGAGGATCTGCATGAGGAGATGACATGTCGTTGGCGTACGACGCGCTGTTCATCGGTGGTGACTGGGTAAAGCCGCCCGGGGCGATGCCGATTACGGTGCTGTCGGCGAGCACCGAAGAGGTCCTGGGGCACGTGCCCGAGGCGACCCGGGCGGAGGTCGATGCGGCGGTTGGCGCTGCGCGGGCCGCGTTTGATGATCCGGCGGGCTGGTCGCGGTGGGAGCCGGCGCGGCGCGCGGAGGCGTTGGTGGGGTTGGCTGACGCGCTGGATAAGCGGTCGGAGGAGATCGCGCGTCGGGTGAGCGGCCAAAATGGCATGCCGATCGCGGTGTCGCAGCAATTGGAAGCCGTGTTCCCGGCGATGTTGCTGCGCTATTACGCGGCGATGGTTCGCGACCGCGATCCGGAGGAGAAGCGCCCCGGTTTGTTCGGCGGGACCACCCTGGTGCGACGCGAGCCGGTTGGGGTGGTGGGCGCAATTGTGCCGTGGAATTTCCCGCAAACGTTGGCGGCCTTCAAATACGCTCCGGCGTTGGCGGCGGGCTGCACCGTGGTGATTAAGCCTTCGCCGGAGACGGTGCTGGACAGTTACCTGCTGGCCGAGGCCGTGCAGGAGGCCGCGCTGCCGCCGGGCGTGGTCAACATCATCACCGGCGGGCGCGACATCGGCGCCTATCTGGTGTCCCATCCCGGGGTGGACAAGATCGCCTTCACCGGATCGACCGCCGCGGGCCGCCAGATCGCTGAGACTTGTGGGCGGATGCTGCGTCCGGTCACGTTGGAGCTGGGCGGCAAGTCCGCGGCGATCATCCTCGACGACGCCGATCTGGACTTGGCGGCCACGGCGAAAAACCTTTTCGGGGCGACACTGCTCAACAACGGCCAGACCTGCTACCTGTGCACCCGGGTTTTGGCGCCGCGCAGTCGCTACCGGCAGATCGTGGACCTCTTCACCGACTTCGTTGCGGGCCTCACGGTGGGCGATGCGCTCGATCCCGCGACCCAGATCGGCCCCATGGTCAGCGCCAAGCACCGGCAACGCGTGGAGGGTTACATCGCCAAAGGGCTCGATGAGGGCGCCAAGATCACCGTGGGCGGCGGACGCCCGCCGCAACTGGACAAGGGATGGTTCGTCGAGCCGACGGTGTTTGCCGACGTGGACAACACCTTCACGGTGGCCCGGGAAGAGATCTTCGGCCCGGTGTTGTCGGTGATCGCCTACAGCGATGTCGACGAGGCGGTGCGCATCGCCAACGACTCCGACTACGGGCTGGGCGGCACCATCTGGACGAGCGACCCCGAGCGGGCGGTCGAGGTGGCCCGTCGTGTTCAGACCGGCACGATCGGGATCAACAGCTATCTGCCCGACCCCACCGCGCCGTTCGGCGGGGTGAAGGCCAGCGGGTTGGGCCGCGAGCTGGGACCGGAAGGGCTGGCCGCCTACGAGCAGCAGAAGTCGGTCTATCTGCCGCCGGTGTCCTCAGCGAGCTGATCGCAAGACCGCAAAGGAGCATGGTGATTACGGGCAAGGCGGCGGTGCTCTGCGACAAGAGGGGGTCGTTTGGCGTTCAAGACGTCCAGATCGGTGATCCGCGTCCGGATGAGGTGCTGGTGCGCACCGTGGCCAGCGGGATTTGTCACACCGATTTAAGTGTTCGCGACCAGGTGCTTCCCCCGGGCCCGCCGGTCATTTTAGGGCATGAAGGGGCCGGGGTTGTGGAGGCGGTTGGCTCCGAGGTGCGTTCGCTAGCGGTGGGTGACCATGTGGTGCTGGCCCCGTTGTGGTGCGGTGTGTGCCGCAATTGTCTGGTTGGTCATCCGATGAATTGTGATTCTTTTATGGCGCTGAACTTCGGTGGGCGCCGCGCCGATGGTTCCACGGCGTATCGGGACCGTGACGGCGGTGCGCTCAATGGGCACTTTTTCGGCCAGTCCTCGTTTAGCAGTCACATGGTGGTGGCCGAACGCAGCACGGTCAAGGTCTCTGAGCAAGCACCACTGGAGTTGCTGGGGCCGTTGGGTTGTGGGCTGCAAACCGGTGCGGGTGCGGTGCTTAATGCGCTGGCGCCGCCGGTGGGGGCCAGCATCGTGGTGTTCGGGGCGGGGGCGGTCGGGTTAGCGGCCGTCATGGGTGCGGTGATCGCCGGGTGTGACCCGATCATCGCGGTTGACCTCAACACTTCGCGACTAGACATGGCCGTGGAATTGGGGGCCACCCACGCCGTGAAGGCCTCCGATGAGGCCCTGGCCCGGATTCGGGATATCACCGGCGGGGGAGCGGATTTCGCGTTGGATGCCGTCGGGTTGCCGGCGACTTTGCGTCAGGCCGTCGATGCGCTCAACGTCGGTGGCACCGCCGGGCTGGTCGGCGCCAACGCCATCGGCAGTGAGGTGTCATTGGATCTGGTGAATCTGTTGTTCGGGCGCACGGTCAAAGGGATCGTGGAGGGCGACAGCGTGCCCAGCCTGTTTATTCCCCATCTGGTCGATTTGCACCTGCGCGGCCGATTCCCGCTCGACAAAATCATTCAACGCTACCCGTTTACCGACATCAACACCGCCATCGCGGACGCCGAAGCTAGCCGCACCATCAAACCGGTGTTGATCTACTAACCATCACCCGTGCGGATTCCGCTACAAGAAAGGAGTAGCAAGGTGGATGCGCTGCGATATTACCTGGTCAGCCTGGTCTCCGGGGTGGCCCTGGCTGGACTGTGGCTGGGAGGTGGCTGGGTGTGGGCCGGCATCGCAACCTTCCCGATCCTGATGTTCTTAGACATCGTGTTGCCCGCCGACCACAAGGTCCGCAACATCCGGGTACCGTGGCTGGCCGAGGTGCCGCTGTATTTGCATCTGCCCCTCCTGGCGGCGTTGTGGGCACTGTTCGCGCTGCGACTGGGTGCCTGGACGGGCCACACCACGGTGGCGTTGCCGGGCGGCACGGTCGGCGCGGCCGGGGTCGTCGGCATGGTGTTGTCGGTGGGATGGATCGGCGCGGTTCCCAACCTGCCGATCGCCCACGAGCTGATGCACCGGCGAGCGTTGTTTCCGCGGGCCGTGGCTAAGGTCTACAGCACCGTCTACCTGGATCCCAACCGCGACGTGGGGCACAAGCTCACCCACCACCTCGACTTGTGCACCGAGAAAGACAGTGATACTCCCAGACGCGGGCAGAGCATCTACGCGTTCATGTGGCAGGCGTCCTACGGGGCGTGGAAGGACGGCGTCGTCACCTCGGTGACCTCCCTGCGCAAGCGCGACTTGTCGGTCTTTCATCCGAAGAACGCGGTGTACCTGGAACTCGGGCTGTTGGCGCTGCTGTTTGCGGCGGTGTATGCCGTCGCCGGGCCGGCGGGACTGGTGCCCGCCGCCGCCGCGATGGTCTTTTCCAAGTTGCTGGTGGAGGGCTTTAACTATCTGCAGCACTATGGCCTGGTCCGGGTGCCGGGCTCGCCGATCCAGTTGCAGCACGCCTGGAACCACCTCGGGGCGATCATCCGTCCGCTGGGTGTGGAGATCACCACCCACATCGAGCACCACCTCGACAGCCGGTATAAATACCACGAGCTGAAACCCCGCCCGGAGGCGCCACAAATGCCCAGTGCGTTTCTGTGCTTCGTGTGCGCCCTCATCCCGCCGCTGTGGGAACGCCTGATCGCCCAGCCGCGGTTACGGCACTGGGATGAGCATTTTGCCTCCCCGGCCGAAAAGGAGCTGGCGATGGCGGCGAACCGCAAGGCCGGCTGGCCCCAGTGGCAGGCCACGTCGAAGGCGTCGCAGCGGGCGTAGCGGTCCGCGCTGAGCGGCCGGCCGGCTTGCCCGGAGGGCCGGCCGGTTGCCCGGCGTCAAGGGGTGCCGCGTAGTCTTCGGAGTTCGGGAAAGAGTGGCGGATCATGAGTACGGCTGCAACGCAGCTCATTGTCGACGACCCGGACAATGGCGTGTTTCGCGTGCATCGCTCGGCGCTGACCTCACCGCAGATTTTCGAAGCGGAACGCGACCTGGTCTTCGACCGCTGCTGGTTATATCTGGGGCACGAGTCGGAGGTCGCCGCTCCGGGTGATTTCGTGAGACGCGCGGTAGCGGGGCGGCCGCTGATCTTCGTGCGCAGCGCTAAAACCGGGCAGATCCGGGCTTTTCACAACACCTGCCCGCATCGGGGCGCACTGGTGTGTCGCACCGATTCGGGCAACGGCAAGGTGTTTCAATGTTTCTACCACGCGTGGTCGTTCAACACCGACGGTGAACTGATCGGTGTGCCCGACCGCCAAGGCTACGGTCCGGCGTTCCGCGCCGAGGAGATGGGCCTGCAGCCCGTGGCCGGGCTGGAGTCCTATCGCGGCTTCGTGTTCGTCACCTTCAATACCAGCGCCGAGAGCCTCGTCGACTATCTGGCGGGGGCCCGCGACTACCTCGATTTGATCGTCGACGAATCGGAGTCGGGGTGGGAGATTCTCAAAGGATCCAACCAGTACTCCATCAACGCCAACTGGAAGCTTCTGGTGGAGAACAGTATTGACGGCTACCACGCGGTGCCCACCCACGATACTTATATGAAGTACCTGAGCTCCATGAATATTCGGGTGGCCGGCGGGCTCTCCGGGCGGGGCCGGGCATTGGGTCACGGGCATGCCGTGATGGAATACAAGGCACCATGGGGCCGGCCGATCGCAAAATGGGAGAAGCAATTCGGTGAGCAGTCCCGCCCCGAAATCGAGAGACTCCGGGACCGGCTCGTCGAAGTGTACGGTGCTGAACGCGCAGAAAGGATGGCAGAAAACAACCGGAACTTGTTCATCTACCCGAACCTCATCGTCAACGACATCCAGGCGGTCACCGTGCGCACTTTCATGCCCACCGCCGCGGATCACATGGAGGTCAGCGCCTGGCACCTTGCCCCGAAAACGGAAATACCGCAAGCACGGGCGCTGCGGCTGGAAAGTTTTCTGAGCTTTCTCGGCCCGGGGGGCCTGGCCACGCCCGACGACATCGAGGCCCTCGAGTCCTGCCAGGACGGGTTTCGCAGCGGCGGGGTCGAGTGGAACGATATTTCCCGTGGGATGACGCGTGAACCCCAGGCCACCGACGAGGAGCAGATGCGGGCGTTCTGGCGGCAGTGGCGCAAACAGCTCAGCCCGCAGCGGGAGGTGGTGGTATGACACTCGAACAAGAGGCCGCGGAGCTTGATGCCGACGCTGCCCCGGTGCAGCGCGGTGACGTTGAAGATCTGCTCTACCTTGAGGCGCAGTTGCTCGACGAGTGGCGCCTGGACGAATGGGCAGCGCTTTACACCGAGGACGCCCACTACGTCATCCCAGCCAACGACCTGCCCGATCCGGACCCGGATCGTGACCTGGTGCTAGTCAACGACAACAAGTTCCGGCTATTGGCCCGGGTGGAACGGCTCAAGAGCCGCAAAGCACACCGCGAATACCCCCATGCGATCACCCGCCACCAGGTCAGCAATGTGCGCATCCTCGATCAATCGGGCGGGGAGATCGTCGCCACCGCGTATTTCACGGTATGGCGCTTTCGCAACGGCCGCGACGACCACTACGTCGGGCGCTACGACTATCGGCTGCGCCGCACCGACGGGATCCTGCGGATCTGCTACAAGCGGGCGGTCATGGACATGACGGTGCTGCGGCCCGCCGGCGCCGTGAGCATCATTCTGTGAACGCCGGCCGCCTTGCCGGGCGGCGCGCCGTGATCACCGGCGGCGCGACCGGGATCGGATTCGGGGTGGCCTGTCGGTTCCTTGCCGAGGGGGCCGCGGTGTTGCTCGCCGGCCCCGACGACGCGGCGATGGCCGCTGCGCTGCCCCGCCTGTCAGCTATTGATTCCCAGCAGGTGGTGGCCGGGCATGTCGATGACCTGAGCCGCCCTGGGGCGGGAGAGCGACTGGTGGACGCTGCCCTAAAAGAGCTGGGCGGCATCGACATTCTCGTCAACAACGCCGGCGGTGGGGTGATCACCGCAACCCGTCACCACACCGATGAGACGATCCGGCGCACCATTGACAACAATCTGTGGACCACGCTCAACTGCACGCTGGCCGTGCTTCCTCACATGGTTTCGGCCCGCTACGGGCGGGTGGTCAATATCGGCGCCGAATCGGTGCGCAACGGCCTGAACGGACACGCGATTTACAACGCCGCCAAGGGCGGTGTCCATGCGTTTGCGGTGGGTTTGGCCCGCGAATACGCCACCAGCGGCATCACTTTCAACACGGTGGCCCCGTCTTACACCCTCACCCCGGAAATCGGAGCGGCCCTGGCCGACGGGACGATCCCTGAGGAATTCCGGTCGATCACCGACATCGCGGTCAACCTTATCCCGATGCGACGTCCGGCAACGGTCGAGGAAGTCGCAGCCGCAGTGCTTTTCCTGGCGTCCGAGGAGGCCAGCTTCATCACCGGGCAAGTGCTCAGTGTCAACGGCGGAAGCAGCATGGGCTGAGCGGGTTCACGGCGGGCGGTTCGTGCGCGCGCAGCGGGGGCAGTTCGCCGGTGAACTTCTCGATTTGGACCAGGACGTGCTGGCCGGTGCAGCCGTGTGCCAAGGCCGAGGTTCCGCAGTCGTTGGTCAGCACGTTGGGATTGCCGTGCACGCACATCGAATCCGGGTCCGCCGGGTCGGCGGGATCAAACCACGCTCCGGTGGCCAGCTGCACCACCTGCGGCCGCAGATTCTCGTCGATCACGACACCCGCCAGGCAGGCACCCCGGTCGTTGAACACCCGCACGATGTCGCCATCGCTGAGCCCGCGGGCGTCAGCGTCGACGGGATGTATCCGGATCGGCTCTCGCCCATGGATTTTCGAGGCCATGCTGGCGCCCCCGTGATCGAGCTGGCTGTGCAGCCGGGTGCCCGGCTGGTTGGCGATCAGATGCAGCGGAAACAACCGGGCCCGTGGACCGCCCAGCCACTCGGTGGGCTCATACCACTTGGCATGGCCCGCACAATCCGGCAGGGCGAAGCCGTCGATCGTCGTCGAGAAAATCTCGATGCGCCCGCTGGGGGTGCCCAACGGATAGGCGTCGGGATCGGAGCGGAAATCGGCCAGCATCGTCACACCCGTTCTGGTGGGCAGCTGCAGCTGGCCGACGCGCCAGAATTCAGCAAATGATGGCACCGGGAAGTGCTGTTCGGCCGACCATTTGGTGTAGAGGTGTTCCAGCCACTCGTGGGCGCTGCGGCCCTCGGTGAATTGCTCACCGAACCCCAGCCGGTGGGCAAGCCCCGCGAAGGTGTCGTAGTCGTCGCGGGCGTTCGCATACCGCGGCACCAGCGCCTTCATCGCGACCAACCCGGGATCCGTGCTGCTGCCCGTGAAATCGTCACGCTCGAAGCTGGTGGTGGTGGGCACCACGATGTCGGCGTGTTTGGCCATCGCGGTCCAAAATTGCTCGTGCACCACGATGGTGTCGACACGGGACAGCGCCCGGCGCAGCCGGGGCAGGTTCTGGTGATGGTGGAAGGGGTTTCCCCCGGCCCAGTAGACGCACTTGATGTCGGGCAAATCCAGCAGCGTGCCGTTGTAGGCCAGCTGCCCCCCGGGCCGCTCCAGCAGTTCGGTGATCGCCGCCACCGGGATGAACTTGCGCACCGGGTTGGTTCCCTGCGGCAATGCCGGCAGCCGGCAGGCCAGCGGCGGGTTGCCGATGCCATTGCAGCCATAGCCATGCCCATATCCACCCCCGGGAAGCCCGATCTGGCCCAGCATCGCCGCCAGCGTGGCGCCCATCCACACGCTTTGCTCACCATGTTCGATGCGCTGCAGCGACAGGCTGGTGGTGATCAGCGTTCTTCCATCGGCCATCCGGTGGGCCAAATCCCGCAGCTCGCCGGCGTCAAGTCCGGACAGCCCGGCGGCCCACCGGGGTGTCTTGGGCACCCCGTCGTCAGCGCCGAGCAGATAACGCTCGAAGCGCTCATATCCGGTGCAGTAGGTGTCGAGGAAGGCCCGGTCGGCCAGTGACTCGGTGGCCAGCACGTAGGCCAGCGCCAGCATGATCGCCACATCGGTGCCCGGAACCGGGGCAAGCCAGCGGCACCGGTCGCCCAGCGGGCCGGCGATCGCGGTGATGTCGTCGCGCAGCGGGCTGACCGATACCAGCCGGCCGCCGCGGGAGCGGTACCGGGTGAGGTAGTCGCGGTCGAGATGACGGGTGGCGCCGCCGGGCGTCACCGCGGTGTTCTTGAGTGGCAAGCCGCCGAACGCCACCAACAGGTCGGTGTGCTCGACGATGACGTCCCAGGTGGTGATGCCGGCCAGGGATTCGAAGAGCTCGGCGCCGAAGATATACGGAAAGATCACCTCGGAGGCGCCGGTGCTGTAGGTATGCCGGGATGCGGTGTATCCGCCCAGCAGATTGAGGAAGCGGTGGATCTGGCTTTGCGCGTGGTGAAACCTGCCGGCGCTGGCCCAGCCGTAGGAGCCGCCGTAAATCGCCTCGTTGCCGTGGCGCTCGACCACGCGGCGCAGTTCGGCGGCCAGTAAGTCGAGCAGCTCGTCCCAGCTGACCTCGACGAACTCGTCGGCGCCGCGCGCCGGACTGGGTCCCGGACCGTTCAGCAGCCACCCGCGCCGCACCGCGGGGTTGGCGATGCGGCAGCGATGCCGCACGGCACCGGGAAGATTCCGCAACTGCGGGGCCGGGTTGGGGTCACCGCTCAGCGGAGTCACGGCCACGATGTCGCCATCGCGCACCCGTGCGGTGAACGCGCCCCAGTGGGTGGCCGACGTCAACTGCGGCGTCATCAATTCCGGCGTCATCAATTTCCGCGTCATTTCCCGCGTCGTTTCGCCGGGTTGACCGCACCAGGGGCCGGGCATGCCGGTGCCCGAACACCGGCCACCCGCGTCCCGGGCATCCCCGTGGGCTGAATCGGCTGCGCCCGTGCGACCGCTTCGGAACGGGGGCGACGCCGTTGCCCCCGATCGGTGCTCACGGCAACGCAATCCGATACGCTCATCGCGCCTACGTTACGCCAAAAGACCCACAAGACCCCACAAGACGTGGTGAGACCGGCGCTTCGCCACCTGCTTAGCCACCTGAGGCGGCCAACTCGCGGCGATGGATGAGGTTCGCATTTAGGGTGTTCCGTGGTGAGGAACGTCTCCGGTTGCCGCGCAGGCGCTCTGGCGACGATGGTGGCGTGGACCGGACCGATTCCACGAGGGTGAAGGGAGCACATTCGCGCGATGGCTGAAGATGTCACGTCGTGGTCCTCGCTGACCATGGCAGGTGCGCGGCGGGTGATCGACGCCGCGGTCGCACACGCCGAACGCATCGGTGTGCCGGTGTGCGCGGCGGTGACCGATCGGGCCGGGAACCTGCTGGCCTACCTGAGGATGGATGGCGCTCCGCTGCTCTCCGAGCAACTCGCCCGCAATAAGGCCTACACGGTGACGGCCTTCAATGGACGGCCGACCCATCAGTGGTGGGACGCGATCGCCGACGACCCGGCGCTGCGCAACGGCATCGTGCACGCCGAGCGGTTGGTGATCTTCGGCGGCGGGGTGCCCATCCGGGTGGCCGGGGAACTCGTGGGCGCGATCGGGGTGTCCGGTGGTTCCGCCGAACAGGATCGCGAAATCGCCGACACCGGTGCGGGCGCTGTGGCCTGACTATGGGCCCGAGGACGCAAGGTCGCGGGAGAGGGTGAGCGCGGCGGTGCGAACGGCGGGCCCGAGTCGCCTAACATTCAGGCGCCCCGCCCATCCGGAGACGGACAACGCCCCCGCGACATCACCGGTGGCGGTGGTGATCGGGCTGGCGGCGCACACCAGCCCGGCCTGGGATTCCTCATAGTCGTAGGCGATGCCGTGCGCGCGGGTGAACTTGAGAGTGCGTCGCAGCAGGTCGGGGTTGGTGATGGTGCGCTCCGCCAGGCGTCGCAGCCCGGCGCGCAGCACCGCCTCGGTGACATCGGGATCTGAGAACGCGAGGATGGCCTTGCCGACGGCGGTCGCGTGCGCGGGAAGCCGTCCACCCACCCGTGACGGCAGTGGTGGAGCGTCGTGGTGGCGAAGAATCTCCACGTAGACCACCTCGGTGCCGTCGAGGACCGCGAGGTGCACGGTTTGCCTGGTCGCGGCGCGCAGGTCGGCCATGTAGGGCAGCGCGGCCTCCCGGAGATCGAGCTGGCGGGGAACCAATTCCCCCAGTTCGAACAGCCGCAACCCGAGGACCAGCCCCTCGCTGCGGCGCTCCAGCAGGCCATGCCGGGTCAACTCAGCGGTCAGCCGGTGCACGGTGGATTTGGCCAGCCCGGTGCGCCGGGCCAGCTCGGATATTCCCAGCGGTCGTCGGTCGCGGTCGAAGGCCGAGAGGATGGCCGTCGCGCGGGCCAGCACCGACGGAGCGGAATCGTCTCCTTCGTGCCGCCCAGTGGAACGCATGACTTGCATTGTGCCGCGCCGAAGACGAGTGTCAAGTGATCGCGGGCGTTCCGCGCTCGCGAACGCGTAGCCGGCACGAAGGTCGACGGCGATAGCGTTTGGGCCAGCGATGTGGGCCAGGAAGACAGGCGGTAGACGATGACACCGAGCGACGACGCTAACCGCCGGGCGCGGGCCGAGGCGGTCGAGCTGTTACTGGCCGCCTACCGCAGCGGCGAGCCGATCGACCCGCTGACCGACCGCTTCCCCGGGCTGACCGTCGACGACGCCTACGCGATTCAGGTGGGTCAGGTGCAGCGGTGGACGGCCGACGGCGCCGTCATCAAAGGGCACAAGGTGGGCTTGAGCTCGGCGGCCATGCAGCGTCAGCTGGGGGTCGACCAGCCCGACTTCGGCCATCTCACCGACGCCATGTTTTTCCTCGAGTCGCAGCCCATCGATTCTTCGGTGTTTCTGGCGCCGAAGGTGGAGCCCGAGCTTGCGTTCGTTTTGGGCAGGTCGCTGGCCGGACCGGGGGTGACGGTGGCCGAGGCGATGGCCGCGGTGGCATTCGTGACCCCGGCGCTGGAGATCATCGACTCCCGGATCCGCGATTGGAAGATCAAGCTGGTGGACACCATCGCCGACAACGCGTCCTCGGGCGGTGTGGTGCTGGGCAGCAGCGCCGTCCCGTTGTCGCAGGTCGATGTCCGGTTGACCGGCGGGGTGATCTACCGCAACGGGGAGCTGGTGGGATCCGGGGCCGGCGGCGCGGTGCTGGGGTCCCCGCTGAACGCGCTGGTGTGGCTGGCCAACATCCTCGGGGCGCGCGGCGTGGTGTTGGAAGCCGGTCATGTGGTGCTGCCGGGCTCGATCACGGCGGCGGTGCCGGTGGCCGCGGGGGACGTGGTGACGACGGCTTTCGCCGGACTGGGCTCGGTGACGGCGCGGTTTTCCAAGAAGGGCGGTGGACTGCAGTGACGGCGGTGGGCAACGCGTCTTGCAAAGCGACTGCGGCGATCGTCGGGCCGGGCAACATCGGCACCGACTTACTGGCGAAACTGCAGCGCAGCGAGCACATCGAGGTGCGGTACATGGTCGGGGTGGATCCGGCTTCCGAGGGTCTGGCGCGCGCGGCCCGGCTGGGCGTGCAGACCTCTGCGGCCGGAGTGGACTGGCTGTTGGCGCAGCAACCGCCGGACCTGGTTTTCGAGGCCACCAGCGCCAAGGCGCACGCCGCCAACGCGGTTCGCTACGCCGAGGCCGGCATTCAGGCGATTGACCTGACCCCGGCGGCGGTGGGGCCATTCGTGTGCCCCCCGGTGAACCTGCCCACCCATATCGACGCGCCGAACGTCAACATGATCACCTGCGGGGGTCAGGCCACCATCCCCATCGTCGCCGCGGTGTCGCGGGTGACTCCGGTGCCGTATGCGGAGATCGTGGCGTCGATCGCCTCGCGGTCGGCCGGGCCGGGAACCCGGGCGAACATCGACGAGTTCACCGAGACCACCGCCAAGGCGATCGAAAGTGTCGGCGGGGCGGCTCGCGGCAAGGCGATCATCATTCTCAACCCGGCCAAACCGCCGATGATCATGCGGGACACCGTTTTCTGCGCGATCGATCCGGATGCCGACCGCGACGCGATTAGCGAGTCGATTCACCGGATGGTCACCGAGGTGCGCCGCTACGTGCCGGGCTACACGCTGCGCGCCGACCCGCAATTCGACGACCCCCGCGATGGCTGGAACGGCCGTGCCCGGGTGGGTGTCTTTTTGGAGGTCCGCGGAAACGGTGACTACCTGCCCGAGTGGGCGGGCAACTTGGACATCATGACAGCCGCCGCCGCACGGGTGGGCGAGCTGTTGGCGGCAGCGAAGGTGGCGATCTGATGAGCGGGCAGGACACCGGCCAAATCCAGGACACCGGCCAAGTCCAGGACACCGGCCAAATCCCGGACACCGGCCAAATCGATGTGCGGATCACCGACACCACGCTGCGCGACGGCAGTCACGCGATGGCGCACCGGTTTACCGAACGGCAGGTGCGTGACGTGGTGCGGGCGCTGGACCGCGCGGGTGTGCGCGTCATCGAGGTGACCCACGGGGACGGCCTGGGGGGATCCACGTTCAACTACGGCTTTTCCGGTGAGGATGAAATCAAGCTGGTCGCCGCGGCCGCGGACGAGGCGGAAAACGCGCGCATCGCGGTGCTGCTGTTGCCCGGTGTCGGCACGGTGGCCGACTTGCGGCAAGCCTACGACGCCGGGGCCAGAGTGGCGCGCATCGCCACCCACTGCACCGAGGCCGACGTGTCGATCCAGCATTTCGGGGCCGCCCGGGACCTCGGCATGGAGACCGTCGGTTTTTTGATGCTCTCGCACATGATCGAGCCCGCCGAGCTCGCGGCGCAGGCCGAAATCATGGTCGACGCCGGCTGCCAGTGCGTGTACGTCGTCGACTCCGCCGGTGCGCTGCTGCCCGACGATGCGCGGGCGCGGGTGGCGGCGCTGGTCGGTCGGATCGGCGACCGGGCCGAGGTCGGCCTGCACGGCCACCAGAACCTGTGCCTGGGGGTGGCCAACTCGCTGGCCGCCTACCAGGCCGGCGCCCGGCAGATCGACGGCACGCTGTGCGCGCTGGGCGCCGGGGCGGGTAACTCGCCGACGGAGGTGCTCGCGGCGGTGTTCGCGAAACTGGGTGTGCGAACCGGGCTGGATCTGCCCGGGCTGCTCGCCGCGGCCGCGGAGGTGGCGCTGCCGTTCATTCCGCGGCTGCCGTGGGCCGAGCGCAACGCCATCGTGCAGGGCTATGCGGGGGTGTATTCGTCGTTTCTGCTGCACGCCGAACGTGCCGCGGAGCGTTACCGGGTGCCCGCGCACGAGATTCTGCAGCGGGTCGGCGAAGCCGGGTACGTCGGCGGCCAGGAGGACATGATCATCGACATCGCGCTGCAGCTGGCGGCCGAGCGCGGGGAGGGTGCGGCATGACCGAATGGGATGTGGCGCGGGCGGCGACGGTGCTGCTGGAGGCCGAGGCCGCGCGTGCCGACCGCGGTCCGGTCACCGCGGAGTGGCCCGGGCTGGATCTGGAGACCGCGTATCGGGTGCAAGACGAGATCGTGTGCCGCAAGGTCGAGTCGGGGCAGCACATTGTCGGGGTGAAGCTCGGGTTGACCTCGCGCGCCAAGCAGCAGCGCATGGGGATAGACTCGCCGCTCACCGCCTGGCTGACCGACCGGATGGCGCTGCCGGTGGGTGCGCCGCTGGTGGTCGGGCAGCTGATTCATCCACGGGTGGAGCCGGAGATCGTGTTCGTGCTCGGCCAGCGACTGGCCGGGCCCGGCGTCACCGCGGCGCGGGCGATGGAGGCGGTGTCGCACGTGTACGGCGGGTTGGAGATCATCGACAGCCGCTACACCGACTTCAAGTTCACCCTGCCCGACGTGGTGGCCGACAACGCCTCCTCGGCGCTTTTCGTCGTCGGGGGAGTGGCCCGCAGGCCCGACGAGGTGGACCTGGCGCTGGAAGCGTGCCTGTTAGCGGTGGACGGTGACGTCGTCGACTCGGCCACCGGCGCCGCGGTGCAGGGCCATCCGGGTGAGGCCCTGGCGCTGGCGGCCAATGCGCTGGCCAAGCGCCAGCAGGCGCTGGAGCCGGGATGGGTGGTGTTGACCGGGGGCCTCACCGATGCCGTGCCCGTCTGGCCGGGCAGCCGGGTCAGCGCCGAGTTCTCCAGCCTGGGCGCGGTCACCCTGAGGTGCGAGTGACATGCCGCTGGTGGAAATCACGCTGGTCGAGGGCCGCCGCGCCGAGCAGATCCGGGCCCTGCTGGCCGAGGTGCATGCCGCGGTGCACCGGGCGATCGGGGCACCGGAGGCCAGCATCCGGGTGGTGGTGCGCGAGGTTCCGGCCACGCATTTCTCGGCCGGCGGGGTGACCCTGGCCGAACGCGCTGCGATGACATCGAAGGAGACCTGAGGAACATGGAATTTTTCGGGCACATCATCGACGGTGAAGAGGTCAAGTCGGCCTCCGGGGCGACGTTCGCCTCGATCGACCCCTACACCCGTCGCCCGTGGGCGGAAGCCGCGCTCGGCGACACCACCGACGCCGATCGTGCGGTGGCCGCGGCGCGGCACGCGTTTGACTCCGGGCCGTGGCCGCGGATGGGATACGCCGCGCGCGGCCGAATCTTGCACCGGTTGGCCGACCTGATCGAGGAGCACGCCGACGAGCTGGGCATGGCCGACACCCGCGACATGGGTAAACCGATCAGCCAGTCACGCGGCAACGATGTGCCCCGTGCCGCGCTGAACTTCCGGTTCTTCGCCGACCACGCGCGGCTGGCCACCGCGGACGTGTTCCCCATGGACTCGGGGCATCATGCCTACACCCGGTTCGAGCCGGCCGGTGTGGTGGCGGCCATTGCGCCGTGGAATTTTCCCTTGATGCTGGAAACCTGGAAGGTTGCCCCCGCCCTGGCGTGGGGAAACACCGTGGTGCTCAAGCCCGCCGAGGACACCCCCGCCTCGGCCACTATCCTGGGTCGGCTCGCGGTGGAAGCCGGAATGCCGCCGGGCGTGTTGAACGTCGTGCACGGCTATGGACCGGACTCCGTCGGGCAGGCGCTCACCGAACACCCCGACGTCGACCGAATCACCTTTACCGGTGAATCCGGAACCGGCCGGGCCATCGCCCGGGCGGCCGCGGCCAACCTGACGCCGGTGAGCCTGGAGCTCGGGGGGAAGGGCGCGAACGTGGTGTTCGCCGACGCCGACCTGGACACCGCCGTGGAATGGTCGATCAAGGCGATCTTCACCAACACCGGTCAGGTGTGCCTGGCCGGGTCTCGGCTGTATGTGCAGCGCGACGTCTACGATGAGTTTCTGAGCCGGTTCACCGCCGCGGCCGAAGCCATGATCATCGGGGATCCGAAGCAGGAGAGCACCCAAATCGGCCCGCTGGCCTCCGAGGAGCACTACCGCAAGGTGCGCGGCTACGTCGACACCATCGAGTCCGAGGGCGGCTCCGTCGTCACCGGGGGGCTCGGCGAGGGCTGGGGGGTGCGTCCCACCGTGGTGACCGGACTGGGTCAGCAGGCCCGCTGCAGCCGGGAGGAGATCTTCGGCCCGGTGGCGGTGGTGATGCCGTTTGACACCGAGGCCGACGCGGTCCGGTTGGCCAACGACACCCGCTACGGCTTGAACGCGATGCTGTTCACCGAGAATGTGCATCGCGCCCACCGGGTGTCGGCGGCGCTGCGGGCCGGCACGGTGTGGGTGAACTGCTTTTTCATCCGCGATCTGCGGGCCCCGTTCGGCGGGGTCGGGGACTCCGGCATCGGCCGGGAGGGCGGCAACTTCAGCCGCGAGTTCTTCACCGAACCCAAGGCGGTGGTGATGCAGATCCAGGCGGGCTAACCCTGGGGCTTACCCGCCCCGCCCCGGCGGGACGGCCCTGATGGTGCGGGAAATCGCCGCGGCGGTCATCAGCAGGGGCTCGACATAGCGGCGCAGCTCGTCTTTTCGGTCCTGTGGGAGCCGACGCACGGTGCCGACGGCCGCCACGACCAGCCCGCATTTGCCGCGCACCGGCACGGCGAGCGATCCGAGACCGTATTCGCGCTCGTTTACGGTCTGGGCCCATCCGCGTGCCCGAACCAGGCGCAGTTCGCGCCGAAACTGGGTCGGATCGACAATGGTCTGCGGTGTCCGGGCGTCGAAATGATGCCCCGCCAGGAGGGCCTCCAACGTGGCGTCGGGCAGGTACGCCATGATCGCTTTGCCGCAGCTGGAGTAATGGGCGGGCATCCGGGCCTCGTGCGTGACCGCCCGGTAGCGGCCGCCGTGGTTTGCCAGTTGCTCGACATACACCACCTCGCTGCCCTCCAGCACGCCCAGATGCACGGTCTGACCGATGCGCTGGTGCAGGTGCACCAAGTTGGGCATCACCGCCTCATGCAGCCGCAGCGGTGCGGTGGCGGCCGTGGCGAGGTCAATGGAGGTCAGGGTGAGCCGATAGGTGCGGGATACCGGGTCGTGCTCCAGCAGATGCTCGGCAACGAGCGCGGTGAGGATGCGGTGCACGGTGCTCTTGCTCAGGCCGAGCTCGCGACTGAGTTCGGTCACTCCCCGCGGACCGGGGTGATGGCCGAACGCCATGAGCACCCGGGCGGTGTTGCGCGCGGAGGACATCCGCTCCCCGGTGCTCTCCGGGGAGCCGGTCACCGTGGCACCGGACCGTGGGCACGCAGGGCGGCCAACACGGCACGACGAAGCACCACCGGATCCGGCGGCTGGTCGGCGGCGAGCTCGGCGACCCTGGCGTCCCCTGGTGCCAGTGCCAGGGCGAGCAGCCGCTGGCAGTGGCGCAGGCCCGCGATCGTCGCCGCCTCCATCTCATCGACGAGGTCTTCGCGCCCCCGGGCGCAGCGGCGCATCGCCGCGAAATCGATCACCGCCGCGGCATGACTGTGTGCCAGCCCCGCACCGAAATGCTCGGCCCGATGGTAGTCCAGTGTCGCGCCCTGCTGCACCACGAGGTGATACAGCGTGGCACCGACGCCCAGCACCCGCCGGACCCCGTCGACCGCCGGTTGCGTCGACTCGTCGAGCGTGGTAAGCGCGGGCAGGATAGTTGCATCGTAGAAACGGAGCGTCCACGACAGCGGCGGTGCCGAACCGCTGGCTTCGATGATTTCGTCGTCGCCGGTGCCCAGGTGGTCGTGGGTGGCGAGCAGGTGCAGATGGTGCAGCCCGACCGCGGCGACCTCGAAGGGACCGCCGGAGACCAGCGGCAGACGCCGACGGGCCGCCGGCGGGAGCGATCGCAGCTCGGTGGCGTACGCGCGATGAATCGCAGTGACGAAACCCGCCGTTGCCCGGCGCATTCGCTGGGCCTCGCGACCCGCCCCAGCTTCCACGACTTTCAGGCTATGCAGCGCGCGGCGGGCACACATCGCTGTTCCGCGATGCAGAACAACGGATTCCGTTCGGAGTCGCCGGCGCCGGGGGCGGTGCCCCGTCAGGCAATAAACCCAAAACCGCCGGGCCTCCCGGCGGGATCTTGCATGATTCCGCTATGCGGAACATTTCGTTGTGAAACCCCGCGGCGTGGCGCATGGTGGGGTCGTGGCGGACACCACACTAACTGCGAAACCCGCAGACGAACTCCGGGAACCCCGCGCTCGGTGGGGCCGGCCGGTTCGGCGCCGAAAGGAGAGCTGATGGTCGGATACGAAATACGAACCCAGGCGGTCGAGCCGATCCGCAACACCTTTCAAAACCTGATCGACCGGTTCGGCGACAAGCCGGCAACCCGGTATCAGGAAGGCACCTACAACATGCAGGCGATGGAGAATTTCCATTACCGGCCGCTGTGGGACCCGCAGCATGAGATCTACGATCCCGACTACTCGGCGGTGAAGCTTGCCGACCCGTATAGCTACACCGACCCCAGGCAGTACTATTACGCGACCTATGTGGCCAACCGGGCCGCTCACTACGAAGCCTTCGCCAACGACCTGAAATACATCGAGCAGCGCGAGCTGTTCGACAGGCTCCCAGAGAACTGGCACGCGTTCGTGGCCCACGCGATTGTGCCGTTGCGGCATTACGAATCGGGCGCCCAGCTGGCCTTCATCAACGGCGCCCGGTTCGCGTGGGGCACGGCGGTGGCCCAGCCGGCGGCTTACGCGGCCATGGACCGGGTGGGCAACGCTCAGCTGCTGAGCCTGATCGGCCTGGCGATGGGCGGGGGAGCGGGCGACAAACTCGCCGAGGCCAAGCGGTTCTGGCTGGAGCAGCCCAGCCTGCAGGCGCTGCGGGAACTCACCGAGCAGGCGCTCGTCGAGCCCGACTGGGTCAGCGGGGTGCTCGCGATCGAATTGACCGACGCGCAACTGTATCCGTTGCTGTTCCGGCACACCGACGATCGCGCGCTGTTCCGCGGTGCGATGGCCTACAGCCTGCTCGCCCAGCACTTCAGCCGGTGGTATGCCGACCATCAGAAATGGCTGATGGCGTTGCTCAAGGCGTGGGTGGAGGATCCTTCATACGGCAGCGCGAACCGTAAAGCGCTGGGCGCCATGGCAGACCGGTGGTATCCGCAGGCGCGGGAGGCGGTGCGCCGCCTGGCCGAGGGAATTGAAACCAACTTCGCCTCGACCTCGATCATGTCCGCCGCCACCCGTTACGCCTCCGAGCTGGCGGCAAGCCTGGAGAAGATCGGCGTTCCCGTCACCGCGCCGGGCGGAGTGCGAGCATGACCGAGACCCGAACCCGACGGGTCCGCCCGGTGGGCGTCGACCTGCAAGACACCGAGGACAATCGCGTGATCATCGACGCGATCGAGCGGGACAATCCCAGCGCCGACGTGCTGCGGATGCCCGGACTGGTCAAAATCACGTCACCCGGGCACCTGGTCATCCGGCGCACCACGGTCGAAGAACTGCTCGGCCGTCCCTGGGAGACACACGAATTTCAGCTGGCGATCGTCTCCTACGTCGGCCACATCGCCGAGTGGGACGAAGACGAGATCGTGATCAAGTGGGAACACTGAAGGAGGAATTGTGGCCAAGGCGTCGATGCGGGAGCGCTACCGGCTCCTGACCCGGGATTTGGACTGGACGCCGACGTATGTCTCGGAAGAACAGCTCTACCCCTACACCCGATTCGAGGGCATCAAGATCCATGACTGGGACGCCTGGGAGGACCCGTTCCGGCTGACCATCGACGCGTACTCCAAATATCAGTCGGAGAAGGACAAAAGGCTCTACGCGGCAATCGAGAGCTTTGCCCAGGGGCAGGGGCATTTGCAGGTGGCCGACGCCCGTTACCTCAACGCGCTCAAGCTCTTCCTGCAGGGGGTTATGCCGCTGGAGTACACGGCGCACCGCCTGTTCGCCTATCTGGGACGGCATTTCAATGGCCCGGGGCCACGGTTCGCGGCGCTGTGCCAGAGCATCGACGAGCTGCGGCACGCCCAAACCCAGACACACGCGATCTCGATGTACAACAAGTACTACGACGGGTTGCACTCACCCTGGAAAATGCACGACCGGGTGTGGTATCTGAGCGTGCCGAAGTCGTTCTTCGACGACGCGCTCTCGGCCGGGCCGTTCGAAGCCCTGACCGCGATCTCGTTTAGCTTCGAGTACTTTTTGACCAACCTGTTGTTCGTCCCGTTCATGAGCGGCGCCAGCTTCAACGGCGATTTGCCGACCATGACCTTCGGCTTCTCCGCGCAAAGCGACGAAAGCCGGCACATGACCCTGGGTCTCGAGGCCATCAAGTTCATTCTCGAGCAGGACGAGGCCAACGTGCCGATCATGCAGGACTGGGTCGACAAATGGTTCTGGCGCGGCTACCGGCTGCTGGGGCTGGTGGCCGCCATGATGGACTACTTCCTGGTGAAAAAGGTGATGAGCTGGAAGGAGGCCTTCGAGCTGTACCTGGAACAGCAGATGCTCGAGGGCCTGTTCCCCGACCTGGAGTACTACGGCATCAGGCCGCCGCGTCACGTCCAGCAGGCCATCGTGGAGAAGGACTACGTCAGCCACCAGGTGCACTGGATCCTCTACCAGTTCTCCCACGCGGCGGCGTTCACCACCACGGTTCCGCCGGAGCCCGAGCTGGACTGGTTATCGCAGCGCTACCCCGACACCTTCGACCGCTACTACCGTCCGCTCTACGAGAAGGCCGCCAGGATGCAGGCGAGCGGCAACCGCTTCTTCTTCCCCGGATTGCCGCAACTGTGCCAGGTGTGCCAGATCCCGATGGGGTTCACCGAAGTCGGGGATCCGACGACCATCAGCCAGCGGCACAGCGTCTACCGCGGGGAGCGCTACAACTTCTGCTCGGACGGATGCCAATGGATTTTCGAGCGGGAGCCGGAGAAGTACGTGCAGGCGTGGTTGCCGGTGCACCAGATCTACCAGGGCAATTGCGGCGGGCCGACAATACCGGACGTGCTCGCCTGGTACGGCATCGTCGACGGTCGCGACAACGGCGAGTACACCACCTCCGAAGACGCCAAGCGATGGGCGAACTGGCACGCACCCCTGGGGGTGGGCAGATGAGTGTTAAGGCATTGGGGAGCTATGACTTTCCCGCAAAAGACCGGCAAGAGCTTTTCGGCGACGACCAGCTCGTCCACGTGCTCTGGGAAAACAACATGTTCTTTTGCGCCGCGGCGTGTTTCCGGGTTCCCCGGGCTATGACCTGGTCGGATTTCAAAACCCAGATGATCGACCCCTGGGCGTCCGCCGACCCGGACTACCGGCCCAACGACGCCACCGGCTGGCGCATCGACGAGGAGGAGATCAACCCGAAGCCAACGGAGACCATCGCCGATCTGGGCATCCCGCATAAAGGCGTGATCCGCTTCCGAGTGCCGCAATGACGATCCTTCGCCTGCTGCCCGGCGACATCGAGCTGTCGGTTCACCCCAACGAGTCGATTCTCGAGACGATCCGCCGCAACGGCTTCACCTACTGGTATGGGTGCCGTCGCGGTGGCTGCGGGGTCTGCAAGGCGGATTTGGTCTCCGGCGAGGTGCGGTATCCCAAGGTGGTCGCCTACAGCGTGCTCAGCGAACAGGAGCGGGCGGCCAATGTGGTGCTGACGTGTCGCGCCTGCCCGGTCTCCGATGACGTCGTGCTTCAGCTGCGCCACGCCGAGCGGCTGAAACTGAACGTCCCGATAGCTTTTGCTATCGGGCAGCACGAGGTGGCGGCCGAAAAGACCCGCAAGACCGCGAGCGCCTAGCTCGCAAACAGTCACCATTTTCGCATAAGGAGGCAGCGCGATGTCAGTGAATCGGATCGGCTACGTGCATGCACGTGTCACCGACCTGGAGGAGGCCATCGGCCATTACAGCAACACCCTGGGCCAGAGCATCGTCGCACAGGAAGAGGGAAAGGTTTACCTGAAGTCCTGGGACGAATTCGACCATCACTCGGTGGTTCTCGAGGAGGGTGGGGTCGGCCTGGTCAAGCTCGGCTTCAAGGTGCACACCGACGACGACCTGGCCGAGTTCGAAAACCGCATCGCCCGGTTCGGGGCACGTAGCGAGCGGATGAGCAAAGGGGAGAACCTCGCGGTCGGCGAGGGTCTGCGGGTGATCCTGCCGTCGGAACACGTGGTGGAGCTCTACACCGAGATGGACTATGTCGGCACCGAAACCGGCACCCTCAACCCGGATCCCTGGCCCCGCCACGCCAGGGGAGTGGCCGTGCACCGGCTGGACCACGCGCTGATCGCGGCCGAAGATCCCGCGCTCGTCGAACGCTTTTTCATCGAGTGCCTGGACTTCCACATCGCCGAGCGGCTGATCACCGAGCCCGGCAACCCGGAGCTCATCGGGACGTGGATGTTCTGCGGCCAAAAGCCGCACGACCTCGCCGTGATCAAGGGTGAGAACGGCAAGCTGCACCACTGGGCCTACTGGCTCGAGGACTGGAACCAGATCCTGCGTGCCGGAGACATTTTCGCGATGGACGACGTGCCGATCGATATCGGCCCCACCCGCCACGGCATCACCCGCGGGAAGACCATCTACTTCTTCGACCCGTCGGGCAACCGCAACGAGGTGTTCGCCGGCGGCTACATCACCGGGGCCGATTTCCCGACGATCACCTGGACCGCGGACCAAATCGGAAAGGGGATTTTCTACATCACCCGCGAACTCAACGACCGGTTCACCACCGTATTCACCTGACAGCGACCAAGCAGCGGAGGTCAAGACGCCCCATGACCGAGACGTTCACCATCACGGTCGAACCGCTCGGCCGTCAGGTGCCGTGTCGCGCCGACCAGAGCATTCTCGACGCCTGCCTGCGCGCGGGTATCTGGCTGCCGCATGCCTGCACCCACGGCACGTGCGCCACCTGCAAGGTGCAGGTCCTCGAGGGCGAGGTCGAGCACAACGACGCATCCAGCTTCGCGCTGATGGATTACGAACGCACCGAGGGCAAGGCCCTGATCTGTGTGGCGACCCCGACCTCAGATGTCACCTTCGAAGCCGATGTGGATGTCGAGGAGGGGGTGGTGTTCCACCCGGTCCGCGACTACACCGGCACGGTGAGCGCCGTCGAGGACTGCGCACGCGCGACCCGGCGGGTGCTGATCGAGCTGGACGGTGAGATGGCCTTCAACCCCGGCCAATACGTCCAGGTCACCATCCCCGGCGCGGGCGTGAACCGAAGCTGGTCGATGGCCAACCCGCCGGGTCAGCCCGGCCTCATCGAGTTGCAGATCCGCAACACGCCGGGAGGTTTGGGCACCGAGGGCTGGGTGTTCAAAGATCTTGCCGTCGGTGACGAGGTGCACCTCGCCGGTCCATATGGTCGGTTTTTCTTTCGGGAAGCCCGCAGTCAGCCCGCCATTCTCATCGGCGGGGGCACCGGTGTCGCCCCGCTCAAGGCGATCGTTCGGCATGTGCTGGAAACCGGGCTGCCGCAACGGCTGTACCTCTACCAGGGCGCGCGAACCGAAGAAGACCTCTATGACGTCGACTTCTTCCGCGGGTTGGCGAAGCAGTTCCCCGAGCAGTTCAGCTATCGCCCATGCCTGTCCGATGAGGAGGTGGACGGTTTTGCCCACGGCCTGGTCACCGACGTCGTGGCGGAGGATTTCGAGACCTGCCGCGGCCATGTCGGCTACCTCTGCGGGCCGCCGCCGATGGTGGAAGCGGCGATCAAGATGCTGATCAAAAAGCGGTTGTTCCCCCGCGATATTTTCCGGGAGGACTTCTTCGACGCGTCCGACAAGGCCACCGGCGGTATCCGCAGCCCGTTGATCAAGACACCCTGATGCGCATCGGCATGCTCGGCGCCGCGGGCCCGCTTCCAGCCGCTGCCAAGCAACGTTCTCGCCCCGGGTGTCCAACGAATATGACAGCCGGACAAGGAGATCCGATGACGAGCGACGACAGCCAGCGTGACGTTGTCTTCACCCCGTTCATGTTGCGGGTGCGTGACGCATTGAGCGGCACCTCCGCGGCGCCGGGCACACTGCAATTCGAACCCAGCGGCACCTGCTCCATCGCCGTGGCAGTAGACGAATGGATGGAGCTGCGCGCCTACGCGGAGCAGATGATCGCCGAGGCGAACGCGATGCTCGACGCCGACACCGAACGCATCACGCTGCGCGACGAATACGGCACCGGCGTGCTGGCATTCGAGCTCAGCTGGCGGGGACACCGATTTCGGTTGCTGGTGCACCGCGACCCGCTGGGCCACACGGCACGGCTCGAGGTCGGTGACGATCTGCATGCGCAACCCGAGAAGCCCGCGGGCAGAAAGGCACTCGATGACGTCATCGTCGACATGTTGACCCAGGCCAGGCCCCACACAGCGGTCAACCCGGCCGGTTGAGGAGGAGTTATGGGCACGGTCCTGGCGGCCCTGGACTTTCGTGGCGACACCGACCAGCTGAAGGCGTGCTACGACAAGGCCTTGCTGCGCATCGTGGAGATCTCGCCGGCGCGGCCGCTGATCCACCTCGCGGTGCCACGCGATTACGGGCTTATGGTGTGCGATGTCTGGGATTCTGAGGATGCCTTACGGGCGTTTCGGCAAAACGCGCAGATCCGTGAAGCGATCATGGAAAGTGGCCTGCCCGAACCGACGTACCGGGTCTTCGAAATACACAATCTCGGCTGGCCGATCTCGGCAACGCCGATGTATCGCTGAGTAGACGAGGGCGAGACAAGCATGACGGTGACGAATAAGACCGCCAAAGCGGGCACCAACGATCGGCGTGGCCGCCAGGCGGCGCCCGCACCCGACCGCGAGCTGTACCTGCGCATGTTTCGCACGATGGCGCTGCAGCGCGCGGTCGAGGACCGGATGGTCAGCATGTACCGGCAGGGTGAGCTGCTGGGCTCGCTGTATACCGGGCACTGGCACGAGGCGATCGCGGTGGGCACCGCCGCGGCGTTGCGCCCCAGCGATTTCCTCGCGCCGCTGCACCGGGATCTCGGGGCGCACCTGTGGCGCGGCGTCGATCCGCGGGAGGTGATGGCCAGTTTCATGGGCAAGGCCACGTCCCCGACCGGCGGCCGGGACGGCACCCTGCATTACGGGCGGCTGGACTTAAACATCTACAACCCGCCCAGCCACATCCCCGACAACTACCCGGTGGCCACCGGCGCGGCGTTCGCGTTCAAATACCGGGGCAGCGACGGGGTGGCGTTGGCGTACTGCGGCGACGGGTCCACCGGGCGCGGCGATTTCCACGAGGCGCTCAACATCGCCGCGGTGCTCGAGCTGCCGTGCATCTTCATCGTGGAAAACAACCAGTACTCCTACTCCACGCCGCTGCGGCTGACCTCGAAATCGAAGGATCTGGCCACCAAAGCGATCGCCTATGGCATGCCCGGCGAGCGGGTCGACGGGATCGACGTGATCGCGGTGTATGAGGCGACCGGGCGCGCGGTCGCCCGCGCCCGAGCCGGCGAGGGCCCTTCGCTGATCGAGGCGGTCACCATGCGCATGCACGGCCACGCCGAGCACGATCCCGCCGACTACGTGCCCCGCGAGCTGCTCGCCGAGTGGGCGAAACGGGATCCGATCGAGGAGTTCGCGGCGACGTTGCGGGAATTGAAATTCGCCACCGACGAGGACATCACCGCCATCAAGCAGGAAGCACGGCAAGCCGCGATCGAGGCCCGGGCGAAGGCGATCGCGGATCCGCTGCCGGAGCCGATCGGTTTGGAGGAGCGTGTCTATGCCGACTAGGCCCGCTGCGCCGGCAAACGCGGCAACACCCAGCGAGGAGGTCAGCTACCTCGACGCCGTCAGTCGGGCGCTGGCCGCGGAGATGGACGCCGACGAGAACGTCTTCTTGATCGGAGAGGACGTCGGGCAATTCGGCGGGGCCTTCAAGGTGACCAAGGGCTTTTTGGACAGGTTCGGCGCGCGGCGAGTGGTGGACACCCCGATCGCGGAGTCCGGGTTCACCGGGCTGGCCGCCGGCGCGGCGCTGATGGGGCTACGCCCCGTCGTCGAGTTCCAGTTCGCCGACTTCATCTCCTGCGCGTTCGACCAGATCATCAATGTGGTTGCGCGGCATCACTTCCGCACCGGCAACCCGATGCCGATCACGTTTCGGTGCCCGTTCGGGGCCCGGCTGCGCGCCGGCCCGACGCATTCGCAAAGCATCGAATCCTACTTCGCTCACGTGCCGGGATTGAAGATCGTCGCGCCGGCGATGGTCAGTGATGCGGCGGGCCTTTTGATCAGCGCGATCCGGGACAACAACCCGGTGCTGTATCTGGAGAGCAAGTACCTGTACCGGCGAATCAAGGCGCCGCTGTCGCTGGAGCCGGTGCCCATCGGCGCTGCGAAGGTGGTCCGGGAGGGCACCAACGTCACGCTGGTCAGCTACTCGGTGGGCGTGCATCAGGGGCTGGAGGCCGCCGCCGAGCTGGAGAAGGAAGGGATCTCCGTCGAGGTTGTCGACGTCAGGACCCTGGTGCCGCTCGACGTCGAGACGATCGCCAACTCGGTGCGCAAGACCGCCCGCGCCGTGGTGCTGCACGAGGCGGCGCGCCGGTTGGGTTACGGTGCCGAGATCGCCTCGGTCATCGCCGAGGAGTGTTTTTGGGCCCTGGATCACCCGGTGGTGCGGGTCGCCGGGAAAAACACCCCGATCCCGACCAGCCCGCCATTGGAGGACGACGTCGTCCCGCAAACCGCCGAGGTCATCCAAACGCTGCGCAAGGTGGCGACGACATGAGCGGGCGCGACCACGATTACGACGTGGTGGTGATCGGCGGGGGTCCGGGCGGTTACGCCGCGGCGCTGTACGGCGCCTCGGCGGGCCTGTCGATTGCGTTGATCGAGAGCGACACGGTCGGCGGCACCTGCCTGAACCGCGGCTGCATTCCCGCCAAAGCGCTGTTGCACACCGCCGAGGTGTACCGGACCGCTGCGGGCGCGGCGGATTTCGGGATTCGCGCCGACGGCTCCGGTGCGCTGACGGCCGACTGGACCCGGGTCGCGGAGCGCACCACGGGGATCGTCGACCGGCTGGTGGGCGGGCTGACGGGGCTGATCAAAAAGCGCAAGGTCGAACTGATCAGCGGGTGGGGCCGGCTGACGGCCTCCGGCGCGGTGTCGGTCGACGGCACAACGCTGCGCGGGCGGGCGGTGATCCTGGCGACCGGGTCGGCGCCGCGCACCCTTCCCGGCTTCGAGTTCGAGGGCGAGCGGATCGTCAGCTCGGACCACAGCACCCGCAGTGCCGGCCTGCCGGGCCGGGTTGCGGTCATCGGCGGTGGCGTCATCGGCTCGGAGTTCGCGTCGATGTTCACCGATGTCGGTGTGCAGACCACGTTGCTGGAGGCGCTGCCCGGAGGGATCCTTCCGATCGGTCCGGACCCGGAGCTCGCCGACGTGCTGCGCCGGGCCCTGGTCAAGCGCGGCACCACGATTCACGCCGGGGCGACAGTGAGCCCACCGGAAAGGTCCGACGGCGGACTCGTTCTGGGATTTGAAGCCAACGGCACGACGGAGAAGATCGAGGTTGACCAGGTGCTGGTGGCGGTCGGACGTCGTCCGCTCACCGCGGACCTGGGGCTGGCCGAAGCCGGAGTTCACGTGTCGGACAAGGGATTCATCGACGTCGACACCACCACGATGGCCACCACCAGGCCGGGTGTCTACGCGGTCGGTGACGTCGTCGACACCTGCGGACTGGCGCACGTCGCCTACGCCGAGGCGATCGTGGCGATCCAGGCCATCCTCGGGGAGAGACCCGTCCCGGTCGACTACGCGCGAATTCCATGGGTGGTCTACACCCATCCCGAGGTGGCCTGGAGCGGCTACACCGAAGCGGACGCCCGGGCCGCCGGCTATGACATCGTGGTGGGTAAGCACAGGTTCGCCGGCAACGGCCGCGCCATGATCCTCGGTGACACCGACGGATTGGTGAAAGTCGTCGCCCAGCGTGACGGACCCGTCCTGGGTGTCCATATCGTCGGGCCGTGGGCCAGCGAACTGCTCGCGGAAAGCTACCTGGCGGTCAACTGGCAGGCCCTGCCCGAGGAAGTCGGCGCGTTCATCCATCCGCACCCCAGCCTCTCGGAGACCGTGGGAGAAACGATGCTCGCCCTCACCGGGCGCGCACTGCATGGCTGAAACGGAGGATCATGGCAGACGACGTGCACGTGGTGACCATGCCGAAACTCGGCGAGACGGTCACCGAGGGCACCGTTTCACGGTGGTTGAAATCGGTCGGCGACCCGGTCGCGTTCGATGATCCGCTGCTGGAGGTCTCGACCGACAAGGTCGACTCGGAGGTGCCCAGCCCGTACGACGGGGTGCTGCTGGATGTGCTTGTCGCCGAGGGGGAAACCGTTCCGGTTGGCACCGAACTCGCCCGGATCGGGCCGGCCGGGGCCAGCGCCGGCGCTACCGCCCAACCGCTTCCGGCCGCCGGCCAGCCGGTCGCCGCCCCCGCCGAGCCGGTGGTGGAAGTGGCGGCCGCCACGCTGACCGCACCCGCCCCGCCCCGCCCCGCGCACCCGGGCAACGGCGGCAGGTCCCTGCTGTCTCCGGTCGTGCGCCGCCTGGCCGCGGAGAACAACATCGACCTGGCCACCGTCTCGGGGTCGGGTGCGGGCGGACGGATCACCCGGGAGGACGTCGTCGCCGCCATCGCCGCCCGCGCCGCCGCGCCGGCGCCACCGGTGGCGCCCGCACCCGTCATGCCCGCGCCGGCCGCGGCGACGGCGGCCGGGGACCGGGAGGAGGTGGTGCCGCTGTCCCGCATCCGGCTGCTCACCGCCGAGCGGATGCTGCAGTCACGGCAGATCTCACCGCATGTGTGGACCTCCGTAGAGGTCGACCTCGAGCGGGTCGAACAGGTTCGGCGGCGGCACAAGGAGCGGTTCCGCCAAGACGAGGGCGTTTCCCTGACGTATCTGGCCTTCATCGCCCGGGCGACGGTCGACGCGCTGCGCGCCTTCCCCACGGTGAACTCGTCGCTCGACATGGCCGCCAAGACGATGACGTTGCACCGTTACGTGAATCTGGCCATCGCGGTCGACCTGAACGAGCAAGGCCTGATGGCTCCGGTGATCAAAGACGCCGATGCGCTCAATCTGCGCGGGCTCGCCCGGGCCATTAAGAGGGTCGGTGACGCCGCGAAAGCGAAAAAGCTTACCGCCGATGACCTTTCCGGCTCGACATTCACGATTACCAACCCCGGGCCGCTGGGCAGCTACGCGTCGGCGGCGATCATCAACCAGCCCAATGTCGCGATCATGTCCACCGACGCCGTCGCGCGCCGACCAACCGTTGTCGGTGACGCGATCGCCATCCACCACATGTGCATTCTCGGGCTCTCCTATGACCACCGGGCGTTCGACGGCGTCACCGCCTCCCGATTTTTGATGTATGTCCGCGACGCCCTGCAGGGTCGCGACTGGGAGACCGAACTGGGGTGAGCAAGCCGATGGCCGACACCCAACCGATGGCCGGTGCCGGCCGGTGGGGGAAAGACCGCGGATCCGCCGATGGGTGCCGTTAGGGTTGAGCCATGGCCGCCGTAGTGCCGATCGACGAGTTCGTCGCGGACCCCGGGTATCCGGGAGACCCCGGTTTTACCGGTGATTCGCCGCCGTGGCCGGCCGAACCGTATTCCCGGTTCCGCGCCGAGGATCAGAGCCGCTTTTGGTTTCTGGATTTCCACTGGCCGCGCGGGCTCACCCCGATGGGTCTGATCAGCATGGTCGACTACACCTGGGGTACCCAGTACGCCGCGCGCCGGCTGCCGCTGCCTTCGGGGCGTGGCATTGCGGTGCGCACCGCCGGAACGCACACCTACGCCGCCGAGATCCCCGTCGATCCGGGCGCGGACAACACCGACCGCGCGGCGCGGTTCGCCCAGGCCCTGCCGGTCTTCATCCGTGACTTCCAGCGCATCTGGCGGGCGCGTCGCACTGAGATCGACGAGGATTGGCAGCGCCTCCGCCGTGCCGACCCCGCCACCATGTCGCGCCGGAAGCTGCGCGAGCATCTGTTGCAGGCCCGCGCCCATCACCGGCGTGCCTGGGAGATCCATTTCGAGTTGATGTATCCGCTGCTGGCCAATTACCTGGCCTTTCGGGGCCTGTGCATCGAGCTGGGTATCGATCCGGCCGACATCTGCCAATTCCTCGACCGCGGCGACACTCAAATTATGGCCACCGACCGCGAGCTGTGGCGGTTGGCGGAGTCGGCCCGCAGCGCCGGGCTGGACACCGTTTTCGCCGCCACCCCGCCCGAGCGGCTGGCGGTGACGCTCGCCAAGACCGGTGGCCGGGCGGTGGGCTGGCTGGCGGAGTTCGAGGATTTCCTCAACACCTACGGTTGGCGCACCGAGGGGATCGACGACATCGCGCTGCCCAGCTGGGTCGAGGACCCCACGTCGCCGCTGGGCACGATCAAAACCTTTTTGCAGATGGCGGCCCCGCACGACTTCACGGCCGCGCGCGCGGCGGCCGCCGAAGCCCGGGAGAGCGCGCTCGATGCGGTCCGCTCCAAGCTGACACGACAGGAGCAGGCCGCCTTCGACGCCGGGTTGATGTCCTGCCGGCAGGCCAATTTCACCTGGTGGAACGAGGAACACGACTACTACATCGACCTGCGCGCGATGCTGCCGCTGCGCCGGGCGTGCCTGGCGGTGGCCGAGGTGCTGGGGGCGGACGCACCCGACGACACGATATTCCTGTTCTGGCCGGAAATCCTGGCGCTGCTAGACGGAAAGGCCGATCTCCGCGGATTCAACAGCCTGATCGCCGAGCGCCGCCAGTACTTCAGCCACTGGCGCCAGCGCCGGGCCGCGATGCCCAAGGTGCTGGGCACGGTACCGGACACCGTCAGCGATCCGATCTTGATCGAGGTGTTCGGGCTCAACAAGCATTTCCTGCACGCGGTGCGCACCGGAGGCCCGGACACCGCCGTGAAGACGCTGCACGGAGTGCCCGCTGCCGGCGGGCGCGCCCGCGGACCCGTGCGGGTGCTCAGCAACGCCGACAACCTGCACCGGATCGAACCGGGTGAAGTGCTGGTGTGCGAGTCCACCTCGCCCAACTGGACCCCGGCGTTTGCCAAGATCGCGGGCTGTGTCTGCGACGAGGGCGGCTCCCTGTCGCACGCGGCCATCGTCGGCCGAGAATATGGGGTGCCGACGGTCACCGCGGTCGGTCTCGGCACCGCCTTGATCCGCGATGGTGACGAGGTGGAGGTCGACGGGTCCGCCGGTGACGTCATCATTTACCGGCATCACGAGGATTCTCGGCGCCACGAGGACGCAACGCCCGAAACGTCCCAGCCCGAACCATCGACATGAGCGGGTTCATCGCCTGGCTGGACGACATGGATCCGGCGTCGGCGATCGCTGTCGCCGGGGCGAAGATGGGCCGGCTCACGGAACTGGCGCACATCGGCATCAGGGTGCCGCGCGGTTTTACCGTCACCGTCGAGGCCTATGCCTATCACTGCGCCGAGTCCGGGCTGGATGCCGTGATCGATCAGCAACTGTCGACGATCACCGAGCCCGTCGGCCGTGATCGGCTCACGGCCGTCGCGGCAACCATCCGCACGGTGTTCGAGCAGACCCCGGTGCAGCCGAAGCTCGCCGGCGCCATCGCCGACGCGTACGCCGATTTGGCATTCCGCTGCCTGGACGTCGGTCAACCGGTGGCGGTCCGCAGTTCGGCGACCGGGGAGGACAGCGCCCAGGCGAGCTTCGCCGGCGTCTTCGACACCTACCTGGGCGTTTCGGGCGAGACCCAGGTGCTCGACGCGGTGCGGCGGTGCTGGGCGAGTCTTTTTTCGGTCCGGGCGCTGTCCTATCGTCTCGAGCACGGGCGCTCGCACCACGACATGCCGATGGCGGTCGGCGTGCTCGAACTCATTCCCGCACGGGTATCCGGCGTCGCATTCTCCATCCACCCGGTGTCGGGGAAACGCGACCGGATGGTGATCGAGGGCACCTGGGGATGGGGCGAGGCCGTCGTGCAGGGCGCGGTGACACCCGACCACGTCGAGGTGGGGAAGGCCGATCGGCGAGTGCTGGCCTATCACGTTGCGGACAAACGGGTGGTCTCCACCTTCGACTACGTCAAGGGTGGGGTGGTGCAGGCCGAGATGCCCGCCCGCTTTCGCACCGCCCGGGTCCTCGGCGAGGAGGAGATCGGGGTGATCGCCGAGGAGGTCTGTGCGATCGAGGATCACTACGGCCACCCGGTGGATGTGGAATGGGTGATCGAACGGACCCGGCGCGCCGGGGAGCCGATCGTCATCGTGCAGGCCCGGCCGGTGACGGTGGCCGCCGGACCCGACGACGCGGCGATCCGCGAATCCGGGGTCACTTGGGATCCGAGCGTCTACGCCGCCAAATACGCGTTCGGCGGACCGCCGTGACGGTGCGGGCGCTGGTGTTCGATTTCGGCGGCCCGGTGCTGCTCACCCCTTTCGAGGCGGTGCGGGGCTTGGAGCGCCGACTCGGGCTGGCGCCGGGCACATTCGATTGGACCGGGCCCTTCGACCCCGCTCGGGACCCGCTGTGGCGCAGCATGCTGGCCGGGCGGATCAGCGAGCAGGAGTATTGGGCGGCCCGGGCCGGGGAGGTGGCTGCGGTGACCGGACGCCCGGGCCTGCGCGCGATGATGGCGCAGTTGTATCCGGCCGACGAAGTCGATGCGTTGATCCGTCCTCAGGCGTGCGACACGGTGCGCGCCGCCAAGGCCGCCGGGCTGCGGACCGCGGTGCTGACCAACGACCTCGCCAGTTACTTCGACGACGACTGGATCGGTCGGGTGGGTTTCCTGCACGAGGTCGACGTGGTGATCGACTGTTCCCGAACGGGGGTGCTCAAGCCCGATCCCGCCGCGTACCGGCCGGTCTTGGACGCGTTCGGGGTGCCGGCCGGGTCGGTGCTGTTCGTCGACGATCAGCCCAGAAACACCGATGCCGCGCGGGCACTCGGCATGGCGACGCTGCTCTTCGACGTGACCCGACCCGCCAGGTCCTACCGCGAGATTATCCGGACGCTCCGGCTGCCGGTAATTTGCTCCCGATAACGTCCTCTTCATGCCGTGTTCATGCCGTGGGCCCTGTTCCGCGACCGGGAACACGGCGCAGCGCAGGCTTCGACGACGGCTTATGCTCCGTCAGAGGTGCAGTCGCCGTCGAGCAGGGAAGGCGCGGATCCGGTGGTGGCCCAGCACCGCGTGGTCCGCGACGCCGGTAGCCATTGGGCCGCAGGCGACGGCACTGTCGCAGAGCGGTGCGAACATCAGACCCGCGTGAGCGTCACGCGCACCCCTATCGATTCGAAACGGAGCATGCCATGACTTCCAAACGCTCGTTCGGTCACATCATCAACGGCGAAGAGGTCGGTTCGCTCGATGGCGCAACCTTCGACAGCGTGGATCCGTGGCCGCGCGAGCCGTGGGCGGAGATCGCCTTGGGCGGTAAAGCCGACGCCGATCGCGCGATAGCGGCGGCCCGTCAAGCCTTCGACGAGGGACCCTGGCCCCGAATGGGTTTCGCGCAGCGTGGCGCGATCCTGCACCGGCTGGCGGATCTGATCGAGCAACACGCCACCGAACTCGCCATGGCCGACACCCGTGACATGGGTAAACCGATCAGGCAGGCCCGCGATAACGACGTTCCGAGGTCGGCGCTGAACTTCCGGTTCTTCGCCGACCACGCCCGGCTGTCGACCGCCGAGGTGTTGCCGATGGACAGCGGCCACCACACCTACACCAGGTTCGACCCGGCCGGTGTCGTGGCGGCGATCGCGCCGTGGAACTTCCCGCTGATGCTGGAGACCTGGAAGGTCGCGCCGGCGTTGGCCTGGGGCAACACCGTGGTGCTCAAGCCGGCCGAGGACACCCCGGTCTCGGCAACGATTTTGGGTCGGCTCGCCATCGAGGCGGGCATGCCGCCGGGGGTGTTCAACGTGGTCCACGGCTACGGCCCGGATTCGGTGGGCCAGGCCTTGACCGAAAGCCCGGCGGTCGACCGGATCACGTTCACCGGTGAGTCCGCTACCGGCAAGATGATCATGCGGGCGGGGTCGACGCATCTGGCCCCGGTAAGCCTCGAACTCGGTGGGAAGGGCGCGAACCTGGTGTTTGCCGACGCCGACCTGGACAACGCCGTCGACTGGTCGATTCGCGCGATATACACCAACACCGGGCAGGTCTGCCTGGCCGGCAGCAGGTTGCTGGTGCAGCGCGCGGTGTACGACGAGTTTTTGTCCCGTTTCGTCGCCGCCGCCGAGGCGATGGTCATCGGTGACCCGAAAGAGGAGACCACCGAGATCGGCCCGCTGGCCTCCGAAGAGCACTTCCGCAAGGTGAAGTCGTACATCGATCTGGTGCCCAGCGAAGGCAAGATGATCACCGGCGGCTTGGGCGATGGCTGGGTGGTGAAGCCGACGGCCGTCGTGGATGTCGCCCCGGATGCTCGCTTGAGCCGCGAGGAAATCTTCGGCCCGGTCGTCGTCATCGTCCCGTTCGACACCGAGCAGGAGGCGGTCGGACTGGCCAACGACACCCGGTATGGCCTCAACGCGATGCTGTTCACCGAGAACCTGCATCGGGCGCACCGGGTTTCGGCGGCGCTGAGGGCCGGCACCGTCTGGGTCAATTGTTTTTTCATACGGGATCTGCGTGCCCCGTTCGGCGGGGTGGGCGATTCCGGGGTCGGCAGGGAGGGAGGCACTTTCAGCCGGGAATTCTTCACCGAACCGAAAGCCGTCGTCATGCAGATACAGCGGAATTGAACCGAGGTATATTAGTGATCAGCACACAGCCAGGAGGACGCGTTAGCCGCGGCGGCGTGCTTCGGCGGCGGGGTGGCGGCCCTCCGGGTGGTCGAAGAGCAGCTCGATCGTGTCGGCGACGCTCAGGTCGTCCCGGTCTTTGACCGCCGCCCAACGCTCGAGTGCCGCGGCGGCGCCGAGCGCCAGTCCGGCGGGAAGCGCGGCGGTGCGCAGGGTTTCGGCTGCCTCGAGCATCTCCGGAGCCCACCGCCAGGCTTTGGCGGCCACCTCCGGGAAGTGGTCGACATCGGCCAGGGGGAAGCTGCGCAGTAGGGCCGCCTCACGCATGAGGTAGTCGTCGACGCCGTGCTCGGTGGCCAATGCGTGCGCCACGGCGGCCAGCACCCGGCTGGCCTTCTGGTAGGACGCGTAGGCCATCTTCAGCGCGGAGGCCTGCCCGATGCCGCCGGGCAGCGTGATCACTTCCAGCGCGGTTCCCGCAAACACATCCGGTATCCCGCCGGCGTCACCGGACAGGTACAGCCGGGTGGTACCGCGCCGGCGGGGCGGTGGTCCGATGATGCCGCCGTCCACCACTCGCGCCGCGGGGAGCAGCTCGGCAATTCGCTTTACCCGAGCCGGGGCGATGGCGTTCGCTTCCACGTACACCCCGGTGTATCCGGCAACCGCGCGGGCCACGTCCTCGGCATGCGCGGGAGGGCAGATCGACACCACGACATCCGCGCCGTCCAGGGCGGCGGTCAGCCCGGCGTGTTCCTCGAGCCCGGCCTCGGCCGCGCGGCGGCGGGTGGCGGCGCTGCGGCCCGCAGCCACCCAGCGCACCGTGGCGCCGCCGGACACGGCCTGCCGGCCGACCGCGGCGCCCATGGCGCCCGGATGCAACAACGTGAGGATGGTCATCGGCCCGATCATAGGTATCCAGCGAGGCGTACGCGTCGTCTCGTGGACTGGGCCCAGCCTTCCCGCTCACCGGTCCGGGGTCACGGGCAGTGCCGGATCCGCTGTGCCACTCAACGGAACGATGTTGTTGCCAGCGTCACTGCGGTGAAGCATTGTGATAGGTACCACATCCCGGGGTGACGAGGAGGTCTGCGTGGTCGAGGCCATGACGATGCAAGTCGGCGGTCTGCACTCGGTGTCGACGGCGCTGGACTTGCTGGACTGCTTCGCGACGCAGGAAGAGTTGGGGGTGTCCGACCTCAGCCGGCGCCTCGGTGTCGCCAAGAGCACCGTGCATCGGCTGCTGACCACCCTGTGCTCCCGGGGATTCGCGGAGCGCAATCCCGAAACCGGCCGGTACCGGCTGGGGCTGCATCTCTACGAGCTGGGCACGCTGGTAATCAGCCGCTACCGGTTGCGGAGTACCGCGATGCCGCTGCTGCACGAGCTGCAGGAGCGCAGCGGGTGCACCGTGCACCTGGCGGTTGCCGACGGCGCCGACGTGATTCAGCTGGAGCGGCTGGAAAGCGTGCGGTGCACGCCGTTGTTCGCCGCAATTGCCCGGCGACAGCCGGTGCACAGCACCGCGTGCGGCAAGGCGATCGCGGCGTTCGACCCGTCCTGCGCCACGGCGCGGATGCACGCCGGCTTCCCGGAGCTCACGCCGTCGACGATCCGCACCGTCGGTGACTTCGAGCGGGAGCTTGCGCTGACCCGGCGGCGGGGTTTCGCCGTCAACCGCGACGAAACATTGGCGGGGCTGACCTCGGTCGGGGTGCCGGTGCGCGACCACTCCGGCCGGGCGTTTGCGGCGCTGTCGGTGGTCGCGCCGACCGCTTACGCCGAGCGTCACATCGACCGGCACGCACGGCTGGCGAGCCTCGTCGCGGTGAAGCTCGCCAAAGCGGTGGGCGTTGCCGTCGCCCAGCCGGCCCGTCCCGGGCCGAAAGCGGGCCCGCCCGCCGTTCGCATTGACAATCAGCGGGTGACGGCCGTCGGCGCGCCGGCTGCGAACCGCACCGTGCCGGCTGCGAGTTGACCTGACTTCACGTCCGCGGGCGGGCGGCGCAACGCGGATCGACTGTGATGTTCCTCATCGTGGAACGCGCGTTGACGCCACGTTGGGGCCAGCCAAGACTCCCCCTTAGAGATCCGCTTCAAACGGATATAACGCCAAGCCGGACCCCGACGTGCAGTCTGAAGACAGGAGCAAAAACATGCCCAAGCTTGCCCGTTCCGAATGGTACGACCTCACCAGGGACATGAACTGGACGCTGTCGTATGTCACCGAAGAGGAGGCGTGGCCGACCGAGCTGTCCAACGGCTTCGGATTGCCCGCCGAGGCCTGGTGGGGCTGGGACGAGCCCTACAAGATCACCTACCCGGAGTACGTGCGCACCCAGCACGGCAAGGATGCCGAGGTCTATGCGGTCAACGCCGCCATAGCGCGCTCGAAGGTGTTCGAACAGCTCGATCCCGGCTGGAAGTCGGCGATTATCGCGCACTACGGGGCGATCGCGGTGCCCGAGTATCTGGCCAGCATCGGCGAGTCGCGGATGGGCCGCTTCGGCCGGGCGGCGGCGTGGCGCAACATGGCCCTGTTCGGCACGTTGGATGAGATGCGCCACGGCCAGATTCAGCTCTACATCCCCTACGGTCTGCTGGGGAGGGAACCCCGCTTCGACTGGGCGCTCAAGACGACCCACACCAACGAGTGGGGTGCGATCGCCGCGCGCAGCCTCTTCGACGACATGTTCGTCGCCAACGACGCGGTGTCCACGGCGATCCAGCTGACCTTCACCTTCGAGACCGGGTTCACCAACCTGCAGTTCCTGGGGATGGCCGCCGACGCGATGAACGTCGGTGACGTCAGCTTCGGCGCGCTGATCTCCTCCATCCAAACCGATGAGGCCCGCCACGCCCAGCAGGGCGAGCCGACCATCAAGCTGCTCGTCAAGCACGGGCGCAAGGACGTCGCCCAAAAGCTGGTGGATCACATGTTCTGGCGCTCGTGGCGGATCTTCGCACTGCTGACCGGGCTGTCGATGGACTACTACACGCCGGTGGAGCAGCGCGGCCACTCGTTCAAGGAGTTCATGCAGGAGTTTATCTGCAAGCAGTTCCTCGACCAGTTCCGCGACTTCGGCCTGGAAAAACCCTGGTACTGGGACGACATCTTCATCCCGGAGCTGGACTGGTATCACCACGCGCTGCACCTGGGTGTGTGGTACTGGCGCCCCACCGTCTGGTGGAACCCCGACGGCGGAGTCACGCCGGGCAAGGGACGCGACTGGCTGGAGACCAAATACCCCGGTTGGAACGACAACTTCGGCCGGCACTGGGACGTGATCACGGAGAACATCCGGGCCGGCAACCCCGAAGCCACCCTGCCCGAGACGTTGCCGATGGTCTGCAACATGTGCCACATCCCGGTGGTGTCCCCGGCCGGCTACAACGCCGGCAAGCTGTCCGACCCGCTGCCGCGGATCCTCGACCGCGACGGGCGTCGCTACACGTTCTGCTCCGAGCCCTGCCAGTGGGTCTTCGAGCAGTCGCCGGCACGGTTCCAGGGGCACCTCAACATCGTCGACCGGTTCCTCGCCGGTCAGATCCAGCCTCCGACGATGGAGGGCACGCTCGCCTACATGGGCCTGTCCCCGGCGGAGATGGGCCAGGACGCCGTGAACTACGCCTGGGCGTTCGCCGGGCTCCCGCACCGGGTGTCCTCGGTCGCCTAACGACAACGACGAAAGGAGGGCTGCGGCAATGGCGCTGTTTCCGCTGCAGGCGGTGTTCGACGGGGACTTTGTGGCGTTGGTGGTGCCCGTCGATGACACCGACCCGATGAGCGTGGTCGCCGACAAGGTGGCCCACCACGTGGTGGGCCATCGGGTGGCGGCGCAGGACCGCCCCCTGGCGGTGCGACACAACGGCACCACCCTGCCCGGGGATGTCACCCTGGCCAGCACGCAAATCACCCCGATGGATGTCATCCAGGTGGGATACGTGTGATGACCGACGTGCCGCTGCGCTGGGTCGAGGTTCCGGAGGCCCAGGACCTGTGGGAGGGCGACCTTATCGATGCCGAGATTGACGGCGACCAGGTGCTCATCGTGCACCACCTGGATGGCTCGTGGATGGCCTATCAGGGGTTGTGTCCGCATCAGGAAGTGGTGCTGGCCGACGGAAAGTGGGATGAGGGGTCGGCGACGTTGGAGTGCGCCGGGCATTCCTGGCTCTTCGATCTGAAGGCCGGGGTGTGCATCAATCCGGCGGGGTGCCGGCTGTACCGGTTCCCGATCGACGTCGCCGACGACGGAACGGTGCGTGTCGGTATCCCGCAGGACGGCCAGAGCCACTACTACCGCTACCAAGAGGCTGAGAACCAACAATGACTGTGAGTGACAACGTGAGTGAAAAACTGGTCGGCCCGGTGATCCGGGGCATCGACGGGGAAATCGCCGAGGCGGTGGTGGCCGCGATCGAGGCGGATAACCCCGGTGCCGACGTGACGGTCGACGACAAAGGCGGCTATGTGCGGATCAGCGTGCCCCACCGGTGCGTGCTGACCCGGCGCAGCCTGGAAGAGGAACTCGGCCGGGAGTTCCCGCTGACCGATCTCGAGCCCGCCCTCTCGGCGTTCGCCGGCCGGATCAAACAGACAGATGACCAGTGGGTCTGGTACCTAGAAAGGCAGGACTGAAGCCGTGACAACCGCGCAGGGCCGGCAACGGCGAAAGACAAAGACATGGAGCTTGTTCGGTGACGTCCGGCGCAAGCCCACCCCGTACGAGGTTGTCACCGGCAAGCTGCACTACCACTTCCGGCACGACCCGGCGCCGTTCGAGATGGACCCGCAGTGGTCACTCAACCAGTGGTATTTGACCCACCGCGAGGGCTCGCCGCTGCAGGTCGATGACTGGGAGGACTTCCGCGACCCCGACACGCTGATCTACAAGGACTACGTCACCCACCAGCACGAGCGCGAGCTGTACGTGGACGGCCTGATCGACGAGCATGAGGAGGCCGGATCGGTCACCGCCCTCGACCCGGGATGGGTCGACACGTTGCGGGCGCTGTTCGTTCCGCTGCGGTTCCCGCTGCACGTGCTGCAGATGGTCGGGCTGTACGTCGGCCAGATGGCGCCGTCGTCCTACATCACCAACTGCGCCCACTTCCAGGCGGCCGATGAGATGCGGCGCATCCAGCGCATCGCCTACTGGACCAAGGTGCTGGCCAACTCCCACGGCGCCGATATCGCCGAGACCGCGACCGCGCGCCAAGCCTGGGAGCAGGATCCCGCCTGGCAACCGCTGCGGGAAACCTTGGAGAAGTTGCTGATCGCCTACGACTGGGGTGAGGCGTTCACCGCGCTGAACCTCGTCGTCAAACCCATGGTCGACACCCTGGTCAACCAGGAGTTCGGGGCGCTGGCCGAAACCAACGACGATCGGCTTTTGGCCGCGTTGTGCGCCGAGTTTGCCCACGACGCCCGCCGCAGCCAGCGCTGGACCCGGGCGCTGACCGAATACGCCCGTGAGCGCAAGCCGGACTTGACCGAGGTGCTCGACGGGTGGGTGCGCCAATGGCAGCCGCGCGCCGACAAGGCGGTCGAAGCCCTGGCGGCGCAGTTCGCCCGGGCGCCGCGGCCCCGGGATCCCGGCGAGGTCGCCTCGCGGGTGAAAGAGGCTCACCGTGAGTTCCTTGCCGGAACCGTGCGCTGAGGAGGGCGCTGCCACCGGCTCGTTTGAGGCCCGCGTCGCCGGGACGGATCTACGGTTCCGGGTCCGTTCCGGCGAGCGGATACTCGGCGCCGCCCGCCGGGCGGGGGTGTGGCTACCCTTCGAATGCGGGTGGGGCAGTTGCAGCACCTGCAAGGCGACCCTGGTCGAGGGGGAAGTGAAACTGCTCTTCCCGCAGGCCCCCGCGGTCGATCCCCGGGACGCCCGCCGCCGGCGTTTCCTGGCCTGTCAGTCCACGGCCTGCTCCGACATCACCCTCAAGGTGCTGCGGTTCGGACCGTTCGAGGAGCGGCCGACCCGCGACTACCACGCGGAGCTGGTGAGCACCGAGGAACTCGGGCCGGACATCCGCCGGTTCCGGTTTCGTCTGGACATCACCAGCCAGTATCGGCCGGGCCAGCACGCCATCCTCGAACTCGGCGCCAACCTGCGGCGCTGCTACTCGATGGCCGGTCTCCCGGGCGCCGACACCGTGGAGTTCATCGCCAAGCGCTATGCGGGCGGCGCGGGAAGCAACACCCTTTTCTCGCTGGCTCCCGGCGAGCGGATCCCCATCGAGCTGCCTTACGGGGACATGTGGCTGCGCGGCGGGGACCGCGACGTGGTGCTAACCGCGGGCGGGACCGGGATTTCGGCGATCATCGCGCTGGTGCGCCAGCTCGCCGACGCCGCCACCACCCGGGCGGTGCACGTGTTCTACGGGGCGAACACCCGAGACGAGCTGGTGTGCTGGGACGAGCTACAGCAGCTGGTCGCGCGGTTGCCGTCGGGCCGGCTGCACGGCGCCCTGGCCAAACCCGCCGAGGGCTGGTCGGGCACCACGGGGTTTGTCACCGACGCGCTCGAGTCGCAGCTGGCAGCGCTGACGGACGCCGAGCACTACCTGGCCGGGCCCCCGGTGATGGTCGACGCCGTGCTCGCGCTGCTGCGCGAGCGCAACATCCCGATCGACCGCGTCCACTACGACCGTTTCGGCTGACCGGCCCAGCCATGCCCGCCAGCGGGTTTCCCACCGACCGCACGAGGAGGTTTTCATGCGAGCAGCCGTCTACCAAGGACCGCGCACGGTCACCATCGAAAACGTGCCGGACCCGACCCTCCGGGATCCGGGCGATCTGATCGTCAAGACCAGGGTCGCCTCGATGTGCGGATCGGATCTCTACCTGTTCAACGGCGAGGTCGCCGACCTCGTCGCCCCCGGGCACACCACGCTTGGCCACGAGATCTGCGGCGAGGTCGTCGAAGTGGGTTCCGCCGTGACCCAATTCGCCGTGGGCGACCGGGTCACCTTCCCGTACTCGGTCAGCTGCGGGCGCTGCGAGATGTGCCGGGCCGGCCAGACCGCGCACTGCCTGACCAGCGGCAAGGCCATCTACGGCTTCGGCACCGCCTTCGGCGACCTGGGGGGCAGCCAGGCCGAATACGTCCGTGTTCCGCTTGCCGACGCTCACCTCGAGCACGTGCCCGACGCCATCGCCGACGAGGTCGCGCCGTTCCTGTCCTGCAACCTGCCCGCGGCTACCATCGCCGTGCACGCGGCCGCCATCGAGCCCACCGACACCGTGGCGGTCGTCGGGTGCGGCCCCACCGGTCTGCTCGCACTTGACCTGCTTCGCCGGCGCACCGACGCCCCGGTGTATGCGTTGGACCCGGTGGCCTATCGCCGGGAGCGCGCCGAAAAGCTCGGCGCGATCGCCCTGGACGCCGGCCCGCAGGCGACCGAGGCATCCATTCAGACCATCCTGGACGCCACCAACGGGCTGGGGGTGCACAAGGTCGTTGAGTTCGCCGGGCGCGGTGCGGGTTTCGACCTGGCCGTTGCCCTGGCTCGGCCCGGTGCGACGATCAGCGGCGGGGGGGTGTATCTCGAGCGCGATCATCCGGCGTCACTGTTCGACATGTTTTTCAAGAATCTTCAGCTGCGTCTCAACGGATTCGCTAACGCCAAAACCGCGCAGTGGCAGGCGATGCAGCTCATCGAGAACAACGTCATCGACCCGACCGCGGTCATCACCCACCGGGTGCGGCTCGACGAGTTTCCCGGGGCGGCAACCCAATTCGCTGACCGCGAGCCGGGCTTTCTGAAGATGCTCATCACCCCCTGATCGTCAGGGCACTCGGGCGCCGCCGGAGGTTCGGCACCGGCCGGTAACCGCTGCGCCGGCCGCGGCGGCTTTGAGATCACCGCGCCGCGCAGCCATGGGTGGCGTCGCGCCGGCGGACGGCCGGCACCGTTCCGCGTGATCGAGGCCGATACTGTTTCATGGCTGAAATCCTGGTAGGCCCATTGGCTTGGCTGAAATCCCGGTGAGCGAGCGGGTGGAGGTGACGTCGGTGCCAACTGAGCTGCGCCCCACCGCGAGCGCCGGTGTGCCGCTGCCGGTGCTAGCGGCGCAGGTGGGCGCCGTGCCCGCCGCGGGCGGCGTCATCCCGGATGTGCGCATCACCGGGGTGACGTTGCGGGCCCAAGAGGCCCGTGCCGGCGACCTGTTCGCGGCGTTGGCGGGCGCGACCACGCACGGCGGCCGTTACGCCGGCGAGGCGGCCGAACGGGGTGCGGTCGCGGTGCTCACCGATGCCGGTGGGGTGGCCGCGCTGCCCGGCCACCTCGCCGTGCCCGTCCTGACCCACCCAGAACCGCGTGCGGTGCTGGGCGAGCTGGCCGCGACGGTATACGGGCGGCCGTCGGGGCGGGTCACCGTCATCGGGATCACCGGCACCTCCGGCAAGACCACCTCGACGTATCTGGTGGAGGCCGGTCTGCGGGCCGCCGGGCGGACCACCGGGCTGATCGGCACCATCGGCGGCCGCATCGACGGCGCCGACGTGCCCGCGGCGCTGACCACCCCGGAGGCACCCGCGTTGCAGGCGCTGCTCGCGGTGATGGCCGAACGCGGCGTGGACACCGCGGTGATGGAGGTATCCAGTCACGCGCTGGCCCTGCATCGTGTGGACGGGGTGCGGTTCGCCGTGGCCGCCTTCACCAACCTGTCCCGCGACCACCTCGACTTTCACCCCAGCATGGCCGACTACTTCGCGGCCAAGGCCCGGCTGTTCGACCCGGGCTCGCCGCTGCGGGCCCGCGCCGTGGTGATCTGCGTGGACGACGATGCCGGGCGGGCGATGGCCGCCCGCGCCGGTGATGCGATCACCGTCAGCGCCGCGGACCGCCCGGCACACTGGCGCGCCGAGGACATCGAGCGGTTCGGCGCCCACGGACAGCAGTTCACCGCGGTCGACCCGGCCGGCGTGCGCCACCGGCTGGGCATTCGACTGCCGGGACCCTACAACGTCGCGAATTGTCTTGTCGCACTGGCTATTCTCGATCTGGTCGGCGTTTCCCCGGAGCAGGCGGCGCCCGGATTGCGGGCCACCCGCGTTCCCGGGCGTCTCGAGGAGATCGACCGCGGTCAAGACTTTCTGGCGCTGGTCGACTACGCCCACAAGCCGGGCGCGTTGCGCGCGGTGCTGCGGGCGGTGCGCCACCCGGATGCCCGGGTCGCGGTGGTGTTCGGCGCCGGCGGGGAGCGCGACCCCGGCAAGCGGGCCCCGATGGGCAAGATCGCCGCCGAACTGGCGGATCTGGTCGTCGTCACCGACGACAACCCACGCGGGGAGGATCCCGCCGCGATCCGGCGCGCCATCCTCGCCGGGGCCGCCGAGGCGAACACCAACGCCGAACTCGTCGAGATAGCCGACCGGCGCGCGGCGATCCGGCACGCCGTCTTCTGGGCCCAACCCGGCGACGTGGTGCTGGTCACCGGCAAGGGCCACGAGACCGGGCAGATCCGTGGCGGGCAGATCCGGCCCTTCGACGATCGCCTGGAGCTAGCGGCCGCCCTGGAGGCGCGGGCGTGATCGATCTGAGCGTCGCGCGCATCGCCGAGATCGTTGGCGGTGACCTGTCCGGCATCACACCGCACGACGCCGCCCGACGGCACGTGACCGGAACCGTCGAATTCGATTCCCGCGCAATCACTCCCGGCGGGTTGTTCCTCGCGCTTCCGGGGGCGCGCACCGACGGTCACGAGCACGCGGCGGCGGCGGTGGCTGCCGGAGCGGTCGCGGTGCTGGCCGCCCGGCCGGTCGGGGTGCCGGCCATCGTGGTGCGCCCCGGCCCGCAACCCCCGGCAAATACCGGGGTGCTCGAGCACGATGCCGACGGCTCCGGCGCGGCGGTGCTGGCCGCGCTGGGCAAGCTGGCCGGCGCGGTGGCCGCGGAGCTGATCGCCGAGGGGCTGACCGTCATCGGCATCACCGGCTCATCGGGCAAAACCTCGACCAAGGACCTGCTGGCTGCCGTCCTCAAGCCGCTGGGCGAGGTGGTGGCCCCACCGGGCTCGTTCAACAACGAGCTGGGCCACCCGTGGACGGTGCTGCGCGCCACCCGCCACACCGACTATCTGGTCCTGGAGCTCTCGGCGCGCCATCGCGGCAACATCGCCGCGCTGGCGGCCATCGCGCCGCCCGCGATCGGGGTGGTGCTCAACGTCGGCACCGCGCACCTCGGCGAATTCGGTTCGCGGGAGGCGATCGCGGCGACCAAATCCGAACTACTGCAATCTATTCCACAAGACGGAGCGGTCGTCCTCAATGTCGATGATCCGGCGGTGGCGGCGATGGCCGGTAAAACCGTGGCCCGGGTTGTGCGGGTCAGCCGCAACCGGCTCACCGACGCCGGGCCCGGTGATGTCTGGGCCGGGCCGGTGACGCTCGACGAATGGGCCCGGCCGCGCTTCACGCTGCACACCCGTGACGCGCAGGCCCAGGTGCAGCTGCGGGTGTCGGGGGAGCATCAGGTCACCAACGCGCTGTGCGCGGCGGCGGTCGCGCTGCACTGCGGTGCCGCGCTGGGGCAGACAGCGGTGGCGCTGGCCGGCGCGGGCGCGGTGTCGCGGCACCGCATGCAGGTGATCACCCGTGCCGACGGGGTGACGGTGATCGACGACGCCTACAACGCCAATCCGGAGTCGATGCGCGCCGGGCTGCAGGCCCTGGCCTGGATCGCTCACCGGGGCGGGCGGCCGCGACGCAGCTGGGCGGTGCTGGGGCCGATGGCCGAGCTCGGCGACGACGCGATAACCGAGCACCATCGCATCGGCCGGCTGGCGGTGCGCTTAAATGTGTCTCGACTGGTTGTCGTGGGAACCGGGAGGCTGATGAGTGCCATGCACCACGGCGCGGTGACGGCGGGCCCGTGGGGCGGCGAGGCCACCGTCGTCGCCGGCACCGACGCCGCCTTGGCGCTGTTGCGGACCGAGCTGCGGCCCGGGGATGTGGTGCTGGTCAAGGCGTCCCATGCGGCCGGGCTGGGAGCGCTGGCCGACGCGCTGATTGCCGACGGCACCGGCTGAGGCATCCGGCGATGATCCAAATCCTCATCGCCGTCGCCATCGCGCTGACGGTGTCCATCCTGGTGACCCCGGTGTTGATCCGGCTGTTCACCCGGCAGGGGTTGGGCCACGAGATCCGCGAGGACGGCCCGCCCAGCCACCGCGCCAAGCGCGGCACGCCGTCGATGGGCGGGGTGGCGATCCTCGCCGGTGTCTGGGCCGGCTATGCGGGCACCCATCTCGCGGGCCTGGCCTTCGGCGGCGTGGGGCCCTCGGCGTCGGGCCTGCTGGTGCTGTTTTTGGCCACCGCTTTGGGCGCCGTCGGCTTCGTCGACGACCTGATCAAAATCCGCCGGGCCCGCAACCTGGGCCTGAGCAAAACCGCCAAGACGGCCGGGCAGATCACGGCCGCGGTGATCTTCGGCGTGCTGGTGCTGCAGTTCCGCAACGCCGCCGGGTTGACACCGGGCAGCCCCGAGCTGTCGTATGTGCGGGAAATCGCCACGGTCACGCTGGCTCCGGCGCTGTTCGTGCTGTTCTGCGTGGTCATCGTCTACGCCTGGTCGAACGCGGTCAACTTCACCGACGGCCTGGACGGCCTGGCCGGCGGCAGCATGGCGATGGTGACCGCCGCCTACGTGCTGATCACGTTCTGGCAGTACCGCAACGCGTGCGTCACCGCACCGGGCGTGGGCTGCTATCACGTGCGTGACCCGCTGGATCTGGCGCTGGTCGCGGCCGCGACCGCGGGCGCGTGCGTCGGTTTTCTGTGGTGGAACGCCGCGCCGGCCCGGATCTTCATGGGCGACACCGGATCGCTGGCGCTGGGCGGCGTCATTGCGGGGCTGTCGGTGACCAGCAGCACCGAGTTGCTCGCGATCGTGCTGGGTTCGCTGTTCGTCGCGGAAATCGCCTCGGTGGTGCTGCAGGTCCTGACCTTTCGCACCACCGGGCGCCGGATGTTTCGGATGGCGCCCTTTCACCACCATTTCGAGTTGGTCGGCTGGGCGGAAACCACGGTGATCATCCGGTTCTGGCTGCTCACCGCGATCGCCTGCGGACTGGGGGTGGCCCTGTTTTACGCCGAGTGGCTGGTCGCGATCGGTGATCGACCGTGAGCCCGCACACCATCGGCGGGGGTGACCGGCTGGGGTCCCTGGCGCCGCTGGCGCCCGGCGCCCGGGTGCTGGTCACCGGCGGCGGGGTCACCGGGCGGTCGGCGCTGGCGGCGCTGGCCCGCCTGGGGGTGCACGCGACGGTGTGCGACGACGACCCCGCCGTTCGGCACCGGCACGCCGAGGCCGGGGTGGCCACCGTGCACCCGGCGACCGCGGTCGCGCGGATCGCCGACTACGCGCTGGTGCTCACCAGCCCCGGTTTCCCGCCGAGCGCGCCCGTGCCGGCCGCCGCCGCGGCGGCGCGCGTGCCGATCTGGGGCGATGTCGAGCTGGCCTGGCGGCTCGACGCCTCGGGCCGCTGCGGGCCGCCGCGGCGCTGGCTGGTCGTCACCGGCACCAACGGCAAAACCACCACCGCCTCGATGCTGCACGCCATGCTAAGGGCCGCGGACCGGCGCAGCCGGCTCTGCGGCAACATCGGCAGCCCGGTGCTCGACGCCCTGCGCGAGCCCGCCGACCTGCTGGTCGTCGAGCTCTCCAGTTTCCAGCTGCACTGGGCGCCGTCGCTGCGACCCGAGGCCGGCGCGGTGCTCAACATCGCCGAAGACCACCTGGACTGGCATGCCTCGATGACCGACTACACGGCGGCGAAGGCGCGGGTGCTGACCGGGCGGGTGGCCGTGGCCGGGCTGGACGATGCCCGGGCGGCCACGCTGCTGGACACCGCGACGGCCCCGGTGCGGGTGGGTTTCCGGCTGGGCGAGCCGTCCCCGGGGGAGCTGGGGGTGCGCGCCGGCGCGCTCGTCGACCGGGCCTTCGCCGACGCCCTGACGCTGGCCCCGGTCGCGTCGATCCCGGTGCCGGGCCCGGTGGGGGTGCTCGACGCGCTGGCCGCTGCGGCGCTGGCCCGCAGCGTCGGGGTGCCCGCCGCCGCCATCGCCGGCGCGCTGGCGTCGTTTCGGGCCGGCCGGCACCGCGGGGAGGTGGTGGCCGTCGTCGACGGGATCCGCTACGTCGACGATTCCAAGGCCACCAATCCGCACGCCGCCGAGGCCTCGGTGCTGGCCTACCCGCGGGTGGTGTGGCTGGCCGGCGGCCTGCTCAAGGGCGCATCCGTGGACGCGACGGTGGCCCGGGTCGCATCCCGGCTGGCGGCGGCGGTGCTGATCGGGCGGGATCGCGGCGAGGTTGCCCGAGCGTTATCGCGACACGCACCCGATGTCCCCGTCGTCCAGGTTGTGACGGGCGAGGATGGCGATATGGATGCTACTTCTGTGGCAAATGTTGCAGATGTGATCAGAGTTGTCCGTGAGCCGGGAAAGACTGTCGGTGAGTGTGTGATGATCGCGGCCGTGGCCGCGGCCCGAGAGCTGGCGGCGCCCGGCGACACCGTGCTGCTGGCGCCGGCGGGTGCGTCGTTCGACCAGTTCGCCGGCTACGCCCACCGGGGCGACGCGTTCGCGGCCGCCGTGCGCGCGGCGATCGGGTAGCCGCGGTGGCCGGCATGCTGACCCGGTTGCGGCACCGGGATCCGAAGGCCGCGGAGACGGCCGCAGCCTCCTCGGGTGACGACGCGGCGCCAACGGGCGCCGGCACCGTGGCGGGGGGGCCGCGTACCCGTTTCGGGGCTTGGCTGCGACGGCCGATGACATCGTTTCACCTCATCATCGCCGTGGCGGCGCTGTTGACCACGCTCGGCCTGATCATGGTGCTGTCGGCCTCCGGGGTGCGTTCCTATGACGACGACGGCTCGGCGTGGGTGATTTTCGGCCGGCAGGTGCTGTGGACCCTCATCGGGCTGGTCGCGTGCTATCTCGCGCTGCGAGTGCCGGTGCGGGTGATGCGGCGGATGGCCTTTCCCGGTTTCGCGGTGACCGTCATCTTGCTGGTTCTCGTGCTGATCCCCGGAATTGGCAAGGAGGCCAACGGTTCTCGCGGGTGGTTTGTGATCGCCGGCTTGTCGATGCAGCCTTCGGAGTTGGCCAAGATCACCTTCGCGATCTGGGGCGCACATTTGCTGGCGGCCCGGCGCATGGAGCGCGCCTCGCTGCGGGAGATGCTGATCCCGCTGGTGCCCGCGGCCGTCATCGCGCTGGCCCTGATCGTCGCCCAGCCGGACCTCGGGCAGACGGTGTCGCTGGGAATCATCCTGTTGGCGTTGCTGTGGTACGCCGGACTGCCGTTACGCGTCTTCGTGAGCTCGCTGTTCGCGGTGATCGTTTCGGCGGCGATCTTGGCGGTCTCCGCGGGCTACCGCTCCGATCGGGTGCGATCCTGGCTGAACCCGGGGGCCGACCCGCAAGACACCGGCTACCAGGCCCGTCAGGCCCGCTTCGCGCTGGCTAACGGCGGCATCTTCGGCGACGGCCTGGGTCAGGGCACCGCGAAGTGGAACTACCTGCCCAACGCCCACAACGACTTCATCTTCGCGATCATCGGCGAGGAGCTCGGCTTTGTCGGGGCGGTCGCGCTGCTGGCGTTGTTCGGGCTGTTCGCCTATACCGGGATGCGCATCGCGCGCCGGTCCGTCGACCCGTTTCTGCGGCTGCTGACCGCCACCACCACGATGTGGGTGCTGGGCCAGGCATTTATCAACGTCGGATACGTGATCGGCCTGCTGCCGGTCACCGGTCTGCAGTTGCCACTGATCTCTGCTGGCGGAACAGCCACGGCCACAACACTTTTGATGATTGGCATGATTGCCAACGCGGCCCGCCACGAACCGGAGGCGGTGGCTGCGCTGCGGGCCGGGCGAGGTGACCGGATGAACCGGCTGCTGCGGCTGCCGTTGCCGGCACCCTACTCGCCGACCCGGGTGGAGGCGCTGCGCGACCGGTTGCGCAGCGCTCGGCCACCGCTTCGGCCCCCGCACCGGGAGCAGCGTGCGGTCCACCCGGTCGGGCGAGCGGGACGACCGCCCACGGCCGAGCGCACCCGCTCGGGGCATCATAGAGCTGGTCGGCGTCCGGTACGGCGCGCCCGCACAGTGGAAGGTCAACGTTACGGGTGAACGACTCGTCTCTTGGCTCAGCCGGCGGTGCCGCGATATCGGTCGTTCTGGCCGGCGGTGGCACCGCCGGCCATGTTGAGCCCGCCATGGCCGTCGCCGACGCGTTGCGGGCCCTGGAGCCTCGCGTGCGGATTACCGCGCTGGGTACCCCCCGCGGCCTGGAGACCGAGCTCGTGCCCGGGCGCGGCTACCGCCTCGAGCTGATCACGCCGGCGCCGCTGCCCCGCAAGCTCAGCGGCGACCTGGTCGGGTTGCCGGCGCGACTTGGGCGCGCGGTCCGGCAAGCCCGCGCGGTGCTGGACGATGTGGACGCCGACGTGGTGATCGGCTTCGGCGGCTATGTGGCACTGCCGGCGTACCTTGCCGCCCACGGCATCCCGGGGTGGCAGCGGCGCGTCCCGGTGGTGCTGCACGAAGCCAACGCCAGCGCCGGGCTGGCCAACCGGGTCGGCGCCCGGACGGCGGCCCGGGTGCTTTCAGCGGTCCCGGATAGCGGGCTGCGCCGTGCGGAGGTGGTGGGCGTGCCGGTTCGGGCGGCGATCACCACGCTCGACCGCGCGGCGCTGCGGGCGGCGGCGCGAGCCCATTTCGGCTTCGCCGACAACGCGCGGGTGCTGCTGGTGTTCGGCGGGTCACAAGGCGCGGTCTCACTCAACCGGGCGGTCGCCGGGGCAGCGGGCGATCTGGCTGCCGCGGGTGTGTCGGTGCTGCACGCCTACGGCGCCAAGAACACCCTCGAGCTGCGCGCCCCAGACCCCGGTGATCCGCCCTATGTGGCGGTGCCCTACCTGGACCGGATGGATCTCGCGTACGCCGCGGCCGACTTGGTGATCTGCCGGGCCGGGGCGATGACGGTCGCCGAGGTGTCGGCCGTCGGGCTGCCGGCGATCTATGTGCCGCTGCCGATCGGCAACGGTGAACAACGGCTTAATGCGCTGCCGGTGGTCAACGCCGGCGGTGGCGTGCTGGTCGCCGACGCCGATCTGACGCCGGGGCTGGTGGCGACGCAGGTGTCCGGGCTGTTCGCCGACCCGGCACGGCTGGCGGCGATGACGGCGGCCGCCGCGCGGGCGGGACACCCCGACGCGGCCCGGCGGGTGGCCCAGGCCGCGCTGGACGTCGCGCGCGCCGCGCGTGACGGCAGCCGCGTCACCAAACGGCGGGGTGCGCTACGCGTCGCCGCCGGTCATCCGCCGGCGGCGGCGAAGCCCGGGGAGCGACGGTGAGCGCCGAGCCGCTGCCGCCCGAGCTGCGCCGGGTGCACCTGGTGGGCATCGGGGGAGCGGGTATGTCGGGCATCGCCCGCATTCTGCTGGACCGCGGCGCGCTGGTGTCGGGATCCGACGCCAAAGAGTCCCGCGGTGTCCACGCCCTGCGGGCCCGCGGCGCGCTGATCCGGATCGGGCACGACGCGTCGGCGCTGGATCTGCTGCCGGGCGGCGCAACCGCCGTCATCACCACCCACGCCGCCATCCCCAAGACCAACCCGGAGCTCGTCGAGGCCCGTCGTCGCGGCATCCCGGTGCTGCTGCGCCCGGCGGTGCTGGCAAAACTGATGGCCGGGCGGACCACGCTGATGGTCACCGGCACCCACGGGAAGACGACGACGACGTCGATGCTGATCGTGGCGCTCCAGCACTGCGGACGGGACCCGTCTTTCGCGGTCGGCGGCGAGCTGGGGGAGGCGGGCACCAATGCGCACCACGGCAGCGGGAGCTGCTTTGTCGCCGAGGCCGACGAGAGCGACGGCTCGCTTTTGGAATACACCCCCAACGTCGCGGTGGTCACCAACATCGAGTCCGACCACCTGGATTTCTTCGGCAGCCCGGACGCCTACGCCGCCGTTTTCGACGCGTTTGTGCAGCGGCTCGCGCCCGGCGGCGCGCTGGTGGCTTGCGTGGACGACGCCGGAGCGGCCGCACTGGCGCACCGCAGTGCGGCCCTTGGGATTCGGGTGCTGCGCTACGGCAGCCGGCCGACCGGAGGGCTTACCGGCACGCTGCTGTCGTGGGAGCAGCAGGGTACCGGCGCGGTCGCGCACATCCACCTGGCCGGCGAACGCTACCCGCGGGTGCTGCGGCTGTCGGTGCCCGGGCGCCACATGGCGCTCAACGCGCTGGGAGCGCTGTTGGCCGCCGTCGAGGTGGGCGCACCCATCGATGCGGCGCTCGACGGGCTGACCGGTTTCGAGGGTGTGCGCCGCCGACTCGAACTGGTCGGAACCGCCGCCTCGGTGCGGGTGTTCGACGACTACGCCCACCATCCGACGGAAATCAGCGCCACCCTAGCCGCCGTCCGCACCCTGCTGGCCCAGGACGGAGGCGGCCGATTATTGGTGGTGTTTCAACCGCATTTATATTCGCGGACAAAGGCTTTCGCCGCCGAGTTCGGCCGGGCGCTCAACGCCGCCGATGAGGTGTTCGTGCTCGACGTCTACGGCGCTCGCGAACAGCCCCTCGCGGGTGTGAGCGGGGCCAGCGTCGCCGAGTGGGTGAGTGTGCCCGCGCACTATGTCCCGGATTTCTCGGCGGTGCCGGCCGCGGTGGCGGCGGCTACCGCTCCGGGCGACATCGTGGTCACGATGGGGGCCGGCGATGTGACCATGCTCGCCCCCGAGATCCTGACCGCGCTGCGGGTGCGGGCCAACCGCAGCGCGCCCGGACGGCCGGGGGGGTGGCGCTGATGCAGCCGGCCACGGCACCGGATCACCTCGGTGACTTCGAGGGTCCCCGCCGGCGGGCCCGCCGGGAACGTGCCGAGGGCCGCGCCGCGCGGGCCCGCACCCGCGCGATCGAACACGTCCGCCGTGAGGCCAGGCGCCGGGCCCGCGCCGGCCCCGCCACCGAGCCCAAGCCCGTTCCCCGCGGCGCGGTGCGCGGCCTGAAGACGATGGTGGCCACGGTCGTGGGGATCGTGGGCGCGGTTACGCTCGGGGCGGTCCTTTATTTCACCCCGGTGATGTCCGCGCGCGGCATCGTGGTCACCGGTAACCGCGCGGTCACCCGCGACGAGGTTCTCGACGCGGCGCGAGTGCGCCCCGGCACGCCGTTGCTGCAAATCGACACCGGCGCGGTCGCCGACCGGGTCGCGGCCATCCGCCGGGTCGCCAGCGCGCGCGTGCAGCGGCAGTATCCCTCGACGCTGCGGATCACCATCGTCGAGCGAATTCCATTGGTGGTGAAGGATTTTCCTGACGGTCCGCATCTCTACGACCGGGACGGGGTCGACTTTGCGACCGCCCCTCCGCCACCGTCGCTGCCCTACATCGATGTCGAGGACCCGGCACCGGCCGATCCGGCGACCAAGGCGGCGCTGGCGGTGCTCACCGCGCTGCGTCCGGAAGTCGCCGGGCAGGTGGCCCGTGTCGCCGCCCCGTCGGTGGCCGCCATCACCCTGACACTGGTCGACGGGCGCACGGTGATCTGGGGGACCGCCGACCGCACCCAGGAGAAGGCCGAAAAGCTCGCGGCGCTGTTGACCCAGCCGGCACACACCTACGACGTGTCCAGTCCGGACCTGCCCACCGTCAAATAGGCCCGTCCCCGAGGTTTAAGGGTGAGCGTGACTGTGCATCGGGCCCCGCGGGTGACGCCGGTGTCACGCGCCGGGCGCTTCGCGCCCGCTGCCCGGGAAAAATTGACCGAAATTCGCCCGCCGTGTGTCGGCGCGCCTGCATGGTTGGGGCGGGCCATGGCCATACCGTTCTGGTTGCGCAGAACTACTTGACATAACTCTAAGCCTCTGGTTGAGGTTGAGAGTTTGCCGAAGGTCTTGAAGGGTTGTTCACGTTGGGCCGACAGATCCGAGCCGCAAACGACGTCAGTCCCATCAGGGAGGAAGCCGAATGATGACCCCCCCGCATAACTACCTGGCCGTCATCAAAGTCGTGGGGATCGGCGGCGGCGGTGTTAACGCCGTCAACCGGATGATCGAGCAGGGCCTCAAGGGCGTGGAGTTCATCGCGATCAACACCGACGCCCAGGCGCTGTTGATGAGCGATGCGGACGTCAAGCTCGATGTTGGGCGGGATTCCACCCGCGGGCTGGGCGCCGGTGCCGACCCGGAGGTGGGGCGCAAGGCCGCCGAGGACGCCAAGGACGAGATCGAAGAACTGCTGCGCGGGGCCGACATGGTGTTCGTCACCGCCGGCGAAGGGGGCGGAACCGGCACCGGCGGCGCGCCGGTGGTGGCCACCATCGCCCGAAAGCTGGGCGCGCTGACCGTGGGCGTGGTCACCCGGCCGTTCTCCTTTGAGGGCAAGCGGCGCAGTCAGCAGGCCGAGGCCGGCATCGCCGCGCTGCGGGAAAGCTGTGACACCTTGATCGTGATCCCCAACGATCGCTTGTTGCAGATGGGAGATGCCGCGGTCTCCTTGATGGACGCGTTTCGCAGTGCCGACGAGGTGCTGCTCAACGGCGTGCAGGGCATCACCGACTTGATCACCACTCCGGGCTTGATCAACGTCGACTTCGCCGATGTCAAGGGCATCATGTCCGGTGCGGGCACCGCGCTGATGGGCATCGGCTCGGCCCGCGGTGAGGGCCGGGCGATCAAGGCCGCCGAGATCGCGATCAATTCCCCGCTGCTGGAAGCCTCCATGGAGGGGGCGCAGGGCGTGCTGATGTCGGTCGCCGGCGGCAGCGACCTGGGCCTGTTTGAGATCAACGAGGCGGCCTCGCTGGTGCAAGAGGCCGCCCACCCGGATGCCAACATCATCTTCGGAACCGTCATCGATGACTCGCTGGGTGACGAGGTGCGTGTCACGGTCATCGCGGCGGGCTTCGCGGCCAGCGGGCCGGGCCGCAGACCGATCCTCGGCGGGGGATCGGGCCAGACCATCGCCCCGGGTAAGGCCGGCAAGCTCACCACGACGCTGTTCGAGCCCGCCGACGCCGTCAGCGTGCCGCTGTCCACCAACGGCTCGACGCTCAGCATCGGCGGCGATGATGACGATGACGTCGACGTGCCGCCCTTCATGCGCCGCTAGCGCCCCGCTGACTTCGGTGCCGACCGAACCGGATACTGGGTCGGTGGGCTATCGCATTCGCCGGGTGACGACCACTCGCGCCGGCGGGGTCTCGGCGCCCCCGTTCGACACCTTCAATCTGGGTGATCACGTCGGTGACGACCCGGCTGCGGTGGCGGCCAACCGGGCCCGGCTGGCCGCCACCATTGGCTTGCCCCCCGCACGGGTGGTGTGGATGAACCAGGTCCACGGTGATCACGTCGAGGTGGTCGATGAGCCACGCGGCGGCGCGCTCGACGCCACCGACGCACTGGTGACCCGTACCCCCCGCCTGGCGCTGGCGGTGGTGTCCGCGGACTGTGTGCCGGTGTTGCTGGCCGATGCCCGCGCCGGTGTGGTGGCGGCCGTGCACGCCGGCCGGGTGGGCGCCCAGCGCGGAGTGGTGGCCCGCACCCTGGAGGTGATGCTGGCCGTCGGCGCGCACCCTCGCGATATCTCGGCTTTTCTCGGTCCCGCGGTCAGCGGGCGCAATTACGAGGTGCCCGCGGCGATGGCCGATGAGGTCGAGGCGGCTCTGCCCGGCAGCCGCACCACCACGCCGGCCGGCACTCCGGCGCTTGATCTGCGCGCCGGAATCGCGCGCCAGCTCGCCGATTCGGGGGTCGGCGCGATCGACGTCGATCCCCGCTGCACGGTGGCGGACCCCGATCTGTTCTCCCATCGCCGGGACGGGCAGACCGGGAGGTTGGCGTCGCTGGTGTGGATGGAAGCCGCCGGTGTGAACGGACCGGGTCGGCAATGAGTCCGGCGGCAGCCGAGCATTCAACGCGGGAATCCGAATTGTCCCGCGCGTTGGCGTCGGTGCACTCGCGGCTCGCCGCGGCCGCACGGGCTGCGGGCCGCAACGTCGATGACATCGAACTTCTGCCCGTTACCAAATTCTTTCCGGCAACCGATGTTGCGATTTTGGTGCGTTTGGGTTGCCGCTCGATAGGCGAGTCCCGCGAGCAGGAGGCGTGGGCGAAGATCGGTGAGCTCGCCGGGGTGCTGGGCCCCGCAGCGCGGCAGGTGCGCTGGCACATGGTGGGTCAGATTCAGCGGAACAAGGTTCCCCGGCTGGCCCGCTGGGCGCACACCGTGCACTCCGTCGATAGCGCACGCCTGGTGACCGCGCTCGACCGGGCGGCCGGCGCGGCCCTTGCCGGAGGTCAGCGCAGTGCCCCGCTGCGGGTCTATGTCCAGATCAGCCTCGACGGCGACGTGGCTCGCGGCGGGGTGGACATCTCCGCGCCCGGCGCCGTGGACGATATCTGCGCCCGGGTGGAGGCGTCCGAAACGCTGGAATTGGTCGGGTTGATGGGTATTCCGCCGGTGAACTGGGATCCGGAGAAGGCCTTCGCGCGGCTGCACGCCGAGCATCGCCGGGTGCTCGAGTCGCATCCGAATGCGGTGGGGCTTTCGGCGGGCATGTCCAATGACTTCGAAATCGCCGTCAAACACGGTTCAACCTGTGTGCGTGTCGGTACCGCGTTATTGGGCCCGCGACCGCTACGGTCACCGTGAGCAGTCACTGCAGTCACACCTTCATCACAGACATCACACTCCAGAAGGGGTCACACGATGAGCACACTGCACAAGGTCAAGGCCTACTTCGGGATGGCTCCGACGGAGGACTACGACGACGAGTACTACGACGACCGCGCTCCGACACCGCACGGCTATCCGCGGCACCGGTTCGACGACGGCTACCCCCGCTACGACGGGCGCGACTATGACGATCCGCGTGGCGAGCCGGGGGACTACCCCCCGGGTGGTTATCGCGGCTACGGCGACGAGCCCCGGTTCCGGCCCCGGGAGTTCGGCCGAGCCGAGTTGGCCCGGCCCCGGTTCGGCTTGTTGCGCGGCTCCACGCGCGGCGCGCTGGCAATGGATCCACGTCGGATGGCGATGATGTTCGACGAGGGCAGCCCGCTGTCGAAGATCACCACGTTGCGCCCAAAGGACTACAGCGAGGCCCGCACCATCGGGGAGCGTTTCCGCGACGGCACCCCGGTGATCATGGATTTGGTGTCGATGGATAACGCCGACGCCAAACGGCTGGTGGATTTCGCGGCCGGACTGGCCTTCGCCTTGCGCGGCTCATTCGACAAAGTGGCGACCAAGGTGTTCCTGCTGTCGCCCGCCGATGTCGACGTCTCCCCGGAGGACCGGCGCCGGATCGCCGAAACCGGCTTTTACGCCTACCAGTAGCCGCCGCAACAGGACAGCCCGGCCGCCGGCAACGAGCGTGCACGCCGGCCATCCGAGTCGGTAGGCTGACGGTTGCCGCGCCCGGGCGCGGTGATAGTCGGCAGGCTCACATCGGTAAGGTCAGGCCCCCGTTGACGCTGTTCTTTCAGATCCTCGGCTTCGCGCTGTTCCTGTTCTGGTTGCTGCTGATCGCGCGGATCGTCGTCGAATTCATCCGATCGTTTAGCCGCGACTGGCATCCCCGCGGTGCCACCGTGGTGGTTCTCGAGGCCATCATGTCGATCACCGATCCCCCGGTGAAGTTGCTGCGCCGGCTGATACCGCAGCTCACCATCGGGGCGGTTCGCCTCGACCTGTCCATCATGGTGCTGCTGCTGGTGGCGTTCATCGGCATGCAATTGGCTTTTCAGGCCGCGGTTTAACGCGGTTTAAAGCGCGTCGGACGGTGCCCGCCGGGCGGCTGGGCGCACCGGGTGCCAACGGGTTATCGGCGGACGTCCGCAATCTCGTGGACGAGATTTCTCGGGCTCTTCTTAAAATATGAAATTCGCTCTTAAGTATCGGGCTAATCGGCAACCGGCGGGTCTGATGTGACAGGATGGGCAACGGTTGCGGTACAGCTACCGCAACGTCCTACACTTTGCAGACCGGATTGACGATCCAGATTCGAGGGGGCAAAGAATGCCGCTGACACCAGCAGACGTCCATAATGTGGCGTTCAGTAAGCCGCCGATTGGCAAGCGAGGCTACAACGAGGACGAGGTCGATGCCTTCCTCGACCTGGTGGAAAACGAGCTGAGCCGGCTCATCGAAGAGAACACCGACCTGCGCCAGCGGGTCAAGGAACTGGATCAGGAGTTGGCCGCCGTCCGCGCGAGTGCCGGTGCCCAGCCCACCGAGGCCATCCCGCTCTACGAACCGCCACGGGAAGCCCCGGCGCCCGCCGCCGAGGTGGCCGAGGAGCAGGCCCTCAAGGCCGCCAGGGTGCTGAGCCTCGCTCAGGACACTGCCGATCGGCTCACCGCCACCGCCAAAGCCGAGTCGGACAAGATGCTGGCCGATGCCCGCGCCAACGCCGACCAAATCCTCAGCGACGCGCGCCGCGAGGCCGAAACGACGCTCGCCGAAGCCCGCCAGCGCGCCGATGCGATGTTGACCGATGCGCAGACTCGATCCGAGGCTCAGCTGCGCCAGGCCCAGGAGAAGGCCGACGCGTTGCAGGCCGACGCCGAACGCAAGCATTCCGAGATCATGGGCACCATCAACCAGCAGCGCACGGTATTGGAAGGTCGCCTCGAGCAACTGCGTACCTTCGAACGCGAGTACCGCACCCGATTGAAGACCTACCTGGAATCTCAGCTTGAGGAGCTTGGCCAGCGCGGTTCGGCGGCGCCGGTCGACTCCAGCGCAGAAACCGGTGGGTTCAACCAATTCCACAGGGGCAGTAACTAGGGGGGCACTAACTAGCCGGGCAGGGTTCGGGCCGCCCCGAAGAAGACATCGAGGAAGACGGCGGTTCCGCCGGTGTGGCTGAAGGGTTGCCGATGCTGATTATCGCGCTGGTGTTAGCGGTGATAGGCCTGGCCGCATTGGTGTTCGCGGTCGTCACCAGTAACGAGTTGGTGGCATGGGTTTGCATTGCGGCAAGCGCTGCGGGGGTGGTGTTGCTGATCGTCGACGCGCTGCAGGAACGCCGGGAACGGGACACCGCCGGGCGGCCGCCCCGGCGACCGGTGGACACCACGTCGCCGGGCGCTCAAGACCCGACACCAGCCCCGGGGGCCGACGCGAGCGTCACCGGCGAGACCTCGACCGATGAGACCTTCGATGCCGAGTACCCCGAGAGCGTCGACACCGGTGCCGATGAGACGCCGGCGAGAAAACCGGGAGCCGGCGGCGACGGGTGACGCCCGGGCGTCGAATTCACGTTTGGTGGGGGCTCTCCTGCCGGGTCGGGGTGGCCAGCAGCTCCCGGACCTCCTCATCGGTGACCTGATGAAAGTCGACGTAGGCCTGTCCCACCGCGTCGAACGCCGCAGGCATGGTGACACACACCACGTCATCGGCTTCTTGCGCGAGCAGCTCACAGCCCGAGGGTGGTGCTACCGGGACGGCGACGACGATCGCGTGCGGGCCGGCGGCCCGCACCGCACGCACGGCCGCCAGCATGCTGGCACCGGTGGCGATACCGTCGTCGACGAGGATCACGGTTTTGCCGGCGGGATCGGTGAGCGGCCGGTCACCGCGGTAGGCCCGCTCGCGCCGGCTCAGCTCCGCGGTCTCCCGATCGATCACCGCGCGCACCTGGTCCTCACCGATGTGCAGGCTGGACACCACGTTGTCGTTGATCACCACCCCGCCACCGCTGGCCAGCGCGCCCATCGCGAGTTCGCTCCACTGCGGCACGCCCAGCTTGCGCACCAAAAACACATCCAGCGGAGCATCGAGTGCGCGGGCAACCTCCCAGGCAACGGGGACACCACCGCGTGCCAGCCCCAACACCAGCAGCCCCGCCGTGCCACGGTGGGGGGCCAATTCTCGGGCCAGCATCCGCCCGGCGTCGCGACGGTCGCGAAACGTGCGGGCCGCGGTGCGCCGGAGAAAGCCACCCGATCGATTCATTGGTGCTACCTCGTTGCTGGCTATCCCCAGCCTACGACCCCAGGCGGGCCACGGCTCGGCGATGCTGCCCGTCGGCACCGGGTGTCCGAGGGGGGACTTGAACCCCCACGCCCACTAATAGGGCACTAGCACCTCAAGCTAGCGCGTCTGCCATTCCGCCACTCGGACCACTCAACCAGGGCTGGCAGCCAAGGCTATCGGATCATCGGGTGCGGACCCAAACACCAGGCACGCCTGCCCCACGGCCGTTCCAATGGTAGGGCCGTTCCAATGGTAGGAAAGTGCCCAACGGTAGGAAAGGTGCCCGATGATGCCCGATGATGGCCGATGATAGGAAAGGGACTGTGACGCTTGCAGCCGGTGTTCCGGTCGACGAGGTGGTGGACGTCGTCAGCAGGCTGATCCAATTTGACACCACCAACACCGGCGAACCCGACACCACCAAGGGCGAGGCGCAGTGCGCGGGCTGGGTGGCGGCGCAGTTGGAGGAGGCCGGCTACCAGACCGAATACGTCGAGTCCGGTGCCCCCGGCCGGGGCAATGTGTTCGCCCGGCTCGCGGGCGCGGACCGGTCCCGCGGCACGCTGTTGATCCATGGTCACCTCGACGTGGTGCCGGCCGAGGCGGCCGATTGGAGCGTGCACCCGTTTTCCGGAGCGATCGAGGACGGCTATGTCTGGGGCCGCGGCGCGGTCGACATGAAAGACATGCTGGGCATGATGATCGTGGTGGCCCGGCATTTCCGGCGTGCCGGGATCGTGCCGCCCCGCGATGTGCTGTTTGCGTTCCTTGCCGACGAAGAACACGGCGGCTTATACGGGTCGCAGTGGCTGGTCGACAACCGGCCCGACCTGTTCGACGGGGTCAGCGAGGCGATCGGCGAGGTCGGCGGGTTTTCGCTGACCGTGCCGTGCCGCACCGGCGGCGAACGCCGCCTCTATCTGATCGAGACCGCCGAGAAGGGCGTGCAGTGGATGCGGCTGACCGCGCGCGGGCGCGCTGGCCACGGCTCGATGGTGCACGACCACAACGCGGTCACCTCCCTCGCCGAGGCGGTCGCCCGGCTGGGCCGCCACCGCTTCCCGCTGGTGGTTACCGAGCCCGTCGCGCGGTTCCTGGCGGCGGTCAGCGAGGAAACGGGCCACATTTTCGACGCCGGGGCGCCAGACCTGGACGGGACACTCGACAAACTGGGCCCGATAGCCCGCATCGTGAAGGCTACGCTGCGCGACACCGCCAACCCGACCGTGCTCAAGGCCGGGTATAAGGCCAACGTTGTTCCCGCGACGGCGGAAGCGGTGCTGGACTGCCGCGTGCTTCCCGGCCGGCAAGCGGCCTTCGAGGCCGAGGTCGACGAGTTGATCGGCCCCGAGGTGAGCCGCGAATGGATCGCCAACCTGCCGCCGTATCAGACCGGGTTCGACGGTGACCTGGTCGACGCCATGAACGCCGCACTGCGCGCGGTGGACCCCGATGCCCGCACGGTGCCCTACATGCTATCCGGTGGAACAGATGCAAAAGCCTTTGCGCGCTTGGGTATTCGCTGTTTCGGTTTCATCCCCCTGCGATTGCCCCCGGAATTGGATTTCGCGGCGCTGTTCCACGGCGTGGACGAGCGGGTACCCATCGACGGGCTCAAGTTCGGTACCCGGGTGCTGGCACACTTTTTAACACACTGCTGATCGACACGAGAGGACCGAGGATGATCACCCGACCCGACCCGTTTGCCGCACTGCCCAAGTTACCGTCGTTCACGCTGACATCGAAGTCGATCACCGACGGGCAGCCGTTGGCCTCCGCCCAGATCAGCGGGATCCTCGGTGCCGGCGGCCGGGACGCCAGCCCGCACCTGAGCTGGTCTGGGTTTCCCGCGGACACCCGCAGCTTTGCGGTCACCGTCTATGACCCCGATGCCCCGACGATGTCGGGATTCTGGCACTGGGCGGTGGCCAACCTGCCCGCTTCGGTCACCGAGCTACCCGAAGGTGTGGGCGACGGCCGTCAGCTGCCGGGTAACGCGCTGACACTGGTCAATGACGCCGGGATGCGGCGCTACGTCGGGGCTGCGCCACCGCCCGGTCATGGTCCGCATCGGTACTACGTCACGGTGCATGCGGTCAACGTCGAGAAACTCGATCTCAGCGAGGACGCCAGTCCCGCCTTCCTGGGATTTCAGCTTTTCCAGCACGCGATCGCGCGGGCGTTCATCTACGGCACCTACGAGCAGCCGGCCGACTGACCACCCGGGGCGCGGTGTCGCAACAGGCCTGCTCGCCGGGTATTGAACGGGTATTGAAGATTTGCGCCGGTGCAGCTTAGGGTTCGGCCGGGGCGGACCCGACGGCCTCGCTAAGCGATGCGAACCCGCCGTCATGCAGCCTGCGGGCGATCCCGTCGTGAATGTGCTTGGCCCACAAGGCTCCTCCGTAGACGAAGCCGGTGTAGCCCTGCAGCAGCGACGCACCGGAGGTGATGCGCTCCCAGGCATCGTCGGGCGTTTCGATGCCGCCCACGCTGATCAGGGTCAACCGGTCGCCGACCCGGCGGTGGAGCCGGCGCAGCACCGCGGTCGCCCGCGGCGCCAGCGGGGGCCCGGAGACGCCGCCCGGCCCGAGCTGGTCGAGCCCCGGGGTGCGCAGGCCGTCGCGGCAGACCGTGGTGTTGGTGGCCACGATGGCCGACACCCCCAAGTCGACCGCCAGGTCGGCGATGTCGTCGATGTCGGTGTCGGCGAGATCGGGCGCGATCTTCACCGCCACCGGCGTCGAGGTCTCGGCGAGCACGGCCGACAGGATCGGCTGCAGGAACTCGACGGCCTGCAGATCCCTCAACCCAGGCGTATTCGGTGAGCTCACGTTGACCACCAGATACGTCGCCAGCGGGCCGAGCAGGCGGGCGCAGGTGCGGTAGTCCTCGACCGCCCGTGCCGGCGCGGTCGATGCCGCCTTACCGATGTTGATCCCGATCGGTATGCCGGGGTGGTGACGGGCCAGGCGCATCGCCAGCGCGCCGGCGCCGTTGTTGTTAAACCCCATCCGGTTGAGCAGCGCGTGATCGGCGGGCAGCCGGAAAAGCCGCGGCGCCGGATTGCCGGGTTGCGGGTGGGTGGTGACGGTGCCCACCTCGGCGTAGCCGAAGCCCAGCGCGCCCCAGGTGTTGAGCCCGGCACCGTCCTTGTCGAAACCGGCGGCCAGCCCGAGCGGTCCCGGGAAGCGCACCCCGAACACCGTGCTGGCCAGGACCGGGTCGGCGGGCGCCAACAGCCGGCGAAGCAACCCGCGCAGCGGGGTGGGCGCGGTGACACCGCGCAGCGCGGCGAAAACCATCGCGTGGGCGTGTTCCGGCGGTATCAAAAACAGCACCCGGCGCACCAGATCGTCGATCCGGTGACGACTGTCGCGGGGGCCGTCCGCCGTCACAGTTGCGGTCGGTCAAGCCGCTGGCCGACCGTCGACTTCTGGCGGCGCAGCAACACCCGCCTGCTGCCGTCGGTGTACAGGCGCACCCGGGTCAACTCCCAGCCGCGGTACTCGGCCTCGATGGACAGCCGGGTAGACGCGCTGACCCTGGTCACCTCGGGCGGCAGGTGCAGCGGCGCCCACTCGTAGTCGTCGGACATCTCGGAGTCCCATCCCGCGGGCAGCCGCCGCCACCGGGCCGCAGTCAACGGGGACCCGCCGCGTGCCCGATGACCCGGATTCCGCCGTTGGATCCCGGCCGGCCCCGCGGCCCGCCCGAGGCAACCTCGGTGTCCGGCGAGTTAGTGTGCCGCACGGTTGGCTACCGTACCTTTCCACAGCTGTTGCGGGGACCAGATGGTAACCACTGAGCATAGGCGCCGCGGCCCGGATGCCCAACCGCCTCGTCGCGGGCCGGGCCGCGCCACCCGGGCCATGGGCCATGCCTCGAACGACCGGGGGGTGCTGGCGGTCGGGGACGGCGCCGCTCGGGCGCAGTCTGGTATCCTATGCAGTCCCGGCAGCGCCGGGGAGTATTGTGCCCTTGTGACCGTCACCGAGGACCGTCCGTTCGCCGACCCGAATTTCGCGATCGAAGACCTGTGGATCGAGGTCTTTTCCGGCGGGGTTTGTGCCAGTGGCTTCGGAGCGGTCGGTGACGGTCGCTGTTTCGCCTTCCGCGTCGAACGCCGGCGGCTCGAGGTGGAGATCTACCGTCCCCGGCTCACCGGGCCGGTGCCCCAGCCCGAGGATGTGGTCGCGAAATCGAGCCGCACCCTCATCCACGTCGACCTCATCGACGAGCGCAGCCTCATCGCGGCGGTCCGGGATGCGGTTGCGGTGGCCGAACCGGTGCCCCGGCGGGCCGCCGCGGTTTCCCGGTAGCCCTCCGCGGATGCCGGGCATGCCGGCTTCGGAAATGCCGGCAGGCCGGCCCGACCGGGAGATCGATGCCGGGAGATCGATTAGGTACGGTCGTCGTCGTGACCGTACCCGCAGCGATGTCGTGGTGGCAGGTCATCGCCCTGGCCGTGGTGCAGGGTCTCACCGAATTTCTGCCGGTGTCCTCCTCGGGGCACCTGGCGATCGCTTCACGGGTGCTTTTCGGCGGCGACGCCGGCGCCTCGTTCACCGCGGTCACCCAACTGGGCACCGAGGCGGCCGTGCTGGCCTACTTCGCCCGAGACATTGCGCGCATCGTCACCGCGTGGTGTCGTGGCCTGGGCGCGTCCCGACAGCGCGGCCCCGACTACCGGCTGGGCTGGTACGTCATCATCGGAAGCCTCCCGATCGGCGTCGCGGGCCTGGCGTTCAGCGACCAGATCCGCTCGGGTGTCCGCAATCTCTGGGTGGTGGCGACGGCCCTGGTGATGTTCTCGGCGGTGATCGCCCTCGCCGAGTATGTCGGCCGCCAAAACCGGGGTGCCGGGGACCTGACTTGGCGTGACGCCGTCATCGTGGGCTTGGCTCAGACCCTGGCGCTCATCCCCGGTGTCTCCCGGTCCGGGGCGACCATCAGCGCCGGGCTGTCCCTCGGGCTGCACCGCGAACCGGCGGCTCGCTTCGGCTTTCTGCTGGCCATCCCGGCGGTGTTCGCGTCCGGGTTGTTCTCGTTGCCGGATGCCTTTCACCCGGTCCGCCAGGGCATGAGCGCGACCGGGCCCCAGCTGGCGGCGGCCACGATGATCGCGTTCGTCGTCGGGCTCGCCGCGGTGGCCTGGTTTCTCCGGTTTCTGGTGCGCCACAGCATGTACTGGTTCGTGGGCTATCGGGTGGCCGCCGGGGTGGGTGTCCTGGTTCTGCTGGCCAGCGGGGCGGTGGCGCCGACGTGACCGTCATCTTGTTGCGACATTGCCGGTCCGTCTGCAATACCGCGCACATCCTGGCCGGGCGCTCCGCGGGGGTCGACCTCGATGACACCGGCCGGCAGCAAGCCGCCGAGCTTGTCGACCGGATCGGTGGGCTGCCGATCCGGGCCGTGGTGTGCTCGCCGCTGCTCCGGTGCCGGCGCACCGTCGAACCGCTCACCGACGCGTTGGGCCTCGAGCTCGTCGTCGACGAGCGGCTCGCGGAAGTTGACTACGGCGAGTGGACCGGACGCACCATCGCCGAGCTGGCCCGGGAACCGTTGTGGGCGGTCGTCCAGACCCATCCCAGCGCGGTGGTGTTTCCCGGGGGCGAAGGCCTGGCACAGGTGCAGTCGCGGGCGGTGGCGACGGTCCGCGAACACGACCGGCTGCTGGCCGATCAACACGGCCCCAACACCTTGTGGCTGGCGTGCACCCACGGCGATGTCATCAAGGCCTTGATCGCGGACGCGCTCGGCATGCACCTGGACAGCTTTCAGCGTGTCACCGTGGATCCCGGGTCGGTGAGCGTGATCCGCTATACCCGGCTGCGGCCGTTTGTCTTGCACGTCAACCACACCGGTGAACGGCTGGCGGCCGCGCTGGCCGAGCCGTCGCCGGATGGCCAAGCGCCGCCCGGGGACGCGGTGGTGGGCGGGTCGACCGGCTGATTGGCCCGCTGGTGGTGTCGGTGGGCATCGTCGCGGTCAAACGGGTACAACTGAAGAATTACGACGCACACGGCAACTGCCGGTATTTTGGAGATGCCATGCCTCGCGCCATCCATGTTTTCCGCTCACCCGACCGGTTCGTGGCCGGGACGGTCGGTGAGCCCGGAAATCGGACGTTTTACCTGCAGGCGGTGCACGAGTCCCGGGTGGTCTCGGTGGTGCTGGAAAAACAGCAGGTCGCGGTGCTTGCCGAGCGCATCGGCGCGCTGTTGTATGAGGTGCACCGCAGGTTCGGCACCCCGTTACCGCCGGAGACCACCGAGGTCGAGGATCTCAGCCCGCTGATCACCCCGCTCGACGCCGAGTTCCGTGTCGGGACCATGGGGCTCGGCTGGGATTCGGAGGCCCAAACCGTGGTGGTCGAACTTTTGGCCGCCACCGACCGCGAGTTCGACGCGTCGGTGGTGCTCGACGACACCGAGGAGGGGCCCGATGCGGTGCGGGTGTTTTTGACACCGGAGTCGGCGCGGCAGTTCGCGACTCGCTCCTACCGTGTCATCGCGGCGGGCCGCCCACCGTGTCCGTTATGCGACGAACCGCTGGACCCCGAGGGACACATCTGCGCACGCACCAACGGCTACCGGCGCAGCGCGTTGCTCGGGTCTGACGATGACATCGGGGCCTGACGATCGTGAGGTACTGCGGCGCGGCGAGCTGACGGTGCTCGGACGCATACGCTCGGCGAGTAATGCCACGTTTTTGTGCGAGTCGAGGCTGGGTGAACACCGGGTGCATTGCGTCTACAAACCGATCTCAGGTGAGCAGCCGCTGTGGGATTTCCCCGACGGGACCCTGGCCGGGCGGGAACTGGGCGCCTACCTGGTGTCCACCCAGCTGGGGTGGAATGTCGTGCCCTGCACCATCATCCGTGACGGACCTGCCGGGGCCGGGATGCTGCAGCTGTGGGTGGAGCAACCCGGTGACGCAGCGGACTGCCCCAGCGACCCCGGATGTGACCTGGTCGACGTGTTTCCCGCCGGCCAACTGCCCTCGGGCTATCTTCCGGTTCTGCGCGGCTATGACTACTCCGGAAAGGAGGTCACGCTGGGCCACGCCGACGATATCCGGCTGCGGCGGATGGCGGTGTTCGACGTGCTGGTCAACAACGCCGACCGCAAGGGCGGCCACATCCTGCTCGGTGCCGACGGGCACGTGTACGGGATCGACCACGGGGTGTGTCTGCATGCCGAGGAGAAGTTGCGCACGGTGCTGTGGGGGTGGGCCGGCCGGCCGATCGACGCCGAGACGCTGCAGGCGGTCGCCGGGCTCGCCGACGCGCTTGGTGGCCCGCTCGCCGACGCGCTGAGCGGCGCGATCACCCTCCGGGAGATCGCGGCGTTGCGCCGGCGGGTGCACCGGCTGCTGGACCACCCGGTGATGCCGTGCCCCAACCGGCACCGGCCCATTCCCTGGCCGGCTTTCTAACGCGTTTTGCCTCCGGACATTCCCGGCGGGGGTGACCGGTGGCGTCCGGCACGCGGAGTTGACGGTGGTGCGCGGCCCGAGTGGCCGCCTCGGCAATACTGGGTCGGGTGAGCCCGGCCCCCCACCACGTCACGGATGCGGCTTTGGCCGCGGACCTGGCCGAAGACGCGGGAAAGCTGCTGTTGGCGGTGCGCGAGGAGATCGGGTTCGAGGATCCGTGGGCACTCGGCGACGCCGGCGACCAGAGGGCAAACACGCTGCTGTTGCGCCGGCTGCGCACCGAACGACCCGGCGACGCGGTGCTCAGCGAGGAAGCCCATGACGATCTGACCCGGTTGACCGCGGACCGGGTCTGGATTATCGACCCGGTGGACGGCACCCGCGAGTTCTCCACGCCGGGACGCGCCGACTGGGCCGTCCATGTGGCGTTGTGGCGGCGCAACGGCGGCCCGAACGGGGCCATCACCGACGCGGCGGTGGCCCTGCCCGCGGCCGGGGAGCTGTACCGCACCGATACGGTCACCGCCAACCTGACTCCCCACCCCGGGCCGATCCGGGTCACCGCCAGCTCCAGTCGACCGCCCGCGGTGCTGGATCGGCTGCGCGACCGGCTGGATGTGCAGATAGTGCGGATCGGCTCGGCCGGGGCGAAAGCCATGGCCGTGGTCCGCGGGGACGCGGATGCCTACGTCCATGCCGGGGGCCAATGGGAGTGGGATTCGGCCGCTCCGGCGGGTGTGGTGCTGGCGGCCGGCCTGCACGCCTCCAGGTTGGACGGGTCCGAGCTGGTCTACAACCGGCCCGATCCGTATGTGCCCGACCTGCTGATGTGCCGCCCCGAGTTGGTCGACGTGCTACTCGGCGCCATCGGGTCGGCCGGTTAGAACCGATTGCCGGGCACCGGCTTTCACCCGCAGAAAACGCCCTTCCCGGTTCCGCACGGCCGGTGTCGGCGCCGCAGCGGGGCCACACCTTAGAGTCGATGCTATGCACTCGTGGCCGGCGGCACCCGTCCCGACCCTGCCGGGGCGGGGCCCGGAGCTCCGGCTGTATGACACAGCCGACCGCCAGGTGCGCCCGGTGGCGCCCGGTCGCACCGCCACCATGTACGTCTGCGGGATCACCCCGTATGACGCCACCCATTTGGGGCACGCCGCCACGTATCTGGCGTTTGACCTGGTGCACCGGCTGTGGCTGGATCTCGGTCACCGGGTGCACTACGTGCAGAACATCACCGACGTCGACGATCCGCTGTTCGATCGCGCCGAGCGCGACGGCGTGGACTGGCGTGAGCTCGCGGCGCGTGAGGTCGAGCGGTTTCGCGAGGACATGGCGGCGCTGCGGGTGCTGCCACCCCACGACTACGTCGCGGCGACCGAGGCCGTCGGGGAAGTCATCGAGGCGGTGGAAAAGATGCTCGCCTCCGGGGCGGCGTACGTCGTCGACGGCGAATACCCCGACGTCTACTTCCGGGCCGACGCCACCCCGCAGTTCGGCTATGAATCGGGCTACGACCGGGAGACCATGCTGCGGCTGTGCGCACAGCGCGGTGGGGATCCGCAGCGACCGGGCAAGGCCGATGAGCTCGATGCCCTGATGTGGCGGGCGGCCCGGCCGGGGGAGCCGAGTTGGCCGTCGCCGTTCGGCCCCGGCCGGCCGGGCTGGCATGTTGAATGCGCGGCGATCGCGCTCAGCCGCATCGGCACCGGCCTGGACGTGCAGGGCGGGGGCGCGGACCTGATCTTTCCGCATCACGAGTTCACCGCCGCGCATGCCGAATCCGTCAGTGGGGAGCGGCGATTCGCCCGCCACTACGTGCATTCCGGGATGATCGGCTGGGACGGCCATAAGATGTCCAAGAGCCGCGGCAACCTGGTCTTCGTGTCGACGCTGCGCCGTGCGGGCGTCGAACCGGCGGCCATCCGGTTGGGTCTGCTCGCCGGGCACTATCGTGCCGATCGGTTCTGGGACGCACGGCTGCTCGACGAGGCGGTTGCGCGGCTGCATCGGTGGCGCAGCGCGACCGCGATGCCCTGCGGTCCGGATGCCACCGACACCATCGCCCGGGTCCGGCGCTACCTGGCCGACGACCTAGACACCCCCAAAGCGTTTGCCGCCCTCGATGGTTGGGCCACCGATGCTCTCGAGTACGGTGGCCGGGACAGCACCGCGCCGGCGGCGGTTGCGGCCGTTATCGACGCCCTGCTGGGGGTGGACCTGCAATCGCCGCGGCGGTAGGTTTCCGCCATGGGTTCGCTGAGCGGCAAGGTCGTTTTCATCACCGGCAGCGCCGGGGGGATCGGCGCGGAGGTGGCGCGTCGACTGCATGCCAGGGGAGCCAAGCTGGCGCTTTCCGATTTGGACGAGGAGCAGCTCAACACGCTGGCCGGCGAGCTGGGTGACGAGTGGGTGCTGACCATGGTCGCCGACGTGCGCGACCTGTCGGCGATGCAAGCCGCCGCGGATCAGGCCGTCGAGCGCTTCGGGGGGATCGACGTCGTGATGGCCAACGCCGGGATCGTCAGCTATGGGTCGGTGCTGCAGGTCGATCCGGAGGCGTTCGCACGGCTCCTCGACGTCAACGTGCTCGGTGTGTATCACACGGTTCGGGCCGCTTTGCCATCGGTGATCCAGCGGCGCGGCTATGTCCTGATCGTCTCCTCGCTGGCCGCCTATGCCGCCGCACCGGGCCTGGCACCGTACAACGCCTCGAAGGCGGCGGTCGAGCAGTTCGCCAACGCGTTGCGGCTGGAGGTCGCGCATTTGGGTGTTGACGTCGGCTCAGCGCACATGTCGTGGATTGACACCCCGATGGTGCGAGACAGCAAAGCCGATCTGTCCACCTTCACCGAGATGCTTACGAAACTGCCCTACCCGCTGAACCGCACCACATCGGTGCAGAAATGCGCCCGGGTCTTCGTCAAGGGCATCGAGGGGCGCAAGCGCCGCATCAACAGTCCGGGCTGGGTGGGGCTGGTGCGCTGGCTGCGGCCGGTGCTGTCGACCCCCCTGGGCGAGGCCCCGGTCCGGCGGTTCGTGCCCGATCTGCTGCCGCGCATGGACGCCGAAGTCGCCGCGCTCGGCCGCTCAACCAGTGCCCACACCGAGGGACTGGAAGCCTCGTAGCGGACGCTGCTCGTCTTCGGGCAGGAGTCGCCCACGGCGGCAAGTGTCATCGTTTCTCGGGCGTTTCTCGGGCTCCGTAGGAGGCACCGATGTGTCTTGCGGGCGCTTTTTCAGGATCGGTGCCGCTATCCGTCCCTCGGCACCCACTGGATTAGCATGACGCGGGTTGGACGGCGGGTGCGGGGGTGAAACGGTGGGATCGGGCATGTGGGGTTTGCTGACGATCATCACTTTGTGTTTAACGGTGGTGTTGGCCGCTGTCGGATCGAGCTACGTGCAGCGGTTGCGCACCCGAACACCCCTGCCGATCAGCGAGCAGGTCGACAGCGCCTTTGCGGTAGTCAAAAAAGTGCGCAAGGGCCAACCCCTATCAGAAGACGAGCTGGTTTATGCGAGGCAAATCGTTGCCGACCGCAGCTCGCCAATGGCGTTCTGCCTTCCCGGTGCTTTGTTCATGCTGGGATGCTTTTATGTGTTCGGCAGCCTCTACCATTTGCATGGGGCGGCACCTTCGGAGCGGACCTTTCTCGGGGTTATCCCGATGCTGGCCGCGGTGAACCTGACCCTTCGAATGATCGGCAATGCCCGCTTGAAAAAGCGTCTGACGAACACCTTGTCGCCGTCGGGCGTATCGCAAGCTAATTGATATTCGGCCGCACCTTTTACCTGCATCCAGCGAGACGCTATGCCCGAGAACGAATCCGAAGAAGGTGACCCGTGTGAGCCCTCGTTCAACCGGCAGGACCGTGCTAGCACACGCCTGGATGCCGTTGGTGACCGTCATCGCGGTCGGCCTGGGAGTGCTGGGCATGTGGAAGGTGCATCAGCTCTCTGCGCCCGGTCAATCCCAAACGGCTCACCTACGAGGTGTTCGGCTCCGCGGGCTCCGGTGGGACGCTCGTCTACATCGACATCGACGGCCACCCGCATCAGGTCGAGGTCACGACATTGCCGTGGTCGCACACGGAGACGACCATGCTCACGGTGGTGTCCGGCAGCGTCTCGGTGCACGTCCGCGGCGAGCGGGTCGGCTGCCGGATATTGGTCGATGAGGTCGTCCGCGACGAGCATTGGACGAAGCATCCGGACGCGGACGTCGAGTGCCGGGTCAAATCCGCATGAGTGAGCACCGAGCGGAGCGACGCAACCGCCCTGTCATCCCGGCAATGGTCCGCGTGCTCGCGATCCCGATCATCGTCTTCTGGGGTCTGCTCGCCGTGGCGACCAACACCTTCATGCCCAAGGTGGAGGACGTCGCAGCGGAACTGGCCGGGCCGATGATCCCGCACTACGCGCCCTCGCAGCGGTCGTTGCTGGCTATCGGCGCGAAGTTTCACGAGTCGGACTCCACCAGCCTGGCCATGATCGTCTTGGAGGCAAACCGCCCGCTGGTCGTCGCGGATCACTACTACTACGACGATCTGATGCGCCGGCTTGAGCGCGACACCCGGCACGTGCAATACGTGATGGATCTGTGGGGCAAGCCGTTCACCGCGGCCGGGGCGCAAAGCCTGGACGGCAGGTCCGCCTATGTGCTGCTGCGTCTGGCCGGCGACATCGGCCAGATCCAAGCCAACCGGTCGGTGGCCGCGGTCCGCGAGATCGTCGCCAAAGACACCCCGCCACCCGGGCTCAAGGTGTATGTCAGCGGAGCGGCTCCGCTGGCCTCCGACACCGTCGCTATTGCCAATGCCAGCCTGAACAACGTCACGATCGTCACGATCGTGCTCATCGTCGTGATGCTGCTGGTGGTGTACCGCCGGCCGTCCACCCTGCTGGTGCCGCTGCTCGGGGTGCTCATCGAGGTGCAGGTTGCCCGGGGGCTGATCGCGACCCTCGGGCATCTCGGCTACCTCGAGCTCTCCTCATTCGCGGTGAACATCGTGACCGCGCTGACGCTGGGAGCGGGCACCGATTACGGCATCTTTTTAATGGGCCGCTATCACGAGGCGCGCCAGGCCGGGGAAAGCCGGGAGGACGCCTTCTACACCGCCTACCGCGGAATAGCGCCCATCGTCATCGGCTCGGGGCTGACCATCGCCGGGGCGGCTTTCTGCTTGACCTTCGCGCGGCTCAACTACTTCCACACCATGGGACCGGCGGTTGCCATCAGCATGCTGTTCACCATCGCGGAAGCGATGACGCTGGGTCCGGCCATCTTGACCGTAGGCAGCCTGTTCGGAATGTTCGAACCGCGGCAGGCCGCCAAGGCCCGGCTGTACCGCAGAATCGGCGCGAGCGTGGTGCGGTGGCCGGTGCCGATCCTGGTGGCCAGTTCGGCTGCGGTGATGATCGGGGCGATCTTCGTGCCCACCTACCAGCAGAACTACGACGATCGTCAATACCAGCCGCGCAATGCCCCGGCCAATCTGGGTTTCGCCGCAGCCGATCGGCACTTCTCCAAGAGCAAACTCTTCTCCGAGATGCTCATGGTCGAAACCGACCACGACATGCGCAACTCGGCTGATTTCATCACGCTGGACCGGGTCGCCAAAGCCCTCATTCGCCTGCCCGGGGTGGCGATGGTGCAAAGCATCACCCGGCCGCTGGGGCACGCGCTCGAGCATGCCAGCATTCCCTACCTATTCACCACCCAGGGCAGCAACAACGGTCAACAGCTTCCGTTCAATAACGAGCAGAACCTCAATACCGACCGGCAGGCAGATATCCAGGCGCACACTGTCGAAGTGTTGCGCAGAGAGGTCTTTTTCTTCCAACGGATGTCCGATGAGCTGCACAAAACGGTTCTCACCGTCGAGGATCTGCAACGAGTCAGCGAGGAGATGAACGAGGAAGTCTCGAACCTCGACGACTTCTTCCGGCCGATCAAGAGCTATTTCTATTGGGAGAAGCACTGTTTCGACATACCCATCTGCTGGGCGTTCAGATCGGTATTCGACACGCTCGACCACATCGACAAGTTGGCGGAAGACATCAACCACACCAAAGTCTCCCTGGAGGAGATCGACAGGATCTTGCCGCAAATCATTGCCCAGTTAAAAGCCACGGCCGACGACACCGAGGCGCTGCGGGCGAAGTTGGTCAACACCTACGGCGCCGCCGACCTGCAGTCCGTTCAGACCGAGCAGACATTCGACGACCAGATCAACGTCGGCAACGACTTCGACAGATCGCGAAGCGACGACTACTTCTACATCCCGCACGAGGCCTTCGACAATGAAGATCTCAAAACCGGCATGAAGCTGATGATGTCACCCGACGGCAAGGCCGCCCGGCTCATCGTGACCCACGAGGGCGACGCCATGGGTCCGGAAGGGGTGGCGCACGTGGAAAGGTTCCCCGAGGCGATCACCACGATCTTGAAGGAGACCTCGCTGGCCGGCGCGCGGATCTATATCGGCGGCTCGGGATCCAACGACAAGGACATCAGGGAATACGCCGCCGCTGATTTGCTCATCGCCGCGATCGCCGCCTTGGTGCTGATCTTTTTGATCATGATGTACATCACCCGAAGCCTGGTGGCCGCGTTGGTCATTCCCGGCACTGTGGCCTTCTCCTACGCCGGGGCGTTCGGACTGTCCATACTTGTCTGGCAGCACCTCATCGGCCTGCATCTGCACTGGCTGGTGCTGCCGCTGACGTTCATCATCCTGGTGGCGGTCGGGTCGGACTACAACCTGCTGCTGATCGCCCGGGTCAAAGAGGAGATCCATGCCGGGCTGCACACCGGTTTGATTCGGGCGCTTGGAAATACCGGCGGGGTGGTGACATCCGCGGGTCTGGTGTTCGCGTTCACGATGCTGGCGATGCTGACAAGCGATCTGCGAACGATCGGTCAAGTGGGCTCGACCGTCTGCATTGGCCTGCTGTTGGACACGCTGATCGTGCGGTCGTTCGTGGTGCCGTGCATCGTCCGGATCCTGGGGCCGTGGTTCTGGTGGCCGACCCTGGTGCGCACCCGCCCACTGCCGCGGCGGTGACTTTGCTCGGGTGGCACGGACACCGGTCGGCCCTCCGGGCACGCATCGCCCCCGCGGCTACCTCCCGAAGCCGGGACGACGGCGGCGCAGGTGGCGTTCGAACTCCGCGGCCAGCGCGTCGCCGTCGATCTTGCCCAGGGTTTCGTGCATGTCGATTTCGGCATCGCCGCGCTGCTCTAGCGATTGCACGTATTCGGCCAGGTCCTCGTCTTCGGCGGTCATCTCGGTGACCGCGGCCTCCCACTCCTCGGCCTGCGCGGGCAGATCCCCCAGGGGAACCTCGATGTCCAGCACGTCTTCGACACGGCGCAGCAACGCCACCGTCGCTTTCGGGTTCGGCGGCTGCGACACGTAGTGCGGCACCGCCGCCCAGAACGTCACCGCCGGGATACCGGCCGCAACGCAGGCGTCCTGGAACACCCCGACAATACCCGTCGGGCCCATGATCCGGCCGCTAAACGCCGCGGTGGGAATTTGCGGCTCGGTATCTTGGGATTGTCGGCGGCCAGCTCGGCGATCGCGAGCACGGTGAGGACGGTGAGTGGCACCGGCTGACCTACCCAGGACGCCCAGGTGCCGTCGACCTTGCCGATCATGCTGGACTCCACCGAAACCGCCGTGCTGCAAGCGGGTTTGGAGCATTGGGGTGGGCACTGCGTGATCAACTCGGTGAACTGCAGTTCGTGCGGTTCGGCTACGCCGTTTGTGGCGCGGCAATAGCGTGGAACGGAGGCTGGCGGCGTGCGTCCTTAGCGGAAAAGCTGGCGGGGTGCGCCGACTTGAGCGAACTTGTTGCTGGCTGCCTGCTTCGGGGGTGGTCTCGCATCGGCCGTTTGGCCGAGTGGAGTAGGTCGTTCCCACTATGATTCCCGTATGCCCGAGGCCCCCGGTCGCCGCCTGAAGGTGCTCGCGGTTGGGTTGCGCCAGTTGGGAGCTGAATGCGAGACGATCTGCGGTGAGCTGTCCGCGGCCGCAGCGCCGTCGTTTGTGGCGGCTTCGCCCTGGCAGTCCACCGTGGGAAGCGTGACCTTCGCCGCCGCCGCGGCGAGCAAAGACCTGGCAGCGATAGCGCGGCGGGTGGGCGCGCGTGGGGCCGACTACAGTATGGCGGGCATCGCCTACACCGGCACCGAGGACCACAGCGCGGCGCGGTTGCGGGGGTTGGTGAGCTGATGGCCGGTGTGTCGCCGCTGCCCACGGGCTGGCCGACGCTCTCGCAGCTGCGTTCCGCGCAATTTGGTCACCTGGGGCAGTTCGCCGACTGGTGCGAACACCTCGGTGCTGAAGCAGAGAAAGCCTTGGCGCAATTGGCGCAAAAAGTGCGTGCCCCGGGCGGCGTCGAGTGGGAGGGTGCGGCCGGGGACGCGGCGATCACTCAGGCGGAAACCGATGTGGTCATTGCGCGCAAGTTTTTGTGGAGCGTGCCCGATGCGGCCGAGATCGCCCGGCGTGGGCAGGACGTGCTGCAAGCCGGCAAGCAGGAAGCCCTGGAGGCGGTCGCCGACGCCCAGCGCGCCGGCTTTCGGGTCAGCGAAGACTACAGCGTCACCGACACCGGTCGGGCCACCAGCCGCGCGCAGCAGGAGAAACGTCTGGCGGAAGCCGTCGCGCACTCCAATCTCATTCGCCACCGCGTCGGGATGCTGGTCGGCAACGAGCAGCGCGTCAGCGCAGAGCTGAAGGAAGCCACCGCCGCCTGGGGCACCCTGACCTTCGCCCAGTCGCCGACGGCCAAGGTACGAGGGTCAGGCGTAACAGACGGAATTCCGCTGGGATTTCACGACATTCTTCAAGGCCGGATTGTCTGGTGCGTACCTGGTCCGCGGGGTGGGCCCTGGGCTTTTCATTGCGAAATTCTCTATACGGACGGTACCACTGACATGTATTACACCGACGAGGACGAGTCAGGTGGACACCTATGACGATTCCGGCGTACTCGACCACCAACGGTTACGGGAGCAACCGATGACAACGCCGGCTGACGATCCAATTGCACAGCAACGGTTCGCCTTCAGGATGAAGCCCCAATTCGAGCACACCACCGATGGGTGGCGTGCATGGTACCCAGGTTCGGACTGGTCGGTGACTGCGCCGAGTGCAGAGGAAGCGCGACAGAAGTTGGTGGCCGAGGTCAACCGGCGCCGCGAAGCCGGCGAAGACCCGAAGGCCTTCCAGGAGGCCGTCTACCGTAAGCACTTGCAAGAACCCGTTCCTGGGGTTTACGCCATGGACAACGAGCTGTACCGCTATGTGGCGCGAGAAACGGGGTACGACCAAGACGCTCTGCAAGAAGTCTTCGAGGAATCCGAGCGCCGCCGGGCGTTGGGTGCAAGCTTCACCAAGGCCGATTACTTGGCGTGGATGAACCGGAAAAACTGACCGGCAGTCTGGCGGTGTGGATGTACTGCGTTATGTGACTCTTGACGGTGTTCCAGGCGTTTCGGAGTCCTGGTGGTGTGGGTGGTTGGTCGGCTGCTAGGAGGGGGCAGACCAGCCGCTGTTGCCAGACTCCGCATCGGGGCTTGCGGCACGCATCGCCCCCGCGGCTATCTCCCGAAGCCGGGACGACGGCGGCGCAGGTAGCGTTCGAACTCCGCGGCCAGCGCGTCGCCGTCGATCTTGCCCAGGGTTTCGTGCATGTCGATTTCGGCATCGCCGCGCTGCTCTAGCGATTGCACGTATTCGGCCAGGTCCTCGTCTTCGGCGGTCATCTCGGTGACCGCGGCCTCCCACTCCTCGGCCTGCGCGGGCAGATCCCCCAGGGGAACCTCGATGTCCAGCACGTCTTCGACACGGCGCAGCAACGCCACCGTCGCTTTCGGGTTCGGCGGCTGCGACACGTAGTGCGGCACCGCCGCCCAGAACGTCACCGCCGGGATACCGGCCGCAACGCAGGCGTCCTGGAACACCCCGACAATACCCGTCGGGCCCTCATAGCGAGCCTCCTGCAAACCGAAGCGCCGCGCCGACTCGGGGGAGTACGCCGCACCCGTGACCGGAACCGGACGGGTGTGCGGGGTGTCGGCCAGCAGCGCCCCGAGGATCACGACGGTATCGACATTGAGCTTGTCGGCGATGGCCAGCAACTCGGCGCAAAACGTGCGCCACCTCATGTTCGGCTCCACCCCGTGCATCAACACGACGTCGCGGTCGCTGCCCGGCGGGCGGCAGTGCGAAATCCGCATCGACGGCCACACCAGTTCCCTGGTCACGCCGTCGACCTGGCGGATCACCGGGCGATTGACCTGGTAGTCGTAATACGCCTCGTCGTCGATCTCGAGGATCAGGTCGGCTTCCCAGACGGCGTCCAGGTGCTCCAGCGCGTCGCTGGCCGCATCGCCGGCATCATTCCATCCCTCGAACGCCGCCACAGCGACGGTGTGGTGCAGTTCAGGCAGCGCCGCGCTGGCCTCCGGCGGGATCACAGCATCAGCCTACGGCTTCAGCCCGGCGACGATGCGGGACGGGTAACGTCCCGGGGAGGAGCCGGGCCATCACACCCAGCCCGGCGACGATGCGGGACGGGTAACGTCCCGGATTAGATAGGCAGGCTATCCTCGCTGAGGTGACTTTCGCCGACGATCATCCGTACGACACCGATCTGCTGGAAGCGTTGTCGCGCCGCGTGCTGGTGGGCGACGGCGCCATGGGCACCCAACTTCAGGGCGCGGATCTCACCCTCGACGATTTCCGCGGGCTGGAGGGCTGCAACGAGATCCTCAACGCGACCCGACCCGACGTCATCGAACGGATTCACCGCAATTACCTCGAGGCCGGAGCCGATGCCATCGAGACCAACACGTTCGGGTGCAACCTGTCCAACCTCACCGACTACGGCATCGCCGACAAGATCCGCGAGCTCTCGGCGAGGGCCACCGCGATCGCGCGCCGGGTCGCCGACGAGCTCTCCACGCCCGGACGCAAACGCTACGTCCTGGGATCGATGGGGCCGGGCACCAAGCTGCCGACCCTGGGCCACACCGAGTACCCGCTGGTCCGCGACGCCTACACCGAGGCCGCGCTGGGCATGCTCGACGTCGGTGCCGACGCCATCATGGTGGAGACCTGCCAGGATCTTTTGCAGCTCAAGGCCGCGGTGCTGGGATCGCGGCGGGCGATGGCGAGTTCCGGGCGATACCTTCCGGTGTTCGTCCACGTCACCGTGGAAACCACCGGCACGATGCTGCTGGGCAGCGAGATCGGTGCGGCGCTGACCGCGGTCGAGCCGCTCGGTGTCGACATGATCGGCCTGAACTGCGCGACCGGGCCCGCCGAGATGAGCGAGCATCTGCGTTACCTGTCCAGACATGCCCGCATCCCGGTGTCGGTGATGCCCAACGCCGGGCTTCCGGTGCTGGGCCGGGCGGGAGCCGAATACCCGCTGCAGCCCGAGGAGCTCGCCGAGGCGCTGTGCGGGTTCATCGAGGAGTTCGGCCTCTCGCTGGTGGGGGGCTGCTGCGGCACCACACCCGAGCACATCCGTCACGTGGCCGCTGCGGTGCCGCGGGTGTGTCGCGGTGAGCGCGTGATCGTCTTTGAGCCCGCGGTGTCCTCGCTGTACTCGGCGACGCCGTTCGCCCAGGATGCCTCGGTGTTGATGATCGGTGAGCGGACAAACGCTAATGGCTCCAAAGCTTTCCGTGAGGCAATGATTGCCGCGGATTACCAGAGATGCCTGGACATCGCCAAGGAACAGACCCGCGACGGCGCGCACTTGCTGGATCTGTGCGTGGACTACGTGGGCCGCGACGGCGTCGCAGACATGACCGCGCTGGCCAGTAGGCTGGCCACCGCGTCGACCTTGCCGATCATGCTGGACTCCACCGAAACCGCCGTGCTGCAAGCGGGTTTGGAGCATTTGGGTGGGCGCTGTGTGATCAACTCGGTGAACTACGAGGACGGCGACGGGCCGGAGTCCCGGTTTCACAAGACAATGCAACTGGCGGCTGAACACGGCGCCGCGGTGGTGGGGCTGACCATCGACGAGGACGGCCAGGCCCGTACGGCCGAAAAAAAGGTGCAGATCGCCGAACGACTGATCGCCGACATCACCACCAACTGGGGAATCGACGAGTCTGCCATTCTCATCGACTGCCTGACGTTCACCATCGCCACCGGACAGGAGGAATCTCGGCGTGACGGCATCGAGACCATCGAGGCGATCCGCGAACTGAAAAACCGCCACCCGAATGTGCAGACCACGCTGGGGTTATCTAATATTTCGTTTGGCCTGAACCCCGCTGCGCGCCAAGTGCTCAACTCGGTATTTCTGCACGAATGCCGCCAGGCCGGGCTGGACTCGGCGATTGTGCACGCCTCGAAGATTCTGCCGATCAACCGTATTCCCGATGACCAGCGCCAGGTCGCGCTGGATCTCATCTACGACCGCCGCCGCGACGGCTATGACCCGCTGCAGGAGCTGATGCGGCTCTTTGAAGGGGTGTCCGCGGCATCATCACAGCAGTCCCGAGCCGCCGAGCTGGCCAGGTTGCCGCTGTTCGAGCGGCTGGCGCAGCGCATCGTCGACGGTGAACGAGATGGCTTGGAAGCCGACCTCGACGAGGCCATGACTCAGAAGCCGCCGCTGGAAATCATCAACGAGAACCTGCTGGCCGGCATGAAGACCGTTGGCGACCTGTTCGGCTCCGGGCAGATGCAGTTGCCGTTCGTGCTGCAATCCGCCGAGGTGATGAAGGCCGCCGTCGCCTATTTGGAGCCGCACATGGAAAAATCCGGGGACGATTCCGGTAAGGGTCGCATCGTGCTGGCCACCGTCAAGGGTGACGTGCACGACATTGGCAAGAACCTGGTCGACATCATTTTGAGCAACAACGGCTATGAGGTGGTCAACCTCGGCATCAAACAGCCGATCGCCAACATTTTGGAAGTCGCCGAGGACAAGAACGCCGACGTGGTGGGCATGTCCGGTCTGTTGGTCAAGTCCACCGTGGTGATGAAGGAAAACCTCGAGGAGATGAACGCCCGTGGCGTGGCCGGGAAGTTTCCGGTGCTCCTCGGCGGCGCCGCGCTGACCCGCAGTTACGTCGAGAACGACCTAGCCGAACTTTATGACGGCGAAGTGCATTACGCGCGTGACGCTTTCGAGGGATTGAAGTTGATGGACACCATCATGAGCGCCAAACGCGGTGGACCACTCCCGGTCGACAGCCCGGACGCCGTCAAGGCCCGTGAACAAGCGGCAGCGCGCAAAGCCCGACATGAGCGTTCGAAACGCATTGCCGCGCAACGTAAAGCAGTCGAGGAGCCGACAGCAGTTCCGGAACGCTCCGACGTCGCGGCCGGTATCGAGGTGCCCACCCCGCCGTTTTGGGGATCGCGGATCGTTAAGGGGCTGGCGGTGGCCGACTACAGCGAGTTGCTGGACGAGCGCGCGCTGTTTTTGGGGCAGTGGGGACTGCGCGGTGCGCGCGGTGGTGCGGGGCCGGCGTATGAGGACCTGGTGCAAACCGAGGGCCGCCCTCGGCTGCGCTACTGGCTGGACCGGCTGTCCACCGAGGGCATCCTGGCGCACGCCGCGGTGGTGTACGGGTATTTTCCGGCGGTGTCCGAACGGGACGACGTCATCGTGCTCGCCGAGCCCCAACCCGGCGCCGAGGAGCGATTCCGGTTCCACTTTCCCCGCCAGCAGCGCGGCCGGTTTCTGTGTATCGCCGATTTCATCCGGTCGCGCGATCACGCGCACCGCACCGGCCAGGTGGACGTGCTGCCGTTCCAGCTGGTGACGATGGGCCGGCCCATCGGCGATTACGCCCAGCAGCTGTTCGCCTCGAATGCCTATCGCGACTACCTGGAGGTGCATGGCATCGGGGTGCAGCTCACCGAGGCGCTGGCCGAATACTGGCATCGGCGTATCCGTGAGGAGCTGCGGTTTCCCGGGGGCCGGGCGATCTCGAGCGAGGATCCCCTAGCCGTCGAGGAGTACTTCAAACTGGGCTACCGCGGCGCCCGCTTCTCGTTTGGCTACGGCGCCTGCCCGGATCTGGAGGATCGGTCCAAGGTGGTGGCGCTGCTGGAGCCCCAGCGGATCGGGGTGACGCTGTCCGAGGAGTTTCAGCTGCATCCCGAACAGTCGACGGACGCCTTTGTGCTGCACCATCCCGAGGCCAAGTACTTCAACGTCTGACGGGTTAGCCGCGGTGGTTGCTCACGACGCAACAGCTGGCAGCCCCTCACCGGAGGCGAGGGTTGCCCCGCAGCCGGGCACCCGGTACTCGACGACGAGCAGGCGGCGCCGGGCCGCCGTGCCGTGTGGGCGGCGTCGGTGGCCGCACTGGGCGGGCTGTTGTTCGGCGCGACACCTCGCTGATCAATTGCGTGATCACCGTGCCGCAGGATGAATTCACGATTGCCGATGCGGTGGTGGGCTTCACCGCCGCGGCGGCGCTGCTGGCGCCTTCGCGGACAGCACCTGGCTGGTCATCGGCGGCTGGATCCTCGGCGGCGCCGGTGTCGGGGTCGCGTCCGTGGTCGCAGCTGCTTACATTGCCGAGACATCCCCGCCGCACGTGCGATTGCGCAGGCCCGGCGGGTGATCTCGGCCGAGCCTGTGGGTGGTGCTGGGGGAGATGTTCCCCAACCGCATCCGTGCCGCTGCCCTCGGGCTCCGGAGACCAAAGGGGTGCCGCTGGAAGACATGCACACCGGGGGAAGCCGAGCGCGCCCCGCCATGGCGGTGGGTGGGCGAAACCGCCGTGACTTTGCTGCTCGGAACGTGAAACAATCGCTGCCCGTGAAGACGTTCGAGGATCTGTTCGCCGAACTTGATGAGCGCGCGCGCACCCGGCCGCCGGGCAGCGCGACCGTGGCCGCCCTGGACGCCGGGATCCACACAGTCGGCAAAAAGATCCTGGAGGAGGCTGGTGAGGTGTGGCTCGCGGCCGAACACGAGCCCAATGAGGCGCTGGCCGAGGAGATCAGCCAATTGCTGTATTGGACGCTGGTGTTGATGATTTCCCGCGGTTTGACCCCCGACGACGTGTACCGGAAGCTCTGATGGCGCCCCTGTGTCCCGGCGACCAATCGCCAATGCTGCGGGTCGCGGTTCCCAACAAGGGCACGCTGAGCGAGCCGGCGATCGAGATCCTCACGGAGGCGGGCTACCGTCGCCGCACCGATCCCAAGGACCTGACCGTCATCGACCCGGTCAACAACGTCGAGTTTTTCTTCCTGCGTCCCAAAGACATCGCCATCTATGTCGGATCAGGGGAGCTGGACTTCGGGATCACCGGGCGCGATCTGGTGCATGAGTCCGATGCGCCGGTGCGTGAACGTCTGGCGCTTGGATTCGGCCGATCCAGCTTCCGCTACGCCGCCCCCGCCGGGCGCGCGTGGACCACGGCAGACCTCGCCGGCAAGCGGATCGCTACCGCGTACCCCAACTTGGTACGAAAAGACCTGACCGCCAAGGGGATTGACGCGAAGATCATTCCACTCGACGGTGCCGTGGAGATATCAGTGCAGCTCGGCGTGGCCGATGTTATCGCCGACGTGGTGGGGTCCGGGCGCACTTTGAGCCTGCATGATCTGGTGGCCTTTGGCGAGCCGCTTTGTGATTCGGAGGCGGTGCTGATCGAGCGCGCCGAGCCGGACAGTGGCCGTGGCAGTCGGATGATCGCGGCCCGTGGCCAACTGGTGGCCCGGGTGCAGGGCGTGGTGTTCGGCCAGCAGTACCTGATGCTGGATTACGATTGTCCACGCTCGGTGCTCGCCAAGGCCACCGCGATCACGCCGGGGCTGGAGTCACCGACTATCGCGCCGCTCGCCGAGCCGGATTGGGTGGCGGTCCGTGCGCTGGTGCCCCGCCGGGACGTCAACGCGATCATGGACGATCTCGCCGCGATCGGGGCTAAGGCGATCCTGGCCTCAGACATCAGGTTCTGCCGATTCTGACCGTAAACCCGGTGCCGACCGCGTTGCTGTGTTAACGTGCGGCCGTTGTGACGCATACCCTCGTCGTGCTGCTCGCGCTGCTGATCGGTGTCGTCGCCGGGCTGCGCGCGCTGACGGCTCTGGCCGCCGTCTCCTGGGCTACCGGCCTGCACTGGATCAACCTCGACGGCACCTGGGCGTCCTGGGTAGGTCAGCCGGTGCCACTCACCGTCCTCACCGTGCTCGCGATCGTCGAGCTGGCCGCCGACAAGCATCCCAAGATACCGAGCCGCACCACCGCGGTGGCGTTTAGCGGCCGGATCATCCTGGGGGCCGTTGCCGGCGCCGCCATCGGCACCGCCTGGAACTACACCTGGAGCGCGCTGGGGTCGGGTGTTATCGGCGCCGTGCTGGGCACCATGGGTGGCCTTCAAGCGCGCGTTCGGTTGGCCGCCCGCGCGGGGCACGATCTGCCCGTAGCGCTCGCCGAAGACGCGATCGCGGTTCTCGGCGGGTTCGCGATAGCCGCGGTGACGGCCGCTCTGTGATAGGCCGTGGTCGCTCAGGGGCACGAGGGCAGCGATGCGTCACACCTTCGGTGCGGTGCGGCTCGCAGCGTTGCCGGGCGGGGCCGGATGGCCCGGCCAACCCGGATAGGGCGGTGGCGTGCCCCCAAACGCCGGGCAGCGCGCCCGATGCGGGCACCAATCGCACAGCCGTGACGGATTGGGTCGGAAATCGCCGGTCGCGGCGGCTGTTTGAATGGCTTTCCAGATCGCCACCAACGTCTTTTCGAAGCGAACCAGCTCGTCGACATCGGGAGAGTAATCCAGCACCTGGCGGTCCGCCAGGTAGATGAGTCGCAGCCGCGTCGGCGGCATTCCCCGCGAACGCAGCAGCGCCACCGCGTAGAACTTCAGTTGGAACATCGCCCTGAACTCGGCCAAGGCGCGCGCGGCGGGGGGTGCCTTACCCGTTTTGTAGTCGACCACCCGCAGTTCGCCGGTCGCGGCGACGTCGATCCGGTCGATGAACCCGCGCAGCAGCGTGCCGTCGGCCAGCGTGACCTCGACGTGCTGCTCGCAGCTCTGCGGGTTGAACCGGGTCGGATCTTCCAGTTGGTAGTAGCCGGATAGCAACACCCGGGCCTGCTCCAGCAGTTGAGCGCGTTGGCCGGCATCCAGCCCGGCGACCAGGCCGGGTGCTGCGGTGATCACCCCCTCCCACGCCCGGTCCACGAGCGCGCTGGCGGTTTCCGGCCCGCGCTGCGGCTGGGGGAGGCGGTAAAGCCGCTCCAACACCCCATGCACCACCGCCCCACGAAGCTGCGCCGCCGAGGACGGCTCCGGCAACCGGTCGACCACGCGGAACCGGTAGAGCAGCGGGCACTGCTTGAAGTCCCCCGCCCGTGATGGCGACAGCGCCGGGCGTGACCGGATATCCCGGTCGTCCGGGTCGTCACCCCGTCGTCTTTCGGGCGGACCGGGGCTCCCCGCCGCGGGGTCCGCCGTCAGCGGGACGGGTGCGTCCGGCCGGGGGCTCATACTCGCAGACTAGGGCCGGCCACCGTCAAACCCCGCGCATCGGTGGGGTGCGTCGGCTGGCAGGCTAGATCGCGTGTGCGCAACCGGCCCGTTCGCCGCGGGTGATCGTGTGCAACTCACCGACGCCAAGGGCCGCCACTACACGATTGTGCTCGCGGCGGGCAGCGAATTTCACACCCATCGTGGGGTGATCGCCCACGACGCGGTGATCGGGCTCGATGACGGCAGCGTGGTCAAATCCAGCAATGGCGACCCGTTTTTGGTGCTGCGCCCGCTGCTGGTGGACTACGTGATGTCAATGCCGCGCGGAGCCCAGGTGATCTATCCCAAAGACGCGGCTCAGATCGTGCTCGAGGGGGACATCTTCCCGGGGGCTCGGGTGCTGGAAGCCGGCGCCGGCTCGGGTGCGCTGACCTGCTCCCTGCTGCGCGCGGTGGGGCCCGGGGGGCGGGTGATCTCCTATGAGCTGCGCACCGACCACGCCGAACACGCCCGCCGCAATGTGCAAGCCTTTTTCGGTCAGGCACCGCTCAACTGGCGGCTGGTTATCGGCGATGTGGCGGACTCCGAGCTGCCCGCGGGGTCCGTCGACCGGGCGGTGCTGGACATGCTGGCGCCGTGGGAGGTGCTCGACACGGTGTCACGAGTCGTGGCCGCCGGCGGGGTGCTGATGGTCTATGTGGCCACCGTCACCCAGTTGTCGCGGACCGTGGAGGCGCTGCGCGCACTGCGGTGCTGGACCGAGCCGCGGGCCTGGGAGACGTTGCAGCGGGAATGGAATGTCGTGGGGCTGGCCGTTCGCCCCCGGCACACCATGCGAGCGCACACCGCATTCCTGGTTTCGGCCCGCCGGCTGGCCCCCGGGGTCACCGCCCCCTTGTGGGTGCATCGCAAACACCGCGCCGACTGACTCGCGTGCCGGCGTCGCCACCGCGCCCAGCGCCTTGTCCAATGTCGTCGCGGGTTTAGTCATCGCTGCGGTGCAGGCCGCGGCGCACCGAGAGCAGCTCGAACTCCGGGTGCGCGGCGACCAGGCGCTCGGCGGCGTCGAGCACTTCCACGGCATGGCGACGGTCCCCGGAGACCGTCGCCACCCCGATACCGGCACGCCGACGCAGATCGAGCGAACCGGTTTCCGCCGCCGATACGCTGAACTTGCGCTGCAGCTCGGCGACCACCGGGCGGATCAGCGAGCGCTTCTGCTTGAGCGATCGCACGTCACCCAGGAGCACATCGAACTCAAGCCAGCCGATCCACATCGCCGCAGCCGTCAGCGGGCCGGCGTGGCGCCGGCCCCCGGCTGCGACGCGCCGAAGGCCAGCAGCATGTCAGCGGTTTGCTGGGACAATTGCCAGCCGCCCCGATAAGGCTTGAACTGCATCGGAAACGAGAATCCGTGGACACCGCGATTGGGTGTGGTGACGTTAATGGTGGCCACCACCGTCGCCGGGTCCCGGTCCGACCACGCGATGTCGGTCGCGGCGAATGCCGCCGGTGCGTAGCCACCGTCACGCAGCGCGGTGGCGAATTTGTCGAGCGTGGCCGCGCTGTCGGGGGTAGCGCCTTCGACCAGGACCACTTTCTCGGAGCCCGGCACCGTGGGGTCGGCCAGCCGGTAGAGGACGTCGGTCAGGGCCTCCGGCGGGGGCACCGGAGCGGTCTGCTCAGCGGCGACCGGCGTCGAGATGCCGGTCACCGGGGCGGCCGGCGGCGTGCCCCTGACGGGCCCCTTGGTTTGCCCCTGGGAACAGCCCGATAACCCCGGCGCGACCACAACGGTGGCGGCACTCAGCGCCGCGGCGATATACCGATGCAGACCGGGATGCATACCGGTGGTTAGCCGCCTGCCCCCTGCACGGCCTGCAGCACCGACATCGCCGAGGCCCGCGACAACTTCCAGCCGCCCTGATCCACGAACGTGACATTCTGGGTGGTCGGCGCGAGCCGAGGGCCGGAGGCCGTCACATCGGCGGTGGCCACCCCGGGACCGGCAGGCTGGATGTTCGCCACCGTGAACGAGAGCGGCAGGTCGCCGTTGGCGGCGGCTTTTTGCATCTGCCGGTCCGCTATCCGGGCCTCGACCGGGCCGATGCCGCCTTCCACCAAATAGCCCTTGCTGATAAAGGAGACACCGGGGTTGGCGAGGCCGTACAGCACGTTCGCCAACTGCTCGGGCGTGGGCACGTCGGCGCCCGGCTGCAGCGGCAACGGTACGCTGAAAACGACGGGCTCGACCTGCCAGGCGGGCCGGGGACCGGATGCAACGGACGTCACACCCGCGACGGCCGCACCGATGGCGGCGGCGGCTGCCACGCCCGTAACGAGGGATTTCACGATCACAGCTGTCCTTTCGATTAGACCGGCTCGGTAGTGATGGTAACCCGGTAAACCGGAGGCCGTATTTCGAGTCCGCGCACGAATGCGAAATCACCGGTAGCGTTGAACTATCCACCGCGCCAACTTTCGGAGCGGGAAAGGAGCGCACCATGGCTGAATCAGAGCGCGACGTGTTCGGAGGCCCTATGTCCAGCGACGATGCCGCCGAGCTGGAAGAATTACGGCGAGAGGCGGCTATGCTGCGTGAGCAGCTGGAGAACGCCGTCGGGCAGAGTGCGGTGCGCGGCGCCAGGGATATCCGTCAACTCGAGGCACGCATCGACTCGCTCGCCGCGCGGAATTCCAAATTGATGGAAACGCTTAAAGAAGCCCGGCAGCAACTGCTGGCGCTGCGCGAGGAAGTCGACCGGCTCGGGCAGCCGCCGAGCGGTTACGGCGTATTGCTGTCGATCTACGACGACGACACCGTCGACGTGTTTACGTCCGGGCGCAAGATGCGTCTAACGTGCTCGCCCAACATCGACGTCAAATCCCTCAAGAAGGGTCAAACCGTCCGGCTCAACGAGGCGCTGACCGTCGTAGAGGCCGGCTCGTTCGAGGCGGTCGGCGAGATCTCGACCCTGCGGGAGGTCCTGGCGGATGGTCATCGGGCCCTGGTTGTCGGGCACGCCGACGAGGAGCGCGTCGTTTGGCTGGCCGAGCCGCTGGTGTCTCCGGACCTGCCCGACAGTGCCCCTGACGGTCACGACGACACCCGCCCCCGCAAACTGCGCCCCGGGGATTCGCTGCTGGTGGACACCAAGGCGGGCTACGCGTTCGAACGCATTCCCAAGGCCGAAGTGGAAGACCTGGTGCTCGAGGAGGTGCCCGATGTCTGCTATGACGACATCGGTGGCCTGAGCCGCCAGATCGAGCAGATCCGCGACGCGGTGGAGCTGCCCTTCCTGCACCGCGAGCTCTACAAGGAGTACGCGCTGCGCCCGCCGAAGGGGGTCTTGCTCTACGGCCCGCCCGGTTGCGGCAAGACGTTGATCGCCAAGGCGGTGGCCAACTCGCTGGCCAAGAAGATGGCCGAGGTTCGCGGCGACGACGCCAAGGAGGCGAAGTCGTACTTCCTGAACATCAAGGGTCCCGAGTTGCTGAACAAATTTGTCGGCGAGACCGAGCGCCACATCCGGCTGATCTTCCAGCGGGCGCGGGAGAAAGCCTCGGAGGGCACGCCGGTGATCGTGTTCTTTGACGAGATGGACTCGATCTTCCGTACCCGGGGCACCGGGGTGTCTTCTGATGTGGAGACCACGGTGGTCCCGCAGTTGCTGAGCGAGATCGACGGGGTGGAGGGGCTGGAGAACGTCATCGTGATCGGTGCCTCCAACCGCGAGGACATGATCGATCCCGCGATCCTGCGGCCTGGGCGGCTCGATGTGAAGATCAAGATCGAACGCCCGGATGCCGAAGCCGCCCAGGACATCTTCAGCAAGTACCTGACCGAAGACCTGCCGGTTCATGCCGACGATCTGGCCGAGTTCGGTGGTGACCGCGCGCTGTGCATCAAGGGGATGATCGAAAAGGTCGTCGATCGGATGTACGCCGAGATCGAGGACAACCGGTTCCTCGAGGTCACCTATGCCAACGGTGACAAAGAGGTCATGTACTTCAAGGATTTCAACTCCGGGGCGATGATCCAGAACGTCGTGGACCGAGCCAAAAAGAATGCCATCAAGTCGGTGCTGGAGACCGGCCAGCCCGGGCTGCGGATTCAGCATCTGCTTGATTCCATCGCCGACGAGTTCGCCGAGAACGAGGATTTGCCCAACACCACCAACCCTGATGACTGGGCGCGGATCTCGGGGAAGAAGGGCGAGCGGATCGTCTACATCCGTACCCTGGTCACCGGCAAGGGCTCGAGCACCTCGCGGGCCATCGACACCGAGTCCAACCTGGGCCAGTACCTGTAGCGCCTGGGCCGGTTGCGCGGGGGCACCCGGCCGGCATCGTCGCCGCGCCGGAGTGAAATCGCGTGGCTCCTGCGCGGGCCGCACCCGGCCCGCATCGTCGCCGCGCCTAGGCTGGGAGTATGCAACGGATCATCGGGACGGAGGTCGAGTACGGCATTTCGTCGCCGTCCGACCCGACCGCGAACCCGATTTTGACCTCGACCCAGGCGGTCCTGGCATACGCCGCCGCAGCGGGCATTCAGCGGGCCAAACGCACGCGCTGGGATTATGAGGTGGAATCGCCGCTGCGGGATGCCCGGGGTTTCGATTTGAGTCGATCAGCCGGGCCGCCGCCGGTGGTCGACGCCGATGAGGTCGGCGCCGCCAACATGATCTTGACCAACGGGGCGCGGCTTTACGTTGACCACGCACACCCGGAATACTCGGCACCCGAGACCACCGACCCACTGGACGCGGTGATTTGGGACAAAGCTGGCGAACGCGTGATGGAGGCCGCGGCCCGGCACGTCGCCAGTGTCCCGGGTGCGGTGAAACTGCAACTGTACAAAAACAACGTCGACGGCAAGGGCGCCTCCTACGGGGCGCACGAGAATTACCTGATGAGCCGTCAGACACCGTTCTCGGCCATCATCACCGGGTTGACGCCGTTTCTGGTGTCCCGTCAGGTGATCGTCGGTCAAGGCCGAGTCGGCATCGGGCCGGCCGGCGACGAGGCGGGTTTTCAGCTCTCCCAGCGCGCCGATTACATCGAGGTCGAGGTCGGGCTGGAAACCACGCTGAAACGCGGCATCATCAACACTCGAGACGAGCCGCACGCCGACGCCGACAAATACCGCCGGCTGCACGTCATCATCGGCGACGCTAATCTCGCCGAGACCGCGACCTATCTCAAGCTGGGCACCACCGCACTGGTGCTGGACCTGATCGAAGAAGGCCCCCGCCACAACTTGGACCTAAGCGACCTGGCGCTGGCGCGTCCGGTGCATGCGGTGCACACCATCAGCCGCGACCCGTCGCTGCGCGCCACCGTCGCGCTCGCCGATGGCCGTGAACTGACCGGCCTGGCGTTGCAGCGTATCTATCTCGACCGCGTCGCAAAGCTGGTCGACTCGCGTGATCCGGACCCGCGTGCCGCCGACATCGTGCAAACCTGGGCGGACATCCTTGACAAACTCGAGCGGGACCCGATGGATTGCGTCGAGTTGCTGGACTGGCCGGCCAAGCTGCGGATACTGGAGGGTTTCCGCCAGCGGGAGAAGCTGAGCTGGTCGGCGCCCCGGCTGCACCTGGTCGATCTGCAATACTCCGACGTGCGGTTGGACAAAGGCCTGTACAACCGGCTGGTGGCCCGTGGTTCGATGCGCCGGCTGGTAACCGAACAGCAGGTGCTCAACGCGGTGAGCAACCCGCCGACGGACACTCGCGCCTACTTCCGCGGGGAGTGTCTGCGCCGCTTCGGGGCCGACATCGCAGCGGCCAGCTGGGACTCGGTGATTTTCGATCTCGGCGGTGACTCGCTGGTGCGCATCCCGACCCTGGAGCCGCTGCGGGGCAGTAAGGCGCATGTCGGAGCGTTGCTGGACTCGGTGGACAGTGCGGTCGAACTGGTGGAACAACTGACCGCCTGACCGGCTCCGGTGACGTTGCCGGCCGGGACGGCCTAAAGGAGGCAGACACCGAGGTTCCATTACGCTTAAAGGCGGGCAGGACCGTGTCGACCGGTAGGGTGGAAACACCGGCGTGCGTGTGATACGCGGCCGCTTGACCAAGCAGGAGGCAGGCGATGGCTCAGGAGCAGACTAAGCGTGGCGGTGGCGGCGGCGATGACGACGACTTCACCGGCAGCGTAGCCGCGGGTCAAGAGCGTCGCGAAAAGCTGGCCGAGGAGACCGACGATCTGCTCGACGAGATCGACGACGTGCTCGAGGAGAATGCTGAGGACTTCGTTCGTGCGTACGTCCAAAAGGGCGGACAGTGACCTGGCCGTTCGGTTACCGGCCGGCCCTCAACTCAGCACTACCCGGAATCCCCGCAACCGCCATTGAGCTGTCGTCGTTCGCTGATCTGCTGCGTCGTCGGGCGCCCGAGCTACTTCCGGGCGGGCGCGGTGGCGCGGCATCTCAGGATTTCGGCGGACAACTGGCGCACGGCACCACCATCGTCGCGCTGAAATATCCCGGCGGTGTGGTCATCGCCGGTGACCGGCGCTCGACGCAGGGAAACGTGATCGCCGGGCGCGATGTGAAAAAGGTGTACATCACCGATGAGTACACCGCGACCGGGATCGCCGGCACCGCTGCGGTGGCCGTTGAGTTTGCCCGGCTGTACGCGGTCGAGCTCGAACACTACGAGAAGCTCGAAGGCGTGCCGCTCACGTTTGCCGGGAAAGTCAACCGTCTGGCCATCATGGTGCGCGGCAATCTGGCTGCCGCGATGCAGGGCCTGGTCGCGCTGCCGTTGCTGGCGGGCTATGACCTCGACGAGGCGGACCCGCAAAAAGCAGGCCGTATCGTCTCGTTCGATGCCGCCGGCGGCTGGAACCTCGAGGAAGAGGGCTACCAGGCGGTGGGCTCGGGGGCGGTCTTCGCCAAGTCGTCGATGAAGAAGCTCTACTCGCAGGTGACCGACGCCGATTCTGCGCTGCGGGTGGCCGTCGAAGCCCTCTATGACGCCGCCGACGACGATTCCGCTACCGGCGGGCCGGACCTGGTCCGCGGCATCTACCCGACGGCGGTGGCCATCGACGCCGACGGCGCGGCCGAGGTGCCTGAGCAGCGGATCGCCGAGTTGGCCCGCGAGGTCATCGAAAGTCGCTCCCGGGCAGGGACCTTCGGCCCGGGTGGGGAGACTTCGCGGGGTACGACGTGAGCTTTCCCTATTTCATCTCGCCAGAGCAGGCGATGCGCGAGCGCGCCGAGATTGCCCGCAAGGGCATCGCTCGGGGTAAAAGCGTGGTGGCGCTGGCCTACGCCGACGGGGTGCTGTTCGTCGCCGAAAACCCGTCGCGGTCCCTGCAGAAGATCAGCGAGCTCTACGATCGGGTCGGTTTCGCGGCCGCAGGCAAGTTCAACGAGCTGGACAACTTGCGCCGCGGGGGGATCCAGTTCGCCGACACCCGCGGCTACGCTTACGACCGCCGTGACGTCACCGGCCGGCAGCTGGCCAACGTCTACGCGCAGACTTTGGGCACCATCTTCACCGAGCAGCCCAAACCTTACGAGGTTGAACTGTGTGTGGCCGAGGTAGCCCATTTCGGTGAGACCAAACCGCCCGAGATGTACCGGATCACCTACGACGGATCGATCAACGACGAGCCGAACTACGTGGTCATCGGGGGAACGACGGAGCCAATCACGAAGGCGCTCAAGGAGTCTTACACGGAGAATGCCGAGCTGGCCGACGCCGTGCGGATCGCGGTCGAGGCGCTGCGCGCGGGTGGTGGCAACGGTGGCGAACAACCCCGGCTGGGAGTGTCCACCTTGGAGGTGGCCATTCTCGACCAGAACCGGCCGCGTCGGGCGTTCCGGCGGATCACCGGCTCCGCGCTGGAGGCGCTGCTGCCCAAGCAGGACGGCTCCGAGCCGACGGGCTGATCGGCCTGTCGGGCATCCCGGGACGTGTGCGATACCAAGCGCTTTGGTCACCTCTGGCCTGGGGGTGAGCATGTTGCCGGGAGTTCGATTCGGTGCTATCTTGCGGAGGCACCTCGTTAGGCGAGGCTCCTGGACGGACATAGGCCACTGATCTGACGACGTCGAGAGACGCCCAAGATCAGGACAGATCTCCCCGGCTTAAGGGGTGCTCCCAAGTGGCTTTTCTGCTTCGGCAGAGATACGTCGCCCAGTGCCAAAGCTCAACGTGTGAGGGCGCCGCCAACTTCACGCCACGGCATCCCTCTTCGTGCGCTCTGACCGATATCGAGTGCGGAAGGCAGGTGTTCCCATGACCATCGACGTCGCTGCTGTCAACTCGGCCCATGGGCTGCGCCTGACTCCCTATGAGGCGATGGTGGAGGACCTGCTGTTCGTTCGCACGGAGCTGGAGATGGCGGGCATCCCGTTCCTTCTCATCCGTGGCGCGGACGGACGGCCGGCGCTGGTCGTGGATATCGCCTTGCGGGCCCGGGTGGCCGAGGTGTTAATGGCTGCCTGTCTGGAGGCGCCGCTGCGCGCCAAGATCTACGACGGGACGGGCCGCCGCTCGGTGTATCTGGGTGACGGTCTGCTGTCGGTAGACCCCGACCCACGGTTGCTGCGGGTGTTTCGTCGGCGTGAATGCCCGCGTTCGGGCATGCGCTACGGCGCGTCCGCCGGAGTCGAGCTGCAGTTCTGGGTGTTCGACGGGCAGCAAGTGATCTGCCCGATTGAGAACTCGCTGACCCGGCGGGCGTTGCCGCTCAGCGAGATTGTCTACACCACAGTCGAACTTCACGGGCGCGTCTGGCCGACGATCGCCGGGATGTTCACCCCGCACGCCGGCGACATCACATTCGACATCGACATGGTGTTCTCCTGGGTCGACGGCAGCGACCCGGAATTCCGTGCCCGCCGTGCGGCGGCGATGGCGGGATACGTTCTCGGCGAAGGCGATGACGCCGACGCGCGGATTCGCCAGATCGACGAGCTGAAGTACGCCTTGCGCTCGGTGCACGCCTTTGCGCCGTGGGTGCGACGCATCTTCATCGCGACCGACTCGCCGGTCCCCCAGTGGCTCGCTCCGCACCCGAAGATCACCATCGTGCGCGCCGAGGACCACTTCACCGACCTGTCCGCACTGCCGGTGTACAACAGTCATGCGGTTGAGACCCAGCTGCATCACATCCCGGGTCTGGCAGAGCATTTCTTGTACTCCAACGATGACATGTTCTTCGGCCGGCCGCTGTCACCGACGATGTTCTTCTCACCGGGCGGGGTGACGAAGTTCATCGAGGCGGGCACGCGCATCGGACTCGGGACCAACAATCCCGAACGCAGCGGCTTCGAGAACGCGGCCCGCGTCAACCGCCAGCTGCTGTGGGAGAAGTTCGGGAAGATCATCACCCGCCACCTTGAGCACACGGCCGCTCCGCTGCGCAAGAGCGTGCTGAGCGAACTCGAGCGGGAGTTCCCGGAGGACTTCGCGCGCACCCAGGCGAGTCGCTTCCGGTCAAGCACCGACATCTCGGTGACCAACTCCTTGTACCACTACTACGCGCTGATGACCGGGCGCGCGGTGCAAAACGAGTCGGCCAAGGTGCTCTACGTGGACACCACGACACGGTCCGGGCTCGCGAAGCTGCCGAAGCTCCTCAAGAAGCGCAAGTTCGACTTCTTCTGCCTTAACGACGGCAGCTTCCCGGAGGTAAGCGCCGAGGAGCGGGCCCGCGTGGTTGGCGAGTTCCTGGAAAGCTATTTCCCGGTGCCCGCGCCGTGGGAGCGAGCAGCCGGGGACGAGTGACTCGCCCGCTATTCTCGAGCGAGCTGCGGCGCGATGCGCGGTATCCGGGTGGCCGGCAGGATACTCACTCCGGCGTCGGCGAGTTGACGTCGCACGGCATCCGGCGGGACGAACCGACCGACCGTGGGCCCGGCGGCCAGCGGTACCACGGTGTGCACCACCGTTTCCGGATAGCAGTGCACCAGATTAAACGCCTGCGCGCGGTCATGACCCCGGGTTCCCGCCGTTAAGAGATCCTGGGTGTAGCAGCTGGCCGAGGCCACCGAAACGGGGATGCCGGCGAAGGTGGCCGTGGTGGAGTAATGCAGGTGCCCGGCCAGGATCGCGCGCACGTCGCTGCCCCAGAGCACCGGCGCTAGCCGTGCTTGATCCCGGAGCTCCACCAGGACGGCCAGATCCTGCACGCTGGGTATCGGCGGGTGGTGCATGGCCAGGATGGTGCCGAAGGGAGCGGATTCGGCTAACTGATCGGCAAGCCACCGCAGCTGTTCCGGCGTGATCTCGCCATGATGGTGGCCGGGGACGGAGGTGTCCAAAACGATGACGCGCAGGCCGTCGATGTCGTGCACCCGGTCCATCGGCGCCATCGTCGGGGCCTCACGCAACAGGCATTGCCGTAACGCAGCCCGGTTGTCGTGATTGCCCATCACCCAGATGACCTCGGCGTCAAGACGATCAGCCAGAGGCTCAACGAGATCCCGCAGCTTACGGTAGGCGTCGGGCTGACCGGTGTCGGCCAGATCGCCGGTGAAGATCAGGGCATCGGGATGTGTTTGCGAACCTTCCAGCCGCTTGAGCAGCTGGGATAATCGGGCCTCCGCGTCGACATCTCCGTAGAGGTCGCCGTCGCCGGCTGTGAGATGGGTGTCGCTGATGTGAACGATGACATGGTCCGGCCGCGGGTACTCCGCGACCCTGGCTCTGTCCACGAGACTGGAGAGGCCTTTCTGACGACTGCGCTCGCGATAACGAACAGCACCGACTGTACCGGACCAAGACGGCCGGATCACGCCAGCGGTGGAGTGTCGCGGGATCGGGCAATCAAACTGTCGGATGCGGCCGACGGGCGGACCGCCGTCCAGCGCCCGTGGTGTTCCACACCGGTTGGCCCATCCAACCAGTACGCTCGAATTGTGCAGCGGCGGATCATGGGCCTGGAGACCGAATTCGGTGTGACCTGCACATTTCACGGTCATCGCCGGCTGTCTCCGGATGAGGTGGCCCGTTACCTGTTCCGCAGGGTGGTGTCCTGGGGCCGCAGCTCGAACGTTTTTCTGCGTAACGGTGCGCGGCTCTATCTCGACGTGGGCAGCCATCCCGAGTACGCCACCGCCGAATGCGACAGCCTGGTGCAACTGGTCACCCACGACCGCGCTGGGGAGCGGGTCTTGGAAGACCTGCTCGTCGACGCCGAGCAACGGCTTGCCGATGAGGGCATCGGCGGCGACATCTACCTGTTCAAAAACAACACCGACTCGGCGGGCAACTCCTATGGCTGCCACGAGAACTACCTGATCGTGCGGGCGGGCGAGTTCTCCCGGATCTCCGATGTGCTGCTGCCGTTCCTGGTCACCCGTCAGCTGATCTGCGGGGCCGGCAAGGTACTGCAAACCCCGAAGGCCGCTACGTTTTGCCTGAGCCAGCGCGCCGAGCACATTTGGGAGGGCGTGTCGTCGGCCACCACCCGCAGCCGCCCGATCATCAATACCCGAGATGAGCCCCACGCCGACGCCGAGAAGTACCGGCGGCTGCACGTCATCGTCGGCGACTCCAACATGTGCGAGACCACCACCATGCTCAAGGTGGGCACCGCCGCGCTGGTGCTGGAGATGATCGAAGCCGGGGTGGCCTTCCGGGACTTTTCGCTGGATAACCCCATCCGCGCCATCCGTGAGGTGAGTCACGACATCACCGGGCGGCGTCCGGTACGGCTGGCCGGGGGGCGTCAGGCCAGCGCCCTGGACATCCAGCGGGAGTACTATGAGCGCGCCGTCGAGCACCTGCAGACCCGTGAGCCCAGCGCGGAGATCCAGCAGGTCGTCGACTTGTGGGGCCGCCAACTCGACGCCGTCGAGAGCCAGGACTTCGCCAAGGTCGACACCGAGATCGACTGGGTGATCAAACGCAAACTGTTTCAGCGCTACCAGGACCGCTATCACCTCGAGTTGTCCGACCCAAAGATCGCCCAGCTGGATTTGGCCTACCACGACATCAAACGCGGTCGCGGAGTTTTTGATCTGCTGCAGCGCAAGGGCCTGGCAGCCCGCGTCACCACCGACGAGGACATCGAGGAGGCCGTAGACACTCCGCCGCAAACCACCCGGGCCAGGCTGCGCGGCGAGTTCATCAGCGCTGCCCAGGCGGCGGGCCGCGACTTCACGGTCGACTGGGTGCACCTCAAACTCAACGACCAGGCCCAGCGCACGGTGTTATGCAAAGACCCGTTCCGGTCGGTCGACGAGCGGGTCAAGCGGCTGATCGCCAGCATGTAGCTGCCGCGCGGGCCGGGCTTGATCCCTGCGGCGCGGCGGCTCGCGACGCAAAGGAGCCGGGCGATCCGGGTCCGGCCCCCTACCCTTGTAGGGGTGGCAGCAACCTCCAAAATCGAACGGTTAATGAACCTGGTCATCGCGTTGCTGGCGACCCGCGGCTACGTCACCGCCGAAAAAATCAGGGCCACGGTGGCGGGTTACGCCGACAGTCGCACCGACGAGGCGTTCTCGCGGATGTTCGAGCGCGACAAAAACGAATTGCGTGACCTGGGTATCCCGCTCGAAACCGGGAAGGTGTCACCATTGGATCCCACCGAGGGCTACCGCATCAACCGCGACGCCTACGCACTGCCTGAGGTCCGGTTGACCCCCGAGGAGGCCACCGCGGTCGCGGTCGCCACCCAACTGTGGGAATCCCCCGAACTGTTCACCGCGACCCAAAACGCGCTGCTCAAGCTGCGCGCCGCCGGAGTGGACGTCGATCCCGACGCCCCGGTGACCATCTCTTCTGCGGCCTGGCCCGCAGGCCTGCGCGGGTCTCAGGACGTTCTTGGGATTCTTTTGTCGGCCATCGATTCCGGGCGGGCCGTGCAGTTTCCGCACCGCTCGTCACGTGCCGAACCGGTCACCGTGCGCACCGTCGAGCCGTGGGGTGTGGTTACCGAGAAGGGTCGCTGGTATCTCGTGGGCCACGACCGTGATCGCGGGGCCACCCGCGTCTTCCGGTTGTCGCGGATCGGTGCCGAGGTGACACCGATCGGTCCGCCCGGCGTGAGCCGCCGGCCCGACGGCGTCGACTTACGCCGGATCGTGGCCGAATCGGTTACCGCCGCCGCTGCGGCACCAACCAACGCGCGGGCCAAGGTGTGGGTCGCCGAGGGACGGGCCATCTCCCTGCGACGCGCCGGGAGGTCCCTCGGAGCGCGGAACTTGGCTGGCCGCGACGGCGAGGTGATCGAGCTGGACATCGACTCCACCGAGCGGCTGGCGCGTGAGGTCGCCGGTTACGGCGCCGACGCCGTGGCGCTGGCGCCGTCGTTTTTGCGCGACGAGGTGCTGGCGCGACTGCGGGCTCAGGCCGGCATGGGGGAGGTGCCGGCGGCGAAATGACCCCGCCGGCGACGATGCAGAGCGCAGCGATGAGGAGGAGCGGCGGCGAAATGACCCCGCCGGCGACGATGCAGAGCGCAGCGATGAGGAGGAGCGGCGGCGAAATGACCCCGCCGGCGACGATGCAGAGCGCAGCGATGAGGAGGAGCGGCGGCGAAATGACTCAGCTATCCACGCGTCTGGTGCGGCTGCTCAACATGGTGCCGTACTTTCAGGCTCACCCCCGGGTCACCAGGGCAGCGGCCGCCGCCGACCTGGGGGTGTCCGTCCGGCAGCTCGACGAGGACCTCAACCAGTTGTGGATGTGTGGCCTTCCCGGCTACGGCCCGGGTGACCTGATCGACTTCGAATTCTCCGGCGATACCATCGAGGTGACCTTCTCGGCCGGCATCGACAAACCACTCAAGCTCACTTCTCGGGAGGCCACCGGCTTGTTGGTGGCGCTGCGGGCACTGGCGGACATTCCCGGCGTTGTCGATCCGGAGGCGGCGCGCAGCGCGATCGCCAAGATCGAAGCCGCGGCGGGCACCGTCGGACCCGGTGCCAGCCACCCGACGGCTGCCGAGCCCGCACCCGCCGAGAATGCGGCCACGGCGGCGGTACGCGCCGCGGTTCGCGGTAATCGCGCCCTGGCAATCGATTACTACGCCGCGTCACACGATACGCTGTCCAGGCGGGTTGTCGATCCGATCCGGGTGGTGCTCGTCGGCGACCACAGCTACCTGGAGGCCTGGTCACGCGAGGCGGAAGGGGTCCGGCTGTTCCGCTTCGACCGAATCATCGACGCCCGGGTGCTCGATGAGCCGTCCGCACCCCCGCAACCTGCGGTCCAGGCGCCCCCGGATACCTCCCTGTTCCAGGCCGATCCGGCGCTTCCGGCGGCGACCCTGCGGGTGGCGCCCTCGGCGTCGTGGATGTTCGAGTACTACCCGATGCGGCTGCTTCGTGAGCTGCCCGACGGTTGCTGCGAGGCGGCGATGACCTACGCTTCTGACGACTGGATGACCCGCCTGGTGCTGGGGGTGGGCTCCGGTCTGCAAGTGCTGGCCCCCGACTCGCTGGCGCGGCGGGTGCGCGAGGCGGCGACGACGGCGCTGGAGGTCTACCGGCTCGCGGCGGGCGCCGATCGAGATCAAAACTGTGGATCGCCCGGCTGCGGTAGCATCGTGGCGACGTCTGGAGGTAACCAAAGTGGGCAGTCTTAGTCCGTGGCACTGGGCGATCCTTGCCGCCGTCATGATCGTGCTGTTCGGCGCCAAAAGGCTTCCCGACACGGCACGGGCATTGGGAAAGTCGTTACGAATCTTCAAGTCCGAAGTCCGTGAACTGCAGAACGAGAGCAGATCGGAAACATCTCCCACCCGGTCGGCGCAGCCGACGGAGGTGCGCCAGGTGGCGTCCGAGCGGGTCGATCCGCCGGCGGCTCCCGGGCAGGGCCAGGACATCCCCCCGGCGTAGCCCGATAACCGCGGCGCGGCGCCCGGGCGCCACCGAGTGACGGTCGTGAAAGTGTTGAGAGTGTCGGCGCGCACCGCCCGCATGTTCAGGCGGCTCGACCCACGCCTTCGACGCAGCCGCACCAACCCCGATGCCACGATGTCGCTGGCCGCCCACCTGAGCGAGTTGCGCACCCGGCTGTTGATCTCGCTGGCCACGATCGCGCTCACCACCGCACTGGGGTTTGTCTGGTATTCGCATCCGCTGTTCGGGCTGGAGAGTTTGGGGGAGTGGCTGCGTCATCCGTATTGCGCACTGCCGCCGTCGGCGCGCGCCGACATCAGCTTTGAGGGGCAGTGCCGGCTGTTGGCCACCGCGCCGTTCGACCAGTTCATGCTGCGGCTCAAGGTCGGGATGACCGCCGGTATCGTGCTGGCCTGCCCGATGTGGCTCTACCAACTTTGGGCGTTCATCACCCCCGGCCTGTATCAGAAGGAGCGCCGGTTCGCGGTGGCGTTCGTGATCCCGGCGGCGATGCTGTTCGTGGCCGGGGCGGTGCTGGCCTACCTGGTGCTCTCGAAGGCGTTGCGCTTTCTGCTGACTGTCGGCAGCGACGTGCAGGTGACAGCATTGTCCGGCGACCGGTACTTCGGTTTCCTGATCAACCTGCTGCTGGTATTCGGGATCAGCTTCGAGTTTCCCCTGCTGATCGTCATGCTCAACCTGGTCGGTTTGCTGAGCTATCAGCGGCTGAAGTCCTGGCGGCGGGGGTTGATCTTCGCGATGTTCGTATTCGCGGCAGTGTTTACGCCCGGATCGGACCCGTTTTCGATGACCGCGCTCGGGCTGGCGCTGACCCTGCTGCTCGAATTAGCCATTCAGATAGCCCGGCTGCATGATAAACGAAAAGCCAAGCGTGACAAAGTGATTCCTGACGATGAAGCGTCCGTGATCGAGCCGCCCTCACCGCTGGCGGCACCGTCGCGCATTGCCGGATCCCATGACGACATCACCTGAGAACCCGGTGGCGGCGACCGAGCTAGACCGGTTTGCCGCTGGGCTGCCCTTCGTGCTCGACGATTTTCAGCGGCGCGCTTGTGCGGCGCTGGAACGCGGCCACGGTGTGCTGGTGTGCGCGCCGACCGGCGCCGGCAAGACCGTGGTCGGCGAGTTCGCCGTGCACCTGGCACTGGCCGTCGGCGGCAAATGCTTTTACACCACGCCCCTGAAAGCCCTGAGCAATCAAAAGCACACCGATTTGGTGGCCCGCTATGGCCGGGACCGGATCGGGCTGTTGACCGGCGACCTGTCGGTCAACGGGAATGCGCCGGTGGTGGTGATGACCACCGAAGTGTTGCGCAACATGATCTACGCGGATTCCCCGGCGCTGCAAGGCCTTTCTTACGTGGTGATGGATGAGGTGCATTTCCTTGCCGACCGGATGCGGGGCGCTGTGTGGGAGGAGGTCATCCTGCATCTGCCCGAAGAGGTGCGCCTGGTCAGCTTGTCTGCCACGGTCAGCAACGCCGAGGAGTTCGGCGGCTGGATTCAGACCGTGCGTGGTGACACCACGGTAGTGGTTGACGAGCATCGACCGGTTCCGCTGTGGCAGCACGTCCTGGTGGGCAAGCGGCTATTCGACCTTTTCGACTACCGCACCGAGTCCGGGGGAAGGCCCCGGGTCGACCCGCATTTGCTGCGCCACATCGCGCATCGCCGCGAGGCCGAGCGGCTGGCCGACCAGCGGGGGGGTCGTCGCGGCCCCGGACGGCCCGACCGGCTTCGGGGCCCGAGTCTGTACCGCCCGCCAACCCGGCCGGAGGTCATCCGCCTTTTGGACTCCGAGGGGTTGCTGCCGGCGATCACGTTCGTGTTTTCCCGGGCGGGATGTGACGCCGCGGTCAAGCAGTGTCTGCGGTCTGCCCTGTCGCTGACCACCGAGGAGGACCGGGCACGGATCGCGGAGGTCATCGATCACCGCTGCGGCGATCTCGACGACGCAGACCTGGATGTGCTGGGTTATTACGAGTGGCGGGAGGGGTTGATGCGCGGCCTGGCCGCCCACCACGCCGGACTGCTGCCGGCCTTCCGCCACACCGTCGAGGAGCTGTTCACCGCGGGGCTGATCAAGGCGGTGTTCGCCACCGAAACCTTGGCGCTGGGCATTAACATGCCGGCCCGCACCGTGGTGCTCGAACGGCTGGTGAAGTTCAACGGCGAACAGCATCTTCCGCTGACCGCGGGGGAGTACACCCAGCTGACCGGCCGCGCCGGTCGCCGCGGCATCGACGTCGAGGGCCACGCGGTGGTGATCTGGCATCCCGATGTGGATCCCGGCGAAGTCGCCGGCCTGGCTTCCACCCGCACCTTCCCGCTGCGCAGTTCGTTCTCCCCGTCCTACAACATGACGATCAACCTGGTGCAGCGGATGGGGCCCGAAGAGGCACACCGGTTGCTGGAGCGGTCCTTCGCCCAGTACCAGGCCGACCGGTCGATCGTCGGGTTGGTCCGCGATGTCGAGCGCGGCGAACGGATGCTCGATGAGATCGCCGCCGAACTCGGCGGCCGGAACGCGTCGATCATCGACTATGCGCGGCTGCGTGCCCAGGTCACGCAGCGGGAGCGGGCGCAGGCACGGGCAGCGCGGGCCCGGCGACGACAGGCGGCCACCGACGCGCTGGCCGCGCTGCGCCGTGGCGACATTATCAGCATCCCCCACGGCCGTCGCGGGGGCCTGGCGGTGGTGCTGGAATCCGCCCGTGACAGCGCCGACCCGCGCCCGTTGGTGCTCACCGAACACCGCTGGACCGGCCGGATCTCGTCGGCGGACTATTCCGGCGCGGCGGTCCCGGTCGGGTCGATGACGCTGCCCAGACGAGTTGAGCACCGCCAGCCTCGGGTGCGCCGCGATCTGGCGTCGGCGTTGCGCTCGGCCGCGGCTAATCTGGCGAGGCCGGCTCCCGTCCGCGGTGCGGAGCCCGCCGACGAGCTCCTGGACGCCGAACTGGCTTCGCTGCGCCAGCGGGTACGCAGTCATCCCGCGCATCGCACGCCCGGGCGGGAGGCCCAACTCCGGGCCGCGGAACGCTACTTGCGCATCGAACGTGACAACGCCCGGCTGAGGCAGCAGGTGTCGGCCGCCACCAATTCGCTGGCCCAGACGTTCGACCGGATCGTCGGGCTGCTCGTCGAGCGCGGGTTTATCGAGGTCGTCGCCGGCGACTACCAGGTCACCGACGATGGCCGGCTGCTGGCGCGGATCTACAGCGAAAGCGACCTGCTGGTCGCCGAATGCCTGCGCACCGGGGCGTGGACGGGTCTGGGGCCGGCCGAGCTGGCGGCCGTGGTCTCGGCGGTGCTCTACGAGTCTCGCGGTGCCGATGGTCCGGTATCGGTGCAGGCCACAGCCGTGCCCACGCGGCGGTTGCGGCGGGCGCTGGAGCGCACCCACGGGTTGTCCAAAGAGTTGCGCGCCGACGAGCAGCGACATCGAATCACCCTGAGCCGCGAACCCGACGACGGTTTTGTCGAGGTGATCTACCGCTGGGCCGAAACCGGGGATCTGGCGGCGGCGCTGGGGGGTTGCGATCTGGGCGGCGCGCTGTTGCCGGCGGGAGATTTCGTGCGCTGGTGCCGACAGGTGCTTGATTTGCTGGACCAGATTCGCAACGCGGCGCCGCAACCGGACCTGCGGGCCACCGCCAAGCGCGCTATCGACGACATTCGGCGCGGCGTCGTCGCAGTTGACGCCGGGTAGGCTGGGCGCAAGCTACCGTACATCGGGCGCCGCGTGATCAGGATGTGAGCCAGGACTGAGAGGACCGAGCAAACCGATGAGTGGACCGCAGGAACCCGATCCGACACAGTGGCAGCCGCCCGGTCAAGGGGAAGGTCAGCAACCCCAGCAGCCCACGGTGCAGGCGTCGCCCTGGCAGCCCGGTAGCGATCAGCAGACCTGGCAGGCGCCCGCCTACACGCCCCCCGGGTATCCGCCGTACCAGCCGCCGCCGGCGGCGTTCTACCCGCCTGCGCAGCCCTACCCCGGGCAGTATCCGCAACCCACTCCGGGCTACCCCCAGCCGGAGCCGTACGCCGCGCCACCCGGCCAGTTCCCGCCGCAACCGGGGCAGTACGCCCAGCCCGGCCAGTTCCCGCCGCAGCCGGGGCAGTACGCCCAGCCCGGCCAGTTCCCGCCGCAGCCGGGGCAGTACGGCCAGCCGTCCGTCTCCACCCGGCGCTCTGTCGCGGTGATCGGCACCGTCGTCGGGGTGTTCGCGACGATCGTCATCGCGGTGGTGCTGGTCCTCGGCTTTTGGGCGCCCGGCTTTTTCGTCACCACCAAACTGGACATCACCAAGGCCCAGGCCGGCGTGCAGCAAATCCTCAGCGACGAGACCAACGGTTACGGCGCGAAGAACGTCAAAGACGTCAAGTGCAACAACGGTCAGGACCCGGTCGTCAAAAAAGGTGCCTCCTTCGACTGCGAGGTCAGCATCGACGGCACCATGCGCCACGTGACGGTGACCTTCCAGGACAACAAGGGCACCTACGAGGTCGGCCGGCCCAAATAACGCCGGCCCGGCTACACCCGGCAATCACCACCGCGGCAGGCCGGCCAGTGCCTTGTGCAGACGGGCGACCGGTGAGCCGACGCCGTGGCGCACGGCCAGGTCGGCGACGCGGTGCGGGTCGGCGGCGGTAAGCGGCAGGGCGTCGGACGCCGTTGAGAGGGTGACCGGCGCGTCGGTGGCCACCCGCACCACCGGGACGGCGGCCTGGATGTAGCCGGCGGCGGCCACCAGTGTGCCGCGAACACCCCCACCCATCGGCGACTCCGGATCCCGGGCGGCCGCCAGGATCCGCTCCAGCGAGCCATACCGAGCCAGCAGCGCAGCCGCGGTCTTCTCCCCGATGCCCGGCACCCCCGGCAACCCGTCGGAGGGATCACCCCGCAGCAGCGCCAGCTCGGCGTAGGCCGCGCCGGCCCGCCGCGGCGGCAGCCCGTAGCGTTCGGCGACCTCGGCGGGCCCGAACATCGTCGCTTTCGAGAGCCCACGGCCCAGGTAGAGCACCCGAACGGCAACCGGCTCGTCGGCTACCAGCTGCAGCAGGTCACGGTCCCCGCTGACCACCACGACCGGGTCACGGCGTTCCACGGCGGCCAGGGTGCCGATCACGTCGTCGGCCTCGAACCCGGGTGCGCCCGCCGTGGGGATACCGAACGCGTCGAGCAGCTCGAGAATCGTGTCGACCTGCGGCGCCAGCTCGTCGGGGACGTCCTCGGCGTCGGGTTGGCCATCCGATTCCGACCGGGCTACCCGGTGCGCCTTATATGACGGGATCAGCTCCACCCGGAACCGTGGGCGCCAGTCCAGGTCGAGGCACACCACCAGCCGGGCGGGCCGTTGCCGGGCGATGACCAGGGCCAGGGAATCGAGGAATCCCCGCACCGCATTGACCGGCCGGCCGTCGGGCGCGGTGATCGACGAGGGCAGCCCATAGTAGGACCGAAACCACATGCTGGCGCCGTCGAGCAACAGCAGGGGCATGGTCGTCATCCTGCCAGCATGGCGACCGGCATGACGACGTAGCCTGGCCGGCGTGGAGTCCCGGCGATTCGACACCGCGGTGTATGCCCGCCGGCTCGCGACGGCGGCCGCGGCGACCGCCGGGGCGGGCCTGACCGGCCTGGTGCTCACCCCGGGGCCCGACCTGCAGTATCTGCTCGGTTCGCGCGCCCAAACTTTCGAACGGCTCACCGCGCTGGTGCTGCCGGCTTGTGGGCCGGCCAGCGTCGTGGTGCCGCGGTTGGAGCTGGCCACGCTCGGCGAGTCGGCCGTGACCGAGCTGGACCTACCGGTGCGGGCCTGGGGTGACGGTGAGGACCCCTACCGGCTGGTGGCCGCGGTGCTCGGCGGCGCGCCCGCCACGGTCGCCGTGAATGACTCCATGCCGGCCCGGCACCTGCTGGCTTTGGCGGAAGCCCTCGAAACGCTGCCGGTGCTGGCCACCGATGTGCTGTCCGGGCTGCGGATGATCAAAGACGCGGCCGAAATCGACGTCCTGCGCAAGGCCGGGGCGGCCATCGACCGGGTGCACGCCCGGGTGCCGGGGTTCCTCACACCGGGGCGGACCGAGGCCGACGTCGCCGCAGAGATCGCTGAAGCGATTGTGGCCGAAGGGCATTCGAAGGCGGCGTTCGTGATCGTCGGCTCCGGCCCGCACAGCGCCGACCCGCATCACGAGTGTTCGGACCGGCAACTGCGGGCCGGTGACGTGGTGGTGGTGGACATCGGCGGCGTGTGCGAGCCGGGATACCACTCCGACTCGACCCGCACCTACAGCATCGGCGAGCCCAGCCCCGAAGTCGCACAGCGGTATGCGATCCTGAAACGCGCCCAGCGGGCGGCGATGGCCGCGGTGCGTCCGGGTGTGACCGCCGAACAGGTCGACGCCGCCGCCCGCGACGTGCTGGCCCGCGCCGGGCTGGCCGGGCAGTTCGTGCACCGCACCGGCCACGGGATCGGGCTGGCGGTGCATGAAGAGCCCTACATCGTCGCCGGCAACGCGCTGCCGCTGGCCGCAGGCATGGTCTTCTCGATCGAGCCGGGCATCTATTTCCCGGGCCGCTGGGGGGCGCGCATCGAAGACATCGTCATCGTGACCGAGCACGGCGCCGTTCCCGTCAACAACCGGCCCCGCGAGCTGGTGGTGGTGCCGGTCGGCTGAAGCCGCTGTGACGCTGCGTCGCCGACGCCGGTGCGCCGCACCGGAAGTTCAATGCCGGCGCTGGGAGCGGCTACGCTGATCGAATGCTCAATCACGACCGTGCCGCCGCCCGCCGGGAGATCGCCGACGCTTTGCTCACCGCGCTGGAACGCCGCCACGAGGTGCTCGATCTGATCGTGGACGCGCGGGACCGCCCGTCGGCGGTCGATCGGATCGCCGCGTTGCTGGGCACCTCACGCCTGGGCGCCGAGGCGGTGATCGGGATGTCGTTCGACCAGCTCACCAAGGAGTCACGGAAAAAGATCGCCGCCGAGCTCGACGACCTGAACAAGCAACTGACCTTCACTTTCCGGGAGCGGCCGGCGAGCTCCGGCGACAGTCTGGTGCTGCGCCCCTTCGCCGGCGAATCCGATCGCGACATCTTCGCCGCACGCACCCAGGACATCGGTGCCCCAGGGGACGGATCCGGTGGGCCGGTCGGCGATCTCGACGAGGAGATCGCCGCGGCGCTGGCGCGCATCGAGGCCGAGGAAGCCGCCTGGTTCGTCGCACTCGACGGCGTCCAGAAGGTCGGGATGGTCTTCGGCGAACTCGTCGGTGGCGAGGTTCATGTCCGGATCTGGATCCGCCCGGAGTGCCGGCACCGCGGCTACGGCACGGCCGCGCTGGCCAAATCGCGACCGGAGATGGCGGCCTATTTCCCCGCGGTGCCGCTGGTGATCTGGGCGCCCGGCGCCCGACCCGGGTAGCGACCCGCGGGTGCGCCGCGGCAGCCGCCGAGCCTTAACCGCGCTCCAGCAGATCCGAAGAACCCAGCACCCGCTGCACCCGGACCTCGATAACCACCCGCCGCGGGTTGGGCCGCGGGATCCGGTATCGCTGGGCGTAGCGCAGCTCCGCGTCCCGCACGGCAGTGGCGTCGCTGTTGACGGTGGCCCGCCCCTCCAGCGATAGCCAGCGGGCCCCGTCCACCTGACTGAGCACGGCGATCCCGCTACGTTGGGCGTTGACCGCCTTCTGCGAGCCGCCCGTGGTGATCACCCGCGCGATGTGCGTTTCGGGGTCGAAGGTGAACCCGACCGCCACGACGTGGGGTGAATTGTCGGCCCGCAGCGTGGTCAACATGGCCAGATGGCGTTCGGTGAGAAACGCCAGTGCCTCACTGGTGAGCCGGGTTGCGGTTTTCGCCATCACCGTTCACGCTAGCGCAGGTCATGATCACCGCCGTGAACGACACGGGTGCCGGGCCGGTGGTGATTATGCGGCGGCCGGGCGGGGGTAACGTCCGCCTCCGGGGAAGGGTGGCACATGATCGTCGTGGTCGGTATCGGCGCCGACGGCATGGCGGGACTGTCGGCGGCGTCTCGTTGCGAATTACAAAAGGCGACGGTCATTTACGGTTCAAAGCGGCAACTTGACCTGCTCGACGAGACGGTGACCGCGATCCGGCGGGAGTGGCCTTCGCCGATGCTGCCGGCGCTGCGCCGCCTCGGTGAGCGCTCCCCCGATGATGCCGCCGAGGTGCACGTGTTGGCCAGCGGCGATCCGTTGCTGCACGGCGTCGGTGCCACGCTGCTCGGGATGTTCGGGCCCGAGCGGGTGCGGGTGCTGCCGCACGTGTCCGCGGTGACGCTGGCGTGCGCGCGGCTGGGCTGGAGCGTACCGGACACCGAGGTCATCAGCCTGGTCAGCGCACCGGCGGCCACCGCGGTGCGCCGCGGCGGTCGGGCGATCGTGCTGTCGCGCGACCGGTCCACGCCGACGACCCTGGCGATGCTGCTGGACACCCACGGTCGCGGCGACTCCGAGTTCAGCGTGCTCGAGCAGCTCGGCGGCCCAGGTGAACGCCGCCGCGACCACACGGCCCGCGAGTGGGCGGCCGAGGCGCCCGTCGACGTCGACGATCTCAATGTGGTCGCGGTGCGCTACCTGCCCGATGAGCGCATGTCGCCGGCTCCGGATGACGCGTTCCGCCACGATGGGCAGATCACCAAGCAGCGGATGCGGGCGGTGACCCTGGCGGCGCTGGCGCCGCGGCCAGGGGAGTGCCTGTGGGATGTCGGCGCGGGCTCGGGCAGTATCGCGGTCGAGTGGTGCCGCAGCTGGCGTGGCTGCACCGCGGTGGCATTCGAACGCGATGAGCGGCGCCGGCAGAACATCCGGTTCAACGCCGCGGCGTTCGGTGTTGACATCCAGGTGCGCGGAGCGGCCCCGGGGGCCTTCGGCGGCGCGGCGACACCGTCGGCGGTGTTCATCGGCGGCGGGCTCACCCGTCCCGGCCTGCTCGACGCCTGCCTTGACGCCTTGCCCAAAGGTGGGCGCCTGGTTGCCAATGCGGTCACTGCCGAGTCTGAAGCTGTTGTCGTGCAGGCGTATTCACGTTTAGGTGGGGAGCTGCGGCGCTTCCAGCACTATCACGGCGAGCCGCTCGGCGGCTTCACCGGCTGGCGCCCCCAGCTGCCGGTCACCCAGTGGGAGATGTCCAAGCCGTGACCGTGTACTTCATTGGTGCGGGCCCCGGTGCCGCCGACCTGATCACGGTGCGCGGGCAGCGGTTGCTAGCCCGGTGCCCGGTGTGCCTTTACGCCGGGTCGATCATGCCCGAGGAGTTGCTGGCCCTGTGTCCGCCCGGCGCGCGCATCGTCGACACCGGCCCGTTGACGCTGCGCCAGATCGTCGCCGAACTGGCCGCCGCCGATGCCGCCGGGCAGGACGTGGCGCGGCTGCACTCCGGCGACCCATCGCTCTACAGCGCGCTGGCCGAGCAGTGCCGTCGGCTGAACGCGCTGGGCATTCGCTACGAGATCGTGCCCGGGGTCCCGGCTTTCGCGGCGGCCGCCGCCGCCCTGGGCCGCGAGCTCACCGTGCCCGGGGTGGCGCAGACGGTGACCCTGACCCGGGTGGCCACCGTGTCCACGCCCATGCCGCCCGGCGAGGACCTCGCTACCTTGTCGCGCTCCCGGTCCACCCTGGTGGTGCACTTGGCGGCCGCGCAGATCGACACGATTGTCCCGCAACTGTTGGCCGGGGGATACCGGGCGAACACACCCGCGGCGGTGGTGGCTTTCGCCAGCTGGCCGCAGCAGATCGTGCTGCGCGGCACCCTGGCCGATGTGGCGGGGCAGATGCGTGACGCGGCGATCCGCAAGACCGCCGTCATCATCGTCGGTGACGCGCTGGCGGCCGAGGGGTTCACCGACAGCTACCTGTATTCGGCGGCCCGGCGCGCCGGTGACGAGCGCGGCCCGGCATCGGCTCGCGGCCGGGTGGCGGACTGATGCGGGTTCTGCTGCTCGGCGGCACCGCCGAGGCCCGGGCCCTGGCGGGCCTGTTGCATCCCCGGGTCGACATCATCAGCTCGCTGGCCGGACGGGTGCCGCGCCCGGCGCTGCCCGCCGGGCCGGTGCGGGTTGGCGGGTTCGGTGGCGTCGAGGGCCTGCGCCGCTGGTTGCGCGACGAGCGGATCGGCGCCGTCGTCGACGCCACCCACCCGTTTGCGGCGACCATCACGGCGCACGCCGCGACGGTGTGCGCCGAGTTGCGGCTGCCGTACCTGGCGCTGGTCCGCCCGCCATGGGATCCCGGTAGCGCCATCGTCGTGGGGTCGGATATCGAAGCAGCGGAAACGATTTCCCGCAAAGGTTTTTCGCGGGTGTTTCTCACCACCGGCCGGTCCAGTGTGGGGGCCTTCGCCGCCAGCGACGCGTGGTTTTTGATCCGCGTGGTCACCGCCCCCGACGCCGGCTCGCTGCCGCGCCGCCACGCGATCGTGCTGGCGCGCGGCCCGTATCACTACGACGCCGAGTGCGCGCTGCTGCGCGAGCACCGCATCGACGTGCTGGTAACCAAGAACAGCGGCGGCGAGATGACCAGGGCGAAGCTGGACGCCGCGGCCGCGCTGGACATCCCGGTGGTGATGGTGGCGCGTCCGGCGCTGCCGGCCGGGGTGCGGGCGGTCGGCACCGTCGGGGAGGCCGTGCAGTGGGTCACCCGGCTGACCGGTGGCACTCCCGGCCGCTGACCGGTCACCCGACTGGCCCCCGCGAGTCCGCGCGTCCGTACCGCCGGACCAGCTTCCCAAATAATACCGGGTAGGGTATATATCTGGAGTCGGCCGTTCCTGTTCGCCGCGGTGGCTCGGCCGTGAAACTATTTACCGGCAAGCTTGAGGCCGTCTGTGGAGGGAACGTCACATGTTGACCATGCTCAAGCGGGCTTGGGTGCCGCTGGTCGTCATCGTTGTCGTCGCCATGGGCGGCGTCGCCGTCAGCCGGCTGCGTGGCGTCTTCGGTTCCGATGAGATTTTCACGTCGACCGGCACCGTGGAGAGGATCGTGAATTTCAACCCCAAACGCGTGACCTACGAGGTGTTCGGGCCCGCCGACACGGCGGGAACCGTCAGCTACTTGAACAAGCTGGCGCAACCCGAGCAGGCCACCTTCACCAGCCTGCCCTGGACCTATACGCTGACCACGACGATTCCCGCCGTGGTCGCCGATGTGGTGGCCCAAGGCAACAGCGACAGCATCGGGTGTCGCATCACCGTGAACGGTGAGGTGAAGGACGAGCATGTCATCCGGGAGCACCACGCCCAGGCCTTCTGTCTGGTGAAAGCCGCATGAGCGCCGACGATCGCAGCCGCCCGGTCTTCATGCGGGCGGTGCGGACGTTCGCGGTGCCGATCATTTTGGTGTGGCTGCTGCTGACGTTGGCGGTGAACCTGCTGGTGCCGCCGATCGAGGTGGTCGCGAGACAGCATGCGGTGACCATGTCACCGCAGGATGCGCCGGCGATGATCGCCGCGAAACGCATCGGCAAGAAATTTCACGAGTTCGATTCGGACAACCTGGTGATGGTCGTCCTGATCGGCGATAAAGAACTCGGCGCCGAGGCCCACCGCTACTACGACGGCTTGGTGAAAAAGCTGGAGGCGGACACCAAGCATGTCCAGCATGTCCAGAACTTGTGGGCAGACCGCATCACTGCCGCCGGTGTTCAAAGCAGCGATGGCAAAGCCGCTTACGTCCAACTCAACATCGCCGGCGACCAGGGCAGCACCCTGGGAAACCAGTCCGTCGAGGCGGTGCGAAAGATTGTCGACAAATCCCCGCCGCCGCCCGGGATCAAGGCATACGTCACCGGTCCGGGTGCCCTCACGACGGATATGAACGAGGCCGCCGACAAAAGCATGTTCAAAATGATGGGCGTGACCGGCGTGGTCATTATGATCATGCTCTTCATCGTTTATCGCTCCATCAGCACCGTGCTTCTGGTTCTCGTGATGGTCGGTTTCGAGATGGGCACGGCCCGGGGGATTGTCGCGATTCTCGGGAATTACGACCTATTGGGATTTTCGACGTTCGTGGTCGCCATGCTGTCGTCACTGGCGATCGCGGCCGGAACAGATTACGCGATATTCCTGATCGGCCGCTACCACGAGGCGCGTCAGGCCGGTCAAGATCGGGAAACGGCGTACTACACGATGTTTCGGGGAACCTACCATGTCATCTTGGGCTCGGGGCTGACAATTGCCGGGGCATCGTTTTGCTTGCACTTCGCGCGGCTGGCCTACTTCAGCGCTCTGGGTATTCCGTCCGCACTGGGGTTACTGGTCGTCATCGCCGGAGCGCTGACCGTTGCTCCCGCCGTGGTGGCCGTGGCCACACGGTTCGGTCTGCTTGATCCCAAACGGATGATCAAGGCTCGCGGGTGGCGCAGGGTCGGCACTGCGGCGGTTCGCTGGCCAGCACCGATCTTCGTGGCCTCGTTGCTGATCGCCGTGGTCGGGGTGATCCTCATGCCGGGCATGAGGATCAGCTTCGACGATCGCTTCTACATTCCCGCCAGATTCCCATCCAATATCGGATACACGGCGGCTGAGCAACATTTCAGCGCCGCCAGGCTGAACCCTGACATCCTCATGATCGACGCCGACCACGACATGCGGAATTCAAGCGACATGATCATCTTGGACCGGATCACCAAGGATATCTTCCGCACACCCGGTATTGCCAGAATACAAAGCATCACCAGGCCGCTGGGAAGCCCGATCGAACACACCTCGATACCTTTTCAGGTCAGCATGCAGGCGATTCCGATCCAAGAAAACCTGCAGTTCATGAAGGACCGGATGGCCGATATGCTCAAAATGAGCGACGACCTCGGCGTCATGATCGGGTCGATGGAGCGATTGCAGGATTTGATGCGGCAGATGACCGATACGACCCACCACATGAACATCGACATGAAAGAGCTCAAAGCCACCGTCGACGAGATGAGAGATCATCTGGCGGATTTCGATGATTTCGCCAGGCCGCTACACGGTTATGTCTTCTGGGAAAAACACTGTTTCAACATCCCGATCTGCTGGGCGACGAGATCACTATTCGACGCGCTCGATGATGTCGACAAATTCAGTGCGGACATGGACGCGTTGCTGAAGGACATGGATCATCTCGATGCGGTGCTGCCGAAAATGCTCGCAGAGTTTCCGCCGATTATTGCGGTCTCGAAGTCCATGCGCGGCAGCCTGCTGACCATGCACAGCAGTTTCGCGGGACTGGTGAACCAGATGGCGCGCATGACAGACACCGCCAGTGCGATGGGCGAGGCGTTTGACTCCTCGAAAACCGGCGACTACTTCTACCTGCCGCCGGAGGCGTTCGACAATCCCGACTTTCAGAAAGGGCTGAAGCTCTTCCTTTCTCCGGACGGCAAGGCGGCGCGCTTCATCATCACCCACACCGCCGATCCGGCGACGCCCAAGGGCATCGCCGCGGTCAAGCCGGAACTCATCGCCGCCCGGGAAGCGGTGAAGGGGACGCCGCTGGCCGACGGCAAGTTCTATCTGACCGGGACGGCGGCGGTGTACAACGACATACAAACCGGAATGAAATACGACCTTTTGATCGTGGGAATAGGGGCGCTGACACTGATTTTCGTCGTCATGGTGATGATCACCCGCGCTTTGGTCGCCTCTTTGGTGATCGTCGGCACGGTGCTGGTGTCGCTGGGGGCCGCCTTCGGGCTCTCGGTGCTGGTGTGGCAATACCTGGTCGGCTCGGACTTGAACTGGATCGCGCCGGTGTTCGGGTTGATCATCCTGCTGGCCGTCGGATCCGACTACAACCTGCTGCTGGTGTCGCGGTTCCAGGAGGAGATCGGGGCGGGTTTACGGACCGGGATCATTCGCTCCGTGGGCGAAACGGGCCAGGTGGTCACCGCGGCGGGCCTGGTGTTCGCGTTCACCATGATGTCCATGGTCGCCAGCGACGTGCGCTCCATCGGCCAGGCCGGCAGCACCATCGGCCTCGGTCTGCTGTTCGACACCCTGGTGGTGCGCTCGCTGATGACGCCCTCGATCGCGGCGTTGCTGGGGCGCTGGTTCTGGTGGCCGCAACGGGTGCGCCGCCGCCCGGCCAGCTATCTGCTGCGGCCCTTCGGACCGCGACGGCTGGTTCGCTCCCTGCTGTTGGGGGAGGATTCGGAGGCGGTGACCGACAGGCTTCAGGGGGTGTCTCGCTAATGTCCGCGCCGAGCCGGTCGGAGAGCGGCCGGACGGGTTAGCGCTGCCGGGCGACGATCACCGGCGTGCACACGGTTCGCAGCACCGTTGTGCAGACCGATCCGAGCAACATGCCGGCAAAACCACTGCGCCCGGGGCTGCCCACGATGACGAGTTGGCACGATCCGGCGTGCTCGAGCAGGCGCTCCGCGGGCCGGTTGACAACGACCATGCGATGCACGGTCACGTCCGGGTAGCGTTCCTGCCAGCCGGCCAACCGCTCGGCCAGCGTTTTCTCGGCGGTCGATTGCAGGGCCGACCACGATCGCCTGGTCAACCCGGTCCATTCCCGATTCGCCAGCGCCGGAACCTCGGCGTCGGTCCAGGCGTACAGGGCGATCAACTCGCTACCCCGCCGGGAAGCCTCGTCGAATGCGAGCGCGGTGGCCGGCTCCGACGCCGGCGAACCGTGAATGCCGACGAGCACCGGCCCCTGCAGCGGCAGTGACACCTCGCTGTGGATCACCGCGACCGGGCAGTGGGCGTAATGCACCAGCCCCGGGAGAACGGATCCGAAGGGCAGGCGTCTCACGGCCCGCTGGCCGCGGCAACCCGCGACGATCATGTCGGCTTTCTTGGACAAGTTTCTTGGACAAGTCGACAAGCGCGGGAACCGGCGCCCCGGTGATCAGCTCACTGTTGATCGGCGGGCGGGTGGGCTCGTCGATCAGGTCCTCGACGAAGCGGACCGCCTCGGCCAGAACCTGCTGCGCCTGGCCGTTGCGCTGCGGCGAGGCGGCGACGTACACCAGGGTCAGCGCCGTGTTGCGCATCGTCGCCTCCTGGGCGGCCCAGCGCAGCGCGGCGTTCGAAGGCGAGGATTCGTCGATACCGACGACGATTCCCGGCTGCGCTACCCCGCTGGACATCTGCCGCCTCGTCCCTGCACAATCCGCTCCGCAGCTTCGACGGTACACCGCGCCGGTGCCGGTCCACAGGGGTCGCGGCGCACCAAACGACGACCGCGGTGCCGGCTAGCGCCGCCGGGCGACGATCACCGGCGTGCGGGCCGCGTGCACCACCGCCGTGCTGACCGATCCGAGCAGCATTCCGGCAAAGCCGCCGCGCCCGTGGCTGCCCACGACCACCAGCTGGGCCGAGTCGGCGCGCTCGAGCAGATGCTGTGCGGGCCGGTTGGCAACCACCACCCGGTGAACGGTGACGTCGGGGTAGCGGTCCCGCCAGCCGGCCAACCGCTCGGCCAGGGTTTCCTCGGCCTCCGATCGCAGCGCCGACCACGATGTCCGGGTCAATCCGGTCCACTCCCGGTTTGCCATGTCGGGGACCTCGGCGTCGGTCCAGGCGTACAGGGCGACCAGCTCCGCTCCCCGCCACGAAGCCTCATCGAAAGCGATGGCGGTAGCCAGCTCCGACACCGGCGAACCGTCGATCCCGACCAGCACCGGCCCGTGCGGCGGCGGCACGACCCCGTCGCGAATCACCGCCACCGGGCAGTGGGCGTGATGCACCAGCCCGGTGCTCACCGAACCCAGCAGCACGCGTTTCACCGCACCCTGGCCGCGACTGCCCACAACGACCATGTCGGCTTTCGTGGACAAGTCGACAAGCGCGGGAACCGGCGGCTCGGAGATCAGCTCGCTGCTGATTCGCGGGCGGCTGCGGTCCTCGGTCATCTCCTCGACGACCTGGACCGCGTCGGCGAGCACCTGACGTGCCCTGCCTTCCAGCTGTTGGAGGAACTCGGTCGGAACGACGCCGCCCGGCCACTGCTTCAGGATTGGTGAGCCGGGCGGGATCGGGGCCGCGGCGTATACCAGTGTCAGGGTCGCGTTGCGCATCGTCGCCTCCTGGACGGCCCAGCGCAGGGCGGCGTTCGAATGCGACGAGCCGTCGATGCCGACGACGATTCCGGGCTGCGCTACCTCGTTGGACATCGTGCTGCCTCGTTTCCGGAAAAATTCGGTTACGCCCGTTCGACGGTACCGACGTTAGAAGCCCGCTGGCGGGCGGGCACGGGGCATTGGTCCCCGGTATTGGTGACCAAACGACCTTCTGCGCGGGCCGGGCGGTGGGCTCACCCCGGGTAGCGCCGGGGAGTAAACACGCGGTCGCCGGAATCCGAGGGGTACCACTGGGTTTGCGAGGAGCCGATGATCAGCAGGCAGCGCATGTCGACATCGGCCGGGTCCAGGTCGGCTAATCGCACCACCGTGACCTTTTCGCCGGGTCCGGACACGTCGCGGCCGATCACCACCGGCGTACCGGGGTTGCGATGGGCCAGCAGCACCTCGCGCATCGCGGCGACCTGCCACGTCCGGGTCTTCGACGCCGGGTTGTAGATCGCCAGCACCAGATCGGCCGCGGCCGCCGCCGACAGCCGCGCGGCGATCACCTTCCACGGTTTGAGCCGGTCCGACAACGAGAGCACCGCGTAGTCGTGGCCCAGCGGGGCGCCGACCCTGCTGGCGACGGCCTGTGCGGCGGTCATCCCGGGAACCACCCGCACGTGTACCCCCGACCACTGCTTGGCCTCCTCGAGCACCGCGGTGGCCATCGCGAACACCCCGGGATCGCCCGACGAGACCACCGCGACCGCCCGGCCCCGCTCGGCCAGCGCGCAGGCCAGCCGGGCACGCTCCGGCTCGTCGGTGTTGTCGCTGGGATGACGACGTTGACCGACGCGGGCGGGGATTCGGTCCAGGTACCGGCGGTAGCCGACCAGGTCGGTGGCCACGGCCAGCTCGCGGCGGCTTTCCGGTGTCATCCAGTCGGCGTGCCCGGGACCAAGGCCCACCACCACGACGGTGCCGGTCCGCGGCCGCGGCCGCCGCCCGCCCGGCAGCACCGTCAGGGAAAAGTAGGGCACGCTGGTGTCCTCGACGTCGGCGGCGGCCAGCACCCGCTGCCGGTCGGTGCTGGCCCGCTCCACGTAGATCGCGTCGTCAAGCCGACCCGCCACCGAAAGCGCTTCCCGCACCGCAGGATAGGAGCGTCCCAGCTTGAGCACCGCGGCCGCGTCGGTGTCGGCGAGCCGGCGGGCCAGCTCGCCGACCGGCAGCGTGCCCGGCAGCACGGACAGCACCTCGTCACCGGCCACCAGCGGCGTCGCGATCGCCGCCGAGGCAGCGCTGAGCGACGTCACACCCGGGATGATCACCGCGTTGAACCGCCGCGTCAGCCGGGTGTGCAAATGCATGTAGGAGCTGTAAAACAGCGGATCACCCTCGGCCAGCAACGCCACGTCACGCCCGGCGTCGAGGTGCGCGGCGATCCGCTCGGTGGCCTCGGCGTAGAAATCTTCCAGCGCCCCGGCATAGCCGCCCGGATGATCGGTGACCTCGGTGGTCACCGGGTAGACCAGGTGCTCTTCGATCTGGCCGGGCCGCAGATACGCCTCGGCGATGCCGCGGGCGACGCTGTGGCCGTGCGGGGCGCTGTGGTAGGCCACCACGTCGGCCGAGCCGATCACGCGGGCGGCCTTGATGGTCACCAGCTCCGGATCGCCCGGGCCCAGCCCGACACCGAAAAGCGTTCCCCGCCCGGTCATCAGGCCCCGGTCGCGATCGCGTTGACGGCGGCCGCGGCCATCGCGCTGCCACCGCGGCGGCCCCGCACCACCAGGTAGGACATCCCCCGCGGGCGGTCGATGAGTTCCTGCTTGGCCTGCGCCGAGCCGACGAACCCGACCGGCCCGCCCAGCACCGCGACCGGTGCCGGCGCCCCTTCGTCGATGAGCTCAAGAAGCCGGAACAGCGCGGTCGGCGCGTTGCCGATCGCCAGCACCGCGCCGGCCAGCCGATCCGCCCACAGCTCCACGCCGGCCGCGGAGCGGGTGGTGCGCCGGCGGGCGGCCAGGTCGGCCGCGCGCGGATCGGCGACCAGCGACACCACCTCGTTGCCGGCGGGCAGCGTGGTGATGCCGGCGGCCACCATCGACGAGTCGCACAACACCGGGGCCCCGCGGCGCAACGCGGCACCGGCCCCGGCGACGACGTCGTCGGTGTAGGCGACCTGCTCGGCGATATCGACCTGCCCGCAGGTATGGATCAGCCGGACCACCACGCGCGCCACGTCTTGCGGAAACCGCCTCAGGTCGGCTTCGGCCCGGATGACCGCGAACGACCGCCGATAGATCTCTTCGGCGTCACGGATGTAGTCAAGCACCCGCTCACCCTACGGCTTGATCGGCGGATGGTGGCCCGCTGCGCCCGGAGGGGGTCGCACCGGCGGTGGTGCGCAGCAGCCGGTATCCGCCGGCGGTGGCGACGAGCACCTCGCCGGCCGGCGGGCTGCCGCAGGCCCGCTCGCAGCCGACGAAGTGGCGGTGCACGCCGGAATCCCGGGCGAGTGACCGCGCCGCGTCGGCGCGCACATCGGCCGCCGAGCGGGCGCAGCCCGGGCTGCCGGTGCAGGCACTGACCGTCAGCCACGGGGAGGCCTCGTCGACCACCAGGCCCGTCGGTGCCAGCGCCGCAAGCGCCGCAACGGCCGCGGTCTCCTCGAGGTCGCACACCAGCACCGATCGCCACGGGGTGACGACCAGCGGCGCGCCGATGTTTGCCAGGCATTCGGCCACCCGGGCGCTCAGCACCCCGAGCGGCACCGCGGCGCCCAGCGCGATGCGCCCGTCGCGCTGGGGCAGCCAGCCCACCGGCGGCCTGGTGACCGGGGCAACCGGTGTGCCGTGGGGCGCGGCACCGGGAAGCAACGCGCCGATGTCGGCCAATTCCGTTACCCGCCACGCTGTTTTGCGGACCGCGAGGAATCGCGTCGCCAGCCCCACCAGCGTCGGCACCACCTCGGCGGGCGACAGGCGCACACCGGTGTCGCGCCCCGCCAGCAGCACCGCGACACCGTCGTGGACAACCTGCGCGCCGGCGTCGGCGCCCAGGCCGGACACATCGGCGCGCCCGTCGTCCAGGCTGAACCAGAACCGGCCCGGCAGCCGCGCGAGCGCGGGCTCGGCCCGGATCGCCTCGTCCAGCGCGGTGACCCACCCCCGGACGTCGGCCAGACCCCCGATCCGGCCGGACAGCGGCGACGCGACGATATTGCGGACCCGCTCATGGGTGGCCGAGGGCAACAACCCCGCCCCCGCCAGGGCGGCCGTCACCTTCGCGGGGTCGCCGACACCGCGGATCTGGACGTTGCCGCGGGAGGTCAGCTCGAGGCTGCCCGACCCGTAGCGGCCGGACACCCGGGCCAGCGCGGCGAACTGCCCGGCGCTGAGCATTCCGCCGGGCAGCCGCACCCGCACCAGCGCGCCGTCGGCGGCATGGTGCACCCGCAGCGCCCCCGGGCAGGCGTCGTCGGCACGGATTCTGGTCACCCGTTTACGGTACGGCCACTCCCGGCGGCGTCGCGCGCGGTACGAATATGCGCTACGAATGGGGGATGCCCGAGCCGACGGTGTTGCTGGTGTCGACGTCTGACACCGATCTGATCACCGCCCGCGCCAGCGGTGCGAACTACCGGTGGGCCAACCCGTCACGGTTGCCCGAGGCCGAGCTCCCGGCGCTCCTCGACGGCGCCGGCGTGGTTGTGGTGCGGATTCTCGGCGGCTACCGGGCCTGGTCGGGCGGCATCGACGCGGTGCTCGCCAGCGGGGTTCCCGCGGTGCTGGTCAACGGCGAGCAATCCCCGGACGCCGACCTCACGACGCGCTCGACCGTGCCCGCCGGGATCGTGCTGCAAGCCCACGTGTACCTCGCCCAGGGCGGGGTGGCCAACCTGCGCCAGCTGCATGCCTTCCTGTGCGACACCGTGCTTTTGACCGGCATCGGCTTCAGCCCGCCGGTGAGCATGCCCACCTGGGGGGTGCTGCAGCGCGCCGCGGCGCCCACCACCGGCCCGGTGATCGCGGTGCTCTACTACCGCGCCCAGCAGTTGGCCGGCAACACCGCCTACGTTGAGGCGCTGTGCAGCGCGATCGAGGCAGCCGGCGGACGCGCCCTGCCGGTGTACTGCGCCTCGCTGCGCACCGCCGAGCCCGAGCTGCTGGACACGCTGCGGCGGGCTGACGCGCTGGTGGTTACCGTGCTGGCGGCCGGCGGGGTCAAACCGGCGGCGGCCGGCGGCGGCGGAGATGACGACAGCTGGAATGTCGAACACCTTGCGGCCCTGGATATCCCGATCCTTCAGGGGTTGTGTCTTACCAGCTCGCGGCGGCAATGGCAGGACAACCGCGACGGTCTCAGTCCGCTGGATGCCGCCAGCCAGGTCGCGGTCCCCGAGTTCGACGGGCGCATCATCACGGTTCCGTTCTCGTTCAAAGAAATCGACGACGAAGGCCTGATTTGCTATGCCGCCGACCCGGAACGCTGTGCCCGGGTTGCGGGCCTGGCGGTGCGGCACGCGCGGCTGCGTCGAATCGCCGCCGCCGATAAGCGGGTTGCGATCATCTTCTCGGCCTATCCCACCAAACACGCCCGCATCGGCAACGCCGTCGGCCTGGACACGCCCGCCAGCGCTGTCACGCTGCTGCGGGTGATGCGCGAGCACGGCTATCGGATCGGGGACATCCCCGGTGTCGACGCCCAGGACGGTGACGCGCTGATGCGCGCGCTCATCGAACGCGGTGGCCAGGACCCCGATTGGCTCACCGCCGGCCAGCTGGCCGGTAACCCGATTCGGGTGTCCGCCAAGGATTATCGCGCCTGGTTTGCCACCCTGCCCGCAGAGCTGGCGGACGCGGTGCAGGCGCAGTGGGGACCCCCGCCCGGGGAGTTGTTCGTCGACCGCAGCAACGATCCGGACGGTGAAATCGTCATTGCCGCACTGCAGGCCGGCAACATTGTGCTGATGATCCAGCCGCCGCGCGGTTTCGGGGAGAACCCGGTGGCCATCTACCACGATCCGGAGCTGCCGCCCAGCCATCACTACCTGGCTGCCTACCGCTGGCTGGACACCAGCTTTCCCAACAGTTTTCACGCCGACGCCGTCGTGCATCTGGGCAAGCACGGAAACCTGGAGTGGCTGCCGGGGAAGACCCTGGGCCTGTCGGCGGCCTGCGCATCCGACGCCGCCCTGGGCGACCTTCCGGTGATCTACCCGTTTTTGGTCAACGATCCCGGCGAGGGCACCCAGGCCAAGCGGCGCGCGCACGCCGTGCTGGTCGACCACCTCATCCCGCCGATGGCGCGCGCCGAAACCTACGGCGACCTAGCCCGGTTGGAGCAACTGCTGGACGAACACGCCACGGTTGCCGCGCTGGATCCCGCCAAACTGCCGGCGGTGCGCCAGCAGATCTGGACACTGCTGCGGGCCGCCAAGATGGACCACGACCTGGGATTGACCCAATGCCCGGACGATGACTCCTTCGATGACCTGCTGCTGCACGTCGACGGCTGGCTGTGCGAGATCAAAGACGCCCAGATCCGCGACGGGTTGCACATTCTCGGGCGAAAACCGACCGGAGAAGCCGAAGTTGACCTGGTGCTGGCGATGTTGCGGGCCCGCCAGCTCTTCGGCGGCCGGGTAGCGCTTCCCGGCCTTCGTCAGGCGTTGGGGCTGGCCGAGGACGGCAGCGACGCGAAGAGCTCGGTGGATCACGCCGAGGCGCGAGCCCGGGAACTGGTCGCGGCGCTGCAGGACACCGGCTGGGATCCGGATGCCGCCGAGCGGCTCACCGCTGACCCCGGCGTCGCGGCGGTGCTGCGGTTTGCCGCCACCGAGGTGGCGCCGCGGCTGGCCGGCACGGCCGCCGAGATCGACCAGGTGCTCAAGGCCCTGGAAGGCCGGTTCATCGAGCCCGGGCCGTCGGGTTCGCCGCTGCGTGGCCTGGTCAACGTGCTGCCCACCGGCCGCAACTTCTACTCCGTGGACCCCAAGGCAGTGCCGTCGTCGCTGGCCTGGGAAACCGGTGTGGCGCTGGCGGATTCGCTACTGCAACGCTACCGCGGCGATTACGGGTGCTGGCCACGGTCGGTCGGCCTGTCGCTGTGGGGCACCTCGGCGATGCGCACCGGCGGTGATGACATCGCCGAGGTGCTTGCCCTGCTGGGTGTTCGGCCGGTCTGGGACGACGCGTCGCGGCGAGTGGTCGGGCTGACCGCGGTCCCGCTGGGCGAGCTGGGGCGTCCTCGCATCGACGTGACGGTGCGGATCTCCGGGTTTTTCCGGGACGCGTTCCCGCATGCGGTGATGCTGCTCGACGACGCCGTGCGCCTGGCTGCCGGGCTCGACGAGCCCGCCGACGACAACTATGTGCGTGCGCATGCCCAGGCCGACCTGGCTCGCCACGGTGATCAACGCCGGGCCACCACAAGGATTTTCGGGTCCAAACCGGGGACCTACGGGGCGGGACTGCTGCCGTTGATCGACAGCCGAGCCTGGCGCGACGACGCCGATCTGGCGCGGGTCTACACCACCTGGGGCGGCTATGCCTACGGTCGCGGCCTGGACGGGCGGCCGGCCGCCGACGACATGGCCAGGCAGTATCGGCGCATCGTGGTCGCGGCCAAAAACACCGACACCCGCGAGCACGATATCGCCGACTCCGACGATTACTTCCAATACCACGGCGGCATGGTGGCCACCGTGCGGGCACTGACCGGCCGCGCTCCGGCGGCCTATATCGGCGACAACGCCCGGCCCGAGGCCGTCCGCACCCGCACGTTGTCGGAAGAGGCCGCCCGCGTTTTTCGCGCCCGCGTCGTCAACCCCCGCTGGATAAGCGCGATGCGGCGTCACGGCTATAAAGGTGCCTTCGAGATGGCCGCAACGGTGGACTACCTGTTCGGCTATGACGCCACCGCGGGTGTGCTGGCCGACTGGATGTATGAGCAGCTCACCGAGGCCTACGTGCTGGATCCGCAGAACCGCAAATTCATGGCCGAGTCCAACCCTTGGGCGCTGCACGGAATCGCCGAACGGCTGCTGGAGGCCGTCAACCGCGGACTGTGGTCACGTCCGCGCCCGGACACCCTCGACGGGCTGCGCCGGGTGCTGTTGCACATCGAGGGTGACCTGGAGGGCTGATGTCCGGGGCCAGCCGCGGGCGGCCGGTCGAATCCGCGCACCATGGGCGGTAAGCCACGGCTTCACTCCCCGCGCAGGTCCCCGCGCAGGTGTTCGGCAAAAAACGCGAAGACACGGCTCCAGGCGTCCTCGGCCGCGGCCGGGTGATAGCCGAATCCGGTGACCCGGAGCAGCGGCTGCGCGGGAAGCTGGTTGGCGAAGCTGTGCCCGGCGTGCGGATAAACCTTGATGTCCGCGGTGAGGTGCTTGTTCAAGACGGCTTGACGCAGTCTCGCCGGCGCTCCGATGCCGAGAGGGTCGCGCCCACCGAAACTGGCCACGATCGGGCAGGCCCCCTCGAGTGTGTCCTCGAGGTGGCGCGGCAGGGGAGTGCCGTAGAACGGCGCAGCGGCACCGAATCCCTTGGGGGCCATCACCAATGCGAACTGGCCTCCCATACAGAAACCGGCGATGCCGACGCGGCCGGTGCATTGCGGCATGGACTGCAGGTGATCCCGCGCCGCCAGGATGTCGTCGACGGCCGGGCCCCGCTTGGTCATCAGATCCCGGAACACCCGGATGACGCAGCGTGCCCAGCCGCCCCGGGCGAACAGGTTCGGGGTGAGCGCCACATACCCCGCCGCGGCGATGTGATCGGAGATCCTCTCCTTGTCCCGGCCGTAGCCGATCGCATCGTGGACCACCACCACGCCCGGCCACGGACCCTGCCCCTCGGGAATGCTCAGCAGCGCATCGATCGGGCCGGCGGGCGTGTCGATGTTGATCGTCGTCACGGTGCCCATTTAAACCCCGGGGCACAGCTGGGGAACCCGCGGGCCCGGCCCACCGGCGCAAACCCACCGGTCGGCTCCCCGCCGAGCCCAGGGGTGCCCGGCGCCCAATCCCGTAGCGTTGCCTTGTGACAACGCTGCTGCTCAACGGGAGGGTGTATAGCCCCACCCACCCGGGCGCCACCGCCATGGCGGTCCGCGACGGTGTCGTCGCGTGGCTGGGCGGCGACGACGGTGGCCGCGACGAGTTCCCCCACGCCAGGATCGTCGACCTGGACGGCGGCTTCGTCACACCCGGATTCGTCGACAGCCATGTCCATCTCACCGCGACCGGTTTGAGCCTCACCGGGCTGGATCTGCGGGGGGCAACCTCGCGCCAACACTGCCTGCGCATGATCGCCGACTATGCTGCCGCCCACCCCGGCCGGCCGCTGTGGGGTCACGGCTGGGACGAATCCCGCTGGCCGGAGAACGAGGCGCCGAGCACCGCCGAGCTGGACGCGGTGCTCGGCGGCCGCCCGGCCTATCTGGCGCGCGTTGACGTGCACTCCGCGCTGGCCTCCACCGGGCTGCGGCGGCTGGTTCCCGGTTTAGCGAAGGCGGCGGGCTTCAGCGCCCAGGATCCCGTTGTCGGCGATGCTCACCGGCTGGTGCGAGCCGCTGCCCGCGACCTGCTCACCGGTGAGCAACTCGCCGAAGCCGCCGCGGCGGCGCTGGACGCGGCGGCCGCTTGCGGCATCGTCGCGGTGCATGAGTGCGCGGGCCCCGACATCGGCGGGCTCGACGACTGGCGCCGGCTGCGGGACGCCCGCCACGGTGTGGAGGTGATCGGTTACTGGGGCCAGGCGGTGAGCAGCCCGGCGCAGGCGCGCACCCTGATCCGGGAAACCGGCGCCCGAGGGCTGGCCGGTGACCTGTTCGTCGACGGGGCCCTCGGGTCCCGCACCGCCTGGCTGCGCGAGCCCTACGCCGACGCCCCGGACTGCTTCGGCAGCTGCCAGCTGGACATCGACGCCATCGCGGCGCATCTGCGGGCCTGCACCCAGGCCGGCGTGACGGCCGGGTTCCACGTCATCGGTGACGCCGCAGTCTCGGCGGTCATCACCGCCATCGAGCGGGTCGTCGATGCGCTGGGGGTGGCCGCCGTCGCACGCTGCGGGCACCGGTTGGAGCACCTGGAGATGGTGACCGCCGAACAGGCGGCCAAGCTGGCCGGTTGGGGGGTCATCGCCAGCGTGCAACCCAATTTCGATGCGCTCTGGGGTGGCGTCGACGGGATGTACAGCCGCCGCCTCGGCGCCGATCGAGCCAGCGGGCTCAACAACTTCGCGCTGTTAGCATCCCAAGGCGTGCCCCTCGCGTTTGGTTCCGACGCCCCGGTCACGGCCATGAACCCGTGGGAAAGTGTGCGCTCGGCGGTCAACCATCGCACGCCGGGCAGCTCGGTGTCGCCGGCGACGGCGTTGGCCGCCGCCACCCGCGGCGGCTGGCGCGCGGCGGGCGCCCGCGACGGTCGCAGCGGCACCCTGACGCCCGGTGCGCCGGCATCTTACGTCGTGTGGGACGTTGCGGAAGCCGCCGGCGCACCGGGCGCGACCACCGGGCGCGGCTCCGCCGGTCCGCGTTCGCCGATCTCCCCGCTGCCGCCGCTGACCGATCCGCTGCCCCGTTGCCGGCAAACCGTCCACCGCGGTGTGGTCCTCTATGGGTAGCGACCGGCGGCTTGACCCGGCGCCGGCGTGCCCCCGGGGCATCGACAACGTCCCGGCGCCCGCCGACGGCGACCCCGAGGTGAACACCGCCGCCGGCATACCCGGACCCCGGCGGCTGCTGAAGCTCGGCGGCGCTGCGGTCGGCCGACTGGCCCGGCTGGGCGCGGCCACCCCGAAGGGGCTGGGCAGGGCGGTGCTGCCCCGGCTGCCCCGATTGGGTGTCACCGCCGCGGCCGGTTTGCTGCTGTGTGCGAGCTTCGCGCCGCTGAAGTGGTGGTGGGCCGCGATCCCGGCGTTTGCGTTGCTGGCCTGGGTGCTGACCCGCCCGGCCACCACCGTGCTCGGCGGCCTGGGGTACGGTTTCCTGTTCGGGTTGGCGTTCTATCCGCCGTTGCTGCCGTGGATCGGCGCGCTGGTGGGCGCAACGCCGTGGCTGACGCTGTCGATCGTGTGCGCCGTCTTTCCGGGAATCTTCGGGCTGCTGGCGGTCGTGGTGCGGCGGCTGCCCGGCTGGCCGATCTGGTTCGCCCTGCTGTGGGGTGCCCAGGAATGGTTGAAGTCGGTCGTTCCCTTCGGCGGCTTCCCGTGGGGTGAGGTAGCCGCGGGTCAAACGGATGGGCCCTTCCTCCCGCTGGTCCGGCTGGGCGGGGTTCCGCTGCTGTCGGTGGCGATCGTCCTGCTGGGGTGCAGCATTGCCGCGCTGGCAATAGAGACCCACCGCTGGTGGCATGCCGGCCGGCAGGTCCGGGGCGGTGGCCGCGCTGATGCCGAGGCGCTCGACACGCCGCCGGCGGTGGTGCTGCCGACGGTCTGTATCTGCCTGACGCTGTTGACCGCGGTAGTCGTCTGGCCACCGGTGCGGCGTTCGGGGGCGGGTTCGGGCGACGACCCCCCGGTCACCGTGGCGGCGGTGCAGGGCAACGTGCCCAGGCTCGGCCTGGATTTCAACGCCCAGCGTCTTGCGGTGCTGCGCAACCACGTTCGGGAGACTCTGCGACTGGCCGAGGACGTGCGTGCGGGTCGTGCGCCGCAACCCCAGTTGGTCGTCTGGCCCGAGGATGCGTCGGAACTCGATCCGCTGCGCAACCGCGACGCCGCTCAGCAGATTTCGGCGGCCGTCGATGCGATCCGCGCACCGATCTTGGTCGGTGCCTTGTTCGAGGTCCCGGACATGCGCCCGGATCATCCCGAATACACGAACACGGTGATCGTCTGGAATCCCGGGACCGGACCGGCTGATCGTCACGACAAGCGGATCATCCAGCCGTTCGGGGAGTACCTGCCCTGGCGCGGGTTTTTCCGCCGGCTCACACCGCTCGCCGACTTGGCCAACTACATCGTGCCGGGTAAGAGCACCGGAGTGGTGCGCGCAGCGGGGATTCCGGTGGGCATTGCCACCTGCTGGGAGGTGATTTTCGATCGTGCACTGCGGCAATCGGTGCGCAACGGTGCGCAACTGTTCGCGATGCCCAGCAACAACGCCACCTTCAACAAGACGATGAGCGAGCAGCACCTGGCCTTCGACAAGCTGCGCGCGGTGGAACACGACCGCTACGCCGTGGTCGCCGGCACCGTCGGGATCAGCGCGGTGATCGCGCCGGACGGCCGCGAGCTGGAACGCACCGACTTTTTCGTGCCCGCCTATCTGGACACCCAGGTTCGGCTGAAGACAACGCTGACACCGGCGGGCCGCTGGGCCCCAATCCTGCAGTGGCTGGTCCTGGCGGCGGGTGTCGCAGCGGTCCTCGCCGCGATACGGCACAATAGGTGGTTCCCGCGTCCGCATCGTCGCCAAGTTCCGTCAGCGGTTACCTCCGGCGCGCCTTCGGCCGACTCCGAGGGCAACTCCCTGCCCGATGGGGGCAGCACCGCCATCCCGCCCGGCGATGGCCGACGGTCGGCCGGGCGACACGGAGGAGCCACATGAACATCGGCCAGTCGACGTCGCCGGCCCCGGGCAGTCGTCCCAGCCAACACACCCTGGTGATCGTCCCCACCTTCAACGAGCGCGAGAATCTGCCGCTGATACTCGACCGGCTGCGCCGCGCCCGTCCCGAGGTGCACGTCCTGGTAGTGGACGACAGCAGCCCCGACGGCACCGGCGAGCTCGCCGACGATTTGGCGCGGGCGGACCCGCAGCGGGTGCACGTGCTGCACCGGCGGACCAAGGACGGCCTGGGCGCCGCCTACCTGGCGGGTTTCGCCTGGGGACTGGCCCGGCAGTACTCGGTGCTGGTGGAAATGGACGCCGACGGCAGCCACCCGCCCGAGCAGCTGTCCCGGCTGCTAGCTGCCGTTGACGCGGGCGCGGACCTGGCCATTGGCTCGCGCTACGTCGAAGGCGGAACCGTCCGCAACTGGCCGTGGCGGCGGGTAGCGCTCTCCAAAGCGGCCAACACCTATTCCCGGCTGCTGCTGGGTCTGGCCGTGCACGACATCACCGCCGGCTTCCGCGCCTACCGGCGTGAGGTGTTGGAAACACTCGACCTCGACGCCGTGGATTCAAAAGGGTACTGCTTTCAGATCGACCTGACCTGGCGCACCGTCCGCAACGGCTTCGTGGTCGTCGAAGTGCCGATCACCTTCACCGAACGCGAACTTGGGACTTCGAAATTGAGCGGTTCGAACATCCGTGAGGCGGTGCTCAAAGTGGCGCGCTGGGGTATTGCGGCGCGACTGGCCCACCACCGCGCCGCTCCCGCCGACGACCTCACCTGACGAAGCGAACCCGAACCTGCCCCCAAACGCGGTGGTGGGGGCGGGGTGGGTCGATCAGCTGCCGGGGTTCCCGCGACGGCGCGCCCTGATCACCTCCAGCCGTTCCTTCAGCAGCTCCTCGAGCTCCTCGATCGTGCGGCGCTCACGCAGCATGTCCCAGTGGGTGCGCGGCGGCTTGACCTTCTTCGGCTGGGGCACATCCCCCTCGATCAGGGTGCCCTCTAGACCGTTGCGGCATAGCCAGGTGGCGGGGATTTCGGCGTCATGGGCGAACGTGACCTCAAACTCCTCACCGTTCTCGGTGCGGTAGCGGGCAATTTGACGGGGTGCCAGATCATGATTGCGATCGGTCTCGTAGCTCACGGCTCCGAGGCGGCTGCCCCGTAGGACGCGATCAGCCATCGGCCCTTACTCCTCTGAGTATCGTGGTGAATTTCTACTCTGCCCGGTTCTTTCCGCTTTTTCCGCGGTTATTCTTCGGTTGTCCTTCCCGCGGTTATCAACGTGTCAGCATCCGCCATGGTTCCCCGCTGGATCTCGTCGCCGCACCCTTTCAGGTCGAATTCCCGACTCACCCCGCATACCGGGGCGCCCGCCCGGCCGGGGACGCGCCGTCCGTCGACGGGAACTGATCCTTAATGACAATACCGGGATCACGGCGGGTGCCCCGGTGGTGACCGGGTCGTGTTGGCGGTAAGCGGCGGCGCGCCACGGCTTACCGCCATCCGAGCACCTCGCGGTCCCGGGCGAAGCGCCGGCGGCATGACGCGCTTGATCGTCGCCCCCGAACGGCGGGTACAGTCGCCCCATGGGCCACAGGCGCCACCGGGGTCGGCTGAACGCCCGGCCTGCGATCGGGGTGGGTAAGGCGGCGCGACGCAGCGTGGTCGGGTGCTAAACCGGGAGCATTGCACGTTTTGGTAATCCCGCCCAAGTTGGCCATACTCAACCACCGATGTTCTCGGACGCAAGAGCCGGCGTTCGACGTCGTCACGTGGTGCCACAGCTTCTGTGACTGGGCGCGAGCCGCATTCAGCAGTCGGGGACGACCACTGCCAGGCGAGGGGTAGCAACATGGTTGATCAACTCCAGCATGTGACCGAGGCGCTGCGGAAATCGCTGGTCCAAATCGAGCGGTTGAAGCGCAAGAACCGGGCGCTGCTGGAACGGTCGGGCGAGCCGATCGCCATCATCGGGATGGCGTGCCGGTTCCCGGGTGGGGTGAATTCCCCCGAGGACCTCTGGGAGATGCTGGCCGAAGGCCGCGACGTGATCTCGGAGTTCCCCACGGATCGGGGCTGGGATCTGGCCGGATTGTTCGATCCGGATCCCGACGCGCCGGGGAAGACCTACACCCGGCACGGGGGCTTTGTCGATGACGTCGCGGGTTTTGACGCCGGCTTTTTCGGGGTGTCACCGGCCGAGGCGCTGGCGACCGACCCGCAACATCGGATGCTGTTGGAGTTGTCGTGGGAGGCCTTGGAGCGGGCCGGGATCGACCCGACGTCGTTGCGGGGTTCGGCGACCGGGGTGTTCCTGGGGATTATGGACGCCTATTACGGGCTGCTGGGGCGGGATTCAGCGCGGCTGGAGGGCTATCGCCTGACCGGCACGACCTCCAGCGTGGCCTCGGGCCGGGTGGCCTATGTGCTGGGGTTGGAGGGCCCGGCGGTGTCGGTGGATACCGCGTGTTCGTCCTCGCTGGTGGCGTTGCACATGGCGGTGGCCTCACTGCGCTCCGGCGAATGCGATCTCGCCCTGGCGGGCGGGGTGACCGTCAACGCCACCCCCGATATTTTCGTGGAGTTCAGCCGCTGGCGCGGGTTGGCGCCGGACGGGCGGTGCAAGGCGTTCGCCGCGGCCGCCGACGGCACCGGGTTTTCCGAGGGTGGGGGGATGCTGGTGGTGGAGCGGCTCTCGGATGCGCAGCGGCTGGGGCATCCGGTGTTGGCGGTGGTGGCCGGCTCGGCGGTCAATCAGGATGGGGCCTCCAACGGGTTGACCGCCCCCAATGGGCCCTCCCAGCAGCGGGTGGTGCGCGCGGCGTTGGCCAGTGCGGGGCTCTCGGCGGCCGATGTGGATGTGGTGGAGGGCCATGGCACCGGCACCACGTTGGGGGATCCGATCGAGGCGCAGGCGTTGCTGGCGACCTATGGGCGGGATCGGGCCCAGCCGCTGTGGCTGGGCTCGATCAAGTCGAATATGGGCCACACCCAGGCGGCCGCGGGGGTGGCGGGGGTGATGAAGATGGTGTTGGCGTTGCGCCACGAGTGGCTGCCGGCGACGTTGCATGTGGATGCGCCCAGCCCGCATGTGGAGTGGTCGGCGGGGCGGGTGGAGTTGTTGACCCGGGGGCGGGCGTGGCCGGCGGGGGGGCGGGTGCGCCGGGCGGGGGTGTCCTCGTTTGGGATTTCGGGCACTAATGCGCATGTGATCGTGCAGGAGGCCCCGCCGGCGCCGCCGCGCCCGCCGGCGCCGTGGCGTCCCCCGGTGTTGGCGTGGGTGCTTTCGGCCAAGACCGAGGGGGCGTTGCGCGCCCAGGCGGGGCGGTTGGGGGCGTTTGTGGCCGCCCACCCGCAGCTGGATCCGCTGGATGTGGGCTGGTCGCTGGCGGGGCGCTCGGTGTTTGAGCGGCGCGCGGTGGTGCTCGGCGCGCGGCGTGAGGAGCTGCTGGCGGGGTTGGCGGGGCTGGCTGGGGGGGATCTGGGCCCGGGGGTGATCAGCGCCGCCGCCGCGCCCGCGGGCAAGACGGTGCTGGTGTTTCCCGGCCAGGGCTGCCAGTGGCCGGGCATGGGGATGCAGTTGCGCGAGTGCTCCCCGGTGTTCGCCGAGCGGTTAGACGAGTGCGCGCAGGCGCTGGAAGAGTTCGTGGACTGGTCGCTGCTGGAGGTGCTGCGCGGGGCGCCGGGGGCCCCGGGGCTGGATCGGGTCGATGTGGTGCAGCCGGCGCTGTTTGCGGTGATGGTGTCGCTGGCGGGGTTGTGGGAGTCGATCGGGGTGCACCCGGATGCGGTGATCGGGCATTCCCAGGGGGAGATCGCCGCCGCCTGTGTGGCCGGGGCGTTGTCGCTGCGGGATGCGGCGCGGGTGGTCACCGCGCGCAGCCAATTGTTGCGGGAAGTCTCCGGGCCGGGGGGCATGGCCGCGCTGGGGTGCGGCGCCGAGCAGGCCCGCGAGCTGCTGGCCCCGCTGGGGGGGCGGGTGGGTATCGCCGCGGTCAACGGGCCCTCGGCGGTGGTGGTGTCCGGGGAGGCCGAGGCCCTGCAGGAGCTGCTGCACCACTGCGCCGCCCGCCAGCTGCGGGCCCGGCGCATCGAGGTGGACTACGCGGCGCATTCGGCCGCGGTGGAGGCCATCGCCGGGCGGCTTGAGCGGCTGCTGGCGGGGATTCGGCCGCGCTCGTCGCGGATCGGGTTTTTTTCCACCGTCACCGGTGCTCTTGTCGACACCGCCGGGTTAGACCCCGGCTACTGGTATGCCAACCTGCGTCAGGGCGTGCAGTTTGAGGCGGCGGTGCGCAGCGCGTGCACGCACGGGTATCGCACGTTTATCGAATCCAGCCCGCATCCGGGGTTGATCAGCGGGATCGAAGAGACCGCCGCCGAGTGCCTGGGCGGGGCCGACGCGGTGGTGGTGCTGCCCACCTTGGGCCGCCACGACGGGGGGTTGGGGCGGTTTGTGGCCTCGGCCGCGCAGGGGTTTGTGGCCGGTGTGGGGGTTAAGTGGCGGGCGGTGCTGCCCGGTGGGGGGTGGGTGGAGTTGCCCACCTACGCTTTTGAGCGGCGCCGGTTTTGGTTGAGCCCCGACGGTTCGGGCACCGATGCGGCGGGGTTGGGGTTGAAGGCCGGGGGGCATGCGCTGCTGGGGGCGGTGATCGAGGTGCCCGAGGGTGGGGCGCTGCTGCTGAGTGGGCGGTTGGCGCTGGGGGCGCAGCCCTGGCTGGGGGATCACCGGGTGTTCGGTGTGGGGGTGTTTCCCGGGGCGGGGTTGGTGGAGTTGGCGGTGCGCGCCGGGGATGAGGTGGGTTGCCCGGTGCTTGAGGAGTTGACGGTGCGCCGCCCGCTGCGGGTGCCCGACTCGGGGGCGGTGGCGCTGCAGGTGCTGGTGGGGGCCCCCGAGGGCACCGGTCAGCGGCGGGTGGCGGTGTTTTGCCGGGAGCACCCCGAGGCGGGGTGGGTCTGCCACGCCGAGGGGGTGGTCAGCCCCCGGGCCCGCCGCCCGGAGGTGTCGTTGTCGGTGTGGCCGCCGCCGGGGGCGGAGCCGGTGCGGATCGACGGGGGTTATGGGCGGCTGGCGGGCCGCGGCTATGGGTACGGCCCGGCGTTTCAGGGGCTAAGCGCGTTGTGGCGCCGCGGGCAGGAGCTGTTCGCCGAGGTGCGCCTGCCGCAGGCGGCCGGGGGGGCCGAGGGGTTTGGGATCCATCCGGCGCTGCTGGATGCCGCCCTGCACGGGTTGCTGATGGCCGATGAGGCCGCGCCGGTGATGCTGCCGTTTTGCTGGCAGGGGGTGTGCCTGCACGCTGCGGGCGCCACCGCGGTGCGGGCCCGCCTGGCCCCGGCGGGCCCGCAGGCGGTCTCCCTGGAGCTGGCCGACGCCTTGGGGTTGCCGGTGTTGTCGGTGGGCGCGCTGCTGGCCCGCCCCGTCACCGAGCAGCAGCTGCGCGCGGCGGTGTCCCGCTCGGGCCCGGATCGGCTTTTCGAGCTGGTGTGGTCGCCCGCCGCGGTGGCCGGCGGCGCGGGCAGCCAGCCCTATGCGGTGTTCGAGTCGCCGCCGGGTGCGGGGCCGGCCGGGGTCCATGAGCGCACCCATCGGGCCCTGGCGGCGGTGCAGTCCTGGCTGGGTGGTCACCACCAGGGGGTGCTGGTGGTGGTGACCCGGGGCGCGGTGGCCTTACCCGGTGAGGATGTCACCGATTTGGCGGGGGCCGCGGTGTGGGGGCTGGTGCGCTCGGCGCAAACCGAGCATCCGGGCCGCATCGTGCTCGCCGATATCGACGCGCCCCGCCCGGGGGAGCCGGGGGGCCTCGATGAGGCTGTCGTGGCGCAGATTTTGGGGGCCGGGGAGCCGCAGGTGCTGCTGCGTGGCGGGGTGGTGCACACCCCGCGGGTGCATCCCAGCCGCGCGGTGGAGCAGCTGTTGGTGCCCCCCGACGGCGATCGGCCCTGGCGGTTGGGGCTTTCCAGCGCGGGCACCTTCGAGAATTTGCTGCTTGAGCCGGTGCCCGGGGCGCCGGCACCGCTGGAGCCCGGGCAGGTGCGGGTGGCCATCCGCGCCATCGGCGTCAACTTCCGCGACGTCATGATCACCCTGGGCATGTTCACCCACGAGGCGCTGCTCGGCGGTGAAGCCGCCGGCGTGGTGGTCGAGGTTGGCCCGGACGTCACCGATTTCGCGATCGGTGATGCGGTGATGGGATTCTTTCCCGACGGCAGCGGCACGCTGGTCGCCGCAGATGTCCGGCTGCTGCTGCCGATGCCCGCCGACTGGTCGTACACCCAGGCCGCCGGCGTTTCGGCCGTTTTCACCACCGCCTACTACGCCTTGCGGTATTTGGCCGAGGTGCAGCCCGGGCAGCGGGTGCTGGTCCACGCCGCCACCGGGGGGGTGGGGATGGCCGCGGTGCAGCTGGCCCGGCATTGGGGGCTGGAGGTGTTCGCCACCGCCAGCCGCGGTAAGTGGGACACGTTGCGGGCCATGGGTTTTGACGACGACCACATTGCCGATTCGCGCAGCCTGGAATTCGAGGACAAGTTTCGTGCGGTCACCGCCGGGCGCGGCATGGACGTGGTGCTCGACTCGCTGGCCGGGGAGTTCGTGGACGCCTCGCTGCGGCTGGTCACCCCCGGCGGGGTGTTTTTGGAAATGGGTAAAACCGACATCCGCGACCCCGGTGCCGTCGCCGAACGGCATCCCGGCGTGCGCTACCGCGCGTTCGACCTCTTCGAAGCCGGGGCCGACCAGATCCAGCGGATCCTCACCGAGCTGGCCGCGATGTTCGCCCCCGCGATCCTGCGGCCATTGCCGGTGACGGCGTTCGATATCCGCCGGGCACCGGCGGCGTTGCGGTATTTAAGCCAGGCCCGCCACATCGGCAAGGTGGTGTTGACGATGCCCGACGCGTGGGCGGCGGGCACCGTGCTGATCACCGGCGGCACCGGGATGGCCGGCTCGGCGCTGGCCCGCCACCTGGTGAGCCGCCACGGGGTGCGTCACCTGCTGCTGGTGAGCCGCCGCGGCCCCGACGCGCCGGGTGCCGCGCAGTTGCTCGCCGAGCTGACCGGGGCGGGCGCCGCGGTGCGGGTGGTCGCCTGTGACGCCGCCGACCGGGAGGCCGTGGCCGCGCTGCTCTCCGAGATTCCGCGCGAGCACCCGCTATCGGCGGTGTTTCACGCTGCGGGCGTTCTCGACGACGGGGTGGTGACCTCGTTGACCCCGGAGCGGGTCGATGCGGTGTTGCGGGCCAAGGTGGATGCGGCGTGGAACCTGCACGAGTTGACGCGTGATTTGGATGTGTCGGCGTTTGTGATGTTTTCGTCGATGGCCGGGCTGGTGGGCTCCTCGGGGCAGGCCAACTATGCGGCGGCCAACGCGTTCCTTGACGCGCTGGCGGTGCATCGGCGCGCCCGCCAGCTGCCGGCGACCTCGCTGGCCTGGGGGCTCTGGCAGCAGGTCAGCACGATGACCGGCGGGTTGGCCGACGCCGACCGCACCCGTCTCGGCCGATGGGGTGTTTCCGGGCTGCCCACGGAGGAGGCCCTCGACCTGCTCGACACCGCACTGGTTATCGGCGAGCCGGTGCAGATTCCCGCCCGCATCGACCTGACCGCACTACGGGCCGGCGGTGCTGTGATACCACCGATGTTCGGCTCCTTGATCCACGGACCGGCGCGCCGCCAGGTCGACGACTCGCTGGCCGCGGCCAAGTCGAAATCCGCTCTGGCCCACCGCTTACACGGGCTGCCCGAGGAGGAGCAGCACGCTGTTTTGCTGGATCTGGTGCGCTCGCACATCGCCACCGTGCTGGGCAACACCACCCCCGAAGCCATCGACCCCGAAAAAGCATTCCAGGACCTCGGCTTCGACTCGTTGACCGCCGTCGAAATGCGCAACCGGCTCAAAGCCGCCACCGGACTGGCACTCTCACCCACCCTGATCTTCGACTATCCGACGCCCAACCGTCTCGCCGAGTACATTCGCATCGAACTCGCCGGAGTCCCACAAGAAGTCAAGCAGGTTCCCACGGTTCGGGTGGTCGGTGACGAGCCGATCGCCATCATCGGGATGGCGTGCCGGTTCCCGGGTGGGGTGAATTCCCCCGAGGACCTCTGGGAGATGCTGGCCGAAGGCCGCGACGTGATGTCGGCGTTCCCCACGGATCGGGGCTGGGATCTGGCCGGATTGTTCAACCCCGACCCGGACGTCCCGGGTACCTGCTACACCCGTACCGGTGGATTCGTGGACGGGGTCGCCGATTTCGATCCGGCGTTTTTCGGGGTAGGGCCCAGTGAGGCGCTGGCGATGGACCCCCAGCAGCGCATGTTCCTGGAGTTGTCGTGGGAGGCCTTGGAGCGGGCCGGGATCGACCCGACGTCGTTGCGGGGTTCGGCGACCGGGGTGTTCCTGGGGATTATGGACGCCTATTACGGGCTGCTGGGGCGGGATTCAGCGCGGCTGGAGGGCTATCGCCTGACCGGCACGACCTCCAGCGTGGCCTCGGGCCGGGTGGCCTATGTGCTGGGGTTGGAGGGCCCGGCGGTGTCGGTGGATACCGCGTGTTCGTCCTCGCTGGTGGCGTTGCACATGGCGGTGGCCTCACTGCGCTCCGGCGAATGCGATCTCGCCCTGGCGGGCGGGGTGACCGTCAACGCCACCCCCGATATTTTCGTGGAGTTCAGCCGCTGGCGCGGGTTGGCGCCGGACGGGCGGTGCAAGGCGTTCGCCGCGGCCGCCGACGGCACCGGGTTTTCCGAGGGTGGGGGGATGCTGGTGGTGGAGCGGCTCTCGGATGCGCAGCGGCTGGGGCATCCGGTGTTGGCGGTGGTGGCCGGCTCGGCGGTCAATCAGGATGGGGCCTCCAACGGGTTGACCGCCCCCAATGGGCCCTCCCAGCAGCGGGTGGTGCGCGCGGCGTTGGCCAGTGCGGGGCTCTCGGCGGCCGATGTGGATGTGGTGGAGGGCCATGGCACCGGCACCACGTTGGGGGATCCGATCGAGGCGCAGGCGTTGCTGGCGACCTATGGGCGGGATCGGGCCCAGCCGCTGTGGCTGGGCTCGATCAAGTCGAATATGGGCCACACCCAGGCGGCCGCGGGGGTGGCGGGGGTGATGAAGATGGTGTTGGCGTTGCGCCACGAGTGGCTGCCGGCGACGTTGCATGTGGATGCGCCCAGCCCGCATGTGGAGTGGTCGGCGGGGCGGGTGGAGTTGTTGACCCGGGGGCGGGCGTGGCCGGCGGGGGGGCGGGTGCGCCGGGCGGGGGTGTCCTCGTTTGGGATTTCGGGCACTAATGCGCATGTGATCGTGCAGGAGGCCCCGCCGGCGCCGCCGCGCCCGCCGGCGCCGTGGCGTCCCCCGGTGTTGGCGTGGGTGCTTTCGGCCAAGACCGAGGGGGCGTTGCGCGCCCAGGCGGGGCGGTTGGGGGCGTTTGTGGCCGCCCACCCGCAGCTGGATCCGCTGGATGTGGGCTGGTCGCTGGCGGGGCGCTCGGTGTTTGAGCGGCGCGCGGTGGTGCTCGGCGCGCGGCGTGAGGAGCTGCTGGCGGGGTTGGCGGGGCTGGCTGGGGGGGATCTGGGCCCGGGGGTGATCAGCGCCGCCGCCGCGCCCGCGGGCAAGACGGTGCTGGTGTTTCCCGGCCAGGGCTGCCAGTGGCCGGGCATGGGGATGCAGTTGCGCGAGTGCTCCCCGGTGTTCGCCGAGCGGTTAGACGAGTGCGCGCAGGCGCTGGAAGAGTTCGTGGACTGGTCGCTGCTGGAGGTGCTGCGCGGGGCGCCGGGGGCCCCGGGGCTGGATCGGGTCGATGTGGTGCAGCCGGCGCTGTTTGCGGTGATGGTGTCGCTGGCGGGGTTGTGGGAGTCGATCGGGGTGCACCCGGATGCGGTGATCGGGCATTCCCAGGGGGAGATCGCCGCCGCCTGTGTGGCCGGGGCGTTGTCGCTGCGGGATGCGGCGCGGGTGGTCACCGCGCGCAGCCAATTGTTGCGGGAAGTCTCCGGGCCGGGGGGCATGGCCGCGCTGGGGTGCGGCGCCGAGCAGGCCCGCGAGCTGCTGGCCCCGCTGGGGGGGCGGGTGGGTATCGCCGCGGTCAACGGGCCCTCGGCGGTGGTGGTGTCCGGGGAGGCCGAGGCCCTGCAGGAGCTGCTGCACCACTGCGCCGCCCGCCAGCTGCGGGCCCGGCGCATCGAGGTGGACTACGCGGCGCATTCGGCCGCGGTGGAGGCCATCGCCGGGCGGCTTGAGCGGCTGCTGGCGGGGATTCGGCCGCGCTCGTCGCGGATCGGGTTTTTTTCCACCGTCACCGGTGCTCTTGTCGACACCGCCGGGTTAGACCCCGGCTACTGGTATGCCAACCTGCGTCAGGGCGTGCAGTTTGAGGCGGCGGTGCGCAGCGCGTGCACGCACGGGTATCGCACGTTTATCGAATCCAGCCCGCATCCGGGGTTGATCAGCGGGATCGAAGAGACCGCCGCCGAGTGCCTGGGCGGGGCCGACGCGGTGGTGGTGCTGCCCACCTTGGGCCGCCACGACGGGGGGTTGGGGCGGTTTGTGGCCTCGGCCGCGCAGGGGTTTGTGGCCGGTGTGGGGGTTAAGTGGCGGGCGGTGCTGCCCGGTGGGGGGTGGGTGGAGTTGCCCACCTACGCTTTTGAGCGGCGCCGGTTTTGGTTGAGCCCCGACGGTTCGGGCACCGATGCGGCGGGGTTGGGGTTGAAGGCCGGGGGGCATGCGCTGCTGGGGGCGGTGATCGAGGTGCCCGAGGGTGGGGCGCTGCTGCTGAGTGGGCGGTTGGCGCTGGGGGCGCAGCCCTGGCTGGGGGATCACCGGGTGTTCGGTGTGGGGGTGTTTCCCGGGGCGGGGTTGGTGGAGTTGGCGGTGCGCGCCGGGGATGAGGTGGGTTGCCCGGTGCTTGAGGAGTTGACGGTGCGCCGCCCGCTGCGGGTGCCCGACTCGGGGGCGGTGGCGCTGCAGGTGCTGGTGGGGGCCCCCGAGGGCACCGGTCAGCGGCGGGTGGCGGTGTTTTGCCGGGAGCACCCCGAGGCGGGGTGGGTCTGCCACGCCGAGGGGGTGGTCAGCCCCCGGGCCCGCCGCCCGGAGGTGTCGTTGTCGGTGTGGCCGCCGCCGGGGGCGGAGCCGGTGCGGATCGACGGGGGTTATGGGCGGCTGGCGGGCCGCGGCTATGGGTACGGCCCGGCGTTTCAGGGGCTAAGCGCGTTGTGGCGCCGCGGGCAGGAGCTGTTCGCCGAGGTGCGCCTGCCGCAGGCGGCCGGGGGGGCCGAGGGGTTTGGGATCCATCCGGCGCTGCTGGATGCCGCCCTGCACGGGTTGCTGATGGCCGATGAGGCCGCGCCGGTGATGCTGCCGTTTTGCTGGCAGGGGGTGTGCCTGCACGCTGCGGGCGCCACCGCGGTGCGGGCCCGCCTGGCCCCGGCGGGCCCGCAGGCGGTCTCCCTGGAGCTGGCCGACGCCTTGGGGTTGCCGGTGTTGTCGGTGGGCGCGCTGCTGGCCCGCCCCGTCACCGAGCAGCAGCTGCGCGCGGCGGTGTCCCGCTCGGGCCCGGATCGGCTTTTCGAGCTGGTGTGGTCGCCCGCCGCGGTGGCCGGCGGCGCGGGCAGCCAGCCCTATGCGGTGTTCGAGTCGCCGCCGGGTGCGGGGCCGGCCGGGGTCCATGAGCGCACCCATCGGGCCCTGGCGGCGGTGCAGTCCTGGCTGGGTGGTCACCACCAGGGGGTGCTGGTGGTGGTGACCCGGGGCGCGGTGGCCTTACCCGGTGAGGATGTCACCGATTTGGCGGGGGCCGCGGTGTGGGGGCTGGTGCGCTCGGCGCAAACCGAGCATCCGGGCCGCATCGTGCTCGCCGATATCGACGCGCCCCGCCCGGGGGAGCCGGGGGGCCTCGATGAGGCTGTCGTGGCGCAGATTTTGGGGGCCGGGGAGCCGCAGGTGCTGCTGCGTGGCGGGGTGGTGCACACCCCGCGGGTGCATCCCAGCCGCGCGGTGGAGCAGCTGTTGGTGCCCCCCGACGGCGATCGGCCCTGGCGGTTGGGGCTTTCCAGCGCGGGCACCTTCGAGAATTTGCTGCTTGAGCCGGTGCCCGGGGCGCCGGCACCGCTGGAGCCCGGGCAGGTGCGGGTGGCCATCCGCGCCATCGGCGTCAACTTCCGCGACGTCATGATCACCCTGGGCATGTTCACCCACGAGGCGCTGCTCGGCGGTGAAGCCGCCGGCGTGGTGGTCGAGGTTGGCCCGGACGTCACCGATTTCGCGATCGGTGATGCGGTGATGGGATTCTTTCCCGACGGCAGCGGCACGCTGGTCGCCGCAGATGTCCGGCTGCTGCTGCCGATGCCCGCCGACTGGTCGTACACCCAGGCCGCCGGCGTTTCGGCCGTTTTCACCACCGCCTACTACGCCTTGCGGTATTTGGCCGAGGTGCAGCCCGGGCAGCGGGTGCTGGTCCACGCCGCCACCGGGGGGGTGGGGATGGCCGCGGTGCAGCTGGCCCGGCATTGGGGGCTGGAGGTGTTCGCCACCGCCAGCCGCGGTAAGTGGGACACGTTGCGGGCCATGGGTTTTGACGACGACCACATTGCCGATTCGCGCAGCCTGGAATTCGAGGACAAGTTTCGTGCGGTCACCGCCGGGCGCGGCATGGACGTGGTGCTCGACTCGCTGGCCGGGGAGTTCGTGGACGCCTCGCTGCGGCTGGTCACCCCCGGCGGGGTGTTTTTGGAAATGGGTAAAACCGACATCCGCGACCCCGGTGCCGTCGCCGAACGGCATCCCGGCGTGCGCTACCGCGCGTTCGACCTCTTCGAAGCCGGGGCCGACCAGATCCAGCGGATCCTCACCGAGCTGGCCGCGATGTTCGCCCCCGCGATCCTGCGGCCATTGCCGGTGACGGCGTTCGATATCCGCCGGGCACCGGCGGCGTTGCGGTATTTAAGCCAGGCCCGCCACATCGGCAAGGTGGTGTTGACGATGCCCGACGCGTGGGCGGCGGGCACCGTGCTGATCACCGGCGGCACCGGGATGGCCGGCTCGGCGCTGGCCCGCCACCTGGTGAGCCGCCACGGGGTGCGTCACCTGCTGCTGGTGAGCCGCCGCGGCCCCGACGCGCCGGGTGCCGCGCAGTTGCTCGCCGAGCTGACCGGGGCGGGCGCCGCGGTGCGGGTGGTCGCCTGTGACGCCGCCGACCGGGAGGCCGTGGCCGCGCTGCTCTCCGAGATTCCGCGCGAGCACCCGCTATCGGCGGTGTTTCACGCTGCGGGCGTTCTCGACGACGGGGTGGTGACCTCGTTGACCCCGGAGCGGGTCGATGCGGTGTTGCGGGCCAAGGTGGATGCGGCGTGGAACCTGCACGAGTTGACGCGTGATTTGGATGTGTCGGCGTTTGTGATGTTTTCGTCGATGGCCGGGCTGGTGGGCTCCTCGGGGCAGGCCAACTATGCGGCGGCCAACGCGTTCCTTGACGCGCTGGCGGTGCATCGGCGCGCCCGCCAGCTGCCGGCGA
>NZ_JASBVP010000005.1 GCF_029961025.1 Mycobacterium sp.
TGGCCAGCTCCTGCTCCAGTCGCTGCTTGTCGGCTTGCAGGCGGGCGACCTGTTCGGCGGCCCGATCACGGCGCTTCTCCTGCGTCCAGCCAATTTCGGGTCGCAGCCGACATCTACGGCAGGAACGTCCTACTGACGACTACAAGGCGAAATCGCCGACGTCATCGGTTCACCGTCGGACACCGGCAAATTTTCATCCACCACGGCGAGGCGCAGTCCCAGCGAAGCTCGCCCGTAATTCAACAATTGGCCACGTGCTCGACATGTCACTTTGCCAGATTCCACGACACCACCTGCCCAGTGTAGAGGTTGGGCAGCATTTCATTTATCGCTTGCCGCCGAAGTGGGGGTAGACGCTTGCGCATCACTTCCCGGCTGCGTCGCCCTGAAGCCCGCTAACCGGGCTTTCAGTTCCCGGAGGCGCTTGGTAGCCAGCTGCCGAATTCCGCAGCTGCCAGATTTGCTCAGGACAGAATTGACTGACCGCGTAGGAGACAAGGTAATTTGCCGCATACTCGTCGTTGGGGGTTACGTCGCTTTTCACATCCCCCATCACCTGGGCAAAACTTTGGCCGCCGGTGACCTTGTCGCAGATCCCGCGGCCATAGCCGATGGCGTCGCCATTTGGAAAGTTGAAATGCCGCCGCACTGTCACGTTGTACAGATAGTCCACCTCTGGCGACGGAACGGCATGCGCCGGCGAGGGTATCGCCAGCGCGGCTGAGCCCATTGCAGCGACGAAGCCGACCAGCAAGGCAGCCAGTGATGCGCAGTGATAGCCGCTGTTGCTTAAGTACCTTCGCGGCCTCATCGTTTTCCTCCAACTATTTTCTCTATGTCAGATCAGCGGATGGTGCCGGCAAGGTCTGCCGACATCGCAGCCAGCTGTGGGCTCCAGGTTCCCCAGCCGTGGTCGCCACTGGCCGGGAAGTCGAAGTGGCCGTTGTTCCCGCCGACGCTGCGGTACTGCGCGTAGAACATCCGGTTGCTGCCCTGGGCTTGGTCGGCGACGCCGAGCATGGAAGCTGGATCACTGGCGGTGAGGGTTTGTGGGCTGAAGACCCAGATCCGGCTGTTGTTTTGGGCTAGCAGCGCGGCGTGCACGTAGGGGTCGTGCCACTTCCACCGGCCCAGCTGTGCTGCACCCCACATCGCCTGCGTGTTCACCCCGCCGAAATTCTGCATACCCGCGGTAATCGCACCGTTCATCGTGGTCTCCGACGGGTACAGAAAACCTGACATCGAACCGGCGTACCTAAACCGATCGGGATGGAAGGCGGTCAGCGCCATCGCTGCGTAGCCGCCCTGAGAGGCACCTACAGCGGCGTGGCCACCGGGCGCGAGGGCCTTGTTGGCGACCAGCCAGTCCGGCAACTCGCTAGATAGGAAGGTCTCCCACTGCTTGTTCGCGTCCTGCTCCCAGTTGGTGTACATGCTGTAGGCGCCGCCAGCGGGGGCCACCACTGCGATACCTTTGCCGGACAGCGTGTTCATCGCGTTACCGGCGGTGACCCAGTTGTTGACGTCGGGGCCGGCGTCGAACGGGTCCAGCAGGTACACCGCGTGCGGGCCGCCGGCCAGAAACGCCACCGAGATGTCACGGCCCATAGCCGCCGACGGCACCATCAGCGTCTCGTAGCCCGCGGCGCGGGCTGACTTGGCGTGCGTCGCGCTAAGGCACCCCAATCCGAGGGTCAGCACAGCGACAGACAGCAGCCGCAGCAGCATCGCAGGCCTCTCATGACGAGCTTTTTTCATGCTGCTTCGCGCACACGATCCAGCCTGCTGGGTTCGCTTGGTCCGACTTTGCGTCCGCGGCGTTTGTCCAACCCACCGACCGACGAGTAGGTGGTCGCCTCCCCGGTCGCTGGAGGTAATCCCGACGGGTTCGGTTGGCTGGGGCATCAGCAGGACACCTTTATCGCGAACGTCTCGGTTGTCAGTTTGCTCGGGTTGGCGTTGTTGAAGCCCATAGCGGCGCCGGTGATCGCGTAGGTGGGGCCGGTCATCGTGACGGCGGCCTTGCCTTGCAAGTCGCGATCGTAGGAGCCGGTGAAGCCGTTGAGATTACGTATCCGGACGAATTCGGCAGCCAGTTGGTGCGCATTGGATACCATCACGGTCACGCCCGAGTCCTCGTGGCCGGTCCTGATCGTCGTCAGCCATTCGTCGGATGTGCAATGCACCGCATCTGTCGTGCCTAGGTCTTTGCCGTTAATGGCGAGCGCGGCAGTGCCGGGGGGCAACGTACCGGGTTTGGGTTTGGGGGATGCCTGGTTCGATGAGCAGCCCACGGCACCGCCGATCACCAGCAAGGCTGCAGCGGCGACGACAAACCTGTCTTTCATAGGGGCCTTCCTGCCTGACGATGTACAAGCCTGCCTGACGATGTGCAAGGAATCTACCGCCGCTCAGGCGCTGTGCGCTAGCACGTCACGGTCGCGAAGACATGACATCGGAGCGGCTATTGACAGCAGCCGCGATTACTTGTACTTTCCAGTCTACAAAAAACCGGGCCTGCGCGCTGTGGGGTAAATCACTATTCGGTTGACCAGGGGGTGGAACGCAGATGTGTAGTAACGGGGCCGCGATCCAGGTCGCGCACCGCGGTCGAATCGCGCGGATTTCCTGGTGCGACGGTCGGACGTGCCGCAACCGCACACCGGGCGCGGGCTGGAACGGACTCAGATCACTTAGCGCCTGGTTTCATGTGGTCTCGAGTGTGTTGCCGCAGCCAGTCATCAGCGATGATTGCTTTCAACGCGTCCCGCGACAGGCAGACGGTCTGCGCGCGATGGAGTCGGGCAGGCTCAGGGAACGACGACCTATACGCGGTAGGTTCCGCATGGATTGCGTGCTAAGCGATCAGAAGGTTCGATGGTGACGGTGTCGGTAGCTCTTGCCAAGGGGTCGGGAGCTCTTGGTACGGGGATGCGTGGGATCGGCGGGTTTGTCACATTGTCGCTGGACATCCTGGTGCAGGCGGTGCGCCCGCCGTTCGCCTGGCGTGAGTTCATCCAACAGATGGCGTTCATTTCGCGGGCGTGCACGATCTCAGCGATGCTGTTGTCGATCCCGTTCAGCTTGATCCTGGCACTTCAGGTCGGGATAGTCTTGTTCAACATCGGGGCCATCGACTTGATCAGCGCTGGCATAGCACTTAGCACCATCACGCAGACCGGGCCCATGACCACGGTTTTCGTAATCGCCGGGTCTGGCGCCACGGCGGTGTGTGCAGACCTGGGCGCGCGCACCATCCGGGAAGAGATCGATGCGATGCGGGTGATGGGCGTCGACCCGGTTCGGGCGCTGTTGGTCCCGAGGGTAGCGGCGCTCACCATCTGCGCGATGCTGCTGAACGCGATCACATGCGGCGTTGGCCTTATCGCTGGCTACATCTTCTCCGTCTGGCTGCAGGACGTCAATCCAGGCGCGTTCGCGGCAAACTTAACCCTGATAACCGGACTTAGTGATACGACAGTCTCCTTTGTCAAAGCTACATTGTTCGGTCTGATGGCTGGATTGATCGCCTGCTACAAAGGCACTACACCCAGAGGTGGTCCGCAGGGCGTAGGCAACGCTGTTAACGAGACGGTCGTGTTTTCGTTCATGGCACTGATGTACATCCTCGTTATGATGGACTTCGTAGGCGCGCAGGTGAAGCTGTGAGTCTCCACGAGGTTGCTGCAGCCCGGTGGCCGAAACTCACCCGCGCGTTGCTCACCTGGGCCGCCGAATGGAACCGCGTCGGAGAGCAGACCGCCTTCTACGCCAAAACTCTGCGCGGAATCCCGAACGCGGTCATCCGCTACAAAGTGGAGCTGATGCGCGTGCTTGCCCAAATGAGTCTCGGCGTCGGTGCGCTTGCCGCAATTGGCGGCACGGTCATGGTCGTACCATTTCTCGTGATGGCCGCTGGTGGCGTCGTCGGCGTTGTAGGGCACTTCAACCTGAGCGAACTCGGTGTGGACGCGTTGGGGGGGTTTTTTGCCTCCTTCGTCGACACTCGCACTACTTCTCCCTTCATGGCCTGCATCGGTTTGGCCGCTACTGTCGGGGCCGGCACCACCGCACAACTCGGCGCCATGCGAATCAACGAGGAGATCGATGCGCTCGAGGTTATGGGTATCTCGCCGATCACATATTTGGCCGCGACCCGGGTGATAGCGGGCGTTGTTGCTGCGCTTCCGATATTTCTCACGTCCTTGGTGACGGCGTATTTGGTGACCGAGGGCATCATTGTCGGCATCTACCATCAGCCAACCGGGGTCTATGAACATTACTTCAACACGTTCCTGGACCCATACGATGTGATGGTTTCGACGCTGGAGGTGATTTTGTCAGCGATCGCTGTCATGCTGATACACACCTACTATGGGATGAATGCCTCGGGCGGTCCGGCTGGCGTCGGTGAGGCGACCGGACGCGCCGTGCGCGCCTCCCTGGTCACGTCAGTATTCATAACAATTTCGCTGTCGATGGCCATCTACGGCCGATCCGGCCATTTCCACCTGGCTCCATAGCGACCTGATGATGAAACCGAGGCGAGGTAAGTTCCGCGTTCCTCCGGCCTGGTGGACCGTGTTGCTCATTGTAGGGATCGCCGTGTCCATAGTGCTGACTATCCTTAGTTTCGATGAGGATCTCCAGCCGTACGCTCGGGTGACCCTCGTGTCAGGCCGAGCGGGCCTGGTGATGGAGCCTGGTGCAAAAGTAACGTTCCGCGGGGTTCCGGTCGGCCGTGTCTCTTCGACGAGCCCAGGCAGTCCGGTGAAGCTTCGACTGGAGTTGTATCCCAACGAACTTCAATATATTCCAGCCAACGTCGAAGCGCAGATCGTCGCTCCAACGTTGTTCGGCGCCAAGTACGTTGAGCTGATCGACCCCAGCCATCCGAGCAGAAGTCGGTTAGCCTCTGGAGCCGTGCTCACATCCCGCAGCGTGAGCGTCGAAGTGAACACGGTGTTCCAAAATCTGGTTGATGTTCTGGACCAGGTCGACGTTCCGAAATTGAATGCAATTCTTTCAGCGTTATCCGAGGGCTTACGCGGGAACGGCGAAGCTATTGGCAAAGCCACCACCGATTTGGATCAGGTGCTGCTGGCGACCAACCCCCGCAGCGAGACCATCAGACAGGACTTGCGAGCGCTCAAGGGGTTTAGCGACACCTTCAACGCGGCCACACCCGACATTCTAACGGTGCTGGACGCCTTAACCCGGATTTTGCGGTAGGGCCTGGAGAGAGGTGATTGTGTGGGCATTGCCGCTCGGGTCGAGTGCGGTGGAGGTCGGTCAAGCTCGCGTGCTGCAATGTGGTTGAGCCGATTAACCCTCGACGGGTTGTGGGTGGGTCGATTCACGGCGTGCTGTATCAGCATCGCTGAGCGGAAACAGCGTTCAACTACCTCGGGGGTGTCGCCGAGGGGCCCCTGTGGGTGGTGTGGGTTTGTTTAGCCGGGGACTGCGACCCATCCGGGTAGTCGGGTGAACGCGGTGAGCAGGTCGATGGCCCAGGGCCAGTTGGCGCCCAGCCGCAGTGTGGTGCGCCGCGCCGAGCGCACCAGCACCCCGGCGGTGTGCAGCAGGGTGTAGCGCAGCCGTTTGGGCTCGGCACTGGCCAGCGCACCATCCAGGCAGAGCGTTTTGGTCCAGGCGAGCAAGTCGGCGGCGATGAGCACCACCATCAGCCACGCGTTGGTGATGGCGAAGTCATGGGAGGGCAGGTTGGCCAGCCCGGTGTCCTTCAGGTCGCGGATGGCGCATTCCATGCGGCCACGGCCACGGTAGAGCGCCTCCAGGTAGGCCAGGTCTGCATCGGGCAGGTCGGTGACAAACAGCTGGTAGCGGTAACCGTCGAGGTCGGTGAAGCGCAGTTGCGCGCCCGGGTGGGGTTGTTCGCGGCGCACCAGCATCCGGGTGCCGGGCGGCCAGCCCGACAACGAGACCAGGTCGGTGATCTCGGCCACCTCACCGGTGTCGCGAACCTCGCTGGCATCGGCGGAGATCGTTGACTGCCAGCGTGATCGCGGCAGGGCGAGGATCACCTCGGCACGGGCCGCGGGCATCGGGACCCCACCGATGAACCGCACACCCCGGCTGCGGCACGCCGCGGCCAGCTCGTGGCTGGTGCCCCCGGCGTCGGTGCGACAGATCACCTGCTGGTGCGCGGGGTCCACCGGCAGCTGCGCCAGCGCCGCCTCCAACACGCTGAGGTGGTCGCCGGCAGTACCCGAACCCGCATTGCCCGGCCGTAGCAGCCCGGCCAGCGCCTCCCCAGTGGCGTCTAGGACCGCCAACAGCGGATAAAACCCGAACCCGCGCTTATAGGTCGGCGCCGCATAGTGCTTGTCGGAATCGGCCTCGATGAGTACCCCGTCGATATCGATGACATACCAGCCCGGATCGGCCCCGGTTGCCCAGGCCGCGGCACGCGCGGCGGCGCGGGCGGTTTGGATGCGGGCCAGCGCGTCGGTGTCGACGGCCTCCAAGGTTCGCCATGCCGTGGCCACCGAAGCCACCTGACCGAACAGGTCGGGCTGATCAGCCAGCACCCGCAGGTCGCTGATCGCCGTCGCGCCGTCGCCGATCGCCACCGCCAGGTCGGTCAGCACCCGGCCCCGGTCATGGCCGCGGCGGCGCTTCTTCGTCGGTGCCATCGCCGCTGACAACCCCTCAGTCAGTCCCAGCCCGTCGGCCAGCTCGCACAACAATCGCGTGCCCGCGTGCGCCACGACACCCCGTCCGCCTGTAGTTACCACCAGACCCGGACGGCCAGCTGTAGTCTTCACCTCGGAAGTGCCCTTCTGCTGTTGGAACTGTTACGGTTAGCAACTACAGTTTCCCTTGCAACAGAAGGGCTTTCCGTTATCTACACGCCGTGTCGCCCACAACTACTGCAAAATCCGGGCTAGACCTTCAGTAAGCGTGTCGGCTGGGGTGGATAGGACAAAGGCCTTACCCTGTCTGGGTTTGCGACCTCAACGCTGCCCAGCGGGAAAGGCCTTTGTGGTGAAGACGATAGCGCATGAGCAGAGCCGGCGGAACATTTCCCGGCGACGGCGCAGGGTAGCGGCGAGGCACGCCCGGGGGCGCTGGGGCGCACGGTCGGCGCCGATGCTGAACTCGGGTCCGGTGCGCTATGAGGTCGGCGGCAACATCGATGCCACCGGGTTCGGGGGAATCGCCGCGGTGCACCGACTGGTGAGCATACTGGGGCTGGTGGACCGGATCAACGAGGATCTGCAGTTGTTGCAGGTGCACCTGCCCTATCACGAATCCGACCACGTGTTAAACCTGGCCTACAACGTGGTCTGCGGGGGCACCCGGCTCGAAGACATCGAGCGGCTGCGCCACGACTGGCTGTGACAGGGCGGATTCCAGTGAACGTCGCAACGGGACGGTTGCAACACTAGTCCTCAAATAAGCGAGTCGGCGTCAGCGGGTCGCAGGATTGATTTCGATGTTGTTTTTCAGGTCCGCGGTAGGGCGGTTTTTGGCGGTCGACCGGTGCCATCGGGTGCGTGAGCGGTCCTGGATTGGCCGGATTACCGCTTCTGCGTGAGTTTGTCGGTTGTAGGGGCACGCGAGGGGGCGTGCAGAGGGGGAATTGTCGTGTGCGGGCGTGGGTGGGGCCCGGAGGTCAGTAGCGGGTGCGGGTTTCAGCCGAAGCGAGTGCGTTCAATGGTGTTGTAGGCGCTGAAGAATCGGCCCAGGCTGGGGTGGTAGCCGATGATCCGGACGGTGATAGTGCGGGCACGGCGGATGATCATGGCGGGGATGAGGATGACCTGGGTATAAAAGCGGCGAAACTCCATGGCGATCCAGTCGCGGCGGTCTTCCTTGCGGTGCAGCATCATCGCGAACCAGGACTTGATGTTCCAGGCCAGGGCGGCGATGACCATGTAGGCCCAGTTGGATACCAGGTCATAGAGCGGCACCCGCAGCGCGTTGACACCGTTTTTGAGCTGCTCGATGACGTTTTCCTGGTCGCAGCGGTCGTTGGCGCAGGCCACGACCTCGGCGGCGCTCAGGTCGGTGCGGGTGGTGATGTAGAAGAAGTAGCGGATCTCCTCGATGAGGGCCGCCTCGCCGCGGGACTTGCTGATGTTTTTGCGCAGCGCGATCACCCGGTAGGGTCGGCGGCATTTGCCGGGCTGGTAGCTGAACTCGGCGACGTGCTCGCAGGTGAGTTCCAGGTTGACATAGCCGCGTTCGGTGACGATGCGCCGCTTGTGGTTGGGTTCGCGCCGGCGCCGCTGCGCGGCGGTGCGGGCTTGGGTCGCTGCAGCGGGGTCCAGCAGGCCTCGTCGAGCGCTTCGGCGCGGCAGCGCAGTGCGGTGTTGGCGTTCATGCCCAACAGGAAATCGACCCGGGCGGCCCATCGGTCGAAGTGCGCGGTCAACGAGAAGTCGGTGTCCCCGCGCAGGCACACCCGCTGGGCGTGCGGGGCGAGCAGGTCGATCGCCTTGTCGATCCAGGCCGCCGCGCCGGCGTGGCTGGGCGCGTTGCCGGGACGGTTGACCAGATACAGCACCTCCTTGGTGTTGGCCAGCGACACGATCAGCGGGGCATATCCCCAGATGCCCTTATACGACATGTCCATTCCCGCCTTGTGCTCGCCGCAGGTGGGGGCGATGGTGCCATCAACGTCGAGGTAGGCGATCGGGCCCAGCAGCTCGCGGCCCCGGCCCGCCCATAGCTGCGGGCGCACCGCGTTGATCGCCTCCATCAACGTGGCCACGTCGGCCTGGCTGAACCGGCGGCAAAAATCACCGGCCGTGGTTGGGTCCGGGATCAGGTCCGCACCCAGGGCGTTCATGTAGGCGCTGTCGTGACGCAGCCGCTCAATGTCTTCGAGCCGGGTGCCGCCGCAGGCCACGTTGTAGGCCAGGTTCAGCACGTGGTCGGACTCGTGATAAGGCAGGTGCACCGTGAGCAACCGCAAGTCCTCGTCGATGCGCTCAACCAGCCCCAGCCGGGTGACCAGCCGATGCAGCGCGGCGATCCCGCCGAAGGCGGTGGCGTCGATGTTGGCGCCGACTTCGTAATGCACCGCGCCCGAGTTCAGCATCGGCTCGGGCTGCGCGCCCCAGCACCCCGCCCGCGCGTGCCCCGCCGCCACCTTGCGCCGCCGCCGGGCGATGTTTCGCCGGCTCTGCTCATGCGATATCATCTTCACCACAAAGGCCTATCCTGCTGGGCTGCCTTAAGACCGCAAAACCCAACCAGGATAAGGCCTTTGCCCTATCCACCCCAGCCGACACGCTTACTGAAGGACTAGACGGTTGTAGCCCTCGGTGCGGGCATTGGTGATCCCGGTGGCCACGAAGGCGTTGATCTCGGGCCACCAGGTGTCGATGGTGGCGGCTAGGGTGAGCAGCTCAGGGATGTGTGAGTCGATACACCAGGTCAAAAACCGGTGTAACCGGTGGCGGGTCAGGTGCGCATCCCCGCCGACGTGCACAGTCGACAGCAAGGTGCGCAGTTCTTCCTTGGCGATCCACGCTGAGAGGATCTGTCCACTGCTGTCCTCGGCGAGGATCGCGTTCCACATCATCGCTAAACTTTTGTCCGACAAGCGTTCCCACGCGGTCAGCAGTCGACGCCGGTTGGCCCACTCGGGGTCGGGTTTGCGCCCGCGCCGCTCCCGCAGATCCCAGGTGACCCGGCGGCACCTTCGTCAGCGCGTCATTGGCTAATTTCACCAGATGGAAGTGGTCGACCACGAGGGTCGCGTTAGGCAACATCGCCCGAATCGCGGTGGCGTAGCCCGCGGCCGGATCGATCGCCACGTATTCGACGCCGGCCCGAAACTCCTCGCTGCGCTCTGATAACCAGGTGATCACCGCTGCGGCAGTGCGGCCCTCGGTCTGCCCCAAAAGGCCCTGATCGCCAGCCAAGTCGACCAACCCGGTGTCCCACGGGTCAACCCGCACCCACCGGCCCGTGGTGGGGCAGCGCTGCCAGCGGGGCGCGCCGCGGCGGGTCTCGTCAACGCCGAGCACCCGAGTCGGCTGCGGCTCGGCCAACACCGTATCGGCGTGGGCGAGGAAGGCACGGTGCGCGGTCGGCCACGATACCCCGTGGGCGTTGGCAACCTCGGCCACCGAGCGGGCGGGCTGCCCGATCGCCTCCCCGATCTGGGTAGCCAACCGCCCGGTGATCCGTGCCCGCGCCGGCACCTGCGCGATGGCCTCGGTGAACGAGGACTTTTCGCAGTACTCCTCCCGGCAGCGCCACCGCGTCTTGTGCCAGAGCACCACGATGGGGTCGCTACCGTAGGGGATGTCCCGCGGCGAGGTGCACACCCGCTCCTTGACCGAGCTGGACACCACCCCACACCCAGGGCACGCCGCCGCGGTTTCCTCGGCCGTGACCACATGCACCAGGCGTCCTGACCACTCACCTTCCAAACGCACCTCGCGTCAATCTTCTCGTCAGGTCGATCTCGCGTACCCGTGATACCTACCTGGCTGCCAAGTACCGGCGGATCGCCTGTCGCCTGCCGAGGACCGCTGCGCGCCAACGTCGCCGTGCAACGCGCTCTACTGGTCGCGATCTGGAACATCGCCACCACCAACGCCGCCTACCACGACCCCGGTGGCGACTACTTCACCCGCCTCAACCCTCAGAAAGCCCGCAGCAACGCCGTACGCCAACTCGAAGCCATGGGCTACCACGTCACCCTCGAGCAGGCGTCTTGACCGAGCCACTCACCTGAGCACTCACCTCACGTCAATCTGGCTCTTCTCCACGAACCTGGGAGTGAGTGGGGAGGCTCGGGCGACACGCCGCGGCGCTGAAATGAACTGATCGTGGGCCTGGGGCTCGCACGATCCGTGATCACAGCCAAGATCACACGGATTGTCGAGGAGCCCCAGGTTGGAAGCAGAGGTTACCGGTTCGGTTGTTGCTGCGTTGTTCGGGTTGGATGGGTTTCGGGTGCTGGCCGCCGCCGATACCGGCGGTGAGCTGGAGTTGCTGGTTGAGACCGTTGCTCGGGTCGTACCATGCCCAGACTGCGGCGCGGTGGCGCAGGCGAAGGATCGCCGCCCGGTGTGGGTGCGCGACCTGCCGATCGGCGGGCGATCGGTGGTGGTGTGCTGGCACAAGCGCATCTGGTGTTGTCCACATGCGTTGTGTCCCAGGAAGACCTGGACCGAGACCCATCCGGCGATCGCGCCCCGGGCATGTTTGACCGAGCGTGCCCGGGCGTGGGCGTTCGAGCAGGTCGGCGCCCGAGACGGCGCCGTGTCACGGGTCGCCTCGGCACTCGGTGTCGGCTGGGCGACGATCATGCGGATCGTCACCACACGCGGTGAGCCGATCATCGACGATCCCGCACGGCTGGGTGCGCCGACGGCGGTTGGGGTGGATGAGACCGCGTTCCTGCGTGCTACCGGGCAGCATCCGACGATGTATGCGACCGGCATCGCGGATTTGACACCGGGTCGGCCGGCGCGGCTGCTCGACGTGGTCGCCGGGCGCTCCGGTGTGGTGCTGGCCACCTGGCTGGGCGAGCGCGACGAGCAGTGGAAGGCGCGGGTCGCGACCGCGTCGCTGGATCCGTTTCGCGGCTACGCCACCGCGCTGAGTCGGCAACTGCCGCAAGCGGTTCGCGTACTTGATCCCTTCCATGTCACCAAGCTCGCGCTCAGCGCGCTCGATCAAGTGCGCCGCCGCGTGCAGCAAGACACCTGTGGGCATCGGGGTCATCGTGGCGACCCGCTCTACGGGATCCGCCGCGCGCTGCGTCGCCGCGCCGACCGGCTCTCCGAACGGGCCTGGGATCGGCTGCGGGACGGACTCCTCGCCGGCGACCCGGACGGGGAGGTCACCGCAGCTTGGACCATCGCCCAGGACTTGATGCGCTGCTACCAGCTCCGCGACGCCAGCGCCGCGGCAGCGGTCATCACCGCCGCCCGCGACTGCCCTGTTCCCGAAGTCGCCCGCCTGGGAAAGACATTGCACACCTGGAAGGCAGAGTTTCTCGCGCACTTCGCCCACACCGACGTCTCCAACGGGCCTACCGAATCGTTGAACCTGAAAATCAAGAACACCAAGCGCACCGCCCGCGGCTTCCGCAACTTCGACAACTACCGGCTCCGACTACTTCTCAACCACGGCCGCATCCAGCACAATCACGAGACATCACGGATCCGAACCCGCCGTCCCAGCTTGGTGGCGTAGAGCCGTCAATCTTCTCGTCAGGTCACAAGCCGCCAGAGTCGCGACCCCATTTCATACCGGGCACCAACGACACGAGAATCAATGATTTCGATCTGCGTCTCCGAGATGAGTTGACCCCAGCGCGTTTCGCACGATAGCGGCAGGCTCGCCTTCCAGAAACGCGGCCAACCTAGTCTCGAGGCCCGCCGGATCGTACTCGCTTTCTTCGGACCACATGCCCCTGAAAAAGGTCGTGCAATACTCCTGAGATAGATAGCAAGGAGTCCAATCCCCCTCAGGATTGATCCACCGATAAGTGTAAATGTGTAAATTCAGAAACTGGAGCATCGCTAGTCGTGGTTCTATGGGACGGAAAATACCGCTGGAAATCGCCTCGTCCATGATTCGGCACACGCTTTTCTCGAATAGGCGTCGTTCACGATGGGACTGTTCAAGATTCTTTCCGGTGAGGTGACGGGAGTCGTGTTCGCGCGCCCAAATATGCGGAAGCCTTTGGAACATCAACGTCAGTATTGCCTCGGACAAGATCCGCAATCGCAGAACAGGGTCGAGGCCGAGCTCGTTAATTTCATTGGCGATCAACTGCACAGGGAGAACGACCCTTGATTGGATCTCGACGAGAAGATCTTCTTTCGAATTTATGTAGTAATACAAGGCACCTTTGCCTAACCTGGCCGCTGCTGCAAGGTCGTCCAGATTAGTCGCTGCATAACCACGTTCGGCGAATAACTTCGCTGCAAGGTCAACGATTTCGTTCTTCTTTTTGTGAAAATTACGACCATGGCCTCGGGGGCGGGGCATTGTTCCTAATCCTTGATGTGTGAATGCTGGTGTGCGCGCACGAACACCCTTCTCTTGAACTGGGACGACAACGGATAGTGAAGTCGTCAGCCGTCTTCGGAAAGCAATTCCATGCTAGACCGTATGGGGGACTGGGGCCGAGGTTGTCCCGGTCTTCGGGGATTTTGAGGTGGCGGTCCCTCGCCTGAGGCCCACCGGATGGTAGGTCTTCGGGTGAACGACCAAGTATCACCTCGAAGAAGGAGTAAGGGACCGCCATGAAGACCGTACCTGCTGTTGGTCTGGCTGACACGACTGATGCGGCCGCGTTGCCTGATGTGCCGGGGGAGATCGCGCTGGCGATGACCGACATCGCTGGTGCTGCGCGGGAGGGGCTGCTGGTGACGAGCGTGGCCGCCGGGCTGGCGGTGATGGCCGCGATGTTCGAGACCGAGATCACCGAGGCGTGCGGGGCCAAGGGCAAACACGATCCCGGCCGGGCCGCGGTGCGCCATGGCTTCGGGAAGGGGTCGGTCATCCTGGGTGGCCGGCGGGTGTCGGTGACTCGTCCGCGCGCACGCACCGTGGGGGGCTATGAGGTGCCGCTGGCCAGCTATACGCACTTCGCCTCCGATGATCTACTCACCTAGGCCTTCAGTAAGCGTGTCGGCTGGGGTGGATAGGGCAAAGGCCTTATCCTGGTTGGGTTTTGCGGTCTTAAGGCAGCCCAGCAGGATAGGCCTTTGTGGTGAAGATGATATCGCATGAGCAGAGCCGGCGAAACATCGCCCGGCGGCGGCGCAAGGTGGCGGCGGGGCACGCGCGGGCGGGGTGCTGGGGCGCGCAGCCCGAGCCGATGCTGAACTCGGGCGCGGTGCATTACGAAGTCGGCGCCAACATCGACGCCACCGCCTTCGGCGGGATCGCCGCGCTGCATCGGCTGGTCACCCGGCTGGGGCTGGTTGAGCGCATCGACGAGGACTTGCGGTTGCTCACGGTGCACCTGCCTTATCACGAGTCCGACCACGTGCTGAACCTGGCCTACAACGTGGCCTGCGGCGGCACCCGGCTCGAAGACATTGAGCGGCTGCGTCACGACAGCGCCTACATGAACGCCCTGGGTGCGGACCTGATCCCGGACCCAACCACGGCCGGTGATTTTTGCCGCCGGTTCAGCCAGGCCGACGTGGCCACGTTGATGGAGGCGATCAACGCGGTGCGCCCGCAGCTATGGGCGGGCCGGGGCCGCGAGCTGCTGGGCCCGATCGCCTACCTCGACGTTGATGGCACCATCGCCCCCACCTGCGGCGAGCACAAGGCGGGAATGGACATGTCGTATAAGGGCATCTGGGGATATGCCCCGCTGATCGTGTCGCTGGCCAACACCAAGGAGGTGCTGTATCTGGTCAACCGTCCCGGCAACGCGCCCAGCCACGCCGGCGCGGCGGCCTGGATCGACAAGGCGATCGACCTGCTCGCCCCGCACGCCCAGCGGGTGTGCCTGCGCGGGGACACCGACTTCTCGTTGACCGCGCACTTCGACCGATGGGCCGCCCGGGTCGATTTCCTGTTGGGCATGAACGCCAACACCGCACTGCGCTGCCGCGCCGAAGCGCTCGACGAGGCCTGCTGGACCCCGCTGCAGCGACCCAAGCCCGCACCGCCGCGCAGCGGCGCCGGCGCGAACCCAACCACAAGCGGCGCATCGTCACCGAACGCGGCTATGTCAACCTGGAACTCACCTGCGAGCACGTCGCCGAGTTCAGCTACCAGCCCGGCAAATGCCGCCGACCCTACCGGGTGATCGCGCTGCGCAAAAACATCAGCAAGTCCCGCGGCGAGGCGGCCCTCATCGAGGAGATCCGCTACTTCTTCTACATCACCACCCGCACCGACCTGAGCGCCGCCGAGGTCGTGGCCTGCGCCAACGACCGCTGCGACCAGGAAAACGTCATCGAGCAGCTCAAAAACGGTGTCAACGCGCTGCGGGTGCCGCTCTATGACCTGGTATCCAACTGGGCCTACATGGTCATCGCCGCCCTGGCCTGGAACATCAAGTCCTGGTTCGCGATGATGCCCGCTACTGACCTCCGGGCCCCACCCACGCCCGCACACGACAATTCCCCCTCTGCACGCCCCCTCGCGTGCCCCTACAACCGACAAACTCACGCAGAAGCGGTAATCCGGCCAATCCAGGACCGCTCACGCACCCGATGGCACCGGTCGACCGCCAAAAACCGCCCTACCGCGGACCTGAAAAACAACATCGAAATCAATCCTGCGACCCCCTGACGCCGACTCGCTTATTTGAGGGCTAGACCCAATGCCGGGTAGTTAAGGCGCCGCAGAAGCTGTCAATGTGACACGCGGGGCATATGGGTCTTGTATTGCTAACGATATGGGTGCGACTCCTGGTAGAAGAACGGTCGACGAAGATCCACTTCTGCCACCGAGGAGTCGCAGTGCCGAATTCTGCCATGTCCGCGTCTCGTGAGGAGCTTTTCGCTGCTGGTCATCTGGGCGAACTCACCTGGCAGATCCCGGTTGAGCTGGTGGACGCGGTGCTGGCCGAGACCGGCAGCGTCCAACGGCGGCTGCGTGTGCTGCCGTCACGGGTGGGGGTGTATTTCGTGCTCGCGCTGTGCCTGTTCCCCGGGCTGGGCTACCGCAAGGTCTGGGCCAAGCTCACCGCCGCCCTACCAGGCCGCAAGCCGCTGTCGGGCAAGGCGCTTCGAGATCTGCGTCGCCGTCTGGGGGCAGCGCCGATGCGGGCGCTGTTTGAGGTGCTGGCCGGTCCGGTCGCCGCGCCGCACACCCCCGGCGTGCGATTCGGGCGTTTCCGTACTGTGGCGTTCGACGGGTGTGTGTCGTTCAAGGTCGCCGACAGCGACCGCAACCGGTCGTGGCTTGAGGCGTTTCCGAGTTAACCGCAGAGATGGCTTGAGAAATTACCCAATGCATGGCATCTCCCCGGAGGGGTTGGTGGTTCGGTGATGATAGTCGAGCCGACGTTGCCGGGCTCGTTCGAGGCCGTCGCGGCGGGCCTGGCGGATGGCTGCGCCGCGGCCTTCGTGTTCGTCGTCCGGAGTCACGTATCCGATCGCTTCGTGAAGCCGAACTGAATTATATTCCGTTCGTACCCTTGCTAATTCGGTTTCCAACAGGGCCGGGTCGGTGATCGCCTCCAGGTGGGGCCACTCGGCCTTGATGTGGCCGAAGAACGACTCGATCCAGGCCTGATCAGTCGGCACGCCGGGGCGGCCATGGTGGCAGACGATGGCCATCAGCGCCATGAACGCGCGGGTGTCGCGGGCGGTCATCGGCGGCCCGTTGTCAGACACCGCCAGCAGAATCGGCCGGCGCGGGTCATCGGGATCCAGTTCGAGGCGCTCGTCGGTGAGCAACTCCAGCAGGCCTTCGAGCTGCAGGGCGTGCTCGAAGAGCACCTGCACCTGGGTGGCGGTCTCCTCGACCGAGATGAGGGTATCGATCCACTTGCGCGACACCAGGTCCACGATCGCGAAGCAGACCCGCCGGGTGCGGGTGAAATGCGTGGCGTCCCAGATCCAGATCCGGTTGGGCGCCCACACCAGCCAGTCCGGCCATGGCCTGCGCTCAGGCCGGCTACGGGGCTGTGGCTCGGGCAGCGTGAGCCCGTGAGCCACCCCAGCACACGCCGAAACGTGGCCGGCGACACCCACACCAGATTCTCGTAGGAACCGCGGTGGGCGAGCGTGCGATGCGACCGATCGACCGGCCCCCAACGCTCGGCGACGTCGAGGATCGCGGCGATCTCTTCGGGCAGCAGCGCGTGCATCGCACGCCCGGGAGCCTGGTCGACCAGGGTGCCAACGTCGCGGCGCCGGGCCCGCCAGCGATGCACCCGCGAGTCGCTGACCTGCCACAGCGAGCATGCCCAGGTGTGCGCCAACCCGGCGGCGACCGCGTCGTCGACGCTTTTGAGGACGGCTTGTTTGACCTCGGCGGGGACCCGCGCCGGCACCGGCCCGCTTAGCCCCAACCGGATTTTCCCCGCGCCACCACGAGCTCGATAGCCTGCGCCTTGACCGCCTCGGTCAGCTGCGCGATCTCGGCTCTCGCAGCTTCAAGCTGCCAATCCCGCCGCGTACCAGGACGACCCGGTTTGCGCGCCAACGCCGCCAGCGCGGCGTCTTTGACCGTGCGACGGATCGCGATCACCGTCGACACGTCCACCTGCCACTTGCGCGCGGCTTCGGCCTGCGTGATCTCCCCGGTGGTGATCTGCAGGAAGATCTCCCACTTCGTCTCCGCCGACAGGCTCGTCGCACGACGCCGACCATTGCTGAACTCGGGCATAAGCAGCTCCTCTCGGATCACCCGAGAAGACTGCCAGCATTGGGTAATTTCTCACCCCGATCTCTGCGGCGAACTCAGACGCAAACCGGCTTGGCGCCTCGACGAGCAAGGCGAGTTCGAAAAGCCGATCGCGGGAAGTGCGGGCCAGTGGATCAAGTGCGATGATGCACCGGTCATTGAATTTCTCGAGCCACAGGACACCTCGCGGGATAGACCGGCACCGCAGGACGAGCAGGCGGATACAGGTAGGAGCGAAGCAGGAGGTGAGCCGCAGTGAGCGACGCAGACACGTCGGCTAATGACGGCTGGATGCCGCCGCGAGGGGGCGGTTATCGTCCGGGCAGGAACACCGCGAGCCCATCGCCAACCCGGAAATCAGAGCCAGGTCCGCCACCGCCAGGACCAGCGAGTGTCACCAAAGCAGCGAAACACGATGCCGACTAACGACGTCTCCGGAGACGACTTCGAGAAAAAGGCGGGCGCCAGCCCTCACCGCACCGTGCACCCCCACCTCCACCACCGCCCCCACCTACGCCACCCGGCGCGCCGCGTCGGGAGCACCACCGGATGCCGGCGAATGCCCGAACGATCGGGTAGCGGCAGGGGTACACACCGGCACGCACCCTGCGGCGAGGCCCTAAAACGCTTCTGACCTGCACTGATACGTGTGCCCCCGGCAGGAATCGAACCTGCGACCTAGGGATTAGAAGGCCCTTGCTCTATCCAACTGAGCTACGGAGGCAATGCGCAGGTCAGTCTATCCAACGGCGACCGGGAGCGAACCCGAGCACGCAACGCCGGCCGAAACACTTTGACCGCGAGATCGATTCGGCTATTGTGTGACCGGCGCCACCAGCGCTGGTCACGGCGTGGTCACCGGCGGCCGCGGCTAGGCGCGGACAACGACGTCCGTGCCCTGATGTCAAGGAGCGGCATCGGAATGAACATAGCCGCGGTCGTGACCACCCGGTGCCCGCTGACCGGTTCGAGGGTGTTGCTGCCCGGACTGCGGCTCGCCCCCCGTGCCGGGTGTCGGGCCGCTGCGCTGCTGTTGCGCGCTGCACCGTCGGCGGTGGGCTGGTTAGCGGGGTGGCTGGCCGCGGAATTCGGTCCGCAGGCGCTGACCGGGCAGGTGTTGTCCGGGGTGCCCCCGCTGCCGCTGGGCCGGGTGGCGATCAGCTGGGCGGCGCAGCGGGCCGATCAGGTTCTCGGTGCGGCGCTCGCGGAAGCCCTCGGGGCGGGCTACCGCGACCTGGTGTGTCATCCGCTCGACGATCAGCACGGCTGTCCGCGCCGCGACAACCTCTGGCACATGGCCGGGCAGCGCCGCCGCTACGCCGCGCAGACCTCCGATATCGCCTACGGCCCGGCCGGTCATGACAATCTGCTGGACATCTGGCGGCATCCCGGGCCGCCGAACCCGCGGCCGGCGCCGGTGCTGGTGCAAGTGCCCGGGGGCGGATGGGCCGTCAACGGCAAGCGCGGTCAGGCTTATCCCCTGATGAGCCGGATGGTCGAGCACGGCTGGATCTGCGTGTCCATCGATTACCGCAAGAGCCCGCGCGCGGCGTGGCCGGCGCACATCATCGATGTCAAAAGGGCGATCGCCTGGGTGCGCGAGAACATCGCCGATTTTGGCGGCGACCCCGGGTTCATCGCGATCACCGGTGGCTCGGCCGGCGGACACCTCGCGGCGTTGGCGGCGCTGACCGCAGGTGACACCCGGCTTCAGCCCGGCTTTGAGCACGTGGACACCGGCGTCCAGGCGGCCGTGCCCTGTTACGGCGTCTACGACCTCACCGCGGTCGAGCATATGCACGCGATGATGTTGCCGTTTTTGGAGCACTTCGTGATGCAGACCCGCTACACCGATGACCCCGGGCTGTTTCGGGCGGCCTCGCCGATCACCCATGCCCATCGCGGGGCACCGCCGTTTTTCGTGCTGCACGGCAGCAACGATTCGCTGATTCCCAGCGCGCAGGCCCGGTCGTTTTGCGCCGCGCTGCGCGCGGCCGGGGCCGCCACCGTCTGCTACGCCGAGCTGCCCAACGCCCACCACGCGTTCGACACCGTCGCCACCGCGCGTTCCCGGCTGACCGCCGACGCCGTCGCGGACTTTCTCGGGGCCATCTACGGTCGCTATGCTTGCACCCGAACCGGATCCGTACCGCTGGAGGTTTCGCCGGCAAGCTGATCCGCGATCCGTGCCGTTTCCAATTCGGCCTGATCTCACGGTATTCCGGACATCGCTCGGATCCGCACAATGAGCTCCCGTTCTCGGGTCAACCGGGCTAGCGTGGTGTTGGCCGGGGATGGACCCGCCTGGAAAGGGGAGGCTGGAGTGGCAATGACCGGGCTGGCGACTCGGCCGACCGGGCCCGCGCGGGGTCGCCGCCATGGCTGAACCCGTCGATTCCGCTGGATTGCCCACCGAGTTGGGAGCGCTGGACTATCTGCTGCATCGGGGGGAGGCCCGCCCGCGGACCCGCTCCGGGATCATGGGGTTAGAGCTTCTTGACACCACGCCGGACTGGAGGCGTTTTCGGACCAAATTCGAACACGCGTCGCGACGAGCGCTGCGGTTGCGGCAGAAGGTCGTGGTGCCGACCCTGCCGACGACCAGGCCGCGCTGGGTGGTGGACCCCGATTTCGATGTGGATTTCCATGTGCGGCACCTCCGGGTCCCCGAACCGGGAACCTTACGCGACGTGTTCGATCTGGCCGAGGTGATGCTGCAGTCGCCGCTGGACATCTCGCGGCCGTTGTGGTCGGCAACCCTGGTCGAAGGACTCGCCGACGGCAAGGCGGCGATGCTCCTGCATCTCAGCCACGCCGTCGCCGACGGGGTCGGCAGCGTCGAAATGTTCGCGCACATCTACGACGCGAAGCGCGAACCCGAGCCCGAGCCGACCCCCCCGCAACCAATTCCGGTAGACCTGACTTCCAACGACCTGATGCTGGAGGGTCTCGCCCATCTGCCCGCCGCGCTGGCCGACGGTGTCCGGGAAGCTCTCTCGGGCACGGCATCACTGGCGGGGCGGGCGGTGCTCAACCCGGCGTCGCTGGTGACGGGGGTTGTCGGCTACCTGCGTTCGAGTGCCCGGGTGCTGCGGCCGGCGGCCGAGCCGTCGCCGTTGCTGCGCCGTCGCAGCCTTTCCACTGGCAGCGAAGCGCTCGACATGTCGCTCCCCGACCTGCACGCGGCCGCCAAAGCCGCCGGGGGATCTATCAACGATGCCTACCTGGCGGGTTTGTGTGGGGCGCTGCGGCGCTACCATGTGGCGCTCGGCGTGCCCGTCAGCACACTGCCGATGGCGGTTCCGGTGAACTTGCGCGCCGAAGCCGACCCTGCCGGCGGGAACCGGTTTGCGGGCATCAACCTGGCGGCGCCGGTCGGCACCGTCGATCCGGTGGCCCGCATCAAAAAGATCCGCGCACAGATGACCCGGCGCCGTGAAGAGCGCGCCCTTAACGTGCTCGGTTCGGTTGCTCCGTTGCTGAGCATCCTGCCCACGCCGGTGTTGGAGGCCATCACGGGTGCGATCATCGCCTCGGACGTGCAGGCCAGCAATGTGCCCGGCTACCCGGGCGAGACCTACATCGCCGGCGCCAAAGTGCTGCGCCAGTACGGCTTTGGGCCGTTGCCGGGCGTGGCGATGATGGCCGTACTGGTCTCCAGAGGCGGGTTCTGCACCGTCACCGTCCGATACGACCGGGCCGCCGTCCGCGACGAGGCGCTGTTCGCACGGTGCCTGCTGGAGGGTTTCGATGAGGTCCTCGCGCTGGCCGGTGAACCGGCACCGCACGCGGTACCGGCGTCGTTCGCGGTCGAGACGCCCGATTCGTTGTCGCGATCCTTGTCGTCGGGCTCATGACCGCCGAGCACACCGATCTTCGGCTACCCGGCTCGGTCGCCGAGGTGATGGCCAGCCCGCCCGGTCCCCGGATCGGGGCGTTTTTCGATCTGGACGGCACCCTGGTCGCGGGTTTTACCGGCGTCATCCTCACCCAAGAGCGCTTCCGGCGCCGCGAAATGGGGGTCGGAGAGCTGATCGGGATGGTTCAGGCCGGACTCAACCATCAACTCGGGCGCATCGAATTCGAGGAGCTCATCACCAAGGCCGCCGCGATGCTGCGCGGACGGGCGCTGAGCGACGTGGAAGAGATCGGGGAGCGGCTTTTCACCCAGAAGATCGAATCCCGGATCTACCCGGAAATGCGGGAGTTGGTGCGCGCGCACCTTGCCCGGGGTCACACCGTGGTGCTCAGTTCGTCGGCGCTGACCATTCAGGTCGACCCGGTCGCCCGGTTTTTGGGGATCCCCAACACCCTCAGCAACCAGTTCGAGACCGACGAGAACGGGATCCTCACCGGCGGGGTGGTCAAGCCGATCCTGTGGGGGCCGGGCAAGGCGGCGGCCGTGCAGCGGTTTGCGGCCGAGCATGGCATCGACCTGAAGGACAGCTATTTCTATGCCGACGGTGACGAGGACGTGGCGTTGATGTATCTTGTCGGCAATCCCCGGCCGACCAACCCGAAAGGCAAGATGGCCACCGTGGCCCGGCGCCGCGGCTGGCCAATCTTGCGGTTCACCAGCCGCGGCAACTACGGCATTGCCGGGCAGCTGCGGGCGCTCGCCGGGATCGGCTCGCTGGCCCCGGTCGCGGCCGGCGCGGTTGGCCTGGGCCTGCTGACCCGCAGCCGGCGTCGGGGCGTGAACTTTTTTACCTCCGTCTGGTCGCAGCTGCTGCTGGCCACCAGCGGCGTGCGTTTGAACGTCCTCGGCGCGGAGAATCTGACCGCGCAGCGTCCGGCGGTGTTCATCTTCAACCACCGCAACCAAGTCGACCCGATCATTGTTGCCGCGTTGGTGCGCGAGGATTGGACCGGCGTGGCCAAAAAGGAGCTGGAACGCGACCCGATCGTGGGCACGCTGGGCAAGTTGCTCGACGCCGTGTTCATCGACCGAGACGATCCGGCCGCCGCGGTGGAGGCATTGCATCAGGTTGAGCAGCGGGCGAAAGCCGGGCTGTCGATCGTGATCGCCCCCGAGGGCACCCGCGTGGACACTACCGAGGTGGGGCCGTTTAAGAAGGGGCCGTTCCGGATCGCGATGGCGGCCGGCGTTCCCCTGGTGCCGATCGTGATCCGCAACGCCGAGATCATCGCCGCCCGCAACTCCACCACGATGAATCCCGGGACCGTGGATGTCGCGGTGTTTCCCCCGATCCCCGTTGACGACTGGACGCTTGACACGTTGCCCGATCGCATTGCCGAGGTGCGTCGGCTGTATTTGGACACGCTGGCCCACTGGCCGGCCGGCGAGTTGCCCGAGGTGGGTCTGTATACCCGCAGGAAGCCCGCGCCCGGAAAGCGTGGGCACCCCAAGGCGGCCCCGGCCAGGGCGGCGGTCAAGAAGAACGCCCGGGTGGCCGCGCGGCCAACCCCGGTCAAAAAGAACGCCGAACCATCCCGCCCGAAAGGACGACCGTGACCAAACCGGCCCTCGACACCGGCACATTCACCACCAGCGAGGACCCGCTGGTGTTGGCGGCCGTGTCGTCCTCGGTCGAAGCCGAGCTGCTCTCTGACTGGCTGCAGCGGCAGCGGGCTCGCCATCCGGAGGCCAAGATCGACGTCGTGCGGCTGCCGCCCCGGAATTCCCCGCCCGCGGCACTTGGCCCGCTCGTCGAGCAGCTCGAGTCCGACGAGGACCGTTCGATCGTGCCGGTCCGGGTATTCTGGCTGCCCCCCGCCGGTGGCCGAGCCCTGAGCAAGTGGGTTGGACTGCTTCCCGGCCGGGACCCCTACCACCCCAGCGAACGACGGCAGCGCCGGATCCTGCGCAGCGATCCCCGCCGGGCCCGGGTGGTCGCCGGGGAGGCGGCCAAGGTCTCCGAACTTCGCCAGCAGTGGCGTGACACCACAACGGGCGAGCATCCAAACGATTTCGCGCAGTTCGTCACCCGCCGGGCCATCCTGGCCATGGAACGCGTTGCCTACCGACTGCTCGGCCCGGAGTACAAGTCGCCCCGACTGGTGAAGCCGGAAATGCTGGCGTCGGCCCGATTTCGTGCCGGTCTGCAGCAGATCCCGGGAGCCACGCTCGAAGAGGCCGGTAAGATCCTCGACGAGATGGCCACCGGATGGAGTCGGCTATCGGTCGATCTGATTCCCGCGCTTGCCAAGTCGCTGTTTTCTCGCGGGTTCGATCCCCAGATCGACTACGACCAGTATCAGGTGGCGGCCATGCGTGCCGCGCTGCAAACCCATCCCGCCGTCCTGCTGTGGTCGCATCGATCCAACCTCGACAGCGCGGTGCTCACGGTCGCGCTTGCCGAAAACGGGCTGCCCAAGACACACGTGTTCGGCGGGATCAACATGGCGTTCGGGCTGATGGGACCGTTGATGCGCCGCTCGGGCGTCATCTTCATCCGCCGCAGCATCGGCGGTGACCCGCTCTATCGCTACGTGCTCAAGGAATACGTCGGCTATCTCGTCGAGAAACGGTTCAACCTCAGCTGGTCCATCGAAGGCACTCGCTCGCGCACGGGGAAAATGCTGCCTCCCAAGCTGGGGCTGCTGACTTACGTTGCCGACGCATACCTGGAGGGCCGCACCGACGACATTTTGTTGCAGCCGGTCTCGATAAGCTTCGACCAGTTGCACGAGATCGCCGAGTACGCGGCCTATGCGCGCGGGGCCGAAAAGACGCCCGAGGGCCTTAGCTGGCTGTACAAATTCATCAAGGCCCAGGGTGAACGCAACTACGGAAAGATCTACGTCCGATTCCCCGAAGCGGTTTCGATGCGACACTACCTGGGGGCGCCGGGCGGTCCGATGGCCCACGATCAAGCCGCTAAACGTCTTGCCCTGCAGAAGATGTCGTTCGAAGTAGCGTGGCGTATCCTCCAGGGAACGCCGGTGAACGCGACCGGGCTGGTGTCTGCGCTGCTGCTGGCCACTCACGGAGTGGCGTTGACTCTCGGTCAGCTGCACCGCACCTTGCAAGATTCGCTTGATTACCTCGAACGCAGGCAGATCCCGATGACAACGAGTGCATTGCGGCTCCGCACGCCCGAGGGGGTTCGAGCGGCGGTGGATGCGTTGTCTCACGGGCATCCGGTTACCCGGGTGGACGGCGGCCGGGAACCCGTGTGGCGCATTGCGCCCGAGGATGAGCACGCCGCGGCGTTCTACCGCAATTCGGTCATCCATGCCTTCCTGGAGACCTCGATCGTCGAGCTTGCGCTGGCACACGCCCGCCACGCCGACGGGGACCGCCGGCAGGCCTTCTGGGCGCAGGCGATGCGGCTGCGCGACCTGCTGAAATTCGATTTCTACTTCGCTGATTCCGCGACATTTAAGGCCAACATCGCCAAAGAGATGTCCTGGTATGACGATTGGGAGTCTCGCGTCGCCGCCGGCGGCGACGAGATCGACGCGATGCTCTACGCGAAACGGCCGCTGATATCCGACGCCATGCTGCGGGTGTTCTTCGAGGCGTACGCGATCGTCGCCGACGTGCTGCGCGACGCCCCAGCGGAAATCAGCCAGAAGGACCTGACCCGGCTGGCGCTCGGCCTCGGCGCTCAGTACGTCGCGCAGGGCCGCGTCCGCAGCAGCGAGCCGGTCTCTACGCTGCTGTTCGCGACCGCGCGCCAGGTCGCCGCCGACCAGCACCTGCTGGAGCCCGCGGGGGACCTCACCGAGCGCCGCACCGCGTTTCGGCGGGAATTGCGGGGTATTCTGCACGACTTCGACCACGTCGCAGAGATCGCGCGCAATCAGTTTCTCGCCCGCGAAATCGAAGCCCGTCGCGCCCGGGCCGGATAGCTGTGGGGATCCGAACTTCGCCGCAAGGCCGCACCGGTTAGCGTCTGGCCTCCCAATAGGCTAGACCTATGACTGTCGCTTCGCCCACCGGCGAGCGTCGGGCGGTGCTATGGCCGCTGCTGGGCGGCGTCGCCGTGCTGGCGGGCTGCACCGCGGCGGGGATAGGGCTGCTGGCATGGGCGGATGCGCTGGCCGCCACCGGGTTGCCCGATCCGGGCCCGGTGACCACGCTGGGGCTGCCGTTCGTGCGGGCGGCCGGGGAGATCGCCGCCGTGATCGCCGTCGGCTCGTTCCTGTTCGCGGCCTTTCTGGTGCCGCCCCAACCCAGCGGGGTGCTCGACGTGGCCGGGTACCGGGCGCTTCGGTGGGGCACGGTGGCGTCGGGAGTGTGGTCGGTGTGCGCCGCACTGCTGGTGCCGCTGACCATTTCGGATGTCTCCGGTCATCGGCTGGCGAGCCATCTCAACCCGGCGACGGTCTGGTCGCTGGCTAGCCTGATCAACACCGCCGCCGCGTGGCGCTGGACGGCGTTGCTGGCCGCTGCGGTGGCGTTGGCCAGCCTGCCGGTGTTGCGCTGGTCCTGGGTTCCGCTGCTGCTGCTCGGATCGTTGGTGACCCTGGTGCCGCTGGGGCTGACCGGCCACTCGTCGGCCGGCGGCTCGCATGATCTGGCCACCAACAGCCTGCTCATCCACCTTGTCGCGGCCAGCCTGTGGGCCGGTGGTCTGCTGGTCCTGCTGGCGCACGCGCTGCGCCACGGGGACCATGCCGACCTGGCCGCGAGGCGCTTCTCGACGATCGCCCTGTGGTGCTTTGTCGCGATGGCGCTCAGCGGCGTGATCAACGCGCTGGTGCGGGTGCTGCCCTCCGACCTGCTGCTGACCGCCTACGGGCGGCTGATCCTCGTCAAGGCCGTCGCACTGGGCGTGCTCGGGGTGATCGGCTGGCGTCAGCGCCGTACCGGAGTCGCCGCGCTGCAAGCGGACCCGCACGCGCGAGGGGCGCTGATCCGGCTGTCGCTGATGGAAGCGGTGGTCTTCGGCCTCACCTTCGGTGTCGCCGTCGGGCTGAGCCGCACACCACCACCGCCACCGCCGATCGGGATTCCCTCGATCCCGCAAGTGGCGATCGGCTACGACTTCGACGGACCGCCCACCGTGGCGCGGGTGCTGTTGGACTGGCGCTTCGACTTGATCTTCGGCACGGCGGCGATCGTGCTCGCCGGCCTGTATCTGGTGGCGGTGCGCCGGTTACATCGTCGTGGCGACTTCTGGCCGATCGGCAGGACGCTGGCCTGGCTGCTCGGCTGTGTGCTGCTGTTGTTCGTCACCTCCTCGGGGTCGGGCCGTTACCTGCCGGCGATGTTCAGCATGCATATGGCCGTGCACATGATGCTGTCGATGCTGGTGCCGATCCTGCTGGTGCTGGGCGGCCCGGTGAGCCTGGCGCTACGGGCGTTGCCGGCCGCCGGGCGGGACGATCCGCCGGGCCCGCGGGAATGGCTGCTGGCGGCCCTGCACAGTCGGCTGTCCCGCTTTTACACCCACCCGATCGTGGCGACCGTGCTGTTCGTCGCCGGGTTTTACGGGTTGTATCTCAGCGGCCTGTTCGACGCCGCGGCGGGCAGCCATTTAGGGCACGTCCTGATGAACGCCCACTTTCTGCTCAGCGGCTACCTGTTCTACTGGGTGGTGATCGGCGTGGACCCCACGCCGCGGCTGATCCCACCGCTGGCCAAGGCGGCCGTGGTGTTCGCCTCGCTGCCGCTGCACGCGTTCTTCGGGGTGGTGATGATGGGCACCCAGCGGGTGCTCGGCGAAAGTTTTTACCGGTCGCTGCGGTTGAGCTGGCATACCGATCTGCTGGGTGATCAGCGACTCGGCGGCGCAATCGCTTGGGCGGCAGGGGAGGTGCCGCTGGCGATCGTCATGATCGCACTGCTGGTGCAATGGTCGCGCAGCGATCAGCGCATGGCACGGCGGTTGGACCGCGCCGCCGAGCGTGACGACGACGCCGAGCTGGCCGCCTACAACGCGATGTTGGCCGAATTGGCTCGCCGCGACACCTCCGGGCGATACTGACCGGGGTCGCGTTCACAGTTGCGGTTTTCTCCACAGCGCCGCCGGGAGCCGGCTCGGTGGGGGTGGTGCTGTCGGTGGCGGGTCGGTCAATGGACCTGTCACGGGCGGCGAGGCGGTAGCGCAGCGTCGCCAACTGCGAAATGGAAGGAATCAACGATGTTTGAGACGCCCCTGGCCGTGGTCGGCACCATCGTCACCGACCCGAAGCGCCGGATGGTCGGCGGACAGGAGGTCATGAAGTTTCGGGTTGCCAGCAATTCCCGCCGCCGCGGCGCCGATGGCAATTGGGAGCCGGGCAATTCGCTGTTCATCACCGTGAACTGCTGGGGCCGGTTGGTCACCGGCGTCGGGGCCGCGCTGGGCAAGGGTTCCCCGGTTATCGTGGCCGGCACCGTCTACACCAGCGAATACGAAGACCGCGACGGGGTGCGCCGCGCCACCTTGGAGATGCGGGCCAGCGCCGTCGGACCGGACGTGTCCCGCGCGATTGTGCGTATCGAGAAGATCGGGCACTCGGTTGCCGGAGTTAGCGGGATAGCCCCGGGCGGTGGCGCCACGACCACCGGGCGGGCAGAGTCCGATCAGCCCGATCCCAGCGCCGATCGCGGTGCGCTGCCGGAAGCCGCGGTAGCCGACAGCGCGGGGTCACCGGCCGGACCGGACGGCCCGACGCTTTCCCTGTCGGCGTAGCGCCTGCCCCGGAGGCGGGGTGCCCGATGGCGCGGCTCCCTGCTTCCGGGATGCGGCCCGGCTCAGCTGCTGGCCCGCGACGCCGGGTTGGGTGCGCTCGGGTCCCGCCTAGGATGGTCCGGGGCAATCGTGCAGACCAGATGCAGACCAGATGCAGACCAGAGAGGTAACACCGCGGCATGGCCGAGTTCATCTACACGATGAAAAAAGTCCGCAAGGCTTACGGCGACAAGGTGATCCTGGACGATGTCACACTGAGCTTCTACCCGGGCGCCAAGATCGGCGTGGTCGGCCCCAACGGTGCCGGCAAATCCAGCCTGTTGCGAATCATGGCCGGCCTGGACACACCCAACAACGGTGAGGCTTTCCCGGCTCCGGGCGCCACCGTCGGGATTCTGCAGCAAGAGCCGCCGCTGAATGAGGAGAAGACCGTTCGCGGCAACGTTGAGGAGGGTGTGGGCGATGTCAAGGCCAAGCTTGACCGTTTCAACGAAATCGCCGAGCTGATGGCCACCGAGTACTCCGACGAGCTGATGGCAGAGATGGGCCGGTTGCAAGAGGAGTTGGACCACGCCGACGCGTGGGATCTCGACTCGCAGCTCGAGCAGGCCATGGACGCGCTGCGCTGCCCGCCGCCCGACGAGCCGGTGAGTCAACTCTCCGGCGGTGAGCGCCGCCGGGTGGCGCTGTGCAGGCTGCTGCTGTCCAAACCCGACCTGCTGTTGCTCGACGAGCCGACCAATCACCTGGACGCCGAAAGCGTGCAGTGGTTGGAACAGCACCTGGCCGCCTACAAGGGCGCGGTCCTGGCGGTGACGCACGACCGCTACTTCCTGGACAACGTCGCCGAATGGATTTTGGAGCTCGATCGCGGTCACGCCTATCCCTATCAGGGCAACTACTCCACCTATCTGGAGAAAAAGGCCGAGCGGCTGGCGGTGCAGGGGCGCAAGGACGCCAAGCTGCAGAAGCGGCTACAAGAAGAGCTGGCCTGGATCCGCTCGGGGGCAAAGGCTCGGCAGGCTAAGGGAAAGGCCCGGTTGCAGCGCTATGAGGAAATGGCCGCCCTGGCGGAGAAGTCCCGCAAGCTCGATTTCGAGGAGATCCAGATCCCGGCCGGGCCGCGCTTGGGTAACGTCGTCGTCGACGTCGAGCACCTCGACAAGGGCTACAACGGGCGCACCTTGATCAAGGACCTCTCCTTCAGCCTGCCCCGCAACGGCATCGTGGGTGTCATCGGTCCCAACGGGGTCGGTAAGACCACCCTGTTCAAGATCATCGTCGGACTCGAGCAACCCGACAGCGGCACCGTCCGGGTCGGTGACACCGTCAAGATCAGCTACGTCGATCAGGACCGGGCCGGCATCGACCCCACCAAGACGGTGTGGGAGGTTGTGTCCGGTGGGCTAGACCATATCGAGGTGGGGCGCACCGAGATCCCATCACGTGCCTATGTGGCGGCATTCGGCTTCAAGGGGCCTGACCAACAAAAACCCGCCGGCCTGCTTTCCGGAGGTGAACGCAACCGGCTTAACCTTGCGCTCACCCTCAAGCAGGGCGGGAATCTGATCCTCCTCGACGAGCCGACGAACGATCTTGATGTTGAGACCCTGGGCTCGCTGGAGAATGCGCTGGTCAACTTCCCCGGCTGCGCGGTGGTCAGCTCGCACGATCGGTGGTTTCTTGACCGGATCTGCACGCACATCCTGGCGTGGGAAGGTGACGAGGACAACGAGGCCAAGTGGTTCTGGTTCGAAGGCAACTTCGACGCGTACGAGGAAAACAAGGTGGTTCGCCTCGGCGTCGAGGCGGCCCGTCCGCACCGAGTGACCCACCGCAAGCTGACCCGCGACTAGTGTCTGCGATACCGGCGTCGGAGCTGGCGCTGAGTCAGGAGCGGGCTACGTGACGGTGGATCCGCGGACCGGGGCGAAGTGCCCGGCCACTGCACGGCCCGCCGCGTCGCCGGGCCAGAGCGGCCTTGAGGGCGCGGTTGCGTGGACCGCGCCCACCGGCGCCGGGGACGACATTCCGGGATGGGTGTTTCAGGCCTACAGCGATGCCTATTGCGGGGCGCGCCGCGACGAGCCCGGGCAGCCGCCCGCCGGGTCGGCCGGCCCGTCGGCGCCCGTGGCGGCCGTGGCGCCGGCGATGCTCCGTGCACACTACCGCCTGGCGCACCACCGGCCGGCCGGGGAGAGTTGTGTGGCGGTTTACCCGGCCGACGACCCGGCCGGCTTCGGGCCCGCGCTGCAGGTAGTCACCGATCACGGCGGCATGCTGATGGACGCGGTCACGGTGCTGCTGCACCGGATTGGGGTCGCCTACACCGGCATCATGAACCCGGTGTTCGGTGTCCGCCGCAGCCCCTCTGGAGAATTGCTCGCCGTCGTGCCGAAGGCCGGTGGCGCGCCGGAAACGGTCGAGGAGGCGTGGATCCATGTCCAGCTGGCACCGGCCGTCGACCGCGACGCCCTCACGCAGGTCGAACGTCTGCTGCCCGGCGTTCTCGCCGACGTCCGGCGGGTCGCAGCGGACTCGGCGGCGATGCTCAGCACCGTCAAGGACCTTACCCGAGACCTCGAAACCGATCCGGACGGGCGCTACTCCGCCCCGGACCGTTCGGAGGTCGCCGCGCTGCTGCGTTGGCTGGCCGACGGGCATTTCATGCCGCTGGGCTACCAGCGGTGCCCGGTGCGCGACGGCCAGGTCTCGGGTGAGGAGGCCACCATCAGCCTCGGCGTGCTGCGGACCCGCAAAGCATCCCGCCCCCGGCTGACTGACGACACCAAACTGCTGGGGCTCGCGCAGACCACCGCCTCCAGCTACCTGCGCTTCGGGGCGTATCCCTATGTCGTCGCGGTCCGCGAAATCGCCGACGGCGGCGTGTTCGAGCACCGCCTCATCGGGCTCTTCACTGTCGCCGCGGTCAACGCCGACGTTCTGGAAATCCCGATAATTTCGCGCCGGGTCCGCGAGGCGCTCGCATTGGCCGACCCCGGCCATCCCGGGCAGCTGCTGCTCGACGTCATCCAGACAATCCCCCGCTCAGAGCTTTTCGCGATGAGCGCTGAGCAGCTGCTGGAAATGGCGAAGGCCGTGGTGGATCTGGGGTCAGAGCGGCGCACACTGTTGTTTCTGCGTGCCGACAAGCTCGAGCACTTCGTCTCATGCCTGGTGTTTTTGCCCCGCGATCGCTACACCACGGCCGTCCGCTTGCAGATCGAAGAGATCCTGGTACGCGAGTTCGGAGGAGTCAGCCTGGAATTCACCGCTCGCGTAACTGAATCACCTTGGTCACTCCTGCATTTCATGGTCCAGCTGCCGGACGGTTCGGGCCCGGTCGACACCTCGGAAGCTAACCGGCTGCGTATTCAGGCGTTACTGACCGAAGCCGCCCGAACCTGGTCGGATCGGCTGATCGGGGCGGCCAGCGCCGTCATCGGACAGCTCGCTGCCGAGCACTATGCGGCGGCCTTCTCCGAGGCCTACAAGCAGGCCATCACCCCAACCGATGCCATCGACGACATCGTCATCATCGAAGGGCTGACCAACGATTCGGTGAAACTGGTGCTGTCCGACCACGACTATGGCGACACCGCCCGGCTGACGTGGTACCTGGGTGGGCAGACGGCCTCGCTGAGTCAGCTGCTTCCGATGCTGCAATCCATGGGGGTGGTGGTCCTGGAGGAGCGGCCGTTCAGCGTGACCCGGCCCGACGGATTACCGGTGTGGATCTACCAGTTCAAGATCACGCCACAGCCTGGCGTCCCGCTGGCGCCAGCAGGGCCGGAACGGGAAGCGACCGCCCGCCGTTTCGCCGATGCGGTCACCGCGATTTGGGAAGACCGGGTCGAAGTCGATAGGTTCAACGAGCTGGTGCTGCGCGCTGATTTGACCTGGCAGCAGGTGATGCTGCTGCGCGCATACGCCAAATATCTTCGGCAGGCGTGCTTTCCCTACAGCCAGTCGCATATCGAGTCGGTTCTCAACGAGAATCCGCGTACCGCAAGGTCACTGGTGACATTGTTCGAAGCGCTGTTCGACCCGGCTCCCGCCGGTTCGCCGAAGCGCAACGCCCAAGCGGCTGCCGCCGCGGTGGCCGCCGACATCGATGCTTTGGTGAGCCTGGATACCGACCGGGTACTGCGCGCATTCGCTTCGTTGATTCAGGCCACGCTGAGAACGAATTACTTTGTGCGACGGAAGAATTCAGCTCGAGCTCAGAATGTCTTGGCACTAAAGCTCGACGCGCAGCTGATCGACGAACTCCCGCTGCCGCGACCTAAATTCGAGATTTTCGTCTACTCGCCCCGTGTTGAAGGCGTGCACCTGCGCTTCGGCCGGGTGGCACGCGGCGGCCTGCGCTGGTCAGACCGCCGGGAAGACTACCGCACCGAGATCCTCGGTCTGGTCAAGGCCCAAGAGGTCAAAAACGCCGTCATTGTGCCGGTGGGTGCGAAGGGCGGGTTTATCGTCAAACGGCCACCGCGCTCTACCGATGACCCGGCGGCCGACCGCGACGCCCTTCGGGGCGAAGGCGTCGCCTGCTATCGGTTGTTCATCTCCGGGCTGCTGGACGTCACCGACAACGTCGACCATGCGACCGGACGGGTCAGCGCCCCCCCGGAAGTGGTGCGCCGTGACGGCGATGACGCCTACCTGGTGGTGGCCGCCGACAAGGGCACCGCCACGTTCTCCGACATCGCCAACGACGTCGCCAAATCCTACGGATTCTGGTTGGGCGACGCGTTCGCCTCCGGCGGGTCGGTGGGGTATGACCACAAGGCCATGGGGATTACCGCAAGAGGCACCTGGGAGGCGGTCAAACGGCACTTCCGGGAAATGGGTGTCAATCCCCAGGTTGAGGACTTCACCGTCGTCGGCATCGGTGATATGAGCGGCGATGTGTTCGGCAACGGCATGCTGCTCTCCAAACACATCCGGCTGCTGGCCGCGTTCGACCATCGGCACATCTTCCTTGACCCCACTCCCGATCCCGTGGTCTCCTGGCAAGAACGCAAGCGGATGTTCGGGCTGCCCCGCTCCAGCTGGGACGACTACGACAAGTCGCTGATCAGCGAGGGTGGCGGGGTGTACAGCCGGGAGCACAAGGCGATCCCGATCAGTCCGCAGGTGCGAGCCGCCCTCGGCATTCACGACGAGGTCACCGAGATGACGCCGCCGAACCTGATCCGGGCGATCCTTCAGGCGCCGGTGGATCTGCTCTACAACGGTGGTATCGGCACCTACATCAAGGCGGAGACCGAGTCCGACGCCGACGTCGGCGACCGGGCCAACGATCCCGTGCGGGTGAACGCGAATCAGGTGCGCGCCAAGGTGATCGCCGAAGGCGGTAACCTGGGGGTGACGCCACTGGGCCGGGTCGAGTTCGATCTGTGCGGCGGCCGGATCAACACCGATGCTCTGGATAACTCCGCGGGCGTGGACTGTTCCGACCATGAGGTCAACATCAAAATCCTGATCGACTCGCTGATCACCGCGGGCAAGATCAGACCAGAGGAGCGAACCCCGCTGCTGGAGTCGATGACCGACGAGGTGGCCGAGCTGGTGCTGGCCGACAACGCCGACCAGAACGACCTGATGGGTGTCAGCCGGGCCAATGCGAGCAGCATGCTGCCCGTGCACGAGCGACAGATCAAGGAGTTGGTGGCCGAGCGTGGGCTCAACCGCGAACTCGAGGGCCTGCCGTCGGAGAAGGAGATCCGCCGCCGAGCCGAAGCCGGTATCGGACTTACCTCACCGGAGCTGGCAACCCTGATGGCGCACGTCAAGTTGGCGCTTAAAGACCAGTTGCTGGCGACCGACTTGCCGGATCAGGATGTCTTCGCCTCGCGCCTGCCGCGCTATTTCCCCTCGCCGTTGCGAGATCGTTTCGGGCCGGAGATCCGCTCGCATCAGCTGCGCCGTGAAATCGTCACTACCATGCTGGTCAATGATTTGGTGGACACCTGCGGCATCACCTACGCCTTTCGGATCACCGAAGACGTCGGAGTCACACCCGTCGACGCGGTGCGCACCTACGTCGCCACCGACGCTATCTTCGGCATCGGGGAGCTGTGGCGGCGGATCCGCGCGGTCGACATGCCGGTCGCGGTCTCTGACCGGATGACGCTGGATACTCGAAGGCTGATCGACCGGGCCGGACGCTGGTTGCTGAATTACCGCCCGCAGCCGCTGGCGGTCGGCGCGGAGATCAACCGATTCGCCGAGAAGGTCAGGGCCTTGACCCCGCGCATGTCGCAGTGGTTGCGAGGTGATGACAAGGCCATCGTCGAAAAGGAAGCACGCGAATTTACTTCCCATGGCGCACCAGGGGATCTTGCATACTTAGTGGCCGTTGGGCTGTACCGTTATAGTTTGCTCGATATCATCGACATCGGGGATATCGCCGATATCGACGCCGCCGAAGTCGCCGATACGTATTTCGCGTTGATGGACTATTTGGGCACCGATGGCCTATTGACCGCGGTGTCCGCGTTGCCTCGTGATGACCGTTGGCATGCGTTGGCGCGCTTGGCAATCCGTGACGATATCTATGCCTCGTTGCGGTCGTTGTGTTTCGACGTGCTCGCCGTGGGGGAGCCGGATGAAAGCGGTGAAGAGAAAATCGCCGAATGGGAACACATCAACGCTTCCCGGGTGGAGCGGGCACGGCGCACGCTCACCGAGATCTACGAAAGTGGCCTGAAGGACTTGGCGACATTGTCGGTCGCGGCCCGACAGATCCGCCGCATGACGCGCACCAGTGGACGAGGAGCGGCTACGTGAGCACCGTCATGGTGGGCATCGGCGCCGCCCCGGGCAGCTCCGCGTGAGCACTGGCTTCGTCGCATCCGTCCCGGTGCGCTGGTCGGACATCGACATGTACCAGCACATCAACCACGCGACGATGATCACGATCCTCGAAGAGGCCCGTGTCCCGTTCCTGCGGGAACCCTTCGGCGCCGACATCGCCACCGTCGGCTTGCTGATCGCCGATGTGCGGGCCACCTACAAAAGCCAGCTGCGGCTGACAGATTCGCCATTGCAGGTAACCATATGGGTCAAGCGGCTGCGGGCGGTGGATTTTACCCTTGGCTATGAAGTGCGCTCGGCCAATGCCGCGGTTGACGCCAAGCCGGCTGTGATCGCCGAAACTCAATTGGCCGCGGTCCATATCGACGACCGGCGCCTGGTGCGCCTGTCGTCTCGTCATCGGGAGTATTTGCGGCGTTGGCTGCGGTAGCCGAGCGGGGATTGTGGCTGCCCGGTTGCCGCTCGATCAGGAGGTGACCCGGGTCAGCTCAACCGATCAACCGACGCCAGCGTGAGCGTGCCACCGGCGTTGGGTGTTCGCTGTGGCCGCTGCGGTGATCCGGCGGCGGATGCGCTCACGCGGGCGCGCGCTTGTCATCTCAGCCAGGCCGCGGCATTCGACGGTAGCCGGGTGCCAACCAACGGCGCGCTGGACAGGATCAGCTGCCCCTCGGGCAGGGCCAGCGCATCGTGGCCGGTGTTGAGCACGCAGATCAGCCCGCCGCAGCGCAGCATCAGCACGCCCTGCGGCGCGGGCAGCCATTCGACGTCACTGACGTCGAATTCGACATGCTCCCGGCGTAATTCCAGTGCTCGACGGAACAACCACAGCGTCGAGTCCGGATCGGTGAGCTGTTTTTCGACGGTCAGATCTGCCCATTGCGGTGGCATTGGCAGCCAGGTGTCCGGGGAGGAGGAGAACCCGAACGGGTGGATCTTCCCCGACCAGGGCAGCGGAACCCGGCAGCCGTCGCGACCGCGTTCGGTGTACCCGGAACGTCGCCACCTCGGGTCCTGCAACGCCTCGTCGGGCAACTCCACGTCGGGCAGGCCCAGCTCTTCGCCGTTGTAGAGGAACGCCGCGCCCGGCAGGGCGAGCACCACCAACGCCATCGCCCGGGCGCGCGCCAGCCCGACCCGGCCGCCGCCGTAGCGGGTCACCTCCCGGCCGACGTCGTGGTTGGCCAGCGTCCAGGTGGGCGTGGCACCCTCGATCGCCGCGGCCGCCAGCGTGTTCTCGATCGCGTCGCGGATCTTCGCGGCATCAAACTCGGCTCGCGCCAGCCGGAAATTGAAACCCAGGTGCAGCTCGTCGGCCCGCAGATATTGGGCCCAGCGAGCGTTGTCAAACACCCACACCTCACCGATGGTGACCGCGCCGGGATACTCCTCGACGACCCGGCGGATGTCACGGTGAATGGCATGCACATTCGGGTGGTTGAACCGGGGATCGTCGTCGTTGTCGCGCAGCAGCTCATTCTCGACGACTCCCATGTCCGGCAGGCCCGGCGGCTTGGCCATCCCGTGTGCGACGTCGATGCGGAAGCCGTCCACCCCACGGTCCAGCCAGAACCGCAGCGTTTTCTCGAAGTCTTCGAAAACCTCGCGGTTGTCCCAGTTCAGGTCCGGCTGCTCGGTGTCGAACAGGTGCAGATACCACTGGCCGGGTCGACCATCCGGTTCGGCCACCCGGGTCCAGGCCGGCCCGCCGAACACCGAAACCCAGTTATTCGGCGCCAGTTGCCCGTCGGGACCCCGGCCGTCGCGAAAAATATAACGGTCCCGGGCGGAACTGCCCGGACCGGCGGCCAGGGCCTCCTGAAACCACGGGTGCTGTGAGCTGGTGTGGTTGGGCACCACGTCCATGATGATCTTGATGCCCCGCCGGTGGGCCGCAGCGATCAGGCGGTCAAGCGCTGCCATCCCCCCGAACAGCGGGTCGACGTCGCGCGGATCGGCGACGTCGTAGCCGTGATCGGCCATCGGCGAGACCGTGACGGGGTTAAGCCAGATAGCGTCGACGCCGAGCGCCTCCAGGTAGTCCAGGCGGGCCACCACGCCGTCCAGATCGCCCACCCCGTCGCCGTTGCTGTCGGCGAAGGAGCGGGGATACACCTGGTAGAACACCGCATGCGACCACCACGGCTCCGGTCGACGAGCGCGGGCGCGAGGAGAGCCGGAGCCCATCGGACCCGGCTCCGGTCGACGAGCGCGGGCGCGAGGAGAGCCGGAGGAAGCGGTCCGGTCAGCCACCGACACTCCTTAAAACGGCGCGTTGACCAGGGAGTGGGCGGCCATCTCCAGGTAGTCGAGCAGCTGCTTGCGGTGCGCGTCGTCGAGCGTACGTGAGTCGATTGACGCCACCGCGGTGCGCATGCACCGCAGCCACGCGTCGCGCTCGATCGGCGAAATCCGGAACGGCGCGTGACGCAGCCGCAGCCGGGGATGGCCACGGCGCTCGGAATATGTCCGCGGACCACCCCAGTACTGCTCGAGAAACATCCGCAAACGCTCTTCGGCACCGGCTAGGTCGTCTTCGGGGTACACCCGGCGCAGTATCTCGTCCTCGGCGACCAGCTGGTAAAAGCGCGAGACGATCGCATGAAAGGTCTCCGCGCCGCCGACGGCGTCGTAGAAGGACTGTTGTGTCTGTTCCATCGCTCCCATTGTGGGCCATCACCCACGGTGGGGGCGTTTAAAGGGCGCTGTCACGAAAGGGCGCTGTCACGCATCCGGCCGCCAGTGCTGCTGCGGCGAGTTCTTGGGCCGTGGCCGGGGCCACACCGCCGCCTTGGCGCGCGCCGTGTCGACGGCAAGCCGCTCCATCAAGTCTCGCAGCGGAGACGCCGGCAGCTGCGCCCCCGACTCGAACGTGGCGCTGAGGTCGAATCCACCGCGGGCGCATTCGAGAATGACCCAGGGTATCCCGGGTTCGTCGGCTCCCAGCCGTTCACGGATGGTGGTCACGGTGCGCTCCTGCACCTGCATCATCTCGGCCTGCACCGACATCATCTGGTGTTCGTAACGAGCGCGTTGCCTGCTGACGTCGTCGGCGAGCTCCCCGGGGCGGTCGTGCTGGTCGCTGAGGCTGACCGTGCCGTCGGGGTTAACGGCGAAGCCCTGTTGGCGTGCGGCTGTTTCAATCCCGGATCGGGTGCGCTCCAGCTCTTGCATCCGGCTGATGCAGCCGGTCATCGCCGACAATGCGCCGTCGACCCGCGCGGGCAACTCTCGCCGCCGCGGCTCGGCACGGTCGGCGGCGTCACGCTCGGCCAACGCCTCCTCGATGGCACGTTTGATTCCCAGCGCCAGTGGTCTGGTCCGGGAGAAGTTCAGCGCGGCGGGCAGGCGCGGGTCCGGGGTTGTCGCCTCGACCAGGCGGTTCATCGCGGCGAGCAGCTCTTCGGAGGCGCTGCGCGGGACCAGCGGGTTCAGCGCGGTCTGCCGATAACGCTCGATCGCAGCGTCATCGTCAGGGGGAACCGGCAAATCCTCCATATGCTTGGGCACTATAGTGCTTTGCGGCGCATGTCTTCCGGTGCCACGGCACTGTCTATTCACCGGATCGACATCGCCTGCACACCCCGATTTGGCATGCGGTCGGTGCCAGGTCATGGTGGACTGTTCGGCGGAGGAGCTATGGCGCAGCGCGACAACCGCCGCAACCACCGGAGTTCCGGTGCGGCGGCCGTAACCGGACCGGCGGTTGCGTCGTGTCTGCACAGTGTCGACGTCTCACCGCCGACCCGTTATGAGGGCGGGTCGATCTGGAATCACCGGCGGGTGTTGTTGCTGAACTCCACCTACGAGCCGTTGACCGCGCTGCCGGTGCGCCGGGCGATCGTGATGCTGATCCGTGGCAAGGTCGACGTGGTACACGATAATCCCTCGGGACCGGTCATCCACTCGGCCAAAAGGACGATCGTGGTGCCGTCGGTGATCCGGCTGCGCAGCTACGTCAGGGTGCCCTACCGCGCCCGTGTCCCGTTGACCCGGGCCGCGCTGATGCACCGCGACCGCTTCTGTTGCGTGTACTGCGGGGCCAAGGCTGACACCGTCGACCATGTGGTTCCGCGCAGCCGCGGCGGCGATCATTCCTGGGAGAACTGCGTCGCATCCTGTTCGACGTGCAACCACCGCAAGGGGGACAAGCTGTTGGCCGAACTGGGCTGGACACTGCGGCGAACGCCGATGCCGCCCCGGGGCCAGCATTGGCGGTTGTTGTCGACGGTAAAGGAACTGGACCCGGCGTGGGCACGATATCTCGGCGAGGGTGCGGCCTAGCTCAGCGCGGTTAACGCGGTTGCGGCTGGCTTGACCCGGCCTACCGGCGACCGTTGCCCCGGCGCGCCGGCCCCTTCGCGATGGGATACGGTTTGCGTCGTGAGCCTGATGGAGATCCACCTCTACTTTGTGGGAATCCCGCTGCTGCTGGTGGCCGTGCTGGCGGCGTTGATCTGGTCCCATAAGGGGCGCCACCCGGCGACCTACAAGATGTCCGAGCCGTGGACACATCCACCGATCCTGTGGGCAGCGACCGATGAGGATATCGGTGCCGGTCGCGGCGGACACGGTGGTTCCGATTTCCGCGTGGGGGGTGGGGCCAGTGGCACGTGGTGAGGTCACGACGGTCGAACCCACCGCACTGCCCAACGGTTGGGTCGTCACCAGCAGCGGGCGTATCTCCGGGGTCACCGAGCCCGGGGAGCTGTCGCTGCACTACCCGTTCCCCATCAAAGACCTCGTCGCGTTAGACGACGCGCTGACCTATGGCTCGCGGGCATCCAAGGCGCGCTTCGCGGTCTACATCGGTGACCTGGGTGATGACACCGCCTCGCGGGCCCGCGAGATCCTGGCTAAGGTGCCAACACCCAACGACGCTGTGCTCCTCGCGGTTTCACCGAACCAGCACGTGATCGAGGTGGTCTACGGCTCGGGCGTGCGGGGGCGCGGCGCCGAAGCGGCGGCACCGCTCGGCGTTGCGGCGGCGGCGTCGGCATTTCAGCAGGGCAACCTGATGGACGGGCTGATCAGCGCGATCCGCGTGCTCAGCGCCGGCATCTCTCCGCCTTAGCCCTTAGCCCAGCCTTAGCCCGGCCTGTCCCGGCCCCGCCCGGGGTTACTTAGGCGCCCAAAGCCTGGCCGGCAGCGTCGAATGTGCGGGCCCGCAGCGCCCGCTTAACTCCCGCTTGACCCTCCAGCACCAGCCTGCGCAGTGCGGGCGGGACTTCCGCGGAGGCCAGGAACTCGTCGGCGGCGGCGATGGCGTCCTCGCTGATATCCCAGGACGGATACAGGCCGATCACGACGGTTTGCGCGACTTCGCTGGAGCGCCGCTGCCAAACACCGGGGATCGCCTCGAAATAGCGGGGGGTGAACGGCTTGAGCAGCTCGGCCTGGCCGGGGGCGGTGATCCCGGCGATGATTGACCGACCGACGACGTTGGGCAACGTGTCATCCTCGACCACCTGTGTCCACGCTTTGTCCTTGACCGCGAATTGCGGCCGGGCCGCTGCGGCCTGGGCAGCGTGTCGTTTGCCGGCGGCGGTGGGGTCGCGCTGCACTTCGGCGTCGATCACCGGCGTCGCCGCCCCGTCGGCGTCGATGACCCCGGCCGTTGCCAGTGCGATCACAATGCGCCAACGCAGGTCGGTGTCCACCACCAGGCCGGCCAGGCCGTGCTCGGCCGGGTCGCTGTCCAGCAACGCCGACAGCACCTGGGTGTGGCGCGCCGAGAGCACCGAGGAGCACAGGGCGTTGACGAAGGCCAGCTGGTGATCCGAGCCGGGGTCCGCGCTGCGGGCCAATTCCAGCAATCGGTCGGCAAATGCCGGCCAACCCTGAGAATGCGCCCAACCCGGCTCGGCGTAGGAATTCAGGGCGGTCTGTGCCTGCTGCAGCAGGCGCTGGGCCACCCCGACGTCCGTTTCTGCGACCACCCCCCGCGAGACCAGCGACACGAAATCACGGGCTTTGAACTCGGCCTCGCGGGTCATCTCCCAGGCCGCCGACCATACCAGCGTGCGCGGCAGCGAGTCGGCGATATCACCGATGCGCTCCAGCGCGGTGCGCAGCGACCCGGGGTCTAGCCGCAGCGCGCAATACGTCAGGTCGTCGTCGTTCACCAGGACCAGCTTGCCGCGTGATATGCCCTGCAGCGCAGGAACTTCCGTTCTCGAGCCGATGACGTCAAGTTCTTCGCGGTGCACCCGGACCAGCTTGCCGGACCCGTCGTCGTCGTAGATTCCGATCGCGAGCCGGTGGACCCGGGTCTCGCCCGCTCCCGGGGTGGCACCGCTCTGGGTCACCGCGAAGCGGGTGAACCGCCCGTCGGCGTCGACGTCGAAATCCGCTCGCAGGGTGTTGAGGCCGGTCGTCTTGAGCCACTGTTGTCCCCAGTCGGACAGGTCACGGCCCGACGCATTCTCCAGCGCGGCCAGCAGGTCATCGAAGGTGGCGTTGTCGAATGCATGGGCGCGAAAGTAGTCGCGCAGTCCGGTCAGGAAGTTCTCCAGGCCGACGTAGGCCACCAGCTGTTTGAGCACGCTGGCGCCCTTGGCGTAGGTGATGCCGTCGAAGTTCACCTCGACGGCGGCCAGGTCGGGGATGTCGGCGGCGATCGGATGCGTGGACGGCAGTTGATCCTGGCGATAGGCCCACGCCTTCTCGGCGTTGGCAAACGTGGTCCAGGCGTCGGTGAATTCGGTTGCCTGGCTTTGGCACAGCACCGAGGCGAAGGTGGCGAACGACTCGTTGAGCCACAGGTCATCCCACCAGCGCATGGTGACCAGGTCCCCGAACCACATGTGTGCCATCTCGTGCAGCACCGTCTCTGCCCGCCGTTCGTAGGCCGCGCGGGTGACCTTGCTGCGGAACACGAGGTCTTCGACGAAAGTCACCGCGCCGGCGTTCTCCATCGCGCCGGCGTTGAACTCGGGAACGAACAGCTGATCGTATTTCCCGAACGCGTACGGCACGCCAAAGTGCTTGTGGTAAAAGCCAAATCCTTGTTTGGTTTGGGTGAATAGCCGGTCGGCGTCCAGGTATTTGGCCAACGAGGCGCGGCAAAACAGCCGCAGCGGAATCTCACCGTACTCGTCGCTGTAAGTGTCGTCCCACTGGGCGTAGGGGCCGGCGACCAAGGCCACCAGATACGTGCTCATCCGCGGGGTGGTGGCGAAAATGTGCACGCCTTTTTCGGCGGATGTGGTGGGCGCGTTGGAGATCACCCGCCAGTGCTCGGGTGCGGTCACCGTCAACTCGAATGTGGCTTTAAGATCGGGCTGGTCGAAGCAGGCGAACACCCTTTTGGCGTCGGCGGTTTCGAACTGTGAATACAAATACACCTGCTCGTCCACCGGGTCGACGAAGCGGTGCAGGCCTTCGCCGGTGTGGGAGTAGCGGCAGTCGGCGTCGACGACAACGATGTTGCGCTCGGCCAGGCCGGTCAGCGCAATGCCGGTGGCCTCGTCGTAGCCGGTGATGTCGAGTTCGCGGCCGTTGAGCGTCGCGCTGCGCAGGGTGTCCGCGGCGATGTCGATGAAGGTGTCAGCGCCGGGAAGGGCCTCGAACGTCACGGTGGTGATGGACCGGAAGGTATGCTCGCCCGGCCCGCCGCGGCCGTCCGTCACATCGAGACTGACGCGGTAGTTGTCGACAGTGATGAGCGCGGCGCGTTCGGCGGCCTGCTCGCGGGTGAGGTTCGGAAGAGCCACGGGTCCAACTTAGCCCGGCGACGATGCGGCCGTTTCCGGCCGGGGAGGAGGCGGGCCATCGGGCTGCGCCCGGCGACGATGCGGCCGTTTCCGGCCGGGGAGGAGGCGGGCCATCGGGCTGCGCCCGGCGACGATGCGGCCGTTTCCGGCCGGGGAGGAGGCGGGCCATCGGGCTGCGCCCGGCGACGATGCGGCCGTTTCCGGCCGGGGAGGAGGCGGGCCATCGGGCCGCGCCCGGGAACAGGATCGCCGCGGCTAGGGTTCTGTTAGGCGGTTACCCCGTCGACGAGAGGATTCGCATGCCCGAGAAGTCGGTGGCTGATTTCTGGTTTGATCCGGTGTGCCCGTGGGCCTGGATCACCTCGCGCTGGATTCTTGAGGTGGAAAAGGTTCGCGATATCCAGGCCCGCTTTCATGTCATGAGCCTGGCGGTGCTCAACGAAGGCCGCGAGGTGCCCGAGGAGTACCAGGAGCTGATGACGAAGGCCTGGGGACCGGTGCGGGTGGCGATCGCCGCCGAGCAGGCACACGGCCCTGAGATATTGCGGCCGCTGTACACCGCGATGGGCACCCGCATCCACAACGAGGGAAACAAGGACTTTCCCGACGTCATCAAACAGTCGCTCGCTGAGGTGGGGCTGCCCGCAGCGTTGGCTGACGCCGCCGCGAGCGATGCTTATGACGAAGCGCTGCGTGCCAGTCACCACGCCGGGATGGATGCGGTCGGTCTGGACGTCGGCACCCCGACCATCCATGTCAACGGGGTGGCCTTCTTCGGGCCGGTGTTATCGAAGATCCCCCGAGGTGAGGAGGCCGGCAAGCTCTGGGACGCCTCGGTGACCTTCGCCTCCTACCCGCATTTCTTTGAACTCAAGCGCACCCGCACCGAATCGCCGCAATTCGACTAATGCCGCGCTGACTGAACGCCGCGCTCGGGCACGCCAGGCGGGCCGCCAGAGCCGCGTCGGGCACAATGTCGGGCATGCGCGTCTACCTTGGCTCGGACCACGCCGGCTACGACCTGAAGCGGCATGTCATCGAGCACCTGAAAAACTCCGGGCACGAGCCGATCGACTGCGGCGCGTTCAGCTACCAGGCCGACGACGACTATCCAGTGTTTTGCATCGCCGCCGCGTCACGCACGGTGGCCGACCCGGGCAGTCTGGGCATTGTGCTGGGCGGATCCGGCAACGGCGAGCAGATCGCCGCCAACAAGGTCCCCGGGGCGCGCTGTGCGCTGGCGTGGAGTGTCCAGACCGCGGCACTGGCGCGAGAACACAACAATGCGCAGCTGATCGGTATCGGCGGCCGGATGCACACCGTTCCCGAGGCATTGGCCATCGTCGACGCCTTCCTGACCACGCCGTGGTCAAAAGCCGAACGCCACCAACGGCGTATAGACATCATCAGTGAATACGAACGCACTCACCAGGCGCCTCGGGTGCCCGCTGCCGACGCCTGACAGCCTGGCCGGAGGGTCATCAACCGTTGTGGTTCGAGTGGCCGACAGTTGTCGGGGGTGTCGGGGGTGTTGCAGGAACAGGGTCCGCGCCAGATCACGTCCGAGTGGTCACACCGAGGGCGGCATAGACCTCGTTGCTGAGGGCCACACTGCGCGGATCGGCGTTGGCTTTGGTGGCGTCGAAGTGGTTCATCACATATGCGTAACCGATCCGGTGCTCCAGGTCGGCGAACGCGAACGAGCCGCCCAGCCCGCCGTGTCCGAACATCAGGGGGTTGGGGCCGTTGAGGCAGCGCTGGTTGAGCATGTAGCCCAGGCCCCAGCCGTGGTCGGCGACCCGGGGACCGAGCACCAGGTCGGTATCAAAGCCCCCCTGCGGCACCCGGACCAGGTCCATGTGACGGCGGCTTAACAGCTTCTCCTGAGCCAGCGCGTTGTAAAAGCTCGCCATCCCCAGCGCGGACACCTGCCCATTGTTGGCGGGGAACTCCAGCTCACGCCATCGCGTCAGATCGTGGGAGCCCAGTTCGTCGTCGGGCGCGAACCCCATCGCCACGGCCAGCCCCGCCTTGGGATGCTCGGCCAGGGTGAGCGGGCACGCCGGAGCTCCCGCGGCGGCCAGCACGTCGCGGACATGCGGCTTGCCTATCGGGTCCGCGCAGCGGTGGTGCTCGGCGACGGGCAGGCCGATGTGCACGTCGATACCCAGCGGCTCGGCGATCTCGGTGCGCAGGTACTGACCGATGGTGCGCCCGGTGACCCGGCGGAACACCTCGCCGAGGATGAAACCGAAAGTGAACATGTGGTAGCCCTGCGCGGTGCCCGGCGGCCACCAGGGCTCGGCGACGGCCAGCTGTTCGCACACGAAATCCCAATCCGCGATCCGCTGCCAGGGCACCGGCCTGCGCGGGCCGATCACCCCGGAACGATGGCTCATCACCATGGCGATGGTGATGGCCTCCTTGCCCGCCTGCGCGAACTCGGGCCAATAGCGCGCCACCGGCGCATTCAGATCGAGTTCGCCGCGCTCGACGAGTTGGTGCACGCAGGTGCTCGTCAACCCTTTGGTTCCGGAAAGAACGGTAGCCAGCGTGTTCTCGCGCCACGGCCGGGTACCGGCGGCATCCGCCGAGCCTCCCCACAAGTTGACGACGAGTTCTCCGTCCACCCAGGCCGCAACGGCGGCCCCGATCTCATTGCGCACCGCAAAGTTCTGCTCGAATGCATCACGCACTCTCTCAAAGCCCGACGCGCACGTGCCCTGGATGTCGACGTCGGCCATGGCGCCTCCTGGCTCCATCAGTCCAGCCTCCTCAGCAGCCTCGGTCTCGCCGGCACCGCGGTGTGGGAGGGGCCCCAGCTCGAGCGGGCGACGGGAATCGAACCCGCGTCGCTAGTTTGGAAGACTAGGGCTCTACCATTGAGCTACGCCCGCAGGAATTTACTCGTGCGCGACTGTACGTCGTCGCAGACACCAAATCCAAATGACGCCATGACACCGTTTCGTGACCTCGCTGTTGAGGTCGCTGCGGGCGGCGGCGGCCGGCGCCGTAGGATCGCGGGATCAGCGCGGGGTGTAGCGCAGCTTGGTAGCGCATCCGCTTTGGGAGCGGAAGGCCGCAGGTTCAAATCCTGTCACCCCGACCCGCTTCCCGTGCCCGGGGCCCCAGCAAAGACATCTAGCGACATCTAAGGAGTACACCCGTGAAGAGCACCGTCGAGCAGTTGAGCCCCACCCGGGTTCGCATCAACGTGGAGGTGCCCTTCACCGAACTGGAGCCGGACTTCGAGCGGGCCTATAAGGAGCTGGCCAAGCAGGTGCGCTTGCCCGGTTTTCGTCCCGGCAAGGCACCGGCGAGGCTCCTTGAGGCGCGTATCGGCCGGCAGGCGATGCTCGATCAAGTCGTCAGCGACGCCCTGCCCAGCCGCTATAGCCAAGCGGTGAGCGACACCGACATCCGCCCGCTGGGTGAACCCCGGATCGAGGTGACCAAAAAGGAGTACGGCGGGGAGCTGGTCTTCACGGCCGAGGTCGACGTGCGGCCCAAGATCACGCTGCCGGACCTGAGCACACTGACGATCACGGTGGACCCGGTCGAGGTGAGCGATGACGAAATCGAGGCCGAATTGCAGTCGCTGCGGACCCGGTTTGGCACCTTGACCGCGGTGGACCGGGCCGCGGCCGTCGGTGATGTCGTCTCGATCGACCTGTCCGCCACCGTCGACGGGGAGGACGTGCCGGACGTGGCGACCGAGGGCCTGTCGCACGAGGTCGGTTCCGGACGGCTGGTCGATGGCCTCGACGAGGCGATCGTCGGTCTGTCCGCCGGCGAGTCGCGGGTTTTCACCACCCAATTTTCTGCCGGCCCGCACGCCGGACAGCAAGCCGAAGTCACCGTCACCGTCAGGTCGGTGAAAGAACGTGAACTACCGGAACTCGACGACGAATTCGCACAACTGGCAAGCGAATTCGATACCATCTCCGAGTTGCGGGCCAGCTTGGCCGACCGGGTGCGCCAGGTAAAACGCGTCCGGCAGGCCGAGAAGATCCGGGATATTGCGCTCGATCTCCTGCGCGAACAGGTCGATATGCCGCTACCCGAGGCACTGGTGCAGGCGCACGTCGAGAACACCGTGAACAGCGCCCTGCACGGCCTGGGCCATGACGAAACCAAATTCGCCGAGGCGTTGGCCAAGCAGGGCTCATCGCGCGAGGAGTTCGACGCCAGTGCTCGCGCCGCCGCCGAGAGGGTCGTCAAAACGCAACTGCTGCTCGACGCCCTCGCCGATGATCTGGACATCCAGGTGGGCCAGGAGGACCTCACCGAACGACTGGTCGTGATGTCGCGGCAATACGGCATGGAACCCCAGCAGCTCCTGTCTTATCTCACGCAGCACAATCAGCTGGCAGGGGTTTTCGCCGACGTACGTCGCGGGCTGGCCGTCGCCGCCCTGGTCGAAGCGGCCACGGTCGTGGACACCAACGGAAACGTGATCGACACCAGCGAGTTCTTCGGCAAGCGTTCCGGCTCTCCGACTGCCGGGATTGAGCAGGGGGCCGCTCCCGACACCGCCGACGGTGGCGCCGAGCCGCAGGACACGGCTTCGGGGAATGCCGCGACGTGAAGCTGTGAGCGAACGCTGGTACGTCAGGAAGTGCCAGCGTCGCCAGTTGGATAGTCTCAGGACATACAAAACTCGAGAAAGCAGGTATACCGTCGTGAGTGACATGCGTTCGAACACGCAGGGCCTCAACCTCACCGACTCGGTGTACGAGCGCTTGCTCGCCGAGCGCATCATTTTCCTGGGCTCAGAGATCAACGACGAGATCGCCAACCGGTTGTGCGCGCAGATTCTGTTGCTCGCCGCCGAAGACCCCGCCAAGGACATTTCCTTGTACATCAACTCCCCGGGAGGGTCGATCAGCGCCGGCATGGCGATCTACGACACCATGGTGCTGGCACCGTGCGACATCGCCACCTATGCGATGGGCATGGCGGCCTCGATGGGCCAGTTCCTGCTCGCAGCGGGCACCAAGGGAAAGCGCTACTCGCTGCCGCACGCCCGGATCCTGATGCACCAGCCGTTGGGTGGGGTGACCGGCAGCGCCGCCGATATCGCCATCCAGGCGGAGCAGTTCGCCGTCATCAAAAAGGAGATGTTCCGGCTCAACGCCGAATTTACCGGTCAGCCGATCGAGCGGATCATGGCCGATTCCGACCGCGACCGCTGGTTCACCGCCCAGGAAGCCCTGGAATACGGGTTTGTCGACCACATCATCACCAACGCCCCAGTTAACGGAGAAGCCCGATGACCCCGCAGACCCACCCCCGGGCCCGCTACATCCTGCCGTCGTTCATCGAACACTCGAGCTGGGGCATCAAAGAGTCCAACCCGTACAACAAGCTGTTCGAGGAACGCATCATCTTTCTCGGGGTGCAGGTCGACGACGCCTCGGCGAATGACATCATGGCGCAGTTGTTGGTGCTCGAGTCGCAGGACCCCGACCGCGATATCACCATGTACATCAACTCGCCGGGTGGCTCGTTCACCTCGCTGATGGCGATCTACGACACCATGCAGTACGTGCGGGCCGACATTTCCACGGTGGTCCTGGGCCAGGCGGCGTCGGCCGCGGCGGTGCTGCTGGCCGCGGGAACCCCGGGCAAGCGGATGGCGCTGCCCAACGCTCGGGTGTTGATCCACCAGCCGTCACTGGCCGGGGTCATCCAGGGCCAGTTTTCCGACCTGGAGATCGAGGCCGCGGAGATCGCGCGGATGCGTGAGTTGATGGAGGTCACCCTGGCCCGCCACACCGGCAAGGCGCCCGAGGTGATTCGCAAAGACACCGACCGCAACAAGATCCTGACCGCCGAGCAGGCGAAGGAGTACGGGATCATCGACACCGTGCTGGCCTACCGAAAGGTGTCCGCGCAACTCGCAACTGGTCTAAGTCGCTCGTCTTAGGCCGCCGGGGAGGGCGCCGAGCGGATCGCGGCCGCAACTGCGGCGATATCGGCCGGACCCACCCGGCAGCAGCCGCCGACGATGCGGGCACCGGCCGCCACCCATCGCGACGCCAGTTGCGTGGAGAATCGTGATGCCCCGGTCCAGGTCCGGCGCCGCGCGTCCCAGTACTCGCCGCTGTTGGGGTAGACGATCACCGGTTTGGCCGAAACGTCGCGCGCTACACCGATCGCGGGCAGCACATCCTCGGGTGCGCAACAGTTGACGCCGACCGCGACGATCTCCGGCACGCCGGCGGCAACCGCGAATGCCTCGGCCAGCGGTTGCCCGGCCCGGGTGCGGGTTCCCGTGATGGTGTAGCTCAGCCAGGCCGGCACCCCGACGTGTCGCACCAGCTCGACCAGCGCTTCGGCCTCGTCGACATCGGGCAGGGTTTCCAGGGCGAGCACATCGGCACCGGCGTCGGCCAGCACCTCCAGCCGTGGCCGATGCCACTTCATCAACGCGGCGACGGAAAGCCCGTAACGTCCGCGGTACTCCGAGCCGTCGGCGAGCACCGCGCCGTACGGCCCGACCGAGGCGGCGACCCACCGCCCGGGCACGCCCACCTGCTCGCGCGCAGCTTTGGCCAGTTGAACGCTGCGCCGCAGCAACCGAACGGCTTCGTCTTGACCGATCCCTTGTGCGGCGAACCCCGTAAACGAGGCCTGGTAGCTGGCGGTCGTGGCGATCACGGCGCCGGCGCGAAAATACGCCTCGTGAACCGCCACGATCTCATGCGGCGCGGATGTCAGCAGCCTCGCCGACCACAGGACGCCGGAGAGGTCGTTGCCGCGTGCCTCCAGTTCGGTGGCCAGGCCGCCATCGCTGATCAGCACGGTGTGGTCGGGCACGGCAAATCCCACACCGCCCACTTTAGGGGCCTTTCAGGGGCGTCTTCCGGAGGATTGGACGGTGGTGCGCGGTCGTCGGCAAGTAACGCCCGCGACACGCCAAGGACACAGTTGGCGTGCTCGCTGGGTGGCGGGCCCCGTCGGGCGATATGTTCACAGCGGCCGACGGTAAATACCACCGACGCGATTCGGCCCTACGGGTCGCGGAGCGCCGGAGCAAGCGGGTAGCGTCGGGGACACAGGGCGATACACCACGCCCCAACGGCGAACAGGAAGTAGGCTCTCAGCACCATGGCGCGCATCGGAGACGGCGGTGATTTGCTGAAGTGCTCGTTCTGCGGCAAGAGCCAAAAGCAGGTTAAGAAGCTCATCGCGGGGCCGGGCGTCTACATCTGTGACGAGTGCATCGACCTGTGCAACGAGATCATCGAAGAGGAGCTCGCCGACGCCGACGACGTCAAACTCGATGAACTGCCCAAGCCCGCCGAGATCCATGAATTCCTGGAGAGCTACGTCATCGGCCAGGAAAACGCCAAGAAAACACTGGCCGTCGCGGTCTACAACCACTACAAGCGCATCCAGGCCGGGGACAAAGGCTCGCGGTCAGGTGAGCCGGTCGAGCTGACCAAGTCCAACATTTTGATGCTCGGGCCCACCGGCTGCGGCAAGACCTATCTGGCTCAGACGCTGGCCAAGATGCTCAACGTCCCGTTTGCCATCGCCGACGCCACCGCGCTGACCGAGGCGGGTTACGTCGGCGAGGACGTCGAGAACATTCTGCTCAAGCTGATCCAGGCGGCCGATTACGACGTCAAACGCGCCGAGACGGGCATCATTTACATCGACGAGGTCGACAAGATCGCCCGCAAGAGCGAGAACCCGTCGATCCCCGCGACGTCTCCGGGGAGGGCGTGCAGCAAGCGTTGTTGAAGATCCTGGAGGGCACCCAGGCATCGGTCCCTCCGCAGGGTGGCCGCAAGCATCCGCATCAGGAGTTCATCCAGATCGACACCACCAATGTGCTGTTCATCGTCGCGGGTGCGTTCTCCGGGTTGGAGAAGATCATCTACGACCGCGTCGGCAAACGCGGTCTGGGCTTCGGCGCCGAGGTGCGCTCCAAGGCCGACATCGACACCACCGACCATTTCGCCGAGGTGATGCCCGAGGACCTGATCAAATACGGGTTGATCCCGGAATTCATCGGCCGGCTGCCGGTGGTGGCCTCGGTGACCAACCTGGACCTGGAATCGCTGGTCAGGATACTTTCCGAACCCAAGAATGCCCTGGTCAAGCAGTACACCCGACTTTTTGAGATGGACGGCGTGGAGTTGGAGTTCACCCAAGAAGCGCTGGAAGCCATCGCCGCCCAAGCGATTCACCGGGGCACCGGTGCTCGCGGATTGCGCGCGATCATGGAGGAAGTCTTGCTGCCGGTGATGTATGACATCCCCAGCCGCAATGACGTCGCCAAGGTCGTGGTCACCAAGGAGACCGTCCAAGACAACGTGCTGCCGACGATCGTGCCGCGTAAGCCTGCGCGCACCGAGCGGCGTGACAAAACCGCCTGACCGCGACGCCGGTGCCACCGCCCTGCGGGGGTGGGGGTTTCACTTTGGGCGCCGGCGGTTGTGAGCAACACCATAAAACCGCCGTGTCGGGTATCGGCGGCGCCTGGCTTGACGTGGGCGTAGGGTGGCGGATCGGTAGCATGGCCGTCAGCATGGGAATAATCGGCACTGCTGGTGACATGAATAGGCGGGAAGGGAGTCCGCTGCGGGCACAGACAAGGATCTGAAGTCGCAGAGCAGAGTATCCCTACGCCAGAACAGCAACGGAAGGCGGGGACGTGGAGCCGAACGGCAACGGAGCCGATCCAGGGTCAGAATCGCATAGTAGCCGCGCACGGCCGGCACGGCGGCAGCAACTGGAGAACGTTGTCATTCGTTTCGCCGGGGACTCCGGTGACGGTATGCAGCTCACCGGCGACCGGTTCACTTCGGAGGCAGCGCTTTTCGGTAACGACCTGGCGACCCAACCGAACTTTCCGGCTGAGATTCGCGCACCGGCGGGCACGCTGCCCGGAGTCTCGTCCTTCCAGATTCAAATCGCCGATCACGACATCCTCACCGCAGGTGATCGACCGGACGTGCTGGTGGCCATGAACCCGGCGGCCCTCAAGGCCAACATCGACGATCTGCCGCGCGGCGGAATGGTCATCGCGAACTCCGACGAATTCACCAAACGCAACCTGGCCAGAGTCGGCTACGAGGGCAACCCGTTGGAGAATGACGAGCTGTCCGAGTACGTGGTGCATGCCGTCCCGATGACCACGCTGACCCTCGGGGCCGTCGAGGCGAGCGGTGTCTCGAAGAAGGACGGCCAGCGCGCCAAGAACATGTTCGCGCTGGGCCTGCTGTCGTGGATGTATGGGCGCGAACTCGAGCACAGCGAAGCCTTCATCCGGGATAAATTCGCCCGCAAGCCCGACATCGCGGAGGCCAACATTCTCGCCCTGAAGGCGGGCTGGAACTACGGGGAAACCACCGAGGCCTTCGGCACCAGCTATACCGTTCCGCCGGCGAAGCTGCCACCCGGTGAGTATCGGCAGATTTCAGGCAACACCGCGCTGGCCTACGGGATCGTCGTTGCCGGTCAGCTGGCCGGCATCCCGGTGGTTCTCGGCAGCTACCCGATCACGCCCGCGTCGGACATCCTGCACGAGTTGGCCAAGCACAAGAACTTCAACGTGATCACCTTCCAGGCCGAAGACGAGATCGGTGGTGTCTGCGCGGCGCTGGGGGCCGCATATGGGGGAGCGCTCGGCGTCACCAGCACATCGGGTCCCGGTCTTTCTCTGAAATCCGAGGCCATCGGCCTTGGGGTGATGGCCGAGCTGCCGCTGGTGGTTATCGACGTGCAGCGGGCGGGCCCGTCAACGGGTATGCCGACCAAGACCGAGCAGGCCGATCTGTTGCAGGCGATGTTCGGTCGCAACGGCGAGTCCCCGGTCGCGGTGCTGGCACCGCGGTCACCGGGCGATTGTTTTGAGACTGCCCTTGAGGCCGTGCGGATTGCGGTCTCCTATCACACCCCGGTGGTGCTGCTGTCCGACGGTGCCATCGCCAACGGGTCCGAGCCGTGGCGTATCCCCGACATCAGCGCGTTGGCGCCCGTTGAGCACAACTATGTCAGCGCCGGTGAGCCGTTCCAGCCGTACGCGCGCGACCCGGAAACTCTTGCCCGCCAATTTGCCGTTCCCGGCACCCCCGGTCTGGAGCACCGCATCGGCGGGCTGGAGTCGGCCAACGGCTCCGGCGAGATCTCCTACGACCCGGCCAACCACGATCTGATGGTGCGGGTGCGCCGGGAGAAGATCGACGGTATCCGCGTCCCCGACCTACAAGTCGACGATCCGACGGGGGACGCCGAGCTACTGCTGATCGGGTGGGGCAGTTCCTACGGTCCGATCGGTGAGGCCTGTCGGCGGGTACGGCGTAAGGGCCTCAAAGTTGCGCACGCCCATTTGCGCTACCTCAATCCGTTCCCGGCCAACTTGGGTGAGGTGCTGCGCCGCTACCCCAAGGTGGTGGCACCGGAGATGAACTTGGGCCAACTGGCGCTGCTGCTGCGCGGCAAGTACTTGGTCGACGTGCAATCGGTCACCAAGGTTCAGGGTGTCTCGTTTCGGGCCGACGAGGTGGCACGCGTGATTCGCGCCGCGCTGGGGGGGACGCTCGCCGAAATCGAGCAAGACAAGACGATGGTCGCCAGATTGGCGGCTGCAACGGTCGGGGCGGGAGCTCACGCATGACGCCGGCGACGATGCAGAGCGACGCGATGAAAAGGAGCGGCGCGCACATGAGATCCGCCGGCGACGATGCAGAGCGAAGCGATGAGGAGGAGCGGCGCAAATGAGAAGCCTGATCGGCGATCCGGCGGTCGCGGAGCTGGATCTGGCGGCAGCTGATAACTTGTCGAAAAACACCGGCGTGCCCACCACCGATCAGCGGCAGAACGCTAAGGACTTCACCAGCGATCAGGAAGTCCGCTGGTGCCCGGGCTGCGGGGACTACGTCATCCTCAACACTATCCGCAACTTTCTGCCTGAGCTCGGGCTGCGCCGGGAGAACATCGTTTTCGTCAGTGGCATCGGCTGTTCCAGCCGCTTCCCGTACTACCTGGAAACCTACGGCCTGCATTCGATCCACGGCCGGGCCCCCGCCATCGCGACCGGCCTGGTGCTGGCCCGGCCCGATCTGTCGGTGTGGGTGATCACCGGTGATGGTGATGCGTTGTCGATTGGTGGCAATCACCTGATCCACGCGCTGCGCCGTAACGTCAACATCACGATCCTGCTGTTCAATAACCGGATCTACGGGCTGACGAAGGGGCAGTATTCGCCGACATCGGAGATCGGCAAGATCACCAAGTCGACCCCGATGGGGTCGCTCGATCAGCCGTTCAACCCGGTGTCGTTAGCGCTGGGCGCCGAGGCAACCTTCGTGGGGCGGGCGTTGGACTCCGATCGCCAGGGCTTATCTGAGGTGCTGCGCGCCGCCGCGCAGCATCGGGGATCGGCCTTGGTCGAGATCCTGCAGGATTGTCCGATCTTCAACGATGGATCGTTTGACGCGCTTCGCAAGGAGGGCGCGGACGAGCGGGTGATCAAGGTGCGTCACGGCGAGCCGATCACCTTCGGCGCTAACGGCGAATATTGCGTGGTGAGATCGGGGTTCGGGCTCGATGTGGCCAAGACCGCTGATGTTGCCGCCGAGGACATCGTCGTGCACGACGCGCACGCCGAAGACGTTGCGTACGCGTTCGCGCTGTCGCGGCTGTCCGATCAGAATCTCGAGCACACCGTGCTGGGTGTGTTACGCCAGGTCCGTCGGGTCACCTACGACGACGCCGCCCGGTCCCAGGTCCGCGCCGCCCAAAACACCAAGCCCTATGACGCGGCCGCCCTGCAATCCCTGTTGCGCGGGAACGACACCTGGACCGTTACCTGACGTGAATTCTGCGGCATCCGAACCGGTTGCCCTGGCCGGGGTGGTGCTGGCGGGAGGCGCATCGCGACGCATGGGGCGTGACAAGGCCACCATGGCTGTTCCCGAGGGGATCGCCGGCCGCTGCGGCATCACGATGGTGGAGCACGTGGTGGGCGTTCTGGCGCGGCGGTGTCAGCCGGTTTTCGTGATGGCAGCGCCGGGCCAGCCGATATCCCCGGTACCAGCGCGCATCGTGCGCGACGAGGTACGCGGGCAAGGCCCGTTGCTCGCGACCGGTCGTGGCTTGCACGCCGCCGCGGCGGCCGGCGCGGAGTGGGCGTTTGTGTGCGCCGTGGACATGCCGTTTTTGACGGTCGATTTGATCGATGACCTCGCCCGCCGGGCCGCCCGGCTAGGCGCCGACGTGGTGTTGCCCTGGGACGGCCAGGACCACTATCTGACCGCGGTGTATCGGACCGCGTTGGCGGCGCCGGTCGATGCGCTGGTGGCGAGCGGCGAGCGGGCGATGCGCGCCTTGGTCGACTCGGTCGACGCCCAGCGAATCGTGATGTCGGATTCGCGGCCGCTGGCAAATATCAACTCCCCTGCCGACTGTCGTGGACTGCGACCGCTCCCGGATTAGGTCGGCGCTAGAGCACACCCCCTGGGTCCGGCGGAATGCCATCTCGGGTGTTTATAAGGCAACTTCATTCTATTTTATATTTTCGCTATAAATTCAGCCATTTACCAAACTGTATTATCGCATCCCGAAATATCGCAACGGTCCGCAATGTGCCAATTCACCACCCCAACGTCTGGGTCTATGCTCGCCCGTATTGGGTTGCGGCGGTGAGAGTTTGGCGTGCGAAATCAGGAAGATAGACCCAGCGAAATTAGTTCCGGAGCCGTGTCGGGCTCGAAGTTTTTCCGGGCGCCTTGTCGGGTCCGTGAAGATCAGGTGCTCATGCCCGGCCGGGCTCCCTTTCACGGCGGCCGCCTGCGGTGGCGGGCCGTTGCAATCTATCGAGATATGCTTGCAGATAAGGTAATTGACGAACCAGCTGACGGCTCGACAGGGCCATCCCGAAGCGGAGTGCGGCGGCGCTATTGAGTTCTATTGAGTTCGCCGCCGATGAGATGGTCATTGCAAATCGCCTGGAGCGCAGGATATTTAGATCGATCTGTCATCGGCAGGTCGGCCGGGTGATTTTCTGTCGCCGGAGTAGACGGTAAGCTCGCGCAACCGAGCAACCGAGGGATCATCTGTGTCGGCGGCAGGCGCTGACGGACCTTCCGGAATGACAGGCCGCCACCGCTGTCACATCAGTGGCCGGGATCACAAAATTTGCGTGATTTAACTCACACCCACGTCGTGAGGGTCCGACGTTAGCGCGGACGAAAAATTCGGTCTGTAGCTGGGAAAACGAGCTATCTATTGATTCGTTACCAACATGTTATTGGACAGATATACAGCATTCTTCGAGATGACGAAATCAATTCAGTCTCATACGGTGCCACTCGGCCCTTTTAGGGGCAAACCAAAATTAAATCCACGAATCCGCGCGTGAGCGGGGCTGCGGGCGGCAACCACCGCGTCGCGGCCGGCGGGCACCGGGCCCGCCGGGCAGAGCGTGTCCCCGCTGGGGTGCCGGAACGAGACGGCACCTCCCGAAGCGCCAATCCCCCGACCAAGGCATCCCGCCCCATCGTGGGGCTGGCGTCGGCGCGCGCAGCGCGAAAGGAACGATATTGAAGAACGTCCAGAAGACGCTCATCATTGCCGGGATCGCAGGGGCGCTCACGGTGGCGCCGAGCGCGCCATTCGTTGGCACCGCGTATGCGGAGGGCGAGGCGTGGGATGTGAGCGCGGCCTTCGGCGCAGCCGCCGAGGAGCCCGCCGCCGTGGCCGCGGAAGAACGGACCCCGGAGGCCGGCGAGCCAGCCGCACCTGAGGCGCTCGAGGCCGCCGAGTCCGACGCTGCCGACGCGCCCGCGCCGGAGGCTGCTCCGGAGGCGCCCGCCGCGCCGGCACCGGCTCCCGCTGCGGAGGCGCCGGCGGTGCACCCGGCCCCGCAGAAGGCCTACAGCGTCAACTGGGACGCAATCGCGCAGTGTGAATCCGGCGGCAACTGGTCGATCAACACCGGTAATGGCTACTCCGGTGGCTTGCAGTTCACCCCCGGTACCTGGGCGGCCAACGGTGGCAGCGGATCCCCGGCGAACGCGAGTCGTGAGGAGCAGATCCGAGTCGCCGAGAACGTGCTGCGCACCCAGGGCCTTGGCGCCTGGCCGGTCTGCGGCCGGCGCGGCTAAGCGCCCGAACATGCGCAGGCGGTGCCGGCCGGCGGGCCGGCACCGCCTGCGCATCGGGTGCGGCAGGCCCACGGTCGCCGGTCGGTGCCCACCGACCGCCATTCGGGGATGCGCCGAGCGACCGGAAGCGCTGCGAGTAGCGTCAGGGTGATGGCTGGGTCGCGGGATTTCGACATCGTCGTGTACGGGGCGACCGGTTTCGTCGGCAAGTTGACCGCCGAATACCTGGCCAGCGCCGGTGGGGATGCGCGCATCGCGCTGGCCGGCCGGTCGATCGACCGCTTGCAGGCGGTGCGCAAAACCCTGCCGGAATCGGCGCGCTCGTGGCCGGTTTTGGTAGCCGACGCCTCGCAGCCGGCGACTTTAAGGGCGATGGCAACCCAGACACAGGTGGTGGTCACCACCGTCGGACCCTATGCCCGGTACGGGTTGCCGCTGGTGGCCGCATGCGCTGCGGCAGGAACCGATTACGCCGATCTGACCGGCGAAGCGATGTTCGTGCGCGCCAGCATCGACTGCCACCACAAACAGGCCGTCGACAGCGGCGCCCGAATCGTGCACGCCTGCGGATTCGATTCTATCCCTTCAGATCTGAGTGTTTACGCGCTGTATCGCAAGGCGCGCGACGAGGGTGCCGGAGAACTCATCAACACCGACTTCGTGCTGCGTCGCTTCTCCGGTGGGGTATCCGGCGGCACGATCGCGTCGATGATCGATGTGCTGCAGACCGCTTCGAGTGATCCCGACGCGCGGCGTCGGCTCGCCGACCCCTACACGTTAAGCCCGGACCGCAGCGCAGAACCCGAACTGGGACCGCAGCCGGATTTACCGTGGCGTCGTGGTGGTGAGATAGCCCCGGAGCTGACCGGAATCTGGACGGCGGGGTTTCTGATGGCGCCGTACAATACTCGAATTGTGCGGCGCAGCAACGCATTGCTGGGCTGGGCTTACGGGCGGAGATTTCGCTACGCCGAACACCTGAGCGTGGGATCGGGGGTCTTCACGGCTCCGGTGGTGTCGGCCATCATGACCGGCGGCACCAGCGCGCTGTTCGGGCTGGGCGGCCGGTACTTCAGGCTGCTTCCGCACCGGCTCATCGAACGGATCGCCCCCAGATCGGGCACCGGCCCCAGTGCCGCCACCCGCGAACGCGGCTACTACCAGACCGAGACCTACACCACCACGACCACCGGAACCCGATACCTGACGAAGATCACCCAGCACGGCGACCCCGGTTATAAGGCGACGTCGGTACTGCTGGGCGAGAGCGGCCTGGCGCTCGCGATGGACCGCGACAAGCTGTCGGACCTGCGTGGCGTGCTCACACCGGCTGCTGCGATGGGCGACGCGCTGCTGGCGCGGCTCCCGGCCGCGGGCGTGTCGCTGGAGACGATTCGGCTTGGGCCGATGCCGGCCGCGACCGACCGGTGACCGGTTGCTCCGCTCGAACCACTGTCAATCGTGGCCACTTGCACTAGTGTCATCGATGCACCACCACAACACACATCCCAGCGACGAAGGTGATCAACAATGGCCGGCCTGGATGATCTTTTCGCCCAAATCCCCGTGGGGGACATCGCACGCCGGCTCGGCGTCGACGAAAGCGAAGTAGGCAGCGCAATTCAGACACTGGTGCCCGCGCTCGTCGGGGGCCTGCACCACAACGCACAGGATCCCGACCACGCCTGGGCGATCGCATCGGAGGTCAGCAGTCACGCGGCCACCGGCCTGCTGGACACCGGGGTCAGCCTGGATCGGGTCGACCAGGCCGACGGCCGGCTGGCAGTCGCGAAAATCTTCGGCGGCAACGACACCGGGCAGGTCGCCGCGGCGCTCTCGAGCGCCGCGGGCGGCAATAGCGACCTGTTCCAGAAGCTGCTGCCGATCCTGGCTCCGATCGTGCTTGCCTACATCGGCAAGCAGCTGACCCAGAAAAGCACGCCCGTGCCGGAACGGGCGTCCGGCGGCGCGCTCAACGACGTGCTGGGCAGCATTCTCGGTGGGGCTTCCGGCCGCCGCAACGCATCGTTGGGCAGCATCCTGGGCGACGCGCTGGGCGGCAAAGCGGGCGGTGCACTGGGGGAGATCCTCGGCGGACTGCTGGGCGGCAAGAAGTAAGGGTCACGGGCAGGCGTGATAGTCGCCCCGATCACCCGCGAACTCGGGCGCATTCGCGGATGCTAAGCGCGCTTTTTAGAATCGAGCGGTGACCGCCAGCCCGAAAAGTTCCGCCGGCATGCTGCCCAAATCGTGGGATCCCGGCGCGGTCGAGAGCGCGATCTACCAGGGTTGGCTTCAGGCCGGCTACTTCACCGCGGACCCGGCGAGCACCAAACCCGGCTATTCGATCGTGCTACCGCCGCCCAACGTGACCGGTAGCCTGCATATGGGTCATGCGCTGGAGCACACCCTGATGGATGCCCTGACCCGCCGCAAACGGATGCAGGGCTATGAGGTGCTCTGGCTGCCGGGAACGGATCACGCGGGTATCGCCACCCAGAGCGTGGTGGAAAACCAACTCGCCGCGCAGGGCAAGACCAAAGAAGACCTCGGCCGCGAGCGTTTCGTCGAGATGGTGTGGCAATGGAAGCGGGACTCCGGCGGGGTCATCGGCGCTCAGATGCGTCGGCTCGGTGACGGCGTGGATTGGAGCCGCGATCGCTTCACCCTGGACGAGGGATTTTCACGAGCGGTACGCACGATGTTTAAAAGGCTCTATGATGCCGGGCTGATCTATCGGGCCGAGCGGCTGGTGAACTGGTCGCCGGTGCTAGAGACTGCGGTTTCGGATCTCGAGGTCAACTACGAAGAGGTCGAGGGCGAGTTGGTGTCGTTTCGGTACGGCTCGCTTGACGACTCTCAGCCGCACATCGTGGTGGCCACCACGCGGGTGGAGACGATGCTCGGGGACACCGCGATAGCGGTGCATCCCGACGACGAACGCTACCGTCATCTGGTCGGTACCAGCTTGCCGCACCCATTTATCGACCGGGAGCTGATCATCGTCGCCGATGAGCACGTCGATCCGGAATTCGGCACGGGCGCAGTTAAGGTCACGCCCGCACATGACCCCAACGACTTTGAGATCGGGCTGAGACACCGGTTGCCGATGCCCTCGATTATGGATACGAAGGGCAGGATCGCCGGCACCGGAACCCAATTCGATGGGATGGACCGCTTCGAAGCCCGCGTCGCGGTGCGCGACGCGCTCGCCGCGCAGGGCCGTATTGTCGAGGAGAAACGGCCCTACCTGCACAGCGTCGGGCATTCCGAGCGCAGCGGCGAAGTCATCGAGCCGAGGTTGTCGATGCAGTGGTGGGTCAAGGTGGAGTCGCTGGCGAAAGCTGCTGGTGACGTGGTTCGTAATGGGGACACCGTGATTCATCCCGCCAGCATGGAGCAGCGCTGGTTCTCCTGGGTCGACGACATGCACGACTGGTGCATTTCACGTCAACTCTGGTGGGGTCACCGCATCCCGATCTGGTACGGGCCCAATGGTGAGCAGGTGTGCCTGGGTCCGGACGAAACCCCGCCCGAGGGGTGGGTGCAGGACCCTGACGTCCTGGACACCTGGTTTTCCTCCGCGCTGTGGCCGTTCTCGACCATGGGCTGGCCGGCACACACTCCGGAGTTGGAGAAGTTTTATCCGACAAGTGTTTTGGTCACCGGATACGACATCTTGTTCTTCTGGGTGGCCCGGATGATGATGTTCGGGACCTTCGTCGCAGATGACCCCGCCATCACCCTCGACGGCCGGCGGAAACCGCAGGTGCCGTTCACCGATGTGTTTCTGCACGGGCTGATCCGTGACGAGTTCGGCCGCAAAATGAGCAAGTCCAAGGGTAACGTCGTCGACCCGCTGGACTGGCTGGAGCTTTTCGGCGCGGATGCGCTGAGGTTCGCGCTCGCCCGGGGCGCGAGCCCAGGCGGTGATTTGACCATCGGCGAGGACCACGTGCGGGCGTCGCGAAACTTCGTCACCAAGCTGTTCAATGCCACCCGGTTTGCACTGCTCAACGGCGCCCACCCGGCGCCGTTGCCCCGCCTTGCCGAGCTGAGCGATGCCGATCGGTGGATCTTGGGACGCCTGGAAGAGGTTCGCGCCGAAGTCGACGCGGCCTTCGACAGCTACGAATTCAGTCGAGCCTGCGAGGCGCTCTACCATTTCACGTGGGACGAATTCTGTGACTGGTACGTAGAACTGGCGAAGGTGCAGCTCGCCGCCGGCGGGACGCACACCGCCACCGTGCTGGCCGAGGTGCTCGATACCCTGCTGCGGTTGTTGCACCCGGTGATCCCGTTCGTGACCGAGACGTTATGGCAGGCGCTCACCGGGGGCGAGTCGCTGGTGATCGCCCGGTGGCCCGAAACATCGGGTATCAGCCTGGACCCGGTTTCTGCGCAACGGATCACCGATATGCAAAAGCTGGTTACCGAGGTGCGCCGCTTTCGCAGCGACCAGGGCTTGGCGGATCGGCAGAAGGTGCCGGCCCGACTGGCCGGTGCGGACAACGCCGATCTCGGCTCACAGGTGGCAGCCGTGACGTCACTGGCGTGGCTTTCCGCGCCGACTCCGGAATTCCGCGCGTCGGCGTCGGTGGAGGTCCGGTTAAGTGGCGGCACCGTGGTGGTCGAACTCGACACCTCCGGCACCATCGACGTTGCCGCCGAACGCCGCCGCCTTGAGAAGGATCTGGCCAGTGCGCAAAAGGAACTGGCCTCCACGACAGCCAAATTGGCTAACGCGGACTTTCTCGATAAGGCACCGAGGGCGGTGGTGGAGAAGATCCGCGACCGCCAGCGGTGGGCCCGGGAAGAAACCGACCGGATAACGGCGAGGCTGGCCAGCTTGCAATGACTTCCACGTCGGAGCCACCCGACACCGGCACCGCTCCCACGCCCGATGAGATGGCGGCGCTTTTTCAGGTCGAGCACCTGCTGGACCAGCGGTGGCCGGAAACCCGGATCGAGCCCAGCCTCACCCGCATGCACGCGCTGATGGATCTGCTCGGCTCACCGCAACGGGCGTATCCGTCGATCCACATCGCGGGTACCAACGGCAAAACCTCGGTGGCACGGATGGTCGACGCGTTGCTCACCGCGCTGCACATGCGCACCGGCCGCACCACCAGCCCGCACCTGCAATCGGCGGTCGAGCGGATCGCGATCGACGGCACCCCCATCAGCCCGGCACGGTATGTGGCGACCTACCGCGAGATCGAGCCCTACGTGCAGCTGGTGGACGAGCAGTCGCGCTCCGCCGGAGGCCCGGCGATGAGCAAGTTCGAGGTCGTCACCGCGATGGCTTTCGCCGCGTTCGCCGACGCGCCGATCGATGTGGCCGTGGTCGAGGTAGGTCTGGGCGGGCGCTGGGACGCCACCAACGTCATCGACGCGCCGGTTGCGGTGATCACCCCGATCAGCGTCGACCACGTCGACTACCTGGGTTCCGACATCGCGGGGATAGCCGGTGAAAAAGCCGGCATCATCAGCGACGCCGACGACGTCGACACCGTCGTGGTCATCGCCCGCCAGATGCCGGCGGCGATGCCGGCGCTGCTGGCGCGGGCCGCGCGTGCCGACGCCACCATCGCCCGGGAGGACTCCGAGTTCGCGGTGCTTGGCCGGCGGGTTGCCGTGGGGGGCCAGCTGCTGACACTGCGGGGTCTCGGCGGGGTGTATTCCGATGTCTACCTGCCGCTGCACGGCGAACACCAGGCGCATAACGCGGCGGTGGCGCTTGCGGCGGTCGAGGCTTTTTTCGGCGCCGGGCCGCAACGACAACTCGACCCCGAGGCTGTTCGGGCCGGATTCGGCGCGGTCACCAGCCCGGGCCGGTTAGAGCGCATGCGCAGCGAGCCGACGGTGTTCATCGATGCCGCGCACAACCCGGCGGGTGCGGGTGCGCTGGCGCGGGCCCTGACCGACGAGTTTAATTTCCGCTTCCTGGTGGGGGTGCTCAGCGTGCCGGCGGACAAGGATGTCGACGGCATCCTGGCGGCGCTGGAGCCGGTGTTGGACCGGGTTGTGGTCACCCACAACGGGTCGCCGCGGGCATTGGATGTTGAGTCGTTGGCGCGGGCGGCGCGGCGGCGATTCGGGGTTGACCGGGTGCTGACCGCGGCGAACTTGCGCGACGCCGTCGACACCGCGACCGCGGTGCTCGATGACGCAGCTCCCGAGACGGACGCATTCTCCGGAACGGGCATCGTCATCACCGGGTCGGTGGTCACCGCCGGGGCCGCACGCGCCCTGTTCGGTCGTGATCCGGAATGATCGACCGCCCGGAGCGTCCCGAACACCGGAGGGACCGGCCGCCCCCGCCGGTCGATCCGTGGCGGAGTTTCCGCCTGGTGCTGGTCGCCACGCTGATCCTGGAGGCGATCGTGGTGCTGCTGGCGCTTCCGGTGGTCGGTGCGGTCGGTGGTGGTCTGACGGCGGGGTCGGCGGGGTTTCTGCTCGGGGTGGCCGGGGTGCTGCTGGTCCTTATCGGGCTGCAGGGTCGCCGCTGGGCGATCCGGGTGGATCTGGCGGTGCAGGCGCTGCTGATCGCCGGGTTCGTGGTGTATCCGGGCGTGGGCTTCATCGGGGTGCTGTTCACCGCGGTGTGGGCGCTGATCGCCTATTTTGCGGCCGAAGTCCGGTCGCGCCAGCACGAACCGCTCGCGGATCGGCGGTCGCCGCCGCGGTGACCGGCCGGCGTGAGGTGCTTGGTTCGGTACGCTGTGCGCCGTGACGGAGCGGACCCTGCTGGTGATCAAGCCCGACGCCGTCCAGCGGTGTCTGATCGGTGAGATCATCGGCCGCATCGAGCGGAAAGGGCTGACGATCGCCGCGCTGGAGCTCAGACGGGTCGACGAGGAGCTGGCGCGCCGGCATTACGCCGAGCACCAGGGCAAGCCCTTCTTCGGATCCTTGCTGGAGTTCATCACGTCAGGGCCGGTGGTGGCGGCGGTCGTGGAGGGGCCGAGCGCGGTGGCGGCCGTTCGCCAACTCTGCGGCGGCACCGATCCGGTGGAGCAGGCCGCCCCCGGCACGATTCGGGGCGATTTCGGGCTGGAAATACAGTTCAACCTGGTGCACGGCTCCGATTCCGCTGATTCGGCCCGGCGTGAAATCGCGCTCTGGTTTCCCGACGGCCCGGCTGCGTCGCGGACCGAAAGGGATCCCGCAGGGGAGCGGCGATGACGCGGCCCGCACCGTGGCGCACGTGGTCGCAGCGGGTATCGGTATGGGATACTGGTCGTGGGTGAACGTCGCCGGATCGGTGTCTGACACCCGAATGAAGACTTAGACAAGCGCGACGGTCGCAACTGGCGATGCGGCGCGGACTGTCCGGCCATCATTCGACCCGGCTGCGAGTGAGTTCCACGCGGGCCGCTCGGAGCGAGACCATCACAAGCCCGGGAGAAGCGACCCGGGCACATAGCGAAGCCCTCGCGCGGCCGTGTCGATATGACGCGCCCGGGGGCTTGAGGAGATTACGTGGGAGACGGTGTTTCATCTTCAGACCTATCAAACGAGCTGACACAGCGGGAGGATCTGCCCGAGCGGTTAAGAGTCCATTCGCTGGCGCGCGCGCTGGGAACGACCAGCCAACGGGTGCTGGCCGCGCTGACCCAGCTCGACGGACGGATCCGCAGCGCGCATTCCAGCGTGGATCGGGTGGATGCGGTGCGGGTGCGCGAGCTGTTGGTCGGCGGTGCCGCAGCTTCTGAGTCCGGGGATCGCGCCGGGCCCGGCGACGCCGGTGCGGCCGATGAACCCGAATCCCGGCCGATAGCCGAAAGCACGGTGGCGCCCGCCGACTACATGCCGCTGTTCGTTGCGCCGCGCCCAATCGCGTCGGATGAGCCCGACGACACCGACGATTCGGACGACCTCGATGACACCTGGGACGAGCAGCGGGTCGCCGGCCGGCGACGCCGTCGTGGTCGTCGTGGTCGTGGCCGCGGGCGCGGTGATCAGGGCGCGCCGGAAAACCGGGGTCAACTGGGCGATGACGCCGAAACCGACACCGACGGCGATGACGAACCGCTGGACGCCAGCGGTGGCGATTTGTCCGAATCTGAGGACGGGGACTTCGAAGAGGCCGGCGCCGACGAGGACAACAACGGTGCGCCGGAGACCACCAGCCGTCGCCGCCGGCGCCGTCGGCGCCGCAAGTCGGTTTCCGGGGACGACGAGAACGGCTCTCTCGAGGGCCCGTTGCCCGACGATCCCCCCAATACCGTGGTGCACGAACGGGTGCCCCGCACCATCGACAGGTCCGACACCACTGACAACGGCCCGGCGAGCACCGAAATCCAGGGCATCAACGGCTCGACCCGACTGGAGGCCAAGCGGCAGCGGCGCCGCGACGGACGCGACGCCGGACGGCGTCGGCCACCGGTGCTGAGCGAAGCCGAATTTCTGGCCCGCCGTGAGGCGGTCGAACGGGTCATGGTGGTGCGCGACAAGTTCCGCACCGAACCGCCGCACCAGGGTGAGCGCTACACCCAGATCGCGGTGCTTGAGGACGGCATGCTCGTGGAGCACTTTGTGACGTCGGCGGCCTCGGCTTCCTTGGTCGGCAATATCTACCTCGGGATTGTGCAGAACGTGCTCCCCTCCATGGAGGCGGCGTTCGTCGACATCGGCCGCGGCCGCAACGGTGTGCTCTACGCCGGCGAAGTGAATTGGGACGCCGCCGGGTTGGGCGGCGACAACCGCAGGATCGAACAAGCCCTCAAACCCGGCGATTACGTCGTGGTGCAAGTCAGCAAGGATCCGGTCGGGCACAAGGGTGCGCGGCTGACCACCCAGGTTTCACTCGCCGGGCGCTATCTGGTGTATGTGCCGGGCGCATCGTCGACCGGGATCAGCCGCAAGCTGCCCGACACCGAACGTCAGCGGCTCAAGGAAATCCTGCGCGCGGTCGTGCCGCCGGACGCCGGGGTGATCATCCGCACCGCCTCGGAGGGCGTCAAAGAGGAGGAGATCCGCGCCGACATCACCCGCCTGCAGGAGCGCTGGAACCAGATCCAGGAGCGCGCCGCCGAGGAGAAGGCGAAGGCCGCCGGTGCCGCCATAGCCCTCTACGAAGAGCCCGACGTGCTGACCAAGGTCATTCGTGACTTGTTCAACGAGGATTTTTCCGAGCTGATCGTTTCCGGCGAGGATGCTTGGAACACCATCAACCAATATGTGAATTCGGTTGCGCCCGAACTGACTTCGAAGCTGACCAAATATGAGCCGCCGGGTGGTGACGGACCGGACGTGTTCGCGGTGCTGCGCATCGACGAGCAACTGGCCAAGGCGATGGATCGCAAAGTCTGGCTGCCTTCGGGCGGAACGCTGGTGATCGACCGGACCGAGGCCATGACGGTGATCGACGTTAACACCGGCAAGTTCACCGGATCGGGGGGGAACCTCGAGCAGACCGTCACCAAGAACAACCTCGAGGCCGCGGAGGAGATCGTGCGTCAGCTACGGCTGCGCGACATCGGCGGCATCGTGGTGATCGACTTCATCGACATGGTGCTGGAGTCCAACCGCGACTTGGTGCTGCGCCGGCTGACCGAGGCACTGGCCCGCGACCGCACCCGCCATCAGGTGTCCGAGGTGACTTCGCTGGGCCTGGTGCAGCTGACCCGTAAACGGCTGGGGACAGGCCTGATCGAGGCGTTCTCCACGCCGTGCCCGAACTGCGGGGGCCGCGGAATCATCCTCCACACGGACCCGGTCGACTCCGCCCAGGCCACCGGGCGCAAGTCCGAGTCCGGTGGCCGACGGGGCCGGCGATCACGGAGGATCCGTCCCGACGAACCGGTGGTGGCGAAGGTTCCCGAGCACACCCCCGGTGAGCATCCGCTGTTTAAGGCGATGGCCGCGGCCGTGAGTCGCCGCGACGGCCAACCCGCTGGGGCCGACGAGGAGCTTGCCGAAGGGGCCGCGGAACTGGCGCCCGAGGCGATCGGTGAGGACACCGACGGCGACACCAGGCACGCGCTGGAAGCCGGGACCGCCGAGGAGGCTCTGGACGCGGCCGACGACGACGTGTTCGATGAGGCCGACGAGGAGGACGAGGTCGAACTCGACGATGACCTCGGCGATGATCTCGACCTCGACGACGATCTGGATCTCGACGATTCGGATGACGACCACGGTTCGGACCACGGTTCGGATGAGGAAGACGTCTCTGTTGAGCCCGCCACCGACACCCGGGGGGACGAGGGCTACCGGCGTGAAACGCAGCTCTCGACGGTTACCGCGTCGGCTCCCGGGCGTTCGCGCCGCCGCCGGGCGGCCGTCCGGCCGGCGGGCCCGCCGGTTCACCGAGACTAGCCCGCCGGCACCGGTTTGACCCCATAGCCGCTGGTCACGTAGCCTGGAGCAGTTGCCGCCAGGCTGTGAGCAGGCTGTGTTGGGCTGGTGACGATGCGGGCCACAAGGTGGTCCGAGGAGGAGCCGGCCGTAGGGATCACGGGCGGCGCTTCGGATCCACCCCCGCGTAGCGTGTCAGCATGCGCGCGGCGCGCGGGAAAAGACGAAAAAGACGAAAAGACGGAAAAGACCGAAATACAGGAAAACGGGAAAAAGAGGTACACACCGATGGCGACCTACGCAATTGTCAAGACCGGCGGCAAGCAGTACAAGGTCGCGGTCGGGGATGTCATCAAGGTGGAGAAGCTCGACTCCGAGCCGGGCGCGCAGGTATCGCTGCCGGTGGCGCTGGTCGTCGACGGCGCCACGGTGACCACCGATGCCCACGCACTGGCCAATGTCGCGGTGACCGGTGAGGTGCTCGAGCACATCAAAGGACCGAAGATCCGAATTCACAAGTTTAAGAACAAGACCGGCTACCACAAACGTCAGGGCCACCGCCAGCGGTTGACGGTTTTGAAGGTCACCGGTATCAAGTAGCGGGAGGCGACGAGAGATGGCACACAAGAAGGGCGCGTCCAGCTCGCGCAACGGCCGTGATTCCGCCGCGCAGCGCCTGGGCGTCAAGCGGTTCGGCGGGCAGATCGTCAAAGCGGGTGAGATCCTGGTCCGTCAGCGGGGCACCCACTTTCACCCCGGCGTCAACGTTGGACGCGGCGGTGATGACACGTTGTTCGCCAAGGCCGCCGGCGCGGTTCAATTCGGTGTCAAGCGGGGTCGCAAGACCGTCAGTGTCGTGCCCGCGGGGCCGGCCGGGGCCTAGCCTTCTCACGCGGCCGGCCCGCGAAATCGCCGTTGTGCCGATGCGCACCCACGTTTTGCGCACACCGTCGGCGTCGGCGCCCAGGCCGCCGATCGAGTGAGGAGATGCCCGATGTCCCGGTTTGTCGACCGCGTCGTCGTGCACGTGCGCGCGGGCGCCGGCGGTAACGGCTGCGTCTCGGTTCGCCGCGAGAAATTCAAGCCGCTCGGCGGCCCGGACGGCGGCAACGGCGGACGCGGTGGCAGCGTGGTTTTCGTCGTGGATCCCCGGGTGCACACGCTGCTGGACTTTCACTTTCGCCCGCATCTCGTCGCGCCCTCGGGCAAGCACGGTATGGGCGGCAACCGTGATGGCGCCGCCGGCGAGGATCTGGTGGTCAAGGTGCCCGACGGCACCGTCGTCCTCGACGAGAACGGCCGGTTGCTGGCCGACCTGGTCGGCGCGGGCACCCGCTTTCAGGTCGCCGCCGGCGGCCGCGGCGGGCTGGGCAACGCCGCGCTGGCGTCGCGGGCCCGAAAGGCGCCCGGGTTTGCGCTGCTGGGCGAGAAAGGCCAGGAGCGCGAGCTGGTGCTGGAGCTCAAGACCGTCGCCGACGTCGGGCTGATCGGGTTTCCCTCGGCCGGCAAGTCCTCCCTGGTGTCCGCGGTGTCGGCGGCCAAGCCGAAGATCGCCGACTACCCGTTCACCACGCTGGTCCCCAATCTCGGCGTGGTGTCCGCGGGGGGCGACACGTTCACCATCGCCGACGTGCCCGGCCTGATTCCGGGCGCGTCGCAGGGCCGGGGCCTGGGCTTAGATTTCCTGCGCCACGTCGAACGGTGCGCGGTGCTGGTGCACGTCGTCGACTGCGCCACCGCAGAGCCGGGCCGCGACCCGGTCTCCGACATCGACGCACTGGAAGCTGAGCTCGCGGCGTACCAGCCCACCCTGCGCGGCGACGCCGCCCTGGGTGACCTTGCCGAGCGGCCGCGGGCGGTGGTGCTCAACAAGATCGACGTGCCGCCGGCCCGCGAGCTCGCCGAGTTCGTGCGCGACGGTATCGCCGGGCGGGGCTGGCCGGTCTTCTGCGTGTCGACCATTACCCGGGAAGGGTTGCAGCCGTTGATATTTGCGCTTGCCGACATGGTCTCTGCGTACCGTGCGGCCCAGGCGCCGCCGGTGCGGCGACGGCCGGTGATCCGGCCGGTGCCCGTCGACGACGCGGGCTTCACCGTGGAACCCGACCCGCGGCACCCGGGTGGTTTCACGGTGCGCGGCGCGCGGCCGGAACGCTGGATTGCCCAGACCGACTTCGGCAACGACGAGGCCGTCGGCTACCTTGCCGACCGGCTGGCGCGCCTGGGGGTGGAGGACGAACTGCGCCGGCTGGGCGCGCAACCGGGCTGCGCGGTCAGCATCGCCGATGTGACCTTCGACTGGGAGCCGCAGACGCCCGCCGGCGTCGAGGTAGCGATGTCGGGCCGGGGCACCGACCCGCGCCTGGCCCGCAGTAACCGGGTCAGCGCCGCGGAACGCAAAGCGGCCCGCCGGCGGCGCCGCCTGCCCGATGAGGCCGATGACTAGCCCGGCCCGGGACGCCATCCGGTCGGCGCGGCGGGTTGTCGTCAAGGTCGGCACCACCGCGCTGACCACACCCTCCGGGGTGTTCGACGCCGCCCGGTTGGCCCGGCTTGCCGATGCCATCGAGGCGCGGATGAAGGCCGGCTCCGATGTGGTGGTGGTGTCCTCCGGTGCCATCGCGGCCGGTCTCGAACCGCTCGGGTTGTCGCGCCGCCCAACCGATCTGGCGACCAAACAGGCCGCCGCGAGCGTCGGACAGGTCGCGCTGGTGAACTCGTGGAGCGCGGCGTTCGCCCGCTACGGGCGCACCGTGGGGCAGGTGCTGCTGAGCGCTCACGACATTTCGATGCGGGTGTCACACACCAATGCCCAGCGCACCCTGGACCGGCTGCGGGCGCTGCACGCGGTGGCGATCGTCAACGAGAACGACACCGTGGCCACCAATGAGATCCGCTTCGGGGACAATGATCGGCTGTCGGCGCTGGTGGCGCACCTCATCGGTGCCGATGCGCTGGTGTTGCTGTCGGACATCGACGGGCTCTACACCCGGGATCCGCGCAAAGCGGCCGACGCCCGTTTCATCCCGGAAGTGACCGGCCCCCACGACCTTGACGAGGTGATCGCCGGCCGCGGCAGCCACCTGGGCACCGGCGGCATGGCCTCGAAAGTGTCGTCCGCGCAACTGGCCGCCGACGCCGGGGTCCCGGTCCTGTTGGCCGCCGCCGACGATGCGGCGATCGCGCTGGCGGACGCCTCGGTGGGCACGGTCTTCGCGGCCCGGCCCGCCCGGATGTCGGCGCGCCGTTTCTGGGTGCGCTACGCCGCGGAGTGCACCGGCTCGCTGACCCTCGACGAAGGCGCGGTGCGCGCGGTGGCGCGGCACCGTCGCTCGTTGCTGCCCGCCGGGATCACCGCGGTATCCGGCCGGTTTTACGGCGGTGACGTCGTCGAATTACGCGGACCGGACGCGGCCCTGGTCGCTCGCGGCGTGGTCGCCTACGACGCCACCGAATTAGCCACCATGATGGGCCGCTCGACGCCCGAATTGCCCGCCGAGCTGCGCCGGCCCGCCGTGCACGCCGACGACCTGGTGGTGATCTAAGGAGCGTGGGTCGGTAACAGGTCAGGTGTCGCGCGGGTGTGGCGACGGACCTGGAAATGTTTGGACCTGGCTTGCTAACACGCCGGATGGGATGACCGGTTGTGTTAGTGGTCAAATATGCGCGAAAACGCTGCCACCGGTCGCCAGCGTCGTGATTCACTAACCCAAGCCCACGCCCAAAGCCCGATGTATGTGTAGGCGCATCACGTGTATGTGTAGGCGCGAAAGTGCAGCCAGCGACACGTTTCCCGAGAGACACCGTCGCCACCGGCACTCTCGCGTCACACCCGATGATCACCCCTCGCCACCGCACCACAGACCAGGTTGGCAATACCGACCCGCGCTCGTAGCACCGTCGCCGTGGCGGTGGTCGCCGCCGGCGGCTCCCGGTGGACCTCACCCGGAGCTGTCCCGACGCGCGGGCGCCGGCCCCGGTGCGCCGAGATCGCCGACGAGCCCGCGGGCCAGCAGCGACAGCGTCTGCGAGCAGCCGGCGTCGATTTTGACGGTCGCGAGGTGGTCACCACGGGTGCGGCCGCGGTTGACGATGGCGATCGGGATACCCAGCGCCACCGCGTGCCGCACGAACCGGTAGCCGGAGAACACCGCCAGCGATGTGCCCGCAACCAGCAGCGCATCCGACCGGTCGATCAGTGAATAAGACTGTGCCACACGGTCTTTCGGAACACTCTCGCCGAAGTAAACGATGTCGGGTTTGAGAATCCCGCCGCAACACGGGCAATCGAGGTAACGGAACGAGGTGGTGTCGGCGACCACGGCGTCGGCGTCGGGAGCCACCGCCAGGCCGTCGACCGCCCCGGCCCGCTCCAGAAATCCCGGGTTGAGTTCCTGCAGCTTCTCGGCCAGCGCGGCGCGGCTCATCGTGTGTCCACACGCCAGGCACACCACCCGCGCGTAGCTCCCGTGCAGATTCACCACGGTTGTGCTGCCCGCCTTGGTGTGTAACAGGTCGACGTTCTGGGTGATCACCCCGGTCACCGCCCCGGCCCGCTCCAGCGCCGCCAACGCCAAGTGCCCGGCATTGGGCCGGGCGTCGTCCATGTGCCGCCAGCCGACGTGGTTGCGTGCCCAATAGCGTTGCCGGAACGCCGGATCGGAGATGAACTGGCCGATCGTCATCGGGTTGCTCGGCGGCGAATCGGGACCCCGATAGTCCGGAATGCCCGAGTCGGTGGAGATCCCGGCGCCGGTCAGCGCCGCGATCCGCCGACCGGCCAGCAGCGCGATCAGTTCGGCGGCCCACACGTGTCCGATCGTAGGCGCAGACGGCGGCCGGCTCGGCTCGACACCGCCCTTTCACCCGGGTGTGGCGGGGGGCGGTGGACAATGGCACACGATGAATTTCTTTAGCGCCTACAGCCACGGGTTCGTGCGTGTCGCGGCGTGCACGCACCACACCACGATCGGTGACCCGGCGGCCAATGCCGAGTCGGTATTGCGTATCGCCCGGGAGTGCCACGACGAGGGCGTCGCGCTGGCGGTGTTCCCCGAGCTGACGCTGTCGGGCTACTCCATCGAGGACATCCTGCTGCAGGACGCGCTGCTCGACGCCGTCGAAGGCGCCCTGCTCGACATTGTCGCGGGCACCGCCGATCTGCTGCCGGTGCTGGTGGTGGGCGCACCGCTGCGCTATCGGCACCGCATCTACAACACCGCGGCGGTCATCCATCGCGGCGTCGTGCTCGGCGTAGTACCCAAGTCGTATCTGCCTACTTACCGGGAGTTTTACGAGCGCCGCCAGCTCGCGGCCGGCGACGACGAGCACGGCACAATCCGAATCGGCGGCGCCCCCGCCCCGTTCGGCCCCGACCTGCTGTTCGCCGCGTCGGATCTGCCCGGTTTCGTGCTGCACGTCGAAATCTGTGAGGACATGTTCGTTCCGGTGCCGCCCAGCGCCGGGGCCGCGCTGGCCGGGGCGACGGTGCTGGCCAACCTGTCGGGCAGCCCGATCACCATCGGCCGCGCCGGGGACCGCGCGCTGCTGGCCCGCTCGGCGTCGGCACGCTGTCTGGCCGGCTACGTCTACGCCGCCGCGGGGGCGGGGGAATCGACGACGGATCTGGCCTGGGACGGGCAGACCATGGTCTGGGAAAACGGGGTGCTGCTCGCGCAATCCGAACGCTTCCCCAAAGGGGAGCGCCGTTCGGTCGCCGACATCGACACCGAGCTGCTGCGCGCGGAACGACTGCGGATGGGCACCTTCGACGACAACCGGCAACACCACCGGGACTGGGCAGAGTCGTTCCGGCGCATCGAGTTTCGGCTGGACCCGCCGCTGGGCGACATCGGGCTGCGCCGGGTCGTCGAGCGGTTTCCGTTCGTACCGCCTGACCCCGCGCGCCTGCAACAGGACTGCTATGAGGCCTACAATATCCAGGTCGCCGGGCTCAAGCAGCGGCTGCGCGCGCTGAACTACCCCAAGGTCGTCATCGGCATCTCCGGGGGGCTGGACTCAACGCACGCGCTGATCGTCGCCGCCCGCGCGATGGATCGCGAAAACCGGCCCCGCAGTGACATTCTGGCATTCACTTTGCCGGGGTTCGCCACCGGCGGACACACCAAAGCCAATGCGGTCAGGCTGGCGCAGGCGCTGGGCGTCAGCTTCGAGGAAATCGATATCCGCGAGACCGCCGAGCTGATGCTGTCGACGATCGGTCACCCGTTTTCACGCGGCGAGCAGGTCTACGACGTCACCTTCGAGAACGTCCAGGCCGGCCTGCGCACCGATTACCTGTTTCGCATCGCCAACCAGCGTGGCGGCATCGTGCTGGGCACCGGCGACCTGTCGGAGATCGCGCTGGGCTGGTCGACCTACGGTGTGGGCGACCAGATGTCGCACTACAACGTCAACGCCGGCGTGCCCAAGACGCTGATCCAGCACCTGATCCGCTGGGTCATCTCCTCCGGGCAGTTCGACACCCAGGTGTGCGAGGTGCTGCAGTCGGTGCTGGACACCGAGATCACCCCGGAGTTGGTCCCGGCCGGTGAGCAGCAGGAACTGCAGAGCAGCGAGGCGAAAGTCGGGCCGTTCGCCCTGCAGGACTTCTCGCTGTTTCAGGTGCTGCGCTACGGGTTTCGGCCCTCGAAGATCGCGTTTTTGGCCTGGCACGCATGGAGTGACCCGGGCCGCGGAAATTGGCCGCCGGGCTTTCCCGAAGACAAGCGATCAGCATACTCGCTCAAGGAGATTCGGTATTGGCTTCGGGTCTTCGTGCAGCGGTTCTACTCGTTTAGCCAATTCAAACGCTCGGCGCTGCCCAACGGCCCCAAAGTGTCTCACGGCGGAGCACTCTCACCCCGCGGGGATTGGCGCGCCCCGTCGGACATGTCGGCCCGAACCTGGCTCGAGGAGATCGAACGCGAAATCCCGGAGGCGTAGGCCGCGGGGAGCGGCCGGGGGGTAGCCGCGGGGAGCGGCCGGCGTCACGATGGTTCGGTGGAGGATGCTGTGAAACCGGCAACCGCATCGTCGATCGCCCGGCTCGACGGGGCGCAGTCGCCGGCTCCGGGCACCAGTGTCGCCAGCGCGCCCGCCACGCAGGCGCGGCGCACCGCCCGGACGTGGCCCGCGGTCCAGCCGGCGGCCAGCACGCCGGCGAACACGTCCCCGGCGCCGGAGGTGTCCACCACCGGCACCCGCGGCGCGGGGACGGCCAGGTCCTCGCCGTCGCTGCGGTAGGTGGCGCCGGCGGCCCCGCGGGTGATCACCAGATGCTTGACGGGCCACGCCCAGTGACCGGCTTCGGCCTCGTTGACGACGACGACGTCGGCCAGGCGGGCCAGCTCGGCCAGCCGATCCGGGTCGCCCCCGGCCGGTGAGGCGTTGACGATGACGGTCGCCCCGGCCGACCGTCCCGAGTGCGCGGCGGCGATCGCCGAGGTGATCGGAATCTCCAACTGCAGCAACAGCACATCGCAATCGGCGAGCACAGCACGCCAGTGCCCCGAGTCCAGCGCCAGGTGAGCGTTGGCGCCCGGGGCGACGACGATCGCGTTCTCGCCGGCGGTATCGACCATCACGATCGCCTGACCGCTGGGGCCGGGCACGGTGATCAGCCCCTCGGTGCCGACCCCGTTCGCGCGCAGATGCGCCCGCAGCCGCGCGGCCGCCGGGTCGTCACCCACCGCGCCGACGAAGTCGACCTGTGCCCCGGCGCGGGCCGCCGCCACCGCTTGATTGGCGCCTTTGCCGCCCGGTGCCGACCGCGCCGAGGTCGCCAGCACCGTCTCACCGGGGCGCGGCAGGGACCCGACGCGAAGAACCGTGTCCATGTTCACGCTGCCCACCACGCACACCCGGGGCTTCTTCGGCATTGCGCCGCCCGCCTTCCGTCCGCTCCCCACAACGAGCCCGCCTCAGTCCGCGCCGCCGATGCCTGGGGTCCGGCGCAGCCCGATGGCCGCTCGGCCGAGAATACGGCCTGTGACTGGCGGTTAGTAGCTCAACCCGGAGAACATGATTCGGCCGGGATCATACTTTTGGCGCACGGCGGCGAGCCGGGAGAGGTTCGGGCCGAAGTAGCGCGCCGGCGGCTGGGCCGCCTCGAGATAGTTCACGTAGCCGCCCACCGAATACGGGCGCACCAGCTGGTGTGCCGTGGCCAGCCAGTTGGTCGCCACCGCCGGGTCTCCGGATGTTTCGACATACCACTGAATCAGGGCCGACTGCCGGCGCCACGGAAAGGCGGTGGCCGACGGTGCCACGGCGGCCAGGGCGCCGTCGAGCGCGTGCATGATCACCAGCAGACGTCCCGCCGCCCGCGGGAAGGTGTCGACCGCCGCGGCGATCTGTTGGGCGGCTCCGGGGTTGATCGCCGGCAGAACATCGGATCCGCCGACATACCCCAGCGGTGACGGGTTGAGGTTGCCGACGGCCAGGTACCTCACCAGGTCCAGCCGGTTGAACGTATGGCTCTCGGTCCCGGTCGGCGGCATGCCGACATCCGACACGAGGGCCCGCTGCACCCGGTCGCCCGACCCGACCGGGCAGGTCGCAAGGATCCGGCACTGCGTACCCAGGGAATCAACGGTGGCGTCCGCCAGCGCCCAGTTGCGTTGGTCCGCGCTGCGCAGCCAATTTTGCCAACCGAGCAGAACCTGGGCGAACGCCTGCGGCGGGAAATGCAGATTGACGACGTCGACGTCCCCGGTGGGAAACGTCGCAAAAGTCAGCGAGGTGGTCACCCCGAAGTTTCCGCCGCCACCTCCGCGTAATCCCCAGTACAGGTCGGGGTTGCTGGTGGCCGACGCAGTGACCGCCCGGCCCCCGGGCAGCACCACCGACGCCGAGGTCAACCGGTCACAGAGCAGGCCCGCGTGCCGGGAATCGGCGCCCAGTCCCCCGCCCAGGGCGTGTCCCGCCGCGCCGACCGTGGGACAGGTCCCCGTGGGGACACCCCGCCCCACCCCGGCCAGCGCCTCGTGCATCGCATACAAACCGGTGGCCGGTGTCACGGTAACCTGCCCGGTGGCGGCGTCGTATTGGATTCCGCCGGGCAGTTGGCGCAGGTCGAGCACCATGGTGCCGGGTGCCGTGGACGCTCCCACGTAGGAATGCCCACCACCGCGCGGGGCAACCTTGAGGTTGTGGGCGGCGGCGAATGCCATCGCCTTTTGCACCTCGGCTACCGATGTCGGCGTGACCACCGCGGCCGGCACGGAGCCGTTGTAGTTGGTGTTGAAAACTTGCTTGGCCGCGGCGAATTGGCCACCGTCGGCCGGAAGCAGCACTTTCCCGCCGAGGGCGGTGGAAAGATCCTCCCAGCCGGGGGCGTTCGGAGCGGCGGTCGCCCGGGGTGCCCCGAAAATCACGCCGGCGGCTAACGCTCCGGCGGCACCCCGCAGAAACGCCCGTCGGGAGAGCTCACGCGCCAACGCCGCGCACCCGTGATCGCGCCATGTCCGGCATTGTCAACCACGCGACGGCAAAAACCGCGGTGCTGCCTGACGTGTCGCACGACAACACGTGAAAACGTGTCCGAACCTTACACGGGACCGGCTGAGCGAGGTGGGGTGCTGCCCGCGAGTAGGGTCAGGCCATGACCCGAGTTGTTCAGGCCCAGGTCTGTGTTGCCGGTGGCGGTCCCGCCGGCCTGGTGCACGCGTTGCTGCTGGCTCGTGCCGGGATTTCGGTTGTTGTCTTGGAAAAGCACAACGACTTCCTGCGTGATTTCCGCGGCGACACCGTACATCCGACGACGCTGCGAATCATGGACGAGCTGGGGCTGATCGACGAGTTCTTACGGCTACCGCACACCAAGATCGGCCGCGTTGCCTTTGACACCGACGGCACACTGCGCACCTTCGGCAACTTCAGTGCGCTTAAATGGCTTGGCTTCAAACAGCCCTATGTCGCGTTGATGCCGCAGTGGGACTTCCTCGACTTTCTCGCCGAAAAAGCCTCCGCCTACCCGGAATTCACCCTGTTCCGTAACGCCGAGGTGACAGGCTTGATCGTCGACGGGGAACGGGTGGCCGGAGTGCGCACGCCCGAGCTGGAGGTGCATGCCGAGTTGGTGATCGCCGCGGACGGGCGCACGTCGGCGGTGCGGGCCGCTGCGGGCCTGGAGGTCGTGCGGGCGTATTCACCGATGGATGTCTTGTGGTTTCGGCTGAGGTGGTGCCCGGGTGATCCCCGGGAGCTGTTCGGGGTGATCCGAAAGGGCTTTGTCATGGCCATGATCTATCGGGGTGACTACTGGCAGGTCGGTTATCTGGTCCCGAAAGGGGCGAACCCTCAAGACGGCTCGCTGGAGGCGTTCAAGCAGCGCCTGGTGTCGGTGCGGCCGCAGTTTCGTGAGCGGGTCGAGGATCTGCGCTCCTGGAACGACGTCAGCCGGCTCGACGTGCGGGTGGACCGGCTCAAGAGGTGGTGGCGCCCGGGCCTGCTGTGCATCGGCGATGCCGCGCATGCCATGTCGCCGGTGGGCGGGGTCGGCATCAACCTCGCTGTCGCCGACGCGGTGGCCGCAGCCAACCTGCTGTACGCCCCGCTACGCGACGGCCGGCTGCGCGCTGCCCACCTCGCCAAGGTGCAGCGCCGGCGGGAGCTGCCCACCCGGATCATCCAGGCCGGCCAGGTGTTTATCCAAAACGCCGCGATCAAGCCGAATTTGAGCGGTGACCTGTCCCCGTTCCGGATCCCGGCGATCGTCGGCCGGGGCCCGCTGCAGTTCATTCCGCCGATTGTCATCGGGCGGGGCTTTCGCCCCGAGCATGTCCGCACGCCGGACGCTCACGCCGCCTAAAGCGGCCACAAGTCGCGAAACACCGGTATCTGGGATACGGGTCGGATTACGCGCGTGCTAGGAACGGCGACTCTCCGGGCAACCCGGCGACCGCCCAAAATCTCCTCTTGACTCGCATCCGCAGGAACCGTTAGTCTGTTCGGCTTTGCATTGTTCGAGGAGTAGCTCGTGACTCAACAGTTGTCGCGCCTGACGCTGGCGTTGCAGCTCGACATGCCTGTCGACCGTGTGCAAGCCGGAAGGCTCGGGCCGCATCTACAGGGTGTTTTGATGGAGTCGATCGCCAGCGATTATGCGCAGACGCTTCACAGCTCCCGGGTAAACCCATATAGCCAATGGGCCCTGGGCCGGGCCGGTACATTGCTGGAGTGGCAAGTCAGCACCCTGACCGACGAGGCCAACACCCACATCGTGCAGCCGTTGACACAAGACAGCTTCTCGGGGTTTCGCATCCGAGCCACCGGGCTTTCGGCCACGGTCACCGGCCGGACGCTGGAACATTTGCAGCTGAGCGAGCTGTGGCGGACGTTCTACGCTCCACCCGAGGCGTATCGGTTCCGGGTCTGTTTTCTGACACCGACGGCGTTCAAACAGGCCGGTGAGTACGTGTTCTGGCCCGATCCGCGGCTGGTGTTTCAGAGACTTTCGATGAAGTACAGCGCGATCGTCGACGACGAGGAACCCGACGAAGGACTTGTCGATGAGTTCGGCCGGGCCATTCGTCTCACGTCCTTTCGGGTGGCGTCGCAGCGGTTTGCGATCGGAACGGCTGGTGTCCCCGGCTTCACCGGATCGGCCATGTTCACGGTGAAGGGCGCGGACTGCTTCGTCAGCTATGTCACGGCCCTGCTGCGGTTCGGGGAGTTCTCTGGCTGTGGAATCAAGTCGTCGCTGGGCATGGGCGCGATACGCGTCGAGCCGCTGCTTCCGACACGAAAGGACGCGTCGGAGTGATGGCGAGGGGGACCCGTTTGGTGGTCCAGTCGCTATGCGGCTTGGGTTTGGTGGGTCGTGGTCTACTGTAGAGCGAACTCGGTTGGGGTGAGCCCGCGGTGCGCGGAGTGGGGTCTGTTGGCGTTGTAGTCGCACCCCCAGTCTTCGATGATCACTTGAGGCTGCAGAAGTGAGTCGAACCGCCAGGAGTTGAGCAACTCGTCGCGCAGGTGGCCGTTGAGGGACTCGATCCAGGCGTTCTGCCACGGGGATCCGGGGTCGATGACCAGCGAGCCGACGCCGTTAAAACCGGCACCAGTCGTTGACCGCGTGAGCCACGAACTCGGGCCCGTTGTCGAAGCGCACGTAGTGCGGTGCCCCCGTGCTGCAGGGCCAGGCGGTCGAGGACATCGACGACGCCGTCGGCGTCGATGGCCCGATCACCATGGATCGCCAAGGCTTCACGGGTGAACTCATCGATCACGTTGAGCATCTTCACCATGCGCCCGTCGGCGGTGGTGTCGAATGCGAAGTCCATCGCCCAGATCACGTTCGGTCGGATCGGTGACATCGCGCCAACAGGCACACCGATGCCGGTCAGCCGCTTTTTCTTGCGGCGCTGCGGAACCCGAAGGCCTTCTTCGCGCCATAGGCGACGGATGCGTTTGTTGTTGACCTGCCAACCGGCTTTGCGGGCCGCGATCGCAGCTCGCCGCCACCCCCTAGCGCGATCGGTCGGTGGAGAACGCGCGTAGCCAGGCCCGCAGCCGGGCTTCCTCCTGGCTGGTCGGCGGTGTTTATAGGCGCATCGTGAAGCGGTGGATGCCGACCACCGTGCACGCTCGACGTTGCCAGACCCAGAACCGCTCGCGCAGCATCTCAACGGCGCTGCGCTTGCGGTTCGGGGTTAGAAGTTTCCCGCCGAGATCTCCTTGAGCATATCGATGTCCAGAGCCTGGTTGGCGACCAGCTTCGTCAGCCGGGCGTTCTCGGCTTTCAGCTCTTTGAGGCGTTTGGCGTCGCTGGCCTTCATCCCACCGTACTGGGCGACCCAGCGATGCCGCGTCGACTCAGCGATCTGCAGGTGCCGGCACACCTCGCTGAGTTCCTGTCCGGCCCCGAGGGGCTTGTTGCCCTCGGCGAGCTTGCGAATGATCTGATCCGGCGTATGCCGCCGACGCTTGTTCACCGCCATGTCGTTTCCGATTCTTCCTGCCCGAAACCGGGCATCAGAGTCGCACAACGACTGGACCACTACGAAGGGCTCACCTCGGGGACCATCCAGCCCTGGGCGCGAAAGGCCTTGCGCACTCGTTCCTTCTCCTTCCTCACTGCGCGCAACTCTTGTTCGGCGCGCACCCACGTTCCGAATATCCCGGTTAGGACGGCCGAAACCATTAGGAAGGCTAATATGAGCTGGAGTCCTCCTCAACGGTGGGCGCATGTAGAGCACGAGCGGGAAAGACGAATCCTGCGACACACTAAAGCAATTCGCCCAAAACCGCGATTTCGCCGATTGGCACGTAGGTTTGTCCCGCCAACAGTCACACGCGAACACCGGCGGGATCGTGTAACAAGACTGCATCCCTCCGCCACCTCCGGCCGTAGGTGACGGCGCCGCAATGATTCCTCAGCTTAATATTGGCCGCCGGCCAGCTATCGGGCGTCAGGGGGCAGGTTCCAAGGGCAGTAGAGGACATCGCTGCAGGCGAGTTTGTCTGCGACTTTGTAGCCCGGGATCCCGTTGGTTTCCAGCTGATATGTCTCTAATCCCTGCGCCTTCACGGCGGAAAGTTCCATATCACCATGGGGCCACCCTGGTCTGGGTCCGTCAACGATGACAAGAATCGGGAGTCGGCGCTGTTGTCGGCCGTGCTGTTGCCGGGGTTGGCCGAGTATCCTGGGCTGCCCGCCGCTGCGCACCATTGGCAGACGCCGCCGTGGTGTGAGCAGGCGCACGGATAGGGCGTCGGCAAAGTCTTGTACCGTCCCGCAGTGGTGGGCGCAGGAGCCCCTAGCAGAAAAATTTCCGAAATGCCACACACAGTCGGTCTAGCTGTGCATAAACTACCGTCCGTTTGGAACGGCAGTATATTTTGGGGGACGGATGTTTCGCTCAGCACTCATCGAGGCGGCAGTCGCAGCAGCCGTAATCGGCTTGCCGGCTACGGCTGACGCGGACATGGGATCAGTGGCGGCGTCACGGAAAGGTGGAGTCCCGACACCACCTAGTGAGTTCCACCAATGCCCATCAGGCACCTACCGGGACGCCGATGGTGATTGCGTCGAAAGGCCTGATCAGAACACGAACAGCGCAACAGCCATCTGTTGCGATGGCTCAGAGTCCCACTCCAAGCACCGGAGTGGCACCTGCTCGGGCCACGGCGGCGTGTGCCAATGGAACACGCCGGGCGCGGGCTACTCCGACAACCCCGAGAACCGATCCGCCGGCAAACAGCGCTGGGTGTGAGCGCGGCGCTGCGGCGCAGCGGGTCGTGTCTCTCTCTGCGGACAGTTTGCTAATTTCGGGCGATTATCCCCGGCGCGTCAGCAAATGAAAATGCTTTGACCCCCATGGAGGCTCTTCAACTTTGGCCGGGCAGGTAGCCCGTTGATCTTGGTCGGCGTGTCTAACAACTGAAGGCCCTTGGCCTTCTGAAGTCTGAGTGTGGCCCCGCATTCAGGCCAGGAAGGAGCCAAGGGCTGTGTTTGACGCTACGACAGTGTTGTTCGGGCTGCCAGGAGTGCGGGTTGAGCGTGTCGAGCGCCGCGCCGACGGCACCCGAGTAGTGGATGTGGTCACCGACGATCCGACGGCGGCGGCATGCCCGTCGTGTGGGGTGGTCTCGACGTCGGTGAAGGGCTGCGTGGTCACCTCGCCGAAGGATATCCCTTATGGTGAAGGCCCTATTGTGGTGCGCTGGCATAAAATTCGCTGGCGATGCCGAGAAGACTCCTGTCAACGGGGATCGTTCACCGGGGCGATCACCGAGGTGCCGGCCCGCGTCCGCAGCACGCTTCGGCTGCGTGTGCAGATGGCCAAGCAGTCGGGGACGCGGCGCGCTCGGTAGCCGAGGTCGCCCAGGCCCATGGCGTGTCGTGGCCGACCGCGCATCGAGCGTTTGCCACCCACGCCACGACGGTGGTGACCGAGCCGGCGCCTACCCCGGTGCTGGGCATCGATGAAACCCGCCGGGGAAAGCCCAGATGGGAACGTTGCGCCCAGACCGGCCGGTGGTTGCGGGTCGATCCGTGGGACACCGGGTTTGTGGACCTGGCTGGTGATCAGGGCCTATTGGGGCAGCATGAAGGCCGCAGCGGCGCCGATGTGATCGGATGGCTTAACGCGCACACCGCGGTTCCGGGAAAGAATCAAATACGTGGCCATCGATCCCGCCGCGCCCTACGCGTCGGCGATCCGCACCCCTGGGCTGCTGGCTAACGCGCAGCTGGTGGTCGACCACTTCCACCTGACCAAGCTGGCCAACGACGCCCTGACCAAGGTGCGCCACCGAGTGACCTGGCAGCTGCATGATCGGGCCGCAAGATCGACCCGCAGTGGGCCAAACGGCGTCGCCTGCTGACCGCCAGGGAACGCTTGTCGGATGAAAGCTTTGCCAAGATGTGGAATCGCATTAGCGCCGAGGATCCCAGCGCGCAGATCCTGTCGGCCTGGATCGCCAAAGAGGAGAGGAACTGCGCACCCTGCTGTTGACCGTGCGCGTCGGCGGGGACCCCCACCTGGCCCGTCACCGCCTGCACCGCTTTCTGGCCTGGTGCATCGACTCGCAGATCCCCGAACTGCTCACCCCCTAGCGAGCACCGTCGATTCCTGTGGTCCGAGATCAACGCCTTCCTGACCACTGGGATCACCAACGTCCGCACCGAGGGCTACAACCGGCTACTCAGGCAGGTCAAACGCGTTGGCTGCGGGTTCCGCAATCGGCACAACTCTACCCTCCGGATACGATTTCACTGCACCCGCAAACAGCGGGCCGCAACCCAGACTTCACACCGATTGCCCGGTTAAAGTCGAAGAGCCCCTATGATCTTCGATTCGAATGACGGGCGCGATTTGCCATATCGTCCAGCGGATCGTCTAGCTGGATATGAAGGATTTCCAGGCTTCTGAATCACAGAGGGCGAATGCTCCGCCGCGATCTACTTGCAGTCGATTCGTCGCGCCGGTTCCAAGCTCCCAACCCAAAGCAGTCTCGATGGTTGCATTCGTGAGCCCATCGCCCATTGTGCTGACCAATATCATTGGCTTATCACGTCGGACCTCCCAGCATCGGCGCAAGAGGTCATTGACGCATACGTCGCGGAATGAGTATCCGACTATCAACCAGTAGTCCGCATCCCTGAAACTAGACTCCGAAAGTTCATACGCTAGAGCGAACGGCTGCCTTAAGACGTGTCGTGCTTTGCTATTCTGATTTGCCAATACCACTAGGGGGCGACCACTGAACGTTTCTTCGTTCCGATATTTTTTCCAGATCGTGCTACGTATAGCGTTAGTTGGCAATTTAATTTGGTATCTGCCGAACTCCCAATATGTGATCGAGCCATGCAAGTGAAGCAAACGAACCCGGCGCTGGTCGAAGCTCATAAAATCATCTTCGGTCTGTCGAAGCCGTTTGGTATCGTATTCGATGCCGTCAACCGTGACTGTCCCGGGCCAGCGCCCATCAGCCATGTCGCACAAAACATCGTCGTGTTTGTTGCTTAATAGGGAGGAAAGGAGTACCGCGTCGTAGTTTAGGTTTGCAATAGTCACCTTTTTAGTGAACTTACTCAATACCTTGGCTACGAAGTCGTCGACTGGTTGACGCCGTGCTTCGTCAGCGTAGGATCGCTCGGCAATTATTTCCAAGGTATGTCCAATCCCACGCCGCTGGACTTCTGCGACGAACTCTCGAACCTTCTGAAATGCGTTGACCGTGTCTGGATCGGAATTTCGTATTAGGTCAGCGAACACGCTCAAGTCGTCAAGAATGTCACTCTGCCCGCCAAAAGCACCGATTAAAATCTCAAAGTCCGCAGCCGGATCGCCGGTCAAGTCATGCTTGGCGACATTCTGCATCGCTTGAGCTACGGCATCGCTACCTGGATACTCCGCAGTGAATCTTGCGATCATCTCGTTGCTAATGCTGCCCAGCAGCAGGTCGTCGCTGAAAGCGATGCTCAGGCCGTTGCCGACCAGGACGGCCAGGTCTCTATTTCCCGACATCTTCCAGATCACCTCTCCGCATCGATGCTAGGGTGAGTTCCGCGCGGGCGGGAGGGGGTCAAGCCCGTGGTAGAGGTCATAGACGGGCGTGGTGAATTCGTTGCGGCTGCGCGTGTTGGTGAACAACCGACGCAAAATCGAACCCGTCACCGACTTGTTGTCGGCAGACATAATCGAATCCATCACAGAACGGACCTGGCGGGAATCCGCATCGCGAAGGAACTTCCAACTGAATCTTCCAGCAAGATCGTAGTCGTAGAAGGGGTAGCCCATAAGCAAGCCGGTGCCGGGTGGCAGCGCGCCTTTGGGCACGCGGTATTCGGTAGCTTGCTCAAACGACGGCACTTCGGAGTTTTGGGGAACCGCTTCGCCTTCGCCGGTCGCAGTGGGGTATGGAAGCACAGCAGATCGGTCACGGATCGCCGATCGGTGTTCCATACGTCCAGCGCATCGCGAAATTCGTCCCACATATGATTCAGGTCAACGCCATCGGCTGTCATGTTGACCAGGACGTCGGCCTGGTGGCTAGTACCAAAAATCGTAGCGGTCACATCATTTCCTTAAGTTTATCGATGGTGCTTAATAGCACAATTGATTTGCCTGCAATTCTACGCGGGATTCACTTAAAATGTTGGGCATAAAAGGCTGCAGAAGTGAGTCGAACCGCCAGGAGTTGAGCAACTCGTCGCGCAGGTGGCCGTTGAGGGACTCGATCCAGGCGTTCTGCCACGGGGATCCGGGGTCGATGACCAGCGAGCCGACGCCGTTAAAACCGGCACCAGTCGTTGACCGCGTGAGCCACGAACTCGGGCCCGTTGTCGAAGCGCACGTAGTGCGGTGCCCCCGTGCTGCAGGGCCAGGCGGTCGAGGACATCGACGACGCCGTCGGCGTCGATGGCCCGATCACCATGGATCGCCAAGGCTTCACGGGTGAACTCATCGATCACGTTGAGCATCTTCATCATGCGCCCGTCGCATCACCCTGGCAGGCGACATCCGACGCAAAGCTGACCAGTTACGGCACCACCATTGGGACATTCGCCTATTTGGCCTCGAGCGGCTCAATAATACCGAGATTACTCACCGCGCCGACATCTATGCTGCCTGCGTCCTCTTCGAGTGGCTGACCGGATCCCCGCCCTATAACGCAACAGACCTGCCCGCGCTAATTACCGCGCATCTGACCATGACCGCGCTCACTGAAATTCCCCACTGACGCTCATCGAAATTCCTCACCCGTGTGGCTTCGCCGAGAAGGGCGGGCCTCACTTGATGCTGCTGGTGTCTAACGCCAACAACTGCAGTCGAAGGAGGCCCGCTTTCTCGTGCTCACATGGGGGGACGAGGTGGAAGTACATGCTCTGCGTAAATGTGGTTAGAGGATCTCGGCGATCGCCCGCCACACCGGCCGGGACCGCAAAACCATCCGGGATTATGTGTCGGGGAAGCGCACGGCGGGGGCGATGGCGGCGGTAATATCCGCGCATGCCATTGGCGATCGGCACGGTTTTTGCTGGGTACACCATCCTCCGGCTGCTGGGTTCTGGGGGGATGGGCGAGGTCTACCTCGCTCAGCACCCCCGATTACGCCGGCGCGACGCGTTGAAGATTCTTCCTGAGGCGCTCACCGCAGATCGTGAATTCCGCGAGAGGTTCCACCGCGAAGCCGACCTCGTCGCCGAACTGTGGCACCCAAACATTGTCGGGATGCATGATCGCGGCGAATTCGATGGTCAACTGTGGATCGCGATGGACTACGTCGAGGGCACCGACGCTGGGCAGCTAATGAAAGCCCAGTACCCGGCCGGAATGCCACCACATGACGTCTCCGTCATCGTCACCGCGGTGGCCAGGGCGCTCGATTACGCCCACCAGCGGGGATTGTTACATCGCGACGTCAAGCCGGCCAACATCTTGCTCACCGAGCCAGAAGACGGTGAACGACGGATCCTGTTGGCCGACTTCGGAGTAGCCCGCCAACTGGCCGACGTCAGCGGCCTGACGGCGACCAATATGACGGTGGGCACGGTGGCTTACTGCGCACCTGAGCAGTTGATGGGGCTGCAGCTGGATGGGCGCGCCGACCAGTACGCGCTGGCGGCCACCGCGTTTCACCTGCTCACGGGCGCCCCGCCGTATCAGCATTCCAACCCGGTGGCTGTCATCAGCCAACACCTCAACGCAGCACTGCCAAAGCTAAGTGATCGGCGCCCGGAGTTGGCGCACCTCGATCAGGTGTTGTCAAGAGCGTTGGCCAAGGACCCCACCGACCGGTTCGGCCGGTGCCGCGAGTTCGCCATGCGGCTCAGTGAGCGGACCGCCGGCGACGCGGAAAGTGATCGCCCCACCCAGGCTGGCATCACCGTCTCCGCCCGCGCAGTGGGATCCGTGCAGGCGGAACGATACAGCGCGAAACCACAGTCGACGACCACGAAGTCCCCGCCGCGCTCTGAGGACAGCCTGCCATCGGGACCCGAGCCGGCGGCGGCGAAAAAGCAGCGGAGGCGGCGGCCAATTCTTGTCGGGGCGGCGATAGCGGTGGCAGTGTTGGCCGCCATTGGTGCGACCCTCTACGTGGTCGAGCGGGAGAATCACGCAACCACCACGCCGCCCATCAGAACCCCAGCCCCACCTGCTGCCGTACTCGACGGCACTTATCGCATGGAGTTCGACCTTGCAAAGCAGACGTTCAACGGCGCGCCCGCCCCTGCACCCAACACCGGCAACACCGCTTGGTGGGCATTCCGGTCAGCGTGCAGACCTACCGGTTGCGTTGCCACCGGGACCGAGCTTGACGTCAACAACCATGACGTGGCGGCCAACCCCAGTGACACAGTCGAGTCCCATTTTGTTGATGGTCACTGGCAGGTGGTGCCTTATCAGATCCCAGTGCAGTCTCCGCGATGCCTGGGAGCAGACGGGAAAAGCATCGTCGCGGGCGCCTACACCGAAATGGTTACGTGGTCGTTGAAGCCACAGCCTGACGGCGCGCTCCGCGGCGTTGTGACCGACACCTTTCTGACGAATGAATGCGGCGGTCAAGGATTGGTGCGTCAGGTACCGCTGGTGGCGACGCGGATGGGCGACGTGCCGCCGAGTGTCACCGTGGCCGATCCGGCGACGGTCACCGCTCCCTCGACGACTAGCACCGCAGCCCCGGTTGTTGGGGGGCCGGGGCTTGATGGCACCTATCGCCTGGACGTCGACTTTGCGAAGCAGACGGAAAACGGCGATCCCGTGAGTGGCGGAACCCACGAAACCCATTGGTGGGCCTTTCGTTCCTTGTGCACATCGGCTGGATGCGTTGCCGCCGGTGCCGCACTGGCCGACGAAAACCACCAAGAGGCTACAGGTGCAGCAAAGGTGCTCCGTTTCGCCGACGGTCACTGGCAAGACACGCCCTATCTCCAGCCACCGCACCAATGTGCCGGAGCAACAAATGGAAACGTCGCCGAGACCGATACGATTAGTTCGTCATTGGACCCACAGCCTGACGGCACGCTCCGAGGCGTTCTCACCGTCACTGCTCTAACAAATGAATGCGGCGATCAAGGAGACGTGTGGCAGACCCCGATTTCTGCGACACGGGTGGGCGATGTACCGCCCAGTGTCGTCATAGCTGATCCAGCGTTGTTCGTGGCTCCGCCTGCGCCAGCCCCTGGCGGGCCTCGCTGAATCTGCTAGAACGGATAGCAAGGAATTGAGGCGACGGCGCATGGCCGGGCTTCACACCCCCGAACCGGGCCCCGCTGGAGACCCGACGAACCTTCGGCGAGCTCGTTGAAGTCAGCACCGTCGACCTGCAAGCCCTGGCCCTTGCTGCCGCCTGCCCGCCCATCCACCAACCGCTTCCCCGTCGCAATCGCCGTGACGGCTAACTCACGGACCGGGACCCCGCGCCATCAAACGTTATCTGTAGGTTGCCCAACGATCCCACCGCAAACGCACCGACGTCGCCTGCCGCTGCAGCCTGTAGCAGCGTATGAGCCACGTTCGGCACGATGGAGCTCCTGCGGGGGTTGCTGAGCCCTGAATTGGTTTCCTGCCGCAGCCTCCGCCGGCTAGGGCTCTGGAAATCCCCCAAAAGTGTGAGGCATGCACTATGAGGAGTAGTCATGTCAGAGACACGCAGGAAGTTCGACCAGGGAGTTTCGCGAGGGGACGGTGCGGATTGTCTGGGATACTGGTAAGCCGATTGCCCAAGTTGCTCGAGACCTCGGGATCCATGCGGGCACCCTGGGTAATTGGGTTGCTAGGGATCGCGCTGGACGCAAAGGCACACAAGGGCTTTCGACGGGGGATGTTGAATCGCCCTGGGTTGGATGGAGGCTCCAGACCTTGGAAGCGAGGATGGAGTCATGTCGAACAAACAGTCGCCGGCAAGCCTGGGTGTTCGTCGCTACAGCCCGGAGGAGAACGCGGCCGCGGTGCGGATGGTGCGCACGCTGCGAGCCGAGTTGGCACCGAGCACGGCACCGTGGCCCGGGTCGCTCGTCAACTGGGCTACGGGGTGGGATCGGTACGGTCCTGGGTGCGCCAGGCCGATATCGACGATGGCTATGAGCCCGGAATGGGCCCGAATGGTGTAGTCAGGCTGGTCAACCCACCGGGCGAGGGCCGGGCGAGGGCGCTTCGAACCCCCGGTACCCTGAGGTGATGACTCTGCACGCACCCTCGCGCTCGGCGGGCAAGGACTCAACGCGCGACCTCCGCCAAGAGGTGCACGACGCCGCGCGTCGCGCCCGGATCGCCTCCCGGGTTTTGGCCTCACTGCCCACCGCGGTCAAAAACGGCGCGCTGCACGCCGCGGCCGAGGCGCTGTCGGCCCACGCCGGGAAGATCCTGGCCGCCAACGCCGAAGACCTGGATGCCGCGCGCGATGCCGGCACCCCGGCGGCGATGCTCGACCGGCTGGCGCTCAACCCGCAGCGCGTCGAAGCCATGGCCGCCGGCTTGCGGCAGGTCGCCGCCCTTCCCGACCCGGTGGGCGAGGTGCTGCGCGGCTACACCCTGCCCAACGGGCTGCGGCTGCGCCAGCAACGCGTTCCGCTCGGCGTGGTCGGCATGGTCTACGAGGGCCGTCCCAACGTCACCGTCGACGCGTTCGGGCTGGCGCTGAAATCCGGCAACGCCGCGCTGCTGCGCGGCAGCTCGTCGGCGGCGCGGTCCAACGCGGCGCTGGTGGGCGTGTTGCGGGCCGCGCTGGTCGGCGACGAGCTGCCCGCGGACGCGGTGCAGCTGCTGGACAGCTCGGATCGCGCCACCGTCACCCATCTGATCCAGGCCCGCGGCCTGGTCGACGTGGTGATCCCCCGCGGGGGGGCGGGGCTGATCGACGCGGTGGTGCGCGACGCGCAGGTGCCCACCATCGAAACCGGGGTGGGCAACTGCCATGTGTATGTGCACGAGGCGGCCGATTTGGATGTCGCCGAACGGGTTCTGCTGAACTCCAAGACCCGCCGGCCCAGTGTGTGCAATGCCGCCGAGACACTGTTGGTGGACGCCGCGATCGCCGGGCAGGCGATGCCGCGGCTGGTGGCGGCGCTGCAGGACGCCGGGGTGACCGTGCACCTCGACCCGGACGAGGCCGAGCTGCGCCGCGAATACCTGTCGATGGACATCGCGGTGGCCGTGGTCGACGGCGTCGATGCCGCCATCGCGCACATCAACGAGTACGGCACCGGGCACACCGAGGCCATCGTGACCACGAATCTGGCGGCGGCCCAACGGTTCACCGCAGGGGTCGACGCGGCCGCCGTGATGGTCAACGCGTCCACCGCGTTCACCGACGGGGAGCAGTTCGGGTTCGGCGCCGAGATCGGCATCTCCACCCAAAAGCTGCACGCCCGCGGCCCGATGGGACTGCCGGAATTGACCTCGACCAAGTGGATCGTCTGGGGAGACGGCCACACCCGTCCCGCCTGAGCGCCGGCGACGAAGACCCCACGATGAGCGTGCCCGCCCGTTCGGTCCCGCTGTTCGCCGACGTCGACGATGTCACCCGCCGGCTCACCGAGACCGGCTATCTTCCCGACACCGCCACCGCGACAGCGGTTTTCCTCGCCGATCGGCTCGGCAAGCCGCTGCTGGTGGAGGGCCCCGCCGGGGTCGGCAAAACCGAGCTGGCCCGCGCGGTCGCCCAGGCCACCGGATCGGGCCTGGTGCGCCTGCAGTGCTACGAGGGTGTCGACGAGGCCCGGGCCCTCTACGAGTGGAACCACGCCAAGCAGATCCTGCGCATCCAGGCCGGCTCCGGCGACTGGGAGGCGACCAAGTCCGACGTGTTCAGCGAGGAGTTCCTGCTGCCGCGGCCGCTTTTGACGGCCATCCGGCGCACCGAGCCGACGGTGCTGCTCATCGACGAGACCGACAAAGCCGATATCGAGATGGAGGGCCTGCTGCTGGAGGTGCTCTCCGACTTTGCGGTCACCGTGCCCGAACTGGGCACCATCACGGCGGTCCGGGCGCCGTTCGTGGTGCTGACCTCCAACGCCACCCGCGAGCTGTCCGAGGCGCTGAAACGTCGCTGCCTGTTCTTGCACATCGACTTTCCCGGCCCCGAACGGGAACGGCGCATCCTGCTGTCCCGGGTGCCCGAGCTGCCCGAGCAGCTCGCGCAGGAGCTGGTGCGCATCGTCGGTGTGCTGCGCGGGATGCAGCTGAAAAAGGTGCCGTCGATCGCCGAGACCATCGACTGGGGCCGCACCCTGCTGGCGCTGGGCCTGGACACCATCGACGACGCGGTTGTCGCCGCCACCCTGGGCGTGGTGCTCAAGCATCAATCCGACCAGCAACGCGCCGCGGGCGAACTCCGATTGAATTAAGGGGGTGCCGATGGCCGTTCGCCGCGGTGGTGCCGCCGCCCCGCCGGCACCGCACGGAATACCCGGCCACTTGGTCGGCTTCGTGGAAGCCCTTCGCGGGCAGGGGATTTCCGTAGGACCGTCGGAGACCGTGGACGCCGGACGGGTGCTGGTCGCCCTCGGGCTGTGCGAGCGGGAGGTGCTGCGCGAGGGCATCGCGTGCGCGGTGCTGCGCCGGCCCGATCACCGCGACACCTACGACGCCCTGTTCGACCTGTGGTTTCCCGCAGCCCTGGGGGCGCGGGCGGCGGTGTTGGACGACGCCGACGACGGACCGGGAGTCCCGCGGCCCGATGACCTGCAGGCCCTGCGGCGGCTGCTGGTGGAGCTGCTGACCGCCAGCCACGACCCGGCCGAGATCCACGAGCGGCTGGTGGCGTTGATCGCCCGCATCGTGGAGGCGCACGGCACATACCCGTCCAGCCGCGGCCCCGCATACTCGTCGTATCAGGCGCTCAAGGCGATGGCGCTGGACGAGCTCGAGGGCCGGCTTCTAGCCGGACTGCTGGCACCCTACGGCGAGCAGCCCACGCCCACCCAAGAGCAGATTGCCAAAGCACTTGCCGCACAGAAGATCACACTGCTGCGCACGATGGTCGAGGCGGAAACCAGGCGACGCACCGCCGAGCAGCTCGGCCGGGAACACGTGCAGATGTACGGCATCCCGCAACTGTCCGAGAACATCGAATTCCTGCGCGCCTCGGCCGAGCAGCTGCGCCAGATGCGCCGAGTGGTGGCGCCGCTGGCGCGCACCCTGGCCACCCGGCTGGCGGCGCGGCGGCGCCGGGCCCGCGCGGGAGCCATCGACCTGCGCAAGACCCTGCGAAAGTCGATGTCCACCGGCGGCGCGCCGATCGACGTGGTGGCGCGCAAGCCCCGCCCGGCCCGACCCGAGCTGGTGGTGCTCTGCGATGTCTCCGGCTCGGTCGCCGGGTTCAGCCACTTCACCCTGCTGCTGGTGCACGCGCTGCGCCAACAGTTTTCGCGTGTCCGGGTTTTTGCCTTCGTGGACACCGCCGACGAGGTGACTCAGCTGTTCGGGCCCGACGCCGACCTGGCGGTGGCGATCGGGCGGATCACCCGGGAGGCCGGTGTCTACACCCGTGACGGGCATTCCGACTACGGCAACGCGTTCCGCTCGTTCACCGAGAACTACCCGAACGTGTTGTCGCCGCGCAGCTCGCTGCTGGTGCTCGGCGACGGGCGCACCAACTACCGCGACCCCGGCGTCGCCGTGTTGGCCCGGATGGTCGCCGCCGGCCGGCACGCGCACTGGCTCAACCCGGAGCCCAAACACCTGTGGGGAAGCGGCGATTCGGCGGTGCCACGCTACCGCGAGGTCATCGCCATGCACGAGTGCCGCTCCGCAGGCCAATTAGCCGCGGTGATCGATCGGCTGCTGCCGGTCTGAGTCGCCGCTCGTTTGCCGTCGGCTCAGCCGTGCCACGGCGTTCCAGTAAGCTCGCCAGTCGTGCATAAGCGGTGTCGACTGGGCGTGATGGGCGGCACGTTCGACCCCATCCACAACGGTCACCTGTTCGCCGCCAGCGAAGTGGCCGACCTGTTCGACCTCGACGAAGTGGTGTTCGTGCCCACCGGGCAGCCCTGGCAGAAAGACCGCCGGGTGAGCGATGCCGAGGACCGCTACCTGATGACGGTGATCGCGACCGCGTCCAACCCCCGGTTCTCGGTGAGCCGGGTGGACATCGACCGCGGCGGGCTCACCTACACTAGGGACACGTTGGGGGATCTGCGCAGGCTGCACCCGGACTCCGAGCTGTACTTCATCACCGGCGCCGACGCGCTGGCCTCGATCTTGTCGTGGCACAACTGGGAGGAGCTGTTCGCGATGGCGCGTTTCGTGGGCGTTAGCCGCCCCGGTTACGAGCTGGCGCGCGAGCATCTCTCCGACGCGCTCGCTAAGCTGCCCGAGGACGCGCTGACCCTCGTCGAGATCCCGGCGCTGGCGATCTCCTCGACCGACTGCCGCCGGCGCGCCGAGCGGTCCCGGCCGCTGTGGTACCTGCTGCCCGACGGCGTGGTGCAGTACATCGCCAAGCGCGGGCTTTACCGCAAACCCGACGGCGGAGAACCGCCGCGCCGACCGGCCCGCCGCCGGGTCGCCGGGGACGACAGGTGACGGCCACCAAAGAGGCCATCGACATGGCGCGGGTGGCCGCCGGGGCGGCTGCCGCGAAGCTCGCCGAGGACGTCGTCGTCATCGACGTGTCCGCGCAGCTGGTCATCACGGACTGCTTCGTCATCGCCTCGGCGTCTAACGAGCGGCAGGTCAACGCCATCGTCGACGAGGTCGAGGAGAAGATGCGCCGGGCCGGTTACCGCCCGGCGCGGCGCGAGGGCGCCCGCGAGGGCCGCTGGACCCTGCTGGACTACATCGACATCGTGGTGCACATCCAGCATCGCGACGAGCGCAACTACTACGCCCTGGACCGGCTGTGGCGTGACTGCCCGACGGTGGCGGTCGATTTGGAGAACGCGCCGTGAGGACGCGGCGGCTGGTGCTGCTGCGGCACGGCCAAACCGTGTTCAACGCCGACACCCGGATGCAGGGCCAGCTGGACACCGAGCTGAGTGCGCTGGGCCGCGCCCAAGCCGCCGTCGCGGCCGAGGTGCTGGGCGAGCGCCGCCCGCTGCTGATCGTGTCCTCGGATCTGCGTCGCGCCTACGACACGGCGGTGATGCTGGGGGAGCGCACCGGCCTGCCGGTCCGCGTCGACCGGCGGCTTCGGGAAACCCACCTGGGGTCCTGGCAGGGCCTGACGCACGCCCAGGTCGACGCCGTCGCCCCCGGGGCGCGGCGGGCGTGGCGCGCCGACGCCGCCTGGGCGCCGCCCGGCGGGGAGAGCCGGGTCGACGTGGCCGCCCGCAGCCTGCCGGTGATCGCGGAACTGGTGTCCGGCGAGCCGGCGTGGGGGGCGCCAGAGGACCCGGACAGGCCGGTGGTGCTGGTCGCCCACGGCGGTCTGATCGCCGGTTTGTCGGCCGCGCTGCTGCGGCTGCCGGTGGCGCACTGGCCGGCACTGGCCCGCATGGGCAACGCCAGCTGGACCCAGCTGAGCGGGCACAGCGCCGACGACGGCGACGACGCCGAGCCGGACCGCATCCGCTGGCGCCTGGAGGTGTGGAACGCCTCGGTACAGGTGGCACGATGCCCGGCGGGTTAGCCTCCCGTCCGGTGTTGCTGGTCTTCGCCGACTCGCTGGCCTACTACGGGCCCACCGGCGGGCTGCCCGCCGACGATCCCCGTATCTGGCCCAACATCGTTGCGTCCCATCTCGATTGGGATCTGGAGCTGATCGGACGGATCGGCTGGACGTGTCGAGACCTGTGGTGGGCGGCCACCGAGGACCCGCGGGCCTGGGCGGCGCTGCCCCGGGCGGGCGCGGTGATCTTCGCGACCGGCGGGATGGATTCGCTGCCGTCGCCGCTGCCGACCGCGCTGCGCGAGCTGATCCGCTACCTCCGGCCGCCCTGGCTGCGGCGCCGGGTCCGTAACGGCTACGGCGTCATTCAGCGGCACCTGTCTTCGGTGGCCCGGTCGGCGCTGCCGCCGCGCCTGACCGCCGCATACCTTGAACAGACCCGCGGCGCGATCGATTTCAACCGTCCCGGGATCCCGATCGTGGCGACGCTGCCGCCCGTGCACATCGCGGCCAGCTACGGCCGGGCGCATCACGGCCGCGCCGCGACCGCGGCCGCCATCACCGACTGGGCGCAGCGCCACGATATCCCGCTGGTGGACTTGGCGGCCGCGGTCGGCGAACACGTCTTGAGCGGGCGGGGCAACCCCGACGGAATCCACTGGAACTTCGAGGCGCACCGGGCCGTCGCGGAACTCATGCTCGAGGCGCTGGCGCGGGCCGGCGTCGCGACAGAGCAGCGCCGCGGCTGATCATGTCCGTCGCGGTGGTCACCGACTCGGCATCGCGGATACCGGCCGAGATGTGCCGACGATGGGGAATTCGTGAGGTCCCGCTGCACATCCTGGTCGACGGCGAGGACTTGCGTGACGGCCTGGATCAGATTCCCGCCGGCATTTTTTCGCACGCCCGGGCCACCACCGCCGCGGCCACCCCGGCCGAGCTGGGCGCGGCCTACCGGCAGGCGCTGGCCGACAGCGGCGGCGACGGGGTAGTGGCAGTGCATATTTCGGGCGCGTTGTCGGGGACCGTCGGTGCCGCCGAGCAGATTGCGGCGGGCATCGGCCCGGGGGTGCGGGTGATCGACTCGAAGTCGGCGGCGATGGGCACCGGTTTCGTCGCGCTGGCCGCCGCCCGCGCGGCCGCCGAGGGGGCGGACCTGGACACCGTTGCGGCCGAGGCGGGCGCGGCGGTGCGGCGCACTCACGCCTACCTGGTCGTGCAGCACCTGGACAACCTGCGCCGCAGCGGGCGGATCGGCGGCGCGGCGGCCTGGCTCGGCACCGCGTTGGCGCTCAAACCGCTGCTGTGCATCGACGATGGCAAACTTGTTCTGGCGCAACGCATCCGCACCGCCGGTAAGGCGGTGGCGGCGATGGCCGACAGGGTGTGTGAGCTGGTCGGCGACAGCGCCGCCGCCCTCGCGGTGCACCACGTCGCCAACCCGGGCGGGGCGGCGGCGCTGGCGGCGGCGCTGGCCGAGCGGTTACCGGCATGCGCGCCGGCGATTTTGACCGACCTGGGGCCGGTGCTCGCGCTGCACGTCGGCGCGGGAGCCCTCGGGGTGTGCCTGCAGCTGCCGCGGTAGCTCACGCTCGCACCGCCGCGCCGCGCGGGGCTGTCCACCGGCGGTGCGTGGCCGCCCTCGGCCGCTATCGCGATGCCGAAACAGCCAGCGGCGCGGTGTCTTCGGTGAGACGCTCCCGGCGCCGCACGTTGTCGATCCCGCGTGGGTGGACCACTTGCGGCCACCAGAACCAGCGTCCCAGCAGCGTGGCGATGGAGGGCATCAGCAGGGTGCGCACCACCAGCGTGTCCAGCAGCAGGCCGATGCAGACCGTGGAGCCGAACTGACCGATAACCCGCAGATCGCTGCCGAGCATGGCCGCCATGGTGAAGGCGAAGACCAAGCCCGCCGCCGTCACCACCCCGCCGGTGCCGGCCATCGACCGGATGGTCCCGGTTTTCAGCCCGGCGTGGATCTCCTCTTTGAACCGGGACACCAGCAGCAGGTTGTAGTCGGATCCCACGGCCAGCAGGATGATCACCGACAGCGCCGCCACCACCCAGTGCACGTGGATGCCGAACAGGTCTTGCCAGATGAGCACGGACAGCCCGAAGGAGGCCGCGATCGAGCTGGCCGCGGTGCCGACGATCACCAGCGCGGCGACCAGGCTGCGGGTGAGCAGCAGCATGATCATGAAGATCAGCGTCAGCGAGGACACCACCGCGATCATCAGGTCGTATTTGGCGCCGTCGTGCATGTCCTTGAACGTCGCGGCGGTCCCCCCGAGATAGACCCGGGCATTGGACAGCGAGGATTGCTTCAGGCCCTCCTGGGCCGCCGTTCGCTCCGCGTCGACGCGCGAAATTCCCTCCGGGGTCATGGGATCACCCTGATGGGTGATGAAAAAGCGCGCCGACTTGCCGTCGGGCGACAAGAACATTTTCAGGCCGATCTGAAAGTCGTGGTTATCGAAGGCCTCCGGCGGCAGGTAGAAGAAGTCGTCGTTTTTGGAGGTGTCGAAACTTTGCCCCATGACGATCGCGGTGTTGTTCATGGCCTCCATCTGGTTGATCATCGCCTGGAAGGTGCTGTGCATGGTCAGCGTCAACGCCCGGGTGGTTTTCATCGATTCGATCTGGGGCGGCAGCAGCGAGGCCATCTCGTGGGTGAGCACGTCCATGATCTTGGTGTCTTTGGAGAGGGCGTGCAGCTTTTCGGCCAGCTGGTCGATGCCGTCGAGGGCGTCGAAGATGGATCTGAACGACCAGCACAGCGGAATGTCGAAACAGTGCTTCTCCCAATAGAAGTAGCTGCGAAGCGGCCGCCAGACGTCGTCGAAATCTGCGATGTGGTCGCGTAACGCGTCGTTGATAGCCGTCATTTCTTCGGTGATACGGGCCATGTCGTGGGTGTTGTCGGCCAGCTGTCGGGTAACGTCATACAGCCGCTCGAGGTAATTGATCGTGACTTGCTGCGCATCCGCCATCTTCAAGATATCGGCCATGCGGTCTTTCAGAAACGCCATATTCTGCATGGTCGTCTGGCCTTGCATGCTGTTCTGGAACGGTATCGAACTATGCTGGATCGGAATTCCCAGCGGCCGGGTAATGTCTTGCACCATAGCGATACCCACGACCCGGATGAGGTTTTTGGCCACCCGGTCCAAGACGAGCATGTCGGCCGGATTACGCATATCGTGGTCGGCCTCGACCATCAGCATGTCGGGGTTCATCCTGGCCTGGGAGAAATGCCGGTCCGCGGCCGCGTACCCGACATTCGCCGGCGCCCTGGCGGGCAGGTAGTAGCGGTCGTTGTAGCTCGTCGTGTATCCGGGAAGGCCGAGCATGCCGATCAGCACGACCGCGGCGCTGACGGCCAGGACCGGCGCGGGCCACCGCACCACCGCGGTGCCGACCCGGCGCCACAGCCGGCGCCGCGCGGCGCGCTTGGACTCGAAAAGACCGAGACGGCCGCCCACGGCCACCACGGCCGGCCCGAGGGTGAGTCCGGCCGCCACCACCACCAGCATCCCGATCCCCGCCGGGGCTCCCATGGTGTGGAACCAGGGCAGCCGGGCAAAGCTGAGGCAGTACGTCGCCCCGGCGATGGTCAAACCAGAGCCCAGCACCACCGGGGCGACCCCGCGGAAAGTCGTGTAGTAGGCCTCCTCCGGATTTTCCCCGGCCCCCCGCGCCTCCTGGTAGCGGCCGATGAGGAATATCCCGTAATCGGTGCCGGCGGCGATCGCCAGCATCGTCAAAATGTTGGCCGCAAACGTGGTGAGCCCGAACACGTCGTGGTAGGCCAGCACCGCGACGACACCCCGGGAGGAGGCCAACGCGATCCCGGTCATGAAAAGCTGCACCACGGTGGTGATGATCGAGCGGTACACCAGGAACAACATGATCGCGATCGCCGCGAGGGTAAACAGCGTGATCTTCGCCAGGCTGGCGTTGCCGATCACGTGCATGTCATCGGACAGCGCCGCCGGGCCGGTGACGTAGGCCCTCACTCCCGGCGGCGCGGGGGTGTGCTCCACCACCTTGCGGACCGCTTCCACGGATTCGTTGGCCAACGTGGTGCCTTGGTTACCGGCGAGATTCAGCATCACGTAGGCGCCCTTGCCGTCGGGGCTCTGCACTCCGGCCGCCGTCAGCCGGTCGCTCCAGAAGTCCTGAATGTGCTGGATGTGTTGGGGGTCTTGACGCAGTCGGCGAATGATCTCGTCGTAGTAGCGGTGGGCGGCGTCGCCGAGGGGCTGCTGACCCTCCACGACGATCATGATCGTGCTGTTGGAGTCGAACTCCTTGAAATTGTGGCCGAGGCGCATCATCGCCTGCATGGACGGCGCCTCCATGGGGGCCATCGGCGCCGAATGCGCCTCGCCCACGACCTCCAACGTCGGCACGACGGTGTTCACGACGACGGTCAAAAGGACCCAGAACACGATGACGGGCACCGCCAACAGCCGGATCGTGTGCGCGATGACGGGCCGCTTGGCGGGCGCGCCGCTGCGGGTTGTCATGCGGACTTCACCAGGCAGAAGGTTTGGGCGTTAAGGCCCTCGGCGTGCTTTTCCTCCCGCAGGACGCCGTCCACGGTGATGCGGCAGCCGATATGATCACCGGTGCCCTGCGCCATGATGTTGGCGGCCACCGCGGGCAGGGTCGTCGATATCGTGTAGGACCACGGCAGGGCCGCCGCGTTGACTTGGTTGGTGTTGGCCTCGGCGTCCCAGTAGTTGATGTTCGCGGTGCTTCCCGGGGAGCCGAACACCTCGTAGGTCACAATTTTCGGGTTGAACTGCACGATCTCGATGCCGGCGCCGGCGGCGGCGTTGAGGTCCTGCGAGCCGAAGATCCTGTGCAGCCGCTCAACGACCAACCCTGAAAACGCCAATACCACCGCCAGGACCAGCGGTATCCATGCCCGTTTGACCATCGTGGTCAGTGAAATCGCTCTCACGTAACCGCCTTCCGATACGTGGTCGCCATTCGGGTGCCAAGCCCTGGATTGAGCCGCCTGCGCAGGACGCCCGCCCGAGGGTTCCGCGGGACCGGCCCGAATGCTGTCGGAAACGCGCTCCTGCGCCGCCTCTCACGTCCGAGGGAACCCCTCCTGCGCCGCCTGTCACGTCCGAGGGAACCTTTGTGCGACTAAGTATCGTAGATCATACGGAACGGCAGCGTTCATGGCGGTGGGCCGAGGGGACCGGGCGGCGCTAGAGCCTGACAACGTCGTAGTCGCCGACGTGGTCGGCCAGGACCCGCAACTGGTCATTGGGGGCCCCGAGGGTGCGTTCGATCGCGGTGAGCCGGGCCGCGTAATGGCCGACCGGATACTCCGCGGTCATGCCGATCCCGCCGTGCAACTGGATCGCTTCCTGGGCGATGTGCCGTCCGGACCGGCCGATCTGCAGGTTGGCCCGGGCGGCGATCACCGGATCCAGGTTGCCCTCGGCGATCGACATCGCGGCGTAAAGGTTCATGCTGCGGGCCAATTCCAGCGAGACATACATGTCGGCGGCCCGCTGGGTCAATGTCTGGAACTTGTTCAGCGTGACCCCGAACTGCTTGCGGGTCTTCAGGTAATCGGTGGTGAGCCGCAGCGCTTCCGTCATCGCGCCGACGGCTTCGGCGCATAGGGCGGAGTGGAAGCGGATGGTCGCGTCGCGGATGGCGCCGGACGCGTCGTCGCCGGCGCCCAGCGGCTCGGCGGGAGTCTGGTCGAGGTCGATCTGGGCGGCGCGCTGCCCGTCGAACGTCCGGTATCCGCGCCGGGAAACGGCCTCGGCGCTGACCAGAAATAACCCGGTCCCGCCGTCGGGCAAAGCGGCGCTGACCACCAGGGTGTCAGCCGAGCCGCCGGCGAGCACCGGGTTTTTTCGCCCGCTCAAAAGCCAAGAACCCGCCCGTACAACCGCGCTGGTCGTGACCGGAGCGGACGCGGACCGCATCCCGGGCTCGAGATGGGCGAAAGCCAGCAGCCGCCGGCCCGTGGCGACGTCGTCGAGTAACCGCCGCTGGGCGGCGGTCCCGCGCTCGGCGATGAGCGCGCCGGGACCCAGCGCGGCGTGCACGACGGGTTCGGGCGCCAGTCGCCGCCCGATCTCGATGAGCACCACCATGATCTCGATCTGGCCGGCCTCGCCGGGCTCGAAGCCCAGCCCGAGGATTCCGGCCTCGGCGAGCCGCTGCCACACCTCGCGGCTAAAACCGGGATCGGTGTCGACGATCGCGGTGCGGGTTTCGGGGCTATAGCTGCGCGACAGCAAATCTCGGGTGGTGTCCTGCAGCAAAATTTGCTCGTCGCTCAACTGAAAGTCCATGGCATACCTTCACAATCCCAGAATTGTGGACGCGATGATGGCGCGCTGCACTTCGTTGCTGCCGCCGTAGATCGAGGTCTTGCGGTAGTTCAGGTATTGCGGTCCGCTGCGCTGCGCCCATAGCGGCGACGCGATGTCCTCGCCGGCGTCGACCGGCAATGCGTCCGGGCCGGCAAGCTCGACGAGCAGTTCGGTGGCCGCCTGCTGCAATTGGCTGCCGCGCAGCTTGAGCACCGACGAAGCCGGATTGGGTTTACCGTGCGCGGAGCTCGATGCTACCCGCATCTGCGTGAGTTGCAGTGCCAGCAACTCGTTTTCGACTTCTGCGATCCGGGCCGCAAACAGCGGATCGTCGAGCATGCCGGTTTCGGCCGCGTGCTGTTTCACCGCCGCGAGGCGCACCTGGGTGCGCCCCACCCCGGCGATGCCGGTGCGCTCGTTGCCCAGCAGGAACTTCGCGTAGGTCCAGCCGCGGTTTTCCTCCCCGACACGTTGGTCCGCGGGCACCCGGACGTCGGAGAAGAACACCTCGTTGACCTCGTGGCCGCAGTCGATCAACGTGATCGGCCGCAGCGTGATGCCCGGCGAGGCCATGTCGATCAGCAGAAACGAAATGCCGGCTTGCCGTTTGGGCGCCCCGGGATCGGTGCGCACCAGGCAGAAGATCCAATCCGCATACTGGGCCAATGTTGTCCACGTCTTCTGGCCATTGACGATGTAGCTGTCGCCGTCGCGCACGGCGGTGGTGCGCAGCGATGCCAGATCAGAGCCGGCATCGGGCTCGGAAAACCCTTGGCACCACCAGATGTCAAGGCTCGCAGTCGGTGGCAGGAACCGCTGCTTGAGCTCCGGGGAACCGAATTCGGCGATCACCGGACCGACCATCTTGGTGTTGAAGTTCAGCGGCTCGGGCACGGACGCCAGCTGCATCTCGTCAAGCCAGATTTGGTGCTGGGTGGGTGTCCAGTCCCTGCCGCCCCACTCCACGGGCCAATTCGGCACCGCGAGCCCGTGATCGTTGAGGATCTTCTGACTGGTGATGATGTCTTCGCGGCTCGGCGGCAGGCCCAGGCGGGTTCGTTCGCGGATGTCCGCGGGGATCTTGGTGGTGTAGAAGGCGCGAAGCTCGTCGCGGAATGCGGCTTCCTCGGCTGTCAGAGCGAGTTGCATGCCGGTCTCCTGGCTGGGCGGCGGGGGCGGTAGGGGCGGTGGGGGCCGCCTGGTTCGCACCGTTGCCGTTGAGTGTGTTTGAGTTGCACACGCTCATGCGGCGTCCCCGTGCGGGGTTTGGGTTTTGGCCTCTCCGCTTCCGGCCCCGCGCGGGCGGGGTCTTATGGATGCTCCGCCGGCACCGGATGTTCCGGTGTCCGCGCCATGGCCTGTACCAACCGGTGTGGTTGGCCCGGGTACCGATGGGGCCGTGGTCCCGACTGGACCACAACTGGCGTATTCCGGCCAGTCACGGAGATTAAGCGCGGCGTTGCGATCACGGTCGACGACTTCGCCGGTGCGCGGACACACCAGCGATTTGTCGATGCGCCCTTTGCCGATCAGCCGACACGGCGAGCCGTCCGGTGTGGTGCAGCCGTGATGGATCTGGCTGGACGGGAACCAGCGATCCGCCACGGTGAGCACCACGCCAGAGCGGGCGGTCTTGTAGGCCAGCATCGGCCGTATCGGACCCATCGCCGCGTCGGAGACGGCGCGCCGGTAGGCACGCCGCCCTATGCTGCGTTTCATGGCGGCCACGTCGAGGTCTTCGATCACGATGTGGCCATAGCTGCCCGCCAGCTCGGTGGTGAGCTGGTGGGCGGCGTCCCGCCGCAGGTGCACGCACCGGCGATCCAGCCGGGACAGCTTGGCTTTCGCTGCCCGGTGGCCGCGGGAGCCGGGGGTGCGGCGGGAAAGTTCACGCCCGGCCCGCCGCCGCGCCGCCAGGGTGGCTTTCAGCGGGGCCGGATTCGGGTATTCGACGATCGACTCTTCACCGGTGGCGGTGTCGAGGACGGCGACGGTGGCCAACGTGCGCACCCCGAGATCAACCCCGGCGCGCGCGGTCGGCGCGGCGACCGTGCGCGCGGTGGCCGGTGTGCGCAGCGCGTAGCCGATCGAGACGAACAACCGGCCCCAACGCTGCGAGAGCGTCATGTTCAGGATGCGGGCCCGCCCCGAGGCGACATGCCGCTGCACCCGGCGGGTGTTCTCCTTGGAGCGCAGCGGCCCGATCACGGGCACGGTGATGGTGCGCCGATCGGCCTCCACCCGCATCGCTCCGGTGGTGAACCGCACCCGGCCAGCGTCGCGGCGCGCGGATGTGAACCGCGGAAACCCCACACGGCGACCCCGCCGGGTGCCGTTGCGGCTGGCCGACCAGTTATCCAGGGCCCGCGCCAGATCAGCCAGCCCCGAGGAGTAGGCCTCTTTGGAATTGGCGGCCCACCACGGCGCCACCTCACCCTTAGCGCGGTTCCACGCCCACCGCAGCGAACCCAGATCCCAACCGATCGACGCGTGGCCGGGATCAACAGCTTTGGCGTCCAGGTCGGCTTTCACTTTCGCCAAGCCCCAGTTGAACGCTTTGCGTCGCGCCCCGAAATGCGAGCGCACCAACCCCGCCCGCTCCGGCTCTGTGGGCCATTCGACCTCGAACTTCGCTGCCGTCACCGCCCACCCGGTGTGCAACGGCGCGCCGGGTGAACCCGTCTGGGCGTAGCCCGCGGCGTCGCCGTCATAAAGGTCGAACAGCACCGACACCGACTCCACCGCGCTGCGCTGCGCCCCGAAATCGGCGCCCACATCGACATACCGCGACAACCTCGGCGTGCCATCGGGGTTGGGCTTACCCGCCAGATGCGCTCCACCGGTGGCCGCGGCCACCCTCGCGGCCTGCGCCCTGGTGCGCATCCCGACGATCATGCGGTCTTCCCTGGTTCACGTTTAGCTGCAGCCAGCGCCCGCATCGCCCGGTTTCGCGCCCCGCGCCGCCCATACAGCCGTGCGCACATCGACGTGAGGACTTCGATCATGTCGCGCACCAGATCATCGATCGTCTCACCGGGATCGGCCACCACGATCCGGCGGCCCTGCGCAGCCAACACCGCCTTCAGGTGCTCCACCCCGAAACGGGCCAACCGGTCAGGATGCTCCACAACAATGACCTTCGCATCCGGGTCCGACAAGATAAGATCCGGCGCAGCTTCGGGCGTTTACCGTTCAGGCCCGACCCGACCTCGACAACGACCTGCCGTACCGTCAGATCCTGCTCGGTCGCCCACGCCGTCAGCCGGGCCACCTGGCGATCCAGATCGGCGCGCTGATCATGGCTGGACACCCGGGCATAGATCACCACGCCGCCCGGCGCGCTTTCGCCGGGCGGGGTCGCGCGCACCAGAATCAGCCGGCCCACCCGCTCCGCGGGCACCGGCAGTGTTCCCTCCCGAAAACCAGCGATAAGCCGTATGCCGGTTCACTCCAACCGATTCGGCCCACACCGCCAGATTCACAACGCCAATCCAAACACACTTACGCACACTCAACTGCACTCAACACGCAACAGTTCGCACCCTAGGGTGCCGCCGATCTGTGCACAGCGCCGGGTTGGTCCACAACCCGGCGCTGACGGGCTGCTTTTTTGGCCGGTGCGGCGGTTGGCGCTTATACGGTTGGCGCATGCGACCAGAACTGCCCGTCGAGCGGCTACACCGACGGCTCGGCGCCCAGCCGGATGCTGAGATGCGTGCGCTTGCGGATCCGCCGCAGGAGAGCGCCGCGGACGATGACCCCGACTCGTTGCTGCCGCGGTGGCTGCCCGAGGCAGACTCGAGCCCGGGCTGGCTCGCCAAGGTCCGCGCCGATCCCGGCCGCGCGGGTGTTATCGCCTTGGCGGGGGTTGCCGCTCTCGCGGTGCTGGTCACCGTGTTCACGGTGGTGCGCCAGCGGCCCGCACCGGTCGCCTCGGCCAAGCTTCCTCCCGTGGACATGGTCTCGTCGGCGACCCGCGGTCCGGCCGCGAGCCCGTCGGCCCGCCCCGACCAGCCCGTGGTGGTCAGCGTGGTCGGCCTGGTGCGCAAACCCGGGCTGGTCACGTTGGCGCCCGGTTCGCGGATCGCCGACGCGCTCGCCGCAGCCGGCGGCACCATCGACGGTGCCGACACCGTCGGGCTGAACATGGCCCGCCAGCTCGGTGACGGCGAGCAGATCGTGGTGGGGCTCGCCGCCGCCCCCGGGCAGCCGAAAGTGCTGGGCAGCTCGGTAACCGGGGGGTCGGCCACCGCCGGGACCCCGCCCGCGCCCGGACGGGCGGCGGGATCGCCCGCACCGAAGCCCGGTGAGGTGATCGACCTCAACACGGCCACGGTGCAGCAGCTGGACACCCTGCCCGGCGTCGGTCCGATCACCGCGGCCGCGATCGTGGCGTGGCGGGACGCCCACGGCAAGTTCACCAGTGTCGATCAGCTCGCCGACGTGGACGGCATCGGTCCGGGGCGCCTGGAAAAGCTGCGTCCGCACGTGCGTGTCTGAATCACCTGGCCCCGGGGACGTTACCCGTGTCCGACCCCGTGGGCGGCACTCCGGTACCCGCGCGCCTGGATGTGCGGCTGGTTCCTGCCGCGCTGACCGGCTGGGCAGTCACCGCGGCCGGGACCGTGTGGCCGGTGGGCTGGGCGGTCGCGGTGCTGGGTGTGCTGCTGGCCGGCGCCTGCGGCGTGCTGCTGTGGCGCGCGGACCGGCGGCGCCCGCGGATGCGGGCCGTCGGCGCGGGCCTGCTGGGCATCGGGGCCGTGGGTGCGGGCTTTGGGGTCGCGATCGCGCTGCGCACCGACGCGGTGCGGGATCACGCGGTCACCGCGGCGTTCGGAACCGTCGTCCGGGTGACAGTCACCCCGAGGGAAAACGCCGTCTCGGTGGGCGGCGGGCGGGTCGTGTTCCCGGCGACGCTGCAGCGTGTCGGCGCGCAGCAGATCTCCGGGCGGGTCGTGGTGTTCGCGCGCGCACTGGATTTCGGTGAGCTCATGGCGGGCCGGCCCGCGGAATTCCGGGCCCGGATAACCCCCCCGGCCCGCCATGACCTGACGATCGCGGTGCTCAACGCGACGGGTGAGCCGACCTTCGGCCGCGCCGGAGCGGTGTCCCGGGCGGCGCACGCGGTCCGCGGCCGGTTTGCCGCGGCCGCCCGTGATGCGCTGCCGGCGGACCGGGCCGCGCTGCTGCCCGCCCTGGTCCTCGGTGACACCTCGGCGGTCACCGCCGTGACCCGGCGCGAATTCCGGGTCGCGGGTCTTACGCATTTGACCGCGGTATCGGGGGCCAACGTCACGATCGTGTGCGGGGCGGCGCTGTTTTCGGCCCGGTGGCTCGGACCGCGCGCGGCCGTGGGGCTGGCCGCGGCGGCGTTGACGGTTTTCGTCGTCGTCGTGCAGCCGACGGCCAGCGTTCTGCGGGCCGCCGTGATGGGCGCCATCGCGCTGCTGGGGGTGGTGTCGTCGCGGCGCCGGCAGGCTGTTCCGGCGCTGTCCGCCACGGTGTTGGGGCTGCTGGCGGTGGCGCCCCAGTTGGCCGTCGACGTCGGCTTCGCGCTTTCGGTGGTGGCGACGGCCGCGCTGGTCGTCATCGCTCCGATCTGGTCTCGGCGGCTGGTGGCACACGGCTGGCCCAAGCCACTGGCCGATGCGCTGGCTATCGCGTGGGCGGCGCAGCTGGTGACCGCGCCCCTGGTCGCCGGGATCTCCGGACGACTCAGCCTGGTGGCCGCCGCCGCCAACCTGGCGGCGGCGACGGTGATCGCTCCGATCACCGTGTTGGGCAGCGCAGCGGCGGCGCTGTGCGTATGCTGGCCCGTGGGCGCGCATCTGCTGATCCGTTTCACCGGTCCCGAACTGTGGTGGGTGTCGGCCGTCGCGCACTGGTCGGCAAGCGTGCCCGCGGCCAGCGTGCCCGTTCCCTCGGGCCCGCCCGGTGTCTTTGGGGTGGGCTCGGCCGCCGCGCTGATCGTTGCGTTGTGGCGGTGGCGATGGTGTCGGGCGGTGACGGGCTGGGTCGTGGTGGTGGGCCTGGCGTGCGTGGTGTCCTGGTCGCTGTCGGGGCTGCTGGCGCCGACGAGCGGATCCTTTTAATCGATCGGTCGATCGCCCGTGACACCATCGTGAGATGAGCCACGAGGTTTCGCCGCTGCACGTGGTCCTCGGCGAGGAGGAATTGCTGGTGGAGCGCGCCGTGACGGGCGTGCTGGCGGCCGCGCGGCGACACGCCGGCACCGACGCCGTGCCGGTGAGCCGGGTGCGGGCCGGCGAGGTGGACACCTATGAGCTCGCCGAACTGTTGAGCGGGTCATTGTTTGCCGATGAGCGGGTCGTCGTCCTGGAAGCAGCCGAGGAGGCGGGCAAGGACGCGGCGAAGTTGATCGTCTCGGCGGCCGCGGAGATCCCGCCCGGCACCGTGCTGGTGGTGCTGCACTCGGGAAGCGGGCGCGCCAAAGCGCTGGTCGACGAGTTGCGCGCGCTCGGCGCCCGGGTGCATCGGTGTGCGCGGATCGGCAAGGCCAGTGAACGCGCGGAATTCGTCCGCGGGGAGTTCCGGTCGCTGGGGGTGCGGGTCGATGAGGACACCGTGACGGCGCTGCTGGACGCCGTCGGCTCCGACGTGCGTGAACTGGCCTCGGCCTGCTCCCAATTGGCCGCCGATACCGCCGGCCACGTCGACGTGACCGCGGTGCGCCGCTATCACAGCGGCAAGGCGGAGGTCAAAGGGTTCGACATCGCCGACAAGGCGGTGGTCGGTGACGTCGAGGGAGCCACGGAAGCGCTGCGGTGGGCGATGATGCGCGGCGAACCGCGCGTCGTCCTGGCCGACGCGCTCGCCGAGGCGGTGCACGCCATCGGCCGGGTGGGCCCGCTGTCCGGCGATCCCCACCGGCTGGCGGCCGAGCTCGGGATGCCGCCCTGGCGGGTGCAGAAAGTCCAGCGGCAGGCCCGGCGCTGGTCGCGCGACTCGGTGGCGACCGCGATGAGGGTGGTGGCGACGCTCAACGCCGACGTCAAGGGGGCGGCGGTCGACGCCGACTACGCGCTGGAAGCCGCGGTCCGGAAGGTCGCCGAGCTGGCGGCCGGTCCCCGGCGCTGAAGGGGCGAAAGGGGCACGCGACCGGGCGATGGCGTCTCAGAGCTTGTTGAACGCCCGCGCCAGCGCCGACTTTTTGTTGGCCGCTTGGTTTTTGTGGATCACACCCTTGCTGGCCGCCTTGTCCAGTTTGCGGCTGGCCGCCACCAGCAACTCCGCGGCCTTCTCCTTCTCGCCGGCGCCGGCGGCTTCGCGGAACTTCCGGATGGCCGTACGAACCGACGACTTCACCGACTTGTTGCGCAGCCGCCGGCGCTCGTTGGTCCGGTTGCGCTTGATCTGCGACTTGACGTTGGCCACGCGTTTAGTTTCCTTCGTCGATCCGGTGTTGGTTGGGTGGTGTCCCCGACGGGTGCACAGCCGGTTCCCTCGGCGTGCGACACCGAGCGGCGACTGCCCAGGTTAGCAGTGCGTTACGTTTTTTCTCAAAGCACACCGTACTGGCCTGCGGAAATGGCGCATGGGGCAGCATATGACGGTGGCCGCTGGAACCCTGTGCGTCGAGACTGGCGGGCGGTCGCGCACCGGGCCCGGGCGCTACGAGCGCATCTTCGACGGGTACCACCGGCCGGGCCCGTACGCCGCCGCCTTCGATGAGATGTTCGACGCGCAGGGCAACGTCCGCGGCCCGTATAAAGGCATTTACGCCGAGCTTGCGCCGTCGGAGGTATCCGAACTGGAGGCCCGGGCCGAGGCGCTGGGCCGTGCCTTCATCGACCAGGGCATCACGTTCTCGCTCTCCGGCCAGGAGCGGCCGTTTCCGCTCGACCTGGTGCCCCGGGTCCTCTCGGCCGCGGAGTGGAGCCGGCTGGAGCGCGGCATCACCCAGCGTGTCAGGGCCCTGGAGTGCTTCCTCGGCGACATCTACGGCGAGCAGGAAATTCTGCGCGACGGCGTGATTCCACGCCGGTTGGTGACCTCCTGCGAACATTTCTACCGGCAGGCCGCGGGCATCGTTCCACCCAACGGGGTGCGCATCCACGTCGCCGGCATCGACCTGATCCGCGACGAGCGGGGCAACTTCCGGGTGCTGGAGGATAACCTGCGGTCCCCGTCGGGGGTGTCTTATGTGATGGAGAACCGGCGCACCATGGCCCGGGTCTTTCCGAACCTGTTCGCCACCCATCGGGTGCGTGCCGTCGACGACTACTCGGCGCACCTGCTGCGGGCGTTGCGCAACTCCGCGGCCACCAACGAGGCCGACCCGACGGTGGTGGTCCTCACCCCGGGGGTGGCCAATTCGGCGTATTTCGAGCATTCGCTGCTGGCCCGCCAGATGGGTGTGGAGTTGGTCGAGGGCCGTGATCTGTTCTGCCGGGACAACCAGGTGTACATGCGCACCACCGAGGGGGAACGCCAGGTCGATGTCATCTACCGGCGCATCGACGACGCTTTTCTGGACCCGCTGCAGTTTCGTGCGGAGTCGGTGCTCGGGGTGGCCGGCCTGCTCAACGCCGCCCGCGCGGGAAACGTCGTCATCTCCAATGCCGTCGGCAACGGCGTCGGGGATGACAAGCTCGTCTACACCTACGTGCCGATCATCATCGAGTACTACCTCGGCGAGAAGCCGCTGCTGGCCAACGTGGAGACCCTGCGGTGCTGGCTGGACGACGAACGTGCAGAAGTGCTCGACCGGATCGGCGAACTGGTGATCAAACCGGTTGAGGGATCCGGCGGGTACGGCATCGTGTTCGGACCGGATGCCTCCGAAAAAGAACTCGCCGCCGTCAGCAAACGCATCCGCGACGCTCCGCGACGGTGGATCGCGCAACCGATCATGCAGCTATCCACCGTGCCCACCCGCGTTGGAAACACCCTGGCGCCGCGCTACGTCGATTTGCGGCCCTTCGCGGTCAACGACGGCGAGCAGGTATGGGTGCTGCCGGGCGGCCTGACCCGGGTGGCGCTGGCGGAAGGATCGCGAGTCGTCAACTCCAGTCAGGGTGGCGGCTCCAAGGACACCTGGGTGCTGGCGTCACGCGCTTCGGCGGTCGACCGGGAGCTGGGCGCCGCCGAGATCGTGCGGTCGCTGCCTAAACCGGTGCCGGCCGGCGAATCCGGGAACGGTTCCGCGCAGCAACCACAGCAGCAGCAACAGGCGGTTCTGCGCTGATGTTGGCCCGCAACGCGGAGGCGCTGTATTGGATCGGTCGTTACGTGGAGCGCGCCGATGACACCGCCCGCATTCTCGACGTGGGCGTGCACCAGTTGCTCGAAGACTCCAGCGTGGATCCCGACCACGCCTCCCGGGTCCTGCTGCACGTGCTGGGTATCGAGCCGCCCGAGCGCGAGCTGGATGTCTGGTCGCTGACCGAGCTGGTGGCCTTCAGCCGCGGGGCGCGGGGTGGCTGCTCCATCGTTGACGCGATCTCGGCTGCACGTGAAAATGCAAGATCGGCAAGGGAAGTGACCTCTACTGAGATCTGGGAGTGCCTCAACACCACCTACAACGCCCTCCCCGAACGCGAGCGGGCCGCCAAACGCTTCGGGCCGCACGACTTTTTGACGTTCATCGAGGGCCGGGCCGCGATGTTCGCCGGCCTGGCGGACTCGACGCTATCGCGTGACGACGGCTACCGTTTCATGGTGCTGGGCCGCGCGATCGAGCGTGTCGATATGACGGTGCGGCTGTTGTTGTCGAGGGTCGGCGACAGCGCGTCCTCGCCGGCATGGGTGACGGTGTTGCGTTCCGCCGGCGCGCATGACACCTACCTGCGTACCTACCGCGGGGTGCTGGACGCCAATCGGGTGGTGGAGTTCATGCTGCTGGACCGGTTGTTCCCGCGCTCGATCTTCTACTCGCTGAAGGTGGCCGAGCATAACCTCGACGAATTGCAACATCACCCGCACAGCCGGGTCGGCGCGACCGCGGAAGCGCAGCGACTGCTGGGCCGAGCGCGCAGCGAACTGGAATTCCTGCAGCCCGGGGCGCTGCTCGAGTCCCTGGAAACCCGGTTGGCCGGCTTGCAAAAAGCCTGTCGTGATGTGGGAGACGCCTTGGCGGTACAGTACTTTCACGCTGCGCCGTGGGTGGCGTGGTCGGGCGCTGGTCACAACGGCACGTCGGCCGTCAAACCGGAAAAGCCGTGATGTGGCGGATGCGGGTGGTGCATTCCACCGGATATGCCTACAAATCGGCGGTGACGGCTTCCTTTAACGAGGCTCGGCTGACGCCGCAGTCGGATTCGCGCCAAAACGTCATTCTCAACCGTGTCGAGACGCTGCCGGCCACCCGAACCCACCGTTACATCGATTACTGGGGGACCGCGGTTACCGCTTTCGACTTGCACGCCCCGCACACCCAACTGGAGGTGACGTCGTCATCGGTTGTCGAGACCGACCGGCCGGAGCCGCCGGCGGCGACGGTGACCTGGACGGATCTGCAGGACGAGGCGGTACTCGATCGCTTTTACGAAGTGCTCGTCGCAACGGCTTACGCCCCGATCAACAAACGCATCGCCGCGGTGGGCCGGCGCCTCGCCCGATCCCATGAGCCGGCCGAAGCCGTCACCGCCGCGGCGCAGTGGGTGCGTGATGAACTCGAGTACGATCCGGGTTGTACCGGCGTGCATTCATCGGGCCTGGATGCACTGCGTGAAGGCAAGGGTGTCTGCCAGGACTTCGCCCACCTGTCACTGATGGTGTTGCGCAGCATGGGAATTCCCGGGCGGTACGTGTCGGGGTACCTGCATCCGGAACGCGACGCGGCAATCGGGAAGACCGTCGACGGGCAGACCCACGCGTGGGTCCGAGTGTGGACCGGCGCCTGGTGGGACTACGACCCCACCAATGACGCCGAAATCAACGAGCAATACGTCAGTGTGGGCAGCGGCCGAGACTACGCTGATGTGCCCCCGCTGAAGGGGATCTATTCCGGGGAGGGATCGAGCGACCTCGACGTGGTCGTGGAGATCACTCGGCTGGCTTAGCCGCCGCTTGTGAGGGAGAGGCGGGCAATCGGGCCAAAGTGCGGTAACCAGGGTGAACATGTGGCCTCAGACCCTGCTGGGCCGCCACCGTGGCGAGCAGGTCGCGCAGTGTGTCGCGCTGCTCGGCGTCGAGTCCCGCGGTGAGCCGGCGCTCATGGTGGCGGGCAAGCTCGGAAACCTTGCGCAGCAGCTTTTTCCCGGCCGCGGTGAGGTATAGGGCGTGCAGTCGGCGATCGTCGGGGTTGCGCCGTCGCTCGACGTAGCCGCGTTCCTCGAGCTCGTCGACATAGGCGACCATCCGGCTGGGCAGCATGCCCAACTGCATGCTGAGGGCCTGTTGGCTGCTGCCGGGCTCGGCGGCAATGACACGCAGGATTCCCGCGTGCGCCGGGGTCAGCTCAACCGTGGCCATCTGCTCGGCGAACAGCGTCGTGGCGTGATGACCGAGCTGAGCCAATAAAAAGGCCACGCCATCGCTGTGGTCGGCAGTCCGGGCTGAGGACACGCCCTACATCATAGCCCTGACAAATAATTCCTATTATGAATCGAATCATCTCTTGCAAGCGCCGCGATCCGAGGTATACCGTTCACTTTATGAACGATTTACTGACTGATAGAAATGGAAGCGCCCGCAGGCAAACAGGACCGCCGCTGGTGCTGCTCGCCGCGATCTGCCTGGCGCTGCTCTTCGGAGGCGTGGGCATCGGGGTCGGACTGGGCGGCGTGATGCCTTTGCCCTATGGACCTGTTTCCGCGGTCCAGGGCTATGTCCGCGCCCAGCCGGCGGCGGTGCACGTGATCGCGGTGGCGGTGTTTGCGGCGTCGGTGCCGTTGGCGATCTACGCAGCGACGGCCAGCTCCCGGTTGCGACGGCTGGGGGTGACCGCGCCCGGGGCGACGATTGCGCTGGTCGGCGGCACCCTGGCGGCCGGCGCGTTGGGTCTGGCAGGGTTGGTGGCCTGGACGCTCTCGCGCCCCGAAGTCAGCGCCGACACCGCGCTGGTTGGCGCCGTCTACCTGCTGGTCTTTCTGGTTGGCGGCCCGGGTCACATCGTGCCCCTCGGTCTGCTGGTGGCCGGGATGGCGGTGCCCGGCCTGATCCTGGGGTTACTGCCCAGACCGCTGGCCTGGGTCGGGCTGGCGACTGCCGCCCTCGCCGAATTGACGACGCTGGTGCTGGTCTGGCCGGGACTGGGGCCGATCCTGCCGATCGCCCGGATTGTGGCGTTGCTGTGGTTGCTGGTGGCCGGGGCATTATTGCCCCTGCGTCGCACGGACATTTGGAAGGGGCGCCGGTCCGGAGATGCGGTCGGGCCGCTAATGAGCGCGGCTGCAAACGGTGGCCCCGAGGCTGATCCCGGCGACCCGATGGCCGGATAAGCTAAAACCGCTGGGACGCTGCCCGAATTGGCGTAGCCTGTCTTGAGCGGATCACTACCGGCGGGAGGCCTCGATGCGGATCGCGGACGTGTTGCGGAACAAGGGTGCGGCGGTGGTCACGATCAACCCCGACGCCACGGTCAGGGAACTGCTCGCCGGCCTCGCCGAGCACAATATCGGCGCCATGGTGGTGGTCGGATCCGAGGGCGTCGTCGGCATCGTGTCGGAGCGCGACGTGGTGCGCAAGCTGCACACCGACGGTGTCGCGGTGCTCGCCCGGCCGGTCGCCAAGATCATGACCCCCGTGCTGGTCACCTGCACCAAGGCCGACACGGTGGACAACCTCAGCGTGCTGATGACCGAACACCGGGTGCGCCACGTGCCGGTGATCGAAAACGGGCGGTTGGCCGGCATCGTCAGCATCGGCGATGTCGTCAAGACCCGGATGGAAGAGCTCGAGGCCGAGCAGCGCCAGTTGCAGTCCTACATCACCCAGGGTTAGACACCGGGGCGGGTTTGACTGCCGTGATTGCGCGGCGTTGTGCCGCACGCTCGCGGCAGCCCCGGTCGCGATTGTGCCGTCGCAACCGGGCCTGGATACGCTGGACGTGTCGTCGCTGGAGCACCGTACCAGGAGATTCCCATCAACAGTTTCGCCGACCAGACCTTCACCGCGCCGGCGCAGATCAGGAACTTCTGCATCATCGCCCACATCGATCACGGCAAATCCACCCTGGCGGACCGGATCCTGCAGCTCACCGGGGTGGTGGACGAGCGGTCGATGCGGGAGCAGTACCTGGACCGGATGGACATCGAGCGGGAACGCGGAATCACCATCAAGGCGCAGAACGTGCGCTTGCCCTGGCGGGTGACCGGCGGCCCCGACGCCGGAAAAGAGTATGTGCTGCATCTGATCGACACCCCCGGCCACGTTGACTTCAGCTACGAGGTTTCTCGCGCCCTGGCCGCCTGCGAGGGGGCGGTGCTGCTGGTGGACGCGGCGCAGGGTATCGAGGCGCAGACGCTGGCCAACCTGTATCTGGCGCTGGACCGCGACCTGGTGATCATCCCGGTGCTGAACAAGATCGATCTGCCCGCCGCCGACCCCGACCGCTATGCCGCGGAGATCGCCCACATCATGGGCTGCCAACCCGACGAGGTGCTGCGGGTATCCGGCAAGACCGGCGTGGGCGTGGCCGAACTGCTCGACGAGGTCGTCAAGCGGGTGCCGGCGCCGACAGGCGATCCGGACGCCCCGACACGCGCGATGATCTTCGACTCCGTCTACGACACCTATCGGGGGGTGGTGACCTACGTGCGCGTCGTGGACGGCAGGATCACCCCCCGGGAGCGGATCGCCATGATGTCCACCGGTGCCACCCATGAGCTGCTGGAGGTGGGCGTCGTCTCGCCGGAACCGAAGCCCACCGCCGGCCTGGGCGTCGGGGAGGTCGGCTACCTGATCACCGGGGTGAAAGACGTCCGCCAATCCAAGGTCGGCGACACGGTGACGACCGCGCGCCATGGCGCCACCCGGCCGTTGACCGGTTACCGCGAGCCGAAGCCGATGGTGTATTCGGGGCTTTACCCGGTCGATGGGTCGGATTATCCGGCGTTGCGCGACGCGCTGGACCGGCTGCGGCTCAACGACGCGGCACTGACCTATGAGCCAGAGAACTCCGTGGCACTGGGATTCGGCTTTCGCTGTGGTTTTCTGGGATTGCTGCACATGGAGATCACCCGCGAGCGGCTGGAGCGTGAATTCGGGCTCGATCTGATCTCCACCGCACCCAACGTGGTCTACCGGGTGGTGCTCGACGACGGGACCGAGACTCTCGTGACGAATCCCTCGGACTGGCCGTCGGGCAGAAAGATCCGCGCCGTATACGAGCCCATTGTCAAGACCACCATCATCGCGCCCAGCGAGTTCATCGGCACCATCATGGAACTTTGCCAGTCCCGCCGCGGCGAACTCAGCGGCATGGACTACCTGTCCCCCGAACGCGTCGAGCTGCGTTACACGATGCCGTTGGGGGAGATCATCTTCGACTTCTTCGACGTGCTGAAGTCACGCACCCGCGGTTATGCCAGCCTGGACTACGAGGAGGCCGGCGAGCAGGAAGCCGCGCTGGTCAAGGTGGACATCTTGTTGCAGGGCGAGCCCGTCGACGCGTTCAGCGCGATCGTGCATAAAGATGCCGCACAAGCCTACGGCAGCAAGATGACCAGCAATCTCAAAGAACTCATTCCGCGCCAGCAGTTCGAGGTGGCCGTACAGGCCGCGATCGGCTCGAAGATCATTGCCCGCGAGAACATCCGGGCGTTGCGCAAGGATGTGCTGTCAAAATGTTACGGTGGCGACATCACCCGCAAACGCAAGCTGTTGGAAAAGCAGAGGGAAGGCAAGAAACGCATGAAGACCATCGGTCGGGTGGACGTGCCGCAGGAAGCCTTCGTCGCCGCGCTGTCCGCCGACACCGATAAAACGAGCAAGAAGTGATCGGCTACACCTGCTTGTTGGCGATGAGTTCGCCGGTCACCGCGTTGACCGTGACTTTGTGCTCGACGATGTAGGTGTCCCACACATCGGCTTCCCACACGGTGACCCCGTTGTTTTGGCCGAGCTTCAAGTCGGTGATGGAGCCGTCGTGCACCGCGGCCAGCATCTTGCCTACCGCCGCACGGTAGTCCAGACGCGCGGCCTGCACCCGGGCACGGATTTTGGCTTTGTCGGTGTCGCTTTCCTTCCTCGGGGTGGGCCCGACCATCACGGTGACACCGTCAGACGAGACGTCCATCGACTCATCCGTCCCGTCCGTGGTGGCCACCTGAACCTTCCAGGCTCCGCTCTGTTCGGATCTGATCGAGATCAGGGTGCCGCCGGGAACCTGCTTGACCGCGGCGGCACCGGCGCGCAGCAGCACCTGCGGATCCGGTGGGGAAGCCGGGCGCGACCAGGTCGCGGTTTTCGTGGTCGTTGTCGCCGATGTGGCACCGGGGTTACCGCTGTGACCACACCCGCACAGGCCTGCGATCGCCACGAAAATAACCACTCTGCAAAGCCGGGAGCGGCGTGTCAGAAAAGGCACCGGCGCATGGTACCGCACCCCGATGCCTCGATATTCCTCCTACCCTCATAGCCCAGGCGCGCCATGGCCGTCGGTGAGTTGCGGGGCACGTCAAGCAGTTTGGCCTCCTCGGAGGATGTCGTCGAGCCGGGGGTGATCAGCCCGCCGGACAACCGTTCGGCCACCGTCGGCAACGACACAGGGCGTCTTATCGCACGCCGCGGCCATCCGCGGCTTTTGACGCATGTTGGTTTCGCGCGCCGGGGAGAATAGGGTGGAGTCCGGTGGACGGGTTTTTGAGTTGGTGGGACAGCGTCGAGTTGTGGTTATCCGGGCTCGGTTTTGTGCTGCAGACCATTGTGGTGATGCCCGTGGTGCTGGGGCTGGCCTATGTCACCGCGGTCCTGCTGGACGGCCTGCTGGGTAAGGGCATCCGGCTGATGCGGCGGGCCCGCCGTGCCGGCGAGGAGCACTGATGCCCGGGATGCCGCGCTCGCGGGTGACGTTGGTGCTGGTCGTGCTGGTGGTGCTGGTGATCGCCACCTGGCTGGCAACGCGCTGACGCGCCGGAGTGAGTGCCACCGCGCGAAATGGCCGGGAACAAAGTTGCTCGACGTCTGTTCACGGGCTCGCGTTGGCGGCGTGCCGTCTCCCTGACCCTGATTGCAAACATGATCGGGGCGTGTCAGGCAGGCGCCGGCGACGTTGCCCACGGCGGCCCGGGTACCGCACCCGTCAGCATCACGCTGGTGACCTACCCTGCTGCAGAACCTGGGTGGAGCACGGTGATCCCCGCATTCAAGGCGTCCGAAGAGGGCAAGGACGTGCAGGTTGTCACTTCCTACGGAGCCTCCGCGGACCAGTCGCGCGCCGTTGCCGACGGTAAGCCGGCCGACGTCGTGAATCTTTCGGAACCGGACATCAGCCGTTTGATCAAGGCCGGCAAGGTTTCCAAAGACTGGGACAAAGACGCCACCGAGGGCCTGCCTTACTGGTCGGTGGTCACGTTGGTGGTGCGCAAGGGGAACCCGAAGAACATCCATGACTGGGATGACCTGTTGCGCCCCGGCGTGGAAGTCGTCACGTCCAGTCCGCTGAATTCCAGCCCGGCCAAGTGGAGCCTGCTCGCCCCGTATGCGGTCAAGAGCAATGGCGGCCGGGACATCCAAGCGGGCCTTGAGTTCATCAGCAGGATGGTGAACGAGCACGTCAAACCGCGGCCCGGTGCTGCGCAGCAGGCTACCGACGTCTTTGTCCGGGGCGGTGGCGACGTCCTGATCAGCTCCGAGAGCGAGGCCATCGACGTTGAGCGCCGGGGCAAGGCGATTGAGCACATCAATCCGCCACAGACGATCAGGATCGAAAATCCGCTGGCGGTGGTGATTACCAGCGCGCACCTGAAGGTCGCGACCGCCTTCAAAAACTTCCAGTACACCGCTGGGGCCCAGAAGCTATGGGCAGACGCCGGTTTCCGGCCGGTTGATCCGGCGGTCGCCGCCGGCGTCGGGACCCGGTTTCCGGAACCGGTCAAGCTATGGACTATCGCCGAGCTGGGTGGCTGGGATGCCGTCGAGCCGCAACTGTTCGACAAAAACACCGGTAGCATCACCAGGATTTACATGCGCGCCATCGGATAACCGTAATTTGCTGGGGCGCAAGCCCGAACCGGAAGCGGTGCGGGCTGCCAACAGCCCGCACCGGCGCCGGTTGTTAGACGAGAGTCAGCGGCTGATTACCAACCGAACGGGCCGAAGTTGACACTGCCGCTGGTGTTGTCGCTGGCACTGCCGCCGAGGGGGCCGAGGTTGACGTTACCGCCGGTGGTGCTGCCGGCACCGCCGCTGGCGGCACCCGGACCGAGGTTGCCGCCGCCGCTGGTGTTGTCGCTGGCACTGCCGCCGAGGGGGCCGAGGTTGACGTTACCGCCGGTGGTGCTGCCGGCACCGCCGCTGGCGGTGCCGGGGGCGTCCGGATCAGCACTGGCCACCCCGGCGCCGATGCCAGTCACACTCAGTGTGAGAGCCATAACCGCGGCAAGTGGCCACTTGTAAAGGTTCCCAGGCTTTTTCATTGGGATCTTCATCTCCTTCGGTTGAATCCGCACAGTATTTGAATTCAGCATCAAGTGTCTTGAGGCTATCCGCCATACCTGAGAGTTGCCTGTGACGGCCCTATGAACACGCTCCTCCTGCCGGAGGTAGATAAGAGAAGAAGGCCTTTCCCCAAAGATGGCTAACGCCATACCCGCACACACTCGCCCCCTCGCCGATGTCGTCAGCCGCGCTTAACGGTCCTCAACCGATGGACCCGATTGTATCGACGGTATTGCCGGCCTTGTCAAATACCCGCGTTGACTCATCCGAAATGCCCGCGTAGCCCCCTTCGTTGCCTCATTTGAGGATGCCCGCGTGCGGCGTGTCGTTCGAACGTGTGATCGGGGTTGCGCTACCGCCGGAGGATGGGATTGACGATGGCAGAGCGCAAAGCCGTGACCAAGGCGATCGCGACCCGCTACAAGCGGGCGGACAAGGCCGGTAAAGCGAAGATCCTCGATGAGTTGTGCGCCACCACTGGGTGGCATCGTGATCATGCGCGCAAGGCGCTGCGGGGTGCTCTGCGGCCACGTGTGGTTCGTCGCCGGGCACCGCGACCACCGAAGTATGGGCCGAAAGTCATTGCAGCGCTGATCTTCTGTTGGGCGGTGCTGGGCATGCCGGCCGGCAAGCGGTTAGCTCCCATACTGGGCGAGCTGGTCGCGATCCTGCGCGGTTTCGGCGAGTTGGACATCGATGACGACACCGCGGCGCTGCTGGCGGGCATGTCGGCGGCCACCATCGACCGTCGCCTGGCCCGCGAGCGCAAAAAACACCAACTGAAGGGTCGCGGCCACACCAAGCCGGGGTCACTGCTCAAGTCGCAGATTCCGATCCGCACCTGGGCGGACTGGGATGATGCGGTGCCTGGGTTCGTCGAGATCGACCTGGTCGCCCACGACGGCGGCAACGCCGCTGGTGAGCACGCTTGGACGCTGACCGTCACCGACATCGCCACCGGCTGGACCGAGAACCGCAGCGTGCCCAACAAGGCCCGCAAATGGGTCCTGGAAGCCCTCGACGATATCGCGAAGATCATGCCGTTCCCGATCCTGGGTGTCGACAGCGACGGCGGATCGGAGTTCATCAATTACCACCTGCTCGCGTGGTGCGAGCAGCGCCAGATCACCTTCACCCGCTCGCGGCCCGGCAACAAAAACGACGGCTGCCACGTGGAGCAGAAGAACTGGGCGATCGTGCGCACCGTGGTGGGCTACCACCGCTACGATACACCGGCAGAACTGTTGCTGCTCAACAAGATCTGGGTATTGCAGTCACTGTTGACCAACTACTTCTACCCGCAGCAAAAACTCGTCTCCAAGGTGCGCACCGGTGCGAAAGTGTCGAAGAAATACGACCGAGCAACCACACCGCACCGCCGCGCCGAAGCCCACCCGAAGGTCTCTGCCCAGGACAAGGCGATCCTGGCCGACACCCACAACGGCCTCAACCCCGCAGCCATCCAGCGCCAGATCCAGGCCCTGACCGCCGAGCTACTCGCGATCACCACCAGCAAGGCCGGACCAGCCATGAAAGCCCCCGCCACGCGGGCACCCTCGGATGAGGCAACGAATCAAACCTCGCGGGCATCTTGACGTGAGGCAACAGGATACCTTCCCCGGCCGCTGGTGCGGCGAGGTGAGCGAGGTGAGCAAGGTGGGCAGGTCGGGCGGAGCGCCCAGTCCGATCCAGCCCGGGGCGTGCTGACGACTCGAAGCTGGGGTGAAAAAGTCAGGCCGTGTCGATCACCGGAGCAACGGCACCGACACGAGAAAATCTGTTCAGACCGCGGAGAGGTTGGGTGATGGAACTGGACTCTTGGGCAGGCGGCGCATCGGCCGACCCTCGGAAGTCAGCCGGAGGGCCACCCGGCCGGTCGTCTCCCGGCGGCTCCGATGAGGCGGACGGGACGGAGCCGATCACCACGGTCATCGGCTTGCACTCTCATGGATCCGGCGACGGCGGGCACAGCGTTTGGCGGCGCAGGTCGGTTCGGCTGTTGGCCGGTGCCGCGATGGCTGCGGTGCTGGCCGGCAGCGGTTATGGCGGGTGGCTGCTGTTCGAGCGGCACCAGCGCGACGTCGCCGGTCAGCAGGCGCTGGCCGCTGCCGAGAAGTTCATCGTCACGCTAACCAGCGTCGACAGCACCGTCATTGACGAACACGTCTCCGATGTCCTCAACGGCTCGACCGGGGAGTTCAATGACAAGTACGCCAAAACCACCAGCGGGCAGCACCGTCAGGCCCTCATCGACAACAAGGTGGTGACGCATGGGAGGGTCGTCGAATCGGCGGTCAAATCCGCTACCCCCAGCAAGGTTCAGGTGCTGCTGATGGTCGATCAATCGGTGAGCAGCCTGGCTGTCCCCGAGCCGCAAATCGATCGCAGCCGCATCAAGATGACCATGCAGAAGGTCAACGGCCGCTGGCTCGTCAGCACGGTGGAGTTGTTATGAGGGTGTGGCATAGGGCATCCGCGATCGCCGGGATTACCGGGTCAGTCGCAGCAGTGTCAACCATCCTCTACGGCAGCAGTGCCCGCGCGGACAGCGTCAACTGGGAGGCCATCGCGCAGTGCGAATCCGGCGGCAACTGGGCCGCCGACACCGGCAACGGTGATTACGGCGGTCTGCAGATCAGTTTGCCCACTTGGGATGCCAACGGTGGCAGCGCGTTGGCCCCGCTGCCGTCGTCAGCCAGCCCGCAAGAACAGATCCTGGTTGGGCAGCGGATCATGGCCACGCAGGGACCCGGAGCATGGCCGAGATGCGCGTCCTGCAGCCAGGATGAAGCCCCGATGGGCTCTCTGACGCATCTTCTGACATTCATGTGGAGCCAGACGGGCGGATGCCCGGGCTCGTCGCGCGCGGTTGAGGAGGGAGCGGCGTAACCGCAGGCCGGACCGCACCCGAGGATACGGGGCTGTCGGTTCGTCGTGTGATGATGTGGCATGACACCCCATCGGGCGCCGGTCCGCCTGCCCGAGGTGCGGCTGACGCCGGGCAGGCCGTTCGGGATCTATGTGCACGTGCCGTTCTGTTCGACCCGCTGCGGATACTGCGACTTCAACACCTACACACCGGAAGAGCTTGCCGGCGACGATCCGACAGCGGCGGGCTTACGCGGGGCGCACCCCGACGCCTTTCTGGCTGCCTTGCGGGTAGAGCTGGGGCTGGCGGCGGCGCTGCTCGGCCACCCAACGGTGAATACCGTGTTCGTCGGGGGTGGGACGCCGTCGCTGCTGGGCAGCGAGCGCCTGACCGCGGTGCTTGAGATGGTGCGAGAACACTTCGCGCTGGCCCCGGACGCCGAGGTCACCACCGAAGCCAACCCGGAGTCGACCCGGCCGGAATTCTTCGCGGCGATCCGCGCGGCCGGTTACACCCGGGTGTCGCTGGGCATGCAGTCGGTGGTCCCGCGGCTGCTGGCGGTGTTGGATCGGGTGCATTCGCCGGGCCGGGCGGTGGCGGCCGCCCGGGAGGCGCGGGCCGCGGGCTTCGAGCACGTCAACCTCGACCTGATCTACGGCACTCCCGGGGAGTGCGACGACGACCTGCGGCGATCCGTCGACGCGGCCATCGCTGCCGGTGCCGACCACGTGTCGGCCTATGCCCTGGTGGTGGAGAACGGCACCGCGTTAGCCCGCCGGGTCCGGCGCGGCGAGCTGGCCGTTCCCGACGACGATGTGCTGGCGCACCGCTATGAGCTGGTGGACGCGCGGCTCTCGGCTAGCGGGTTGTGCTGGTATGAGGTATCCAATTGGTGCCGTCCCGGCGGTGAGTGCCGACACAACCTGGGGTACTGGAGCGGTGGGCAGTGGTGGGGTGCCGGACCGGGAGCGCATGGCTACGTTGGCGCCACTCGGTGGTGGAATGTCAAGCACCCCAACGTTTATGCGAAGATACTGGCCGGTGCCAGGCTACCGGTCGCCGGCTACGAGCAGCTCGGCGCCGACACGCTGCACATCGAGGACGTGCTGCTGGGAATTCGGCTGCGCCGCGGCCTGCCGCTTGACCTGCTCCGCGCCGAGGAACGCGCGCGTGCCGGGACCGCGGTCGCCGACGGTCTGCTGACCCCCGAGGGTGACCGGCTGGTGCTCACCGACCGGGGACGGCTGCTCGCCGACGCGGTGGTGCGCGCCCTGCTGGGCTAGACGGTGTGGGCTAGGAAGAGCTTTTTAGGCCGGGTTACGTGGGTGTCGCCGATGGCGCGTATTTCCGCCGTGCTATGTGCATTTGGGCCGGCCAACTTCGTTGGACGTCGCGAATGCACAACGGTTTTCGCGGTCGGTCGGTGATAGACCGGCCACCGCACGGGGCCTGATTTTGGCGTGGTACCCCCGGTCGGGGTTGCCGAGCTTCCACGGCCTCCGATTCCTCCCGAGGGGACCTTACGGGACCCACGCCATGAACGAGGCCCACCAAGAGATCGAAACACAGAGACGTCGGCAGGCAATGGTTTCCGTAGACCAAAGTTCCGGCGGGTGTCAAATCTCGAACAGTGGGCTGGTACGCGCGTCCTGCAAGTCACTTGCAGCAGATGTGTGACGCAGGTTACAGTCGATCCATGCGGTTCGGGAATTTCGCGTGACCCACTTCCGCCGGTAAAAGGCGAAGCCGATGATGCCGCCAGCGCTGCCGATCCCGGCACCGGCATGGTCGAGGGTGATCAAGGACGCTGAGGCGAGGGGAGATCTGCCTCACGGGACGGTGGCGGATGCATTGGGCATCGGCCGTGTCGCCGCGGCCGCGGTGCCGACGTATCGGGTCGCGGGGAGTTGGGGATGACCGCGCCGATCTGGATGGCGTTCCCCCCAGAAATACACTCGGCTTTGCTCAGCAGCGGTCCGGGCCCCGGACCGCTGCTGGCCGCTGCCGGGGCGTGGAATGCGTTGGCCACGGAATACGCCTCGGTGGCCGAGGAACTCAGTGCGCTCGTCGCGGACGTGCAAGCCGGGGTCTGGGAGGGGCAGGCGGCCGAGTCGTATGTGGCCGCGAACGTGCCCTACGTGGCGTGGCTGACCCGGGCCGCCGCCGACAGTGCCGCGACAGCCGCCCAGCAGGAAACCGCGGCTGCCGCCTACACCGCCGCGCTGGCCGCCATGCCGACGCTGGCCGAGCTGGCTGCCAACCACGCCACCCACGCGGTGCTGGTGGCAACGAATTTCTTTGGCATCAACACGATCCCGATTGCGCTGAACGAGGCCGACTACATGCGGATGTGGGTTCAGGCCGCCACCGTGATGAGCACCTATCACGCCGCCGCCGGCTCAGCGGTGGTGGCGGCACCGCACACCGCCCCTGCGCCGCAGATCGTGAAATCCAATGCGACGTCCGACCCGCCATCCGCGTCCGCCGACCCACCGCCAACGTCCCCCGTGGACTCGATTTTCAATTTCCTGACGCAGCTGTTTAACAGTCAGCAATATACCGATTTTTACAACAACTTCCTAGGGCCACTAGGCAATCTTTCACTTTACGGAATTCCCCTTGCCGAATACGCCTTCATCGGCAACCCATTTTTTTTCTTTAGCCCTGAGAACCTAGCGTTTGCATTTGGAGTGCCCATAGATCCGGGGACGTTTATTGGCTTGGTATCCAGCCTTGTGTCTGGCACTCTGGCAGGTTTACCTGAGGTGGTTAGCATAGCGGCGACGACGGGTAATCCCGCAATTTTGGCGTTAGCTTTGATATTCAACGCTATCGAATTCATTTCGTTTCTGGTCACCAATGTTATCCAGTTGCTGCACTGGCTGCTCGAAACAGCCACGTCGCTGATCCCCGTCGTTCTCCCGCTGCTGACCGCCTCCTTGGCTCCCTTGGCCGCCGTGCCCGTAGGGGCCGCGATGAGCGGCTTGGCGGGGTTGGCAGAGCTGGCCGGCCTGGCTCCGCCGGCCGCGGTGCCGGTCGCACCGCCCTTCGCCGCACTGGGCCCCGCTTTGAGCCCACCACCGCCTCCAGCCCCAGCCCCCGTCCCAGCCTCCGCACCCGCGCCCGCCACGGCACCGGCGGCCCCCATGCCCGGCGCCTCGCCGCCACCGGCGGGCACCCTACCGCCACCGACGGCCACGGGCATGGAGAGTTTCGCCTACCTGGTGGGAAGCGTTCCCGCCGATGTTCGGTCAAGCGCCCGCGCCAAGGCTCGAAAGCCGGTCTCCGACAAGGCCGCAGTGCCGGAGGCCGCCGTTGCGGCGGCGGCCCAGGAAAAGGGGCGGGCGCGCCGGCGCCGACGAGCCAAAGCGGAAATGCTGGGTCGCGGTTATGAGTACATGGACCTGGACCAGGAGCTGGATTCGGGCCCCGACGCTTCGCCCGGCGATCAGGATGCCGCGTCGGATCACGGTGCAGGAACCTTCGGTTTCACCGGGACCGCGCGCAAGGACACGGCCAGTGCGGTGGCGGGGTTGGCGACGTTGGCCGGTGATGAGTTCGGCGGCGGCCCGACGATGCCGATGGTGCCCGGCACCTGGAAGCCCGGCCCCTCGCAGGACGACCCGGTTGACTAGTGAAGTGACCGGGCGCGGCGGCGCGGCGGGGAGTGGGCCCGGGGGGCGGCCCGGCCGGCCTCGCAGGTCAGGGGCGCTCGCTTCGATCATGATGGTGCTCGCCCTGCTCGGCGGGTGCACGGGTTCTTCTCCCGGTGGGGCCTCCGGTGATGACCGTGGGGCCGCCCGGTCGTCCCAGATGGGGTTGGCGGTCGCCGATTGCGATCAGATCCTGACGTTTAGCGCCCCACCGCGCCGCGTGGTGATCTTGAACCCGGCGATTGCCGACATCTTGCTCGATCTGGGTGTGGGCGATCGGATCATCGCTCAGAGCGGGACGGCGGGCCTGGCTAAGCCGCTGCCGCGGAACGCGGCGGCGATGGATCGGGTGCCGGTGCTGAGCGCGCACGGAATGACCAGCACCGCGGCGCTGCTGGGCGTGGCGCCGGATCTGGTGATCAGTGACGAATCGATGTGGCTAAATCCGAAGTTTGGGGGGGCGTCGCCGCAACAGCTCCACCAGGCCAGGATCAAAACCTATATCGCGGTCAGTGGCTGTGGTGATGGGACAAGGGGACAGGTGGCGGACGTTTTCACCGACATCGATAACTATGGCGTGATTTTCGGCCGGCGGGATAGGGCGATGCGACTGGTGCGTAGTTTGCAGGCCCGACTGGCCGATATTGAAGCCCGGGTCGGCGGCCAGCCGAAAGTACCGGTGTTCGAATTCTATAAGAGGCGGGGCGGACAGTTTTTCAATACCGCTGTGGGAATCGCGGAAGATGCGCTGGACAAGTCAGGTGGTGTGAGTGTTTTTCCCGATGCGACCGGTATGAAGCTCACGAGCAAAGAGGCGATCACCGCCCGCAATCCGCAGGCTTTGATCGAGCTGGTCGAGCCGGGGAATCCGGTTGATCCGGTGAAAGAGGGCGCGGCGCTCAGGCGGGCTTTTCCGACGACCGGCGCGGCCCAAAACGGGCGGATCTATTTTCTCGGCGTGGCCGAGGCAACCAGTCCGGGCACACCCCGGATCATCGACGGCATCGCCGCGAGGGCGAAGTGGCTGCACCCCGAGGTGTTCGGGCCGCGATGAGATCTGCCCCGGCGCCGACGCCCGCGACTCGGCGGTGGCGCGGCCACGCGGATCACCACCGCGGGCCGGTGGGTGTGGACGGTACCGTTGCCCCGCGGGTTCGGCCGCTGCCCCCGATGACGCTGGTGGTGCCGGTGCTGCTTGGGGTGTTGGCGGCGGCGATGGTGGTGGGCGCCTCGGTAGGACCCGGGGGTGTCGGGGTGCTCGGCGCGGCGCGGGTGGTCGGCCATCACCTGGCCGGATTGGTGGTTTCGGCGCATTTTGACGCGGTGTCGGATCAGATCGTCTGGCAGCTGAGAATGCCCCGGGTGCTGTTGGGGGCGCTCGTGGGTGCGGGGTTGGCCGCGGTAGGCGCCACGCTGCAGGCCGTGGTGCGCAACCCGCTGGCCGATCCCTATGTGCTGGGGGTGTCCTCGGGAGCGGGTTTTATGGTCGCGGCCACGATCACGCTGGGCTCGGCGGAGCTGGCCGGGTTGTCGACATCGGCGGTGGGGTTTCTCGGTGCGCTGCTCGCCATGGTGCTGGTGCTTGGTGTGGCCCGGGGCGGGGGTCGATTCGCTCCTACCCAGGTGGTGTTGGCCGGGGTGACGTTTTCCTACCTGTTTTCGGGGGCCACGAGTTTTCTGATCTTCATCAGCAGTGTTCCCAACGCGGCGTCGGCCGTGCTGTTTTGGACATTAGGCACGCTGGGCAACGCACAGTGGTCCACGCTGGAGATACCCGCGGCCGCACTGACGCTGGGCGTGACGTGTTTGCTGATGCAGGCTCGCTCCCTGGATGCGCTGGTAATCGGCGAGGAGACGGCCCTGTCGGTGGGGGTTGCCGTGCGTCGGCTGCGGGCTTGGCTGCTGGTGGTGACCGCGCTGCTGACCGGGGTGATGGTTGCGGTCTCCGGCGGGATCGGGTTTGTGGGGTTGATTATCCCGCACATCGTGCGGTTGGTGGTGGGCCCCAATCACCGGCGCGTGCTGCCCACGGCGGCGCTCGCGGGGGCGATTTATCTGGTGGTCGTCGACATCCTGTGTCGGGTGGTGGCCGGCCCCGCGGAGTTGCCGATCGGGATTGCCACCTCGATGCTGGGCGCCCCGTATTTTCTGTGGTTGCTGCGACGCGCGCAATCGGGGCGGATGACCCAATGAAGCTGTCGTTGGATGGGGTCAGCGTGGCGGTGGATTCCACGCCGATCGTCAGCGACTGCGCCATCGTGGTCGCCGCCGGGGAGAAGGTAGCTCTGGTGGGGCCCAACGGCAGCGGCAAGACGACGCTGCTCAAAGCGATCTATCGCGCGGTTCGCCCGGTGGCGGGCACCATCGTGTTGGGCGGCGACAACCTGGCATACCTGCGCCAGCGCGAGGTGGCGCGCCGCGCCGCGGTGGTGGCCCAGGAATCACCGACCGAGTTCGAGTTCACTGTCGAAGATCTCGTGGCTCTGGGCCGAGCCCCCCATCACGGTGTGCTAGACCGCGAGTCGCAAACCGACCGCGACGCCGTCGCCGAAGCGCTGCAGCGGGTGGGCATGGCCGGCCATCGCACCAGGGAGTTTGCCACGCTGTCCGGGGGCGAGAAGCAGCGCACCCTCGTGGCGCGTGCCCTGGCCCAGCGCACCCCTTTGCTGCTGCTGGACGAGCCCATCAACCATCTGGACGTGGGGGCAACGCTAGAGCTGTTGGAATTGGTGCGAGGCTTGCCGATCTCCTCGTTATGCGCGCTGCATGACCTCAACTTGGCCGCCGCCTACTTCGACCGGATCTACGTGTTGGCTGGCGGCCGCATAATCGCCGGCGGCACCCCGGAGGAGGTTTTGACCCCTGAACTGGTGCGCGAGGTGTTCGGCGTGCACGCCCACCGGTTGACCCACCCGGCCACCGGACGGCTGTTACTGGCCTTCTCCCGCAATTCGGTCATCGCTGTCGAGGAAACGGGGAGGGATACAGCTGCCAGCGCACCCGGATAGTCGCTCCCCGCGACGTCACATACCGGCCCACACCGGCCACCCGGCAATCCCATGATGGGCATAGCGCCACATTCGCCTTGAGCGTCCTGCAAACCACTTGCATCGCTTATGTGACGCGAATTACACTCACAATCGTTGGGAAAGTACGCACGATGCGCGCCCACCGAAAGAGGCGATGGCCAATGACGTCACCAGTGCTGGCGGATTCGGCATCCACACACGGTGTCTGGCGCGCAGCTCACGCACCAACGAAAGGCTCTCCGGCGCAGTTTTTTGCGGGTAAGCGAGCATCGACCATCGCCTCACCCGCTGTCGATTCCCCTACCCGTATGCCCGTCAGCGGACTATTCGGGACGGGTGTGTTCACGAACTTCGCTCAACCTTAAGCCCAAGCAGCCCGATAAGGCCCGATAAGGAAAGCCATGCCTGATGCCGCGCCCGCCGTCGTCGAGACCGAGGGCGGGGGCCGAGAACAGCGCTGGGCGCTGCCCACCGACGAGGAGAGCTTGCTGAACCTGATTCGCCTGTGCTTCGGGGAATACTGGGACGACATCTGGTTTGGCGTTATGGTACCGGGCGCGGCGTGGGAAGTGGCGGCGCCGAACCCGCCCAAGCGCATCGCGTTGCGCGACGGTTATGTGACGGTCGACTTCGGGCGCTGGCATTTCCATTTGTGCATCGGCGAGCACCACGCGAGCGGCCCGGAGCTGGGCAAGATCCGGCGGTGCGCGCGGGCTGAGATGTATCGGCGGCTCGGCGCCGACGGGTCTCCTACCTCATGGGGCATTCGGTTGTTTAACGGCCGTGATGAGCAAATGATGACGTTGATGCTCCCGAATCCGTTTCTCACCAATGACCAGAAAATCCGGGAGCAGCCCGCGTGGGGGCAGCTGGAGCTGTGGGACAAGCTGCGCGCAACCTATCTAGGGCTGCCACCCGATCCGCTTGATCGCACCGGGAAAGGCTTTGGCCGGCATTGAAACCGCCGATCACCGACGAGAGGCAAAGACCGATGACACCCTCAGCGCTGGCGAACCCGCCACTAACAGCACCAAACGCGACCGGTGACCGTGAAGAGATGGCTCACCTGTTGCGCAGGGCGGGTTTCGGCGCTTCGGCCGATGAGCTTGACTCCTATGTGGCGGCTGGCTACGAGGCAACCGTTGAAGCCTTGTTGAACCCGCCCGAGGAGACACCGTCCTATGGTTGCTATGAAGGCCAGGATTTGGTGGACCGGTATTTCACCGCTTCGGTAGGTCCGCGCAGCCCGGAATATGCGTGGCCGCAATGGATGTGGCGGCTTTTGACCACCACCAGCCCGCTGCGGGAGAAGATGGCGCTGTTTTGGCACGGATTGTTCGCTACCGGAGTCAAATACCCGCTGCCGTGCTCGGCGCAGCTCGCGCAGATTGAGATGTTTCGCCGCCGCGGCATGGGCCGTTTCGAAGAGCTGCTGCGCTGCCTATCACGCGATCCCGCCATGCTGTTCTGGCTGGACAACCAGGCTAATCACAAGGATGCACCCAACGAGAACTATGCGCGAGAGCTGCTGGAGTTGTTCACGATGGGAGTGGGCAACTACACCGAGGCCGACGTCAAGGCCGCGGCGCGCGCGTTCACCGGCTGGGGGGTGGGTCCCATGATGCCGCAGTTCTTCCTGGGCACCTTCCCGGCCTGGTTTTGCTATGACGATACTGACCACGACGCCACCGAGAAGACGTTTCTGGGTCACACCGGCGCCTTCAACGGTGATGACGTGATTGCCATTATCGTCCGGCAGCCGGCAACCGCACGTTTCATCTGCGATCGGCTGTATCGCTTTTTTGTCGCCGATGAACCCGATGACTCGGGTCGAGCGGAAATCGCCAGGCTCAGCAAAATTTTCATGGACAATTCCGGGGATCTGCGTGGCCTGCTGCGAACCATCTTCACCTCTGGTCATTTTCGCTCGGAGCAAGTGCGCTACCGCAAGGTCAAAAGCCCCGTCGAGCTCATGGTCGGCACCGCTCGGCTCACCGCCCGCTGGCAGCTTCCGGTCAACGACGTCGCCGAGCTTGCCCGCGACGCGCACTTTATGGGTCAGTCGCTGCTCAACCCTCCCTCCGTGGAGGGTTGGCATGAAGGCGAGGAGTGGATCGACAGCGCCGGCTTGATTGAGCGGATCAATTGCGCCAGTGCGGAAATCGCCCAGCCCTCCACCCCAGGGGTGGCTCGTATCTTAGCGCGCGTGGTGGCGCGCGTCGGTGGCCGTGCTGACCTGACACCCCTCGTCTGGGTAGACGCATGCCTGGAGGCCATGGGGTCACTGCGACTGTCGGCCAAAACGCGACAGGTTTTAGCCGAACGCTTCACCGACACACCACTGCTCGACGACCACGGCGACACTCAAGCAGCTCAGGACTACACGCTGCAGCTGCTAAGGGCAATCGTATCGACCCCCGACTACCAGTACTGCTGAGGCTGACTGCCAGACGGATAAACCCTTAGTGAAAGGGACGGAGATGACGAATCCGGCTACTGTCTACCATGATTCGATACGGCTGGTGGTTGTACAGCTTACCGGCGGTAACGACTATCTGAACACGGTGGTGCCCTACGCTGACGGGCGTTACTACGATTTCCGGCCTCATATCGCGCTTCGGGACGAGGCGGTCTTGCCGATCGACGAGCGGGTGGGCTTCACGTCGGCGATGGCGCCGATCGCTCGCCTTTACGAGCAGGGAAAGGTGGCGGTCGTCATGGGGATCGGCTACCCCAACCACAGCCGTTCTCATTTCCGGTCCATGGACATCTGGCATACCGCCGAGCCTGAGGAGGTCAAGCTGGAGGGCTGGCTGGCCAAGGTTGCCGCGCTGCTCGACCCGGCACACACTAACCCGGTGCTCGCGGTGAATTTCGGGAGGGGTCTGCCCAGGGCGTTGTCCCTCCCGGGTGTTCCGGCTGCATCGGTGGGCAGCCTCGATAAGTACGGTCTGTTCCCCGAGATCGGACCGGGGGTCACCCGCAACCGCCTGCTTCGGGTGGTCGAGGACGTTTACTCTGGCGAGCCAGAGCCCAACGCAGCGTGGGGATCGGCTCGCTTGTACGGGACCGCCCGCTGTGCCCAGCAGGGGATCGAGATGCTGAACAGCGCCGCCGCGGCGTATCGCCCCACGGTTGAGTACCCGGAGTTCAACCAGCTCGCCACGGACCTACAGGGTGTGGCCACGGTGATGGCGGGTCACCTCGGCACCCGCATTTTCTACACGAGCGTGGGCAGCTTCGACACCCACACCGACGAGGTGGTATCGCACGCGCGCTTGTGGGAGAAGGTCTCCGCGGCTTTGGACGCGTTTTTCACCGATTTGGAACACCTCGGGCTGCGGCGCAACACGGTGGTGCTGGTCTTCTCCGAGTTCGGCAGACGCATAGCCGAAAACAACATTGGCACCGATCACGGCGCCGGTGGGGTGGCCTTCCTCATCGGGGACCTGGTTGCCGGGGGGCTTTACGGTGAATACCCCAACCTGGCCCCAGAAGCCCAGGACGAGGGGGACGTGCGGCCCAGCACGGACTTTCGCAGCATGTATGCCTCGATTCTTGAGCAGTTCCTTGACGTCGACCCCAAAGCTGTGCTGGGCAGCGGCGCCGGCTTTGATCGGCTTCCCCTGAAGGCGTCGGCATGAGCGCCGTCGGGTTTGCCGAGGCGCGCGTCACCCGGGCGCGCTGCCGCGCCATCGGGGTGGCCCGCATGAGCGGGCAGGGCTTCGCGCACCCGGTGGATGTGGCGCTCGGAAACGGCGACACGGTGTATGTCTTGAGCAGATCCAGCGCCTGGAAGGACAAAAACCCCCGGATAACTGTGACTTCGCTCGATGAGCGGGCCTTCAGTGAGATCGGGGGCTTCGGCACCGAGCCGGGGTGCTTCCTGGCGCCGACCGCCCTGGCTACCGACCCGGGCGGTCGCATCTACGTGGCCGACGAGGACCTGCACCAGATCTCGGTGTTTGACCCCGACGGAACCTCCCTGAGACGCTGGGGAACCCACGGGTCTGGCTCCGGCCAGCTCGACCGGCCCTCGGGGCTGCGCGTGGACGCTGACGGCTGCCTGTGGGTCAGCGACTCGGTGAACGCCCGCCTCCAGCGGTTCACCGCGGACGGAATCCCCCTGTGCTGCGTCGGATCTTTTGGTGCCGGTCCGGGCCAGCTCAACATGCCCTGGGGTGTGGCGATTGGTCCCGAGGGTGACATCTGGGTTGCGGACTGGCGCAATGACCGGGTCCAGCGCTTCAGCCCTGACGGCGAGCTGCGGGGAATCTACGGGGATGATCTACTGAGCCGGCCGTCCGGTGTGGCCGTGGACGCTGCCGGAAGGCTGTATGTGTCGGACTGGGGGCACGACTGCGTGCAGATGTTCGACGAGCAGGGCCGCCATCGGGGAACGCTCGTCGGTGACGCCTCGCTCTCGCGGTGGGCGCAACAGTGGCTGGAGATGTACCCCCAGGTCAACCAGCGACGCCAAGAAGCCAACCGCTACGAGGAGGAACGGCGCTTCTTTCGTCCCGTCGGCATGGTCATTGGACCAGAGGGTCAGCTGCTGGTGGCAGACTCCGGCCGCCACCGGATCCAGATCTACGAGTACCCGGACCACACCCCCCAGTCACTTCGGCCTGAAAAAGTTTGATAGCGGCCGTGTCAGCCGGTGGTACGGGTGCAGGGGGTGGCGTGGGGGCTGCGGTTATGCGGCGAGAGCACGACCCAGATCCGGGTGCTTTCGGTGATGTCGATGCGGGCGCGATCCCAGCCGACCGCCCGGCGATCGCGCGAAGCGGCCCCGTGAACGGCCCCGACAGGTAACCTGCTGAGGCGACAGCGATGCATCACCCGAATCGAAGAGGCCGTCATGACCGTGAAATTGCTTGCTGCCGCAGTAGCGGCGGGTGTGATCGGAGCCGTAACCGCCGGGGTCGCCGACGCTCATCCGGACATACCGCAGGTGCGGCCCCTCGCGCTTGCCACCTCGCTTCGACTGGACCCGCCGCCGGCGCCCAACCTGCCGAGCCCGGAACAGTTGTCCAGTCTGTGCAACGAAGTAAGCGATCCCGGTGTCTCGTACACCACCAAGACCAATCTGGTCCAAGGCGGCATCAGTCCGGAGGAGGGCCACGCGGCCGACCACGAGCTGAGAAAGGCGTACCGCGACGGGAAGTTCCCGCTGTCATTCACCGTGACCAATATCCAGCCGGCCGGTCCGAATGCGGTGACCGCCGAAGTGGCCACCTCGGGTCCCAAGCTCGCGGCGCCGATCACGCAGAACCTCACCTTCGTCAACGAAGGCGGCAACTGGATGCTGAGGCACGATTCCGCGTTGGCGCTGCTGCAGGCTGCCACGGCCTGACCGGCCGCAGCGGTCATCGAAATGGCCGGCCGCCCACCGCGCTCAAGTCGATTCGTGCGAGGCGCACCGGATCGGCCAGCACGTCGATCGCGGCGATCCGTCCTTCGCGCACAACGAATCCCATGATCGCGGTTGCCCGGTCGCCGACGAAAATGACCGCGCCTGCGGCACCGTTGACGGTGGCGGCCCGCACCTGCCGCTCCGGCACCGCGTAACCGCGGGCCAGCTTGGCCACCCGGGACGCGCCCTGCTCCGAGCGGACCTGCCCGCGGCCGAAGTCGCCGCGCAGCAACACATCCGGGTGCAGCAGCGACACCAGCCGGTCGAAGTCACCGGCCCGCCCAGCGGCGAAGAAGGCGTCCACGACCTCACGCTGGGCCCTGACGTCAACGTCGGGAACGGCGTTGGCGTCGTGGATCCGTCGGCGGGCGCGGCTGGCCAGCTTGCGTGTCGCTTCCGGCGATCGATCCAGAATCGGCGCGATCTGGTCGAACGGGACGGCGAACACGTCGTGCAGCACGAAAGCCAGCCGCTCCGCGGGCGACAGGGTGTCCAGCACCACGAACAACGCCAGCCCCACCGCATCGGCCAGCATCGCCCGGTGCTCGGGGTCGAACTCCCCGACCGGATCCACCACCGGGTCGGGCATCTGCGCGACGAGTTCCTCTCGGGGTCGAGCACGTCGGGCCCGCAACGTGTTCAGGCAGATCCGCGCCACCACGGTGGTCAGCCAGGCGTCGAGATTCGCGATGGCCGCGGCTCCCGGGGCGTCGATGCGGCTCAACCGCAGCCACGCTTCCTGCACGGCGTCCTCGGCGTCGTCGATCGAGCCCAGCATGCGGTAGGCGAGGGCGCCCAGCTGTGGCCGGGCCGCCTGGAAACGCGCCGTCAGCGCCGCATTTACGCTCACCTGCTGCCCGCCGGACGGCAGCCGTCGGGCAGTGCGCACACCTTGCCGTCGGAGAAGCCCGACGAACCGATGCCGAGAGCGAGGTTGAACCGGGCCCGCAGATTAGCCAGCGTGATGACGTGGGTGAGCCCGACGAGCTGAGCCGTGTCGAAGTGGGCTCGCAGGCGGCCGAAAAGCTCGTCGCTCACCTCGACGGGGGTGCGGCTGATGGCTGCCGCGTAGGCCAGGATCAGCTTGTCGAGATCGGAGAAGCACGAGGCGTTCGGGTAATCGGACAGGGCCAGCAATTCCTCGTCGGTTACCCCCCAGCCGCGGGCGATCTGCGAACCGAGATCCAGACAGTACTCGCAGCGCACCGTCGCCGCCGCTTTGAGTTCGGCGAGCGCCCGGTGCCGCGGACTCAGAATGTCCAGTTTCGACTCCGCCAGCTCCAGCCGCCCATAGGCGTTGAGCAACTTAGGGATATGGGCATACATCCGCAGCGGTTCGAGCATGCTCGCGGTTTGCACTCCGGCCATCTGCCGCAAGCGCCGCCCGGTGAAGAAGAAGGCGACCCTCGCGCCCAGGCCGGCGTCGCGGTCAGAGACTCCGGTAAGCCTTGGCATTGTATCTCCTCCTGGTATCTCCTCCTGGTAGGTGGTCTCTACTACCCCGACACCCGGCCCGACCGGAACGTGACCACCCCGCGGGCCGGCGCGGCGGTGATGCGCTCCCGGGCGGCTCCGTTGCCGGCGACGGCAAGTCCGCTGCTGAGGCCCGTAAAATGGACACCGCCAAGGAGGTGGACGTCGATGGGAAGCGCCGAGGAGCGACGTTTTGAAGTGCTGCGCGCCATCGTCGCCGACTTCGTCGCCACCAGGGAGCCGATCGGCTCGAAGGCGCTGGTGGAGCGGCATAACCTGGGGGTGTCCAGCGCGACCGTGCGCAACGACATGGCGGTGTTGGAAGCCGAGGGCTACATCACGCAGCCGCACACCAGCTCCGGGCGGGTGCCGACGGAGAAGGGCTACCGCGAGTTCGTCGACCGGCTCGACGACGTCAAGCCGCTGTCGGCCGCCGAGCGGCGGGCCATCCACAAGTTCCTGGAGTCGGGCGTGGACCTCGACGACGTGCTGCGCCGGGCGGTTCGGCTGCTGGCCCAGCTCACCCGTCAGGTGGCCATCGTGCAATACCCGACGTTGTCAACCTCGACGATCCGCCACGTGGAAGTGATCGCGCTGACACCGGCGCGGCTGCTGATGGTGGTCATCACCGACAGCGGCCGGGTCGATCAGCGCATCGTCGAACTCGGTGATGTCATCGACGATCACCAGCTTTCTCGACTGCGTGAGCTGCTCGGCCAGGCGCTGGAAGGCAAGAAGCTCCCGGTGGCGTCGAGGGCGGTCTCCGAGCTGGCCGGGCATTTCGACCGCAGCGACGGGCTGAGTAACGCCGTCGGGCGCGCGGCAACGGTGCTGCTGGAGGCGTTGGTGGAGCATAACGAGGAACGGCTGCTGCTGGGCGGGACCGCCAATCTGACCCGCAATGCGGCCGACTTCGGGGGTTCACTGCGACCCATCCTGGAAGCCCTCGAGGAGCAGGTCGTGGTGCTGCGGCTGCTGACGGCTCAGCAACAAGCCGGGAAAGTGACGGTGCGGATCGGTCACGAGACCCAAATCGAGGAGATGGCGAGCACGTCGATGGTGTCCACCGCCTACGGCACCTCGGATACCGTGTACGGGGGCATGGGGGTGTTGGGGCCCACCCGGATGGACTATCCGGGAACTATCGCTAGTGTCGCTGCAGTTGCTATGTACATCGGCGAAGTGCTGAGCGCTCGATGAGCACGCAGCCGCCGCCGGGCTTCAGGACAGTGGCGTAACGCGGACAAGACGCGACAAGACGCGGACAAGAAAGGTCAGGCGTGGCACGCGACTACTACGGTCTGCTTGGGGTCAGCAGGAACGCGAGTGAGGCGGAGATCAAACGCGCTTACCGCAGGCTGGCGCGTGAGCTGCATCCCGATGTCAACCCCGATGAGGAAGCGCAGGCGAAGTTCAAGGAGGTCAGCCTCGCCTACGAGGTACTGTCCGACCCGGAGAAACGCCGCATCGTCGACATGGGTGGGGATCCGCTGGAGAGCGCCGGCGCGTCCGCTAACGGGTTCCCGGGCTTCGGCGGGCTCGGCGACGTGTTCGAGGCGTTCTTCGGCGGCGGTTTCGGCGGTGCTACCGCTTCACGTGGCCCCACCGGACGGGTGCGTCCCGGCTCGGATTCGCTGTTGCGGCTGCGGCTGGACCTCGAAGAGTGTGCTGCCGGTGCCACCAAACGGGTGACCGTCGACACCGCGGTGCTGTGCGACCGCTGCCATGGGACGGGCACCAACGGCGACTCCTCACCGGTGCGCTGCGACACCTGCGGCGGGAGCGGCCAGCTGCAAACGGTGCAGCGCTCGCTGCTGGGGCAGGTGATGACGTCGCGGCAGTGCCCCACCTGTCACGGTGTCGGTGAGGTCATTCTCGACCCGTGCTACCAGTGCGGCGGCGACGGTCGGGTGCGTGCCCGCCGGGAGATCAGCGTGAAGATTCCCCCCGGGGTGGGCGATGGGATGCGGATCCGCCTGGCGGCCCAGGGTGAAGTCGGACCTGGAGGGGGACCGGCGGGAGATCTGTACGTCGAGGTTCACGAACAACCGCACGACATCTTTGTCCGTGAGGGCGACGACCTGCACTGCACGATCTCGCTGCCGATGATCGACGCCGCGTTGGGCACCACCGTCGTGATCGACGACATTCTCGACGGCGCCACCGAGGTCACCATCCCCCCGGGGACCCAGCCGGGTTCGACCATCACCTTGCGCGGCCGCGGCATGCCGCTGCTGCGTTCCAGTGCGCGCGGCGACCTGCACGTCCACGTCGAGGTGGTGATCCCCACCCGGCTGGACCATCGCGAAACCGAGTTGCTGCGTGAGTTGAAGATGCATCGCAACCGCGAGGTTGCCGAGGTGCGGCCGGTGCATGGCAGCGGTGGCGGACTGTTCAGCCGGCTGCGCGAGACCTTCACCGGCCGCTAGCCCTCCCGCCACGATGGGGGCGCCGTTGTTTTACGTCGACGCGCTGCCCGCTGCCGGTGCGCTGGCCGTTGTTGGCGGCGAGGAAGGTTTTCATGCCGCCAACGTGCGAAGGATCCGGGTGGGCGAGCAACTCCTGCTCGGCGACGGCGATGGTGTGTTGGCGCGCTGTGTGGTGGAGCGGGCCGGGCGCGGTGAGCTGTGCGCCCGGGTGCTGGGCCGCTGGCGCGTGACGCCCGGGCAGCCGCCGGTGACGGTGGTGCAGGCGCTGCCCAAGTCCGAGCGGTCCGAATTGGCGATCGAATTGGCCACCGAAGCCGGCGCCGACGCGTTCGTGGCCTGGCAGGCGGCGCGGTGCGTGGCCCGCTGGGATGGTGCCCGCGCCATCAAGGGTTTGCGGCGCTGGCGCGCGGTGGCCCGCTCGGCCGCCCGGCAGGCCCGTCGGGCCCACATTCCGCCGGTCGAGGGTCCGCTGTCCACGGCGGAGTTGACGCAGCGGATCCGCGAGCGGGTCGCCTCGGGGACCGTGGTGCTCGCCCTGCACGAATCGGCGACCGATAGGCTTGCCGATCTCGCTCTGAAGCCCGCCAACTCGTTGATGCTGCTGGTCGGCCCGGAGGGCGGGATCACCCCCCGCGAGCTGGCCGCGCTGTCCGACGCGGGTGCCGTCGCGGTGCGGCTGGGGCCCATGGTGCTGCGGACCTCAAGCGCGGCCGCGGTCGCGCTCGGGGCGCTGGGTGTGCTGACTCCGCGTTGGGACTGCCCCGGCAAAGACCCCGGGTCGTCGGCGCTTTTGGACGCTGACCGGGCCGGGTCGCTGGCGGTAGACTGAGGCGGCAACCACCCGAAACCACGGAAAGCAGGCATCAGAAACCACGTGACGCCCCGCGACACCGCTGCTGACTCTTCATCCTCTTCATCGTCGTCTCAGGTGCGCAGCAGCATCGATGTTCCGTCCGACCTCGTCGTGGGCCTGCTGGGTTCCGCTGACGAGAATCTGCGAGCGCTCGAACGTACCCTGGCCGCCGACCTGCATGTGCGGGGCAACTCGGTCCGCCTGTCCGGTGAGCCCGCCGATGTCGCGCTCGCCGAGCGGGTGATCTCCGAACTGGTCGCGATCGTGGCCGGCGGGCAGACGCTGACACCCGAGGTGGTCCGTCACAGCGTTGCCATGCTGGTCGGCGCCGGTAACGAGTCGCCGGCCGAGGTGCTCACCCTCGATATCTTGTCGCGCCGTGGTAAGACGATCCGGCCGAAGACCCTCAACCAGAAACGCTACGTCGACGCGATCGACGCCAACACCATCGTCTTCGGGATCGGTCCGGCCGGCACCGGCAAGACCTATTTGGCGATGGCCAAGGCGGTCAACGCGCTGCAAACCAAGCAGGTCACCCGCATTATCTTGACCCGCCCTGCGGTGGAAGCCGGTGAGCGCCTTGGCTTTTTGCCTGGCACGTTGAGCGAAAAGATCGACCCGTATCTGCGGCCGCTCTACGACGCGCTCTACGACATGATGGAGCCGGAGCTGATCCCCAAGCTGATGGCCGCCGGGGTGATCGAAGTCGCGCCGTTGGCGTATATGCGGGGGCGGACCCTCAATGACGCATTCATCATCCTCGACGAGGCGCAGAACACCACCGCCGAGCAGATGAAGATGTTTCTCACCCGGCTGGGATTCGGCTCCAAGGTCGTGGTCACCGGTGACGTCACCCAGATCGACCTGCCCGGCGGCGCCACGTCGGGTCTGCGGGCCGCGGTCGACATCCTCGAGGACGTCGACGACATCCACATCGTGGAGCTGACCAGCGTTGACGTGGTGCGCCATCGGCTGGTTTCGGAGATCGTCGAGGCCTACGCCAAATACGAAGCGCCCGGGCTGATGATGAATCGGGCCGCGCGGCGCGCGGCCGGTGTCCGACATCGCCGGTGAGGGCGCAGTTGGAGCGCAGAAGGCAGGTCAGCGCGTGAGCATCGAGGTTGCCAACGAGTCGGGCTACGACGTCTCCGAAACGGAGCTGATCAGTGTGGCCCGCTTCGTCCTCGACAGAATGGGCGTCAACCCGGCCGCCGAGCTGTCGCTGCTGCTGTTGGACACCGCGGCCATGGCCGATCTGCATCTGCGCTGGATGGACCTGCCCGGGCCGACCGACGTGATGAGCTTCCCCATGGACGAGCTCGAGCCGGGGGGCCGCCCCGATGCCCCCGAACCCGGGCCGTCCATGCTGGGCGACGTGGTGCTCTGCCCGGAATTCGCCGCCGAGCAGGCCGCCGCCGCAGGCCACAGCCTCGGCCAGGAGCTGGCGCTGCTGACTATCCATGGGGTGCTTCACCTGCTCGGCTACGATCATGCCGAGCCGGACGAAGAAGAAGAGATGTTTGCCCTGCAGCATCGGTTGCTGGAAGAGTGGGTCGCCGACCAGGTCGAGGCCTACGAGCAAGCTCGCCAGGCCGAGAAGGATCGCCGGTTGCTGGACAAGTCAAGGTATTTCGAGAATTGACCGGATGGGCCCCGCTGCTCGGAGCGATCCTGTTGATCGGTCTGGGCGGGTTGTTTGCGGCGATCGACGCGGCGATCAGCACGGTGTCGATGGCCCGGGTGCACGAGCTGGTCCGCGACGAGCGACCCGGTGCGGTGCGGCTGGCCAAGGTGATGGAACAACGGCCGAGCTACATCAACCTGGTGGTGTTGCTGCGGATCATCTGTGAGATCACCGCAACCGCATTGCTGGTGGCGTTTTTCTATGTGTACCTCAGCCTGGATTGGGGGTTGTTCGCCGCCGCGGCGATCATGGTGGTGATCAGCTTCATCGTCATCGGTGTCGGTCCGCGCACCCTCGGGCGCCAGCACGCGTATCCCATCGCTTTAATGGCCGCCCTTCCGCTGCAGGCGATTTCGTGGCTGTTGATGCCGATCAGCCGACTGTTGGTGGTGCTGGGCAACACCCTTACCCCGGGACGGGGATTTCACAACGGCCCGTTCGCATCCGAGATCGAGCTGCGTGAAGTCGTCGATCTGGCCCAGCAACGCGGGGTGGTCGCCGCCGACGAGCGCCGGATGATCCAGTCGGTTTTCGAGCTGGCGGACACACCGGCGCGCGAAGTGATGGTGCCGCGCACCGAGATGATCTGGATCGAAGGCGACAAACCGGTAAGCAGTGCGATATCCCTGGCGGTCCGCAGCGGCCATTCACGTATTCCGGTGATCGGGGAGAACATTGACGACATCCTCGGGGTGGTCTACCTGAAAGATCTTGTGCAGCACGCATATCACGCGACCGACCGGGGTGGGGAGCCAACGGTGGCCCAGGTGATGCGCCCGGCGGTGTTCGTTCCGGACTGTAAACCCCTCGACGCTCTGTTGCGGGAAATGCAACGGGATCGCAACCATATGGCGTTGCTGGTCGATGAGTACGGTGCAATCGCCGGGCTGGTGACCATCGAGGATGTGCTGGAGGAAATCGTCGGTGAGATCGCCGACGAATACGATCAGGCCGAGGTCGCACCGATAGAGCATTTGGGCGACAACCGCTACCGGGTATCGGCGCGGCTGCCGATCGAAGACCTCGGCGAACTTTATGGCGTGCAGTTCGGCGATGATCTTGACGTTGACACCGTGGGCGGTTTGTTGGCGCTGGAGCTGGGCCGGGTGCCGCTGCCCGGAGCCGAGGTGGTGTCCCACGGCCTGCGACTGCACGCCGAGGGCGGCCCGGATCATCGTGGACGGGTCCGGGTCGGCACGGTGTTGTTGAGCCGGGTTGACTCCAACGGTCAGGACGGTCGGGAGGACCGGTGTGATGACTGAGCCGCGGGATGCCGAGGACGCCAAGCTGGTGACGTTGGCGCGGGCTGCCATGGTCCGTACGGAGGCCGGCAGCGGTGCGGCGGTGCGCGACCGCGACGGTCGCACCTACACCGGTGTGCCGGTGCGGCTGTCGAGCCTGCAGCTGACCGCGTTGCAGGCGGCGGTGGCGGCGGCGGTGTCCAGCGGGGCGACCGGGTTCGAGGCCGCAGCGCTGGTGGGCGGCTCCGCCGACGACCCGGGTATCGCCGCGGTGCGGGAGCTGTCGGCCGCGGCCGCGGTCATCATCACCGATCGCAACGGCGTTGTGCTGCAATGACCGTGCCGATAATGCGCTCGGCGCGCCGGCTATGAGTGAGTTTCATTCGGGCTTCGTGTGCTTCGTCGGGCGGCCCAACACCGGGAAGTCCACGCTGATGAACGCGCTGGTCGGCTCGAAGGTGGCGATCACGTCGACCCGGCCACAGACCACTCGGCATACCATCCGCGGCATCGTGCACCGGGAGAACTTCCAGATCGTCCTGGTGGACACCCCGGGCCTGCATCGGCCGCGCACCCTGTTAGGCCAGCGGCTGGGTGACCTGGTCCGGAACACCTACACGCAAGTCGACGTGATCGGGCTGTGCATTCCCGCCGACGAGGCGATCGGCCGGGGGGACCGGTGGATCGTTCAGCAGCTTCGCGCGGGAGCACCCCGGACGACGCTCGTTGTCGTCGTCACCAAGATCGACAAGGTTCCCAAAGACCGGGTCGCCGCGCAGCTGGTCGCCGTGGACGAGCTGATGCGGTCCGTTGGCGGTCAGCAGGTCTCCGATATTGTCCCGGTGTCGGCGGTCACCGGCGAGCAGCTCGATGTGCTGATCGACGTGCTGGCCGCCGCGTTGCCGCCCGGCCCGGCCTATTACCCCGAAGGTGAGCTCACCGACGAACCCGAGGAGGTTCTCATGGCCGAGTTCATCCGCGAAGCCGCCTTAGAGGGCGTGCACGACGAGCTGCCACATTCGTTGGCGGTGGTGATCGACGAGGTCAGTCCGCGCCCGGGGCGGGATGACCTGATCGATGTGCACGCCCTGCTCTACGTCGAGCGGCCCAGCCAGAAGGGCATCATTATCGGCAAGGGCGGCGAGCGGCTGCGGAAAATCGGCACCGTAGCGCGCGACCAGATCGAAAGGCTGCTGGGCAGCAAGGTCTATCTCGACCTGCACGTGAAGGTGGCCAAGAACTGGCAGCGGGATCCCAAACAGCTGGGCAGGCTGGGATTTTGACCGCTCCCGCCGTCATCGCGCCGGCTGCTGCCCGCTGGGGACCGGTGGCATGTCGGTGTCGGTGTCCCACCACACTTCCGGTTGTTTGGTCGCCCAGCCGCAGAAAGCCTCTAGCTCGGCGGCCAGCGACACCAGCATGCCTTCGCTGTTGGCCGGCCCCATCAGCTGGACACCGATCGGCAGCCCGGTTGAGGTGAATCCGGCCGGGATGTTGATCGACGGCCAGCCCAGCAGGTTCCACGGCCATGTCACCGGGCAGGTGCTTATCATGAGCCGATCGGTGGCCCAGCCGCCCAGCCCGTCAAAGGCGTGCACCAGCGGCGGTGGTTGCGCGGTTGTCGGGGCCAGCACGACGTCGACGTACAGGAAGATCGAACCCACCCGGCTCCGGTCGGCCGCCTCGTGCGCCAGCGCGGTGCGCAACGCGGACTCCGAGAGCAGCCGGCCCAGGCGGATGTTGGCCACCGTGCGCGGATCCCAGGTGACGTCCGGACCCAGCCGTTCCGCCCAGTCCAGCAGGCCGGAGGTGGCCCGGCACAGGAAATCCCAGGACAACCGCACCCCGTAGTCCGGGTTGGCCGGCACCACGGTGTGGCCCAGCCGCTCCAGCTGTCCGGCCACGTTGTGCAGCGCGGCACGGATCTCCGGGTGCAGTGTGGCCCGAAACCCGGTGAACGGGAACTGCGTCGACATCGCGATCTTCAGCGGACCCGGCGCGGTGCCAAGGTAGTCGGAAACGGTCAGTGGCGGCGGTTTGTGCCGGTCGCCCTCGACGTTGCCGGACGCGGCGTCGAGCACCAGCGCCGCATCGGCCACCGTGCGGGCCAGCACGCCGTGGACGGTGACGCCGTGGAACGCCTCCGGCAACGGCCACGTGGAGATGCGGCCGCGTTGCGGCTTGATGCCCACCAGGTGCGTCCATGCCGCGGGGATGCGAACACTGCCGGCCCCGTCGGAGCCGATCGCGGCGGTGACCAGGCCCGCGGCCACCGCCGCCGCGCTGCCGCCCGACGATCCGCCCGGCGTGTGGATTCGCGACCAGGGGTTGCGGGTGTGCCCGAATCCGGGTCCACCGGTAAACGGCCACTGGCCGAGCTCGCAGGTGTTGGTCTTGCCGACGATCACCGCGCCCGCCGCCTTCAGCCGACGCACCACCTCCGCGTCGGCGGTGGCCGGAGCTACGTATCCCACGGTGCCGAAGGCTGTTGGCACTCCGGCGATGTCGACGTCGTCTTTGACCGCGATCGGCACACCCAGCAGCGGCGCGGTGTCGCCGGCGGCCCGCCGCCGGTCCGCCTCGACGGCTTCGGCCAGCGCCGAGTCGGTCAACACCACCCGGAAGGCGTTGAGCGTGGACTGGCTGCGGATGATGGCCTGCAGCGAACGGCGGACCAGCTCTTCGGAAGTCACCTCACCGTTGGCCAGCTGGTAGAGCTGATCCGTCAGGGTGGGAAACCGCGGATTGCCGGAACTGCATGGGCGAGTCATCGCTATCGAGCGTAGGGGTTACCGAGCGTACCGGGGTGCACACCACCGAGCGTATGGGGATGCCACCAACTTCGGGCGCGCAATGCCGACACCATTCCGGGGATATTTCAGCATCGATGCGAGACTGAGAGGATGCGGCCGTACCGGGATCGCGCGGTGGTGCTGCGCCAGCATAAACTCGGCGAAGCCGACCGGATCGTCACCCTGCTGACCCACGATCACGGGCTGGTTCGCGCCGTGGCCAAGGGGGTGCGGCGCACCCGCAGCAAGTTTGGCGCCCGCTTAGAGCCGTTCGCGCACATCGACGTGCAGTTGCATCCCGGCCGTAATCTGGACATCGTCACCCAGGTCGTCTCGATCGACGCATTCGCCGCCGGCATCGTCGGTGACTACGGCCGCTACACCAGCGCGTGCGCAATGCTCGAGACCGCCGAACGCCTCGCCGGCGAGGAGCGGGCCCCGGTCCCGGCTTTGCACCGGCTCACCGTGGCCGCGTTGCGGGCGGTGGCGGACGGGCACCGGCCCCGCGAACTGGTGTTGGATGCCTATCTGCTACGTGCCATGAGCATCGCCGGATGGGCGCCGGCGCTCACGGAATGTGCCCGCTGCGCCACTCCCGGTCCGCACCGGGCGTTTCACATCGCGGCCGGGGGCAGCGTCTGCTCACGCTGCCGGCCGGCCGGTGCGATCACGCCCCCGGTGGGTGTGCTGGGACTGATGTCCGCGCTGCGCGACGGCGACTGGGAAACCGCCCAAGGGGCGCCGGCGTCCCACCGGCGCCAGGCCAGCGGATTGGTGGCCGCACATCTGCAGTGGCATCTGGAGCGCCAGCTGCGGACACTGCCCCTGGTAGAGCGCACAGATCGGGCCGATCGCAGCCTCACCGGCCGTCGGGTATCGCTGGTCGGGCAGGATGTGGCCCATGGTGAGGAACCGGGTCGGCAGCTCCCGGCGGGCGGTTGAGCACCGGCCGGCCAGCGGCTACCCCCAGCTGGACCCGGCACCCCCCGACTACCCGACCTTTCCCGACACGTCGACGTGGCCCGTGGTGTTCCCGGAGCTTCCGCCCGCCCCTCACGGCGGTCCTCGCCGGCCGCCCCAACACACGTCGAAGGCGGCGGCCCCACGGATTCCGGCCGCCCAGCTGCCCAACCACGTGGCCATCGTGATGGACGGCAACGGCCGCTGGGCCACTCAGCGCGGACTGCCCCGTACCGAGGGACACAAGATGGGCGAGGCGGTCGTGATCGACGTCGCCTGCGGTGCTATCGAACTCGGTATCAAGTGGCTGAGCCTGTATGCGTTTTCCACCGAGAACTGGAAACGCTCCGCCGAGGAGGTGCGTTTTCTGATGGGGTTCAACCGTGACGTGGTGCGCCGGCGCCGCGAGAACCTCAACGCGATCGGTGTGCGGATCCGGTGGGTGGGCTCACGGCCACGCTTGTGGCGCAGTGTCATCAAAGAACTCGAAATCGCCGAGAAGATGACCGCGGATAACGACGTCATCACCATCAATTACTGCGTCAACTATGGTGGTCGCACCGAGATTACCGAAGCGACAAAGGAAATCGCGCGTGAGGCCGCTGCCGGAAGGCTAGACCCGGATCGGATCACCGAGGCAACCGTCGCCCGCCACTTGTACCGGCCCGACACACCCGATGTGGACCTGTTGCTGCGCACCTCGGGGGAGCAGCGGTCCAGCAATTTCATGCTCTGGCAGGCGGCCTATGCCGAGTACATCTTCCAGCACAAACTATGGCCCGACTATGACCGCCGCGACCTGTGGGCGGCCTGTGAAGAATACGCGGCACGCCACCGACGATTTGGGCGCGCATAATGTCCTCCCTGCGCGAGCGACTGGTCTTGATACTGGACGAAATCTTGCCCGTCGCAAAGGAACCCGATGGCGCGCTGACACTGCGTCACGACGGCACGTTCGCGTCGTTGCGGGTCGTGACCGTTGTCGAGGGCCTTGAACTGGTGTCGCTCACCCAGATGGTGGCCTGGGATCTGCCGCTGACCAAAAAGGTTCGCGACCGTGTCGCCGCGCAGGCGCGCACTGCGCAGTTCGGCGCGGTGGTCCTGGTCGAAAAGGCCGGCCAGGCAACCACCAAGGGCCACTGCGGCAAAACCGCGGACGTGATGCTGCGCTACAACTTTCCCGGCGCCGGCCTGACCGACGACGCGCTGCGCACGCTGATCTTGATAGTGCTCGACACCGGCGCCGAGATCCGCCGCGCGCTGACACGTTAGGTCGTTGGCCGGCTCCTCCTCGGCCCGTTCCGCCCGCATCGTTGCCGGACTGGGCCGGGCTGGGCCGGGCTAGCCCCGGGTTAGGCCGGCCGTTGGCACTGCGCGCAAGTACCGAAGATCTCGATGGTGTGGCTGACATCGGAAAATCCGTGTTCGGCCGCCACCGCGGCGGCCCACGTTTCGACCTCGCGGTCACCGACCTCCACGGTGCACCCGCAGTTGCGGCACACCAGGTGGTGGTGGTGATGTTCCGAGCAGCGCCGGTAGACCGCTTCGCCGGTGTCGGTGCGCAGGGTGTCCAGCAGGCCCGCCGCCGCCATCGACTGCAATGTCCGATACACGGTGGTCAGCCCGATGTTCTCGCCGCGCCGGCGCAACTCGTCGTGCAGCTCCTGAGCCGAGCGGAAGTCGTCAAGCGTCTCCAACAGCGTCGAGATCGCCGCCCGCTGGCGGGTGGAGCGCACGCTGGGTCGGGTCACGGGGTGTCCTCACCGGCGTGAGCGACCGCGTCGAGGACGATGTGGGCAAGGTGGTGATCGGCCAGCCGGTAGAGCACCTCGCGGCCGGAACGCTCGCCGGTGACCACACCCGCGGCCTTGAGGATCTTCAGGTGCTGGCTGACCAGCGGCTGCGGCACCCCCAGCGCGTCGACCAGCTCGTGCACGCAACGCTGGGATTCACGAAGCTGCAACACGATGGCGATCCGCACCGGCGCGGCCAGCGCGCGTAGCAGCTCACCGGCGGAGTCGAGGATTTCCCGCGGCGGTGGAGCGGGAAGCCTGGACAACGCCGACGTGCCCCCCCGGTGATCCGCGGCCACACCGGCGCCCGGCCGGGATTCGAGCGCGCCGCCCGCTGCGGTGGTCGTTGACCGGGACATGACCCTCACCTTCGAGCGACGCCGATGCGACGCGACCGAGAAACGCTGGCGGTTGACTCCACTGTCACATGCGTAATGATGCATGTCAAAGATCCCTGGTGCCGCTCGCTACGATGACTGGTGGTCTTGGGGCCAGCGGCCGGTCGCTCCTGCGCGAAGCTGCCCGAGATCACCGTCCCGCGTCCCAGACAGGAGTGCACCACCTCGTGGCGTCCGTCATCGACACCGTCGTCAATTTGGCCAAACGGCGCGGCCTGGTCTACCCCTCGGGGGAGATTTACGGCGGCACCAGATCCGCGTGGGATTTCGGTCCGCTGGGGGTGGAGCTCAAGGAGAACATCAAGCGGCAGTGGTGGCATTCGGTGGTCACCAGCCGCGAGGATGTCGTCGGGATCGACTCGTCGATCATCTTGCCCCGCGAGGTATGGGTGGCCTCCGGTCATCTCGAGGTGTTTCATGACCCGCTGGTGGAATCGCTGATCACCCATAAGCGTTACCGCGCCGACGAGCTCATCGAGGCCTATGAGGCCAAGCATGGCCACCCGCCGCCCAACGGGCTGGCCGATATTCGCGACCCGGACACCGGGGAGCCCGGCCGGTGGACCGAGCCGCGAGAGTTCAACATGATGCTCAAGACCTATCTCGGGCCGATCGAATCCGAGGAGGGGTTGCACTATTTGCGGCCGGAAACCGCGCAGGGCATCTTCATCAACTTCGCCAACGTGGTGACCACCGCGCGCAAAAAACCGCCTTTCGGCATCGCCCAGGTGGGTAAAAGCTTCCGCAACGAGATCACCCCCGGCAACTTCATTTTCCGAACGCGTGAATTCGAGCAGATGGAGATGGAGTTCTTCGTCGAACCGTCGACGGCCGCCGACTGGCACCAATATTGGATCGACAATCGACTGCAGTGGTATATCGACCTGGGGATCAAGCCCGACAACCTGCGGTTGTGGGAGCACCCCAAAGACAAGCTCTCGCACTACTCGACACGCACCGTCGACATCGAGTACAAGTTCGGCTTCGCCGGCAACCCGTGGGGGGAGCTGGAAGGTGTCGCTAACCGCACTGACTTCGACTTGTCCACGCACTCCAAGCATTCCGGGGTCGACCTGTCGTTCTACGATCAGGCCAGCGACACCCGCTACCTGCCCTATGTGATCGAGCCGGCGGCGGGGCTGACCCGCTCGTTCATGGCGTTTCTGATCGACGCATATGCCCAGGATGAGGCTCCTAACGCCAAGGGCGGGATGGACAAGCGCACCGTGCTGCGGCTGGATCCGCGGCTGGCGCCGGTCAAAGCGGCGGTGCTGCCGCTGTCGCGGCACCCCGATCTGAGCCCGAAAGCCCGCGATCTGGCGGCGGAGTTGCGCCGATGCTGGAACGTCGAGTTCGACGACGCCGGCGCGATCGGGCGGCGCTACCGCCGCCAGGACGAGGTCGGCACGCCGTTTTGCGTGACGGTGGATTTCGAGTCGCTCGAGGATCACGCCGTCACCGTGCGCGAGCGCGACAGCATGATGCAGGATCGGGTCGCCATCGACAACGTCGCGGACTACCTGGCGAAGCGGCTCAAGGGCTGCTGCTGATTCCGCGGGGAGGGGTTCAGAACCGCCCACCGCCGCCCAAGAGACCGCCGTCGCCGGGTCCCGGGGATCCGCCGAAGGAGGTGGGGCTCCAGCCACCGCCCCAGCCAGCACCCCAGCCACCGCCCCAGCCCAGTCCGCCGCCGAGGATGTCGCCGAGGATGATCCCGCCGAGCATCGCGCCCATCTCGCCGCCAGAGCCGGGGTAGCGCGCCGCATACGCACGTTGCGCGGACTCCACGTCGGCGGTGGCCAGCGACTGCGCCTGGGCGGCCAGCTCCGCCGCCTGGTTGGCTTGGGCGATCGCTTCGGGCAGGCTGGTCGAGCGCTGGTCCTGTGCGGCTTGCAGCGCCCGGTTCGCCTCGGCGAGCCGGGTGCGCGCCTCGGGCCCGACGCTGCCGCGACGGGTGTCGATGTAATCGGACACCGCCCGTACCCGCGATTGGGCGGTGAACAGCGCTTGCTCGAGCGTGCGGGTGAGCCGCTCGGTGGTGGCCTGCTCCTCGGCGACCATGGCCAGCAGCCGGTGCAGTTCCGCGGCCGCCGTGGTCAATTGGTGAAACGTCGCCAGCGGGTCGGCGGAGCCGTGGGCGTGCGCGGTGTCGAGGGCCTTAACCGCCGAATCGCGAGCGGCGGCCAGCTCGCGGGTGTGCGGGGTCGCCGCGGGCCGGGCGTTCTGCAAGTTCTGCAATCGGGCGTCGGCTTGCTCGATGCCCGCCCGGAGGTCGGCGACCAGCGACGGCAGCTCGGCGACGGCGTGGCGGATATCGCTGGACGCGCTGTCGACGGCGTCCAAAAGCGCACGGGCTTGCCCCAGCGCCGACTCGGCGGCACGGACGGCGTCGACCAAACCGCCCTGCTGCCCGCTGACCGGCCGCGCGGCAAGCTCACGGGCGCGGTCGATGTTCTGCTCGGCGAACGCCAGGCGTTCCTTGGCGGCGTCGACGTTGCCGGCTATCGACGTCAGGGCGGCAGCGTCGAATTCGCGGTGCAGCTCGCTGAGTCGCTGTGCCGCCGGAGCGATGCGGGCGGTCAGCTCGACGAACTGCTGGGTCAACCCGTCAAGCCGCGAGGGGGCGTTGGTCACCAGGTCCCGAAGCCGCTCGAACGCCGCGGTCTGCGACTCCAGTTCCCGATCGGCGCGCGCCGCCGAGACGATCACCCGGGTCAGCAGTTCGCGCCGCTGCTCCGGCGTCTCGGGTAGCGCGTCGTCGAGTTGTTGACGCACGGTGAACGCTTGGGCCAGGGCCGCTTTGGCGTTGTTGACCGCGCGGGTGAACGGTTCGGTCCGGTCTTCGCCGAACTCCTCGATCGCCAGCGCCAGCTCGTTGGCGCTGGTGCGTAACGCGTTGTCGACGGCGACCACCATTGTTCGCGACAGGCTGTCGAGCGCGTGCAACGGCAGCGCGGCGAGCGCGTCCGGGTCGGTCGGGTCGACTCGCCGGGCCGCCGCCAACTCCGCCGCCCGACGCCGTCCGCGCCGGTAGCGCACGATTAGCAGCACAACCAGCAACGCGATCGCGACGACACCCAATGCGGCCAATAGCGGCATCCATCCCGCTGACGCGGGCGGCGCGTCGAGCCCGTCGGCCGCGGCCACCGCCGCGCCGCTCCAGTCGCCCCGGCGCAGCGCCGGTTCGATCCGGTTGCGCCGCAGATCGTCGACCTGACGGGAGCCGATGCCGGGCACGCTCGACGGCACCAGGAAGGCATACGACCGGTCGAGTGTGGCCACCGCGAGCAGGGCGTCGAAGTCGCCCAGATCGCTCACCCGGCGGGTGCTTCGTGCCCAGCTCACCGCGCCTTGCCCGGAGAAGTTGTCGACATAGACCACCCAGAGCCGGATCCGCCGGTCGGTGTAGAGCCGGTCGATGGCCGATCGCACGGCGGCGCGGCCGGACTCGGTCAGCGCATTGGCGTCGTCGGTGATGTAGCCGGGCAGCCGCAACGGCGGTTGTGCGGTGGCGGCCGGCGCCACAAGCAGCGCCGTCGCGGCGAGCGCCGCTAGGACGGCGAGCAGACGAGCAACCCGCATGCGGCCAATCTAAACCCGTCGGCGATGCGGCCCGACCGGCCCGGGAACGAAGCGCCGGGTACCGCGGCGAGCCGCCACGGGCACGCTGAAACGCTTCCGGGCAATCGCGCTCCCGGCTGGCAGACTGTGTCTCAATGACTCAGCGGGACCCCTACGACGATTTCGACCGTCAGCGGCGGGTGCGGGAAGCACCCAAGACGGCGGGGCTACCGGGAACCGAAGGCCAGCACCGCTCCGCCTTCGCCCGCGACCGGGCGCGGGTGCTGCACAGCGCCGCGCTGCGCAGGCTGGCCGACAAAACGCAGGTCGTCGGGCCGCACGCGAGTGAGACCCCGCGCACCCGGCTCACCCACTCGCTGGAAGTCGCCCAGATCGGGCGGGGAATGGCGATCGGGCTGGGTTGTGATCCCGACCTGGTCGAGCTGGCCGGCCTGGCCCACGACATCGGGCATCCGCCGTACGGGCATAACGGCGAGCAGGCGCTCGACGGGATCGCCGCCGCCTGCGGCGGCTTCGAGAGCAACGCGCAGAACTTTCGGATCCTCACCAGGCTGGAACCCAAAGTCGTTGATGCCCAGGGGCGTAGTGTAGGGCTGAATCTGACCCGGGCGGCTTTGGACGCGGCCACGAAATATCCGTGGACGCGTTCCGGCGGGCGTGACAAGTTCGGCTTTTACCCTGAGGACGCCGAGGCGGCCGGCTGGGTTCGCCGGGGCGCGACCGCGGATCGGGCGTGCCTGGAGGCCCAGGTGATGGACTGGGCCGACGACGTCGCCTATTCGGTGCACGACGTGGAGGACGGCGTCATCTCCGGGCGGATCGATCTGCGGGTGCTCGCCGACGACGACGCCGCCGCGGCGCTGGGCAAATTGGGGGAGTCGGCATTCGCTCAGGTGCGGGCGGACGAGCTGATCGAGGCCGCGCAGCGGCTCGCCGGGCTGCCGGTGGTCGCCGCCGTCGGCAAGTACGACGCCACCCTGGCGGCGTCGGTGGCCCTCAAACGTTTGACCAGCGAGCTGGTGGGCCGGTTCGTCTCGGCCGCGATCGCCGCCACCCGCGCGGCTGCCGGTTCGCTGCCGGTGGCGCGTTACCAGGCCGACCTACAGGTGCCCGACCTGGTCCGCGCCGAGGTTGCCGTGCTGAAGATCCTCGCGCTGCAATTCATCATGTCCGACCCGCGTCATCTGGAGATGCAGGCCGCGCAGCGCGAACGAATCCACCGGGTCGCTCACTGGCTGCTCGCTGGGGCACCACGCACCCTCGACCCGATCTTCGTCCCGGCGTTCACCACCGCCGCCGACGACGGGGCCAGGTTGCGAGTCGTCGTCGACCAGATCGCCTCCTATACCGAAGGACGGCTGGAGCGGATCGAGGCGAATTGCGGGTAGCCGTGGGCTCTACACTGAGCCGGTGGCCGGTCGTATCCCAGATCGTGATATCGCCGCCATCCGCGAACGAGCCCGCATCGACGAGGTCGTCGGCGACTACGTCCAGCTGCGCCGCGCGGGCGCCGATTCGCTGAAGGGTTTGTGCCCGTTCCACAACGAGAAATCGCCGTCGTTTCATGTGCGCCCCAATCACGGCCATTTCCACTGCTTCGGCTGCGGGGAGGGGGGTGACGTGTACGCGTTCGTTCAGAAGATCGAACACGTCAGCTTCGTCGAGGCGGTCGAACTGCTCGCCGACCGGATCGGCTACCGGATCAGCTACACCGGCTCGGCCACCGGGGTGCGGCGCGACCGCGGCAGCCACAGCAGGCTGGTCGCCGCCAACGCCGCCGCCGCGGAGTTCTATATGCGGGCGCTGGAGTCCGAAGAGGCGGAGCCGGCCCGCCGATACCTGGCGCAGCGGAATTTCGACGCCGACGCGGCTCGGCATTTCGGCTGCGGGTTCGCCCCGTCAGGATGGGATTCGCTAACAAAACACCTGCAGCGCAAAGGTTTTGACTTCAAGGAGCTGGAATCTGCGGGGCTGTCTCGGGAGGGTCGCCGCGGCCCCATGGATCGGTTTCACCGACGGTTGCTGTGGCCGATCCGCAGCCCGGCGGGGGAGGTGATCGGGTTCGGGGCCCGGAGACTGTTCGACGACGACCCCATCGAGGCCAAGTACGTCAACACCCCCGAGACGCCCCTGTACAAGAAGTCGTCGGCGTTATTCGGCATCGATCTGGCCAAACGGGATATCGCCAAGGGCCATCAGGCCGTTGTCGTCGAGGGCTACACCGACGTGATGGCGATGCACCTGGCCGGTGTCACGACCGCGGTGGCGGCCTGCGGCACGGCGTTCGGCAGTGAGCACCTGGCGATGCTGCGGCGATTGATGATGGACGATAACTTTTTTCGCGGCGAGCTGATCTACGTGTTCGACGGCGACGCGGCGGGTCGGGCCGCCGCGCTCAAAGCGTTCGAGGGCGAGCAGAACCTTGCGGGCCAATCCTTCGTCGCGGTGGTCCCCGGCGGCAGGGACCCCTGCGATCTGCGGCAGGAGTCCGGGGACGGCGCCTTGCGCGATCTGGTGGCACGGCGAACCCCGTTGTTCGAGTTCGCGATTCGCACCACGCTCGCCGACATGGATCTGGACAGCGCGGAGGGCAGGGTGGTCGCGCTGCGCCGATGTGTGCCGATGGTGGCCCGGATCAAAGACCCCACCCTGCGCGACGAGTACGCCCGCCAGCTGGCCGGCTGGGTCGGCTGGGCGGACGTCGCGCAGGTGATCGACCGGGTGCGCGCCGAAGCGCGCAGCCCGAACCGCCCCGGCCGCGGCGGCCGGGCCCGCCGGGACGCGGCAGCACCCGGCGGCCCCGGCCCGGCCGAACCGGCCGCCCGTCGTCCGGACCCCGGCGACCTGACGCTGTGGCCGCAGCGCGAAGCGCTCAAGTCGGCGCTGCAATACCCCGCGCTGACCGGTCCGGTATTCGACTCGCTGGACGTCGAATGTTTCACCCATCCCGGCTATGCCGCCGTGCGCGCGGCCATCGCCGCGGCGGGCGGCGTCGCGGCCGGCGTCGCGGGGGGGCAGTGGATCGATGCGGTGCGCCGGCACGCGGCGTCGGCCGCGACCGCGGTGCTGGTCAGCGAGCTGGGAGTGGAGGCGATCCGGGTTGACGACGAGGACAAGCTGCCGCGGTATATCTCCGGCGTGCTGGCTCGCCTGCAGGAGGTCTGGGTGGGCCGGCAGATCGCTGAGGTGAAATCCAAGCTGCAACGAATGTCACCGGTGGAGCAGGCCGACGAGTACCACGCGCTGTTCGGCGACCTGGTCGCGATGGAAGCCTACCGCCGCGGCCTGTTAGAGCAGGCCACCGGCGATGATCTCAGCCCGTGAAACCCGGCGGCACTCAGGTGGCGCGTCGCGGTTTCTGCGGTTCGACGACGCTGGTCTGGCTGTCGATCTCGGCCAGGGTCACCATCCGGGTGTCGGGCGAGACGCGATTGGCGATGACGCGCCGCGCCGCCTCGATCGCGGCCTTGGCCGCGGGGCTGCCGACCACGGCGCGATAGGTGCCGACGATCTGCTGATAGCGGCGGCGCCCGGCTTTCGCCCCCAGCACGTAGCCGAGCGCCAGCGCGACCGCATACCGGATCAACGCAACCCCTCTCACCGACGGTGCGATTTGGTCCATCCTGCCTTACGGTCGCGCACCCACGCGGTACCGGGCCGATCTCCCCAGCTGGGCGCCGGTACGCTAGAGTCGTCGCGCGAACGGCGTGCCTGTCCGTGCGGACGGGTCGGATAGGGCGGTCCCCTGTAGCTCAACTGGCAGAGCGTTCGGCTGTTAACCGAAGGGTTGAAGGTTCGAGTCCTTCCGGGGGAGCGAGCGGTCACCGTCGCGGGCGCCCAGCCTCCCGCGGAAGCGAGCGAAGTCCGCCGGTAGCGGCAGATCGATCGGTCGACCGGGCCCGTGGCGGGCCCCGGGTTGAGCCCCGATAATTGTGCTGGCTGTGTCCCATGTGTTCCACAAATCAAAGCGCTCGGCGAATGGGTGAGAGTTCGATCACCTGGGCAGGGGACGCGTTGGTCGTCATCGACCAGCGCGCGCTGCCCCACGACGTGCGCCTGCTGCGGCTGACGAGTGTCGACGAGGTTATCGAGGCGATCAAGACGCTGGCCGTTCGGGGAGCACCCGCGCTCGGGGTGTCCGGGGCGTTCGCGGTGGCGTTGGCGGCGTTTGCGCACCCCGACGAGAGCACGAAGGTGAAGCTGGAGGCCGAGCGGGTTGCCGCGGCGCGGCCAACGGCGGTCAATCTGGCCCGGGGGGTGCAGCGGGCGCTGGCCCGGCTGCCGCTGGGCGCACCGGCCGTCCTGCAGGAGGCCCTGGAGATGTTGGCCGAGGACGCCCGCGTCAACCGGGCCGCCGCCACCCACGCCGCGGACCTGGTGCAGCGACTGTGTCCGGATCGGCCGTTGCGGATGCTGACCCACTGCAACACCGGGCGGCTGGCCACCGCCGAGTTCGGCACCGCCATGGGCGCGCTGCGGGTGCTGCACGCTCGCGGCAAGATCGAAAACGTGCTGGTCGGCGAGACCCGCCCGCTGCTGCAGGGCGCCCGGCTGACGACGTGGGAGCTGGCCGAGGCCGGCATCCCGCACCGGCTGATGATCGATTCGGCTGCGCCGTGGGCGATGGCCACCGGGCAGGTCGACTGCGTGATCGTCGGCGCAGACCGCATCGCCGCGGACGGCTCGGTCGCCAACAAGATCGGCACCTACCCGCTGGCGCTGGCGGCGCACCGTCATGGCATCCCGTTTATCGTCGTCGCACCCGAGTCGACGCGCGACCCGGCCACCGTGACGGGCCGCCAGATCCTCGTCGAGGAACGAGACCCGGCCGAGGTCACCCAGGTCGGTGGCGTGACCACCGCACCACCCGGCACCGAGGTCTTCAACCCCGCCTTCGATGTCACCCCGCCGGAGCTGATCACCGCCGTCGTCACCGAGAACGGGGTGGTGGGTGACACCAACGGCCTTGGGGCGCAACGTGATGTAGATCGCGCACCCGCTCTGACCGCGGGAACCCAGATCCTCGAGGTGGCCCGAAGACTGTACGCGCGCGGCTGGATGGCGGGTACGGCGGGCAATATCTCGGTGCGTGTCGCCGAGACCGCGGTGATCACCGGCAGCGGGCTGTCGAAGGGCGCGCTCACCGCGCAGGACCTGGTGACCGTGGAGATCGCCGATTCACGGCAAGTTTCGGGTACCCGACGCCCGTCGGCGGAGACCGCCATCCACACCGCCATCTACCGGGCCACCGGCGCCGGCGCCGTCGTGCACGTCCACCCGCCGTACGCAACTGCCCAGTCCGTCGGCGCGCCACCGATGTTGCGGTTCAGCGGCTATGAGCTCATCAAGGGGCTGCGGCCGGACTGACCGGCGGACGCCATCGACATCCCGGTGTTCGCCAACCACTCCGACGTGGCGCGCATCGGCGCCGACATCGAGCGCTATCTGCAAAAGCACCCCGACGCGGCGCCGGTGGTGTTCCTCGCCGGTCACGGCATCACCTCCTGGGGCGCCGACCTCGCGCAGGCCTGCGATCGCGCGGAATGCCTGGAGGCGATGTGTCAGCTGGCGGCCCTCACCGGCCGTCGCGAGATCGCCTCACCGCATCGCGGGAAGGAACCGGGATGACGCTGCTGGTGGTGATGGCCGACAGTGACGCCGCCGAGGTGCGGCTGCGCAGCGAGGACGCCGCGGTGATCACCGGCGAACTCGCCCGGCGGGGCATCGGTTTCGACCGCTGGCCGAGACGATGCCCGGGGTCAACCCCAAGACCCCGGCCCCCGAGATCCTGGCCTACTACGGTGACCGCATCGCCGCGCTCAATGCCGACGGGCGTTACCGCCACATCGACGTCGCCCGACTGCAGCCCGACGACCGCGACCCGGGGTGGGCGGCCAGGGCCAAAGCCGCCCGCGAGCAGTTCCGGTCCGAACACCGGCACGCCGAGGGCGAGGTGCGCTTTTTCGTCGCCGGCCGGGGCTGTTTCTACCTGCACCTGGCGCCCGAAGTGGTGGCGCTGGTCTGCACCGGGGGCGACCTGGTGTCGGTGCCGGCCGGCACCCGGCACTGGTTCGACATGGGTGAGCGCCCCGATTTCGTGGCGATCCGGTTCTTCGAGGAGCAAAGCGGCTGGGTCGGCGACTTCACCGGTGACCCCATCGGCGAACGGTTCCCCACGCTGGATCAGCTCGTCGCATGATCGCCGCGATCGTCCTCGACATCGAGGGCACGGTCAGCCCGACCGATTCGGTGCGTGAGAGCCTATACGGCTATACCCGGAGACATCTTCGGCGGTGGCTGGTCGATAACCGCGACGGTGCGGCCGCGGCGGTGATCAGCCAAACCCGCGCCCAGGCGGGGCGACCCGACGCCGATGTGGCGGCGGTGGCCGACATCTTGTGCGGTTGGCTGGATTCCGATGTCAAAGCCGAGCCGCTGAAAACCGCGCAGGGCCTGATCTGTGCGGAGGGTTTTCGCAGCGGCGCCCTGCACGGGGAGTTCTTCGGCGACGTAGCGCCCGCACTGCGCCGATGGCACGACGCCGGTATCTCCTTGTCCGTGTTCTCGTCGGGTTCTGTTCGCAATCAACAGGATTGGTTCACTTTTGCCCGTGGGGGAGAACTGGCCTCGTTGATCGGCTGGTGGTTCGACCTGACCACCGGGGGGAAGCGGGACAGCGCTTCATACCGAAAGATCGCGCACGCCATCGGTGTGCCCGCCGAGAAAATCTTGTTCCTGTCCGATCACCCCGACGAACTCGACGCCGCGGTGGCCGCGGGGTGGTCGGTCCTGGGGGTCGCCCGGCCGGGCGAGCCGAACTCGCCCCGTTCCCCGCACCGGTGGGTTAGCTCATTCAGCGAGGTCGACCTGCGCCAGCGGTGACGTGGTGTCCGGCGCCGGGCGTCCCGACGGCGCGGGATACCCGTTTTGAGGGCAAAGGTCTGGCACCCTGGGAGGCGCCGGATTCGTGGGCCGACGACGTCGCCGAGGCGATCCACCCACTCGGAGCAGGGTGCGCAGCGCCGGCGGCTACCCTTCGGGGTGATCCGGCAGCCAGGGCCGCCGCCCCCGGGGGCCGTTCGAGAAGGGTAGGGATTGCATGGGGCGCTCGCATCTCATCGCGCACTGGGATCCGGAGGACGTGCCGGCCTGGGAGGCCGGCAACAAAATCATCGCCCGGCGCAACCTGATCTGGTCGGTGATGACCGTGCACCTGGGGTATTCGGTGTGGTCCCTTTGGTCGGTGATGGTGTTGTTCATGCCCGAGAGCGTCTACGGGTTTTCGGTGGCGGACAAGTTCCTGCTGGGCGCCGTCGCCACCCTGGTCGGGGCCTTTCTGCGGCTGCCCTACTCGTTGGCGACGGCGACCTTCGGCGGGCGCACCTGGAGCGCCTTCTCGGCATTCCTGCTGCTGATCCCCACCCTGGGCACGATGGTGCTGTTGGCCCACCCGGGGCTGCCGTTGTGGCCGTATCTGGTGTGCGCGGCGCTGACCGGACTGGGGGGCGGCAATTTTGCGGCGTCGACCACCGTCGCCAACGCTTTTTACCCGCAGCGGCTCAAAGGCACGGTGCTGGGGCTCACCGGTGGGGCCGGCAATCTGGGGGTGCCGACGATCCAGTTGGTCGGGCTGCTGGTCATCGCCATTGCCGGCAACCGGCAGCCGTATTGGGTGTGCGCACTCTACCTGGTGCTGCTGGCGATCACCGGCATCGGAGCGACCCTGTTCATGAACAACCTCGAGCAGCACCGTGTCGAGGTGGGTCAGCTGCGGGCGATCCTGGCGGCTGTCCTCTCGGAGCGCGACACCTGGCTGCTTGCGCTGCTTTACCTCGGCACGTTCGGCTCGTTCATCGGTTTCGCGTTCGCCTTCGGCGAGGTGTTGCAGCTCAACTTCATCGCCGGCGGGCAAAGCCACCGGCAGGCCGCGCTGCACGCCGCGCAGATCGCCTTCCTCGGACCGCTGCTCGCGTCGCTGTCGCGGGTCTATGGCGGCCGGCTGGCCGACCGACTCGGCGGCGGGCGCGTCACCCTGATGGTCTTCGCCGCCATGTTTCTGGCCGCCGGAATGCTGGTCGGCGTCAGCACCATTGACGATCACACCCCGGGCCCGGCCGGCGGGGCGCTGCTGGCGGGCTACATCGTCAGTTTCATCATCCTGTTCGTCTTGTCCGGGATCGGCAATGCCTCGGTGTACAAGATGATCCCGACGGTCTTCGAAGAGTGCCGGCGCGAGCTGGGAGCCGGCGGTGCCGAGGAGCGCGACTGGTCCCGAGCGCTCTCCGGGGTGGTCATGGGGTTGGTGGCGGCGTTTGGCGCGTTGGGCGGCTTCGCCATCAACCTGGCGCTGCGGCAGTCCTACCTGGGCACTGGCTCGGGGACGGTGGCGTTCTGGATCTTCATGGTGTGCTATGTGGCCGCCGCGCTGTTGACCTGGACGGTGTATGTGCGCAGGCCCTTCCCGCGGCTGGGATCGCAGGAGCCGCCGATGCGTCCACAGCTGGCGGAAAGCGCCGGCAGGTAGCTCAGGCGGCGCAGCCGGGGTACGACCAAGCTAAAAGCCCGGCAAGGCGGGTGGCCGCGGCTCAGCCGGTCGCGTCGGTCTGCGCCGGCTCCGGGTGTGGCAGCGTCCGGTCGCCGGCGCTCACCGGCCGGGCAGCGGTCGCGAGGGTGTGCCGGTCATCGGGCGGCAACAGCCGCCACAGCAGGAACCCGAGGCACACCACACCCCAGGCAAACAACACCGCCATGTCGAACAGCCACCAGCCCCAGTAGTGGGTCCACAGCTGGTCGTGCGGGACCAGCGGATCGGCCCGGCGCAAATCAACCGTGGCGGCCGAGGCCGCAAACCCCCACCGGGCAGGAACCAACCAGGAGATCTGGTCGAACCCCGGCTGGCCCACCAGCGGAACCAGCCCCCCGTCGAACACCAGGGACGCCAGAATCACCAGCACGAGCATTGGTGGGATGTGCTGGGTGGAGGCTGCCAGCGCCGAGAGGGCCAGCCCCATGAGCGCCGACACGATGGCCGTCGCGGCGACCGCGGCGTACAACTCGACGACGGCGTTGCCGAGCACCACGGCGCCGTGCCTCGGTGGGCCTTTGCCGAGGACCACGATGGCGGTGACGACGGCGGCCTCGACCGCCGCGGCCCCGACGAACACGATGACCTTGCCCGCCAGGTACGCGAACGGCGATAGCCCTGCGGCTTCCTCGCGCCGAAAGATCCAGCGTTCGCCGACCGGGTCGTAGATCGTCAGCGCGGTGCCGATGATCACCGCCGCGATGTTGAGCAGAACCAGGATCTCACTGGCCTCGTGGGGGTTGCTCCCGTAAGGATCCGCCTGGCTCAGGCCGGTACCGCCGGGCAGCGCGAACGCCAGCGCCCCCAGCACGAACGGCAGGAGCGCCAAAAACAGCAGGCGGACGTGGCCGGCGGTAAGCAGACGGGCCTGGCGACGGGCCACCAGGATGATCTGGCGCCCCGGGCCGGGGTGCGTGGGTGGCGGCGGCAGGGGGCTGCCCGGAGACGGCACCCCGGGAATCGGCGCAGGCCGGCGGGACAGGAACGCTTGATGGGTACCGTGGGGGTCGCTGCGCAGCCGCGCCATGATGTCCGCCCAGTTGGTCGTGCCCATCGCCTCGGGGATCCCAGCGGGCGGTCCAGCGTAGGCGAGGGTGCCGGCGGAGGTGAGCAGCACCACCTGGTCGCACAGCGTCGGGTCACTCGGTGTTGCCGTCACCGCCACCACCACGCGGCCGGTGTCGGCGAGCCGCCGCAGCATCGCCATCATGCCTCGGCCCGGCTCGGGGTCCGGGCCGGTGATCGGCTCGTCGAGGACGAGCAGCGACGGCGCGGTCAGTAATTCCACCGCCACCGACGCGCGCCGGCGTTGGTCGGCGGACAGCTTGCCCCCCCGGCTAGCCCGGTGCGGGCCCAACTCCACCTCGCCCAGCACGTGGTCCACCGCGCGCCGGCGATCATCGGCGGAGGTGTCGGGCGGCAGCCGCAGCTCGGCGGCGTAGGCCAGGGCTTGTTCGACGGTGAGCTGACGGTGCACCAGGTCGCCGCGCGGCACCATTCCGATGCGGGAGCGCACGCTTGGAACGCGCACGTTGTGACCGTCCAGGGTGACCTCGCCGGAGGTGGCCGGCTGCGCGCCGGCGAGGAGGTTGATCAGGGCCGTGTTACGTGCGCGGGACGGCCCAATGACGGCGGTCAGGGTGCCCGGGCGGGCCCTGAGCGAAATGTCGGCGAGCATCTGATGGCCGTCGACGACGAGCCCCAGCCGATCCGCGTTCAGCCCGGCCGGGCCGGGTGCGGCCGTGACCGGCGGCTCGGGAGCGCCGCTGGCGGTCACCGCCGGGCACGGCCGAGACGTCGCCGTCTCGTCGGCGACGGCATCTGGGCGTGGTAACGGCTCAGTCGTGGGCGGCCCGGGTCGGCGCATCGGCCTGGTGGTTGGCTCCTCGGGCCGCCGTGGCCGGGCCGCCGGCGGGGGTGGCTGAGCCGGGCGCTGGGCCGGCGGCGCGGCCGCCAGGTTTTTCGGGCGGCTGAATCGAAGCGGCGTAGCCCAACGAAGCGGCTCGGTTGTTGGCTCCTGCGTCTCAAGCCCGGGCCGGTCCGGTTGAACCGGGCCCCCACCGGGGGGTAGCGCGGTGGTGAGCCCCGCACCGCCCGGTGGTCGCGCCGGGGGTTGCGCCGGCGCGCCGGCCGGATCGCCGAGCCGGAAAAGCAGCCGCGGCCCGTCCCGCGGGTCACCGAGGGTGACGGTGAGACCGTCGTGAATGTCGACCGTGGACACTCGGATGCCGTCGAGGTAGCTGCCGTTGAGGCTGCTGTCGATGGCCACCCAGCGGCTGCCGGTGAAGCGCAATACCAGGTGGATGCGCGATGTCCATTTGCTGTTGTCCAGTTCATCGAGGCGGATGTCGCATCGGCCGTCCCGACCCACCAGAACGTCGCGACCGGGGGGGAATACGTACCTCACGGGCCCTGCCCACACGGTCAACGTCGAGGCAAACGCCCCGGTCCGCATCGCCGCCACCTTTCGTCACCCCGTCGCGCCGGGCCGATCGATGCTTATCTCCCACTGGGCAAACGGCCTATCCCGAGTATGCGCCGCGCGGTCTGTTCTTATCGAGTGATGTTGTGTCCTGGCGCGGATGCGGCGTCCTCGACGAGACGTCGCAACACCGTGACGGCGTCGGCCAGCAACTGACGCTCCGCGGGCCGCAGACGGGCCAACAGCGGACCGATCGCGACCGCACGGTCGACCCGTACCCGGTTGAGTGTGTGCGCCCCCTGCGGGGTGATGCGGATCCGGACCGCCCGGGCATCGCCGGGGTCGGGGGTCCGGCTGACCAGACCGGCTTCCTCCAGCCGACGCACTTGCGTCGTCATCGTCGGCTGCGAGCAATGATCGATCGCGGCCAGCTCGCAGATGCGCGCTTCCCCCTGTGCCTCGATGGTGGCCAGCAACCGCGCCTGGGCCACCGGCAACGGCAGTTGGATGCGCTGGTTAGCCAACCGATTGAGCCGGGCGACCACGGCCAGCAACTCCACCCCCAGAGCGGATCCCGGTTCGATGCCCGCGACGTGACCGCCCCCGGCAGCCTCTGTGGTGGAAGCCGAACCCATGCCCCGATGATTTCATAGATTTGCTATGTAGATCAAGATTGGCTCCCTTGCCCGTTGTGATCGCGTGTGGGCGGGCAAGACCGGCGCCGATAACTGGCAGAATCGGTGGAATGATTGCCGCCGACGCAGCGTCCCCGCCTCGCCGGGGTGGGCCGCTGCGGCCCGGTGAGCTGGCGCAGGCATCGGTCATGGCGGCGCTGTGCGCGGCGACCGCGATCATCGCGGTGGTGGTGCCGTTCGCGGCGGGACTGGCGCTGCTGGGCACCGTGCCCATGGGGTTGCTGGCCTACCGCTACCGGCTGCGCGTCCTGATCGCGGCAACGGTAGCCGCTGGGGTGATCGCTTTCCTGATCTCCGGCATGGGCGGCTTCATGACGGTCATCAACAGCGCCTATATCGGCGGGCTAACCGGGGCGGTCAAACGCCGGCGCCGCGGCACGCCTACCGTGATCGCGGTATCCCTGGTGGCAGGCGTGATTTTCGGCGCTGCGATGGTCGGCGCGTTGGCCGTCCTGGCGCGGCTGCGGCACCTGATCTTCGACACCGTCACCGCCAACGTGAACGGCATCGCCGCGGTGCTCACCCGGGCCCGGCTGAAGGTCGCCGCCGACGATTTGACGCGAGCGGTCGCGACTGCGCTGCATCACTGGCCGCTGCTGATCCTCGGTTTTTTCGTGGCGTCGATCATGGTGATGTCGGTCATCGGTTGGTGGGCATTGTCCCGGGTCATGCAGCGTATGCACGGCATCCCCGACGTGCACAAACTGGATGCGCCGGCCGAGAGCGGGCCGATCGCGCCGGTCCCGGTTCGATTGCACGGGGTGGGTTTTCGTTACCCGGGAAGCGACCAGGACGCGCTTCGCGCAATCAGCCTGGATGTGCAGGTCGGCGAACACGTCGCGGTCACCGGGGCCAACGGCTCCGGGAAGACCACATTGATGCTGATCTTGGCCGGTCGGGAACCGACGTCGGGCCGGGTCGAGCGTGCCGGAGCGGTGGGACTGGGCCGGCCGGGCGGCACCGCGGTCGTGATGCAGCACCCGGAAAGTCAGGTCTTGGGTACGCGGGTCGCCGACGACGTCGTCTGGGGGCTGCCGCCCGAGACGAGGATCGACGTCGACCGGCTACTCGCCGAGGTTGGGCTCGATGGTCTCGCCGAACGCGACACCGGAAGCCTGTCCGGTGGCGAGCTGCAGCGGCTTGCGGTGGCCGCGGCCCTGGCGCGGGAGCCGGCGCTGCTGATCGCCGACGAGGTCACCAGCATGATCGACCAGGCCGGTCGGGATGCCTTACTGGGCATCCTGTGCGGTCTGAAAAAACGGCACCGGACGGCGCTGGTTCACATCACGCACTACAACGCCGAGGCCGCTTCGGCCGACCGCGCGATCAACCTCAGCAACTCGGCGGACAACACCGAGATGGTCGAGGCAAAGGCCGCGCCGGCGGCCGGCCCGGCGGTGACTCACCACCGGTCTGCCCCGCTGCTCGAACTCACCGGCGTCGGCCACGAATACAGCAGCGGCACCCCGTGGGCGAAAACCGCGCTGCGCGACATCAGCTTCGTGGTGGAGCAGGGAGACGGTCTGCTGATTCACGGCGGCAACGGTTCGGGTAAGTCCACCCTGGCGTGGATCATGGCCGGGCTGACAATCCCCACGGCGGGCAGCTGTCTGCTCGACGGTCACCCTACCCACGAACAGGTCGGCGCGGTCGCGCTGTCGTTTCAGGCGGCCCGGCTGCAGCTGATCCGCAGCCGCGTCGACCTGGAAGTGGCTTCCGCCGCCGGCTTCCCGCCCGACGACCACGCCCGCGTGGTGGCGGCGCTGGCCGCCGTGGGCCTGGATGCGGCGCTGGCGAACCGGCGCATCGACCAGCTGAGCGGCGGCCAGATGCGCCGCGTCGTGCTGGCCGGGTTGCTGGCGCGGTCGCCGCGGGCACTGATCCTCGATGAGCCGCTGGCGGGGCTGGACGCGGCCACCGCGCGGGGTTTGCTGCGGCTGCTTGACGATCTGCGCCGCGACCGGGGGTTGACCCTGGTGGTCATTTCCCACGATTTCGCGGGGCTGGAGGAGCTGTGCCCGCGAACCTTGCACTTGCGCGATGGCTCGCTCGAGGCGGCCTCGGCCGCGGCGCGGGGGGTGCCATGACCGCGAGCTCCCCGGCGGGCCACCCGATGGGCCGTAGCTCCCGCCCGGTGGTGTTGTTGCGGCCGGTGCCTGGAAAGTCACCCGTTCACGAGTTGTGGGCGGGAACTAAACTACTTGCCGTCTTTGGTATTTCGGTGCTGCTGACGTTCTATCCGGGATGGGTGACGATCGGCCTGGTGTCGGCGCTGGTTTTGGCTGCGGCCCGGATCGCGCGTATTCCGCGCGGTGCGCTGCCGTCGGTGCCGCGTTGGCTGTGGATCCTGTTGGCCATCGGCGGAATCACGGCCGCGCTGGCCGGCGGCAGTCCGGTGATCGAGTTCGGCGCGGTGTCCGTCGGACTGGGTGGGCTATTGAACTTCCTACGCGTCACGGCGCTCTCGATCGTGCTGCTCGGGTTGGGGGCGATGGTGTCGTGGACCACCAACGTCGCCGACATCGCGCCCGCCGTAGCAGTCTTGGGTCGTCCGCTGCGGGCATTGCGGATTCCGGTCGATGAGTGGGCGGTGGCTTTAGCGTTGGCACTGCGCGCCTTTCCGATGCTGATCGACGAATTCCGGGTGCTCTACGCCGCCCGCCGGTTGCGACCCAAAGAGGTGCCGCGGAGCCGTGGAGCCCGCCGCAAGCGGTGGGCGTTGGACCGGATTGACCTTATCGCCACCGCCCTTACCGTAACGCTGCGACGCGCCGACGAGATGGGCGATGCCATCACCGCCCGTGGCGGCACCGGCCAGATCTCAGTGGCACCATCGCGGCCGAAACTAGCCGACTGGGTGGCACTTTCGGTTGTCGCTGCGGTGAGCGCCACTGCGTTGACAATTGAGTTGATCGTGCTCGCTGCTTAGCAGTTGTTGAGGCAGAAGGTGATTCAGTCCTGGCATGAGTGCGTGCTCAAGGGTCGTCTTCGTCGTCGTGGAGGAGCTTTTCGGGGTGGTGGTAGGCATTCGTTCGCGGTTGGCCATAGTCGAGGTGTGCCGGGGGAAGCCATTCGGTCTCACCGTCGGCACGTTTGCGGGTTTGCCAGCCGCCCTCTTTGACCAGGGGATGATGTTGTCCGCAGCCAAAGGTCAGGCCGTCGACATTCGTTGTGCCGCACTTCGCGTACTCGGTGACGTGGTGCACCTCCGACAGGTAGCCAGGCACGTCGCAGCCGGGGAAGCTACACCCACGGTCCTTGGCGTAGAGCACAATGCGCTGACCTGGTGAAGCCAGACGCTTGCTGTGATACAGCCCGATCGCGCGGCCCTTGTCGAAGATGGCGAGGTAATGATGTGCGTGGCCGGCCAGGCGGATCACGTCGGACATCGGCAGCAGCGACCCGCCGCCGGTCAGCGCGCGCCCCGCGCCGGATTCCAGCTCGCTCAGCGTGGTGGTCACGATGATCGAAGCCGGCAACCCGTTGTGCTGACCCAGCTTTCCGCTGCACAACAGGGCACGCAGGGCGGCATTGAGCCCATCGTGGTTGCGCTGGGCCGCCGAACGGCTGTCGCGTTGAATAGCGTCCTGACCGGGGGACCCGTCCACCGTCGGGGCTTCCTCGTCGGGGTTGGCCATCCCCGGGGCCGCCAGCTTGGCCAGCACCGCCTCGAGCCCCGCGCGCGCCTGCGGGGTGAGCCAGCCCCGCAGCGGTGACATCCCGTCAATGCCTTGCTTGCCCAACGTCAGTCCCCGCCGACGGGCCCGATCCTCATCGGTGAAATCCCCATCGGGATTGACGCAGTCGGCGAGCTTATCCGCGAGCTTGCTCACTTGCTCGGGCCGAAACTGCGCGGAATAGCCGGCCAGTTTGGCCTCGGCTTGCTCCCGGGCCCGGGAATCCACCCAGGCGGGCAACCGGTGCCAGAACCCGCGGATCACAGCCACGTGGCCGGCCCCTACGGTCCCCGACCGCTGCGCGAGGGCGGTGCATGCCAACAGCGGCTGCAGTCGGTCGCCGCTCAGCGCGCGCCGCGGACCCAGGTCCGCGGCCTCATGAATACGCCGTGCGGCCTCCCCGCGGGTGATGCGCAACCGGTCGGCCAGCGCATGGCAGAGCTTGCCGCCCAATTCGTCGTGAGTGGCCTGGGCTTTAATCTCGTTGATCAGTTCGTGTCCCGGGACCGGCAGCCGGCGAGTCTCCTGTTCGAGCAGTTCCAGCAGCCGTAACCGCTCCGGGGTGGTCAGCGCACCGAACGAGAGCCCGACAAGCCGCGACACCGCCGTATGCAGCGCGTCGAAGGCCTCGGCGATCTCCTCGCGGCTACTCGAACCCATATTCGAACGCTAGCGTGTCGGCCTGACATCAAGGAAACGCGACCGGTCAAATGACGAGGATCCGCACGGGCTATCCACAGATACAGATTGATCCCCAGCCACTCTGGCAAGCGAGGCGCCGGCCCATCGGGCATCCGCTACCCACCCAGGCCGGTAACCGATGCTCGCGACCCTATCCGTAAGTAGGAACGAACCGTTGACAGCGACTAACCGTTCGTGCAGACTTACCAATATGCCCGCCTCGGTCGATGTCGTGCTGGATGCCCTTGGGGATCGCACCCGACGTGCGATCCTGGAAAAGCTGGCAGCCGGGCCAACGGCCGTAGGGGTGCTGGCCGAGCAATTGCCGGTTTCGCGGCCGGCGGTGTCGCAGCACTTGCGGGTGCTCAAAGGCGCCGAGCTGGTGGTCGAATCGATCGCTGGAACCCGTCGGCTGTATCGCCTCAACCGATCGGGGCTACAAGTCGTGCGCGACTACTTCGACCGTTTCTGGGAAACGGCTTTGGACAACTTCGCCATCCTGGCGGCGGCCGAAGCGGACGCTGACATCCAAGCGCTTGAGCCGAACCGCGTGCGGTCCGACGAGTGAGGAGCATCAATGGGTACCGAATCAGCGGCAGCCGTGGAGGTTGTCCGATCGATGAACGTTCCGCTGTCGCAGGCGAGGACCTTCGAGTTGTTCACCACGCGCATGACCGAGTTTTGGCCCAAAGAATATTCGATCGGCAGCTCTGAGATCGCCGAAGTGGTGCTCGAACCCGGTAACGGCGGGCGCTGGTTCGAACGCGGCGTCGACGGTAGCGAATGCCAATAGGGTCGGATCGTCGTCTGGGACCCGCCACGAGAAGTCGTGCTGCTCTGGCAGATTGGCGCTGACTGGCGCTTCGATCCCGACTTCGAAACCGAGGTTGAGGTGACCTTCACCGAAGACGGAGCCGATCGCACCCGGCTGCGGTTGCGCCACCGCAACCTACAGCGTTATGGAGACAGTACTGAGCAGATGCGGGCGATCTTCGATCACAAGGATGGCTGGACGGGCACGCTGGTTCGCTTCGTCGACTTCGCCACTGCATCGTCGTCGGGTGCTGCCGAACCCACGCGCCGAAAGTGACGGTTATGATGCGATCGAAGGACCACCGACCCAAGGGCGACACGTTGAGCACCATGCAGCTGGCATGCGAGGAGCGACAAGATTTCGCCGAGCTGCTTACCGGGCTGTCAGCCGAACAGTGGGACCAGCCCAGCTTGTGCGAGGGCTGGCGGGTTCGCGACGTCGTCGCTCATGTGCTGAGTTATGACGAGCTCAGCCCCTTGGGGCTGGTGTGGCGATTCACCCAGGGCGGGTTTATTCCGAACCGTGTCAACGCGATTGGTGTCGCAGAGTACGCCGGTCGATCCCCAGGGCAGCTCACCGAGCTGATGCGTGCCTGTATCCCACCGCGCGGTCTGCCGTCAGGTTTCGGAGGCATGATCGCCCTGGTCGACGGCATGATCCACCAGCAGGACATCCGGCGGCCCCTCGGCATCCCGCGCACGATTCCGCAGCAGCGTCTGCGCGTAGTGCTGGACTATGCGCTTACGGCTCCTGCGGTGCGTGGCGCCAGACGCGCCCGCGGCATGCGGCTGGTAGCAACCGACCTTGACTGGACCCATGGCAGCGGCCCCAAGGTGAGCGGTCCGGGAGAAGCGTTGTTGATGGGCATGGCCGCGCGCCCAGACGCTCTCAATCAACTTTCTGGACCCGGGAAAACTGCTCTGGCCCAACGTATCTGCCCATAGACCGAAGAGCTAGCCGGACTGCTGAGCGTCGCGGCCCACCCCGACGCGTTTGTTTTCAGCTCTGGGGCAGCACGGTGGCCGCCGAGAGGGCGGAATCCACGGTGGCATGCACGGGTAGCAGGTCGCTGAGCCCACAGGCTTTGACGACTCGGGCGACGATCGGCTGGCGGCTCACCATGCGGAGATCCACTCCCCGACGGCGGCAGCGGTACGCCACGTCGGCCAGCACGGCGAACGCGCAACAACCCATGAAATCCACACCGCTCGTGTCGATGACAAAGGGTCCGGGTGGGACCGCTGCGGTGACTGCTTCGTCCAGCAGACGTCGCCACGTGCCCTCGTTGCAGGCGTCGATCTCACCGCCGGCGTGGACCATCACTGCTGAGCCGTTACGCTCCGTGGTTGCCCTCAGAGTGCTGTGTGCATCGCCCAGTTCTGAGGTCAGACGCGTGCTTAGCATCAAGTGGCCGGGAAAAAATTCTGCTGTGGCGAGGTCCATGGCGCACTCCTAATCGACTGGCGCCGAAGCGCCGCGATGGATGCCCGTCCTAAGTGTCCTAAGCGTCTGCAAACAGGATGAAGGCCTGTCCTAACCCATTGATGACAGATTGACACCTGTCCGTGGATGGAAGACAGAACATCACCTTCGCATATATCATTTGTATAACAAGACTCTCGAACTGTCTATCCGAAAGCCTTAAGAATTCGGTAAGCCACACGGGCGGAATGCGGGCCCGCGGTGCGGCGCGATGCGCCTGGCAGGATCCGGGTTATGGCCAATCGGGTTTGCGAGCGTACTCGGCTTCGAGGTCGGCGATGACGCGTGACGTGCGTTCCCGCAGCAAAGCAGCGGCGCCGAGACCAAAGATGACGGCGACGATGAGCGCGATCCATGAGAAACGCTCCAGCCAGCGCTCGGCGGCAACCCCGGCGTAGTAGACGAGGGCGGTGGTGCCGCCGGCCCAGCAGATGGCACCCGAGACATTAGCCGCCAAAAATCGCGGGTAGCGCATTTTCAGGGCACCGGCGAGCGGTCCGGCGAATATTCGCAGCAACGCGATGAAACGCCCGAAGAACACCGCCCGCACGCCCCAGCGATCGAACAGTCGTTCGGCAAACACGACGTGTCCGGGACCGAAGTGCTTCGGAAATCGTCGGGCGAGCCAGTCGAATAGCGGCATCCCGAGCCGGCGACCTACCCCGTAGCCGATCGAGTCACCGAGCGCCGCTCCGAGCACCCCGGCAGCGCCAACGGCAACCGGGTGGACGGCCAGTTCGTGATTGGAGGACAGCAGCGCCGCGCTGACAAGGACGATCTCGCCCGGAAGCGGAACACCCAGGCTTTCGATCCCGACCACGACGCCGACCAGCAGATACACCGTCAGCGGGGGGATCGACTGCAGCAGGGAGTCCACGTTCATGGGTCAAGCATGCCTGATCCCCGGGCGCGCGGGCCGCGCGCCGCCCTCCGGTGGTATCCGATGGGCGCCGGGCGGGCACCGCAGCTCACCGTGGGCGGCGGGCGGGCACCGCAGCATCCGATGGGCGCCGGGCGGGCACCGCAGCTCACCGTGGCGGCCGCTCTCGCCCAGATCGGTAATGTCGACGGAACTCGTTCTGCGCCAACATGATCGGCGAAAACGCCATTCAGGTCGGACTTGGGACCTATCGTAGGACTCCTACGATAATCGACTGGACCGGGTCCTACGAGTAAGGAGTGAAGATGCCGGCACACACCATCCCCGGATACACCTACGGCCAGCCGGACGTGACGCCGTCACCGGTCACCGCACAGGACGTTGACCTTTTGAAGGCGACGCTGCTCTGGAGCGAGGCCGACGAAAACTACCTGCGGATGGCCGGGGAAGTCCTCGCCGATCAGGTCGACGACGTGATCGAGGCGTGGTATGGATTCGTCGGCTCACACAGCCATCTGCTGCACTACTTCACCGGCCGCGATGGCCGGCCGATCGAGGACTACCTGCAGCGGGTGCGGGCGCGATTCGCGCAGTGGGTGCGTGACGTGTGCACGCGGCCCTATGACGGGGATTGGCGCAACTACCAGCATGAGATCGGGTTGCGGCACACCCGGATGAAAAAGAATCAGACCGACCACGTCGACTCGGTCGACCACATCCCGCTGCGCTACCTGGTGGCGTTCGTGTTTCCCATCACCGCCACCATGCGGCCGTTCCTGGCCGGCAAGGGCCACGACGCGGCCACCGTCGACGGCATGCACGCCGCCTGGTTCAAGGCCGTCGTGCTGCACGTGTGCTTGTGGTCGCAGCCCTATGCCGCCGACGCGTGGTGATCACCCGCCCGCCCGCCGACGATGACGATGCCCCGATGCCCGATTCGGACGCTGTGGATGACAAACTGCTGGCGGCGCTCGAGCGTATCGGCCAGGCGCTTCGTGTGCAGCTGTGGGACACGGCCAAACACCACGGCCTGTCGCCCACACAGCTGCAAGTGCTGCTGCGGCTCGGTGCCGACGCGCCGGAGCGCCGGCGCGTCGGCACGTTGGCCGACGAGCTCGATGTCACCCATCCGACGGTCTCCGACGCCGTGGTGGTGTTGCAGCGCAAGGGATTTGTGACCCGGGAAACCGCTACCCGCAGATCCCCGGTGGCGCTCACCGCCGAGGGCCGCTCGTGTGTCGCGGCGGTCGCCGGCTGGGCCGACCGCACCCGTGGCGCGCTGGCGGAACTCTCGGCCGCCGACAAGGAGCACACCCTGCGATTGGCGATGGAGTTGATCGCCGCGCTGCAGCGCAGGGGTGTGATCACCGTCGCGCGAATGTGCGTGACCTGCCGATTTTTTCGCCCTGATGTGCACCTCGATTCCCGCCGACGACATCACTGCGCCCTGCTGGATACGCCTTTGGGCGAAACCGAATTGCGCGTCCACTGCCCTGATCATGAAACCCGCGCGACGGGTTGAGTTTTCCGGTCCACGGTAGTGCCGGGCGGGATCGCGTCCCGGCGCCGTCGTCCGGCCTAAGCCTAAAAGCCTAAAAGCCTGAAATAGGCTTAAAATTCGCAGCTGCCGGCGGCGCAACCCCCGCTGAACGCGGCATCCACGCGCGGCGGCGCAAAGTCGGGTGCCGCCAACGTGAGAACCTGGTCTTCACGGCTGCCGTAGCGGTACACGGTGATGCCTTTGACCTTCGCTTTCCACGCGCCGAGGTAGATGGCCCGGACATCGTCGGGGGTTGCGGTGGCCGGAAGGTTGATGGTCTTGGAGACGGCAGCGTCTACATGGCGTTGCACCGCCGCCTGCATGCGCAAATGCCATTCGGGGGTGACTTCCAGGGCCGTGGGGAAGCAGGCGCGAACCTTCTCGGGAATGTGGGGGTTGGCGCGGATCGTGCCGGTGCGGGCGATCTCGGTGATGAGCTCATCGCTGTAGAAGCCCTGGTCGCGTGCCAAGCGCTCGAAGTAGGAGTTGACCTCCAGCAGGTGGCTGCCAAGCACGGCGCGGACATAGGCGACGGCAAACATCGGCTCGATCCCCGAGGTGGTGCCGGCGATCAGCGAGATGGTTCCGGTCGGGGCCACCGCGGTGAGCTGTGCGTTGCGACGCGGGCTGGTCGGCGCCAGCTTGCTGTCGGCGAAGGCCGGAAAGCATCCCCGGGACCGGGCCAACTCCGCGGACGTGGCGCGGGCAGCCTGCTGAATGTGGCGCGCGATCCGGCCCGCCAGCCGCACCGCTTGCGGGCTGTCGTAGGGGATGCCGAGGCTCGCCAGAAGCTCCGCCAAACCCATCACCCCGAGACCGACCTTGCGGGTGGCTTTGCTGGCCTCGGCGAGTTGGGGGAAGGGATACCTGCTGACGTCGATCACGTCGTCGAGAAACCGCGTCGCCAGCGCCGCGACCTCGGCGAGGCGGTCCCAGTCAATCCTGCCGGCGGTGGTCATCCGCGCCAAGTTGATCGAACCGAGATTGCAGGACTCGTAGGGCAGGAGCGGAACCTCCCCGCACGGGTTGGTCGCTTCGATGCGGCCAAGGTTGGGCACCGGGTTGGCCCGGTTGATGGTGTCCAGGAACAACAGACCGGGATCGCCGCAGGCGTGGGCGGCCTCACAGATCGCGGTGAACAGGTCGGCGGCGTTCACCCGGCCGACGGTCCTGCCGGTGCGGGGATTGACCAGCGGGTGGGTGTCGTGGCGTTCGACGGCACGCATGAAGGCGTCGGTGACGCCGACGGACAGGTTGAACTGCGTCAGGGCTTCGGGCGCGTCGGCCTTGGCGGTGACGAAGTCGTAGATGTCGGGGTGGGTCACGTCCAGCACGGCCATCGACGCGCTGCGGCGCCGGCCGCCCATGCGGACCACGGTTGCGGCGGCGTCGAAGAGCCGCAGGAACGACAGTGGCCCGCTGGCCCTGCCGCCGGTGCCGGCCACCGGGTCCCCCGCGGGACGCAGATGCGAAAAGCTGTACCCGGTGCCCCCGCCAGCCTGATGTATTTCCGCCGCCTGCCCCAGGGTCGCGAAGATCGACCGCAGTGAGTCCGCTACGGGCAGTACGACGCAGGCCGACAGCAGACCCAATGGCGTGCCGGCGTTCATCAGGGTTGGTGAATTCGGGAGAAAATCCAGGCTGCGCAGCAGCGCCGAGAAGCGCTCCGCCCACCGCGCCGAGGATCCCCGCCGGTAGCCATCCTCGGCTGAGGCAACGAAAAACGCTGCGCGGTCCATCATTTCACCGGTCGACTCCACCGGCTTGCCGTTTTCGTCCCGCCGCAGATAGCGTTCCCGCAGCACGGTCACCGCGGCGAGGCTCAGCTTGAGCTCGTCGCGCACCTCCAGTAGCGCCTTGGTGGCCCGCAGTTCCGCGCGCCGTTGCCGGTAGATGATGTAGGCGCGCGCGACATCGCCGTACCCGGCCGAGTTGAGCTGCTGCTCGACCAGATCCTGGATGTCCTCGACGGTGATCGGCGGTCCCTGCGGCCGGCGGGCCAGGGTGTCGGCGACGGCTTTGGCCACGGTGGGCGCCAACCCGGGATCGGCGCGTCCCGCTTCGCGCGCGGCGCGCGTCACCGCGGCCTCGATGCGCGAGAGATCAAACGCCACCACGCGCCCGTCCCGGCGCCGAACCTTGGTCGGCCACGCCGCCGTGTGCTGCGCGGTTTTCACCGGTCGTCCCTTCAGCCTTGCACCTTTCAGCTTCGCACTTTCAGCCTCGCACTTCGATGGGCCGAGTTTGGTCGCCCGGGCAGGCGGCAGCTAATCGGCCGGGCCGGCGTCCGGGCCGGCAACCAGGTCGGCGATGGCGGGGTCGCGGCGCACGATGGCATCGGCCAGATCGGTCAGTTTCTGGTTGCGGGTATGGGCGTGGGTGCGCAGCAGGTCAAACGCCTCGCTGACGGTGACGCCGGCGCGTTGGGCCAGGATCCCTTTTGCTTGTTCGACGGCCAGCCTGTTATGCAGCGCGGTCTGGAGTTGTTCGGTGAGCAGCTCGCGCTGGCGCATGGCGCGTTCGTGCAGCAGCCCGATAGCGGCCACGTCGGATAAGGCCTGGGCGACGGCAAGAAGTTCGTCGTTGAGACCACCGGGTGTCGCGGTGAACAGGTTCATGGCCCCAATGACCTTATCGCGCAGCCTCATCGGAAACGCATACGCCCCGGCGCAGCCGGCATCGAGGGCGAAGGGACCAAACCGCGGCCACCGACCGGAGTCGATCGACAGATCGGGGCAGCTCACGGGGTGACCGCTGCGATAGCAGTCCAGGCACGGACCCTCGGCGGTCTGTGCCTGAAGCAGCTCAAGCATCCGGGCCCGCTCGTTGGACGCCGCGATGAGGTTGAGGCCACCGTGATTGTCGGCCAGCAGTAGCGCGACCGCCTCCACCCCAAGGGCCCGCTGACTGCGCACGGTCACCAGGTGCAGAAAGTCGATCAGGTCGAAGTCGGCGACAAGGGTGTCGACGAGTTCGACGAATGTTGTTGCGACAGTTGGCTGCGCGCCCGTCATGGGTATCCTTTCCGATCGTGGCCGGTCGCGGGGTCATCGGGGTGGAATCGCAGCCGTCGTTCCACCACGGAGCGGGCGACAGCGGTGAGCTGCTGACCGTGACCGTAGGCGTGGGCGCGCAGTCGCACCAGCGCGTCGAGCACCGATATGCCGAGTTGTTCTGACACCATCCCGGCGGCCTGGTGAACCTCGGCGTGCCATAGCGTCGGCCCGTCCGTGGTTGCGGTGCCGGCATCCATCGGGGTGGCGATGCCGCTGCGGGAATCCAGCACCAGCAGCAGCGCGGTGTCGGCATAGATCAAAGCGTCCAGGAGTTGGTCGTGGGTGAGTTCGCGTGGGGTGTCATGGTAGAGATCGAGCACCCCCACCCGGATGGCACCCAGCGCGAGCGGAAGGCTATACAGGGCGCGCACGCCGATCCGGGTCATCTCGGGGGCAAACGTCGGCCATCGCCGGATGCTCGTCGGAGAGGCTAAATCATCACCGATGATCGGCATGCCCGAGTCCAGCGCGTCGATCGCCGGGCCCTGGCCCACCGTCGCCTGCAGCTCCTCCACCTCGGCGGCACGCCCGTCAGTGGTGTACACGGGTTCTAAGGTTCTCATGTCAGTGGTGAGCACCAGACCCGCGCCGCTGACGGCGACCGCGTCCACACATGCGTGGCACGCATGCCCCGGTGATACCGGCGCCGCCTCGCGGCGGGCGCGCAGCACGATCGTCATCCAGACCCGCGAGGCACGGTCACCATCTATCACTACCCACCCCGCTGTCCGCGATAACCCGCCCCAGTCCTTTCAAGGTGACGCTAAGAATAGCCATTCGGCACGCGCCACCCCGCGGTGGAGACACAACCGTACACGGATTACCGGCCGGGAATCGCCGGCTGGGCGGAAATCGCCTTGACAAACTCGACGATAGCGTGCTCAGGAAGATGCCGCGCGATGTCGGCTTCGCTGACAATACCCACCAGACGGTGGTTTTCGATCACCGGCAACCTGCGAACCTGGTGCTCTTCCATAACGGTGAGCAGTTCTTCAACGCTGGCGTCGACATCGACGTAATAGGGGGTTCCCTGGGCGAGCTCGCCAACGGTCATCAGCTGGGGATCGTGGCCCTCGGCCAGACACTTGATGACGATATCGCGGTCGGTGATCATTCCGTGCAGCCGATCGTCGTCACCGCAGATCGGTAAAGCGCCTACGCCCAGCTCACGCATCTGTCGAGCTGCGGCGCCCAGAGTTTCGTGCTCACCGATGCAGGCGGCTCCGGCATGCATGATGTCGCGGGCGGTGGTCATGGCGTTCTCCTCATCGCTGACCCGAGGGGGTGTTTCGGTTGCGGTCTCACGGTATTACGGGGTCGGTGCGCTTCCTAGGGCCGTTAGGCCCTCCCGCCCACAGACCTTTGACAGCGCGTGACAGCGCGGGTGGGTTGGTCGACCGTCGACCATGCTCGCGGTGACCTTCGGCCCTACGACGGGCACTCGCGACGGCGTAACAACGAAGGTGTGCGACACAAACCTGATTCACCGGCAGTTCTCGACGTCGAGGTGACAACCCACGGACAGCTGTCCGACGGGGTGGACTATGCACGGCGAAAAATCGGTGCGCTGGGCCGCTTTACGCATCAACCCGTACTTCACGCTCATGTCAAACTGGGTCGGCACGCCGATCCGGCGGTGCCCCGCAGGGTGATCGCCCAGGCGAACCTCGACGTCAACGGCAGGCTGGTGCGCGCCCAGGTGGAGGGCGCGACCACGCGCGAGGCGATCGACCGACTCGAGGCGCGGCTGCGCCATCAGCTGGAACACGTGGCCGAACACTGGGAGGCCCGTCGGGGCAAGATGCCGTCCGGACAACCGCATGAGTGGCGCCACCAGGCCGAGCCCGCGCACCGGCCGAGCTATTTTCCCAGGCCGCCGGAGCAACGCCAGATCATCCGGCACAAGTCGTTCACCCTGGGCACCCTCTCGGTCGATGAGGCCGCCGAGGAGATGGAGCTGCTGGACTACGACTTTCACTTGTTCACCGAGAAGGGCACGCGGCAGGCCAGCGTGCTGTACCGGGCGGGGTCAACCGGGTACCGTCTCGCGCAGGTAAAGCCGTCGCCGCAAGAGCTGGCGCCGCACGAGTTGCCGGTAACCGTCAGCTCGCAGCCACCCCCGCGGATCACGGTGCAGGAGGCCGTCGAGCGGCTGTCCTTGCTGGGGCTGCCGTTCTTGTTCTTCATCGATGCGGCGGAAGGTCGCGCCGGCGTCCTGTATCACCGCTACGACGGGCACTACGGGCTTATCAGCCCTGCCGGGTGATGCGGCAGGCGCGCACAACACGTAATTGTGTCGACGCGTAATCGTGTCGGGTTACCGGGCTCTGCGTCGTTACGCTGCGCGGGGCAGACCCGGCGGCGAGCCTGCCGCCTCTGACGTCGGCCGGCCTGGGGCGGGTGCCCAACCGACGTAGGTCAGGTACACACCTACCAGGGCCAAAGCGATGCAGATCGTCACCCACCAGGCCTTCGCGTCAAGCATGCTGTTGGCTACCGAAACAAAGGTCTTTGGAAAGGCGAGCAGGAGTAGCCCCCGCAGTCCGACGAGCCAGCCGAGCAGGGACACGATGATCGCAGCGGTACCTCGCCAATATTGGTGCAACGCGATGATGACGAGCCCGAACAGCAGTACAAAGGCACCTGCCACCCAGGACCACAGCGAACTCGCCGCGAACTCCGCCACCACCGAGCGCATGTCCCCGGTACGCACCACAGCCATGACATCGACGATGATGAGGAAGGGGCCGAGTACACGGGCGAACATCCGCGTCGTGGTCTGCGACTGTTGCGAAGGGCTCATGGCCTTACCTCCCTTGGGCTCTTGCCGTTCAAGATCCTTACCGGTATCGGACCATTGGCCGAAGCGCCGCGATAGGGACCGAAGTCCCATCATGCGGGACGGTGGTCAGCTCGGCATGCCGCGGCCGGGACCGCGGTGTCCCACGCGTTCGTCGGACAACGCTCACACGGACGGATACCTCGTCTGGCCGAAAGGGCCGTAGGACCACCCCGTCGGGGATCAATGCCTCTGACCCGGGCATGCCCGGTCATCTACCCTGATCGGCATAATGCTCGCCGCATCCGATGCCGGGAGGAAGAGTAGCGAAATGTCCGGTCGCAGTACGCATCCGGGAGTTGTGGTCGGTGTCGACGGATCCGCGTCTGCACGCAACGCCGTACGTTGGGCCGCACGCGAGGCGGTGATGCGCCACGTTCCCCTCACCCTCGTTCACGCCCTTGCCGCGACGGCGGTGAGTTCGTCCAGATCAGGGTGGCAGCCCGCGGCACCCATTCCCGCCGAGCTGTGGCCACGACAAGAGGACGAGGCCCGCAAGACAATCGCCGATGCGGCCAGGGTTGTCGAGGACAGCGTGGATCAGGCGGTGACCCCCCAGACCGACACCGAATTGGTGTATTCACCGCCCGTTCCCGCACTCGTGGACCTTTCCAAGGAAGCTCAACTGATAGTGGTCGGGTGCCGCGGCAAGAGCGCGTTACACCGCACCCTGCTCGGCTCGGTGAGCACCGGGTTGGTTCATCACGCACGCCGCGCGGACTCCGGGATCGTGGCGCGCCGGCAATAATCCCGACTGCCGAGAAGGCGCTGTCGGCGTCCGGGGTCTGGAGCTAGGGCCGGTCCTCGGTAACCGCTCGTCGCGGGCCGGTAAGCCCGTCAGCCGCAGCATATCGCAGCAATGCCCCGATTCCGTCGGCTGGTGCTATCCGGCGGTCGGCCCTGACTAACGAGGCGTCGACGGCGATAGCGGCGAACGGCAAGGCCTCGTCGGCCCGCGCCACCCGTTGCACCGGTTCCCCGAGTTCGGACAGCGTGTCGGGATCGGTGGCGACCGTGGTGCGCGCGTTGCCGGTGACCACGGTGGCATCGCCGAGATCGCCGACGATCAGGGTGTCGACGTCGCCGCTGCGCAGGGCCGCGCACACCGGCGCCAACCCTTCGGCCGCCAGCCCCGACCGGCGTCCTAGTTCGGCTTGGAATCGCTTCGCAACATCGGCGGCCGCAGCTCGCCGCCGCCGGGTGAACTCCGCCTGGATCAGGTCCCGGACCTCATCCTCGGTGGTACGTCCGTCGCGCGCCCCGTGAGGCAACTGCGCTACTCGCGCGGCAACGCGCTCGGGCAGTTCTGAAAGCAGATCCGTGCGCGACCGTATCTCCCCGCACACGAACACCACTTCGGGGTCGGCTTCGTCGACCAGTCGCGTGAGATGGTCGGCGACCGCGCGGATGTTCATACGGCGGGCTTCCTCGGTCGTGTGCTGATAGTCGCCGTAGCCGGTCCACCCTGCGGTGACCGGTTTATGCACCGGATAGCCGCCGCCGTCGACGGTCTCGGTCCTGGTGGTCTCGTCGTGGTGGAGCGTGACATCGGCACCGGTGTGGTCCACCGAGGCGAATAGGTACGTTGGCCAGCGCATCTCTTGATCGATCAACGGCACGATGTAGGGGTAATCCGATACCCGCACCACCGTGGCCGGCGGCGGGATGAGCAGGTATTCGTCGACGAGCACCTGATCGTCGGCCGCGATCAGCGCGCGGCCGCGCCGGCCAACCGGCGGTCGGTGGTGTAAGACAGCATTTTCCAGCCTGCCAACGACTTTCACGTTCGCTCCCTGCTCCTCGAGGCGCATGCGGATGTCGCGCCACTCGGCTTCGCGCCGCTCGACGGCATCCAGGGAGTCGTGTGAGTCATCGAAAAATACCGATGCGAAAGGCCCGTGCGCACGTGCCAGGGGCCGGAAGCGTGCCGTTTGCATCTCGCCCTCTTTGCCCTCTCTTATGTCGTGTGGTCGCCGCGCACCCGGTTGGGTGGATGGTCAAACCCTATCCACATATAGGCCGATAACTCAGGAGCCGAAAGGCCCCTTGCCGGGCGGGCGGAAGTCCCTGGCGGGCCATCGGCCGGGCGGCACATTCGTCGGGGCCAACTTTCTCGCGATTCCGCGCCTGGCCGCGACCGGCGAAGAACACAATGGGAAGTGTGCGCATCGTCTCGGGAGCTAACGGAGTGCCCGGTGACCTTCGCTTACTCCGCCACCGAAGCTGCCCACGCCTCGAACTTGGCGGCGCTTTTCCGTAGCCGGGTCGCGGCCACGCCGGACAAGGAAGCGTTTCGCTACCCCGACGACGCGCGGTGGGTCTCGATGACGTGGCGAGACACCGCGGCCCGGGGTGTGACCGCCACGTCCTACGAGGAGCTGGTCAGGGCCGCGCCGGTGCGCGAGTTGGTTGCGGAACATGTCGGCAGGCTTAACGCCGGGCTGAACAGGTGGGAGACCATCAAAAAGTGGGCGTTGCTGGAGCGCGATTTGACCGTCGAGTGCGTGAGCGCCACGCACTGGCCGCGAAAGTGCAACTGCCGACGTATTTCCTGAGTAGAAGCGTCGGGGATCGCACTTTCGCGGCAAATCGGTTGTCGTGCCCACCGACCTTGCCTAGGGTTGAGCGGGGCCGCCCAAGGGCACGCGCCGAGAGGTAAGGAGAACGGTGGAAAATGCAGCTAGCAATGGTCGGTTTGGGACGGATGGGCGCAAACATCGTCCGTCGTCTGGTCAAAGGCGGTCATGAATGCGTGGTCTATGACCACAACCCGGCCGCCGTTGAGGCGATGGCGGGTGAAGACCACACCACCGCGGTGTCATCGCTCCAGGAGCTGGCCGAAAAGCTCAGCGCCCCGAGGGTCGTCTGGGTGATGGTGCCTGCGGGGGAAATCACGACCGGGGTGATCAAAGAGCTGGCCGAAACATTGGCACCCGGGGACATCGTCATCGACGGTGGCAACTCCTACTATCGCGACGACATCCGGCACGCAAAGATCCTTTCCGAAAGGGGGATTCGCCTCCTTGACTGCGGCACCAGCGGTGGGGTTTGGGGCCGGGAGCGCGGCTACTGCCTGATGATCGGTGGGGACGCGGACGCGTTTGCACATGCCGAGCCGATCTTCGCCGCGGTTGCACCCGGGGTTGCTGCCGCACCGCGAACGCCGGGCCGAGACGGCGAGGTCGCGCAATCGGAGAAGGGCTACCTGCATTGTGGGCCCAACGGGGCCGGGCATTTTGTCAAGATGGTGCACAACGGTATCGAGTACGGGATGATGGCTTCGCTTGCCGAGGGCTTAAATATCCTGCGTAATGCCGACATCGGCATGCGCGTCAACAAGGGCGGGGGCGACGCAGAGACCGCACCGCTGACCGATCGCGAGTTCTACCGATACACCTTCGACATCCCCGAAGTAGCCGAGCTGTGGCGGCGCGGCAGCGTGATCGCTTCCTGGCTTCTGGATTTGACGGCAATCGCGCTGCGCCAATCGCCTGAGCTCGCCGACTTCACGGGACGGGTCTCCGACTCCGGCGAGGGCCGCTGGACCGCGATCGCGGCCATCGACGAGGGTGTGCCTGCGCCGGTGCTCACCTCGGCGCTGTATTCCCGTTTCGCCTCGCGGCGTCTCGACGAATTCGCCGACAAGGCGCTTTCGGCGATGCGTAAACAGTTCGGCGGCCACGATGAGAAACCCGCTGACTGACGTCGCCGAACACCTTTGTGGCGTTAACGGTTTCCGGGAGGTGAGGGTTGCGCGGCCGTCGACCGATGTCTGATGATGCGCCGGCACGCCACACCCCTGATATGAGGATGGCAAGAGTTCGTTGGCATCCGTTGGCCGAAGACCCTCTGGGTTGGCGGGCCAGCGACCAGCGCCAACGCTGAACCTTCACGGTGCCTCCCGCACCGTGTGGCTCTACCGGTCAGCACCCGTTTCCTGCAGGCAACCCACGTTCACATGTGAGTGGAAGCCCTGGCCCCCATACCGTCTAACGCTACCGATGACGGGCGCTCGGCACGTAGCGTTGCACCGTAGGGCGTGGGTACGCACCGGCCGGGCGCCGTCGAACAGGAGCAGACATGGCAGATGACGCTGGCACCCGTGACCCGAACACCAGCGGGTCGACGGCACCGTCCCCCGACGGTCCTGAGGGCGACCCGATCACCGCGGCCCGCGGCGGGCAACCGCTCCCCGCCGAGCGGTGGATGCTGGCCGCCGGGCTGATAGCGGTGACAGTGTTGGCGGGGTTGGCCGCCTGGCTCGGCGTCCGCGGGTACCAGGCCCGGGCCGCCGAGGCTGAGCGCAACCTATTCCTGCAGGTGGCGCGCCAATGTGCGGTGAACCTCAGCACCGTGGACTACGAACATGCCGACACCGATGTGCAGCGCATTCTCGACTTGGCGACCGGCAGGTTTTATGACACTTTCTCCCGCCAGTCGAAGGCCTACGTGGACACCGTCCGGCAAGCGCGGTCGAAGTCGGTGGGCACGGTGACCGAGGCCGGACTTGAGCCCGAAACGGGTGGCCACGCCCGAGTATTGGTGGCGGTGCGGGTGAAGGCATTGAGCCCGGAGCCGGGGGAGGAGCAGCCGCAGGACTGGCGGCTGCGGATCACGGTGCAGAAGACCGGCGACGGGGCGAAGGTGTCCAACGTCGTCTTCGTGCAGTGACCGGGCCGCGGCTCGGTGAGCCCGACGCGGCGGCGAGACCCGCCGGGTCCGCCCGGCGCGCCTCCTGGTCGCGGGTGCTGGGTTGCGGCGTGCTTCCCGCGGCGGCGCTGCTGCTCGCGGTGGCGACGGGCTTCTTGAGGTGGCAGGATTCCTCGATCCGCGATGTCGACATCGACCGCATTGAATCGGTGACGGCCGCAAAGGAAATCACCATTGCGTTACTATCTTTCCGGCCCGACACCATCGAGCAGGATGTCCAGGCCGTGCGTCATCGGTTGACCGGTGACTTTCGTGAAACCTACACACAGGTGACTCGCGACGTGCTGATTCCCAACACCAAAGAAAGGCAGATCTCCGCGGTCGCCCGGGTTCCCGGGGCGGCGTCGGTATCGGTGTCCGGGAACCACGCGGTGGTCCTGGTGTTCGTCGATCAGACCGTCGTTGTGGGGACCTCCCCGCCAGCGGGCACCGCTTCCAGCGTCCGGGTGACGCTTGACAAGGTCGGCGGGCGCTGGCTGATCTCCGGGTTCGATCAGCTTTAAGGTCGCAGCGTGAGGAGCCGTAACGAGACCAACCACTATGAACCACTATGACACGAGCCAGTCCGGCTCCGCACGCGATCGATCCTTGCTTCCTCGGGTGGTCGGCTGCCGCAGGGCGGCAATCAGTCGTGGAGCGATCTTGTGCTAGAGTCAAGTTTGGATGTATTTCAATTACATCCATACGAAGGAGCTAAGAGTTAGTACGACACCGGGAACCGTCAATGGTTCAACAGTCAGACGGACTTCCAATCTCTCAGGCCTGACGACGTCGCAAAAGGACATTTGTTTACCGGGCATGAATTATCCCGGGATTCAATGGATTTCCGCCGGGACCGAGGAGAGTCAACGGCCTGGAGTTCGAGGCCCCCGGAGGCTCAACGGTGTTCAGGAGGCGAGATTGTGTCGCAATTTTTGCGCCAAAACGGCGGGCCCGAGTAGGCCGCCACCCCGATTAATGATGGCCGTGTTTGCCCGCTCGACGCGAAATTGTGGGCGCACGAAATATTGCACGCCGGCGAACGGAGGCAACGATGGCGATTACTGACATTGCGGCCTTTGCTCACCTGGCCGACGCCGACATCGAGGATCTGGCCGTCGCGCTGGACGCGATCCGGCTGGACATCGAGGATTCTCGCGGCGAGCGAGACGCGCGCTACATCCACCGCACCATTGCCGCACAGCGTGCCCTCGAGTTAGCGGGTCGGCTCCTGCTGGCGGGTAGCGCGAATCGTACGGCCCGCTGGGCCGGGACGCTGACGCTTGGTCTGGCCAAGATCATCGAGAACATGGAGATCGGCCACAATGTCATGCACGGCCAGTGGGACTGGATGAACGACCCGGAGATTCACTCCGCGACATGGGAGTGGGACATAAGTGGGACATCACAGCACTGGCGTTACAGTCACAACTTTCGGCACCACAAGTACACCAACATCCTCGGCATGGACGATGACGTGGGATACAGCACGCTGCGGGTCACCCGTGACCAGCCCTGGAAGCGCTACAACGTCGGAAACCTGTTGTTCAATGCCATCCTTGCGCTCGGGTTCGAGTGGGGAATTGGCTTGCAGACCATCGACTTCAGCAAGATCCTCAAGGGTGGCTCGGACCGTGAAACCACCCTGCGGCAGGTGCGTGAGTTTACCGCCAAGGCCGCACGGCAGGTGGTCAAGGATTACCTGGCGTTCCCAGCGCTGACCTCGCTGTCGCCTGCGGCGACCTACAAATCGACGCTGAAAGCCACCATCGCGGCCAACGTAATCCGCAACGTCTGGGCCAACGCGGTCATTTTTTGTGGGCATTTTCCTGATGGTGCAGAGAAATTCACGAAAACCGACATGATCGGCGAAACCCGGGGCCACTGGTATCTGCGGCAGATGCTGGGCAGTGCCAACTTCCACGCCGGGCCGGTGATGCGGTTCCTGAGCGGCAACCTGTGCTACCAGATCGAACACCACCTTTACCCCGATCTGCCCAGCAACCGACTACATGAGATCGCGGTGCGGGTCAGGAAGGTGTGCGAGAAGTACGATCTCCCATACACTACGGGCTCTTTCCTACTGCAGTACGGCAAGGCATGGCGCACCATCGCCAAACTGTCGCTGCCGAACCGCTATTTGCGGGACACCGCCGACGACGCCCCGGAGACCCGTAGTGAGCGCATGTTCGCCCGATTAGATCCTGATTTCGCGGGAACCGACCCCGCAACGGGGCGCCACCGCGGGCTCCGGACGGCGATCGCGGCAGTCCGCCAGCGGGCCGCCATCCCGCGGGCCGGTGATGACACAAGCCGCGACGGCGTCCGCGCGTGTCGCCAATCGGGCGGCGGAAGCCGGCGTATCGGCGGCTGACCTCAACGCCCGCGCGCCACGTCGTGGCCTACTGTGCGTGGCCGGCGCTCGCCTCGCCCTCGCGGGTCAGGCCCACGGCGAGGATGAGCTCCTCATGCAGCTCGAACCACACGGTGTGATAGGAGTCGATCATGGGGTGGGCCAACCAGGCCGTCCGTCCGGCCTTGACGTGGTCCAGGGCGCGTGTCAGCTTCGCCGTGTAGCCCCCTAGCCGCGGCAACTGCGCCGCGGCCGCCGCGATGATCGGCAGCACGCGCTGGTGCACGTCGTCGAGGCGGGCCAGTATCGCCGCGTCATAGCCAATGTCGTCGTGGGTGTTGGGCTTACCCTCTTTGAGCTGCCAGTCTTTCACCAGAGCCTTGAAATCGGCGTTGATCGGACGGAATTGGCTGTAGGCCGCCGCCAGCGCAGCCGCGTCAGCTGCGCTGCGCTCCTCGGCGAGCATCTCGCTCAGCCTGGCACGGCCGTGGTCGCTGAGCCGTAACGTATCGCCCTTGAGTAGCAGGCCCGATGCGCTCAGCGCGTCGACGGCCTGGGCGATGCTCGCGGGATTTTCACCCAAGGTCGCGGCCAGATCTGTCAGCGTCACCCGACCCTTCAGCCGGAGGGCCTGCAACACGGCCAATTCACTCATCGGGTCGCGAATACTGTGGCAATGAGCGGGATTCCGGTGTCGCGGGGCCGCAGCGGCCGGCCAGTCGCAGCGCGGCCAGCATGGTGATCAGCGGGGTGGCCGACCGTACGTCGGTGTGCCCGGCGGCCAGGGCGGCGCGCACCGCGGTCTCGGAACCGTCGTTGAGCTTCGGATAGCGCCCGCGGGTGTGCGCCCGCAGCGGGCTGATCCGCAGCGCGATGTCGGCTAACTCGCGCAACTCGGGTGTATCGGTTTCCGACCAGGCCGACAGCTTCAGCTCGCCGGCACGGACTTCGCCCGCGGTGCCGTCGACGGTGATCTGCTTACCCGCCAGCATTGCAGCCACCCCGTGGCCGCAACCGACCACGGCAACCCGGCCGAGCTCACGGCTGACCACCGCCGCATGGCTGGAGGCTCCGCCGACCTCGGTGACAACGCCACGCGCGGCCAGCATGGCGGGAAGGTCTTCGGGACGGGTGTGATGGTGTACCAGGATGACCGGCTCACCCCGATCGGACGCGGCCAGCGCGTCGTCGACGCTGACGCACGCTCTCCCCGACGCCACACCCGGGCAGGCCGGCAGGCCTTTGGCCAAAAGTGGTGCGGCCATCCGTGTTTCCGGTTGTAGCGACGGCAGTAACAGGGCTTCGACATGGGCGGGAGTCACTCGGCACAGGGTGGCGGTGTCGTCGATGAGCTCTTCCCGCCGCAGCGCCAGGGCCAACCGCACGGCGGCCTGTGCCGACCGCTCGGCCGCCCGTGTCTGCAGCAGCCAGAGCTTGCCGTCCTCCACGGTGAACTCAATTTGCTGCACATCGGACTCCAGCCGCTCCAGGCTGCGGGCGGCGGCCATCAGCTCGTGGTAAACCGCCGGTTGTTGATCGCCCAGGGCGCTGATCGGTTGCACGTCGACGGCACCAGACACCACATCGTCACCCTGCCCGCCGGGCAGCCAGTCCCCGAAGGGTTCGTTGGTCCCGGTTATCGGATTGCGGGAAAACACCACCCCGGATCCGGAACGGGAGCCGCGGTTGCCGAACACCATCGCCTGCACCACGACCGCGGTGCCACCGCGGTCATCGAGGCCGTGATGCGCGCGGTAGGCGATCGCCCGCGGTGAATTCCAGGAGGCGAACACCGCCCGAATCGCCTCCCGTAGTTGTTCGAACGGATCCGGGGGCGGTGATGCTGCACTGAAATTGCCGGCCGATCCGCTCGCCCCGATCACCACCCGGCGATATCCCCGGATGAACCGCCGGCGAGTGTCGCGGGCGAATGAGCCGCCGGCTAGCCCGGCCAGGGCGTGCTGAGCGGCATCGGTCATCCCCAGATTCAGCACCGTGTCCATCATCCCGGGCATCGAGTGGGCCGCGCCCGAACGCACGCTCACCAGCAGCGGATGCGGCCCGCGCCCGAAAGTCCGGGATGTTTCCGCCTCCAACCAACCTATCCCCGCACGTACGTCGTCCCAGATCGCAGTCATCGTCGCCTCGGGCTCGGCGAGATAGCGCGCACCGGCCGCGGTGGTGATGCAGAACGCGGGCGGCACCGGCAAACCGCAGCGGCGCATCACGTCCACACCGCGGCCCTTGGTGCCCAGGATCGCACGGGACCGGCCCGCGGTGCCGTCGAGCAGCAGCACCGTGGTCGCCGGCTTGACGGACGTCGCTGAATGCGCGCTCGACGTGCTTTCGGCGGCACCGGTATCGGGCATGGCACGAGTCTAGGGCGTGTGGCCGGAGGCACCGGCAGCCCACGACGACGCCTCGATGAACCAGACCGGCACGGGCGCTCGCGCTGATCTAGGTTGGAAGCCATGAGCGCCTATGATGTCGGGTTGCTGATGCTGCGCCTGGTGCTGGGCCTGACTCTCGCCGCGCACGGCTACAACAAATTTTTCGGCGGTGGCCGGCTGGCCGGCACGGCACGCTGGTTCGAGAGCATCGGAATGAAACCCGGAACGTTCCACGCCACCGTCGCCGCGACCACCGAGATCAGCGCCGGGCTGGGGCTGGCCGCCGGCCTGCTCACACCGATACCGGCGGCCGGCTTCGTCTCCCTGATGCTGGTCGCCGCCTGGACCGTGCACCGGCCCCACGGCTTCTTCATCTTCAATGAGGGCTGGGAGTACGTCATGGTGCTGGCCGGCAGCGCTGTTGCGGTCGCGACGCTGGGCGCCGGCCGGCTCAGCCTCGATTGGCTGATCTTCGGACACAATTGGCTCGACGGCTGGGCGGGCCTGCTGCTCTCGGTGTTTCTGGGTCTGGCCGGTGCCGTCGGCCAGTTGCTGATCTTCTACCGGCCGTCGGTCACCCAGACCGGGTAGTCGGTGAGTCGAGCCGGTCCGCTGCCGCTGACCGCATCATCGGTGACGGCCGCTCCGTGAGAGTGTTTTGGCCTACCGTGGCGAAAAGCCGCCACTCTCCCGGTACGCCCTTGAGCACGTGCGTGCCACGCTCCTGGAACGCAATCCCGGAGCCGGTCACAAGGTCCTTGACGGTGCCCGACACGAGGATTTCTCCGGCCTGGGCCAGAGCAGCGATGCGGGCCCCGATGTGCACGGCGATTCCCCCGATGTCATCACCGCGGATCTCGCACTCGCCGGTGTGCAGACCGCATCGAATGTTGACACCCAATTCGGGCATGCGCTCGGCGAGGGTAGTGGCGCAGCGGAGCGCGCGGGTGGGCCCGTCGAAGGTGGCCAGGACCCCGTCGCCGGTGTGTTTGACGACGTGGCCGCTAAACCGGGCGATCTCGGTGCAGGTGGTCTCGTCGTGGCGCTCGAGGAGTTCACGCCAGCTTGCATCGCCGAGTTCTGCGGCGCGGCGTGTGGAGTCGACGATGTCGGTGAAGAGCACCGTGGCCAGAACTCGGTCGGGAACGTGCTCGTGGCGCTGGCCGGTAAGGAACTCCTCAACCTCGCCGGTGATGGATATGATGTCGCCGGCCGATGGCCAATGATCGACGCCGTTGAGTTCGACGAGCTGCGCCGAGGGGATGTTCGCGGCGAGTTCGCGCGCGAATTCCACTGGGATTGCGTCGTTTTTGCGGTGCAGAACAAGTGTTGGAACATGGACGCTGCCGAGGATGTCGCGCACATCGACTTGGGTGAGGATCGCTTCAAAGGTCAGCCGGGCCATCTTGGGGCTCATGCCGGCCCGTTCCAGCGCACCGACGGCCCTTCGGGAGACCGGGCGGTCACGCAGGCTTGGCGCCGCCCAATCGATGGTCTGTCCCTCACCCCAGTGGTCAATGGTCGCCCGGACCCGAGTCATGAGCTCGATCCATTTCGCCCGGCCCGGTGAACCGTCGTAGTCGAGCACCCCACTGGCGAACGTCCCGAGCAGGACTAGCGCGCGGACTCGCTGCGGATAGGTCGCGGCGAACAGCATGCTGATCGGCCCACCTTCGGAAAACCCGAGCAACGCCACCCGCTCGCAGCCGGCGGCGTCCATTACCGAACGTAAGTCGTCGGCGCGGTTTTCCAGGGTAGGCACTCCTTCGACGGGGTCGGATAAACCGGTACCGCGCTTGTCGTACAGAACCACCCGTGCGAACGAGGCCAGTTCCCCGACGAACGTCGCCCAGCCCGGATCGCTCCACATCATGTCGACGTGCGAGATCCAGCCGGGAACGATCACCAAGTCCAGCACACCGTCGCCGACGACCTGATAGGCGATGTTGCCCTCGGGGCCGTTCGCGTAGCGCGTCTGGGGCTGCTCGACCATTGCACTCAGTATGCACCTCAATTCACAAGCCGTGTTTGGGGCGACATGAAGGCTTGCAGCAGGACCGGACGTCGATACCCGCGGTCGGTTCGGCACACGAATCCGCAGATCGCCGACAACGGCCCGCCGGCGACTCCTCCGGCTGCCTGACTCCCGAGGCCCCGTCTGCTGGGTTAGCTGCAGGACTGCCTCGGCGATTTCCGTTGGGTAGTCCTCCTGCAGGAAGTGCTTGCCGGGTAACAGGATTGGGTGACTAACGCCTGGCCAGTTCGGCCTGTATACCGCAGCGTCACGACGACAACGCGGAATCCCGCACACCCCAGACGATCTGGACCGGATACGGTGGGTTGCGCACCGCCGATAGGTAGCGGCGTTGTTTGTCGGCGGTGAGCTTGAAGCCACGCATGATATTCAAAAAGGCGCGACCCCGTCATCGCCGAGCAGCAGTGTGACGTAGCAGGAGATTTCGGCTGCGAAGACCTGCCGACTCACACCCAGAAGCCGCATCGGCAAAACGAAAGCCGGGTGGATCGCCGATGTCGTGCACCACAAGGTGAAAGCGGTCGAGGAGCTAACGCGTCACTCGCCGACGCGAGCCAGCTGCCCAGGCCGGGTCGGCTGTAATCGGCATCGGCGGTACGCTCGGCCAGCCCCGGACCCGGCAAATCAACCGCAATGCCACGGGCTTGAGAGGATCTTCGATGGCAGGATATTTAGCCGCTCTGACGATTGTGCTCCTGCTTGGCATGGTATTGACGAGGGTCTACCTGCTGCGAAAAGCGGGAATAAAAGCGATGCATTTCGGCAAAATCGACAAGACCGACTTTTTGCTTCCGCCCTTTATGCTGTTCTACTTTTATACAATTTTCGCCGCCGCCTTCGACTGGCCGTTGGTGAGCACTCAGAAGTTTATCGAATCCGATCTTGTTGCCTGGATCGGCGTCGCGCTGTGCTTCGGCGGCCTGCTGGTGGTGCTGATCAGTCTCGTCTCTTTCGGCAAGAGTTTCCGTGTCGGGATCGACGTCGACAACCCGGACGAGCTGGTGACGACCGGTATATTCGCGGTCAGCCGCAATCCGATCTATGTCGGCTTTGTCTTGGTGTTGATTGGCCAGTTCTTAGTGTTTCCGAATTGGATTCCGCTGGTCTATCTTGTGGCCGCGAGCTGGCTTATCCACCGTCAGGTGTTGCGCGAGGAAGAATTTATGCGCAGGCACTACGGCCAGCAATACGCGGAGTACTGCAAGCGGGTCAGAAGGTATGTGTGAGGGGTCGCTGCGCTACCGGCCGGCGCGGCCCGCTTCGCCGGCGCGACGACGAAACGGGTGACTGACCCGGGGGAGATGCCGACGATGCCGCCGGCTGGCCCCCGGGGTGGTGCGCGGATTAGCATCGAGCGCAGGCAAGGATCGGGATGCCCGCAACTGGTGGGTGCACACATGGACGTCACCAACGTGATCGAAGATACCTGGGCGCCCCGGCTGGTGCGCAGAGGGAGCGCATGCCGAAGCGGTCGTTTCCTTAGGTCCGTGGTGGCGACCACTTGCGTGGCGTTGCTGGGCGCACCAGTCCCATCCGCGTCCGCCCAGCCGTGCCCCGACGTCGAGGTGGTGTTCGCCCGCGGCTCCACCGAGCCACCCGGTGTTGGCGTGGTCGGACAGGCATTCATCGACGCGCTGCGCCCGCAACTCGGCTCGAGATCGCTCGGGGTGTATCCGGTCAACTACGCGGCCGCATTGCCTGCCAGCAGCGATTTTGCTGACCGCGTTGCGTTCGCCAAGACCTTCGTCGACGGGCTCAGGGACGAGGGCGCCCATGTCGAATCCATGGCGGCGAACTGCCCCGACACCAGGCAGGTGCTGGGTGGATATTCGCAGGGCGCCGCCCTGACCGGTTTCGTCACGTCGCCAGTCCTACCGAAGGAAGTGCCCGCAAAGTACGTCTCGTACCTGCCCAAGCCGATGCCGCCGGAGGTGGCCAACCACGTCGCTGCGGTGGTCCTGTTCGGAAAACCCTCAGATCTGTGGATGCGCGAAAATGGTGCGCTGCCGGTCACAATCGGCCCGCTGTACGCCCCCAAAACCATCGAGTTGTGCGCTCCCGATGACAACATCTGCAATGGCGCTCCCGATGTGCAGCCCACCATCGCGCACGTGATGTATGCGGTGAACGGCATGGCGGGCCAAGGCGCGGACTTCGCCGCGCGTCACCTCTAGCCCGATCGGCATGCCGCCGCTAGCGACGATGTCGTGACCGCCGAGCGGGCCGGATGCGGCTGAGCCGGCTGCCGGCTTCGGCTGAACGATAGTGCGACGAAGTCCGCGTCCACTAGCCTGCGCTCGCGCGAACCTCTTTCGCCGCGGCCACCATGTTCTGCAACGACGCGGTCGCCTCGTCGATCGTTCGGGTTTTCAGCCCGCAGTCGGGATTGACCCACAGCCGTTGCGCCGGAATGGCTTTCAGCGCCGCACGCAGCAGCGTCACGATCTCGTCGGTGCTCGGCACCCGCGGTGAGTGCACGTCGTACACACCCGGCCCCACGCTGTTGGCGAAGCCGACGGCGTTTAGGTCGTCGAGGATCTCCATGTGCGAGCGGGCGGCCTCGAGGGAGGTGACGTCGGCGTCCAGCTCGGCGATGGCGCCGATCACCTCACCGAACTCCGAGTAGCACAGATGGGTGTGGATCTGCGTCGAGTCGGCGACGCCGGAGGTCGCCAACCGGAAGGCCCCGACCGCCCACTGCAGGTAGGCGTTTTTACCGGCGTTGCGCAGTGGCAGTTTTTCCCGCAGCGCGGGTTCATCGACCTGAATGATTGCGATGCCCGCGGCCTGCAGATCCACGGTCTCGTCGCGAATGGCCAACGCGATCTGGTAGGCGGTGTCGGCCAGTGGCTGGTCATCCCGGACGAACGACCAGGCCAGGATGGTGACGGGCCCGGTCAGGATACCCTTGACCGGTTTGTCGGTGAGCGACTGCGCGTAGCTGATCCAGTCGACCGTCATCGGATGCGGTCGCGCGACGTCCCCGTAAAGGATCGGTGGGCGCACGCAGCGGGTGCCGTAGGATTGCACCCAGCCGTTTTCGGTGGTGACGAAACCGTCGAGCTGCTCGGCGAAGTACTGCACCATATCGCTGCGTTCCGGCTCGCCGTGCACCAGCACGTCCAGATCGAGGCGTTCCTGCAGCGCGATCACCGCGGCGATTTCCGCCTTCATCCGCCGCACGTACTCGGCCTCGTCGATCTCACCCGCCCGCAATGCGGCCCGGGTGCGGCGGATCGTGGGGGTTTGCGGGAAGGAACCGATCGTGGTGGTCGGCAGCAAAGGCAGGTGCAGCCGCGCGTCCTGGCTGGCCCGACGGTCCGCCGCGGCGCCGCGCTTTACCCCGGAGGCCATGATCGTGTCGATCCGGGCCCGGACCTGCTCATTGTGTAGCCGCGGATCCGAGCGGCGAGATGCCACGGCGGCCGCAGAGGCCGCGATCTCGTCGGCCACCGCGTCACGTCCGTCGCGCAATGCGCGAGCCAGCGTCACCACTTCGTGCACCTTTTCGGCGCCGAAGGCCAGCCAGCTGCGCAGCTTATCGTCCAGACCGCTCGCGCCGGAGGCCTCGAGGGCCAGCGAGTACGGCACGTGCAGCGTCGAGCACGACGTCGAGACCGCCAGGGCGCCCACCGAACCGAGCAGCGTAGCCAGCCGGCTCAGGGCCGACTCAAGATCGGTGCGCCACACGTTGCGCCCGTCGACGATGCCGGCCACCAGCGTCTTGTGCGCCAGCTCCGGCACCGAGGCCACCGCGGTGCCGGCACCCGCAACCAGATCGACCCCAATCGCTTCCACGGGAGTGCGGGCCAGCGCGGGCAGCGCAGCGCCGGGGTCGCCGAAATAGGTGGCGACATGGATCCCCGGCCGTCTCGTCACCGAGCCCAGCGCCTGGTAGACCCGCTCGGCTAGCGCGGGCGCGTCGGGATGCAGGTCGGTCACCAGGACCGGTTCGTCGAGCTGCACCCAGGCCGCACCGGCCTCGGCGAGCAGCGTCAGCAGTTCGGCGTAGACCGGCACCAGCTCGTCCAGCCGCTCGATCGGGGCACCCGCGCCCGTCACCGCCTTGCTGAGCAGCAGAAAGGTGATCGGGCCGATGACCACCGGACGTGCGGGAACCCCTTGCTCCAGCGCCTCTTTCAGTTCGCCAAGCACTTTCGTCGGGTTCAGCGCGAACCGCGTGTCCGGGCCGATCTCGGTGACCAGGTAGTGGTAGTTGGTGTCGAACCACTTGGTCATCTCCAGCGGCGCGACGTCATCGGTTCCCCGCGCTACCGCGAAGTACCGGTCCAGCTCGTCGTTGATCACCGCCGCCCGTGCCGGCAATGCACCGAGCATGACCGCGGTGTCGAGCATGTGGTCGTAGTAGGAGAAGGTGTTCACCGGCACCGAGTCCAAACCGGCCGCCACCAGGGCCGACCAGGTATCACGGCGCAATGTGGCGGCGACGGCCGCCAGCTCCGCCCGGCTGACCCGGCCCGCCCAGTATCCCTCCGTCGCGCGTTTGAGTTCGCGGTGCGGACCGATGCGCGGGGAGCCGGGGATGGTGGCGGTAAACGGCTGAGCGGTCACGAGTTCGTCCTCCGGTGTGCGTGATCTGCAACGGGGTGGTCACCGCCGGCGGACCCGCAGCCGCTGCAGTCGCGGTGCGGATGTCGACAGAATCGAGGTTACCGCGGACCGGGCCCGCAGGGAGCATCCGGCGACCCTCTGACCCAGCAGCGGCCCGCCGGCGGCATTGGTCAAGAATCGAAGCACGACACGTGAACCCAAGGAGATATCCATCATGGCCGAAGCCGTCGTCATCGAGGCGGTGCGTTCACCGATCGGCAAGCGCAACGGTGTGCTCTCCGGTGTGCATCCGGCTGATTTGTCCGCGCAGGTCCTCAACGCCCTCGTCGAGAGGGCGGGCATCGACCCCGAGATCGTCGAGGACGTGATCTGGGGCTGTGTCATGCAAGCCGGTGAGCAGGCGCTCGACGTGGCCCGGACCGCCCTGCTGGCTGCGGGCTGGCCGGAGAGCGTGCCGGGTGTGACGGTTGATCGCCAGTGCGGATCGAGTCAGCAGTCGGTGCACTTCGCCGCGGCAGGCGTGGTGGCCGGTCATTACGATGTCGTTGTCGCCGGTGGGGTCGAGTCGATGTCGCGGGTGCCAATGGGTTCATCGCTGGCTAACGGCGGCAGGCCGTATCCGGACGCTTTTCTGCAGCGCTACCACGGCGCCATCCCCAACCAAGGCATCGGTGCCGAGATGGTAGCCGAGCGCTGGGGTTTCGATCGCACCATGCTCGACGAGTTCTCCCTGGGATCACACCACAAAGCGGCTGCCGCTCAGGACTCCGGCGCTTTCGATGACCAGATCGTCGCTATTAAGGTGGCGGATGACCCAGAAAGGCCGGTGGTGCTCAAGGACGAAGGCATCCGCCGCGACACCACGATCGAGAAGATGGCCGGGCTCAAACCGGCTTTCAAAGCGGACGGCGTCATCCACGCCGGCAATTCCAGTCAGATTTCCGACGGCGCTGCCGCGCTGCTGCTCATGTCGGCGGACAAAGCGAAGTGGTTGGGACTCAAGCCGATCGCCAAGGTGCATACCGCCACACTGGCCGGCGCCGATCCGCTGATCATGCTGACCGCTCCCATCCCGGCAACCCAGAAGGCGCTCAAGCGTTCCGGTCTGAAGCTCGAGGATATCGGGGTATTCGAGGTCAATGAGGCATTCGCCCCTGTTCCGCTGGCGTGGCTGGCCGACATCGGCGCCGACGAGAAGAAGCTCAACCCCAATGGCGGCGCGATCGCGTTGGGCCACCCCCTCGGCGGATCCGGCGCGCGTATCATGACCACATTGCTGTATCACATGCGGGACAAGGGGATTCACTACGGACTGCAGACCATGTGCGAGGGGGGCGGACAGGCCAACGCGACCATTCTGGAGTTGCTATGACCGCAGCGGCTAACCAGCCTGCGGCGCTGGTCGAGCGCCGGGACAACGTCATGATCATCACCATCAACCGGCCCGAGGCGCGTAACGCCGTGAACGGAGCGGTGAGCACCGCGGTGGGGAACGCCCTGGAAGAGGCGCAGCACGACGCTGACGTGCGGGCCCTGGTAATCACCGGCGCGGGCGACAAATCGTTTTGCGCTGGAGCCGATCTCAAGGCAATCGCCCGCGGCGAGAATCTCTATCACCCGGACCACGGCGAGTGGGGCTTCGCCGGTTACGTGCGCCACTTCATCGACAAGCCGACCATTGCGGCGGTCAACGGCACCGCACTGGGTGGCGGCACCGAGGTGGCCCTGGCCAGCGACCTGGTGGTGGCCGAGGAGCGTGCCCAGTTCGGGCTGCCGGAGGTCAAACGCGGGCTCATCGCCGGTGCCGGCGGGGTTTTCCGGATCGTGCACCAGTTGCCCCGCAGGGTGGCACTGGAAATGCTGTTCACCGGTGAACCGATCAGCGCCGCCGAGGCGTTGAAGTGGGGCCTGGTCAACCAGGTTGTGCCCGACGGCACGGTAGTGGCGGCCGCGCTGGCACTGGCCGCCCGCATCACCGTCAATGCGCCGCTGTCGGTGCGGGCCAGCAAGCGGATCGCTTACGGGGCGGATGACGGTGTCGTGCCCGACGAGGAGCCGCACTGGGCGCGCACCGCCCGGGAATTCGCCGCGTTGCTGAAATCCGAGGACGCCAGGGAAGGGCCGCTGGCGTTCGCGGAGAAACGCCAACCGGTCTGGAAGGCGCGCTGACAGCCGAGGATCAACGTGCCAGCCGGTACACGGCGTGCTCGAAAACCCCGGGGAGCAGTGCGCACATGGGGACAATGGCACGCCGGGCGACCGGTGGCGCCGTGGCCAGCACCAAGCCGCGGGTAATCAGCCGGTAGTCACGGGTGATCCGGCGCCACGCGCGCTCGTAGGACGCCGGCGCGTCATCGACGATGGCGCGCACCGCTGCGGCGGCTTGCCGGATGGCCAGGCTGATGCCCTCGCCGGTGAGGGCGTCCTCGTATCCGGCGGCGTCGCCCACCAAAAGCACCCGCCCAGCGACTCGGCGTGAGACCACCTGCCGCAGCGGGCCGCATCCCCGTGCCGGGCCGGGGTCGGCGCCCGCCAACCGGCGTGTCAACAGCGGAAACCAGGCCAGATCGGGGCGGTGACACGACAGAATCGCCACCCCGACCAGATCCGGCTCCACCGGTGTCACATACGCCTCGCCCCAGCGTGACCAGTGAACTTCGACGAAGTCCGACCACACCGGCACCCGGAAGTGTCGGCGCACGCCGTAGCGCCGGGGGCTGCCGCCCACCGCCGTGATTCCGACGGCGCGCCGGACCGTGGAATGCAGCCCATCGGCCGCTACCAACCATTTCGCGCGTACCTGGGCGGCCGTCACACCGTGGGCGTCTTGGTCGACGCGTCTGACTCGCACCCGGATCCATTCGGTGTCTTGTTCTTTGGCCCGTGCGGTCAGTGCGGCATGCAACGTGGTGCGTCGCACGCCGCGGCCGAAGCTGCCGGGGAAACGGGCTTCGGCGCGGCGGTGCTCATTCACATAGGCGATCCCGCGAACGGGCATACCGGTCGGGTCGACGCCAAGTGACGTCAATTCGGCCAGACCGCCGGGCATAACTCCCTCACCGCAGGCCTTGTCGATGGGATCGTGGCGGGGCTCGGCCACAATCACCGAAAGCCCTTGCTTGCGGGCATACAACGCGGTGGCGAGCCCGGCGGGGCCCCCGCCGACGATCAACACGTCGGTGTCGTAGCTCGTCATCGGTAACCCAGCGCGGCGTTTTCCACCCGGATGCGGATTCTCAGCAGCGCTGCGTTGGCCAGGGTAAAACCGATTGCGGTGAGCCATGCGGTGTGGATCAGCGGCAACGCCAGCCCTTCGGCCGCCACGGCAACATAATTCGGGTGACGCAGCCACCGGTACGGACCTCGACGCACCGGTGGGGCATTCGGGATCACGATCACCAGGGTGTTCCACCTGCGGCCCAGCGTCGTCACGCACCACCAGCGCAGGCCTTGGCTGAGGGCTACCACCGCCGTCATCGGCCAGCCGAGCCAGGGCAAGAAGGGGCGCCGCAGCCCCCACACTTCGATGACGCAGCCGAGCAGCAACGCAGCATGGAGAGCGACCATCGCCGGATAGTGACTATGGCCGAACTCCTTGCCACCGTGAGCAAAAGCCCATCGCGCGTGGCGTTTGGCCAGCAGCAGCTCCATTAGCCGCTCGATGCCGACAGCCAGGATCAGCAAGTAGTACACGACCTACCAGCCGAGCAGCACGAGCTCGGCGCAAAAACCCGGCCCCATGGCGATCATCAGGCCGATGGAACCCGCCGGCGGTGGATCGGCCATGGTTGCCCGCAGCACATCGAGTACCGACACCGATGACAGGTTTCCGTTGTCGCGCAGGGATTTTCTGGACAGATCGAGAGCATCTTCGGGCAGCTCGAGCGCGTTCTCGACAGCGTCGATTACTTTCGGGCCACCGGGGTGACATACCCAGGTCGTGACGTCGGCGGTTGTCAGGCCATGGTCGGCGAGAAACTCGCGGACATCTTCGCCCAGATATTTCTCGGCGACGGTGGCGACTTCGGCGGACAACTTGATCCGAAACCCGTAACTGCCGATGTCCCAGCCCATCACGTCTTGGGTGTCGGGGTAAAAGCGGCTGCGAGTGGCCAGAATTTTCGGCCCAACCGGCGCACGCTCGGCACCGGTCATGATGACGGCGGCGGCGCCGTCACCGAACAAACAGCTCGCAATCAGGTTGGCGATCGAACGGTCGTCGTGCTGCACGGTCAACGTGCATAGTTCGACGGCGATGAGCGCCGCGACCTGATCGGGATACGCCCGCAGGTAGTCATACATCCGCGCCACCCCGGCAACCCCGGCGACACAGCCCAGGCCAAACAGGGGAACGCGCTTGAAATCGGGTCGCAGACCCACGCGGGTCGCCAGTCGTGCCTCCAACGTCGGCACCGCGAGTCCGGTGACCGTCGTGGAGAAAACGATATCGACATCTGCCGGCTCGATGCCGGCGACATCCAGGGCCGACAGCAGCGCTTGTTCACTCAACTCGGTGGCAACGTTGATAAAGGCGTCGTTGGCGTCGGTGAAGCCGTTCAGCTCGGGGTATCGCGAGATCGGCAGCGCGAGGTGCCGGCTCTCGACCCCGCTGCTGACAGCGAATCGCCGAAACTCCGGCCCGGCCCAGTCGGCCAGGGCTGCGATGGCCTCGTTTTGGCTGTGGCGGTGCGGCGGGAACTCGACGGTCACCGCCGCGACCCGTGGCGCAGCCGGCGGGATAGCGCTCGGTATCGGCACCTCGGGCGTCACCGGACGCATTTTCTCATCCTATCCATATCAGGGTTACGCCGAAATTAATCCAGTGGTTCAACACAAGCACAATGAACTAAATTAGCCAATGATCTGATTACTGCCAGGGTGCTGATTACCTCGACATCAGGCCGATGGAACCCCGTGGGCACATTCATCGCGGCTGCGGGAGGCTCCTCGGCGGGCTTTTGGCACGCATCGTCGCCGGGCTGGGTGTGATGGCCCGGCTCCTCGGCGGGCTTTTGGCACGCATCGTCGCCGGGCTAGGTTGAACCCGTGCGGATTCTGGTGACGGGTAACGACGGCGACCCCCGTGCCGCCCTGGTCGGCTCGGGGAATAGGTGGTGACATGCTGATCACGCCGACCCCGAGGGTGCGCCGGGAATGAGTACTCCCTACCGCGCCACCGTACGCGATGAGCTCCGTCGTGCTCTCACGAATGTCGCTGTGCCGCACCATGAACCACCGTCAGTAGTGCGGCGCCGACGCATCGTCGTGGCCATTACGCTGCCGATCGGCGCCGCGGTGTTGGGTCTTTCGTTGAGATGCCGGCCGGGGGAGCCGGGTTTCTACTGGCTGGTGTTGGTGCTGGGGGCAGTTTGGGCCGCCGGTGCGCTTGTCTCCGGACCGCTGCACCTGGGTGGGATTTGCTGGCGTGGCCGCAACCAGCGCCCGGTGATCACCGGGACCACGGTCGGCCTGGCGCTGGGCGGGCTGTTCCTGCTCGGCGCCGTCATCGCCAGACAGCTTCCGCCCCTCGCCGAATTGCTCACCCAGGTGCTGCAATTCGCCCGACAAGGATCGCTCCCGCTGGTCGCGGTGATCGCTGTGGCCGACGCTATCGCCGAGGAGATGTTTTACCGAGGCGCGCTCTACACCGCACTGGGCCGTCACTATCCGGTCACCATTTCGACGATCTTGTCTGTGGTCACCGCCATGGTGGGCGGGAACCCGATGCTGGGCTTTGCTGCAGCCGTACTCGGGAGCGTCTGCGGGTTCGAGCGCCGGGTGACCGGTGGGGTGCTGGCGCCGATACTGACTCACGTCATGTGGAGTCTGCTCACGGTGCTAACGCTTCCGATGCTCTTCAGCGGCTAGCGCGACCTAACGACTCCGTGAACTTCGTGTGCGGCCCTCCGGGAATGTCGTTGCACCCTCGATGAACTCGGGCGATCGCAGCAAAATCGCCAGGCCCTGCGATTCGCGCTCGAAAACCGCGCTAGCTTCGGCGACCGGTGGGCAGCGCCTTCGACGCCGGCTGCGAAGATGCAACCGCGGGTTGTTCTCGAAAGGAAAGTTGTTCTCGAAAGGAAAGGCCGGTGGATCATGGCGGGACCACTCAAAGGGCTGCGGGTTGTCGAGCTGGCCGGTATCGGGCCAGGACCCCATGCCGCGATGATCCTGGGCGATCTCGGCGCCGACGTCGTGCGCGTCGAACGCCCCGCCAGCAGCGGAAATGCACCCAGGGACGCCATGCTGCGCAATCGGCGCCGGGTGACGGTCGATTTGAAGTCCACCGAGGGCCGGCGGCTGGTGTTGCGGCTCGTCGCCAAGGCCGACGTGCTGATCGAGGGCTACCGCCCGGGTGTCACCGAGCGGCTCGGCCTGGGCCCAGGCGACTGCGCGGCGGTCAACGAGCGGCTGATTTACGCACGGATGACGGGATGGGGCCAGACCGGACCTCGCGCGTGCCAGGCCGGCCACGACATCAACTACATTTCGCTTAACGGCGTGCTGCACGCCATCGGCCGGAGCGGCGAGCGTCCGGTGCCGCCACTGAACCTGGTCGGCGACTTCGGCGGCGGCTCAATGTTCCTGCTGGTGGGCATCCTGGCCGCGCTCTGGGAGCGGCAGAGCTCGGGCAAGGGTCAGGTTATCGACGCCGCGATGATCGACGGGTCATCCGTGCTGGCGCACATGATGTGGGCGATGCGCGCGGCGGGCATGTGGAGCGATGAGCGCGGCACCAACCTGCTCGACGGCGGGGCGCCCTACTACGACACCTACCGGTGCGCCGACGGCCGCTACGTCGCGGTCGGTGCGATTGAGCCGCAGTTTTATGCGGCGCTGCTGGCCGGCCTCGGGTTGGACGCCGCCGACCTGCCGGGCCAGAACGACCGCGGCCACTGGCCCGAGCTGCGGGCTCGGCTGGCGGAAGTGTTCGCCAGTCGCGATCGCGACCACTGGGCTAAGGTGTTCGCCGATTCCGACGCCTGTGTGACTCCGGTGTTGGCATTCGGTGAGGTTCACAGCGAGCCGCACGTCGCCGAGCGGAATACCTTCTACGAGGCGGACGGGGGGCTGCTACCGCTGCCGGCGCCGCGGTTCTCGCGCAGCGCACCGGACCGGCCGCGCCCGCCGGGCGAACCCGGCTGCGACATCGAAGCCATTCTTGACGACTGGATATAGTGCGGACCGACTGCCGGCTCGCTCCGCTGTCTGGCCGTCGGCCGAATCGAAAGACATCTCAGGAAGTTGAAAGTCAAGCCGTGAGTGGGAGAGGAGGTGGAAACGCCCGGTGTTCGTCGTAGGGCTGGCCGGTTTGCAGGCAGTGGTGAAGCTGGCCGAGGAACTTGTTGAACAGGTGCCGTTGGGCTTGGCGGTTCCAGTCTCCGGCCGCGCGGCGGGCGTCGTAGTGGCGGCGGGCTCCCGGGGAGCTGCGCAGCGCGGCCAGCGCCCAGATCGACCCGACAGTTGCCAGGCGCCGGTTCTTGATATGGCGGTGTGTCACTATGGTTTTCTTGCCGCTGGCTCGGGTGATGGGGGCGGATCCGGCGAAGGCCTTCAATCCGCGGGCGTCGGCGAAGCGGGTTCGGTCGTCGCCGATCTCGGCCAGCACCCGGGCGCCGGCCAGCTTCCCCAGCCCGGGAAAGCTGGTGATGATCTCGGCGTCCGGGTGTCGCTCAAAATGGGCGGTCGCCGCCTCAGTCAACTCATCAGCGGCGGCGCTGGCGGCCTGGAACTGGCGCAGCAGCGCCGTCAGCTGAATGCCCATGGCGTTTTCGACTGCGGGCGGCTGGTGCAGGTAGGTGCCGGTGAACACCGCGCGCAGCCGCTCGACGTCGCGGTCGAGGTCGCGGCGGCGGCCGGCTTTGATCAGCAGTCGGCGCAGCCGCGCCGGGGTCAACCGGGCAGCCTCGGCGGGAGTGGGTGCGGCGGCCAGGATGGCGCGGGCATCGGCGCGGGCCAAACCCCCGCTGGGCAGCCCGGCAAAGGCGATGATCGCGGCCGGGTAGAAGTCCTTGAGCAGGTCACGGATCTGGTTGCCGATCTGCTGGCGCGCCCACACCGCGTCTTGCTGAGCCCGGGCCAGCACCCTAATGGCCTGGGCCAGCTCGGTGTCGGCAGGCAGCGGGCGGTGCGCGTCGGGGTCGGTGCGCACCATGTTGGCCAGCAGCACCGCGTCGGTGGCATCGGATTTGGCCCCCGACAGCGCATACCGCGCCCGATAGCGGGAGGCCGCCAGCGGGTTGATCGGATAGATCACCCGACCGGTCTCGCGCAGCGCAGCGACCCACAGCCCGCGGTCGGTTTCGATCCCCACCGGGATCGGATCATCGGCGGTGTCGCCGGCATCGGCCAACAGCGTCAACAGCTGGGCGAAGCCGGCCGCGTCATTGCTGACCCGTCCGCGCGCCACCACACGCCCGTCGTCGTCGACGACCGCGACATCGTGATGATCAGTGGCCCAATCAATTCCACAAAACAGTGCCAAGGCATCCCTCCGGTACTCGGTGATTGTGTTGTCCCCGGCGGAGTTGTGCGGCGCCCTAATCGCAGGACTCGATGGTCCGTCATCTCAGTAGCCGTCCGTGACTCCAGCCCACCGCGAGACCTCGTTCTATCGAAGAGCTCAAGGCTCGGGAACAACCATCAGGAAGTCAACCCCGCGGCAAGCTCGGGCAACAGCATCCCACCACCCACACACGTGACCTGCCGCCAGGCGCGCCGCTCTTTCACAAGGCGTCGAACGCCGGGAGACACCAGGCATCAACCCGGCGGCAGACCCCGCCAGAAACAGACCCCGGTCAACACGACCAGCACCCATCCCTACTAACCGATTAGGACCACCCGAGTGGAGATCGAAAACACCGTCGCACTCGTCACCGGCGGGGCCTCCGGCCTCGGCCTGGCCACCACCCGGAGCTTTCTGGACCGGGGCGCACACGTGGTGGTGTTGGACCTCAAGGGAGAGGAGATAGTTCGCGAACTCGGTGACCGCGCGCGTTTCGCACCGGCCGACGTCACCGATGAGGAAGCGGTGACGTCCGCGCTCGATATCGCCGAGTCGCTGGGTCCCCTGCGGATCCTGGTGAACTGCGCGGGGATCGGCAACGCCATCCGGGTGCTGGGCAAAGACGGGGTCTTCCCGCTGGAGGCATTCCGCAAGGTCGTCGACGTCAACCTGGTCGGCACCTTTAACGTGCTGCGCCTGGCTGCTGAGCGGATCGCGAAGGCCGAGTTGATCGGCGAGGAGCGCGGTGTCATCATCAACACCGCGTCGGTGGCGGCGTTCGACGGGCAGATCGGGCAGGCGGCGTACTCAGCGTCTAAGGGCGGCGTGGTCGCCATGACCTTGCCGATTGCGCGGGAGCTGGCCGGCAGGGCCATTCGGGTGATGACGATCGCGCCCGGGCTGTTCGATACGCCGCTGCTCGCGGGCCTGCCCGAACCCGCCAGGGAGTCACTCGGCAAGCAAGTGCCGCACCCGGCGCGGCTGGGAAAGCCCGACGAGTATGCGGCGCTGGTCGCGCACATCGTCGAGAATCCGATGCTCAACGGCGAGGTGATCCGCCTGGACGGCGCCATCCGGATGGCGCCGCGTTAAGACGGTGTCGCACCCCTCGCGCTACCGGGGTCATCAGCGTCGGCAAGACCAGGACCAGGAACGCGCCGGAAAACAGACCGGAAAAGCAACCGCAAGTGAAAGACCGGGACGAATTCTGGACAACGGACGAAAATGCAGCGATGGTGGGGTGGGCCAAATCTTGCGGCACCCATAAAACCCGTCAGGCGCGCGGCCAACGGAGCGCGCCAATCCCGCCGATCGGGGGGGTCAGACCGCGGTGGGCAACGGATGCCAGTCCTCAAGCTGCTCTGAGGTGTCGCCCTCCACCAGCATGTCGCCGTGGTAGAGCGCGTCGACATCCGCCTTGATGACCTCGGCACTCGTGTCGTCGATCCACATGTACTCGAGAGTATGGGTAACTATTAAGAAATCTTTGAGTCACGATTCGGAAAACAATGGCAATATTACCGCCCGGTAGGGTCGGCCAGTTTGCCATTGAGCCGACGGCATGGGCGCGCCGTGACCACGCGTGAACGATTCCGCGGTCCGAACCGTACTTAGTGACGAAACTTACTGACGAACCGCCAATAGTATGATTCGGCGGCGCCCACTTTTGTCGGCGAGCCGTCGCCGAAGGCCCGGCGAAGGGACACGAAACTGCTGGCGGCACTTGCTCGCGTTGCCATCGCCGCCCCGCGGCGCATCGTCGCGATGGGCGTCCTGGTGCTGGTGGGCGCCACGATCTTCGGCATCCCGGTCGGGGGGAGCCTGGCCTCGGGCGGTTTTCAGGATCCGGGGTCGGAATCCGCCAAGGCCATCAAGTTGATGATGGATAAGTTCGGGCAGAGCGATCAGCAGATGGTGATCGTGGTGACCGCACCCGCCGGCGTCCGCAGCGACCGGGCCCGCCGGGCCGCGACCGATATCGTCAAGGGTCTGACGCGATCCCCGCGGGTATTCACTGTGTCCTCGGCATGGACCTCGCCCCCGCAGATCGCCGCCGACCTGGTGAGCAGGGATGGCAAGTCCGGCTTGATCGTGGCCAACCTCAAGGGGGGCGAAAACAACGCGCAGAAATATGCCAAGACGCTGGCCGGCGAGGTCGAACACCACCGGGACGGTGTCAGCGTCCGTGTCGGCGGGGCCGCGATGGTGTATGCCCAGATCAATCAGCAAAACGAGCGCGACCTGCTGGCGATGGAGGCGCTGGCGATCCCGCTGAGCTTCCTGGTGTTGGTGTGGGTATTCGGGGGGTTGCTGGCGGCGGCGTTGCCCATCGCCTTGGGTGGGCTGGCCAGTGCCGGCTCAATGGCGGTGTTGCGGCTGATCACCTTCAGCACCACGGTGTCGATCTTTGCGCTCAACCTGAGCACCGCGATGGGGCTGGCCCTGGCCATCGACTACACGCTGCTGATCATCAGCCGCTTTCGCGACGAGGTGGCCGGCGGCGCCGACCGGGACCGGGCGCTGATCCGCAGCATGACCACCGCCGGGCGCACGGTGCTCTTCTCGGCGACCACCGTCGCCTTGTCCATGGCGGTGATGGTGCTGTTCCCGATGTACTTCTTGAAGTCGTTCGCCTACGCCGGGGTGGCCACCGTGGCATTTGTCGCCGTCGCGGCCGTCACGGTGACTCCGGCGGCGATCGTGCTGCTCGGCCCGCGGCTGGACGCGCTGGACGTGCGCCGGCTCGCCCGCCGGGTGCTGCGCCGCCCGGATCCGGTGCCCAAACCGGTCGATCGGCTGTTCTGGTACCAGTCGGCCAAGGCCGTCGTCCGGGCCGCGGCGCCGATCGGTTTGGCCGCGGTCACGGGACTGGTGCTGCTCGGGGTGCCGTTCCTCGGGGTGCGCTGGGGGATGCCGGACGACCGGGTGCTGCCGCCCTGGGCGTCGGCTCGTCAGGTCGGTGACCAGGTGCGCGCCGATTTTCCCGACGATTCGGCGACGGCGGTGCCCGTCATCATTCCCGACGCGCGCGGCCTGCGCCCGGCCGATCTTGACCGCTACGCGGCCGACCTGTCGCGGGTGCCCGACGTGTCGGCGGTCAGCGCCCCGACCGGGACGTTCGTCGGCGGCAACGAGGTCGGGCCGCCGTCCGGGGCCACCGGGCTGGCCGGCGCCAGCGCATTCCTGACCGTCGCCAGCACCGCGCCGCTGTTCTCCCGGGCCTCCGAAGTCCAGCTCGACCGCTTGCACGACGTGCCCGGGCCCGCCGGCCGGGCGGTGCAGATGGCGGGGCTGGCGCAGATCAACCGCGACAGCGTCGATGCCGTCCTGCGACGGTTACCGGTGGTGCTGGGGCTGATCGCCACCATCAGCGGGGTGCTGCTGTTCCTGCTCACCGGCAGTGTCGTGCTGCCGGTCAAGGCGCTGGCGCTGACCGTGCTGTCGCTGTCGGCGGCCTTCGGCGCGCTGGTGTGGATCTTCCAGGACGGTCACCTCGGCGCGTTGGGGACGACGCCCAGCGGGACGCTGGTGGCCAACATGCCGGTGCTGGTGTTTTGCATCGCGTTCGGGTTGTCGATGGATTACGAGGTGTTCCTGATCGCGCGGATCCGCGAGTACTGGCTGGCGTCCCCGCGGACTCGCCAAGCCGGCGACGAGAGCGTGGCGCTGGGGGTGGCGCGCACCGGACGGGTGATCACCGCTGCCGCGCTGGTGATGTCGATCTCGTTCGCAGCGTTGATCGCTGCCCGGGTGTCATTCATGCGGATGTTCGGCCTCGGTTTGACACTGGCCGTGCTGGTGGACGCCACCCTGGTGCGGATGGTTCTGGTCCCCGCGTTCATGCACGTGTTGGGCCGGTGGAGCTGGTGGGCGCCCCAGCCGCTGGCACGGGTTCACCGGCGGCTGGGGATCGATGAGGAACCGGGGGTTCGGCCCGGCTCCGTCGGCGCGGCGTCGGGCCGCCACCGGCGGCGGGTACCACCGTGGCCGGCTCAGCTGGCAGCTCCCGGCGCGCTACGATGCAGACGGATCACCCGCAGCCGCCGGAAGACCGGTTCGCAGCAACGACAGCCGAAGGGGTCGCGTGCGTGACAGCTGTTAGCGGAGCAACGGGTAACTTCCCGTTCTTCGCCAGGATTTGGCCCGTGATCGCAGCGCACGAAACCGAGGAGGTGCGGGCGCTGCGCCGGGAGAACCTGGCCGGCCTGTCCGGCCGAGTCCTTGAGGTCGGCGCGGGTGTCGGCACGAACTTCGCTTTTTACCCCGACTCCGTGCAGCAGGTGGTCGCCATCGAGCCCGAACCCCGGTTGGCCGACCGGGCTCGTGACGCGGCGGCCGAGGCTCGTATTCCGGTTCACGTGATTGAGGGGACGGTGGAGGAGTTCACCGCCGCCGAGCCGTTCGACGCGGTGGTCTGCTCGCTGGTGCTGTGTTCGATCGCCGACCCCGATGCGGTGCTGCGGCAATTGTTTTCGCAGCTTCGGCCGGGCGGGGAGCTGCGCTATTTCGAGCATGTGGCCAGCGACGGAGTGCGGGGCCGGTTGCAGCGTTTCGCTGATGCGACGTTCTGGCCGAAGCTGCTGGGCAACTGTCACACCCATCGCGACACCGAGTGGTCGATTCGCGCAGCCGGATTCGAAATCGGCGACGCGCAGCGGGAGCGCGTCTTTCCGGCATGGGTGCCGCTGCCGGTGTCGGAGTTCGCGCTGGGCCGGGCACGCAGGCCGGCCGCGCGCTAGCCGAGCAGCGCGGGCAGCCGCTGGAGCAACCCCGGCAGCGCCCGGCTCGCGGTCTCACGGATGGTGATCGTGGCGCTCGCAGACAGTGGGGTGGACTCCGGATTGACCTCGATGACGCGCGCACCGCGCGAAAGCGCCAATTCGGGCAGGCCGGCCGCCGGGTAGACGATCGCGGACGTTCCCACCACGATCATCACGTCGGCCGCCTCGGTCGCTTCCACCGCGCGCTGCCACGGCTCCTCGGGCAGCGGCTCGCCGAACCACACGATGTCCGGCCGGATCAAGCCGCCACAGCGACAGCTCGGCGGCTCGACCTCCACCGCCGGTTCAGCCATCTCGGGCAGCGCCTCGGTGTATGGCGAATCACAACGTGCACAACGGAATTCAAAAATACTACCGTGCAGGTGGTGCACCGGATTGCTGCCGGCGCGCTCGTGGAGGTCATCGACGTTCTGAGTGATGACGCTGACGTCGGCATGGTCTTGCCAGGCGGCGATAGCGCGGTGTCCCGCGTTGGGTTGGACCTGGGTCGCCAGATGGTGCCGCCACAGATACCATCCCCAAACCCGTTGGGGGTGCTTGAGCCAGCCGTCGACGCTGGCCAGCTCGTATGGGTCGAAGCGGGCCCACAGCCCATCCTTGTCGTCGCGGAAGGTCGGTACACCGCTCTCCGCGGAAATCCCCGCACCCGACAGCACCGCCACTCGCATGCCACCAACTTAGCGGTTGCGCGAGATACTGGGCGGGCGGACTGGGTCGAGTGGCTACGCGTCGACGGGCACGCGGGTACGCCGCTGTTCGACCAGCTCAGAACCCGGATCATCGACGGGATCCGCGCCGGCAGGTTCCCACCCGGTACCCGGCTGCCCACCGTGCGTGAACTGGCCGGTCGCCTCGGGTTGGCGGTCAACACCGTAGCCCGTGCCTACCGCGAGCTGGAGGTCGCCGGTATCGTCGAAACCCGCGGCCGTTTCGGCACTTTCGTTGCGCGCACCGACCCGGCCGACGCTGCGATGGCCGCCGCGGCCCGCGCCTACCGCGACACGGCGCGCGCACTGGGACTCGGTAAGGCCGCGGCGCTGCGCTACCTCGAGGAGGCGTTCGAGGAGGCGTTCGACCACTGAGCACCGCTGCTTAGCCGGGCTGTCCCGGCGCGGACGTCGGGCAGCCGTTGCGGAAACCCAGGTGAATGCGGGGCTTTCGCCCGTTGTCCCGCCGTCACCGCAATACCTTGGCCAACGTGCGCAGGTTGCGGGTGGTGGTCGAGGACTTGTAGCGCTGCTTGCCCATCGTCTTGCCGACGGCGCTGTCCAGGGTGCCGCCCTTGGGCACCTGCCAGTAGATGACGCCGTCACCGCTGCCGATCTTCTCGTCGGGCCCGGCTCGGGCAGCCAACGCGGCGAGCTCGTCGTGCACGGCGGCCTCGGCCTTTGCTCGCACCGCGGCGGCGGACACATCCGACTCGAGAACCACGTTGCCGCTGGCGAGGATGGTGCGTACTTCGGCGAATCCGGCGTCGGCCAGCGCCGTCGACACCTCGGCCATCTTGAGGTTGACACCGCCCACATTGACGCCCCGCAAAAACGCCGCATACCGGTTCACCGGTCGAACTCCAGCAGTGTGGTGCCCTGAAGCGTTCGCCGGCCGGCCCAACGCGGTATCGAATCGAACATCATCGCACCGCCGGGAAACCGGGCGGCACAGTCAGCGGGCAGACAGCGCACGTCGGCGTTCTAGCCGCCGGAAACTGGTCTGCAAGCCCCGGCCGGGGCTACCACCGAGGCCTTGGGGTGTGTCCCCAAGCGGTCGGCGGTGGCGACGCCGTGCGCCAGGGCCCGTCGCGGATGGAACCGGCGGGGTTTGCCGAACGTCGCACGGTCGTAGTCGACCGCCCCAACAAGCCCGAAAAGCTGCACCGCCCATGGATCATCGACGACACCATAGGGACGCTTGGCTTCGGCGGCGCGAGCGCGCCGTGTCCGCAGTGTAGTAGCCGAGACCCCGGCCAAGCAGTTGTCGTCGACCGTCGTCACAGCGCGATGGTAGCGCCGAGCCCGAATCGCGGCCCGCCGCGGGCGCCGCGACGTAGGCTTTCGGCATGGGACGCCACGTTTTCGACGACAAACTGCTGGCCGTGATCAGCGGGAACTCCATCGGGGTGCTGGCCACCATCAAGCGTGACGGGCGTCCCCAGCTGTCCAACGTGCAGTACTACTTCGACCCGCGAAAGCTGGTCGTGCAGGTGTCGATCACCGAGCCGCGAGCCAAGACACGCAATCTGCGTCGCGATCCGCGGGCCTCGATTTTGGTCAGCGCCGACGACGGGTGGTCGTATGCCGTTGCCGAGGGCACCGCGGAGCTGACACCGCCGGCAGCCGCACCCGACGATGACACCGTAGAGGCGCTGATTACCTTGTACCGCAACATCGCCGGTGAACACCCGGACTGGGAGGAATACCGCCGGGCGATGGTCACCGACCGGCGGGTGCTGCTGACGCTGCCGATCACCCACGTGTATGGCCTGCCTCCGGGCGTGCGGTGACCGGGGATCCGCCGGACCGGGGCCGCGGCGCACGCGCCGCCGCGCACGCGCCGCACCCGCGCCGCCGCGCTACGCTGCGGTTATGGCTGCATCGAACTCCTCGCCGGAGTCAACGTCGGAGGACGAAACCAAACGCAGATTCCGGGAGGCCCTGGACCGCAAGAAAGCGCAGGCATCGGGCGGATCGGCTCACAAAGACGGCGGGGGCAGACAGCCTCGGGCGCACGGGCCCGTCGAGCACCGCCGGGAATTTCGCCGCAAAAGCGGTTGACCCGGCGAGGCGGTTCCGCGATAGCGCGCGGTTCCGCGGTGCACTATCGCGCACTATCGCGGACTGCGGCAAGCGATGCCGTTCGTGCATGCGGATGCGCTTCACTTGGCGTGGCCGCTTTACACTGGGCGGGTGGCGAAACTGCGGCTGGCCCAAGACCCGGACGCCGACGCGCTGCTGGATTCCAACCCGTTCGCGTTGGTTGTCGGCATGCTGCTCGACCAGCAGGTGCCGATGGAAACCGCCTTCGCCGGGCCGAAGAAGATCGCCGAGCGGATGGGCGGCTTCGATGCCCGCGAGATCGCCGACTACGACCCGGAAAAGTTCGCCGCACTATGCTCGGAAAGCCCTGCCATTCACCGCTTTCCAGGGTCGATGGCCAAGCGGATCCAAAGTCTGGCGCAGCTCATTGTCGACCGTTACGACGGAGACGCGGGCGCGCTGTGGACGGCCGGTGACCCCGACGGTCACGAGGTGCTGCGCCGGCTCAAGGAGTTACCCGGGTTCGGGGAGCAAAAGGCGCGGATCTTCCTGGCGTTGCTGGGCAAGCAGTGCGGTATTCGGCCCGCCGGCTGGCGGGAGGCGGCCGGGGAATACGGCGCCCCCGGCACGCAGCTGTCGGTCGCCGACGTCGTCGACGCGCATTCGCTGGAGCGGGTGCGCTCCAACAAGAAACGAATGAAGGCGGCCCGCCACGCCCAGGAACGGTGACGACACAACGACGATCGGGCCGCCCCCCAGGCGTTAAGGCAACGCCCGGAGGCGAGCCCCCTGGCGGGTGGTCAGGGCACCACCGTGGAGCCGATGGTGGGCATGAACTGACACTGCTTTTCCCGGGTGGTGACCTGTCCGAAGATCGTCGACATGATGCTTCCCGACCCGGTGTCGGCAATCGCGGTCAGCGTGGTCGGCCCGTCGGGGTTGATATCGGGGCGCGGTTTCAGCGCGACGGTACCGGATTTTCCGGTGGTCAGGTTCACCCAGGTGACGTTGAGCGGCAGCTTCTGCACATCCGCGGGCCCGGGCGTGCCGACCGCGGTGAACACATAGGCGGTCTGGCCCGGCCCCGGACCGGGCGCGGGAATCTTCGCCGGTCCGGCCACCGACAGCGCGGTGGCGATCGCGTTACCGCCATCCGCCAGGCAGGCGATGCCGATCGAGGGGTACATGAAGTCCTGCGTGGGTGGCGTGTCCGGTCCGAAAGCCGCCGCGGGCGCCGCGCCGGGAGCCGCACCGGCCGGCGGGACAGGCGCGGGATCGGGGGCGGCGCCGGGCGGGGCGGGGGTGGAGGCCGCCGCGGGGCCCGCGGCGTGGGCCGGGTCGATGCCCGTTGGCAGGTGCGCCCACCCGCCCGGTTCTGCCCCGGGCGCCGGCAGGTGCGCCGCGGGAGGGGTTTCGGACGTGCCGGTGGGGTTCGTCGCCGGCAGGCCCGGGTCGGTGGGCGTCGCGGCCGGACCAAAGGAGCCCTGGGCGAACTGGTTCACCGAGGAGGCAACGCTCTTGGACGCGTCGGGCGCCGCCGGATTATGGGTGAACGCCGACGCCGCGGCCATGAGCAGCTGCGATGCTTGCTCGGGGTGGGCGGCGGCTTGCTGGATGATCGGGCTCAACTGCGTTATCGCCGGCAGGCCCGGTAACTGTTGGGCGGCAACGGGCTGGGGCGGCGCGGGGTCTGCGGCCGCCCCGGGGCACAGCGCTAGCGCGATCACTGATGCGATGGCGGCAGCGGCGAAACCGCTGCCCGGATTCCTCTTGCCCGGATTCCTCTTGCGAAGCACGGTGCCTTCTCTCGATCTCGAGCGATCAGCCGGCCGGCACCCCGGTCAGGGCAGTGCGGAAACCGGCAGCAATAACGGGTTTGGCGTGCTGGCCGGCATCGCACCTACGGCTGGCACGCCGACCGTGCCCGGCCGGGTGGCGCCGGGTGGCGTAGGCGTCGCACCGGGCAGAAAAGCGGCCAAGTCGCCCGGGAACGACACCTGTTGCGGCAGCGGTGTTGGGAGGAAGGGCATTGCGGGCAGGTTGACTTGCGCCGACGGCAGCAACTGCGCGGGTCCGGCGGCGGGGGCGGGAACCGTTGCCCCCGGAACGGCGGTAACACCGGAAATGCCGGTGTTTGCTCCGGGAACGGGCGAGATGATGCCCGGTACCGCGGCGGCCGCACCGGGCATGCCCGGCACCGCCGAGGCCGCACCGGGAACGGCCGAGGCCGCACCGGCGGACGGTGGCTGCGGCACTCTGATCGCGGCGCTGGCCAAAGGCGGCGGCGCCGGCGGCGCGGGCGGGGTGGCGCCCAGGGCTGTCGCCAGACTTTGCAGCATCTGCGGAGCGTTGGCCGCGGTATTGACCAGTTGCTCCCCAACGTTGGGAACCGGGGCCGGCGGTGCGGGGTCGGCGTGGGCGGCAGTCCACGGGCCGGCCACGAGCACTGCGGCCGACGACCCCGCCACGACGGCGGCGGTGCGCAATAACGTTCCGATCGGTGACATGACTCTCCCTGCTTCTCGACGACAGGTCCAGGCGCGATGGTTCTCGCACTGCCAAAGTGACTCAAGTGACACGTGTGACGGTTATGTGATCGTTACCCAGACGAACGGTCGCGGTGACCGGGGCGGGCCGACGGGTACCGCGCCCCGGCGAACGCACCGGTTCTGCGCGGCCGGTGTTACCAGCGCCAGCGGTGGCGGTCGCTAAAGTCGAGCAGATAGGCACCACCGTGGCCGCCCCGGCGGCACCCACTACCGGCCGGCAGGCTGTCTTGCTGGACGCTGCCGCGCCGCTGCTGCTGGCTTTGAGCGTCGCAGCACGGCTGGCCTGGACATATCTGGCGCCCAACGGCGCGAACTTCGTCGATCTGCACGTCTATCTCGGGGGCGCGGCCGCCATCGACCACCCCGGCAGCCTCTACAGCTACGTCTACGCCGAGAAGACCCCGGATTTCCCGCTGCCGTTCACCTATCCGCCGTTCGCGGCGGTCGTCTTTTACCCGCTGCACGTCCTGCCGTTCGGCCTGATCGGGTTTTTCTGGCAGGTCGGCACGATCGCCGCGCTCTACGGTGTGGTGCGCCTTAGCCAGCGCTTGCTCGGCGTGCCGGCCGACCACGGCCGCCGCGCCGCGATGCTGTGGACGGCGATCACCATCTGGATCGAGCCCCTGCGGGAAACTTTCGACTACGGGCAGGTCAACGTGGTGCTGGTGTTGATGGGCCTGTGGGCGGTGTACAGCACGCGGTGGTGGTTATCGGGCCTGCTGGTGGGCCTGGCGGCCGGAGTGAAGTTGACCCCGGCGATCACCGGGGTCTATTTCGTCGGTGTCCGGCGCTGGGGAACGGTGGTGTTCTCCGCACTGGTCTTTTTCGCCAGCGTCGCCGCGTCCGCCGTGTTCGCCGGTGATCAGGTTCGCTACTACTTCGCCCAGCTGCTGGGTGACGTCCATCGCGTCGGGCCGGTCGCAACGTCGTTCAATCAGTCTTGGCGCGGCGGGATCTCCCGGATCCTCGGCCACGACGCCGGCTATGGTCCGCTGGTTTTGGCCGCGATCGCCGTCACCGCGGTGGTGGCGATCGCGGCCTGGCGGGCGCTCGATACCGACCGAAGAACCGGCCACACCGAACCTGACCGGCTCGGCAGACTGCTGGTGGTCGAGTTGTTCGGGCTGCTGCTTTCGCCGATTTCCTGGACGCATCACTGGGTGTGGCTGGTGCCGTTGATGATGTGGCTTTTCCATGGACCCCGCTCCGCGTGCCGCGGCGCACGGACCCTGGGCTGGGGATGGCTCGCGTTGACGATCATCGGGGTGCCCTGGTTGTTGAGCTTCGCGCAACCCACCATCTGGCAGCAGGAGCGGCCGTGGTATCTGGCGTGGGCGGGGCTGATCTACGTTGTTGCGGCGCTGGCCACGCTGGCCTGGATCGCGACCACCCGGGCACGGCCCGCGGAGACGGTCGGCACGACTCATGGCCATGTGCCGCCGCCGCGGGCCGCCGGCATCACCGGCCCGGTGCGCAACCCGGCGCGCGCCAACCCTCGGCCGGGTCCCGGCTAAACCCCCAGGATCTCGTTGATGTCGCGCGCCATCGCTATGTCGTTCTCGGTGATGCCGCCCGCAGAATGCGTTACCAGCGAGAAAGTCACCGTCCGCCAACGGATATCGATGTCGGGATGGTGATCTTTCGCTTCGGCGTGCTCGGCCACCCGACGCACCGCATCGATTCCGGCCATGAACGACGGAAACTTTATCGAGCGACGCAGGGTGCCTTCCACCCGCTTCCAGCCCGCCAGCTCGGGCAGCGCGGCATCCACTTGCTCATCCGTTAACACCGCCATAGCACAGACCGTATACCGTCACCCGGTGTGCCGAACCGGGTCATTGTCGCCGGAGCCGTCATCCGCGGCTCCACGGTGCTGGTGGCGCAGCGGCGGAGGCCGCCGGAGTTGGCCGGCCGGTGGGAGCTGCCCGGGGGCAAGGTCGGCGTGGGAGAAACCGAGCGTGCCGCCTTGGCTCGTGAATTGGCCGAGGAACTCGGCCTTGATGCGCACGATGTAGCGGTGGGTGAACGCCTCGGCACGGACATCGCGCTGACCGCGACGACGACGCTGCGGGCCTACCGGGTGTGTCTGGTTCGGGGCCGGCCGCGGCCGTGCGATCATCGCGCGCTGCGCTGGGTGACGGCGGCCGAACTGCCCGATATCGACTGGGTGCCCGCCGACCGTGCCTGGCTGGCCGATCTGGGCCGTGCGTTGACCGCGCAGTGAACGCCGGCGCGATTGCGGGTGACGGCCCCGCCCCGCCGAGAGCAAGGCGCCACCGTAGCCGGCCCGCCTCCGACAGCCTCGACCGGAACGCCCCCTGGGCGGGCTTTTCGCGAAAATCCCGCCCGGCTGTCAGAATCACCCGCGTGGATTTCCGCAACATCGCGATCGTTTCGCACGTCGACCATGGCAAGACCACGCTGGTTGACGCCATGTTGCGGCAGTCCGGGGCGCTGCGGGAACGCGGTGAGCTGACCGAGCGCGTGCTCGACACCGGCGACCTGGAGCGGGAAAAGGGCATCACGATTCTGGCGAAGCACACCGCGGTGCACCGCCATCACGGCGACGGGACCGTGACGGTGATCAATGTGATCGACACCCCGGGGCACGCCGACTTCGGCGGCGAGGTAGAGCGCGGGCTGTCGATGGTCGACGGGGTGCTGCTGCTGGTGGACGCCTCCGAGGGCCCGTTGCCGCAAACGCGATTCGTGCTGCGTAAAGCGCTCGCCGCGCGGTTGCCGGTGATCCTCGTGGTCAACAAAACCGACCGCCCCGACGCCCGCATCGCCGAGGTGGTGCGGGCCAGCCACGACCTGCTGCTGGATGTGCTGTTGGAAGGGGCCGATGACCTCGACGACGACGCCGCGCAAGCGGTCGAGCGTGCCCTGGCCCTGCCCACACTGTATGCGTCCGGTCGCGCCGGGGTGGCCAGCACGACCGCCCCGCCGGATGGCCAGATTCCCGACGGCACGAACCTCGACCCGCTGTTTGATGCTCTGCTGCAACATATTCCGGCACCGACCGGCGACCCGGAGGCGCCCCTTCAGGCGCTGGTCACGAACCTCGACGCATCGGCGTTTCTGGGCCGGCTGGCGCTGGTCCGCATCTATCAGGGCCGGTTGCGCAGGGGCCAGCAGGTGGCGTGGCTGCGTGCGGTCGACGGTGAGCAGGTCATCGCCCAAGCCAAGGTCACCGAGCTGCTGGCCACCGAGGGGATCGAGCGTTCGCCGACCGGGGAAGCCCGCGCGGGCGATATCGTCGCGGTCGCCGACATCCCCGAGATCATGATCGGCGATACGCTGGCCGACCCGGCGCATCCGGCGGCGCTGCCGCGCATCACCGTCGATGAGCCGGCGATCTCGGTGACGATCGGCATCAACACCTCGCCGCTGGCCGGCAAGGTGCCCGGGCACCTGCTGACCGCGCGGATGGTCAAGGCGCGGCTGGACGCGGAACTCGTTGGCAACGTCTCCCTCCGCGTTGTAGATATCGGCCGCCCGGACGCCTGGGAAGTCCAGGGCCGGGGTGAGCTGGCGCTGGCTGTGCTGGTGGAGCAGATGCGCCGAGAAGGATTCGAGTTGACGGTCGGCAGGCCTCAAGTGGTGACCAAGACGATAGCCGGCACGCTGCACGAGCCGTTCGAGGCGCTGACCGTCGACTGCCCGGAGGAGTACATCGGGGGCGTCACCCGGTTGATGGCCGCGCGCAAGGGGCGCCTGGTGCAGCTGACCAACCACGCCACCGGCTGGGTGCGGATGGATTTCCTGGTGCCCAGCCGTGGGCTGATCGGGTGGCGCACCGAGTTTCTCACCGAAACCCGCGGCACCGGCAATGCGCATGCGCTGTTCCACGGTTACCGCCCGTGGGCCGGAGAGGTCCGCGGCCGGCACACCGGGTCGCTGGTCTCGGACCGCTCGGGCACCATCACGGCCTATGCGTTGCTGCAGCTCGCCGACCGTGGCCAGTTCTTCGTCGAGCCCGGCCAGGACACCTACGAGGGCATGGTCGTCGGGATCAACCCGCGCCCGGAGGATCTCGACATCAACGTCACCCGGGAAAAAAAGCTCACCAACATCCGCTCGTCGACGGCGGATGTCATCGAAACACCGGCCAAGCCACTGGAACTCGATCTGGAACGCGCCATGGAATTGTGTGGCCCCGACGAATGTGTCGAGGTGACCCCCGAGGCGGTGCGGGTCCGGAAGGTGCAGCTGCGGGCGAGCGACAGGTTGCGCAGCCGGGCGCGGGCCAAGGCCCGCGGTTGAGACGCCTGCTGGCCGGACGCTCGACCGCGCGGCCCTCCCGGACACCGGATCGTGGTCGTGGTGTCAGGTGCGGGGCCGTCGCCGAGGCCCCCGATACCCTGATGAGCGTGCCGAGACGAGCCCGCCGCGCCGCTATCACGTTCGGCGCGCTGGTTCTGGCGGTAGTGCTGCCGAGTTGCACCGTCCACCCGCCGCCGGCGCCGCAAAGCACCGAGACCTCGAAAAGTGCGCCGCCCCCGCCGCCCCGGGTCATGCAGATCATCGTGGGCATCGACTCGATCGGCGCGGGCTTCAACCCGCATCTGCTGTCGGATCTGTCGGCGGTAAACGCCGCGATCAGCACCCTCGTGCTGCCCAGCGCGTTTCGGCCGGTGCCGGACCCCAGCACGCCGACCGGGTCGCGGTGGGAGATCGACTCGACGCTGCTGGTGTCCGCCGAGGTGACCAGCGAAGACCCGTTCACGGTGACCTACAAGATCCGGCCCGAGGCGCAATGGACCGACAACGCTCCGATCGCCGCCGACGACTTCTGGTATCTGTGGCGGCAGATGGTCAGCCAGCCGGGTGTCGTCGACCCGGCCGGTTACGACCTGATCACCGGGGTGCAGTCGATCGACGGCGGCAAACAGGCGGTCGTCACCTTCTCCCAGCAGTACCCCGCCTGGCGGGAGTTGTTCAGCAACATCCTGCCGGCACACATCGTCAAGGACGTGCCGGGTGGTTTCCCGGCCGGGCTGGCCCGCGCCCTGCCCGTGACCGGCGGCCAGTTTCGGGTGGAGACCATCGACCCGCAGCGAGACGAGATCCTGCTCGCCCGCAACGACCGTTACTGGGGGCCGCCGGCCAAACCCGATCTCATCCTCTTCCGCCGGGCCGGTTCACCGGCTGCGCTGGCCGATTCCATCCGCAACGGCGACACCCAAGTGGCCCAGGTGCACGGCGGGTCTACGGCGTTCGCCCAGCTGTCCGCCATTCCGGAGGTGCGAACGGGGCGAATCATGTCACCGCGGGTCATGCAGCTCACGTTGCGCGCGAACCTGCCCAAGCTGGCCGACCCCCAGGTCCGCAAGGCGATTTTCGGGCTGCTTGACGTCGACCTGCTGGCCGCCGTGGGTGCCGGCAGCGACAACACCGTCACCCTGGATCAGGCGCAGATCCGCTCGCCCAGCGACCCCGGCTACGTGCCGACCGCCCCACCCGCGATGACCAAGGCGGCGGCGCTGGAGCTGTTGCAGGGGGCCGGCTACCGAATCGACAGTGACACCTCCGCGACGGTGGAGCCCCCGGCCGGGGACGCGGCCCCGGCAACCACCCGGCCGCCCGAATTCACCCGCGGCCGCATCACCCGAGACGGCAAGCAGCTGTCCCTGGTCATCGGTGTCGCGTCGAACGACCCGACGTCGGTGGCGGTGGCCAACACGGCCGCCGATCAGCTGCGCAACGCCGGGATCGCCGCGACGGTGCTGGCGCTGGACCCGGTGGTGCTCTACCGTGAGGCGCTGGTCGACAACCGGGTGGACGCCATTGTGGGCTGGCGCCAAGCCGGCGGGGATCTCGCCACGCTGCTGGCCTCCCGGTACGGCTGTCCGGCGCTGGAGGCCACCCCGGTGTCGACGTCGGGCGGGCCGCCGGCCGCCACCTCTGCGGCTCCCACCAAGTCCTCCGCGAACCGCGCCAGCGTCTCGGCGACCCCGACGACAACGCCCGCCCGGACGCTTGACCCCGGCGCGCTGGTGCAGGCGCCGTCGAACATCACCGGAATCTGCGATCGGGCCATCCAGCCGGATATCGACGCGGCCCTCAACGGCACCAAGGACATCAACGAGGTGATCGATGATGTCGAACCTCGGCTCTGGGAGATGTCGACGGTGCTGCCGATTCTGCAAGACACCACCATCGTGGCCGCGGGCCCGAGCGTGCAAAACGTCAGCCTGTCCGGGGCGGTGCCGGTCGGTATCGTCGCCGACGCCGGTCAGTGGCTAAAGATCAGGCGGTAGCGTGGCCGCTGACGACGATAGGGGGCACACGATGGCCGACGAGACCATCCGACCGGATTTCGAAGTGTTGTACGGTGCCGAGCGCGCCGGCGAAGTGCTGGCGCCCTGGGACATCGGGGGGCCGCAGCCGGTGGTCCAACAGCTGGTGGCCTACGGTGCGGTCCGCGGCGAGGTGCTCGACCCGGGGACCGGGCCGGGGCATCACGCGATTTTCTTTGCGTCACAAGGTTATCCGACAACCGGGATCGATGGCTCACCGACGGCGATTGAGCTGGCCAAGCGCAACGCCGAGAGGGCCGGGGTCCGGGTGGACTTCCAGGTGGCCGACGCGACGAAGCTGCAAGGGTTCGACGGCCGCTTCGACACCGTGGTCGACAGCGCGTTCTATCACGTATTCAGCGATGATGAGCAGACCCAGGCCCGGTACGCGCAGGCACTGCATCGGGCCACCAAACCGGGCGCGCGGCTGTTCATGTTCGAATTCGGCCGCCACAACGTCAACGGCGTGCAGATCGACGGCTTGGCGGCCGACAACTTCGAGCGGGTTCTCGGCCCGGCCGGATGGCGCGTCGACTACCTGGGCACCTCAACCTATGTGGGTATCTTCGGGCCGGAGACGTTGGCGTTCATGGAAAAGACGATGGATCCGCGGGCCGAGGCGGCCCGGTTTAAGCCGTTACAAGAGCGGATTCGGGTTATCGCGCCGCTGCTGGAAAACCATCGGGTTCACCTGCCGGTGTGGGCCGTCGTGGCCACCCGGGTGGATTGAGCCGCGGCTAATCGAGTGCGTCGCTTCGTCGTCGGTGCTCTCTCGGGGCGCGGTGCGCGATGACGGTATCCACGATCCGGATGAGTTGCCGGCGGTTCGGCGGCGACCCGGTGAGCAGGAGATGCTGGTTGATCAGCGCCGGCCCGACCCGCGCGGTCAGCGGGGTCAGCGTGGCGGCATCGATTTCGCCGCTGTCCACGCCGGCGCGCAGGATCGATTCGATGATCCGCAACCGGGGGGCGACCACGGCGTCGGCGAAGATGGCACGCAGTTCGGGTTCGTGAATCAGCTGGCCCATAATGGCCAGGCTGGGGAACGCGGTCTTACCCGCCAGGACGTCGCAGTGCGCGGCAAACACCGCCAGCAGATTTTCCCGCGCCGACCGGTCGGGACGGGGCTCGGGCAGCGGCGGCACCGCATAACGCAAGGCGGCCCGCACCAGGTCGTGCTTGCTGGCCCAGCGCCGATACAACGCGGCCTTGCCGGTTCGGGCGCGTGCCGCGATCCCCTCCATCGTCAGCCCGCCGTAGCCCAGAGCGGCCAGTTCGGCTAATGTGGCCTCGAACAACGCTCGCTCGAGGACCGCGCCTCGACGGCGACTGCGAACCGCCCGGGTTTGGGTGCGCTGCTGCGGCATCCTCACGATAGTAGCCGCTAGCGTTCCTATTTATCGGAGCTCGCTGCCGTGCGGGCGACCGGAGGTGCCCGTGGCGGTTAGCCGGCCCGGCGCCGGTATGGTGCGCCCATGCAGGAGACGCCGCGGCTGTTGTTCGTGCATGCACATCCCGACGACGAGACCATCAGCACCGGAGCCACCATCGCGCACTACACCGCCCGAGGCGCGCGGGTGCACGTCGTCACCTGCACCCTCGGCGAGGAGGGCGAGGTCATCGGCGACCGCTGGGCCCAGCTCACCGCCGACCACGCCGACCAACTCGGCGGCTACCGCATTGGCGAGCTCACCGCGGCATTGCGCGCGCTGGGCGTCGAGGAACCCCTCTTTCTCGGCGGGGCCGGTCGCTGGCGTGATTCCGGGATGCCCGGCACCCCGCGTCGGCGCCGGCAGAAGTTCGTCGACTCCGACGACCGGGAGGCCGTCGGCGCGCTGGTGTCGATCATCCGCGAACACCGCCCCCATGTCGTGGTCACCTACGACCCCAAGGGGGGCTACGGGCATCCCGATCACGTGCGCGCCCACGCCGTCACCACGGCGGCGGTGGCCGCGGCCGCCGCCAGCGGGTTCCCGGGCGCGCCGTGGGCGGTGCCGAAGGTGTACTGGACGGTGATGGCGACGGCGGCGCTGGCGGCGGGCTGGCGGGAACTGGGTTCCGACGATGTGCGACCCGAATGGGTGGTCCCGTCGCCCGATCATGATTTCGGCGGCTTCGGGTACCCGGACGAGCAGATCGACACCGTCATCGACGCCCCGGACGTATTGCCCAACAAGGTCGCGGCGCTCGCCGCGCACGCGACTCAGGTCACCGTCGGCCCCACCGGCCGGGCGTGTGCGCTGTCGAATAACGTGGCGCTGCCCATCCTGGCCCGGGAGCACTACGTCCTGGCCGCCGGCAGCACCGGACACCGCGATAAGCGGGGCTGGGAAACCGATCTGCTGGCCGGACTGGGGCTTGGCGAATGAGCCGCCCGGTGGACAGCCGCCCGGCCGTGCGCATCGCCGTGCTGACCGTGCTGGCCGTCGATGGTGTGCTATCGGCGATAGCCGGCGCTCTGCTGCTGCCCGCCTATATCGGCTCGGTCCCGTGTCCCGTCAGCGCGGTGGGCAGTGGTCTGGTCAACGGGGCCGTGGTGTGGGCGGCCCGGTACTGGACCGAGTCCATGCGGGTGGCCGCGTTGCCGCTGTGGACCTGGGTGTTGACGGTGGCCGCGATGAGCTTCGGCGGTCCCGGCGACGACAGAATATTCGCTGGTCGCGGCGTGATGGCCTACGGTGCGCTGCTGCTGATCACCCTGGGCTCTCTGCCTCCGGCATGGGTGTTGTGGCGGCACCGTCGCCGGCTGGGCCGCTCCGGCCGGGGTCCGGGCGCCAACAGGGTCGCCCGGGTCTAAGGTGGCGGGCATGGCCGGCATCGCGTCGTCTGCCGCGTTGCGGCGGGTGTTGCGCCGGGCACGAGACGGGGTGGCGCTGAACGTCGACGAGGCGACCATCGCCATGACCGCGCGCGGGGAGGACCTGTCCGACCTGTGCGCCAGCGCGGCCCGGGTGCGGGACGCGGGCCTGCGATCGGCCGGCAGGCACGGCCCGAGCGGGCGGCTGCAGATCAGCTATTCGCGCAAGGTGTTCATCCCGGTCACCCGGTTGTGCCGTGACTCTTGCCACTACTGCACGTTTGTGCGGGTTCCGGGCCGGCTGCGCGCCCACGGGGCGGGCATGTATCTGGAACCCGGCGAGATCGTCGACATTGCCCGTAGCGGCGCCGAACTTGGTTGCAAGGAAGCGTTATTCACCCTCGGCGACCGGCCGGAGGATCGCTGGGCGGAGGCCCGGGAGTGGCTCGCCCAACGCGGATATGACTCCACGTTGTCCTATGTGCGGGCGATGGCGATCCGGGTGCTGGAGGAGACCGGGCTGCTGCCGCACCTGAATCCGGGTGTGATGAGCTGGTCGGAGATGTCGCGGCTGAAACCGGTGGCGCCGTCAATGGGCATGATGCTGGAGACGACGTCGCGGCGGCTCTTCGAGACCAGGGGACTCGCGCATTACGGCAGCCCCGACAAAGATCCCGCGGTCCGATTGCGCGTTTTAACCGACGCCGGCCGGTTATCCATCCCGTTTACCACCGGCCTGCTGGTCGGCATCGGCGAGACGCAGCAGGAACGGGCCGACACCTTGCACGCAATTCGCAAGTTGCACAAGGAGTTCGGGCATATCCAGGAAGTGATCGTGCAGAACTTCCGGGCCAAGGAACACACCGCGATGGCCGCGATGCCCGACGCCGGCATCGACGATTTGCTGGCGACGGTGGCGGTGGCGCGGCTGGTGCTTGGCCCCGGGATGCGCATTCAGGCACCGCCCAACCTGGTGTCCCGCAGCGAGCGGCTGGCGCTGATCGGCGCCGGCGTGGACGACTGGGGAGGTGTCTCACCGCTGACACCGGATCATGTCAACCCCGAATGTCCATGGCCCGCTTTAGATGAGCTGGCCGCGGTCACCGCGGAGGCGGGCTATGAGCTGGTGCAGCGGCTCACGGTGCACCCCAAGTACGTGCGGGCGGGCGCGGCGTGGATCGACCCCCGGGTGCGTGGGCATGTGCTGGCGCTGGCCGATCCGGCGACCGGCCTGGCTCGCGACGTCAATCCGGTGGGCAGGGCGTGGCAGGAGCCCGACGAGGTGGTCTCCTCCGGCCGGGTGGACCTGCATACGGCCATCGATGCCGAGGGCCGCCGCGGTGAGGCCCGCAGCGATCTGGACAGCGCGTTCGGGGATTGGGATACCATCCGCGACCGGGTGCGTGAGCTGGCGATCCGTGCGCCCGAACGCATCGACACGGACGTTTTGGGCGCGCTGCGTTCGGCGGAGCGCGATCCCGCGGGCTGCAGCGACAAGCAATACCTGGCGTTGGCCACCGCCGAGGGGCCGGCACTGGATGCTGTTGCCGCTCTGGCGAATTCGATACGCCGCGACGTTGTCGGCGACGACGTGACCTTTGTGGTGAACCGCAACATCAACTTCACCAACATCTGTTACACCGGGTGCCGGTTCTGCGCATTCGCGCAGCGCAAGGGCGACGCCGACGCTTACTCGCTGTCGGTCGCCGAGGTGGCCGAGCGTGCCTGGGAGGCCCACGTGGCGGGCGCCACCGAGGTGTGCATGCAGGGCGGAATTGACCCCGAGTTGCCCGTCGGCGGCTACGCGGATCTGGTGCGGGCGGTGAAAGCGAGGGTGCCGTCGATGCACGTGCACGCGTTTTCACCGATGGAGATCGCCAACGGGGTAACCAAAAGCGGCCTGAGCATCCGGGAGTGGCTGATCAGCCTGCGCGAGGCCGGGCTGGACACCATCCCCGGCACCGCGGCCGAGATCCTCGACGACGAGGTGCGCTGGGTGCTAACCAAAGGCAAATTGCCGACGTCGCTGTGGATCGAGATCGTCACGACGGCGCACGAGGTGGGCCTGCCGTCGAGCTCGACGATGATGTACGGGCACGTCGACAGCCCCCGGCACTGGGTTGCTCACCTGAACGTGCTGCGCGACATCCAAGACCGCACCGGGGGCTTCACCGAGTTCGTGCCGTTGCCGTTCGTGCATCAGAATTCGCCACTGTATCTGGCCGGCGCGTCCCGGCCCGGGCCCAGCCACCGCGACAACCGGGCCGTGCACGCGCTCGCGCGGATCATGTTGCACGGGCGGATCTCTCACATCCAGACCAGTTGGGTCAAGCTCGGTGTGCAGGGCAGCCGGGTGATGCTCAACGGTGGCGCCGATGATCTGGGCGGAACGCTGATGGAGGAGACCATCTCGCGCATGGCCGGCTCGGAACACGGGTCGGCCAAGACGGTCCCGGAGTTGATCGCCATCGCCGCCGGCATCGGCCGACCCGCCCGACAGCGCACCACCACCTACGCGCCCGTCGCGGGCAGCATCGCACCGGCGGTCTTTGCGGGGACACAGCGGATTCGTGCGGCCCGGGGCACCTGATTGGGCGGTGTCTGCGACGTTTAGTATCGGTAACCACGCAGCCGATTTTCGCGAAGCGAAAGCTTTAGGGCACACTGGGGATAGGGCTTCGGCTACCGGGATCGGATACCGTAAGCGCCTTCCCGGGGCGTCCTTCGCGGGGCGGAAAGCAGGGGTCAGCTACCAGCATGTGGAGGAGACTTTCGTGACGTACACGATCGCCGAACCGTGCGTCGACATCAAGGACAAGGCGTGCGTCGAGGAGTGCCCGGTCGACTGCATCTACGAGGGCGCGCGGATGCTCTACATCCACCCCGACGAATGTGTGGACTGCGGAGCCTGCGAGCCCGTCTGTCCGGTCGAGGCGATCTTCTATGAAGACGACGTTCCCGAGCAGTGGAGTCACTACACCCAGATCAACGCCGAGTTCTTCGCCGAACTCGGGTCGCCGGGCGGCGCGGCGAAGGTGGGGATGACCGAGAACGATCCGCAGCTAGTCAAGGATCTGCCGCCGCAGGGCGAGAGCGCCTGAACGGGTCCGTGGGTCGCCGGCGGGTGTCGGCGTCCCTGCCGGTGTTTCCCTGGGACACGCTGGCCGAGGCACGGGCGCTGGCCCGGGCCCACCCGGACGGCATCGTCGACTTGTCCGTCGGCACGCCGGTCGACCCGGTGGCGCCGCGGATCCGGGATGCGCTGGTGGCGGCCGCCGCCGCACCGGGCTATCCCGCGACCGCCGGCACCACGACACTGCGCAGGTCGATGGTGGCCGCGCTGGCGCGCCGCTACGGCGTCACCGGACTGACCGAGGCGGCCGTGCTGCCGGTGATCGGCACCAAGGAGCTGATCGCGTGGTTGCCGACGCTGCTGGGCCTGGGCGCCGGCGATCTGGTGGTGGCGCCCGAGCTGGCGTATCCGACCTATGAAGTCGGCGCCCGGCTGGCCGGGGCCCGGGTGTTGCGCTCGGACTCGCCGACCGGGGTGGACCCACCGCCGGCGCTGGTGTACCTGAACTCCCCGGGCAACCCGACCGGACGGGTGCTGGGCGGCGACCACCTGCGCGAGGTCGTCGGGTGGGCGCGGGAGCGCGGCGTGCTGGTGGTGTCCGACGAGTGCTACCTGAACCTGGGTTGGGATGCCCGGCCGTTGTCGGTGCTGCATCCCGCGGTGTGCGACGGGGATCACACCGGCCTGCTGGCGGTGCACTCGTTGTCGAAGAGCTCATCGCTGGCCGGCTACCGGGCCGGTTTCGTTGCCGGCGACCCCACGGTGGTGGCCGAGCTGCTGGCGGTGCGCAGACACACCGGGATGATGGTGCCGACGCCGGTGCAGGCGGCCATGGTCGCCGCCCTCGATGACGACACCCACCAGCGCGAGCAGCGAGACCGCTATGCGCGCCGGCGAACTGCGCTGTTGGCGGCTCTTCGATCGGCCGGTTTCACCGTGGATCATTCCGAAGCGGGGTTATACCTGTGGGCCACCCGCGACGAGCCATGCCGCGCGAGCGTCGACTGGCTGGCGCGGCGCGGCATCCTGGTGGCCCCGGGGGAGTTTTACGGCCGGCGCGGTACCCGGCACGTGCGGCTGGCGCTGACCGCCACCGATGAGCGGATCGCCGCGGCCGTTGCCCGGCTGCGGCCAACCGGGTCGCCCGGGAGAGACACCGACCCCGCGAGGGCGCGCTTTTCGGAGCCCCGGTGAAGGAACACGGCGCATGACCGCATCGGCGGGCCGGCCCGGCGTCCCGCTGGCGTTCACGGACGTCGTCAAGCGGCTCCTCCTGGGTAAACCCTTGGTCAGGGAGGAGCTTAAGTCCGAAAGATTGTCCAATCCCGTTGCTCTCGGCGCGCTTTCCCCTGACGCGATTTCATCGACCGCCTATGGCCCCGAACAAATCATGATCGAGTTGCTGCCGCATGCCGGACCGGCCGCATTCGTGTTGGTGCTACCCATCACGGGAGTGATCTTGCTGATCCTGGCGCTGGTGGCCGCGTCGTATCGGCAGGTTGTCATGGCCTATACCCATGCCGGTGGCTCCTACATCGTGGCGCGGGATAATTTCGGCCCCCGGGTAGCGCAAGTCGCCGCCGCCGCCCTGTTAATCGACTATGTGGTCACGGTCGCGATCCAGTGCGCTGCGGGCACGGTGGCGGTGGCCTCGGCGATCCGTCCATTGGGCCCCTACAGCCTGGAGATCACCATCGCGGTCGTATTGCTCATCTGTTATGCCAACCTGCGCGGATTGCGCGAAGCGGGCCGGCCGTTCGCTGCGGCGACCTACTCTTTCGTGACCATGATCACGCTGGTGATCGTCGTCGGCGTGGTCCGCGAAATTGTCTGGGGCTTACCGGTATACGATCCGCAACACCTGCCCGGAGCGGTGCCGGTCCATCAGGGGAATGGGTTGGTGATGGGCGCGACGATTCTGGTGTTGCTGCGCGCGTTCGCCAATGGCGGCACGTCGCTGACCGGGGTGGAGGCGATCTCCAACACGGTGAATATCTTCCGTCGCCCGCAGGGTCTTAACGCGCGCCGGGTCCTCACCGCGATGGCTTGTATCCTCGGGTTTTTGTTAGCCGGGGTCGCCTATCTGGTGCACGTCACCCACGCCACCCCGTACGTTTCGGAATATCCGTCGATGCTTTCCGAGATCGCCCGGGCGGTATTCGGTAGCGGGGTGATCGGGAACACCTTGTATCTGCTCGTCCAGGCATTAAGCGCGGCCATCTTGTACACCGGCGCGAACTCCAGCTTCAACGGTTTCCCCGCGTTGGCCAGTTTTGTTGCGGAGGACCGTTTCCTGCCGCGTCAGCTGATGAAACGCGGTTACCGCCTGGTGTTCTCCAACGGCATCATCACTCTCACGACGCTCGCGGTGGTGCTGCTGGTGGTCACCGGAGGCTCGGTCAATGCCCTGGTGCCGCTGTTCGCGATGGGTGTGTTCAGCGGATTCGCGATGGCCGGTTATGGCATGACCAAACACCATCTGACGCACCGGGAGCCCGGCTGGCGGCACAAGCTGGTGATCAACCTGTCGGCGGGGATTTTGTCGACACTGGTGGTGGGGATCTTCGCGGTAGCGAAGTTCACCGAGGGCGCCTGGCTGGTAGTCGTTGTCTTTCCCTTACTGGTGTTCGCGCTGATCCGCCTCAACCTGGAGTACCGGGCCGAGGCCGCGATTCTCGAGGCGTCCCGCACCGACCGCCCCGACGTGGTGAAGTATGCCCGCCACCGGGTCTTCATCCTGGTGAGCTCGCTGGACCTGGCGGTGCTCGAGGCGCTGCGCTATGGAAAGGGATTACGCGCCGACGAGCTGACCGCCGTGCATTTCATGGTCGACGCGGCTCATGCCGCGCGGCTACGGGAACGCTGGAATCGTTTCAACCTCGACATCCCGCTGCGGATTGTGGACTGCCCGGACCGGCAGCTCATCCGGGCTGCACAAGAGCTCGTCGTCGCCGCGCGAGACCAATACCCCGACACCAACGTGACCGTGCTGCTGCCCCGTCGCACCTACCCGCCGCTGCTGGGCCGGTTGCTGCATGACCGCACCGCCGACAAGATCTCCCGGGCGATCAGCGGGATCTCCGACGCTGCCGCCACGATCGTGCCCTATGATGTGAAGTCCCGGATCAGGGAAGCGTTTCCCGACCTCTTCGGCCAGCGCATCGCGCGGAAACTCGCGAAAGTTGAGGCGCGAATTCTTTTGGGCCAAGGGCAGGACTTTGAGGCGTATGAGCACGCTCAGCACCCTGAGCACCCGGCGCCCGTCGTTGCGATCCAGGGCCTGATTCCCGGACAGCGGGCCACCATCGAAGGCTGTGTTCGCCAGGTCGAGGACGTCGCCAAACGCCGGCGAACGTTCCGCCGGGTAATCCTGGCCGATGACAGCGGAGATATTCGCATCGCGTTTCGACCGGGGCACGGCGCCGACATCCGTCCCGGCCAACGGCTGCGCATCACCGGGAAGGCCCGTCAACACGGCAACGGCCCCATGTCGATGGCCGATCCGGCGTATACCGTGATCGAACATTCCGGCGATACGGCAAACCCCTAACGATCCCTGCACCGGGTCTTTCCGTCGATCTTTCGACGCCTGTCTTCGGCCGGTGAGTCAACTGGAAACAGGACGAAACATGTTGGCAACGATGCCGCAACACGTTGGTTTGCGGCACCGCTAAAAATTCATTCGACGGTTTCCGGCCAGCGCTTCGGGTAAGGAGTGATGTGACATCATCGGCTCACCGGTTGAGCACCCCGCTGTCTTTTTCCGACGTGTGCAAGCGCATTTTTCTGGGAAGGCCGCTGATTAGCGAGCGGCTGGAAACGGAGCGATTGTCGAATCCGGTTGCCCTCGGTGCACTGTCACCAGATGCGATCTCATCGACCGCATATGGCCCAGAGCAGATCATGATCGAATTGTTGCCCGCAGCGGGGATGGCGGCGTTCATGTTGTTGCTTCCGATCACCGGGGTCATCTTGCTGATTCTGGCGCTGGTGGCCGCGTCGTATCGGCAGGTCGTCATGGCCTACACCCGAGCCGGCGGATCCTATGTGGTCGCGAGGGAGAATTTCGGGCCCCGGGTGGCGCAGATCGCCGCCGCCGCATTGTTGATCGACTATGTGGTCACGGTGGCGATCCAGTGCGCCGCCGGCACGGTGGCGGTCGCCTCGGCGATACCGCCACTGGGCCCCTACAGCCTGGAAATCACCGTGGGTGCGGTGCTGCTGTTTTGTTATGCCAATCTGCGTGGATTGCGGGAGGCGGGCCGGACTTTTGCGGTGCCGACCTATTGGTTCGTCGGGATGCTCACGCTAATGACCGTGATCGGTCTGATGCGCGAAATTTTTTGGAGTTTACCGAAATATGATCCGCAGCACCTTGACGGGGCGGTTCCGGTCCATCAGGGCAGCGGACTGGTGATGGGTGCGACCATCCTGGTGATACTGCGGGCGTTCGCCAACGGCGGCTCGTCGCTGACCGGTGTTGAGGCAATCTCTAACACGGTCAATGTCTTTCGTGATCCGCAAGGACCCAATGCCCGCCGCGTGCTCACTGTCATGGCCTGGATCCTCGGTCTATTGTTGGCGGGGGTTGCCTGGCTGGCCTATGTTACCCGGGCCACCCCGTTTGTCGCCGGATACCCGTCGATGCTCTCGGAGATCGGCCGGGCGGTTTTCGGCGGTGGGGTCATCGGGAACATCCTGTATTTCTCGCTGCAGGCCTCAAGTGCGGCGATCCTGTACAACGGGGCGAATACCAGTTTCAATGGCTTTCCGGCGCTGGCCAATTTCGTTGCCGAGGACCGTTTTCTACCACGTCCGTTGATGAAACGCGGTCACCGGCTGGTGTTCTCGACGGCCATCATCACGTTGACCGTGCTGGCGGTGGCACTGCTGCTGGTGACGCACGGCTCGGTCAACGCCTTGATCCCGCTGTTTGCGATGGGTGTGTTCAGCGCATTCGCGATGGCCGGCTACGGCATGACCAAACACCATCTGAGGCACCGGCAGCCAGGCTGGCGGCACAAACTGGTGATCAACTTGTCGGCGGGGATTTTGTCGACACTGGTGGTGGGGATCTTCGCGGTGGCGAAGTTCACCGAAGGCGCCTGGCTGATCGTCGTCATCTTTCCCGCGCTGGTGTTCACGTTGATGCGACTCAACCGCCAGTATCGGGCGGAGGCAGCGGTTCTCAAGATGTCGCGCGAGGTGCGCGAGCGTACCGAGTCGCTCGGTTTCGCGTGGCATCGGGTGTTGGTATTGGTGGATTCGATTGATCTTGCTGAGCGGCAGGCGCTGCGCTACGCCAAGGAATTGCGCGGCGATGAGCTGACCGCGGTGCACTTGGTGGTGGACGCGGATCATGCCGCGCGGCTGCAGCAGCGCTGGCAACGCTTTGATCCCGACACCCCGCTACGGCTGGTGGATTGCGCGGATCGCAACCTGAGCCGGGCCGCACAAGAGCTGGTGGTGCGGGCGCGCAATGACAATCCGGACACCAAGGTGACGGTGGTGTTGCCGCGGCGCGGCCACGCGCCGCTGGTGGGCCGGCTGCTTCATGACCGCACCGCGGACAAGTTGGGCCGGGCGGTCAGCCGGGTCCCGGGTGCGACCGCGCTGATCGTGCCCTATGACATCGACTCTCGGATCGCGCAGGCGATCCCGGGTCGTTTCGGGCGATGGAGCGCGCGGGGGCTCGGCACCCTGCAGGGCTGGATTTCGCGCGGGCAGGACTACCAACATTTCCGGCCGCCTGCGGCGGTCACCGCGGTGCAGGGCCTGATCGCCGGGCGGCGGGCCACCATCGAGGGCCGGGTCCGCCGGATCGACGAGATCAGCAAAGGCGGACGAACGTTTCGGCGGGTGGTCGTCGAGGATGACAGCGGAGAAGTCGGGGTGCTGTTTCATCCCGGTCAGGGTGCGGATATCCGCACCGGTCAGCTGGTGCGGATCAGCGGCAAGGCACGCCGCAACGGCGGGCGGGCCCTATCGATGGTCGACCCGAGCTACCACGTCGTCGAGTACCGAGAAAGTGAGGTGTTGTGACAACATCGGCTACCACAGCTGCGGCTGTGACCTCATCGGCTGAGCCCTTCGGCGTCTCGCCGTCGATCGGCGACTCGTGCAAACGCATCTTTTTGGGAAAACCACTGACCACCGAGCACCTGGAATCGGAGAGATTGTCCAATCCGGTGGCATTGGGCGCGTTTTCCCCCGACGCGATTTCCTCAACCGCCTACGGGCCTGAGCAGATGATGATCTCGTTGCTGCCGAGCGCCGGGTTGGCCGCGTTCGTGCTGGTGTTGCCGATCACCGGTGTCCTCTTGCTGGTTTTGGCGCTGGTGACCGCGTCATATCGGCAGGTCGTTATGGCCTACACCCGAGCCGGGGGCTCTTATGTGGTGGCGCGGGAGAATTTCGGTCCGCGGGTGGCGCAGGTCGCGGCCGCGGCGCTGCTGATCGACTACGTGGTCACGGTGGCCGTGCAGTGTGCCGCGGGCACAATAGCGGTGGTGTCGGCGATACCCCAGCTGCGTCCCTACCATCTGGAAATCACCGTGGCCGCGGTGCTGCTGATCTGTTATGCCAACCTGCGCGGGATGCGGCAGTCCGGGCGGATGTTCGCGGTGTCGACCTACTCGTTTGTCATCATGCTCACGGTGATGATCGCCGTCGGGGTGTTCCGCGAAGTCGTCTGGGGTTTACCGAAATACGATCCGGCGCACATCGCCGGAGCGGTGCCGGTTCATCAAGGCAGCGGGCTGGTGATGGGCGCGACGATTCTGGTGTTGCTGCGCGCTTTCGCCAACGGCGGCACGTCGCTGACCGGTGTCGAGGCGATTTCCAACGCGGTCAATTACATTCGCGAGCCACAGGGTGTTAATGCGCGTCGGATCCTCACCGCAATGGCCGGCATCCTCGGGTTTTTATTGGTGGGTGTGGTGTATCTGGTTCGTGCCACTCACGCCACACCGTATGTCGCCGGGTATCCATCGATGCTCTCCGAGGTCGCCCGTGCGGTGTTCGGCGGCGGCGTGATCGGCAACAGCATGTATTTGCTCGTGCAGACCGCGAGCGCGGCGATCCTCTTCACGGGCGCGAACACCAGCTTCAGTGGTTTTCCGCCGATGGCGAGCTTTGTGGCCGAGGACCGTTTTCTGCCGCGACCGCTGACCAAGCGCGGACATCGTCTGCAGTTTTCCAACGGCATCATCACGCTGACCGCCTTGGCGGTGATACTGCTGCTAGTGACCGGTGGCAAGGTCCACGAACTGGTGCCGCTGTATGCGATCGGTGTGTTCACCGCGTTCGCGATGGCCGGCTATGGCATGGCCCGCCACCATGTCACACATCGCCGGTCGGGCTGGCGACGCCAGCTGGCGATCAACCTGGGCGCCGGAATCATCTCGACGATCGTGGTGGGGATCTTCGTGGTGGCCAAGTTCACCGAGGGGGCCTGGCTGATCGTCGTGGTCTTCCCCCTGCTGGTGCTGGCATTGATGCGGCTCAACCGGCAGTACCGCGCCGAGGCAGCCGTCCTGGAGATGTCGCGCACCGAGCACCAGCGTCCGGAGTTGTGCAACTACGCGCGGCATCGGGTGTTCCTCTTCGTGGATTCGGTCGACCTCGCCGAGATCGAAGCGCTGAGCTACGCCAAAGACCTGCGCGCAGACGAGCTGACCGCGGTGCACTTCGTGGTGGATGCGGCCCACGCCGCGCAGTTGTGCGAGAGTTGGGGGGAGTTCGATGGCGACACCGCGCTGCGGGTGATCGACTGCCCGGATCGAAACGTTAGCCGGGCCGCACAAGAACTGGTCTTGCAGGTGCAAGACGAACAACCCGACACCAAGGTGACGGTGCTGTTGCCGCGTCGGGAATACCCGCCGCTGGTGGGCCGGCTGCTTCATGACGCGACGGCAGACAAGATGGCCCGGGCCGTCAGCCGCATCCCGGGTGCGACCGCAATAATCGTGCCCTACGACATCGGGTCGCGGATAGCACGGGCGGTCCCCGAGGCTTGCGCGCAACAGGTCGCGCAGGAAATCGGCGCCGTGTAGACGCGAATCCTCGCACCGAAACCCTCGCCAGGCACGCCCTGGCTTGTGGCCGGCCAGGCCGTTGCGCCACGCCGGGGTGCATTGTGCCCGGTCACGTAGGGTGTAAGCCGTGCCTAGCCAGCTGCGGATTCATCCCGAAGTCGCGGACGCGCTGGCCGCCGGCAGGCCCGTCGTCGCGCTGGAGAGCACCATCATCAGTCACGGTCTACCGCGTCCCGACAACCTCGGCATCGCGCGGGAGATCGAGCAGGCGGTGCGCTCCGGCGGGGCGGTGCCGGCCACGATTGCGATTATCGGCGGCCAGCCGCACATCGGCCTGGACGATGCGCTGCTACGACGCATCGCAGACGGCGACGCGGTGGTCAAGGTCGGTGTCCGCGATGCCGCGGCGCTAGCGGCCCGGGGCGGGGACGGGGCGACGACGGTCGCCTCGACCGCGCACTTCGCGGCGGCGGCGGGCATCACGGTTGTGGCCACCGGCGGGCTGGGGGGCGTGCACCGGGGGGCGCGCGACAGCTGGGACGAATCCGCTGATCTCATGACCCTTTCGCGGACCGGGGTGCTGGTGGTGTGCGCGGGTGTCAAATCGATCCTGGACGTCGCGGCCACCCTGGAGCGGCTGGAGACTCTCAATATCGGGGTGATCGGCTACCGCACCGACCGGTTCCCCGGCTTTTATCTGGCCGACTCCGGTTACCCGATCGGCTGGCGGGTGGAGACGCCGGCACAGGCCGCCGAGGTGCTGCGCGCCCGCCGCCGGGTGGGCACCGACGGCTACGGGCTGGTATTGGCCAACCCGATCGCGGCCGACGAGGAGATGGACCGCGCGCTGCACGATCGGGTGCTCGCCGCCGGCCTGGCTGCCGCCGAGGCGAGCGGTGTGCGTGGCAAGGACGTCACCCCATTCCTGCTTGACTTTTTTCACCGGGAGACCCGCGGCGCGTCGGTGGCCGCCAACATCGCACTGGTGTTGTCCAATGCCCGGTTGGCCGCGGAGGTCGCCGCCGCGTACGCCGCTGCATAATTGGCAAAATTCTGCATAATTGGCAAAATTCTGCATAATTGGCAAAATTGTTGTGTTGACTGCGGGTTCGGCGTTGATGCGCCATCGCGCTGTTGTCGACAGGTGCGGCGGCGCAGGTAATTGGTCGGTAGGCAGACACCCGACCAGAAGCAACAGGCGACTTTCCCCGACCTTGACAAATACCGCGACGACGAACTGGCCTAGGTTGCGACCGCCGCACGACTGCGACAGTCAAGACACCAGGTTCCGGGGCTCAACGATCGGTTGCCCGCAGGCTAAGCGAAAACAGCAGCCGCACATCCGGATCGGCCAATGACGTTGACAGCAGTTTCTCGATCCGGCGCACCCGATAACGCACCGTGTTGGAGTGGACATGCAGCTGCCGGGCGGCGGCCGCGATATCTCCGAAGCTGTCCAAGTAGGCTCGCAGCGTCTCGGCCAGCACCGGGTTGGCCGCCCGCAGATCGCGGATCCGTGGGTCGATCAGCCGCTCGTCGGCACCCACCATCGTCACGATCTCGTCGAGCAGCACGGCGGTGCGCGCCTCGGCCGGTGAGCTCACCTGACCGATGGACATCGGGTGGCGCTCAGCGCTGTCCAGCACCCGGTCGACCTCTTTGCGCGCCGCCGCCGCCCCGGTCAGCCCGGTGATCGGGGCGGCGATGACAGCCCGTAGCTCGACACCCAGCTCGCTGCGCAGCGCCGCGATGGTGCCGCGGATCCACGAGGTCACCGACCGGGAATTCGCGGCCTGCGGCAGCAGCACATACACCCGTGAGCCTTTCGAGGCGACTTGGGCATCACCACGAAAAGCGCTGGCGCTCAATGCCAAGACATCGGTCAACCCCACTCGGTGATCGGCGGTGTCGAAACCGATCACCGCGGCCGTCCCATCGGCGGCGATGCCGAGTTCGCGGGCGATGAGCGCAGAGCTCTCCGCAGGCGAGCCGCCGTCGGCCGGATCCGGGTCACGCAGCCCCAACAGTTGCTGCACCCGCAGCGCAGCTATCGAGGGCCGGGTCGCCAGCCGCGACATGATGCGGGCCGCCAGCACCGCGGCTCCACGCAACATCTCCTCGGCGTCCTCGGCCAGCGGTCGCGAGCCCTGCTGGACCCAGATGGTGCCGGCGAACACCGGTGCGCGGCGGGAGTCCGGCGGGGGATGGTGAATTCCGATCGCCAGCCGCGGCCGCAACCCCAGCTCGGGTCGCTCCGCGACGTGGATTACCCGACCGCTGGTTCGCAGCGCCTCGAAGATGCCCCACTGCGCAATCCATTCCAGATGCTCGGGTGGGCCGGCGCGACCCAGGATGGACAGCCGGCGCAACTCATCGGCCTCGTCGTTGGAGGCCGAATACGCAAGCACATGCGACTGTTCGTCCTCGATGCTGACCATCCCGTGGATGCGGTCGGCCAAAGACTGTGCCAGACCGAACAGGTCGGTTCCCGAGTCGGTCAGCGGGTCGGTGCGGCGATGCTCGAGCACATGGTTGACCAGCCGGTAAAGCCGCTCCCAGCGGGCCCGCGGCTCCACGGCCACCACCGCGGTCCCGGCCATCGCCGCCCTGGCCACCAGCTCATCTGAGGGCTGCTTGACGAAGATGGCCACCGGGAGCTGCCCACCCGGTTTAGCGATCCATTCCAGCGCCTCGGCGTCGGTGACACCAAGGAGAAAGAAGACATCGGCCGAGTCTGCGCCGGAAGCCAGGCCCAGCCGCAGATCGTCGGAATCCACCAGCGCCGCCGACGCCACCGGCAGGTCCAGGCCGCGGGGGGCATCCACCAGGCTGACCATGGTGGCGTCCAACGCGAGCAGCAGCTGACCCAACCCGACCCCGACTGCCCGCATATTGTCCAAGCATACGATAGCTACCTATAAACCTTGTCCGATCAGACAGCCAGTTTGGCGTTTGCGCGCGCGATCCTGACAGCATGGACGCGATCACCGAGGTACCCCTGCCTTTCAACGAGCCGGTCCGCGAATACGCACCGCGGTCCCCCGAACGCGCCCGGGTGCGCACCGCCCTGGCCGCGCTGGCCGCCGAGCCGATCGATCTGCCCCATGTCATCGCCGGCGAGCACCGGATGGGCGCCGGGCAACGCATCGATGTGGTGCAGCCGCATCGGCATGCCGCAACACTGGGCACGCTGACCAACGCCACCCACGCCGACGCCGCGGCCGCTATCGAAGCCGCAATGGAAGCCAAACAACATTGGGCGGCCACACCGTTCGACGAGCGTGCTGCGGTCTTCTTGCGTGCCGCCGATCTGCTGACCGGTCCGTGGCGGGAAAAGATGGTCGCCGCAACCATGCTCGGCCAGTCCAAGTCGGTCTATCAGGCCGAGATCGACGCGGCGTGCGAACTCGCCGATTTCTGGCGGTTCAACGTGGCGTTCGCCCGTCAGCTTCTCGCGCAGCAGCCGATCAGTCCCCGGGGGCAGTGGAATCGTATCGACTACCGACCGCTGGATGGGTTCATCTACGCGATCACGCCGTTCAATTTCTCGGCTATCGCCGGTAACCTGCCCACCGCACCCGCGCTGATGGGTAACACCGTGGTGTGGAAACCGTCGATCACCCAGACGCTGGCGGCGTATCTGACGATGCGGTTGCTGGAAACCGCCGGGCTGCCGCCCGGCGTGATCAATATGGTCACCGGCGATGGGTACGCAGTTTCAGATGTGGCCCTTAGTGATTCGCGGCTAGCCGGCATTCACTTCACCGGCTCGGCCGCTACCTTCCAACACCTGTGGCAGCAGGTAGGCGCCAATGTCGGTCGCTACCTCAGCTATCCTCGGGTGGTCGGGGAGACCGGCGGCAAAGACTTCGTGGTGGCCCACGCCTCGGCGCGGCCAGATGTGCTGCGCACCGCGCTGATCCGGGGGGCGTTCGAGTATCAGGGGCAAAAGTGCTCGGCGGCATCGCGTGCGTTCATCGCGCAGTCGGTGTGGCAGCGGATGGGCGATGAATTCCTCGATGCGGCCGCGGCGCTACGCTACGGCGACGTCACCGACTTGTCCAACTTCGGCGGCGCGCTGATCGATGAGCGTGCCTTCGCCAAAAACGTCAACGCTATCGAGCGCGCGAAAGGGACTGCCGGTATCACCATCGCTGTCGGTGGTGAATATGACGACAGCGTCGGCTATTTCGTTCGGCCCACCGTGTTGCTGGGCGACGATCCGTCCGATGAGGCATTCTCGACGGAGTATTTCGGGCCGATCCTGTCGGTGCACATTTACCCCGACGAGCACTACGAGCGGATCCTCGAGGTCATCGACATCGGGTCGCGCTATGCGCTGACCGGCGCCGTCATCGCCGAAGACCGCGGCGCGGTTGCGGCCGCGCAAGAGCGGCTGCGCTTTGCGGCCGGAAACTTCTACATCAACGACAAGCCGACCGGCGCCGTGGTCGGTCAGCAGCCGTTCGGTGGTTCACGCGGATCGGGGACCAACGATAAGGCCGGGTCGATGCTGAATCTGATGCGCTGGACGTCGGCGCGTTCGATCAAGGAGACGTTCGTCCCGCCGACCGAGCACACCTACCCGCACCTGGCCGCCGAGTGATGTTGGAATTGTTCGCCAGCACCGCACGACCGGCGATCCTGGCAGCCAGCCGGTCGGAAAGGCTGCGTCGCGCCGCCGAACGAATGCCGGTGACCCGCAAGGTGGTGCGCAGATTCGTGGCGGGGGAAAGCATCGACGCGGTGCTGGAAAGCATAGCGGGACTGCGGAAGTCGGGCCGTTACATCAGCGTCGACTATTTAGGCGAGGAGACCACCGATCGCGACGGCGCCAACGCGGCGGTTCAGGTCTATCTGGAGGTGGTCGACGCGCTGGGGCGGTGCGGCGGCGCCGACCGCAATGGCGTGCGGCCGCTGGAGGTGTCACTGAAGCTCTCCGCGGTGGGGCAGGCGCTTCGCCGTGACGGCGAGAAGATAGCCCGGGAGAACGTGTCCGCGATTTGCGCTGCGGCGCAGCGCGTCGGTGTGTGGGTGACGGTGGACGCGGAAAGCTCCGCCACCACGGATTCGACGCTGTCGATCTTCCGCGAACTGCGGGCCGACTTCCCGTGGCTGGGCTTGGCTTTGCAGGCGTACCTGCACCGTACGCTCGCCGATTGTGAGGAATTCGCCGCCGCCGGTGCACGAATCCGGTTGGTCAAGGGTGCTTACGACGAGCCCGCCGCGGTCGCCTATCGTGAGCGGAGCGCCGTCACCGCAGCGTATCTGCGCTGTCTTCGGGTGCTGATGGCCGGCTCGGGCTATCCGATGGTGGCGTCGCATGACCCGGCCGTGATCGATGCCGTGCCGGCACTTGCTGTAGAATGTGGGCGCACTGCTGAGGATTTCGAGTATCAGATGCTGTATGGCATCCGCGACGCCGAGCAGCGGCGGCTGGTCGGCGCCGGGTACTCGGTGCGAGTGTATGTGCCCTTCGGCACCCAGTGGTACGGATATTTCGTGCGGCGGCTGGCCGAGCGGCCGGCGAACTTGGCGTTCTTCTGGCAGGCGCTGACGGAACGGTGGCGGTGAGGCTGGTGATGTGCGTTCCTGTTTCGGGCGCGGTGGGCGCCCAGGTGAAGCGGCGGGCGCAATGACCCCGGTGGCGCCGCGGAAGGCGGACGGTAACCTCGCTGGCATGCTGCTGACCTCCTTGAATCCCTCGGCGGCAACCGCCGGACGTGACCTTGCCGACGCTGTTCGCATTGGTGACGTCACGCTGAGCCGCAGCGATCTGGTCGGGGCCGCGATGTCGGTTGCCGAGCGGGTCGACGGTGTGCAGCGGGTTGCTGTGCTGGCCACACCCACGGTGGCCACGGTGCTGGCGATCACCGGCTGTCTGATGGCCGGTGTGGTTGCGGTCCCGGTGCCCGACGAAGTCGGCGTGGCCGAACGGCGGCACATCCTGTCCGACTCCGGGGCCCAGGCTTGGCTGGGGGAGCGCCCTGCGCAAGGAGAAACGGAGGGAGAAGACCTGCCCCATATCCCGGTACGGCTGCGGGCCAGCTCCTCGCACAGTTACCCGGAGCCGTCCGCGGACGCCACCGCGCTGGTGATCTACACATCGGGCACCACCGGTCCACCGAAAGGGGTGCAGCTGAGCCGGCGGGCGATCGCCGCGGACCTGGACGCGCTGGCGCAGGCCTGGCAGTGGGCCGCCGAGGACACCTTGGTCCACGGGCTTCCGCTGTTTCACGTGCACGGCTTGGTGTTGGGCCTGCTCGGGTCACTTCGTATCGGAAACCGCTTCGTGCACACCGGAAAACCCACACCGATCGAGTATGCGCGGGCCGCTGCTGCCGGCGGTGGCACGCTGTATTTCGGTGTCCCGACGGTGTGGTCGCGGGTGGTGGCCGACCCGGCGGCGGCCCGGGAGCTGCGTTCGGCGCGGTTGCTGGTTTCCGGAAGCGCCCCGCTTCCGGTTCCGGTGTTCGAGCGACTGGCGCGGCTGACCGGTCACGCCCCGGTGGAACGGTACGGCACCACCGAATCGCTGATCACGCTGTCCACCCGTGCGGACGGCGAGCGCCGCCCGGGCTGGGTCGGTCTGCCGCTGACCGGTGTGCAGACCCGGCTGCTCGACGACGCCGGAGCCGAGGTTGCGCATGACGGCAAGACCGTCGGGCGGCTGCAGGTTCGGGGCCCCACGCTGTTCGACGGGTACCTCAACCGTCCGGGAGCCACCGCCGAAGCGTTCGACGCCGGCGGCTGGTATCGAACCGGTGATGTCGCGGTGGTCGATAGTGGTGGCATGCACCGCATCGTGGGGCGCGAGTCGGTCGACCTGATCAAGTCGGGGGGATATCGGATCGGCGCCGGGGAAATCGAGACGGCGCTGCTCGGGCATCCGGGGGTGGCGGAGGTGGCGGTCGTCGGCCTGCCCGACGAGGATCTCGGTCAGCGAATCGTCGCGTTCGTCGTTGGGGACGCCCGACCGAATGATTTGATTTCCTTTGTAGCTCAACAGCTCTCGTTGCACAAGCGCCCGCGTGAGGTGCGGATCGTAGATTCGTTGCCACGCAACCCGATGGGTAAGGTGCTCAAAAAGGAGCTGATGGCATAGGGCAACCGGTCGTGCTCATCCGCCGGTTGCTAGTTGGCGTGCAGCTCGGGGTTCAAATCGATGCCCTGACCGTCGCGGGACACCACCTCGACGGCGCCGGTCAGCGAATTGCGGCGGAACAGCAGATTGCTGCGACCGGACAGCTCATGGGCCTTGACCGACGTGCCGTCGGGCAGGGTGACCTTGGTGCCCGCGGTGACGTATAGGCCGGCCTCGATAACGCAGTCATCGCCCAGCGAGATGCCCAGCCCGGAATTGGCCCCCAGCAGGCAGCGTTTCCCGATCGAGATGACGTGCTTGCCCCCGCCGGACAGGGTGCCCATGATGGAGGCTCCGCCGCCGATGTCGGATCCGTCGCCGACCACCACGCCCGCCGAGATGCGGCCTTCCACCATCGACGCCCCCAAAGTGCCGGCGTTGTAGTTGACGAATCCCTCGTGCATCACCGTGGTACCCGGCGCCAAGTGCGCGCCGAGACGCACCCGGTCGGCGTCGGCGATGCGCACCCCGCTCGGGATCACGTAGTCGACCATCCGCGGAAACTTGTCGACGCCGTACACGATCACCGGCCCGCGGCGGCGCAGCCGGGCCCGTACCGCCTCGAAACCGTCCACCGCGCAGGGTCCGTGATTAGTCCACACCACGTTGGTCAGCACCCCGAACAGGCCGGCGGCGTTCAGCCCGTGCGGCGCGACCAGCCGGTGCGAGAGCAGATGCAGTCGCAGGTAGGCGTCGTAGGCGTCGGTGGCGGCGTCGGCCAGCGAGGCGATCACGGTGCGCACCGCAACCGTTTCGGTGCCGCGGTCCTCGTCGCGGCCCACCAGCGCGGCCAGGTCGTCGGGCACCTCGGTCACCGGCAGGCGCGCCGTGCCGCTTTGACCCGAACCGGTCAGTTCCGGTGCGGGAAACCAGGTGTCGAGAACCGACCCGTCCGCGCTCAGGGTCGCCAACCCGATGCCCGAGGCTGCTGTCATGTCCGCCACGCTACTTGTCGGGCCGGAACACGGGAACGGGCGCCGTTAGGCTGGGTGCGTGTTGGACCTACGCGGGGACCCGGTCGAGCTGACCGCGGCGCTGGTCGACATCCCCAGCGAGTCACGACACGAGGCGCGCATCGCCGATGAAGTGGAGGCCGCGCTGCGTGCGCAGACGTCAGGCTTCGAGATCGTCCGCACCGGCAACGCCGTGCTGGCGCGCACCCGGCGCCACCGCCCGTCGCGGGTGCTGCTGGCCGGGCATCTCGACACCGTACCGGCGGACGGAAACCTGCCCAGCCGCCGCTCGGCCGGCGAAGAAGGCGACCTCCTGCACGGCTGCGGGACGGTGGACATGAAATCCGGCTGCGCGGTGTTTCTGCACTTGGCCGCCACGATCGCCGAGCCGGTGCCCGACCTGACGCTGGTGTTTTACGACTGCGAGGAAATCGAAGCGGCGGCAAACGGATTGGGCCGCATCCAACGCGAATTGCCGGCGTGGCTGTCCGCCGACGTGGCCATCCTGGGCGAGCCCACCGGAGGTTACGTCGAGGCCGGCTGCCAGGGCACCCTGCGCGCCGTCATCCGCACGACGGGAACCCGCTCCCACTCCGCTCGCTCCTGGCTGGGCGACAACGCCATCCACAAGCTGGGTGCGGTGCTGGACCGGCTGGCCGGGTACCGGGCCCGCACCGTCGAGATTGACGGCTGCGCCTACCGGGAAGGGTTATCGGCGGTGCGGATCGAGGGCGGTGTCGCCGGAAACGTGATCCCCGACATGGCATCGGTGACGGTCAACTACCGCTTTGCCCCCGACCGCTCGGTGGCCGCGGCGCTGCGGCATGTGCGGGACGTGTTCGACGGCCTCGACGTGCAGATCGAGCAGATCGACGCCGCCGCCGGCGCGCGGCCCGGCTTATCCGAGCCCGCCGTCAAAACCTTGGTCGCCGCCGCCGCCGGGCGGGTCCGGGCGAAATACGGCTGGACCGATGTGTCGCGATTCGCCGCGCTGGGCATCCCGGCGGTCAACTACGGGCCGGGTGACCCCAATCTGGCGCACCGGCGGGACGAGCGGGTACCGGTGGCCCAGATCACCGCCGCCACCGAGCTGCTGCGCCGCTACCTGATGGGCCGCGCCGCCTGACCGGCCGCGCCCTGACCGGCCCGGCTAGCCGACGGGCTGGGTGCGTTGCGCCTGCGCGGCGGCGTCAGCGGCTGCAGGGTGCATCCCCGCGGCGGCCAAGTCGTCGGCTACCTGCGCCAACGCGCGGGCATCGCCGGCCGCCAGCGCGCGGGCATGGGCGACGGTGAGCCGGCCGAGCGCACAGTCGACCTCGAATGACAGCCGTTCGGCGCGATACACCGCCCGGATGTCACCGAGTCGTGCCGCATCCTGCAGCGCGCGCAGCGCGATCGCCGTTTGCCCGGCGCGTTCGGCGGCCTGCACCGCCTCGCGGGCCGCGCCGATCGCGCCCGTCGCGTCGCCGCGTGCCGCCATCGACCACGCCCTGGCCAGGGCCAGCTCGGGAGCGAACAGGGCCGATTTCAGGCCGTGCCGGGACTCGGCCCGGTGGACAACCTTTGCTGCCTCAAATTGATCGCCCCGTTGCCCGAGGGCCTGCGCGAGCAGCATCAACGACAGCGGGCCCCACGAGTAGCCCGTCGGGGTCAACGCGTCGGCGGCCCGCCCCAGCAGCGCAACGGCGGCCTCGAGGTCGCCCTGGGCGATCGCCACGTAGCCCACCAGGACCTCACCGATCGCCCGGCCGGGCTGCTGCAGCTCGGCGAAGTCGGTGTAGCGTTGCGCCAACGCACGCGCCTCCTGCAGGCGTCCCGCCATGACCAGCGCGGTGACCCGGCCGAAGCCGCTGGTGAAGCGCAACAAACCCGGATGCGCGACCGTCAGCGCCCGGGCGGCGAGCGACTCGACGTCATCGAGCCGGCCGATGCGGGCCGAGCACAGCGCCGCGGTCGACGCCGCCCACCCGATGGCCGTCTCGTCGGCCTGGGGTGCGGCCAACACCTCGCGGGCCAACTGAAGCGCGCGCAGCGGAGCGCCCGCATTCATCGCGAAGGTCGCCGCCAGCGCGTCGAGGGTGAGGCGCGCGGTGGGCGCCGTGACCCGGCTGCGGGTGGCCTGCAGGAATGCGGTGGCCCGCTCCGGCTCGCTGAGCATCCAGAACTGGTTCGCCGCCCGGGGCAGCGCCCAGGCCAGCAGCTCGGTCTCGGACAGCTGGTCAGGGTTTACCGCCGCCAGCAGCGCGCCCGCTTCGCGGCCGCGGCCCTGCCAAGCCAGCGCGTGCGCCAGCGGCAGCCGCGCCGCCAGCCCCCCCGACCGCTCCAAGCCGGTCCGCGCCAGGCGTTCGGCCAGCGTCAGCTCACCCAGCCCCAGCGCCAGGTTGGCCGCGGCCGCGAGGTCTGCGACCGTTCCCGGGGTATCGCTGTCGGCGGCCAGTGCGGCCAGCCGCAGCCGGTCACTGGCATGGTTGACCGGATGTGTTGCCAGCTGCGCGAGCACCGACGTGCGCAGGGCACGAGCATGGGCTCCCAGGGCGGCGCCGGCGCGGTGCACATAGAGCGGATGGGCGGCGTAGATCTGGTCCGCTCCGTCGGCGATGACCGCGCCCGCCGCTTCGGCCCGCTCGACGGCCCGCTCACCGGTCAGTGCGGCCAGGTCGGTCCGGGTAAGCGGCTCCGCGACGGCCAGGTAGTTCAGCACCGTGCGCGCCGGGGCGGGCAGTGCGCTCAGGTATGCGTCGATCAGGTCCGCCAACGCCAGGGGAGGCTCGTCACGGCACCGCCATCCGTCGTCCGCACGCAGCATGCCGCCGTCGTGGACCAGATGCCGCAGATACAGCGGGTTACCCTGGCTGCGCGCGAAAACCTGCTCGAGGGCACCGGGCCGCAGCGGCGCCCCCAATGCCGACTCCAGCACCGTGGCCGTGCGCGCCCTGTCCAGGGGCTGGGGATCGATGCGGATGAGCAGCTCGTCGGAGGCCAACGCGGCGATGGCGTCGGGAACCGGCGGCCCGGATTTCAGCGTAACCACAAGCCGGGCGGATTTGGCCAGGGCTAATTGGTACACCATGGTGGCGGACAGGTTGTCGAGATCGTGCGCGTCGTCGACCACCAGCAGCAGGTCCTCGTGGTGGCGGGTGAGGGTGTCGCGGGCCGCCCGCAGCAGCGCGGCCGGGCGCCCGGGCTCGGCGGCGACGTCGATCAGCCGCCGGAAGGCACCGAACGGCACGTTGCGCCCCGGAGCCGTACCCCTTACCCAGCGAAGGACGCTCCCCGGGTGCTCTCGGGCGAATCCCTCGGCGGTGATGCGGGCCAGCAGGGTCTTCCCGACGCCGTCGGGCCCGGCCAGCATCACCCCCGAGCGTTGCGGATGCTGCAGGGCGGTTTGCACGCTGTCCAGCTCGGTGGCGTTGAGCGCGGTGACCCACGGCACTGCCGGATTTTACGGCGCGCGGCGCCGGTGGCGTGGCGATAGGGCGAAATGCGCACCGGGGCAACAGTGGTCTACCTTTCGGTGTGTGTCCCCCGATTCCCCCGGCGAGTGGGCCGTCTGCGTGTACTGTGCGTCCGGACCCACGCACCGCGAGCTGCTGGCGCTGGCCGCCCGGCTCGGCGAGGCGGTCGCCGAGCGGGGCTGGACCTTGGTGTGGGGCGGGGGCAACGTCTCGGCGATGGGGGCTCTGGCCACCGCGGCGCGGGCACGCCGCGGCCGTACGGTCGGCGTGATCCCCAAAATGCTGGTGCATCGCGAGCTGGCCGACCACGCTGCCGACGAACTGATCGTCACCGAGACCATGCGGGAGCGCAAACAGATCATGGAAGACCGCGCGGACGCGTTCATCGCGTTACCGGGCGGCCTGGGAACGCTGGAGGAGCTGTTTGAAGTGTGGACCGCGGGGTATCTCGGGTTGCATGACAAACCCGTGGTGCTGCTCGACCCGGTCGGGCACTACGACGGCCTGCGGGCCTGGCTTTCCGGGCTGGTCGACACCGGCTACGTCTCGCGGGCGGCCTTAGACCGGCTGGTGGTGGTCGATGAGGTGAGCGCCGCGCTGGCGGCCTGCAGCCCCCGCTGAGCGGTTATCGATCGGTTAGGCTGGCCGCCAATGCTGGTTGACGAATCGGGGGACGACGTGGGCGAACACCACGGCTGCGACGTCAGGCCGGTTTCCCTGGCCGACATCGCAACCGGGGTACCGGGCGTGTTGGCAGACTTGCCGGTGATCATCCGCGGTGCGCTCACGGGGCTACTGCCCCAGCCGAATTCCAAGATCTCCATCGGCAAGGTGTTTCAGCGGCGGGCGGCTCGTTTCGGGGACCGGACCTTCCTCCGGTGCGGCGACCGGCGGCTGTCCTACCGCGAGGCCAACGCGACCGCCAACCGCTACGCCGCAGTGCTGGCCGCACGTGGTGTCGGCCGCGGCGATGTCGTGGGGATCATGTCGCGGAACTCGCCCGACGTGGTGCTGTTGATGCTGGCCGCGGTCAAATGCGGTGCGATCGCCGGCATGGTCAACTACCATCAGCGCGGTGAGGTGCTCGCGCACAGCCTGGCCCTCCTGGAAGCCAAAATCCTTGTCGTCGAACCTGATCTGGCCGGCGCGGCCGGTGCTTGCGACGCACGTGATGGGGCGTTACTGACAACGGAGCACCTGGCGGGGCTTGCCGCCACCGCGCCCACCGCCAACCCCAGGTCCGTGTCTGCGGTGCTGGCCAAGGACCCGGCGTTTTACATTTTCACCTCGGGCACAACCGGATTCCCCAAAGCCAGCGTGATGACGCACCACCGCTGGCTGCGGGCGCTGGCCGTGTTCGGCGGATTGGGCTTACGGCTGAAATCCTCCGACACGCTGTATTGCTGCCTGCCGCTGTACCACAACAACGCGCTGACGGTTGCGGTGGCATCGGTGATCAATTCCGGTGCGACGCTGGCGCTGGGTGCCTCGTTTTCCGCTTCACGGTTTTGGGATGAGGTGATTGCCTGTGATGCAACGGCGTTCATCTACATCGGCGAGCTTTGCGGTTATCTGTTGAACCAGCCTCCCAAGCCCACCGATCGCGCGCACCGGGTGCGGCTGATCGCCGGCAACGGGCTGCGTCCGGAGATTTGGGACGAGTTCACGACCCGGTTCGGCATCGCGCGGGTGTGTGAGTTTTACGCCGCCAGCGAGGGCAACACCGCATTCATTAACGTCTTCAATGTGCCTAAGACCACCGGGATTTCGCCACTGCCGTTGGCATTTGTGGATTACGACCAGGACACCGGTGAGCCGCTGCGCGACGAGACCGGCCGGGTGCGCCGGGTGCCACGCGGACAGCCCGGGTTGCTGCTCAGCCCGGTCAACCGATTACAGCCGTTCGACGGCTACACCGATCCGAAAGCCAGCGAGAAGAAGTTGGTGCGCAACGCTTTCCGCGCCGGTGATTGCTGGTTTAATTCCGGCGACGTGCTGCGTCCCCAGGGATTAGGTCACGCGGCGTTCGTCGACCGGCTCGGCGACACGTTCCGGTGGAAGGGCGAGAACGTCGCCACCACGCAAGTCGAAGCGGCGTTGGCCGCCGATGAGGCCGTGGAGGAATGCGCGGTCTACGGCGTCGAGATACCCGGTACCGGTGGGCGCGCGGGGATGGCCGCGATCAAACTGCGCGACGGCGCCGAGTTCGACGGCCAGGCGCTGGCCCGCACACTGTACGATCGCCTGCCGGCATATGCGGTGCCGCTGTTCGTGCGGGTGGTGGAGTCGTTGTCCTATACCTCGACGTTCAAGGCCCGAAAAGTGGACTTGCGTGCGCAAGCCTATGGCCCGGGAGTGAACGACCCGGTGTACGTGCTGGCCGGCCGCGACGCGGGCTATGTACCGTTCTACGCCGAGTACCCCCACGAAGTTTCGGCCGGTAAGCGACCGCAGGCGTGAGCCTGGGGGAGCGCGCCGGCCCGAAAACGCCCGCCGGTAAGCGACCGCAGGCGTGAGCCTGGGGGAGCGCGCCGGCCCGAAAACGCCCGCCGGTAAGCGACCGCAGGCGTGAGTCTGGGGGAGTGCGCCGGCCCAACGATGCCCGCCGGTAAGCGACCGCAGGCGTGAGCCTGGGGGAGTGCGCCGGCCCGAAAACGCCCGCCGGTAAGCGACCGCAGGCGTGAGCCTGGGGGAGGCACTGATTTGCCCGGTTTCTGCTGCTGATATGAGAAACTGGTCGCATTCCTGGTGGCGAGGTGCTGGTGATGGCGGGTGAGCGGGAGTTTCAGGTCGACCTGGAGGCCCTGGTGTGCTCGGCGGCGCACGTCACCGGCCAGGGTGAGGATCTGGCCATCGCGCATCTGGATTCGGATAACCAGTTAGAAGCCGCGCAAACGGGCTGGGTGGGCACTTCCGCGGCGGCGCTGAACACCAGGATGAATGTCTGGTTGGCGGCGTCGCGCACGCTGCTGACCCGGGTGGGCGAGCCGCGTTGCATCTGAATGACGACGCGATTGTTTTTGCGGCGATGGAGCGCGGGAACGCAGCGAGGTTGCGTGCGGTCGGCGTGGCCGATGGCATGGCCGGGGAGTGAGCTGTGACATTGACGGTGGCCGATATTGATCGGTGGAACGCTGAAGCGGTCCGCGCGGTGTTCCGCGCGGCCACCGCGCGGGGTCAGGCCACCTTGGAGGTGTCGCGCCAACTGGGGTCGTTGGCGGTGTTTGACACTTGGGAGGGCAAAACCGGCGAGGCCAGGAAGCACCAAAACGCGCTGATCCGCAAAGATCTTGATGCTCATGGCAACGAGGCGCTGGCGGTAGGCCGGGCCGCCGACCGGGCCGCCGACGGCATCGAGAACGTGCAGGCTCAGCTGCGCCAATTACGTGCCGATGCCACCGAGCTGCACATGTGGATCGACTCGTTGGCTAACAAGGTCGTGCCGAGTTCGACGTTCAACGGCTTGCCGATGGAGGCCTTAATCGCCGAAGAGGAGCTGCAACCTCGGCTGGATGCGATTCTAGCGGAGGCCAACGCGGTCGATGCGGAACTGGCGAGCGCAATCAATATGGCCGACGGCGACGCGCCCATCCCAGCCGATGCGGGCCCGCCGATCGGGCCCCAGGGGCTGACCCCCACCCAGCGGGAAAGTGACGCCAACCAGGAACGGTTACGCGAGGCACGCGCCAAACTTCAACACCGCATTGACGAGTTGCAGGCGCGCTGTGACCAGTTGGCGCAACACGGCGGTGGCAGCGCCGAGTTGCAGACCCTGCAGGATCAGCTGGGCGCCGCCCACAACCGGTTGGCCGAATTCGACTCCATCGACCAGGCGCTCAGCGAAGCACCCGAAACTTACTTGACGCAACTGCAGATCCCCGACGACCCCAGCCAGAAAGTTCTTTCGGCTGTGGCCGTGGGCAATCCCGACACCGCCACCAACATCTCGGTGAGTGTCCCCGGTCTGGGTTCCACCACCAAAGACTCTTTGCCGGATATGTGAACCGCCCTGGGTTCGATGGAGGCTCGGTTTATTGGATTCCGACCAGGGCTTGGTCGGTCCGTCTGCCAGCGTAGAACGTGTCCTCGAATTCTGCTGGCGGTAGGTGGCCGAGGTAGCCGTGCAACCGGGCGGTGTTGTGCCAGTGCACCCAGCCGAGGGTGGCTAGCTCGACGTCTTCGACGGTCTTCCACGGGCCGGGCCGCGCGGGACCGTAGATCAGCTCGGCCTTGTAGTAGCCGTTGACGGTCTCGGCCAGAGCGTTGTCGTAGCTGTCGCCTACGGTGCCGATCGAGGGCACTGCGCCGATCTCGGCGAGGCGCTCGGTATAGCGAAGCGAGGTGAACTGGCTGCCGGCGTCTGAGTGACAGCGCAAGCCCGCCAACACAGCTCCGCGCGACCAGCGGGCCATCTCAATGGCATCAAGCACCATCGTGGTGCGCATGTTCGAGGCCACCCGCCAGCCGACGATCATCCGGCTGAACACGTCGATGATGAAGCAGACGTAGGCCACCCCAGCCCAGGTGGGCACGAACGTCAGATCGGTCACCCACAGCTGGTTGGGGGCGTCTGCGGTGAAGTTCCGCTTGACCAGGTCCGGGTGGCGTTGGGCACCTTCTTCAGGTCGGGTGGTGCGGACCTTCTTGCCGCGGCGCACCCCGGCGATGCCGGCGGCGCGCATCAGCCGCGCTACCTGGTCGCGGCCGATGTCGTGGCCGGCCCTGACGGCGGCTTTGTGCAGCTTACGGGCGCCGTAGACGCTGTAGTTGTCCTCGAAGAGCTTGACCAGGACCGGACCCATGACCGCATCCCGGCAGGCTCGTTTCGACGGGCCGCGTTTCTTGGCAGCGTAGTAGGTGCTCGGGGCCACCGACACGCCTGCGCTGTGCAGCACGGTGCAGATGGGCTCGACCCCGAATTCTTCCCGGTTGGCGTCGATGAAGTCGACTATTTCTTGTGTTGGCGGTCGAGCTCCGCCCCGAAGAAACTCGCCGCTCGTTTCAGTATCTCGTTGGCGCGCTTGAGTTCTCGATTCTCCTGTTCGAGTTCCTTCATGCGTCGCGCCTCGGTGGTCGACACCCCGGGCTGATAGCCGTCGTCGATGTCGGCCTGGCGCACCCAGGTCCGCACCGACTCCACCCCGTAGCCAAGCTGATCGGCGACCCGGGCGACAACGCCGTGGTCGCTACCCAACTCCGCCCGTAATGTCCGGACCATCCGTACCGCTCCGGCCTTTTGCTCGGCGCTGTAGCGGCGACTCGTCGGCTTGCTCGGCGGTGACTGTTTCTTCGGCATGACTCCATCCTCGATTCCAAGGTCTGGAGCCTCCAGCATTTCCAGGGCGATTCAATGGTGCAAGAGGCGCGCAATCTGCAGAAGACGGCGCAAGACGAGCTTAACCGCCTTGGCCGTCCGGGTTCGGTGTCCACCATCGCATTTATGGGTTACGATCCGCCGTCGAACCCGATCCACACCGCCAGCCCGCGTGATCTGTGGCGCACGATCAGCGACGATCGGGCGCGGGCCGGGGCTGCGAACTTGTCGTCGTATCTTCAGCAGGTGCGGACCAACAACCCGACCGCTCATATCAGCGTGTTCGGGCACTCCTATGGATCGCTGACGGCGTCGCTGGCGTTGCAGCAGCTCAACGCCCAGGGCTTACATCCGGTCAATGACGCGGTGTTCTACGGCTCTCCGGGGCTGGAACTCACCAATCCCAGTCAACTCGGCCTGACCCACGGGCAGGCCTTTGTAATGCGGGCGGTCGGCGACGATCTGATTCCCGAGCTGGCCCCGCTTGCCCCGCTGCACGGCTGGGGGGTAGACGCGTATGGCGGGATGATGCCGGAGCTGTCCTCGCAAGCCGGGACGAGTGCCGACGGTGTCGTGCGGGCGGGCGTGCACAGTCACGCCGATTATTTGCGCGCCGTCGCTGGCCCGGGGGGTGAGTCGGTGCTGAGAATGTCGGGTTACAACCTGGCGGTCATCGCCGCAGGCATCGCCGATATGCCCGACGGCGCCAAGCAGTTGATGATGGCACCGACACCATTAAAGCCCTATCCACACGCGGGCGGATGATGATCCGGATCTGTTCGGGAGTTCTGGTAGTAGTGGTGTGTATGTCGATTTTTGGTTGCGGCGCAACGAATCCCGGACGGCATGGCAATCCGGGCCCGCAGCGGATGGCCAAGCTGGAGAACGGACTGCGTTCTAAGCCCTCGTTTGAGGCCGCGCGCGCCGAGTACATCGCGGCGATGGATCAGATGGCGATCGAGATTGCGGCCCTGGTACCCGGAATGAAGTGGACGGTCGATGAGAACAGCTGGGACCATTGCGGCGGCGAATATGTGTGGACACGTGCGGTGCAGGTCGTCGAACGCATCGTGTTCGATCGTGCGATTCCCGACGACCTGTGGCCGAAGGCGCTGCAGATCGTCAAGGATGGCGCCGCACGCTTCGGCGCCACAACTGTGACCGTTTTCGTCGACCAGCCCGGCAACAAAGATCTGGCCATCTCCGGTTCCGACGCCCAATTTCATTTCGGCAGCAAAGTGCAGACTGTATTGACCGCGACATCGGATTGTCGGATGCGTGAAACCGATACCCCGGCACCACCACCGTCGACGGGCCACCCGTAGACCTCGTCCGTGATGCGAAGGTTCAAACAAATCTATGGTCCAAACAAATCTGAGGAGACCGCTATCTCAAAAAGTCAAACCCCAGCATCGGCTGAGGACCAGCGGGCGGCGTACCGGAATTCAACCAACCTGCGGGAGATCTACCTCCGCCGCATCCTTACAGTGCTGAACTGGGCCTTGGCGCTGTTGAGCGTGCCGGGAGCGTTGTTCGTGATGGTTTTCGCCTTCGCAGCCGTGATGTCTACCGACCGTTGCGCCTACGAATACTGCCCGCGCCAAGGTCCCCCATCCAGCATCTTCGTCATGCTGCTTTACGGCGGCCCGTTTGTTGCCGCGCTAACAGTTGTCGCCTCATTCTGGACCGCAAAGCGTGGCTGGGGCATCCTCATTCCGTTGACCGCGTTAATCCTTCTGGCCAGTGATGTTACGGTCCTTTACCTTACATTCAGACCATAGCGAAGCAACCAGTGAAGCAACTATAGTGTCCTGGCCCGAGTGTTTCGCGGTCTCCTCCGAAGCGCCCCATGGATCGTGGTACCGTCGACCAGCCGCCGAGTACCCAGAAAGTCGTCGCAAGCGGGTCCCTCTCACGTGCGAAGGCCGCTTATTTCATGGTGGGGTTCAGCTGACCGATCCCGGACGACAAATGGATGCAAGCGGTGCAGATCGTAAGGGACGGCGCAAAACAATTCGGCGCCACCCACTATGGGGTTGCGAACTGTTGCGTGTTGAGTGCAGTTGAGTGTGCGTAAGTGTGTTTGGATTGGCGTTGTGAATCTGGCGGTGTGGGCCGAATCGGTTGGAGTGAACCGGCATACGGCTTATCGCTGGTTTTCGGGAGGGAACACTGCCGGTGCCCGCGGAGCGGGTGGGCCGGCTGATTCTGGTGCGCGCGACCCCGCCCGGCGAAAGCGCGCCGGGCGGCGTGGTGATCTATGCCCGGGTGTCCAGCCATGATCAGCGCGCCGATCTGGATCGCCAGGTGGCCCGGCTGACGGCGTGGGCGACCGAGCAGGATCTGACGGTACGGCAGGTCGTTGTCGAGGTCGGGTCGGGCCTGAACGGTAAACGCCCGAAGCTGCGCCGGATCTTATCTTGTCGGACCCGGATGCGAAGGTCATTGTTGTGGAGCATCCTGACCGGTTGGCCCGTTTCGGGGTGGAGCACCTGAAGGCGGTGTTGGCTGCGCAGGGCCGCCGGATCGTGGTGGCCGATCCCGGTGAGACGATCGATGATCTGGTGCGCGACATGATCGAAGTCCTCACGTCGATGTGTGCGCACGGCTGTATGGGCGGCGCGGGGCGCGAAACCGGGCGATGCGGGCGCTGGCTGCAGCTAAACGTGAACCAGGGAAGACCGCATGATCGTCGGGATGCGCACCAGGGCGCAGGCCGCGAGGGTGGCCGCGGCCACCGGTGGAGCGCATCTGGCGGGTAAGCCCAACCCCGATGGCACGCCGAGGTTGTCGCGGTATGTCGATGTGGGCGCCGATTTCGGGGCGCAGCGCAGCGCGGTGGAGTCGGTGTCGGTGCTGTTCGACCTTTATGACGGCGACGCCGCGGGCTACGCCCAGACGGGTTCACCCGGCGCGCCGTTGCACACCGGGTGGGCGGTGACGGCAGCGAAGTTCGAGGTCGAATGGCCCACAGAGCCGGAGCGGGCGGGGTTGGTGCGCTCGCATTTCGGGGCGCGACGCAAAGCGTTCAACTGGGGCTTGGCGAAAGTGAAAGCCGACCTGGACGCCAAAGCTGTTGATCCCGGCCACGCGTCGATCGGTTGGGATCTGGGTTCGCTGCGGTGGGCGTGGAACCGCGCTAAGGGTGAGGTGGCGCCGTGGTGGGCCGCCAATTCCAAAGAGGCCTACTCCTCGGGGCTGGCTGATCTGGCGCGGGCCCTGGATAACTGGTCGGCCAGCCGCAACGGCACCCGGCGGGGTCGCCGTGTGGGGTTTCCGCGGTTCACATCCGCGCGCCGCGACGCTGGCCGGGTGCGGTTCACCACCGGAGCGATGCGGGTGGAGGCCGATCGGCGCACCATCACCGTGCCCGTGATCGGGCCGCTGCGCTCCAAGGAGAACACCCGCCGGGTGCAGCGGCATGTCGCCTCGGGGCGGGCCCGCATCCTGAACATGACGCTCTCGCAGCGTTGGGGCCGGTTGTTCGTCTCGATCGGCTACGCGCTGCGCACACCGGCCACCGCGCGCACGGTCGCCGCGCCGACCGCGCGCGCCGGGGTTGATCTCGGGGTGCGCACGTTGGCCACCGTCGCCGTCCTCGACACCGCCACCGGTGAAGAGTCGATCGTCGAATACCCGAATCCGGCCCCGCTGAAAGCCACCCTGGCGGCGCGGCGGCGGGCCGGGCGTGAACTTTCCCGCCGCACCCCCGGCTCCCGCGGCCACCGGGCAGCGAAAGCCAAGCTGTCCCGGCTGGATCGCCGGTGCGTGCACCTGCGGCGGGACGCCGCCCACCAGCTCACCACCGAGCTGGCGGGCAGCTATGGCCACATCGTGATCGAAGACCTCGACGTGGCCGCCATGAAACGCAGCATAGGGCGGCGTGCCTACCGGCGCGCCGTCTCCGACGCGGCGATGGGTCCGATACGGCCGATGCTGGCCTACAAGACCGCCCGCTCTGGCGTGGTGCTCACCGTGGCGGATCGCTGGTTCCCGTCCAGCCAGATCCATCACGGCTGCACCACACCGGACGGCTCGCCGTGTCGGCTGATCGGCAAAGGGCGCATCGACAAATCGCTGGTGTGTCCGCGCACCGGCGAAGTCGTCGACCGTGATCGCAACGCCGCGCTTAATCTCCGTGACTGGCCGGAATACGCCAGTTGTGGTCCAGTCGGGACCACGGCCCCATCGGTACCCGGGCCAACCACACCGGTTGGTACAGGCCATGGCGCGGACACCGGAACATCCGGTGCCGGCGGAGCATCCATAAGACCCCGCCCGCGCGGGGCCGGAAGCGGAGAGGCCAAAACCCAAACCCGCACGGGGACGCCGCATGAGCGTGTGCAACTCAAACACACTCAACGGCAACGGTTATGAAAGACAAGCCCAAATGATCACGACGCATATTTCGCTGGCCCAGGCGGCGTCGAATTCAAGCTCGGAACCCAGAAAGCGTCATCACTCACGGCCCAGTCGGATTGCCGGATCAGCCAAACCGATACGCCAACCTCCTCGCCGACGCCGCATCCATAACGCGGATCGGTGACTGCTCCAAGCGGGCACTCGAAATCCTTGCCATCCACTGCGCATTGCCTGGACCGGTGGGCTCACCGTCGGCGAGCTGCAGCCCACATGATGTGAGCATATCGTACTCATTATATGAGTAAGCGTCTCCAAGTTCTGCTCGACCCAGACCAGTGGGAGCAGCTTCAAGAGATCGCCCGTCGGCACCGAACGACGGTGTCTGAGTGGGTTCGTCGCACCCTGCGCGAGGCGTGTGAACGGGAGCCGCGGGGCGACCTCAACGCGAAGCTGCGCACCATCCGCGCCGCCGTGCGTCATGAGTTTCCGACCGCCGACATCGAGCAGATGCTCGAGGAGATCGAGCGCGGACAGCGGGCGTTGCCGCCGAACGCACCGTGATTTTCGTCGACTCCAACATCCCGATGTATCTGGTGGGCGCATCGCACCCGCACAAGCTGGACGCGCAGCGTCTGCTGGAGTCGGCACTGTCGGCCGGCGAACGGTTGGTCACCGACGCCGTCGTGCTGCACGAGATTTGTCACCGCTACGTGGCAATCAACCGGGCACGGGATGCCCTGCACGTTGCCGTCATGGTTCGCCGTGACATCACCCAGCTGCTGAGCTTCGACCGCGGATTCGACGCTTATCCGGGAATCGAGCGTTTGGCTTAGTCCGAAGTTGCGGCGGTTTGGGTGGGTGGATTCGTGGCTGACGTGGGTTTTTGCTGGTGGTGTGGGGTCGTGGTTCTGGCTACGCGGCGGTCAGCGGGATGGGGGTGCCGATAAGGTCGAAGGCGCGGCGTTGGTCGGGGGTGGGTTCGGCCAGTGTGGGTACCGTGGCGTTGGTGCCGTGGTAGTGAATGTCGTTGCGGGTCAGGGTCGCTAGGTGATCGAGCAGGCCGCGGAAGCTGCGCAGCGGGTTACCGTCTGGGTCGTGCTGGGTCGAGGCTTTGGCCTGGGCCTGTGGTGAGCGTTGTGCGGGCGCGACGGGGTTGTCGCGGGCGGGTGGGTGTTCGTCGGTGAAGGTCAGCGACGCCCAGGCTTTACGCAGGTGCCAGACCAGGTAGCAGGCCAGCAGGCAGATCAGCACGTGGGCGCGGACACGCTTATCGAGGCGGTGATGGATGGGCCGCAGATCCAGATCATCGGCCTTGATGCTGCGGAAGTCGCGCTCGACGTGGGCGAGGTTTTTGTAGCTTTCCACCACGGCTGCTGGGGTGAGGGTATCGGCGTCGACGCTGGTGCGCAGCACGTAGATGCCATCGAGGCTGGCCTCGGCATCGATGCCGGCCTGGTCACGCTGGTAGGTGAAGCTGGTGTCGGTGATGGTGCGGTGAAAATGCTTGCCCACGTTGTGTTTGACGATGATCCGCCCAACGGCTTCACCGATCTTGCCTGCCCCCTTGAGGGTGCCGCGGGCCACCCGCTCGGCGATGGCGGCCAGGTCGGCCTCGGTGGCGGCTAGCAGCGCGGCGCGTTTGCGGGCCCGCTCGGCGGCCAGGGCGGGGTTGCGGCAGGCGATCAACCGTTCCCCGGGGTAGTCGGGGTGGGCGATCTCGGCGAGATCTTGGGTGTCGAACAGGCTCATCTGCAGCGGTCCCTTGTCGGCGGCCAGGGTGGCGATCTGGGGTGCACGCAGGGCGGTGATCCACCCGAAACCGGTTCCCGCATCGGTGTTAAGCTCTCTCAGTGCGCTGATGCGTGCACTGGTGATCATGCCGCGATCCCCCACCAGCACCAGCCGGGTCAACCCGAACGTGTCGCGCAGCACCTCGACGATGTCGGTGAACGCGACCGGGTCGGCGGTATCTCCGGAAAACACCCGCACCGCCACGGGGCGTCCGGCCGGGTCGGTGAGCACCCCGTAGTTGATCTGCGGCAGGCCCTTTTTGCCGTCGCGGGAATAGCCATGGGCGGCCAGCTCACAGCACCGCCCGGTCACCCATGAGCTGGTCAGATCGAACAACGCCATCCGTGACGGGTTCGCCGCTGGCCCAAGGTGTTTAGCGGCCAGCTTCTTCTCGATCGCGTCCTGACGATTCGCCAGCCAGTCCATCGCGGCATACACCTCATCGGTGGAGGCGCCAGCCACGTCCAGGTCGGGCCCCAAGGTGGTATCGGCCCACCGCGACAACGTTGACAGCTTGGACGCCGGACGGATCACCCGCGAAATAACCAACCCCAGCACCAGATCGCGGGATCGACACGCCGGACCCAGGAGCGCCGGAAACCCCAGCCGACGCGCCATCGCCGCCACTGCGGCCACATGCCCGTGCGGCAGCGAGCGGGTGATGGTGCAGGCCGACTGGGCAGGCACCATCACCTGTCCCTTCAGCGTCGCCTCGATCGCGGCGATCACCTCCGCGGGCAACTTGGACAGGTTGGCCAGGGTCTCGTGGCGGACCTTCGTCCCGTCGCGGTAGGTGCGACGCACCAGCACCGACTCATAGCGGTGCACGTTGCCGGCCTTGTCCACATATTTGCTCGGAGTCCGGGCTACGTGCATCCGCACAGGTTTGACCATAACTGAATATTACAAGGCGAACTCGTCAATCAATAGCATCAACACACCATATTCACTGGCTACACCTTCGGCAGACCAACCCGCACAGACCCCAGCTCAACCCCCAAATTGCCTAACTGACCCGCCGCAACTTCGGCTTAGTCCGAAGTTGCGGCGGTTTGGGTGGGTGGATTCGTGGCTGACGTGGGTTTTTGCTGGTGGTGTGGGGTCGTGGTTCTGGCTACGCGGCGGTCAGCGGGATGGGGGTGCCGATAAGGTCGAAGGCGCGGCGTTGGTCGGGGGTGGGTTCGGCCAGTGTGGGTACCGTGGCGTTGGTGCCGTGGTAGTGAATGTCGTTGCGGGTCAGGGTCGCTAGGTGATCGAGCAGGCCGCGGAAGCTGCGCAGCGGGTTACCGTCTGGGTCGTGCTGGGTCGAGGCTTTGGCCTGGGCCTGTGGTGAGCGTTGTGCGGGCGCGACGGGGTTGTCGCGGGCGGGTGGGTGTTCGTCGGTGAAGGTCAGCGACGCCCAGGCTTTACGCAGGTGCCAGACCAGGTAGCAGGCCAGCAGGCAGATCAGCACGTGGGCGCGGACACGCTTATCGAGGCGGTGATGGATGGGCCGCAGATCCAGATCATCGGCCTTGATGCTGCGGAAGTCGCGCTCGACGTGGGCGAGGTTTTTGTAGCTTTCCACCACGGCTGCTGGGGTGAGGGTATCGGCGTCGACGCTGGTGCGCAGCACGTAGATGCCATCGAGGCTGGCCTCGGCATCGATGCCGGCCTGGTCACGCTGGTAGGTGAAGCTGGTGTCGGTGATGGTGCGGTGAAAATGCTTGCCCACGTTGTGTTTGACGATGATCCGCCCAACGGCTTCACCGATCTTGCCTGCCCCCTTGAGGGTGCCGCGGGCCACCCGCTCGGCGATGGCGGCCAGGTCGGCCTCGGTGGCGGCTAGCAGCGCGGCGCGTTTGCGGGCCCGCTCGGCGGCCAGGGCGGGGTTGCGGCAGGCGATCAACCGTTCCCCGGGGTAGTCGGGGTGGGCGATCTCGGCGAGATCTTGGGTGTCGAACAGGCTCATCTGCAGCGGTCCCTTGTCGGCGGCCAGGGTGGCGATCTGGGGTGCACGCAGGGCGGTGATCCACCCGAAACCGGTTCCCGCATCGGTGTTAAGCTCTCTCAGTGCGCTGATGCGTGCACTGGTGATCATGCCGCGATCCCCCACCAGCACCAGCCGGGTCAACCCGAACGTGTCGCGCAGCACCTCGACGATGTCGGTGAACGCGACCGGGTCGGCGGTATCTCCGGAAAACACCCGCACCGCCACGGGGCGTCCGGCCGGGTCGGTGAGCACCCCGTAGTTGATCTGCGGCAGGCCCTTTTTGCCGTCGCGGGAATAGCCATGGGCGGCCAGCTCACAGCACCGCCCGGTCACCCATGAGCTGGTCAGATCGAACAACGCCATCCGTGACGGGTTCGCCGCTGGCCCAAGGTGTTTAGCGGCCAGCTTCTTCTCGATCGCGTCCTGACGATTCGCCAGCCAGTCCATCGCGGCATACACCTCATCGGTGGAGGCGCCAGCCACGTCCAGGTCGGGCCCCAAGGTGGTATCGGCCCACCGCGACAACGTTGACAGCTTGGACGCCGGACGGATCACCCGCGAAATAACCAACCCCAGCACCAGATCGCGGGATCGACACGCCGGACCCAGGAGCGCCGGAAACCCCAGCCGACGCGCCATCGCCGCCACTGCGGCCACATGCCCGTGCGGCAGCGAGCGGGTGATGGTGCAGGCCGACTGGGCAGGCACCATCACCTGTCCCTTCAGCGTCGCCTCGATCGCGGCGATCACCTCCGCGGGCAACTTGGACAGGTTGGCCAGGGTCTCGTGGCGGACCTTCGTCCCGTCGCGGTAGGTGCGACGCACCAGCACCGACTCATAGCGGTGCACGTTGCCGGCCTTGTCCACATATTTGCTCGGAGTCCGGGCTACGTGCATCCGCACAGGTTTGACCATAACTGAATATTACAAGGCGAACTCGTCAATCAATAGCATCAACACACCATATTCACTGGCTACACCTTCGGCAGACCAACCCGCACAGACCCCAGCTCAACCCCCAAATTGCCTAACTGACCCGCCGCAACTTCGGCTTAGTGATGCCGGCCCGTCAGTAGGGGACGCCGATTTTGCGCCACCGCCGCCCGGCGGTGCCGGGCTCCTGCGGTTGGGTGGCGACTCGGCTACGGATCACGATGTAGGGTCGCCACAAATACCACAGAGGGTAGCTCCACGCGTGCACCAGGCGGCTGAATGGCCACACCATGAAGATGGCCCAGGCGGCCGCGGCGTGCACCTGATACATGATGGGCGCGTTCTCGATTGCCGCCACATTCGGGCGGGCGGTGAACAGGCTGCGAAACCACACCGAGACCGTGTTGCGGTATTCGTAGCCGCCGCCGAGCTCCTCCTTGCCGATCGTCAGGTAGATACCCAGGATGACGATGATGCCGAGCAGGATCAGCGCCAGGTAGTCCACCGCGCTGGTGGTGGCGCGCACCCGTGGGATCGCCACTCGGCGAAACGTCAGGATTGCGGCGCCGATGAGGATGCCGATCGCGGCGATCGACCCGGCGATACCGGAGAACATCTGGTAGGCCTTCTCCGGGATGCCCAGCCAGTCGGTGAACGACTTGGGAACCAGGATGCCCAGGACGTGCCCGGCGATCGCGGCGAAGGTGGCGTAGTGAAACAGCGGCGAGCCCCACTTGAGCAGCCGCCGTTCCTGCAATTGGGTGGAGCGGCTGGTCCAGCCGAACTGGTCGTAGCGCCAGCGCCAGATGTGGCCCACCACGAACACCACGAAAGCGGTATAGGGCAGGATCACCCACCACAGCATGGACCACGCGCTCACGGCTGACCCCGATCCCCAGCCGCCCGGTAGCCGGCCAGGTATTCCGGCGGGGCGAACGGCTCCAGTCCGACCTCTTCACGGGGCGGGCCGGACTGCCATGCCGCCCGAACCTGCTGCAGCTCGAATTTGCCCAGCTTCGGCAGGCCGGCGGCGACCGCGGCGACGACGTCGGCATAGGGCGACTGGACATCCACCAGGGCGCGACGCAGCAGCTCCAGGTCGGCGCGGTGCCCGTAGAGCAGCCGCTCGCCACGCGGGCAGAGCGCGGCGAAGTCGAGCACCATCGGCAGGTAGTCGGGCAGCTCATCGTCGGAGGGAACAAAGCCCGCGTCGCGGTAGGCGGTCTTGAGCACCACCATCGCCATGCCGCGCTTGCGGGTGTCACCGTAGCGGTAGTAGGTCAGATACAGCGAGCAGCGGCGGCGCAGATCGAACGTCTGCACGTAGTGTCGCGCCACCTCGTTCGGCGGGGTGGCGCGCAGCCAGCCCAGGAACCGGCCGAACGACTCGCGCGCCGCCTTGGGAGCGGTGGTCGCCGCGAACGCGTCGAGTTCGTCGAGCCCGTCGAACAGGGCCGTCGTCGGGTACTGCAGCAGCACCGACGCCAGCTTGGCCGTCCGGGTGTTCATGCGCTACCCGGAAACATCCCGGGGACGCGGTCGCGTCCGTTCCAGTTGAGCAGGTTGAAACGCCTTGGGCCGCTGGTGGTTTGAGCCCCCGGGTGGTAAGCGCCGATGCCGTGCGGTCCCGGCGGGCCGTAGCCGCCCATCCCGGGTCCGCCGTCGGTGTCCAGGCTGCAGAACAACTGCTCATGCTGACCCATCAAGACGCCCGCCTCCTCGGCGTGGGCGGGCGGGATGACGTAGCGGTCTTCGTATTTCGCGATCGCCAGCAGCCGATAGAGGTCATCGAGATCATCAGCGCTGGCACCCACCGAGGCGGGCAGGTTCTCGTCGACCTGGAGCCCCAGCTGCCCGGCGCGCTGGATGGCCCGCACCGCGGCCAGCTTGCGCAACACGGCGCGCACCACCTCGGCGTCACCGGCGGTGAACAGGTTGGCCAGATACTCCATCGGGATGCGCAGTGCGTCGATGGTGGCGAACACGTTGTCCGGGTTGTTCTCGTCGTAGCCCGCCGCGTTCACCACATCGGCCACCGGCGACAGCGGCGGGATATACCACACCATCGGCAGCGTGCGGTATTCCGGGTGCAGCGGCAGGGCGACCTGGTGCCGCACGGCCAACTCGTAGACCGGTGAACGCTGCGCCGCCTGAATCCAGTCGTGCGGAATGCCCGCCCTGGCCGCTTCGGCCTGCACATCCGGGTCGTGCGGGTCGAGAAACACCCCCAGCTGGGCCCGGTAGAGGTCCTGGACGTCGGGGGTCGCCGCGGCGGCCAGCACCCGGTCGGCGTCGTAGAGGACCAAGCCCAGATACCGCAGCCGGCCCACACAGGTCTCCGAGCAGATCGTCGGCAGCCCCTGCTCCACCCGCGGATAGCAGAACGTGCACTTTTCCGCTTTGCCGGTGCGGTGGTTGAAGTAGACCTTCTTATACGGGCAGCCGGACACGCAAAATCGCCAGCCCCGGCAACGATCCTGGTCGACCAGCACGATGCCGTCCTCGGCGCGCTTGTACATCGCCCCCGACGGGCAGGAGGCCACACAGGACGGGTTGAGGCAGTGCTCGCAGATGCGCGGCAGGTAGAACATGAACACCTGCTCGAACTCCATCTTCACCCGGTCTTGCAGGCCGGCCAGGTCCGGATCGTCGACCGCCAGCTCGGGGGCACCGGCCAGATCGTCGTCAAAGTTGCTGCCCCACGTGACCGTCATGTCCCGCCCGGTCAGCGCGGAGATCGAATGCGCGCTCGGGTTTGCGGTGCCCAGCGGGGCGTCGATCACGGTCTGGTAGTCGTAGGTGAACGGCTCGCCGTAGTCGTCGATGCTGGGCAGGTCCGGGTTGTAGAAGATCGACAGCAGTCTGCGCAGCCGTCCACCCGCTTTGAGCTGAAGCCGGCCCTTGCGGTCCAGCGTCCAGCCCCCCTTCCATTGCTCCTGGTCTTCGTAGCGCTTCGGATAGCCGATGCCCGGCTTGGTTTCGACGTTGTTGAAGTAGACGTACTCGGTTCCCGGGCGGTTGGTCCACACCTGCTTGCAGGTCACCGTGCAGGTGTGGCAGCCGATGCACTTGTCGAGGTTCATCACCATCGCCACGTGGGCCATCACCCTCATCGGTAGGCCACCTCCTGCGAGCGCCGGCGGATGACGGTGATCTCGTCGCGCTGGTTGCCGGTGGTGCCGTAGTAGTTGAACCCGAACGACAGCTGCGCGTAGCCGCCGATCATGTGTGTCGGCTTGATCACCAGCCGGGTCAGTGAGTTGTCCCCGCCGCCGTGCCAGCCGGAGATCTCCGATTTCGGTGTCATCAGGTGGCGGTCCATGGCGTGGTACATGAACACCGTGCCCTTGGGCATCCGGTGGGTGACGACGGCCCGGGCGACCACCACGCCGTTGCGGTTGTAGGCCTCGATCCACTCGTTGTCTTTGACGCCGATGACGGCGGCGTCGGCCGGGCTCATCCAGATCACCGGCCCACCGCGGAACAGCCGCAGCATGTGCAGGTTGTCCTGGTATTCGGAGTGAATCGACCACTTCGAGTGCGGGGTCAGGTAGCGCACCGTGATTTCGGGCCGGCCGTCTTCGGCCAGTCCCTGCTCGCCGAAGTGGCGGGGATAGTTCAGCGGCGGACGGTACACCGGCAGCCACTCGCCGTATTCGGCGATCCAGTCGTGGTCGAGGAAAAAGTGCATTCGCCCGGTCAGTGTGTGCCAGGGTTTCTTGCGTTCGACGTTGACCACGAACGGTGAATAGCGCCGCCCGCCGGTCTCGCTGCCCGACCACTCCGGGGAGGTGATCACCGTCCGGGGCTGAACCTGGGTGTCCTCGAAGGTGATGTGCTCGCCCGCGCGTTCCTCGGCCAGGTCGGCCAGGCGCACCCCGGTGCGCTCTTCCAGCGCCTGCCACCCCTGCATGGCGACCGCGCCGTTGGTGGTGCCCGACAGCGCGAGGATCGCCTCGGCCATGTGCACGTCGCGGGTGAGCGACGGGCGCCCGTGAGCGATTCCGCCGCGGACGGTGCCGTTTCGGCGGGCCAGATAGTCCACGGCGGCGGTGGGTTTCCAGGTGATGCCCTTGCACGGGGTGCCCGCCACCTCGATCGCCGGGCCGAGCGCGGCCATCTTCTCGGCGACCGCGCTGTAGTCGCGTTCGATCGTCACCAGGTGCGGCATGGTTTGCCCGGCCACCGGGTCGCATTCGCCGCGCCGCCAGTCCCGCACCAGACCGCCGGGCTGGGCGAGCTCGTCGGCCGTGTCGTGCAGCAGCGGCGCGGCGATCACATCGGTGCGGGTGCCCAGGTGCTTGGCCGCCAGCCGGGAGAAGTCGCGGGCGATGGTGGTGAACGCGTCGAAGTCGGTGCGGGCCTCCCACGGCGGGGCGATGGCCGGGTTGAACGAGTGCACGAACGGGTGCATATCCGTGGTGGAGATGTCGTGTTTTTCGTACCAGGTGGCCGCCGGCAACACGACATCGGAGTAGCTGCAGGTGCTGGTCATCCGGAAATCGATGGTGACAGCCAGGTCGAGCTTGCCGCACGGCGCCTCCTCGCGCCAGCGCACCTCGACCGGCCGCAGCCGCTCGGGTGTCTCCTCGGCGCGCACCGCGTGGTGGGTGCCGAGCAGGTGGCGCATGAAGTACTCCATGCCCTTACCCGACGACCCCAGCAGGTTCGCCCGCCAGACCGTCAGCACCCTCGGGAAATTCACCGGGTCATCCGGATCCTCACCGGCGAAACGCAAACGGCCCGTTCGCAGTTCGTCGACCACATAGTCGGCGACGGGCTTGCCGGCCCGGGCGGCTTCATCCGCGAGGTCCAGGGGGTTGCGGTCGAAGGTCGGAAACGACGGCGTCCATCCCAGCCGGGTCGCCTGGGCCAGCGCGTCGGCCATCGCCCGGCCCCGGAACAGGCCCCGGCCCAGCGGGCTGGCCAACTCGTCGGCGCCGAACTGCTCGTATCGCCACTGGTCGGTGTGCAGGTAGAAAAACGACGTTCCGGTCATGTGGCGGGTGGGCCGCTGCCAGTCCAGCGCGAAGGCGATCTGTTGCCAGCCGGTGAGCGGACGCACCTTCTCCTGGCCCACGTAGTGCGCCCAGCCGCCGCCGTTGACCCCCTGGCAGCCGCAGAGCATGGTCAGCGTGAAAAAGGTGCGATAGATCTGGTCGGAGTGAAACCAATGGTTGGTGCCGGCACCCATCGCGATCATCGACCGGCCGCCGGAAAGCTCCGCGCTGCGGGCGAATTCACGGGCCACCCGTACGGCGGCGGGGGCCGGCACCGAGGTGATCTCCTGCTGCCAGGCCGGGGTGTACGGCTGGGTGGTGTCGTCGTAGCTGGTCGGCCACTCGCCCGGCAATCCTTCCCGGCGCACCGCGTAGTGGGCCATCAGCAGGTCGAACACCGTCGTCACCAGCCGGTTGCCCAGCCGCAGCACCGGAACGCCGCGGCGGACCACGCCGCCGCCCTCGGTGTCGCCGATGTCGAAGCGCGGTAGGTCGACGGCCACCGCGTCGGCGGTGCGGCCGTGCAGCGTCAGCACCGGGTCGATGTCGCCGAGCTCGAGGTTCCAGTGGCCTTTGCCGGCGTCGCCGTAGTGATCGGCCAGGGTGCCGTTGGGGATGACCGGACGCCCGGTCACCGCGTCCAGCAGCACCGTTTGGTGCGGGGCGCGTTCGTCCTGGTGACCCAGGTGCGCCGCGGTGAGGAACCGGTCCGGAACGTAGGCCTCGCCGTCGGTGTCGCCGCGCTTTCGCAAGGTGACCAAGAAAGGCAGATCGGTATAGGTCTTCACGTACCGCTGGAAGTAGGGCACCTGGCGGTCCCGGAAAAACTCCGAGAGGATCACGTGCCCCATCGCCATCGCCAGCGCACCGTCGGTGCCCGGCGCGCAGGCTAGCCAGTCGTCGGCGAACTTGGTGTGATCGGAGTAGTCGGGGCTCACGACGACGACCTTCTGCCCGCGGTAGCGCGCCTCCACCATGAAATGCGCGTCCGGGGTGCGGGTGATGGGCAGATTGGTCCCCCAGATGATCAGGTAGGCGGCGTTCCACCAGTCGCCCGACTCGGGCACGTCGGTCTGATCCCCATACACCTGCGGGGACGCCAGTGGCATGTCGGCGTACCAGTCATAAAAGGACAGGATCGTCCCGCCGATCATCGACAAGAACCGGGTGCCCGCCGCATACGACACCTGCGACATTGCGGGGATCGGCGAGAAACCCACCACCCGGTCCGGTCCGTAGGCCTTGATGGTGTGCACATGCGCGGCCGCGATCAGCTCGCTGGCCTCCTCCCACGTCGAACGCAGGAATCCGCCCTTGCCGCGGGCCTGCTTGTAGCGCGCCGCACGTTCGGGGTCGCCGGTGATCTCCGCCCACGCCTGCACCGGGTCGCCCAGCCGGGCCCGGGCCTCCCGCCACATCTCCAGCAGGGGCTGGCGGATGTAGGGGTAGCGCACCCGGGCCGGCGAGTAGGTGTACCAGGAGAACGACGCCCCCCGCGGGCAGCCGCGCGGCTCGTATTCGGGGCTGTCCGGACCCACCGAGGGGTAGTCGGTCGCCTGGGTCTCCCAGGCGATGATGCCCTCCTTGACGTAGACCTTCCAGGAGCACGAGCCGGTGCAGTTCACCCCGTGGGTCGAGCGGACCTCTTTGCCGTGCCGCCAGCGCTGGCGGTAGAACTCTTCCGCCCCGCGCCCGCCGCGGCGATGGACCTCGCGATGGTCGGGGGTGGGTGTTCCGGGCGTGAAGAACTGTGCCTTGCGCAACAGCGACTCGACGGGTTCCCCGCCGGGCAGCAGCGGCGCCAGGTAGGCCTGTGGGGCCGATGGCGGGCGGCCGGCGATGGGGCGGTCTTCGGGCCGTTGTTGCGGCGACGCCCGGGTCTCGGGGTGTGCGGTGTCAACCACTTCGGTGTCCCATCAGGCGTGGCCTCCTCTGGCCGGCGGAGCTATCCGTCCCGGTCGGATAGGTGGATTAGGGTAGTGACCCGGCGCGCCTCCGGGGCGGTGGCCGATGCTCCGATTTCGCATACGCCTCGCTATCCGTAATACCACCGGTTGGGGGTTGGGCCGGCATCGTTTTTACAACGACAGCTCAGGAAATTACCCGCATGGCGCCAAGACGTCGACCCCGCATGCCGGTGGCAATCGGTCTGTGTCAGCGAAATTAGGGCGAAACATGTTGGCCGACACAAGCATTAGGGGAAGTAGGGCCGTTAGCCCGTAGCGGCGTGGCCGACCCGCAGGAGCTCGTCGATGGTCGGCAGCTTGACGCGGGGCCGCCCGTGCGGTTCACCGGCGGCGCGTTCGAAGCGGTCGATGGCCAGCCAGTGCGCCCCGGTGATGAGCTTCGGCTGCCGCGAGGCCAGCCAGTTGGCGAGCTCCTCGGCGTGATCCTCGGGGAAATCCGCGAGCTTCGCCGTCCCGGAGTCGCGGGCAGCGGCCAGGTCGGCAAGCAGCGTGTCGACGGTGTCTTGGGAGTCTTTCTTGTTGGTACCGATGACACCGGTCGGGCCGCGCTTTATCCAGCCCACGACGTACTCGTTGCGGCTGCCCACGACCCGGCCGTCGGTGTTGGGGATGGTCGCGCTTTTGTCGTCGAACGGCAGCCCCGGTATGGGTACGCCGCGGTAGCCGACCGAGCGCACCACCAACTGCACGGGCAGCTCCTCGCGGGCACCGGTGTCGCGGGCCACCACCCGCCCGCTGCTGTCGGTGACCAACTCGTTGCGGCCCAGCACAATTCGCTCTACTTTGCCATTCCCTTTGATCTCGACGGGCGACGTCAAGAAGCGGAACACGATGCGCCGATGCCCCGGGCGGGGCTCATGGGTCGCGTACTCGCGGAGCACCTTGATGTTCTGTTTGGCGGTTTTGCCCACCGCAGCCGCGTCCTCGTCGCTGATCCCCTCCAGCTGCGCGGGATCGACAATCACGTCGACACCCTCCAGGTCGGCCAGCTCGCGCAGCTCCAGCGTCGTGAACGCGGTCTGCAGCGGCCCGCGCCGGCCGATGATCAGCACCTCCTGGATACCGCGGGGGCGCAGCGACGCCAGCGCGTGATCGGCGATATCGGTAACCGCGAGCACGTCGGGATCGGTGACCAAAATGCGCGCCACATCGAGTGCGACGTTGCCGTTGCCGACAACGACGGCCCGTCCCCCCGACAGGTCGGGCGACATCTGGCGGAAGTGGGGGTGCGCGTTGTACCAGCCGACGAAATCCACCGCCGCGATACTTCCCGGCAGGTCCTCGCCGGGAATGTTCAGCGCGCGGTCGGTTTGCGCCCCGACGGCATAGATCACCGCGTGATAGCGTTCGGCGAGTTCGGCAGGCCGGATGTGTTCGCCCACCACGATGTTGCCAAAAAAGCGGAATCGGGGATCTTCGGCGGTCTTCTCGAATTGCTTGCTGATCGACTTGATCTTGGGGTGATCGGGCGCCACCCCGGAACGCACCAGTCCCCACGGCGTGGGCAGCATCTCCAGCATGTCGACGGCGACGTCGAATTGGTCGGCGGCATCGGCGGCCTTCAGCAGTGACGCGGCGGCAAAAAATCCCGCCGGACCCGAGCCGACGATCGCGATGTAGTAACGACGCATGTTGGAGCTTTCTGTGTGTCTCGCGGTGTGTCTCGGTCAAACCGCACTGGCGGTGGGCCGGTGTTGCAGCCGGACAACGCGCCTGCTGGCCTCAGCCGATGCTACCGGTGACGGTGAAGCGGCGGGTTGGGGACCGCGGTTCCCGAACGCCCGGTCGTTCGCGTGCGGGGCGCGTCTGCGCCGGGGAACGCCGGTAACGTGGAAACTGTGGAACCCGATCGCCAGGCCGACATCGCGGCCCTCGATTCCACCCTGACCACGGTGGAAAAAGTGCTCGACGTCGAGGGCTTGCGCAGCCGCATCGAGAGGCTTGAGCAGGAAGCATCCGACCCGAAGCTGTGGGACGACCCGGCCCGCGCACAGCGGGTCACCAGCGAGCTGTCGCACAGCCAGGGTGAGCTGCGCCGGGTGCAGCAACTGCGCCGTCGTCTGGAGGACCTGCCGGTGCTCTATGAGCTGGCGGCCGAAGAGGGCGGCGCCGAAACCCTCGCCGAAGCCGACGCCGAGCTCAAGGCGCTGCGCGCCGACATCGAAGCCCTGGAGGTCCGTACCCTGCTCTCGGGCGAATACGACGAGCGTGAAGCCCTGGTCACGATTCGTTCCGGGGCGGGCGGCGTGGATGCCGCCGACTGGGCCGAGATGCTGATGCGGATGTATCTCCGCTGGGCCGAGCAGCATCACTACCCCGTCGAGGTGTTCGACACCTCTTACGCCGAGGAAGCCGGGATCAAAAGCGCGACCTTCGTGGTGCATGCCCCGTTCGCCTACGGAACCTTGTCGGTCGAGCAGGGCACCCACCGGTTGGTCCGCATCAGCCCGTTCGACAACCAGAGCCGTCGTCAGACGTCGTTTGCCGAGGTCGAGGTGCTGCCGGTGGTGGAGACCACCGATCACATCGACATCCCGGAAGGCGATGTCCGCGTTGATGTCTACCGCTCTAGCGGGCCCGGCGGCCAGTCGGTGAACACCACCGACTCGGCGGTCCGGCTCACTCACCTCCCGACCGGCATCGTCGTTACCTGCCAAAACGAGAAGTCGCAGCTGCAAAATAAGCAGTCCGCTATGCGGGTGCTGCAGGCAAAGTTGCTGGAACGCAAGCGGTTAGAGGAGCGCGCCGAACTGGACGCGTTGAAGGGTGAAGGTGGCAGCTCCTGGGGTAACCAGATGCGCTCCTACGTTTTGCACCCCTATCAGATGGTCAAGGATCTGCGCACCGATTACGAGGTGAGCAACCCGGCGGCGGTGTTAGACGGGGATATCGACGGCTTCCTGGAAGCGGGCATCCGGTGGCGCAACAGGCGACATGACAACTAACACAATTGCTTTCGCCATCGATAAGGCTGCTGTGGTTCATGCGGCCCCACCCTGGCAGGATGTCTGGCGCGACGACGTCCGCGACTGGATACTCACCAAAGGTCTGCACATCCTGTTGCTGCTGATCGGGGCGGTGCTGGCGGGCCGGTTCGTCAATTGGGCGGCTCAAAGGATCACCCAGCGACTTGATGTGGGTTTCTCCGAGGGTGATGCGTTGGTGCGTTCGGAAGCCACCAAGCACCGTCAGGCGGTGGCGGCGGTGATCTCCTGGGTGTCGATCGTCCTCATCGCGGTGGCGGTCGTCGTCGAGATCACCGATGTGCTGCACATTTCGGTGCACGGGCTGGTCGCCCCGGCCACTGTGCTGGGTGCCGCGCTGGGCTTCGGGGCTCAGCAGCTGGTCAAGGATCTGCTCGCCGGGTTTTTCATCATCGCCGAAAAGCAGTACGGCTTCGGGGATTTGGTCGAGCTCACCATCATGGGATCGCCGACCGATGCGGTCGGTACCGTCGAGAATGTCACGTTGCGGGTGACCAAGCTGCGCTCCGCAGACGGTGCGGTGTTTACCGTCCCCAACGGCCAGATCGTCAAAGCGGTCAACCTATCCAAGGATTGGGCGCGTGCCGTCGTCGACGTGCCGGTGCCCACCAGCGCCGACCTCAACCGGGTCAACGAGGCCCTGCACGAGGTGTGCGAGCACGCGCGTGAGGACGAGGTTTTGGGGGAGTTGTTGCTGGATGCGCCCACCCTGATGGGGGTGGAGAGCATCGAAGTCGACACCGTGAACCTGCGGCTGGTGGCCCGTACGCTTCCCGGAAAACAGTTTGAGGTGGGCCGCCAGCTGCGGGTGCTGGTGGTTCGTAACCTGGCCCGCGTCGGTGTCGTGACCGCCCCCGATGCGTCGGCGAGCGCAATCGCGCCTGCGGCGACGGCCGGGAGCACCCCGGACGAAACGCAGGGCCGGGTGCCGCCCCGATGAGGTCAGCGTCGGCGGGGGAACCGCCGTTCACATCGCATGCCAACGGGAGACGCGGCGAGCAGAGACGGGGCTGGCCGGGCTATCTGTTCGGCGGTCATGTCCGCACCTCTACGGTGATGTTGATCCTGGCGTTCCTGGCGGTGTGGTGGGTCTATGACGCCTACCGTCCGGAGACCTCTCCGAAGTCGCCGGCTCCGCCCGCCGTGCCCCCGGGCTACGTGCCCGATCCCAACTACACCTGGGTGCCGCGCAGCCGACTGCAGCAGCCGCCCGCTACCGTTACGGTCACCGAGACCGCCAGCGCCACACCGGTCACGACGCCCCCGACAACGGCCGCTACCTCGCCGCCGCTTTTTCCGCCGCAGGTTGTGCCGCCGCCCTCCGGCCCGACGGCCCCGGTGACGACGTCCCCGGCGCCGGGCGCGACACCGTTCGTGCCGGCGCCCGCGGGGAGTTAAGCGCGCCGGTTGAGCTGCGCGGTTACACTGGCGAGCCGTGATGATCACCCTCGACCACGTCAGCAAGCAGTACAAACGCTCGGCGCGTCCGGCGCTGGATGACGTCAGCGTCAAGATCGACAAGGGTGAGTTCGTCTTTTTGATCGGCCCCACCGGGTCGGGCAAGTCGACGGTCATGCGGCTGCTGCTGGCCGAGGAGTCGCCCACCCGTGGCGACATCCGGGTCTCGAAGTTTCACGTCAACACGCTGCCCGGCCGCCACGTCCCGAAACTGCGCCAGGTGATCGGCTGCGTGTTCCAGGATTTCCGGCTGCTTCAGCAAAAGACGGTGTTCGAAAACGTCGCGTTCGCATTGGAGGTCATCGGCAAGCGTCACGAAGTGATCAACCGCGTGGTGCCCGAGGTGCTGGAGATGGTCGGCCTGTCCGGCAAGGCCAACCGGCTGCCCAGTGAGCTGTCGGGGGGGGAGCAGCAACGGGTGGCGATCGCCCGGGCGTTCGTCAACCGGCCGCTGGTCCTGCTGGCCGACGAGCCCACCGGCAACCTCGACCCGGAGACCAGCAAGGACATCATGGATTTGCTGGAGCGGATCAACCGCACCGGGACGACGGTGCTGATGGCAACGCACGACCACCACATCGTCGACTCGATGCGCCAACGCGTCATCGAACTGTCGTTGGGCAAGATGGTGCGCGACGAACAGCGCGGCGTGTACGGGATGGACCGCTAGGTGCGCTTCGGCTTCCTGCTCAACGAGGTCCTGACCGGCCTTCGTCGCAACGTCACCATGACGGTCGCGATGGTCCTGACGACCGCCATCTCGATCGGCTTGTTCGGCGGCGGCCTGCTGGTCGTGCGGTTGGCCGACAACTCCCGCCACATCTACCTCGACCGGGTCGAGACCCAGGTTTTCCTCAACGACGACATCTCCGCCAACGACCCCACCTGCAGCGCCAACCCGTGCAAGGCGCTGCGGGAGAAGATCGAGGCGCGCACCGACGTCAAATCGGTGCGCTACCTCAACCGTGAAGACGCCTACGAGGATGCCATCCGAAAGTTCCCGCAGTACAAAGACGTGGCGGGCAAGGAGTCCTTCCCGGCATCGTTTATCGTCAAGCTGGAAAACCCTGAGCAACACAAGGAATTCGATGCCGCCATGCGAGGCCAGCCCGGGGTGTTGTCGGTGCTCAACCAGAAGGACCTCATCGACCGGCTGTTCGCCGTGCTGGACGGATTGAGCAACGCCGCATTCGCCATCGCATTGGTGCAAGCGATCGGAGCGATCTTGTTGATCGCCAACATGGTTCAAGTTGCGGCGTATACCCGCCGCACCGAGGTTGGCATCATGCGATTGGTCGGTGCCAGCCGCTGGTACACCCAGCTGCCCTTTCTGGTCGAGGCGATGGTGGCCGCGACCGTCGGCGTCGTCATCGCCGTCGTCGGCCTGATCCTGATGCGGGCCTTGTTCCTCGAGAATGCGCTCAGCCAGTTCTATCAAGCCAACCTCATCGCCCGGATCGACTACGCCGACGTCCTCTACATTTCCCCGGTACTGCTCTTGGTGGGGGTGGCGATGGCCGGGGCCACCGCGTACGCCACCCTGCGCGTGTATGTGCGGCGGTAGCGGTGGCCAAAAAGTCCAGCGGCGCCCGAGTGCGGGATCGGCAGATCATCGCCACCAATCGCAAAGCCCGGCATAATTTTTCGATCGTTGAGGTTTTCGAGGCAGGGGTGGCGCTGGTCGGTACCGAGGTGAAGAGCCTGCGGGAGGGACATGCGTCTCTGGCGGACGCGTTTGCCACCGTCGACGGCGGCGAAGTGTGGTTGCGCAACATGTACATCCCGGAGTATCAGCACGGCAGCTGGACCAACCACGATCCGCGCCGCAACCGCAAGCTGTTGCTGCACCGCCGCCAGATCGACCACCTGGTCGGCAAGATCCGGGATGGTAACCTCGCGCTGGTGCCGTTGTCGGTGTATTTCTCCGAAGGGAAAGTCAAGGTGGAACTTGCACTGGCACGCGGTAAGCGGGCGTATGACAAACGCCAGGACATGGCCCGCCGCGACGCCCAGCGGGAAGTGCTTCGGGCGATGGGACGACGCGCAAGGGGGATGAGCTGATCGGCGCCGCGTACGCCCAGCTGTCGGCGGTCACCTTCGGTGTGGGCGATTTCGTCGGTGGCATGGCCGCGCGCCGAGCGGCCGTGTTGCGGGTGATGGTGGTCTCCTACCCCCTCGTCACGGTGCTGCTGGGTGCGGTGGCGCTCAGTGCCGGGGGGCCGGTGCATCCCGGTGCGGTGCTGTGGGGTTCGCTGTACGGCATCAGCCAGGCGTTCGGGGCGTGGTGGTTCAACCAGGCCATGGCGGCCGGGCCGATCTCGGTGGTCTCACCGCTGGCGGCGATTCTCAACGCTGCCGTGCCGGTAGTCGCGGGAGTGGCGCTGGGGGAGCGGCCGGGTGGCATGGCCTCCGCAGGGGTGGTGCTGGCCATGGCCGCGGTGCTGCTGGTCGGCCGGGAGGCCCCCGACGACGAGGACATCCGGACCCACCGATTCACCCCCAAGGTGGCCTGGCTGACGGCGGCCTCGGGGATAGCCTTCGGGCTGGACTTCGTGCTACTTCACCAGGCACCGGCGGAATGCCGGCTGTGGCCGTTGTTTTTCGCTCGGGCGATCGCCACCGTGCTGGTAGTGGCCATGGCGGGGATCAGCGGTGACTTGCAGTTGCCGCCCCCGACGGCGCTGCGGCTGGCGGTGACCGCGGCGGTGCTGGATACCTGCGCCAATATCACCATGCTGCTGGCGTTGCAGGAATGGCTGCTGTCGCTGGCCAGCGTCTTGATTTCGCTGTATCCGGCGACAACCGTCGTGCTGGCCATCATTGTGCTGCGCGAGCGGGTGACCCGCTGGCAGGCGGCCGGCATGTTGCTGGCCGCGGTGTCGGTGGCAATGATCGCCGCGCGCTGACGGTTTAGGATCGGCGCGTGGCTGCCCAGATCGCCCGGCTCGACAAGCCTGCGGTGCTGTCCGGGCTGTTCGCCGTCTGGGACGCCATCGACCGGCTGCTGGAGGGGCTCCCGGAGACCGGCTGGCGGGTTCCGACGCCGCTACCCGGATGGACGGTGCACGCGGTGGTGGCGCATCTGATCGGCACCGAGTTGACCCTGTTGGGGAACGCCGTTCCGGTCGTCGACATCGACGTGACGGCGCTGCCCCACGTCCGCAACGAGATGGGCGCGCTCAACGAGCGCTGGGTGCGCCACTTCAGCGCTGAATCGGGCGCCCACCTGCGTGAGCGGTTCCGTGCGGTGACCGATGACCGGCGCCGGCACCTGATCGCGATGCCCGACGAGGACTGGAACGCGCCGGCGCAGACCCCCGCGGGTGTCGACAGCTACGGGCGGTTGATGCGGATCCGGGCGTTCGACTGCTGGATGCACGAGCACGACATCCGCGACGCGGTGGGCGCGCCGGCGTCCGAGGACGATCTGCACGGGCCGGGAGCCCAGCTTGCCCTCGACGAGATCACGGCCAGCATGGGCTACGTCGTCGGCAAGCTTGGCAACGCGCCGGACGGCTCCCGGGTGGTTTTCGAGCTGACCGGCCCGCTCGCGCGCAGGATTCACGTCGCCGTCGACGGCCGCGGCCGGCTGGTCGACGATTTCGGCGGACAAAATCCGTCGGTGACGATCCGCCTCGACGGGCTGTTATTCACCCGGCTTGTCGGCGGGCGGGCGTCCGGCTTCGAGGGCGTGGAGCTCGGCGGCGACACAGCGGTGGCCGCTCGCATCGTCGAGCACCTGAACTACGTGATCTGACCGGCGTAGGCCGGTGCGTGGTGGGCCGCACACCGGCACCGGACGGCTGGGCGGTAGGCTGCGACGACTCCATCGGGCAGCGGTGGCGCGGATGATACTGCGGCGATTCGGCGTTGGAATTGACCGCTGTGGTAGGCGTAATCTGTGATTGTCCCGCCGAAGGTCGGCGGGGATGCTCGAAGACACGGGGCTGAACGGTTTCGACTTCGCGCATCGAATCAAGGGAAGCGTGCCGGTGCAGGCAAGAGACCACCGTAAGCGTCGTTGCGAACAAATAAGCGCCGATTCACATCAGCGCGACTACGCCCTCGCTGCCTAAGCGACGGCTAGTCTGTCAGGCCGGGAGCGCCCTCGACCCGGATCCTGGCATCAGCTAGAGGGATCAACCGATGGGTTCGGTCGCGGGACTCATCGGGACACCGACAGCGACTGGGATCGTCATCCCGGCAAGTTCGCGTGACCGGGAGATCCGAGTAAAGGCATAGCGAACTGCGCACGGAGAAGCCTTGAGGGAATGCCGTAGGACCCGGGTTCGATTCCCGGCAGCTCCACCACGAAAGCGCTGTGCAGGGCGTTAACGGTACCGGGCCCAGGCCCTGGTACGGCAGCCCGCGTCGGGACGACCCTCAAGACCCGGTGCGTCTGCACCGGTCGGGGCCGACACGTGAGTTGTCCTGCAGGGACCTGTGCTCCGGGTCGCGGCGATTTTGGGGGGCGCCACGCGGACCGGCTGGGATTACGCTCGACGAGGCACCTGAAAAAAGCACACCTGAAAAGCACACCTGAAAAAGCACAAGGAAAGGGTGCGTGATGTTCGCAGCGTTCGGCTTCGAGGCCCTGGGTGTGGTGATCGCAGACATGTATTTCGTTGACCCGGCGCCGCTTGCCGGCCAGGAAACCCCGGAACGCGGGGTCAGGCTGGAACTCCGCCTGGTCGACCGGGCCGAGCCGCGGGGATCGATCTATGCCGGCGTCCCGATCGCCTTCGCCCGCCCGGTGTGGCGGGTGGATCTTTTCGGATCCACCGAAAGCCCGTCCGGCACGCTGGACCGGGCCCATCACCACCCCCGTTTCGACGGGTGGGAACCCGGCCCCCGACACTTCGTCGCCGAACTGTCGGCCGACCCGCTGTCCTGGCTGGCCGGTCAGCTGGCCGACCCGGCGGCCGTGCTGGCCCGAGCGGGCGTCGCCGCCGACGAGATCACCCCGGCCGATAAGAGCGGACTGGCCGCGGCGGCCCCGGAGATCATCGCCACGGTGAAACGGATGCTCGACGGTGTGCGGAACGGGCAACTGGCCCCGGCCCCCGCCGAGCCGGTTGCCGCCGCCCGCGTCGGCTGGCTCTGATGTTCACCGGCCGGGCTTTTGCTCAACCTGGGTGACGCGCGGGATCCCGACGCAACCACACCGCGGCTCAACGGTAGCGCCGAGTGCATCAGCCCGTCGCCGCATCGGCGTTACAGTGATCGCATGGGTGTCAAGAGCCGGATCCGAGTGGCCCGGGTGTATGACGAGCCCGGACCTGAGGACGGTCAACGGGTTCTGGTGGATCGGGTGTGGCCGCGGGGATTCCGCAAGGACGACCCGCGGGTAGGAGCCTGGCTGAAGGACGTGGCGCCGTCGGCGGAGCTGCGCAAATGGTACGACCACCGGCCCGAGCGTTTCGACGAGTTCGCCGCGCGGTACGAGAAAGAGTTGCAGGGCAACGCGGCGCTGCAGGAGCTGCGCGAGCTGACCAAGCACGGCACCGTGACGCTGGTGACCGCCACCCGCGACCTTGACGGTAGCCAGGCGGCGGTGCTGGCGAAGGTGCTGAAAGGTCGCTGAAAAGCCGAACCTGGGCAGGGTCGCCCCGGCGACAGGCCCGTTTGCCAGCACTCGCGGCCGCCGGCCCGCCGGCGGTGGGCAGAATTGGTGCCATGGTGGCCCACCCGCGTGCCGGACAGCCGGCCCAGCCCGCGGACCTCGTTGACCTGCCGCATCTGGTGACCTCGTACTACACCGTCGAACCCGACCCCGAAAACGTCGCCCAACAGGTGGCGTTCGGCACCTCGGGGCATCGCGGCTCGGCGCTCGACGGGGCCTTCAACGAGGCCCACATCCTGGCGATCACCCAGGCCATCGTCGAGTACCGGGCCGCTCAGCGAACGACCGGGCCGCTGTTCATCGGCCGTGACACCCATGGCCTCTCGGAACCGGCCTGGGTGTCGGCGCTGGAGGTGCTGGCGGCCAACGACGTCGTGGCGGTTATCGACTCGGCCGACCGGTACACCCCCACGCCGGCAATCAGCCACGCCATCCTCAGGCATAATCGCGGCCGCAGCCAGGCGCTTGCCGACGGGATTGTGGTGACTCCCTCGCATAACCCGCCCCGCGACGGCGGTTTCAAGTACAACCCGCCGCACGGCGGCCCCGCAGAAACCGGTGTCACCACGGCGATCGCCGAGCGCGCGAACGACATTCTGCGCGGCGGACTCACGGGGGTGAAGCGGGTGCCGTGGGCCCGCGCGCGGCGTGCCGCACAGCGTTATGACTACCTGCGCGCCTACGTCGATGACCTGCCGACCGTCATCGATATCGAGGCGATCCGCCGGGCCGGGGTGCGCATCGGCGCCGACCCGCTCGGCGGAGCCAGCGTCGACTACTGGGGCGCGATCGCCGAGCGGCACAACCTGAACCTGACCGTGGTCAATCCGCTGGTCGACGCGACCTGGCGGTTCATGACGCTGGACAGCGACGGCAAAATCCGGATGGACTGCAGTTCGCCGGACGCGATGGCGTCGCTGATCGCCAACCGTGACCGTTACCAGATCGCCTGCGGCAACGACGCCGACGCCGACCGCCACGGCATCGTCACCCCGGACGCCGGGCTGCTGAATCCCAACCACTACCTGGCCGTGGCCATCGACTACCTCTGCACCCACCGGCCGTCCTGGCCGACGGGCATCGCCGTTGGCAAGACCGCCGTCAGCTCCTCGATCATCGATCGGGTGGTCGCCGGCCTCGGTCGCAGGCTGGTGGAGGTACCGGTCGGGTTCAAATGGTTCGTCGACGGATTACTTGGTGGCACAATCGGTTTCGGTGGTGAGGAGTCCGCTGGCGCATCGTTTTTGCGCCGCGACGGATCGGTATGGACCACCGATAAGGACGGCGTCATCATGGCGCTGCTGGCCGCGGAGATCCTCGCCGTCACCGGCGCCACCCCGTCGCAGCGGTATGCGGAGCTGACCGCCAAATACGGAGCACCGGCCTACGCCCGCATCGACGCCCCCGCCGATCGGGAGCAGAAAGCGCGGCTGGCCCGGCTGTCGGCCGATCAGGTGAGCGCCACCGAGCTCGCGGGCGAGCCAATCACGGCAATGCTGACCACCGCGCCGGGCAACGGCGCACCGCTGGGCGGCCTCAAGGTGACGACGGCCAACGCCTGGTTTGCCGCGCGACCCTCGGGCACCGAGGATGTCTATAAGATCTACGCCGAATCGTTTCGGGGCGGTGAGCACCTGGCCGAGGTGCAAAGGGCGGCACAGGAGGTAGTCGACAAGGTCATCGGGTGACGGTGCACCGCGGCGGCCACGACCGGCAGCTTTGAAGGCTCGTTGACGGTGGTGTAGCTTCGATTGGCACCACTTGGGGGCTATGGCGCAGCTGGTAGCGCACCACACTGGCAGTGTGGGGGTCACGGGTTCGAGTCCCGTTAGCTCCACCGAGGGGAACCGCAACCGTGCGCCGCGGTGGTCCGCATTAGCTAGCCCTGCATTAGCCCTGGCCCGGCAGGGCGGGCAGATCATCGTGAATGCCCTGCAGATCACGCTGAATGGCCTGCAGGTCAGAATGCAGGTCGGAAAGGGCATTCTGAAACGCCTGCTGCGTGGTGGCGTCCGGGCCCGCCGGTTGGTACTGCGGACAGTACGAGACGACGGCACCGGCAGCGAATTCGGCGCTTTGGTCGGCGTCCCATATCGTTGAGTTCTGCACGAAGCGGACGGCCTCGGTGAACTCGGGCTGGTGCGCAAGGAAGTCGCAGACCGCGCGCCCGTGGAGCATTACGTATTCGTGGCTGGGAACTGGCACGCCCTGCTGTGTCAACGCGTCGATGAACGCCCTGTCGACGATGGTAAGCGGAGCGGCGGGGGTTTTCGGTGCGGCAGCGGGCGTGGTTGGCGGTGCGGCAGCGCGCGGACCCTGAGGCACCGGCTGGGGCCGCGCGTCCGACGGGGTGCCCGGCGTCGGCGCCACCGCCGGATGCGGGTTGTGGGTCACGAACACCACCACCAGCACGGTGGCGGCGGCCGCGAGGGAGAGCGGTAGCGCCGCGAGAAACCCGAAGCGGCGCAACACCGGCTTACGCCCGGCGGGCGTGATGGCGCGGGTTTTGCCGCGCTGCGACCGGGCGCTGGCGACCGGCGCGTTTCCCCACGGTTCGCCCGCCCCGGTTTCGGGCACCTCCGGACGGTGCCCTAAGCGCTCATCGAGCAGTTCGTCAACCTGACGAATCGACGGCGTGCCGCCGTGCTCGCGGATTGAGCGACGCAGCGCTGCCAGTCGGCGCAATTCGGCGTCGATCGTCTCCCGATCGCGCATGTATTAAGCGTAAAGCAGTGCGTCACTTTTTGTTAGCCGTTGGGTGGGCTTAGCCTGCGGAGCAGTTCCTCCGTAAGCCCGGCGGCACCGGGTGCGCTCGCGATCGCAACCAGAGCCATCCACAGAGGCGGCGCTAAGCGCGCCTAGGCAGGGCCGATGGCGGGTCGTCACCTCGGGCGGTTTCCGAAGAATCCGACGCCCACGAGCGGGCCGATCAAGCAGAAGTTGAAGACGCCGGCTGCCAGCGGGACGATCCCGACGATGCCGATGACGATCCCGGCGGTGCCTTTGACGACAAGCAGGCCGAGCAGGATCAATGCCAGCCCGGCCACGATCCGCAGCAGCCGCCCGGCCATACTGCGCATGAATTCGACAAACCGCATGATCGCTCCTATCCGTGGCGAGTTGGTGTGGCCCGTGGCCAGTTGGTGTGGGCAACCGTTTGTTGGTTAGACGAGTCGGGGCCACGATCGTGGACAGCTTCATCGTGCCGCGAAAAGCATGTCTTGGGTCCTGTTCGGCGCGGGCGGTTGTATGCTGCTGCGGATCGAGTCGCGAGCCTCCATGGTTGCGCTGCCGCCAGTTGCGTCTCAGAACGGGGTCTTCGTGAGCCGACTTACCGAGGGGATGTTCCGCAACGCGCGGATGAGCGTCAACGGCTTGGTCACCGGCGAGCCCCAGGCACCGGTGCGCCAGACGTGGGCCGAGGTGCACCGGACGGCCCGCCGGATCGCGGGCGGCCTGGCCGCCGCGGGGGTCGGGCACGGCGATCGGGTTGGGGTGTTGGCCGGCGCTCCGGCCGAGATCGCCCCGACCGCACAGGGCCTGTGGATGCGCGGTGCCAGCCTGACGATGCTGCATCAACCGACACCGCGCACCGATCTGCGGGTGTGGACACAAGACACCGTCACGGTGATCGAGATGATCGAGGCCAAGGTGGTGATCGTCTCGGATCCGTTCCTGGCCGCGGCGCCAATACTGTCCGGCTGCGGCATGTCGGTGGTCAGCGTGGCCGACCTGCGCAGCGCCGCGCCGATCGATCCGATCGACACCGGCGAGGACGATCTAGCGCTGCTGCAGTTGACTTCCGGTTCGACCGGATCGCCCAAGGCGGTCTCGATCACCCACCGAAACGTGGTGTCCAACGCGGAGGCAATGTTTTCCGCCGCCCGGTTCGACCTCGAGACCGATGTCATCGTGAGTTGGCTGCCGCTGTTTCATGACATGGGTATGACGGGTTTTTTGACCGTTCCGATGTACTTCGGCGCCGAGCTGGTCAAGGTCACGCCCATGGATTTTTTGAACGATATCCTGTTGTGGGCCAAGCTAATCGACAAATACAAGGGCACGGTGACCGCAGGCCCGAACTTCGCGTATTCGCTGTTTGCGAAGCGGCTGCGCAAGCATGCCAAGCCCGGTCAATTCGACTTGTCCACGCTGCGGTGGGCGCTTTCGGGAGCAGAACAAGTAGAGCCCGCCGACGTAGAGGATTTCTGTGACGCCGCGGCACCGTTTGGACTGCGAAGGGAGGCAATCGTGCCGGCTTACGGCATGGCCGAGGCCACGGTGGCGGTGTCGTTTTCCGAGTGCGGCGCCGGCCTGGTGGTCGACGAGGTCGACGCCGACCTGTTGTCCGTGTTGCGCCGGGCGGTTCCGGCCACGATGGGCAACACCCGTCGGCTGGCGTCATTGGGCCCGCTTCTGGACGGCCTGGAAGTCAGGATCGTTGACGAGGACGGCAACCTGCTGCCCGCCCGTGCCGTGGGGGTCATCGAGCTTCGGGGTGAGCCGGTGACCCGCGGCTACGTCACCATGGCGGGGCTCGTGGCCACCCAGGACGACCAGGGCTGGTATGAGACCGGTGACCTGGGCTACCTGACCGAGAACGGACACGTGGTGGTGTGCGGCCGCGTGAAGGACGTGATCATCATCGGCGGGCGCAGCATCTATCCGGTCGACGTTGAGCGGGCTGCCGGGCGGGTTGCGGGGGTGCGGCCGGGCTGTGCGGTGGCGGTGCGGCTGGACGCGGGACATTCGCGGGAATCTTTCGCTGTCGCCGTGGAGTCGCACCTGTTCGAGGATCCGGCTGAGGTGCGCCGCATCAAACACCAAGTGGCCCATCAGGTCGTCACCGAGGTCGACGTGCGGCCGCGCCACGTCGTGGTGCTGGCTCCGGGTGTCATCCCGAAGACCCCCTCGGGGAAACTGCGCCGAGCCCACGCGCTCGCGCTGATCAACTGAGCGGCACCGGCGGTTACCGCACCATCACCGGATGCGGTCGTCGGTGCCCGCCCCGTAGGCGCCAGGGGGTTCGCCGCCGACCGGCTCGAAGGCCCTGCCGAATCCGCGGTCTCGTGGGCAAGTCTCGTGGGCAAGGGTCGGCCGGCCTGCGCGGGGCGACCACCGCGACTCGACGTGACCGACGACACCCAGCACCACCGCTGCCAGCAACCAGCCGATCGGGGTGTCGATGACATAGTGCTCCGCCGAGTACACCGGAGCGAAGGCCGTTGTCAGCGCGTACGCCCGCAGCCACGGGCGCCAGCGCCAATGAATACGGCGCCACAAAAACATCCCCACCATCGCGGTTAACCCGGCGTGCAGCGACGGGATCGCCGCCACCAGGTTCACACTGGCCTGGCCCGAGTCGATCAACGCGGCCGCGGCACGCAGATGCAGCGCGTCCCAGCCGCGGGTGGAGATCCGTTCCACAAACAGGTGGGCGCCGGGCTGATGCGGACGCATCGCGCCAGAAGTCCCCCGTCGGGCACACCCGCTGGGCTGCCGAACATGCACGGCGGGCTGGCAGGCCCACCGGTGACGTGGGCGGCGGTGCAGCGGGTGGCGGCCCACGGCGGTGCAGCCGGCAGCACGATGTAGCCGATAAGGGCCGCAAATGACAGCCAGACGAACCGCCGAACGAACGCTTTCCACTCGTTTCGGTCACGCAGCCAGAGCAGCCCGGCAACCACGTACGGCGCGATGAAAAACGACATGTAGACCGTGCTGATGATCACCTCCGACCGGGGTGGTGTGGGCATCTTGAGGCGTTCCTGCAGCCAGACCGTTGGCACCGCACCGAAAAACAGCCGGCGGTCTGCTGCCGGCTGAAACCGCCAGAGGATAGGGGTCCCCACCAGGCGTGGCGGCGCCGCGGCTTAGCTCGTAGGGCAGGAGGACCAGGGCAAACGGGAGCCAGTCCCGGATGACCATCCACACTTGGCGACGCCGCCCGATGCCGGCGGTCATCGATCCGGTGGCGATGTACACCAGCAGCAGCTCGCGGTCGAACGCGAGCCCGGTCTTCATGGTCCGATACGCCACGGCAACCGCCCAGGCCGCGAACGCCAGCCGCCGCAGCAGCGTCAGGCGATGTTCCCGGCGGGCGTCATCGCGCTGGACCGGCCGAACCGACCCGGGGGATGGCGCACGTCGCTCGTCCGCGTCGGGTGGGGTGGCCCCCGGCAGCGGCTCGCGGGCGAACACCACGGTCTTTCGGTCGGTCGCCAGTGACACCAGAGCGGACTCCCCACCCGCGGTCCAAGACACGCGCCAGTCCATCGTGCCGTGTCCCACCGGACAAGCCATAGCGGCCTGCCGCAAAGCGCCGAGGCACAGTTTGGCAGTCGGGCCCGTAGCGTCTATCCGCCGTTAAGGACTTCAGGGGCTCGGCGGGCCGTGGCTAGAGACTTCCTGGGTCCCACTCGGGCTGATCGATGGGACGGAAGAACCCCAGCGCTGGCGGTGGGTTGCGCCGGAGCGGGACTTCCTGGGTCCCACTCGGGCTGATCGATGGGACTGCTCCGCTGATCGCTTGCGGGGACGGCGGGACTGTTCGGATTTAGCGCGGTCACACCGTCACTACACTGGGCGGGGGATTGCCGCTAACCGCGATTGTCCCAGCCAGCGCGGCACTGCCTTGCGGACATGGGCCGCTCCGGTGATGGTCACGCCGTCGTTCAGCATGGCCCGCGCCCACGGCAGGTCGCCACGCCAGATCTGGGTCAGGGTGCGCAGGCTGGCCTTGATCGTCGCGGTCACGTCATAACCCGGGTCGGAATCGCAGATATCGGCCTCGCCCTCGGACACCACGAGCCACCAGCGGGAGGCGTTAGCCGCCACTCCATCCAGGTGGAACGCCAACACGGTGCGCGTCCGCGGCCAAGCGTCGATGGGCACTGTGCGTCGGATATCCCACATCAGCAAGTGGGGGTCCAGGTCACGATCGCCCAGTTCGCCGATCCAGCGCATTCCCCATCTCCCGAGCGCATCCACCACTTCGGCGAGTTCCCGGCCGCAGGGTGTCAGCGAATACGAAATGCGGCCGCCCGTCTTATCGCAGCCGACAACGCCGGCCCGAGTCAATGACCTCAGCCTCTTGGAAAGCAGCGCGGGTGACATTTTCGGAACGCCACGTCGAATGTCATTGAAATGCGCACTGCCACTTAATAACTCCCGCACGACAAGCAGCGTCCACCGTTCATCCAGCACCTCCATGGCCTTGGCCACGGGACAGAACTGGCTATATGTCGACATCTCGCCACGGCCCCTTTGCTCCAGTTGTTTCCAGTACAGGCTCTGGTGGCGCAACCGGCTAGTACAAATCGTGAACTGCCGGTGATTCAGATCTGCCACTGGAAATGCTACGTCGACGCGCAGGACGATTGTCGTCAGCGGAGAGAAAGGACGGCTGATGACTACCACAACCGGTCTCAAGGCTGCCGATCACGAACTTGAAAGCAGGCATCGCGCGCTGTGGGCGCTGGGTGACTATGCCAAGGTGGCAGCCGAACTTGTGGCGCCATTAGCGCCGACCTTGTTGCAGGCCACCGGGATTGGCGTAGGTCACCGCGTGCTCGATGTGGCCGCAGGGGCTGGCAATGTGGCGATACCCGCCGCGCGCATCGGTGCCGACGTGGTTGCCAGCGATCTGTGCCCAGAATTGCTCGAGCGTGGCCGCGCGCTCGCCGAGGCCGACGGGATACGCCTGAGATGGGTTGAAGCTAACGCTGAAGCGTTGCCGTTTGCTTGCGATGAGTTCGATGCGGTCCTCTCATGTGTGGGCGTGATGTTCGCCCCGCACCATCAACGCGCCGCCGACGAGCTCGTCCGAGTCTGCCGCCCGGGCGGGATGATCGGGCTGATCAGCTGGACACCAGAAGGCTTCATCGGAGAGATGCTCGCGGCAATGAAGCCATATGCGCCGCCACCACCGGCTGGTGCGCAGCCGCCCCCGAAGTGGGGCAGCCCTGATCACGTCCATGATCTACTGGGTGACAGAATCGCCGACTTCAGTGCCCAACGCCGCACACTGTGTATCGACCGGTTCGCCAGTGGCGCAGCTTTTCGCGACTACTTCAAAGCCTATTACGGGCCGACGATCTCGGTCTACCGGGCGATCGAGAGCGAACCGGAGCGGGTTGAAGCGCTGGATGCCAAGCTCGCCGAACTCGCTGACCGTTACCTAGCCGGAGGGCCGACGATGCAGTGGGAGTACTTATTGGTCACTGCCCGCAAGCGCTGACCGGGCGGATGCACCCAGACACCCACAGCACGGCTATTACTGGCGGCACCTCCGACGCGACCGCTTGCCGACCAAAGCGGGCGGGTTTGCTTGCCGCGCCCTTCCAAAGTCCCCCTCGGGCATACCCGTTGGGTTGCCGAACATGCACGGCGGTTTACCCTTGGAGGGGGAGCGCGGCATGACCCGTGATGAATTGCTGGCCGCGATCGTGGGGGCACGCCCCGATCGTGATGACGTGGTGTATCTGGAGCGCCGCGGCGAGGCCTATGGCTGGCGGCTGCTGCACCCCGGTCAGGCCGAGGCCGCTGGGGTGTGCTCGGCGTGTTCGGCCCCGGATGTGTGGATGTCGTTCTCGGCGGCCTGGCCGTTTGATGAGCCGGAGCGGTTGCGGGTGTTCTTCGATGATCTGCTCGCCGAGCTGGAGTCGATGGCCGGGGGCGCGGACCGCTGCCGCTGGCCGCTGGGTGAGCCCTGGCCGCACCGTCACTGATCGGTGGGTGCGGCTGTGGATTATCGAATCACCGCTGAAGAGCGTGCGTGGTTTAAACGGTGCCGGCGGCAGTGGGATTTCGCCTCGCCGCATCGGCGTAATCTGCAGCCCACCGGGTTTGCGGTACCCGCCCTGCCTGCCGCGCTTAAAGAGGCGCTCGCCGTCTACTATTACCCGGGGACCTGGGATTGGCCGCGCGAGGTGACCCAGCCCCTGGTGCGCAAGGCGCTGCAGCGCTCGTTGGCTGAGGCGGGCGCGACCGACAAGTTTGAGCGGGCCGCGGCGGTGCTGGACTGTTATGACGCGTGGGCGGTCACTGTCGATGATTTTGCGCCCGTCAGGGTGAACTGCGATGTGCGGGCGCTGGTTCCCGATCCCGACGAGCCCGAGCGGGGGTTGGTGGTGCACGACGGCTCGGCGGTGGTTTACCCGTGCCTGGTTGACCTGCTGGCCGTCGACGCGGCCGACGAGTACTGGGTGGTCAGTCATCGGGTGGTCCAGCAGTGGCAGGAGCTGGAGACGTTGCTGCGCGACGAGGAGGCCGTGGCGGCCTGCTGGGCGGTGGAGCAGGATTATCTGGGCTTGAGGGTCGCCGGCACGATCCACAACGAGCTGCGGATCGGGGGCCCGCTGGATTTTCCGCCCACCGGGCCGGCGGCGGGGAGCCGGCAGGTGGCCCAACATGAGGCCAGCGGGGGTGGCCGGTCGCTGCCCCAGCACCAGCGGGTCGCGGCCCAGGCCTCACGGGCCGGTGGGGCCGGTCGCACCGAGCAGCGCAGCGCGGGTGTCGTGCGCCGCACCCGCATCCGTCGAACCCGCCACGAGATCACCACGGTGGGCCAGTTGATCGCCGCCGAGGCACTGGAGATGACCCGCTGGCCCCGCATCTACCCGACCCCGGCCGCGCACTGCGGGGACTGCGCATTTCGGGAACCGTGTCTGGCCCTCACCGAGGGCACCGACCCCCAACCGGTGCTGGCGGCGCATTTCCGCCTCGCGCCCGCCGCCCCGCCCAAGCCGCGTTTAGGCCAGTCGACGTGGGGTTTCGGCCGCGGCGCCGCGCCGCCGCGGTGGTGATCACCAGTGGCTACCCCCGCCGCGTCGTCGCCGCGGCGGGGGTTCTGACCACACACCTTCACGGCCTGATTCAGCCCGCGTCGTCGTCGCGGCCACGGCCCAGCAACTCCAGGCCGGCCATCGCCGCCTGCGCGCCGGCGCCGTCGGTCTTTTCAACCGCGAAGCCCATGTGGATGATCACCCAGTCGCCGGGGGCCAACGCCTCCTGCGCCAGCATGCCGACGTTGATCGTGCGGTTTTCCCCGGCGACCTCCACCAGGGCCAGCTGACCCTGATAGCCGTCGAGCATCTCCACGACCCGACCGGGAATCCCCAGACACATCGCTCACACCTCCGGGATCGCCGCGGCGGGCTGATCGTGGACCCGGTCGGGGTGCTGCAGCATCGCCACCACCGACTCGACCGCCGTCACCGCCTCGGGAACCGCCGCGCGAACCGGCTCGCTTAAACCCAGGCCCTCGGAGACGTCGGCGACCTGGCATCCCACCACGATCGTGCGCGGAGGGCTGCCACCGAGGGCGCGCAGGCTGGCGAACACGGTTGCCGGGTCCATGCCGTGTGCGTCCAGCGCGCCGAGCGGGCCCGGCGGGCTGTCGTCGGCCTCAAAGACGTGCACGGTTCCGGGCGCGCCGCGGTCGGGCAGCGCGTCGACCAAAACCAGCGCATCCCACTCCTCAAGCAGGTCATAGGCCAGATGCAGGCCGCCGATGCCGTAATCGCTGACCCGTACCCCCTCGTGCCCGGTGAGCCGGTCACCGAGATGGCGCAGCACCTCGGGACCGAAGCCGTCGTCACCGAGGAAAATGTTGCCAATGCCGGCTACCAGGATGCGGGGCGTCATCGGCGCGCTACATGTGGCGGATCTTGAGATAACGGCGCGCGTCCGGGAGCGACATCAGCCCCAGCACCACCGCGACCAGCGCCACCAGCGCCAAAATGGCGACGAACACCCAGCCTAAGACGTCCATGTCGAGTTCCTTTCCGTAGTGGTGTCAAGTGGTTCGACTTCGTCGGGGGAGAAATACAGGTACCGGCCATACCAGTCATGCAGGTCCGCCGCGGGGTCCTCGTCGAGGACGACCCCAACATGGTAGTCGCCGTCGACGTCTTGGTGCACCGACGTCACTCGGGCCGTTTTCCCGGCGAAAAAAAGGTCGTGCGCATCCGCGCGCCGCGCCGGGTGCAGCCGCACCCGGCTGCCCCGCGCCAGCCGCACACCGTTGACCAGCACCGCGTCCCGCTCCGGGTGTACCGCGTTGTCGGCCACGGGATCCCACCAGTTCAGCCCGTCGGGAATGTCCGGGACGAGCCCCGGCCCACCGGCGGACTCACCGGCGTGCGGGTCGCGCAGCACACCGTGCAGGCGTTGCAGGGCTTCCGGCGACATCGCATCGCAGCGGTCGATGATCTGCGCCGCCAACGGATCGGTGGCGCGCGCCTGGGCTTTCTCCTCCTCGGTCATCGTCATCACCCGCAGCGTGAGAAGCTCGTCGATCTCGGTGCAATCATAGAGCGCGCCCGCACTTTGCTCGGCGATCTCCGGATAGTCGTAGAGGATGATCGGCGAGATCAACAGCAGGTCATGCTCACCGGGCCGGCCGGCCAGCACCGGGAAGCATCGGTGCTGGCGGCAGCGTGCCGCCGCCGCTGCGGCGTGCTCCGGGGGCTCGAGTAGCGAAATGAACTCGCCGCCAACAGCCTCGGCGATCATATGGGTGCCGATCAAAGACCGCGCGAGGGCCCGGTCTTTCCCGGTGGCCCGCCCGCCCGCAGCGGCGCCGGTGTTGCGCACCGTGACGCTGACCCGGTCCACACCGTCATCGGGTTCGACGCGCACGGTCAGCTCGGCGCGCAGCTCTTGCCTGGTGCGCACCAGCCGGCCTCCGCTCACCAGCTCGACATCGGTTCCGGCCGGGGCTACCACGGGCAGCGTCCACTGTTTGAACGGTGTCGTCAATTCCAAGGGGCCGAACCATGATTCACGTTCCACCGCCTCGTCCCACGACAGCCAGGTTCCCGCCGGCGTGCTGAGTTCGTCGACCGGTTGATAACGGCCACCGCCGGTGTCACGCTCGGCGCCGCGGTGTTGCAGGTGCAGGAAGCGCACCACCAAGTTGACGGCATCGGCCGACACCAGGAATTGCGTGGACAGGCTGTCGGCTTCGCCGATCCCCGCTTCGGCCGCACCGGGGGGACCCAGAACCCCGAACTGCCACCGTGATTGGTTCTTGCCGGAGGTCGCGCGATACGGGTAGAGCAAATAGCCTTCGTAGAGCACGGCGTCCGCGACGGCCCGGGCGCGGTCCCAGTTCGCGGTCATCGGGTCTCCTGGTGGGCCGTGGACAGCAGCGCAGTGACGGCGTCGTCGATACTCAGCAGTCCCTGAGCCGACTTGTAGGCCGCCAGCGCGGCCACCGTGTCGTGAGACAGCCGCACCCACCCGGTGTTCGGGTAGTGCTGGCGGATGAGCTCCCGCCACACCGCCACCGGCAGGTCGTAGCGGTCCTCACAGTCCCACGACACTTGCTGCACCGAAAATCCACCTTGTCCCGCCATGAAAACTGTTCCGCTGAACAGGAATTGCAGCGGCACCGTGCCATCGCGCAACGCGTGCAGGTACTTGGCGGCGGCGACCTCGAAATCGTAGGTGCACTGCAAGCCGAGCGCTACCTCGGTGGCCCCGATGAACCCGGGCACCATCGCCGCGCAGTGCTGCCATAGGAATGTGCGCTGGGTGGTCGCCCAGCGTTCCCGCGGCCCGAACAGATCCATCAAACCTTCGGCCTCGTCGTCGGCGTAGCCGCGGCGCAAGGGCTCGATGCGGACCTGGCAGCGCAGGGCGATCGCGTGCACCGGCTCGTCGCCGGCTGCGGTGACCCCGACCCGTGCGGTCAGCACCGGGGCCGCCGCATAGGGTTCCGGGGCCACGTCGAGGACGGCGAAAGCCACGTCGGCGGTGCTCATAGCGGCTGCTCCGTGCTGCGTGCGGCGAGTTGTGTGAAGAAGGCGTCGATGAACTCGTGGGCCTGCTGCCCACCGTCGAAGCCGCGCCAGAGCATCCGCAGCCCGCCGACCAGCTGGTAGCACGCGTCTATCGGCACCAGATAGCACTGGGGTTGCCCCGCTTGGGTGTCGTCGGGCATCCGCACCAGCAGCGCCTCGACGTCGTCGGCCAGGAGATGCACCCGCGGGTCCGCGGCGGCGATCGCGGCCCAGGCGTCCAGATCGAGCTCGGATTCGGTTGCCCCTGCGGGACCGGGGTAGAACGCCACGGTGCGGCCCAGCTCCGAATTGCGGAAGAAAAACGCCAGGCCGACCGGGATCTGCAGCTCCTCCCACGTGCGACGGTCGAATGCGAAGCCGGGGAAGCTCAGGTAGCGGTCCGGGACCGCACGGTATCGGAGTTCGGCGCGGCGGTCGGTGAACAGCAAATAGCAGGCCTGACAGACACACATCAGTTGGCGGGCGGCCACATTCACCACGTGCCGGTGCTCCTCGGCGATCGCCTCCGAACACATGTCGCATCGCTGGCCGGCGGGCTTGGGCGCACGATCCCGGCCGGTGATCCGTGACAAGACCTCAAAGGGGCTGCTCATGCCGTGGCGTCCAGGGGTTCGGCCGGCACCGCGAGGGAGAGCACCCCGTCGCGCACCAGCAGCGGTATCGGATCCAGGTGGCGCTCCGGTCCGTCGTCCAGGCCGGCCCCCGCGTGCACCACATCGAAATGGCTATGGCACCGCGGACAGCGCAACACCGGGTCGGCCCCGCCCGCGGGCGGGCGGTGGAGCGCGGCGCCGGCCAGAGAGCCGTCGCACACCGGGCAGTGGTCGCGGTAGGCGTAGAGCCGCTCGCCGACGCGGCAGGCGAGCACCGGGGCGCCGGCGACCAGGAAACCGCCGACCTCCCCGGGGGCCAGCCCGGCGAGTTCAGGCACCCGATGCCAGGCGCCCCCTTTGGCGCGGACCTTCGTCAACAGCGCGTCGGCGGGGATCAGGCCCGCTGCGCTGTCGGGCTCTGCGGGGACCACTTCGATCGACGAGATCTCCGGCGCGGCGGCCCGGACCGCGTCCTCGACCGCCAGTTCCAGCGTCACCGCAGATGACGGACAACTCCGGCAGCTGCCGGCGAATTGCAGCCGCACGGTATCCCCGACGACGTCGAGCAGGTGCACGTCGCCGCCGTGCGAGCCCAGGTAGGGGCGAACACTGTCCAAGGCGTCGGACACCCGCCGGCGAACGTCGTGCGGATGCAGCCCGTGCACCAGCAAGAGGCTGGCTACCAGGTGGTCGCCGGCCAGGCGGTCGATGAGCACCGGATCCTCGATCATCGCCATGATCTTGGCCAGCCCGGCGCCGTAGAGTTCGGCTACCTCGCGAACCAGCTGTTCGGCGCGCTCACGTGCGGCGGCCCCGCCCGCCGAGGCCGCCTCCAGCAGTGTCTGGATCCGATCGCCCGCCGTGCGCCAGTGCGCGTCCCCCACACTCTCCTCGGGGCGATCCGCCATGCATCACTCCCCGGTTGCTGCTTGCGTCGGCGAGTGCAGCCGCTGCAGCGTCTTGCCCTTGCCGAGATACATGTGCACCCCGCAGGGCAGGCACGGGTCAAAGCTGCGCACGGTGCGCATGATGTCGATGCCCTTGAAGTGCTCCCGGTCGTTTTCCTCGAAGATCGGCGAGCCCTGCACCGCGTCCTCGTAGGGCCCGGGCGTGCCGTAGACATCGCGCGGGTTGGCGTTCCACGGGGTGGGCGGATACGGGTGATAGTTGGCGATCTTGCCGTCGCGGATCACCATGTGGTGGCTTAACACCCCCCGCACCGCCTCGGTGAACCCGCAGCCGATGCCGTCTTTGGGCACCTCGAATTTCTCCCAGGTCTTGGTGCGCCCGGCCCGGATTTCCGCCAGCGCCTTTTCGCAGAAGTGCAGCGCGCAGGCCGCCGAGTAAGCCTGGAAGTAGGTGCGCGCCCGGTTGCGTTCGATGGTGTTGGAACCGTGCTGCGGGATTTTCCACTCGAACTCCACGGGACCCTTCAGCGCGGTCTTGGGCAGGTTGATCTGCACGGAATGACCGGTGGACTTGACGTAGCCGATGTCGACCAGCCCGGCCAGCGCGGTCGCCCACAGCCGGGCCAGCGGGCCGCCGCCGGTGTCGAGGGCGAGGTGATCCCCGTTGTGGTACCACCGCGGGGACATCACCCAGCTGTACTTGCCGCCGTCCATGTCCCGTTTTTGCGGGTGCGGGTTGGTGTGCTGATTCCACGGGTGGCGGCGATCCACCGGGTTACCCAGCGGGTCGGTCTTGACGAACATCTCCTGATCGGCCCAGTCGTCGTAATAGGAGCTGCCCAAAAGGATCCGAATCCCCAGGTTGATGTCGACCAGGGAGGTGGTGACCAGCTTGCCGTCGACCACCACACCCGGGGTGACGAACATCCGCCGGCCCCAGGACTCCATGTCCTTGTAGTCGAAGTTGCAGTATTCGGGATCCTGGAAGGAGCCCCAACAGCCCAGCAGGGTCCGGCGCAACCCGACCTTCTCGTAGCCGGGGATGGCCTCGTAGAAGAAGTCGAACAGGTCGTCGTGCATGGGCACGACCTTTTTCATGAATTCCACGTAGCGCATCAGCCGGGTCATGTAGTCGGTAATCAGCTGCACGGTCGCCACCGTGCCCACCCCGCCGGGGTAGAGCGTGGACGGGTGCACGTGACGGCCTTCCATCAGGCAAAACATTTCCCGGGTGTAGCGGCTGACCTGCAGCGCCTCGCGGTAGAACTCCCCGCTAAACGGGTTGAGCGATCGCATGATGTCGGCGATGGTCTTGTACCCGTGCATGCCGGCGCGCGGCGCCGGGGTGTTCTCGGCCTGTGCCAGCACACCCGGGTTGGTCTCGGCGACCATCTTTTCGCAGAAGTCCACCCCCACCAGGTTTTCCTGGAAGATGTTGTGGTCGAACATGTATTCCGCGGCCTCGCCGAGGTTGATGATCCATTCACCCAGGTGCGGCGGTTTCACGCCGTAGGCCATGTTTTGGGTGTAGCAAGAGCAGGTCGCGTGGTTGTCCCCGCAGATCCCGCAGATGCGGCTGGTGATGAAATGCGCGTCGCGCGGGTCTTTGCCCTTCATGAATATCGAGTAGCCGCGAAAGATCGACGACGTGGAATGGCATTCCACCACTTCTTTGTTGTCGAAGTCGATCTTGGTGTAGATGCCCAGGCTGCCCACGATCCGAGTGATCGGGTCCCAGCCCATTTCAACCAGCTGGCCGGGCCCGCGCTTGGCGTGGGTCGGCTCCGGAACAATCTTTGTCATCAGGTTTCGCTCTCTATCGTTGGGGTGAGCTTGTTGGTCGGCGGGGCCGCCGCTGCCTACCAGGTGCGGCGGGCGCCGGAGAGCAGCTGGGTGCCCTTCTGGCGCCAGCGTGGCTCCTTGTCCACGGTGCGGGCGGTGATACCGCGCAGATTGCGGATCATCGAGCCGTACAGCCCCGAGGCGGTCGAGGAGATCTTTCCGCCCGGCGGCTCGTCCATGAAAGGCATGAATTTGTCCGGAAAACCCGGCATGGTGCAGCCGATGCAGATACCACCGACGTTCGGGCACCCGCCGATACCGTTGATCCAGCCGCGTTTGGGCACATTGCATTTGACGACCGGACCCCAGCAGCCCAATTTGACGATGCATTTGGGTGACCCGTACTCGGTGGCGAAGTCACCCTGCTCGTAGTAGCCGGCACGGTCGCATCCCTCGTGCACCGTCGCTCCGAACAACCACTTCGGGCGCAGCGCCTCATCCAGCGGGATCATCGGCGCCTGGCCGGTGGCCATGTAGAGCAGGTAGGTCAGCGTCTCGGCAAGGTTGTCCGGGTGGATGGGGCAACCCGGCACGCACACGATTGGGATGCCGGCCTTGCTTTTCCATCCCCAGCCCAGATAGTCGGGCACCCCCATCGCCCCGGTCGGGTTACCGGCCATGGCGTGGATACCGCCATAGGTGGCGCAGGTGCCCACCGCCACCACCGCGGTCGCCTTGGGCGCCAGCCGATCCAGCCACTCGCTGGTGGTCATCGGCTGTCCGGTCGCCGGATTGTTGCCGAAACCGCACCAATACCCTTCGCTTTTGATCGCCTCGTTGGGAATCGAGCCCTCCACGACCAGCACGAACGGCTCCAGCTCACCGCGGTCGGCCTTGAAAAACCACTCCAGAAAGTCGTCGGCTCCGCCCGTGGGTCCACATTCGAAATCGATCAGCGGCCAGTGCACGGCGATCTTCGGCAGCCCGGGCAGGGCGCCCAGCGCGATTTCCTCGATGCTGGGTTGGGTGGCGGCCGTCAGCGCCACCGAATCACCGTCACAACTGAGCCCCGCGTTGATCCACAGCACATGGATCAGGGTTTCTTCGGCTTTGACTGCTGCTTGGGTTGGCATATCAATGCTTTCCGGGGGGCAGACTGAACCCCCTGCACCGCAGGAGTCGACCATCAACCCACTTACGCGGCACTATGTGTTGGGTTTACTCTTACCCGTTTACATTGTCAACGCTTCGCCGGTAATCCTCGGCGACCCGCCACGGGTTTGTGGGAGTCGTCCTAATTGATTGCAGCGACGCTATTGCCGGTGGCCAATTGCCGCCCGGCACAGTCTCTTAGCCCGAAGTTGCGGCGGGTCAGTTAGGCAATTTGGGGGTTGAGCTGGGGTCTGTGCGGGTTGGTCTGCCGAAGGTGTAGCCAGTGAATATGGTGTGTTGATGCTATTGATTGACGAGTTCGCCTTGTAATATTCAGTTATGGTCAAACCTGTGCGGATGCACGTAGCCCGGACTCCGAGCAAATATGTGGACAAGGCCGGCAACGTGCACCGCTATGAGTCGGTGCTGGTGCGTCGCACCTACCGCGACGGGACGAAGGTCCGCCACGAGACCCTGGCCAACCTGTCCAAGTTGCCCGCGGAGGTGATCGCCGCGATCGAGGCGACGCTGAAGGGACAGGTGATGGTGCCTGCCCAGTCGGCCTGCACCATCACCCGCTCGCTGCCGCACGGGCATGTGGCCGCAGTGGCGGCGATGGCGCGTCGGCTGGGGTTTCCGGCGCTCCTGGGTCCGGCGTGTCGATCCCGCGATCTGGTGCTGGGGTTGGTTATTTCGCGGGTGATCCGTCCGGCGTCCAAGCTGTCAACGTTGTCGCGGTGGGCCGATACCACCTTGGGGCCCGACCTGGACGTGGCTGGCGCCTCCACCGATGAGGTGTATGCCGCGATGGACTGGCTGGCGAATCGTCAGGACGCGATCGAGAAGAAGCTGGCCGCTAAACACCTTGGGCCAGCGGCGAACCCGTCACGGATGGCGTTGTTCGATCTGACCAGCTCATGGGTGACCGGGCGGTGCTGTGAGCTGGCCGCCCATGGCTATTCCCGCGACGGCAAAAAGGGCCTGCCGCAGATCAACTACGGGGTGCTCACCGACCCGGCCGGACGCCCCGTGGCGGTGCGGGTGTTTTCCGGAGATACCGCCGACCCGGTCGCGTTCACCGACATCGTCGAGGTGCTGCGCGACACGTTCGGGTTGACCCGGCTGGTGCTGGTGGGGGATCGCGGCATGATCACCAGTGCACGCATCAGCGCACTGAGAGAGCTTAACACCGATGCGGGAACCGGTTTCGGGTGGATCACCGCCCTGCGTGCACCCCAGATCGCCACCCTGGCCGCCGACAAGGGACCGCTGCAGATGAGCCTGTTCGACACCCAAGATCTCGCCGAGATCGCCCACCCCGACTACCCCGGGGAACGGTTGATCGCCTGCCGCAACCCCGCCCTGGCCGCCGAGCGGGCCCGCAAACGCGCCGCGCTGCTAGCCGCCACCGAGGCCGACCTGGCCGCCATCGCCGAGCGGGTGGCCCGCGGCACCCTCAAGGGGGCAGGCAAGATCGGTGAAGCCGTTGGGCGGATCATCGTCAAACACAACGTGGGCAAGCATTTTCACCGCACCATCACCGACACCAGCTTCACCTACCAGCGTGACCAGGCCGGCATCGATGCCGAGGCCAGCCTCGATGGCATCTACGTGCTGCGCACCAGCGTCGACGCCGATACCCTCACCCCAGCAGCCGTGGTGGAAAGCTACAAAAACCTCGCCCACGTCGAGCGCGACTTCCGCAGCATCAAGGCCGATGATCTGGATCTGCGGCCCATCCATCACCGCCTCGATAAGCGTGTCCGCGCCCACGTGCTGATCTGCCTGCTGGCCTGCTACCTGGTCTGGCACCTGCGTAAAGCCTGGGCGTCGCTGACCTTCACCGACGAACACCCACCCGCCCGCGACAACCCCGTCGCGCCCGCACAACGCTCACCACAGGCCCAGGCCAAAGCCTCGACCCAGCACGACCCAGACGGTAACCCGCTGCGCAGCTTCCGCGGCCTGCTCGATCACCTAGCGACCCTGACCCGCAACGACATTCACTACCACGGCACCAACGCCACGGTACCCACACTGGCCGAACCCACCCCCGACCAACGCCGCGCCTTCGACCTTATCGGCACCCCCATCCCGCTGACCGCCGCGTAGCCAGAACCACGACCCCACACCACCAGCAAAAACCCACGTCAGCCACGAATCCACCCACCCAAACCGCCGCAACTTCGGCTTAGCATCACGTACGTGGTGAGTTTCTTGCAAATTAATTGCACGTGCGCATGGAGGTTTCAGACCGGCGCGCCGGCCACGAAACGACGCAGCCAGCCGAACCAAGCCGACATGCCCTCGCCCGTGCGGGCACTGACCGGGAGCACCGGCGCCCTCGGGTTGACCTCGCTGATGTGGCCGAGGTAGCTGCCGACGTCGACGTCGAGGTAGGGGACCAGGTCGATCTTGTTGAGCAGCACCAGATCCACCGCGCGGAACATCACCGGGTACTTCAGCGGCTTATCGTCGCCTTCGGTCACCGAGTAGACCATGGCCCGGGCGTGCTCGCCGACGTCGAACTCGGCAGGGCATACCAGATTGCCGACGTTCTCGATGATCACGAGGTCCAGGCCGGCCAGCTGCAGGCCCTCCAGGGCCCGGTTGACCATGGGGGCGTCGAGGTGGCATTCGCCGCCGAAACCGTTGCCAGTGTTGAGCAGCGATATCTGCGCCCCCCGACCGTCGAGCTTGGCCGCGTCGAGGTCGGTGGCGATGTCGCCCTCGATCACCCCGATGGCGATTTCGCCGGCGAGTTCGTCCAGGGTGGCTTGCAACACCGTCGTCTTGCCGGAGCCGGGTGAACTCATCAGGTTGAGCGCACGAACTCCGTTGCGCTCGAATGCTTTCCGGTTGAGGTCTGCCCGGGTGTCGTTCTCGGCGAAGATCGCCTTCAGCACATCGATCCGCTGGGAGCCGGTGCGGTAGCCGCTGTGGTCGCCGTGGTCGTGGTGCTGCTCGTGGATGTGATCCGGGCCCTCGTCGTGATCGTGGGCGTGCACCGTGCCGTCATCGTGTCGGTGAAACCTACCCATGGCGTGTGCCTTTCACGAAACCTCCAGCGAGGTCACCTGGAACTCGTCGCCGCGCACCACCTCGACGTCGGCGCTCTGGCAGTGCGGGCATAACAGCGACCACCGCGAAGTGATCACCGATCGTTGGCCGCATGAGCGGCAGTCAACCTCGGCCGCGACGAACTCGCACTCCAACTCGGCGTCGGGCATGTCCTCGTAGTCCCGGACAAGGGTCCAGCAAAACGACAGCGACTCGGGAACCACCTGACGCAGCGCACCGATCTGTACGCGAACCACATCGACGTGACGCCCGTTGGCGTAGGGCTTGACCACCCCGGCGATCGCGTGACACAACGAAAGTTCATGCACGGCCGATCACCGTCCGCTGCCCCGGGAACCGATGGCGCTCGCCGTCGGCCCGCCGATGTCGGCTGTCGCGGACCTCGCCAGCACCCACGAGCTCCTCACCAGCACTGTTGTACACCCAAGTCTGCACGCGCGCGGCAAAGTGGCCGCGAAACCGCCCGGGGCGCTGCGGCCGACACCCGCGGCGGCTTTCGGGCCGCCGCAGGTTGCCACCGCCACGGATAACGGCTACCCTCAGCCATCGTGCATCGTCTTTTCGATCGGGCCGTAGTAGCCGGCACCCGTAGCGGGGTCTGAGCCAGACCGACCCCCCGCTGCGGGTCGGAAGCTACGAGCCGTCGGTCGCCCTGCTGACCAGAGAAGACCGGCACATGACAGTTTCATCGCTGCAACCTCATCACATCTCAGCCGCCTCGCCGGCGTGTTCCGCGAATGCCTGGTTCGCCGACCGCTACGGCGCGTCGTTGCCACGTGGTCTGCGTGAACAGGCCGATGCTATGTCGTGGGAGAGTTTTGTGGCGGCCCATCACCCGAGCCCCGGCCTCATCCGGTTGGGGCAGTGGAGCTGTGCCGACCCGGAGCGGCCCGCGACCCGGCTGGGTCCGCAAGTGCGCACTTTCCAGGCGGTGATCGCCGTCGGCGATCGCGTCAGCACGGCGACGGCTGCCGCCAGCGGCCCGATCGCGGCCCTTACCGCGATGCTGCACGAGCGGGGTATCGCGGTGGAGACATTGAAGTTTCACCAGCTGAGATCGCACGAGTGCACCGCGACTTTTATCCGCGGCACCAATGGTTTACGCGCCGAGTGGGCGATGGGCTGGTCGGAAGACCCGACCCGCTCCGCCCTGGATGCGGTGATCGCCTGCGCCAACCGGTTGGTGGCGTCGGCCTGATTCCCCGCGATCCCACGACCCCGTGATGCGGCATCCGGGCGAGGGGCGGCGAGCACGGTCGCCCGGCTACCGACGGCGCAAGACGATCGGCATGCCGTCTATCGGAATCGGCATGCCGCCGTAGTCCCAGCGGGGGCGGTAGCCGGGCCGGGCCAACTCGAGCCGATAGCGGCGCAGCAGCCGATGCATGACGGTTTTGATCTCCAGCTGCCCGAACACCATGCCGATGCACTTATGCGCACCGCCGCCGAAGGGTGCAAAGGCGTACCGGTGTTTCTTGTGCTCGGCCCGGGGCTCGGCGAACCGTTCGGGGTCGAACGTGTCGGGGTTGGTCCACAGCTCGGGCAGCCGGTGGTTCATCCCCGGCCAGATCATCACGTTGGTGCCGCCCGGCACGTAGTAGCCCAACAGTTCGGTGTCGCGCACCGCCCGGCGCATGTTGAACGGCAGCGGGGTCACCAGTCGCAGTGACTCGTTCATCACCAGGTCGAGCGTCTCCAGCTTGTCCAGCGCGTCGATGTCCAGCGGTCCGTCGCCGAGCCGGTCCGACTCGTCGCGGGCACGCTCCTGCCATTCCGGATGGGCGGCCAGGTGATAGGCCATGGTGGTGGTCGTCGAGGTGGAGGTGTCATGCGCGGCCATCATCAAAAAGATCATGTGGTTGACGATGTCCTCGTCGCTGAAGCTGTTGCCGTCCTCGTCCTGGGTGTGGCACAGCACGGTCAGCATATCGGTGCCCTGGGCATTGCGGCGCTCGTGAACCCGGGCGCCGAAGTAGTCCTCGAGCCGCCGGCGCGCCCGCAGGCCCCGCCACCATTTGAACGGCGGGACCGGGTAGCGGATGATCGCCCCGCCCGAGCGGGTGATCGTGGTAAACGCCTTGTTGACCTCGGCCACCAGCGTCTTATCGGTGCCCATCTCGTGACCCATGAATACCAGCGACGCGATGTCGAGGGTCAGCTCCTTTACCGCCGGGTAAAACAGAAACCGCGCGTCGTCGCTCACCCAGTCGTTGGCCACCACGTGCGAGGCGACCCGGTCGATGTGCTCGACGTAGCCGGCCAGCCGGGTGCGCGTGAAGGCCTCCTGCATGATGCGCCGATGCGCCAGGTGCTCCTCGAAGTCCAGCATCATCAGGCCACGCTTGAAGAACGGGCCGATTACCGGATGCCAGCCCTTCTGCGAGAAGTCCTTGTTTTTGTTGGTAAACACCGCCTGCGTGGCGTCGGGCCCCAACGCGGTGACGGCCGGCAAGATCGGCGAATCGACGAACACCACCGGCCCACGCGTCTGATACAGAAACAGCGGGTAGTCGGGCCCCTCGCGGAACAACTCGATGATGTGCCCGAGGAGCGGCAGGCCAGAATCGCCCAGCACGGGCTTCAGGCCGCTGCCCGCAGGCGGCTCGGCCAGCACCTTCGTCTTCCACCGATGGGCCAGCAGCCGGTTCTCGATTGCTCCCATACCCGGAATGTTGTTGAGCGTCGGCGCACATCGGCGTCGCGCCTGGTCGAGCAGATAATGCGGGGTGCTGATAGTGGCCATCGACGCTCCTTTACCGCTCGGCAGCAAGCCTGGTGTGACCGCGGTCACCGGAAACCATCCTTCGGCACTGACTTGACGGCTGTCAAGTTTTTCGTTTCCGCTTCCGTGGGGCAAGGTATCGAGGGGTGAGCACCCAGCAGCATGCCCGCGGGGCCGTTGACCGGAAACGAGCGGCGCCCGCCCCGAGACGGCGGGGGGAAAAACAGCGGCAGGCGATCCTGCAGGCGGTGCGCGAGTTGCTCGAGGAGAAGCCCTTCGCCGAGCTTTCGGTGAGCGCCATCAGCGATCGCGCCGGTGTGGCGCGATCCGGCTTCTACTTCTACTTCGACTCCAAATACTCGGTGCTCGCCCAGATTCTGTCCGAAGCCACCCGCGAACTCGAAGAACTCACGCACTATTTCGCTCCCCGCGGACCCGGTGAGTCACCCGCGGAATTCGCCAAGCGGATGGTTGGTAGCGCAGCCGCCGTGTACGCACACAACGACCCGGTGATGGCCGCCTGCAATGCCGCCCGCCACACCGATCCGGAGATCCGCGCCATCTTGGACCAGCAGATCGACACCGTGATCGACCAGATCATCGGTGTCGTCGAGCAGGAGATCAAGGCCGGCACCGCGCATCCGATCAGCGACGACGTCCCCGCTCTGGTTCGCACCCTGGCGGTCACCACAGCCCTCATGCTGGCCGGCGACACCGCTTTTCTGGGGCCCGAGGGGGACGTGCAGCGCGGGGTGCGGGTGCTTGAGCAGTTGTGGCTCAACGCGCTATGGGGTGGCCCGAAAGACTGACGGCCCGGCACTGCCGGCAACGGTTGTTACCGCCGGTATCGTCACGGCCATGCAGAGCGCGTCGAGCGGAACCCGGACCGATTACTTCGCCGGAAAACGCTGTTTTCTCACCGGCGCTGCCAGCGGCATCGGGCGCGCGACAGCGCTGCGGCTCGCCGCTCAGGGCGCCGAACTGTACCTGACCGACCGCAACGCCGAGGGTCTGGCGCAAACCGTGGCCGATGCCCGTGCGCTGGGCGCGCAGGTGCCCGAGCACCGGGTGCTGGACATCGCCGACTACCACGAGGTCGCGGTGTTCGGCGCGGACATCCACACCCGCCATCCGGCCATGGACGTGGTGATGAACATCGCCGGGGTGTCGGCGTGGGGCACCGTCGACCAGCTCACCCACGAGCAGTGGAGCACCATGGTCGCGGTCAACCTGATGGGGCCGATTCATGTCATCGAGACGTTCATCCCGCCGATGATGGCGGCCGGGCGGGGCGGGCATTTGGTCAACGTGTCCTCGGCGGCCGGATTGATCGCGCTGCCCTGGCATGCCGCCTATAGCGCCAGCAAGTTCGGGTTGCGCGGGCTCTCCGAGGTGCTGCGCTTCGACCTGGCCCGGCATCGCATCGGGGTGTCGGTCGTGGTTCCGGGTGCGGTGAACACGCCGCTGGTCAACACGGTCGAGATCGCCGGTGTCGACCGCGAGGACCCTCGGGTGCGCCGTTGGGTGGACCGCTTCAGCGGCCACGCCGTCTCGCCGGAGAAGGCGGCCGAGAAGATCCTGTCCGGGGTTAAAAAGAACCGGTTTTTGATCTATACGTCGGCGGACATCCGGGCTCTCTACGCCTTCAAACGGCTGGCCTGGTGGCCCTATAGCGCGGTGATGCGCCAGGCGAACGTGTTGTTCACCAGGGCGCTGCGGCCGACCGGGTGACGCTCATGTTCCCACCCGGGTGACTATCCGCGATTGGGCCGCGACATCGCTTGACGCCGGGTGCGCCAGGCCGCGCAGCAAACCCATCACCTGGCCCGAGGCCGCGTCGTAGGCCGCCGGATCCGGCGGCGGAAAGGTGGCGGCGGGGCAGTGGCGCGCAGCCGTTGGCCGTCATCGGCGGATCCCTGGGTCGTTCCGGCGGGGTATGGGGACACGACGAGACCCGCAAGTCATTTGGTGTCGCCGGCCCGCGGGTGATCGAGTCGATCCGGTTGTCGGTGCCGTTGCAGGCACTGCAGGGTAAGCACCCGCTCGAACACACCGAGAACACACCGAGTTGGTAGCCGGTGTGTGCGACGCGGTGGGCATGCTGGCCGCCGAAGCGAGATCGAAGTGAGATGAGAACCCCGCCTTGCCGGTACCTCGGCTCGCCGGCGGTGGTCCGGAGGTGGCTTTGCTGGCCGGAGTGGCAACGCGGCGTGGCGGTGATCCGCGGCGATGGCTGGCGAGGGTGGCGACCGCGCGGTCGTCCACCCGGCGGACGGGCCGTGCGGTGCTCAGCGACACGCCGGCAGGCGGTGGAGTTCACGGCTTACGACCTGGGAATTTCATAAATGTCGTTCAGAACATCTTGTACCTCTTCTGATCGTCACCTACTAGGTGTAGTGTTTTCAGTGCCGACGGTCCTCCGGTCTCCTCAGCGGCCACGGCCCGGTGAGGTCCCCGGATCCGGCGTCACCTAGTCGGTCGACCGGCGCCGGTATACCGGATTCCGGGGGGCTTGACGGTCAGCCGAACAACCGTACAGACGCAGTACCCGAGTAGTTGCCAGCCTGTCTCGAATCCACCACCTTCGCAGAGGAGTCGCAGAGCCGATGAGCATCACCGTGTACGCCAAGCCCGCATGTGTGCAGTGCACTGCCACGTACAAGGCGCTCGACCAGCAGGGCATCGCCTACGAGAAGGTCGACATCACCCTCGATCCCGACGCGCGGGACTATGTGATGGCGCTGGGATATCTGCAGGCGCCGGTGGTGGTGGCGGGAAACGACCATTGGTCGGGTTTCCGGCCGGACCGCATCAGGGCGCTCGCCGGGGCCGCGCTCAGCGCCTAAGCGCACCGGGCGGACAATCATGCGGGAAGAGGTCGCGGCGCCGTCGTGCAGCCTGGTGTATTTCTCCAGCGTGTCGGAGAACACCCATCGCTTTGTGCAGAAGCTGGGAATTCCGGCCACCCGGATACCGCTGCACGGCCGCATCGAGGTCGACCGGCCATATGTGCTGGTGCTGCCCACCTACGGCGGCGGACGAGCTAACCCGGATCTCCGCCCGGACATCACTACCGGCGGTTATGTCCCCAAGCAGGTGATCGCCTTCTTGAACAACGAGCACAACCGGGCGTTGCTGCGTGGGGTGATTGCGGCCGGCAACACCAACTTCGGTAGGGAATACGGTTATGCCGGTGAGGTGGTCTCCCGCAAGTGCGGCGTTCCGTACCTCTATCGCTTCGAGCTCATGGGCACCGATGAGGACGTGCAAATCGTCCGTGCGGGCCTGGCCGACTTCTGGAAGGACGAGACGTGTCACCAACAGTCACCGCTGCAGGGCCGGTAACGGCCAGCACGCGCCCTTCGGCGCCGGAGGAGACCGACTATCATGCCCTGAACGCCATGCTGAATTTGTATGGCCCGGACGGCAAAATCCAGTTCGACAAGGATATCCAGGCGGCGCACCAGTACTTCCGGCAGCACGTCAACCAGAACACGGTGTTCTTTCACGACCTGGACGAAAAGCTCGATTACCTGATTCAGCAGGGCTACTACGAACCCGAAGTGCTCGGAAGGTACTCCCGGGAGTTCGTCAAGTCGCTGTTCGACCGCGCCTACGCCAAGAAGTTCCGCTTTCCGACCTTCCTCGGCGCCTTCAAGTACTACACCTCATACACGCTGAAAACCTTCGATGGGAAGCGCTATCTGGAGCGCTTCGAGGACCGGGTGTGCATGGTCGCGCTCACCCTGGCCGCCGGTGACACCGCGCTGGCCGAGAAGCTCGTCGACGAAATCATCGACGGCCGGTTCCAGCCGGCCACCCCGACGTTTTTGAATGCCGGCAAAAAACAACGCGGCGAGCCGGTGAGCTGCTTCTTGCTGCGCATCGAGGACAACATGGAGTCGATCGGACGCGCCATCAACTCCGCGCTGCAGCTGTCCAAGCGTGGCGGGGGAGTAGCCTTGCTGCTGAGCAACATTCGTGAACACGGCGCGCCGATCAAGAACATCGAGAATCAGTCCTCGGGCGTCATCCCGATCATGAAGCTGCTGGAGGACGCGTTCTCCTACGCCAACCAGCTGGGTGCGCGCCAGGGCGCCGGCGCGGTGTACCTGCACGCCCATCACCCTGACATCTACCGCTTTCTGGACACCAAGCGCGAGAACGCCGACGAGAAGATCCGGATCAAGACGCTGTCGCTGGGTGTGGTGATCCCCGACATCACCTTCGAGTTGGCCAAGCGCAACGACGACATGTACCTGTTCTCGCCGTATGACGTGGAGCGGGTCTACGGCGTTCCGTTCGCCGACATCTCGGTCACCGAAAAGTATTACGAGATGCTCGATAACCCGCGAATCCGCAAGAGCAAAATCAAGGCCCGGGAGTTCTTTCAGACGCTGGCCGAGTTGCAGTTCGAGTCGGGGTATCCCTACCTCATGTTCGAGGATACGGTAAACCGGGCCAATCCGATTGAAGGCAAGATCACCCACTCCAACCTGTGCTCGGAGATCCTGCAGGTGTCCACGCCGTCGGAATTCAATGACGATTTGTCGTATGCCAAAGTGGGCAAAGATATTTCGTGCAATCTGGGTTCGCTGAACATTGCCAAGGCGATGGATTCGCCGGACTTCGCGCAGACCATCGAGGTCGCGATCCGGGCTTTGACGGCGGTGAGCGACCAGACGCATATCTGGTCGGTGCCCTCAATCGAGCGGGGTAACAGCGAAGCTCACGCGATTGGGCTGGGGCAGATGAACCTGCACGGGTATCTGGCACGCGAGCGCATCTTTTACGGCTCCGAAGAGGCGATCGACTTCACCAACATCTACTTCTACACGGTCTGCTACCACGCTCTGCGGGCGTCGAACAAGATCGCGATCGAGCGGGGCACGCATTTCACGGGCTTCGAGCGGTCCAAGTACGCGTCGGGGGAATTCTTCGACAAGTACACCGACCAAGCCTGGGAGCCCAAAACCGACAAGGTTCGTCGGCTGTTCGCCGACGCGGGCATCAGCATCCCGACGCAGGATGATTGGCGGCGGTTGAAGGCGTCGGTACAGGCCCACGGGATCTACAACCAGAACCTGCAGGCCGTGCCGCCGACCGGGTCGATCTCCTACATCAACCATTCGACGAGCTCGATCCACCCGATCGTGTCGAAGATCGAGATCCGCAAGGAGGGCAAAATCGGCCGGGTCTACTACCCGGCGCCCTACATGACCAACGACAACCTGGAGTACTACCAGGACGCCTATGAGATCGGCTACGAGAAGATCATCGACACCTACGCGGCGGCCACCCAGCATGTGGATCAGGGTCTGAGCCTGACGCTGTTCTTCAAGGACACCGCCACTACCCGTGATGTCAACAAGGCGCAGATCTACGCCTGGCGCAAGGGGATCAAGACCCTGTACTACATCAGGTTGCGCCAGATGGCGCTGCAGGGGACCGAGGTCGAAGGCTGCGTGTCCTGCATGCTGTGACGCTCCGTGCGCGTGCGGCCAACGCGGACGATACCGGTGGTGCCGCGTTTCCGGTCTGCCCAGGTCAACAGCGCAACGAGGTAAGGTGCAGGGTGTGCGCAGAGTTTCCCGACCCCGGTCGGTTCGGCTCCGGCCCGGCGCGAACGCCGGGCGCAAGGTCGACGCCCGCAGTGAACGCTGGCGCGAACACCGCGAGAAGGTGCGCGGTGAAATCGTCGAGGCCGCCTTCCGCGCCATCGACCGGTTAGGTCCAGACCTGAGCGTGCGTGAGATCGCCGAAGAGGCGGGTACCGCCAAGCCGAAGATCTACCGGCATTTCACCGACAAGTCGGACCTTTTTCAGGCGATCGGGGAACGTCTGCGCGACATGCTGTGGGCGGCAATTTTCCCCTCGGTGGACTTCGCCACCAACTCGGCGCGCGACATCATCCGGCGCAGCGTCGAGGAATACGTCAATCTTGTCGACCAGCATCCCAACGTGCTGCGGTTTTTCATCCAGGGCCGCTTCCCGGAGCAGTCCGAGGTGACGGTGCGGACCCTCAACGAAGGCCGGGAGATCACGCTGGCGATGGCTGAAATGTTCAACAACGAGCTGCGTGAGATGGAGCTGGACCGCGCCGCCATTGAACTCGCCGCATTCGCCGCGTTCGGATCCGCGGCGTCGGCGACCGACTGGTGGCTCGGTCCCACACCCGACAGCCCGCGACGGATGCCGCGCGACCGATTCGTAGCACACCTGACGACCATCATGATGGGCGTCATCAACGGCACCGCCGAAGTGCTGGGTATTCAGTACGACCCGGAGCTGCCGCTGCACTACGCGGTGCCGCGCAAACCTGCCGTGAGCTGAACTTCAGCCGATGGGGCGGTGCCGTCAGCGGCCGCCGCGCCGGACGAACAGCGCCAGCAGCGTGCCGACGGCCGCGGCCACCGCGGCGACCACCATCGAGGTGTGCAGTCCCACCATGAACGCGCCGTGGCTGCCCCGGGCCACCGCATGCACCAGCGGGGCCGGGATCCCCGGCACCGTCGGCGCCACACCCTGAGCCACCAGCTCTTTGGCGGCGGCTAACTTGCCGGCGAGCGGCGCCGGCGTCCCCGCCTTGATGAGCTGATCGACGAGCACCGAACCGACGCGGCTGGAGACCACCGAGCCCAGGATCGTGGTGCCCAGCACCGCGCCCAGCTGCACCGCGGTGCTCTGCAAACCACCGGCCACTCCGGCATCGCCGACGCCGGCGTTGCCGATAATGACATCCGAACTGGCCGTCAGCACCAGCCCGATACCCGCGCCCAGCAGCACGAACGCCGGCAACAGCGCTTGGTAGCCCGAGTCGGCGTCCAGCGCGGTCAGCGAGACCAACCCACCCGCTAGCGCGGCCAGCCCGAAGGCCATCGCCGGACGCGGCCCGAACCTCTCGGTGAGAAATCCGCTCAACGGCGCCGTTACCATCAGCGCCAGACTCAGCGGCAGGGTGCGCACACCTGTCGCCACCGGGCTGAAGCCCTGCACGTTCTGCAGGTACAGCGACAGGAAGAACACGGCACCGAACAGCGCAAAAAAGTCGATGACGACGACCGCGGTGCCGATCGACAGCGACCGGTTGGTGAACAGCCCCATCGGCAACAGCGGTTCGGCGGTGCGCAGCTCGATCAGGACGAACACCGCCATAGCCAGCAGGCCGGCTAGGAGAACGCCAAGTGTCCGACCGGCCAGCCAGCCCCAGTTCTGCGCCTTGATCAGCCCGAACACGACCAGCAATAGCCCGCCGGACAGCGTGGTGATGCCCGGAAGGTCGAGCTGATGCTCGTGCTCGCTGCGGCTCTCGAGGATGGCCCGCCCGCCGATCAGCAGCGCGGCGCCCGCGATCGGAGCGTTGATGTAGAAGACCAATTGCCAGCTGACGTGCTCGACCAGCAGCCCGCCCACGATGGGCCCGGCCGCGATCGACACGCCGGATGCCGCACCCCAGATGCCGATGGCGGTGTTGAGCTTGTCGCTCGAGAAGGTGCTGCGCACGATCGCCAGGGTGCTCGGCATCAACAGCGCCCCGAAGACGCCCTGCAGTGCGCGCAGCGTGATGACCCCGCCGACCGTGCCGATCAGGCCGATACCCACCGACGTCGCGGCGAAACCGGCCACCCCGAAAAAGAACATCAGCCGGCGTCCGAAGCGGTCGCCGAGCTTGCCGCCGAAGATCAACAGCGACGCCAGCGCGAGCAAGTAGGCATCGGTGATCCACTGCAGATCCGACAGCGACGCATGCAAATCGGTGGCGATGCGAGGGTTGGCGATCGCGACGACGGACGCATCGAGACCGACCATGACGACGCCAGTCGAGACGGCGATCAGCGTCCACCACGGATTGCCTCGTATCCCAGCCCGGCTTGCGCGGTGTCGGCCGGCTGTCAGCTGGCGGGTGGTGATTGCGGTCGCCATATCTTTGCTCCCATTTCTTATGTGGAGGGCGGTTCTCAGTTATCTCAGTTATGCGGTCGAACATATACATAACTGGAGGCGATCCTCCAGTTTTATTGCTATGTTGGACCTGTGATTTCAAGCGCAGGGCAGCGCGAAAAGGGACCCAGGCCACTTCGTGCCGACGCGAAACTCAACCGCGACCGAATCCTCGCGGCGGCTGCCGAGCTGTTCGCCCAGCGGGGACTGTCGGTGCCGCTCGAGGAGATCGCCGCCCGCGCCGGGGTGGGTGTGGCGACGCTGTATCGCCGCTTCCCGACCCGCGGCGATCTGGCGGCCGCCGCGTTCGAGCGCAACATCTCCGGTTACACGGCGGCCGTCGATCGTGCGTTGGCCAACCCGCGGGCGTGGGACGGGTTTCACGCGCTGATTTTTGAGCTGTGCGAGCTGCAGGCCAGGGACGCCGCCCTGCGCGATCTGTTGACCACGGCGTTTCCCGCCAGCAGCGTTGTCGAGCAGCGCACCGGTGATGCCGTCGAGAAAGTCAAGGTGCTCATCGAGCGCGCCCAGGCCGAGGGCAGTCTGCGGCCCGACGTGGTGGTGGCCGATATCGTCGTGATGTTGTTGGCCAACGCCGGCGTGCTGAGGGCCACCGGCGACACCGCCCCGGACGCGTGGCGCCGGTTCGCGGCCCTGATGGTCGACGCTTTTCGCGCGCGGCCCGACGCGCCGCTACCCCCCGCGCCGCCCGAGCAGCAGCTCCGCCGGTCAATCGCGTTGCTGACCGGGTCTGATCAGCGACGTTGACACTCCCGGTGGCGACGGACAGACTGAAGAAGAGAATTACCCGGTACCGGCGTTCCCAGGAAGGACCGCGGCATGACTGTAACCGAGCAACCCGCTCAGAGCGGAGCGCAGCGAGCGCCGGTGCACACCCGCGCGCTCATCATCGGCACCGGGTTTTCCGGTCTGGGCATGGCAATCGCGCTGCAGCGTCAGGGCGTGGACTTCCTGATCCTGGAGAAGGCCGGCGAGGTCGGCGGTACCTGGCGGGACAACACCTATCCCGGCTGTGCGTGCGACATCCCGTCGCACCTGTACTCGTTCTCTTTCGAACCCAAGCCAGACTGGACGCATTTGTTCTCGTATTGGGACGAAATCTTGGACTATCTCAAGGGGGTCACCGACAAGTACGGACTGCGCCGCTACATCGTGTTCAATTCCCTCGTCGACCGCGGGCATTGGGACGACGAGGAGTACCGCTGGCATGTGTTCACCGCGGACGGGCGGGAATATGTTGCCCAGTTCCTGATCTCAGGGGCCGGCGCATTGCACATTCCGTGCATACCCGACATTGATGGTCGTGACGAATTCCGTGGTGCGGCGTTCCATTCCGCGCAGTGGGATCACAGCGTCGACCTGACCGGCAAGCGGGTCGCGGTGGTCGGGACCGGGGCCAGTGCCATCCAGATCGTGCCCGAGATCATCGGTAAGGTCGCCGAACTTCAGCTCTACCAGCGCACTCCGCCGTGGGTGGTGCCACGCACCAACGAGAAACTGCCGATAGGGCTGCGACGCGCCTTGACGAACGTTCCCGGTCTGGCGTGGGCACTGCGAACCACTATCTACTGGGGCCAGGAGGCGTTGGCTTACGGCATGACCAAGCGGCCGAATACGCTCAAAGTCATTGAGGCACTGGCTAAGTGGAACATTCGCCGTTCGGTGAAAGACCCTGAGCTGCGTCGCAAGCTGACTCCGCACTACCGGATCGGCTGTAAACGGATCCTCAACTCGTCTACCTACTATCCGGCTGTGGCAAATCCCAAGACCACGCTGATCACCGACCGCATCACCCGGATCACGCCCGAGGGCATCGTGACGGCCGACGGCACCGAACGCCCGGTCGACGTCATCGTATTCGCCACCGGCTTTCATGTCACCGATTCCTATACCTATGTGCAGATCAAGGGATTGCACGGCGAAGACCTGGTCGACCGCTGGAATCGTGAGGGCCTTGCGGCGCATCGTGGGATCACCGTCGCTGACGTGCCCAACCTGTTTTTCTTGCTGGGACCCAATACCGGGCTGGGACACAACTCGGTGGTGTTCATGATCGAGTCACAGATCCGCTACGTGGCCCAGGCGATCGCGACATGCGACCGGCTGGGTGCGCAAGCGTTGGCTCCGACCCGCGAGGCGCAGAACCGCTTCAACGATGAGCTGCAACGCAAGCTGGCCGGTTCGGTGTGGAATACCGGCGGATGCCGCAGCTGGTATCTGGATGAGCACGGCAACAACAGGGTGTTGTGGGGCGGTTATACCTGGCAGTACTGGGCCGCGACACGCAAGCTGAATCCCGCCGAGTACCGGTTCTTCGGGGTGGGCGTCGGCTCGCCGGCCGACCGTTCGGCGCTGGCCGTCGCCGACTAGCACCCGCGCCGGGGGGTTTCGGCCCGAAGTTCGATGCCGCGCGGTGGCGACGTGGTGGTCGGTCAAACGGCGGGCCGTACCGGGCAACGGTCGAGAGGCATCGACAGGGCCGAGCCAGAAGGCCGGCCATTTTCACCGGGTGCCGTATCGCGTATATTCATGACTGCGACGGCAGCGGACAATATCGCGGACAATATTACTGCAGCAAATTTAGTACAGCACATGATTTCCAGTCACCGGCGGCACGCTTGGCGGAGGCCACGGGCGTACTTGTTTCGGCAGCAGCCTTGTCGGGGTGCGGCGCTGAAGATCGTCCGTCGAGAGGGCACACAATCGTGGTGTCTATGACGAGCCGACTGCCTAGCGGTGGTGTGACCGTCCGCCGCCGCCGCCAGCCAAATTCGCGCATCCGCTCGGTCCGGCGCAGCTCCGCGGCGCACAGTGGTCGGGGCGCTCCGGTGCTCGGGTCGAGTACCGGATGACCCGCCTGATGTTGTCGAAGAGCAGGCGCAGGAACGGTTCATCCGCGCCCTTAAAAAAGCTCGAGCCAAAGCCGTGGCGCACCGAAGGACTGCCAACCCCGCACCCGGACGCCGACGATCGTCGCCGGCGGCCCCGATGGCGGGTGTGGCTGTACCTCGTAGTGGGTTATTTGCTGATATTCGGCCTATTGTCCTTCCAGGACTCCCTTGGTAGGCCGGTGAAGGTGCCCTACACCGAATTCACGACACAGGTGGAGCGCCACAACGTCGCCGAGGTGTTCTCGCGGGGCGAAACCATCGACGGCACCTTGCGGGAACCACAGCCACTGCCGGGTCAGGGCCACGACACCAAGAATGCGCCGAAATACCAGCGGTTTACCACCGAGCGTCCGGCCTATGCCCAAGATAATCTCCTCAAGGAGCTGGAGGAGGGCGGTGCGACCGTATCAGCGACCCCGCTGAATCAGGACCGCGGAATATTCTGGAATCTCCTGATTTCGGTCGCGCCGACCTTGTTGTTATTCGGGTTCTGGTACTGGTTGTTCCGCCGAGCACAGGCAATGGGTGGCGGAGCGGGCCTGTTCGGCATCGGCACTCGCAAACGTAAGCCCGTGGACCCGGCGTCGGTCCGAGTGACTTTCAACGACATCGCGGGTATCGACGAGGTCAAGGCCGAGATCAATGAGATCGTGGATTACTTGCGGGATCCGGGGAAATATCGCAAGCTCGGCGCGCGTGCACCCAAGGGCGTCCTGCTGAGTGGACCGCCCGGCACCGGCAAGACGCTGCTCGCCCGGGCCACCGCGGGCGAAGCGGGCGTCCCGTTTTTCTCAGCGAGCGGCTCCGAGTTCATCGAAATGATCGTTGGTGTCGGTGCGTCCCGGGTGCGGGAGCTGTTCGAGGAGGCACGCAAAGTTGCCCCATCGATCATCTTCATCGACGAGATCGACACGATTGGACGGGCCCGCGGCAGTGTAACGACGATCGGCGGACACGATGAACGCGAACAGACGCTCAACCAGATCCTGACCGAGATGGACGGGTTCACCGGCTCGGAGGGCGTCGTGGTGATCGCGGCGACGAACCGACCCGACGTGCTCGACCCGGCGTTGCTGCGGCCGGGGCGCTTCGATCGCACCGTCACCGTCAATCCGCCGGATCGCAAAGGGCGAGCGGACATTCTGCGGGTGCACACCCGCAACGTCCCCCTCGCCGACGACGTCGACCTGGACCGGCTGGCGGCCGCTACGCCCGGCATGACCGGAGCCGATCTGGCCAACCTCGTCAACGAGGCGGCGCTGGCCGCGGCCCGCAACGGCCAGACCGACGTGACCGACCGCGACCTTTTCGGCGCGCTGGAGAAGGTCCAACTCGGGGCTGCCCGAAACCTGGTGCTGCCCCCCGAGGAACGTCGCCGCACCGCCTACCACGAGGCCGGCCATGCGCTCCTGGGCATTTTGCAGCCGGGTGCGGACCCCGTGCGCAAGGTGTCGATCATTCCCCGCGGTCACGCCCTCGGCATTACCTTGTCCACTCCAGAGGAGGACCGCTACGGATACACCACCGACTATCTGCGGGGGCGCATCATCGGCGCGCTGGGCGGGATGGTCGCCGAGGAAGAGGTGTTCGGCGTGGTGAGCACTGGCTCCGAGAGCGACCTGGAGAACGCCACCAGCATTGCGCGTGCCATGGTCGGCAGGTGGGGCATGTCCGAGCGAATCGGTCCGGTATCGGTGTTACCGAGAGAGGGCGACCCGCACCTGGCCGGCATCTCGGACTCCATGCTGGGTACGGTCGACCAGGAAGTCCGGCGGCTCATCGACAACTGCTACGCCGAGGCCCGAGAGTTGGTGCGAGGCAACATGCACCGGCTTGAGCGGATCGTCTCGGAGCTGCTGGCGCACGAGACACTCGACGAAGAAGAACTCTATGCCGCCGCCGGCCTGCAACGGGCCACGGAATTGTCTGCAGACGTAACGGCAGCCGCTAAAACGTGACGCGCTGCCGTACGTATCGCGCCACCTACGCGGACGATTGACGGCAATTGACGGCAATGGGATGAACCACAGGGACGACGGCTTGGCTCCGCTTTTAAGGTTCTGCTTGGCCACGGCAGCCCGGATAGGTGTTACCGGTTGAGTGCTCAGCCCACGCCGACGACACGGCGCAACACTAGGTGTTGTGTTGCTGCCGCTTGTCGGCCACCAGGGGTAGTGTTTGACGTGTGGTAGCACAGACGGCACGTCCCGGTGAAGTGGGGTTCTGGTGAGTGAAAAACTGAAGCTGATCGATCGGGTTTCGGCGATCAACTGGAACAGGCTGCAAGACGATAAGGACGCCGAGGTTTGGGATCGGCTGACCGGGAATTTCTGGTTGCCGGAGAAGGTACCGGTATCCAACGATATCCCCTCCTGGGGCACGTTGACCGCCAGTGAAAAACAGCTGACGATGCGGGTGTTCACCGGGCTGACGCTGCTCGACACGATCCAGGGCACGGTCGGGGCGGTCAGCCTGATTCCCGATGCGCTCACGCCACACGAGGAAGCCGTTTTGACCAACATCGCGTTCATGGAGTCGGTGCATGCGCGCAGCTACAGCAACATCTTTTCCACGCTGTGCTCCACCGCCGAGATCGATGACGCTTTCCGCTGGTCGGAGGAGAACCCCAACCTGCAGCGCAAGGCCCGGATCGTGATGGAGTACTACCGTGGCGACGAGCCGCTCAAGCGCAAGGTGGCTTCCACGCTGCTGGAGAGCTTCCTGTTTTACTCCGGCTTCTACCTGCCGATGTACTGGTCGAGCCGGGCTAAGCTGACCAACACCGCCGACATGATCCGGTTGATCATCCGCGACGAGGCCGTCCACGGCTACTACATCGGCTACAAATACCAGCGCGGTTTGGCACTGGTGGATGAGGCCAAGCGCCAAGAGCTCAAGGACTACACGTATGAGCTGCTTTTCGAACTCTACGACAACGAGGTGGAGTACACCCAGGATCTTTACGACGAAGTCGGGCTGACCGAAGACGTCAAGAAGTTTCTGCGCTACAACGCCAACAAGGCGTTGATGAACCTGGGCTACGAGGCCCTGTTCCCACGGGACGACACCGATGTGAACCCGGCGATCCTCTCGGCGCTATCACCCAACGCCGACGAGAACCACGACTTCTTCTCCGGCTTGGGCTCCTCCTATGTGATCGGCAAGGCCGTCATCACCGAAGACGAGGACTGGGACTTCTAACGTCCCGACGACCTTCCGGAATACGAATTGTACTGAGGTGCAGGTGATTTGATGAACGACGGGGGAGTGATCGCCAAGACGACTTGCCGCATTTGCCGCAATGGCGATCGTTCGGGCCGCCTTCGGCCGGCACTTAGTTGCGGGCTCCGTATCCGCGGCTGATCGCCCAAGCGGCAAAGCCCGCTGCAATCGCCAGCATCCCGTAACCCAGCGCCATGGGCCACCAGGGTCGGGCGGGCGGGGTGGGCTCCTGGTGGGTGGCAAGGGCCAGCAAGAAAGCTCCGTCGTCGGTCGGCCCGATGCCCGGCAGCGGCTGGGTCTTGGTGACCCTGATCTGGGCACCACTGCCGGGATCGCCGACCTGCCCCCAGGCCAGCGTGGAGTCGTCGAGCAGGAAGATGTCCCGGCTGCCCGCGGGTTCGCTGTCGTCGTGGCCGACCACCTGCACTTGGCCGACCTCCACGATCTGATTGCCGGCGGGGATGTAGGCCAAGACGTCGCGGTACACCTCCGGTGGCGCCGGCGGGGCGTAACCCGCAGGCGGTGAACCGGGCCCAGCATCCGAGGGGATCCGGGCCCCGCCGTAAAAGCTGCCCGACGCCAGATAGCTGCCGCCGACCGCGGTGAAGGGGAACAGGCCAACGGTGGCGGCATCGAGCACAACCCGGCCTCCGGCCGGCACGTACACCTCGCGGTAGGCGTCGGCGTAAAAGTAGCGGAAGGTCATCGCCTGATTGAGCGGGTTGTAGAGCATCGGGCGGCGGTCGTCGTCGTAGTCGATGTAGTCCCAATGCCGGGGGTACGCCAACGCCTGATTGCCGGCCCTGACCACATCGACATTGCCCCCGTGGCCGTCGACCGCATCGTGCAGCTGCTGGCGGAAGTCCGTGCGCGTCGGCGGCGGCGGTGGGGCGGCGGGGTTAATCCGGGTCGCCGGCGCGGCTTTGGCGGCGGCGACCGCCGAAGGCGGCGCATCCAGCTCCTGTGGGGGTATCACCAGCGGGGCGTTTCTCGGCGCCCCGGGGGTCGGCGGATTGATGCTCGGGGCCCGCACCGGAATCGTGCTCGGCGTCGGCGGGCTCGGGGGGACAACCTGGGGGGTCTGCACCGGGGTGATGCTCGGCAGCGCGGGCTCCGGCGGCGCGGGCTGCGGTGAGATTTCCGGGATCGGCGGCATACTGCTCGGGGGCGCCTGCGCCGGGCGGGGCGGCACCGCTTTCTCTTTCTCGCACACGTTCGACGTGTGATACACCCGCACGAAAAGCAGACAATTCTGACAGGATGCGGGGTTGGCAAAAGCACCGGCACACGGCGCCGCCTGTGCCGCGCCGGCCGCGGTGACGATCCCCGGCAGCGGCGCCAAAGCCATGACGGCTGCCGCCGCAATCCCGAGTGCTTTCATCTCGCGACCTTTCGGGAACCGCACCGGCTGGGACAGCTGCAACCACCCAGAAGGGTGCGAACGGGTAGCGGCGGCTGTGCCGTTACCCGAGACAGTGTCGCACTTTCTCGTTCTCGATCCAACACGGATCGTCAAGGCTTTCGCGGACCCTGACGCGCAGCGGGTCGCCGGCCAGCCGCCGGCCGATCTGTGAATGTTTTATGAGTTATCGGGAACGCGTTGTGCGAAAGTGGCGCCGGTGACCCGGTAGCCGGGACACTGGTGTGATGGCTGCCAATGCGTTTCTCGCTTCGGTGCTGCGGTGGCTGCAGGTCGGCTACCCCGACGGTGTGCCGGGGCCCGACCGGGTGCCGTTGCTGGTGCTGTTACGCAGCACCTCGTTGACCGAGGATCAGATCACAGAGGTGGTGCATAACATCACCGCGGCCGAAGCCGCGGCGGGGGAGGACCGACGGGCGGACAAGGACGAGATCGCCGAGTTCGTCTCCGGCATGACCCACTACGATGCCGGGCCGGAGAACATTCGCAGAGTGGCCGCCACGCTCGCCGCCGCGGGCTGGCCGCTGGCCGGTGTCGACCCTCGCCTCACCGAGTCGGACCCGGATGCCGACCGTGCAGCGCCTCAGGTCGAAGCCGGACAGTCAGGCAGTTCGCAAGCTTGAGGTGTCGATGACGAAGCGGTAGCGCACGTCGCTCGCCAGCACCCGATCGTAAGCCTCGTTGATGTAATCCGGTTCGATGAGTTCGATTTCGGGTGTCACACCGTGCTCGGCGCAGAAGTTCAGCATCTCCTGGGTTTCGGCGATCCCGCCGATGTTCGAGCCGGCCACGCTGCGCCGCATCAGGACCAGCGGAAACGCCGGCACCGCCATGGGGTGCTCGGGGATGCCGAGTTCGACCAGCGTGCCATCGACGTCGAGCAGTTCCAGATACCGGCCGAGGTCCAGGTTGGCCGAAACCGTGTTGAGAATCAGATCGAAGCCGTGGCGCAGCGTTGTGAAAGTATCCGGGTCGCTGGTGGCATAGTAGCGGCTTGCACCCAGGCGCAGGGCATCTTCCATCTTTTTCAGCGACTGCGACAACACCGTCACCTCGGCGCCCATCGCCTTGCCCAGCTTGACGGCCATGTGCCCGAGCCCGCCCAGGCCGATCACCGCAATTCGCTTGTCGGCACCGGCGTTCCAGTGCCGCAGCGGTGAATAGGTGGTGATACCCGCGCACAGCAGCGGCGCCGCCGCGTCGAGCGGCAGCGCGTCGGGGATGCGCAACACGTAGTTCTCGTCGACCACGATCGCGCCGCTGTAGCCGCCGTAGGTGGGCTGCCCATCCCTGCCGACGCCGTTGTAGGTCGTCGTCATGCCGAGTTTGCAGTACTGTTCCAGACCGGCGAGGCAGCTGCTGCATTCGCGGCAAGAGTCGACGAAACAGCCCACCCCGACACGGTCACCCACCTGATGTTTGGTGACTTGCGAACCCACCGCCGTCACCACCCCGGCAATCTCGTGGCCGGGGACCACCGGATAGTTTGGCTGGCCCCATTCGGCTTTGACGGTGTGGATGTCCGAGTGGCAAATACCGGCGAACTTGATCTCGATCTCCACGTCATGTGGACCGGGGTCGCGGCGAGTGATCGTTGTCCTGGTCAGCGGTTCGGTGGCCGAGGTGGCGGCGTACGCGGAAACAGTGCTCATGGCAGCCCTCTTCAGTGCGCGGGTCTGAGCGTGGGTTTTACCGTTTTACCGGAACCCAAGGGTAGCACTCCGGTGTGTGCCCGATCACAGGCATAGCACAGCCCCCATGCCTCTCCTGCAGCCCTAAAGCCCTTAATTGATGGGGGCGTTGATCCAGCGCAGATCATCGAGGATGCCGCGCGCGGCAACCAATCCCTGTCCGGTCTGCCACACCTCGTTGTTGACGATGAAAACCCGGTTATCGCGGTTGGCCGAGAGCCGGCGCCAAGGGCTGCTGTCCAGCACGGCCGGGGCGCGCTCTTTGGCGGCCGGGGAGGCAAATGACAGATAGACGATGTCGGCATCGGCCGCCGAGAAATCCGTCGCACCCGCCGGAGTTTTGTCCGTGAAGCGGATTTCGATATACGGCTTGTCGGTGAACCGCTGTGACGCCGGCCGGTCCACCCCGGCCGCGGCCAGCACGCTGGCGGGGAAGTTGTTGGCGCCGTAGACCCGAAGGGTGTCGGTGGTGAGCTGGACGATCGACACCTGGTAGTGGGCGGCGTCGTGCGCGGTGCCCAGTTCGCCGGCTTGCCGGGAGAAGTCACGCAAGAGCGCGTCCACGGCGGAGTTTCGTGCCGTCGCGGCGCCGACGGCACGCAGATTGTCCTCCCAGGCCGCGCCGGGCGCCGCGGTGAACACGGTTGGGGCGATCGCCGCCAACGCCGGGTACAGCCTCGGCGTCAGCGCTACCGATCCCAGGATGAGGTCGGGGTGCGCCGCCGTGATGCCCGCCAGATCGGGGGAGCGACGGGTGCCGACCGCCGGGAGCTGGTGCACGGCGGTGCCCAGGTAGGAGGGTTGGCTCGGGGAGCCGTCGGGCAGTGCTGCGGCGACAATCCGGGTTTGCAGGCCCAGCGCGCACAGGGCGTCGAGTTGATCCCCGGAGAGCACCACGATGCGTTGGGCGTTCGCCGGTACCGCCACCAGCTCGGGCGTCACCCCTGGTGCGTTGCGGGCCGAGCGTGTCGGGGGCCCCGGGTCGACTTCGGCGGGTTGCGCCGCGCACGACTCGTCGGGCCGGCGCTGATTGCCCAGCACCCCCGCCCCGGCGATCTGGGTGGTGCTGGTGATCACCGGCCGGGTCGCCGAGGGCAGCGGGACACCGCCGGGTGGTGCGGGCCGGCAACCGGTGGTGCCGAACATCGCGATCAGCACGGTGGCGCCGGCCACCACAACGCCTGGTCGCAGGGCCCCGAACGGCACGACTCCGACGGTAGCATCGCTGAGCCGGGCTTCGGGTGCCGACGAGTCGAGTACGACGATTTGTAGGACTGGGGCCGCCGTCGGTTCGACGGCGGGTTAGGATTCCCCTGAAGATCTCAGTCACATGATCTCACCCAGGTGCCCAGCCCCGTATTTGTTGGAGGAGCCCGTGACCACCGAAGCGCCCGCGCTGGGAGAACTCGAAGCCCGCCGCCCGTTCCCGGCCAGGCTGGGGCCCAAAGGCAACCTCGTCTACAAACTGGTGACCACCACCGATCACAAGATGATCGGCATCATGTACTGCGTCGCCTGCTTCATTTTCTTTTTCATCGGCGGGCTGATGGCGCTTTTCATGCGGGGCGAATTGGCGGCTCCCGGGCTGCAGTTTTTGTCCAACGAGCAGTACAACCAGCTGTTCACCATGCATGGCACGGCGATGCTGCTGTTTTATGCCACCCCGATCGTGTTCGGCTTCGCCAACCTGGTGCTGCCGCTGCAGATCGGCGCCCCCGACGTGGCGTTTCCCCGGCTGAATGCGCTGTCGTTCTGGCTGTTCGTGTTCGGCGCGCTGATTGCCATCGCCGGGTTCATCACCCC
>NZ_JASBVP010000006.1 GCF_029961025.1 Mycobacterium sp.
ATCGCGGTGCCCACCGGGATCAAGTTCTTCAACTGGATCGGCACCATGTGGAAGGGCCAGCTGACCTTCGAGACACCGATGCTGTTTTCGGTCGGCTTCCTGGTCACCTTCCTGCTGGGCGGTCTGACCGGGGTGCTGCTGGCCAGCCCGCCGCTGGACTTTCACGTCACCGACAGCTATTTCGTGGTCGCGCACTTTCACTACACCCTGTTCGGCACCATCGTGTTCGCCACCTTCGCCGGGATCTATTTCTGGTTTCCGAAGATGACCGGCCGCCTGCTCGACGAGCGGCTGGGCAAACTGCACTTCTGGTTGACCCTGATCGGCTTTCACACCACGTTTTTGGTGCAGCACTGGCTCGGGGACATGGGCATGCCGCGCCGCTACGCCGACTACCTGCCCAGCGACGGGTTTCAGCCGCTCAACGTCGTCTCCACCACCGGCGCGTTCATCCTGGGGGTCTCGATGCTGCCGTTCGCCTGGAACGTGTTTCGCAGCTGGCGCTACGGTGAGCCGGTGACCGTCGACGACCCGTGGGGGTACGGCAACTCGCTGGAGTGGGCCACCAGCTGCCCGCCGCCGCGGCACAACTTCACCGAGCTGCCCCGGATCCGCTCGGAGCGTCCGGCGTTCGAGCTGCACTACCCGCACATGGTGCCGCGGATGCGCGCCGAAGCGCACCTGGGGCGCGGCGGCGCCGCCCGGGAGCTCGCCGAGCAATCGTCCGCGAGCTGACACGAAGCGGTCTGGACATGTTCGGCCGGCCGGGGGCTCCTGGATCGGGTGACATCCGCGGGTGAGCACGCCTCGCAGGGTGTCGGTGTTGATCACCGTCACCGGCAGCGACCGCCCGGGTGTGACATCAGCACTTTTCGAGGTGCTCTCCGGGCGCAAGGTCGAGCTGCTCAACGTCGAACAGGTAGTGATTCGGGGCCGGCTGACGCTAGGGGTGCTGGTGTCGACGATGCTGGAAGCCGACGAGGGTAACGCACTGCGGGAAGAAGTCGAAGCGGCCGTTCACCGGCTGGGTTTAGACGTCACCATCGAACGCAGTGACGACCTGCCGATCATCCGGGAACCCTCGACGCACACCATCGTGGTGCTTGGCCGGCCGGTCACCGCCGACGCGTTCGGGGCGGTGGCCCGGGAGGTGGCCACCCTGGGCGTCAACATCGATGTGATCCGCGGCCTGTCCGACTACCCGGTGACCGGCCTGGAGCTGCGAGTCTCGGTGCCCCTGGGGGTCGGCGGGCAGCTGCAGGCCGCCCTGACCCGGGTGGCGGCCGAGCAGGGCGTCGATATCGCCGTCGAGGACTACAGCCTGGAGCGACGCGCCAAACGGCTGATTGTCTTCGACGTGGACTCGACGCTGGTCCAGGGCGAAGTCATCGAGATGCTGGCCGCGCGGGCCGGCGCCCAAGAAGCGGTCGCCGCGATCACCGCAAAGGCGATGCACGGCGAGCTGGACTTCGCGGAGTCGCTGCGGCAGCGGGTGGCGACCCTGGCGGGCCTGCCCGCCGAGGTGCTCGACGAGGTCGCCGGGCAGTTACAGCTGACGCCGGGCGCCCGCACGACGCTACGGACGCTGCGACGGCTGGGCTTTCACTGCGGCGTGGTTTCCGGTGGCTTCCGGCAGATCGTCGAACCGCTGGCGCGCGAGCTGGGCCTGGACTTCGTCGCCGCCAACGAGCTCGAAATCGTCGATGGCAAACTGACCGGTCGGGTGGTGGGCCCGATCATTGATCGGGCGGGCAAGGCCAGGGCGCTTCGTGACTTCGCGCACCAGGCGGGGGTGCCCTTGGAGCAGACGGTCGCGGTCGGCGACGGCGCCAACGATATCGACATGCTGGCCGCCGCCGGCCTGGGCGTGGCGTTCAACGCCAAGCCCGCGCTGCGGGAGGTCGCCGACGCGTCGTTGAGCTACCCGTACCTGGACACGGTGCTGTTTTTGCTGGGGGTGACGCGCAGCGAGATCGAGGCCGCCGACGCGGCCGACGGCGTGTCGCGGCGCGTCGAGATCCCGCCCGAGTAAGCGCGAGCAGACGCAAAAGCCCCGGTTTAGCACCGAAATTGGGGGCTTTTGCGTCTGGTCGCGTGATGGGGCGACCCGCCAGGTGTTGGAGCGTGGCGGTACGGCACGATGGTCGAGTGCCCGAAACCGGAAGTGACGCAGTCGACCCCGATGTGCTGATCGACTTCAGAAACGTTTCGCTGCGCCGCGACGGACGGGTCTTGGTCGGACCGGTGGACTGGTCGGTGGAACTCGACGAGCGCTGGGTGATCGTCGGGCCCAACGGGGCCGGCAAGACGTCGCTGCTGCGCATCGCCGCGGCGATGGATCACCCGTCCTCGGGGGTGGCCTACGTGCTGGGTGAGCGGCTGGGCCGGGTCGACATGACCGAATTGCGGGCCCGCGTCGGGCTGAGCTCCGCGGTGCTGGCGCAACGGATACCCGGCCAGGAAGTGGTGCGCGACCTGGTTGTCTCGGCGGGCTACGCGGTGCTGGGCCGGTGGCGGGAGCGGTACGACGACGTCGACTACGCCCGCGCGATCGACCTGCTGGAAAGTCTGGGGGCCGAGCATCTGGCCGACCGTTGCTATGAGACCCTGTCGGAAGGCGAACGCAAGCGGGTGTTGATCGCGCGTGCGTTGATGACCGATCCGGAGCTGCTGCTGCTCGATGAGCCGGCCGCCGGCCTGGACCTGGGTGGGCGCGAGGAGCTGGTCATGCGCCTGACCGATCTGGCCGCCGACCCGGATGCGCCGGCGTTGGTGCTGGTCACCCACCATGTTGAAGAGATTCCGCCGGGTTTCACTCACGGCATGCTGCTCTCGGAGGGCCGGGTCGTGGCCGCGGGGTTGCTGCCTGATGTGCTCACCGCGGACAACCTGTCGGCGGCGTTCGGGCAGTCTATAGCGGTGGACGTTATCGACGGGCGCTACTTCGCGCGGCGCGCCCGCAGTCGCGCCGCTCACCGGAGACGCTCATGAGCACGCCGATCAAAGAGCCCCCGCTGACGCCGCGACCGGCCGCGACGGTGATGCTGGTTCGTGACACCGCCGAGGGCATCGCGGTCTTTCTGATGCGGCGGCATTCCGCCATGGAGTTCGCCGCCGGGGTGATGGCGTTTCCCGGGGGCGGCGTCGACGACCGTGACCGCAACACCGGGATCGTCTGGACGGGACCGCCGCCGGACTGGTGGGCGCAGCGATTCGGCATCGGAACCGACCTTGCCGAAGCCCTGGTCTGTGCCGCCGCCCGGGAGACGTTCGAGGAAACCGGGGTGTTGTTCGCCGCACCGGAGCGGGACCCGCGCGGGATCATCCGCGATGCCTCGGTGTTCCGCGACTCCCGGCTCGCCCTGGCCGAGCGTAGGTTGTCCTTTGCCGACTTCTTGCGCCGGGAAAACCTGGTGCTGCGCGCGGATCTGCTGCGGCCGTGGGCAAACTGGGTGACCCCTCAGGCCGAACGGACCCGCCGTTACGACACCTACTTTTTTGTTGCGGCATTGCCGGAAGGCCAGCGCGCCGACGGTGAGAACAGTGAGTCCGATCACGCCGGCTGGGCGACCCCGCAGGCCGCGATCGACGATTTCACGGCCGGCCGGAGCTTCTTGCTGCCGCCGACCTGGAGCCAGCTGGACACCCTCCGCGGCCGCACCGTGGCCGAGGTTTTGGCGACGGAACGTCAAATCGTCGCCGTGCAACCGGAATTGTCGGCCGCCGGTGACCGCCGGGAGGTCGAGTTTTCCGGCGCCGACCGCTACCGGCAGGCGCTTCGCCGGCGACGGTTATGAGGGAATTCGTCAGCGTCCATGTGGCGCCCGAGCACCCCGGGGTCGCCACCCTGGTGTTGTCGCGGTCGCCCATCAACGCGATGACCCGCCAGGTCTACCGGGAGATCGCGGCAGCGGCCGGCGAACTGGGCGGGCGTAACGACGTCACGGCGGTGATCCTGTTCGGGGGCCATGAAATTTTCTCCGCCGGCGACGACACCCCCGAATTGCGGACCTTAAGCGCGGCGGAAGCCCGAGTCACTGCCCGGGTCCGCTGCGATGCCGTCGAAGCCGTCGCGGCCATCCCGAAGCCGACGGTCGCCGCCATCACCGGCTACGCCCTGGGCGCCGGCCTGACCCTGGCGCTGGCCGCCGACCGGAGGGTCAGCGGCGACAATGTGAAGTTCGCGATGACCGAGATCTCGGCCGGCCTGATTCCCGGGGGCGGCGCGATGGCGCGGCTAACCCGCACGGTCGGGGCCGGCACGGCCAAGGATCTGGTGTTCAGCGGGCGTTTCTTCGACGCCCGGGAGGCGTTGACACTGGGCCTGATCGACGAAATGGTGGGCCCCGACGACGTGTACGAGGCCGCGCTGGCCTGGGCGCGGCGCTTCGTGGACGGCCCGCGGGAGGCGCTCGCTGCCGCCAAGGCCAGCATCGACACCGTCTTCGAGCTGTCTCCCGCCGAGTGGCTCGCCGCCGAGCAGCGCCGCTACGCCCAGGTGTTCGCCGCAGGATCCGATGCCCGGCTCCTGCCTGGGTCGCCGCCCGGCGGCAGCGCCGCGGATAGTGGTTAGGCTGAACTGTCATGACGTCGAGGACACCCGCGGATCGGATACCCGGGACCGACGCCGATCCCGCTCCGAGGCCGCATGCCACGGCCGAACAGGTGGCGGCTGCCCGCCGCGACACGAAACTCGCGCAGGTGCTCTACCACGACTGGGAAGCGGAAAATTACGACGAGAAATGGTCGATCTCCTACGACAAACGTTGTGTCGACTACGCCCGCGGGCGGTTCGACGTGATTCTCGGAGCTGACGCACTTCGCGAGCCGCCCTATGATCGGGCACTCGAATTAGGTTGCGGTACTGGATTTTTCCTACTCAACCTGATCCAGGCCGGAGTGGCGCGGCGCGGGTCGGTCACCGACTTGTCTCCCGGTATGGTCCAAGTGGCCATCCGCAACGGGCGGTCGCTGGGCCTGGATATCGATGGCCGGGTCGCCGATGCCGAGGGCATCCCCTACGACGACAACGCCTTCGACCTGGTGGTTGGACACGCTGTGCTGCACCACATTCCCGATGTCGAGCTGTCGCTGCGAGAGGCGATTCGGGTGCTACGGCCCGGCGGCCGGTTGGTATTCGCCGGCGAGCCGACTACGGTCGGCGACCGCTATGCCCGCGCCCTTTCAACACTGACATGGCGGGTCACCACCAACGCCACCAGGTTGCCCGGTTTGGCCGGATGGCGGCGGCCCCGGCACGAACTCGACGAATCTTCGCGCGCTGCCGCGCTGGAGGCCCTCGTGGATCTGCACACCTTCAGGCCCGCGGATCTGGAGCTGATGGCCGCCCGCGCCGGTGCGGTCCGGGTCGCGACCGTCACCGAGGAGTTCACTGCGGCGATGCTGGGCTGGCCGCTGCGCACGTTTGAAGCGGCGGTGCCACGCGGCCGCCTCGGTTGGGGGTGGGCACGGTTCGCCTACACCAGCTGGAAGGCCCTGAGCTGGGCGGACGCCAACGTGTGGCGCCACCTGGTGCCCAAGGACTGGTTCTATAACATCGTGCTCACCGGGGTAAAACCGCTCTGAGCGGCGGTCTGCACTTCAGCAGGGACGACGTCAGCTACCTGCGGTCTGAGCCGGGCGGCGAGGCGCTGCGCGCGGTCGCCGAATTTCCGCTGACGAACACCACCCGCCTCGCCGACACCGCCGCGATCCGGACGCGATACGGTCGGTGGGCACCCGTGCTGGTGGAGACGACGCTGCTGCGGCGGCGGGCCACCGCCAAACTGGCTGAGCTGGGCGATGTGTCGCATTGGCTGTTCACCGACGAGGCGCTGCAGCAGGCAAGCGCAGCGCCGGTGGCGCTGCACCGAGCCCGGCGACTGGCCGGCCTGACGGTGCACGACGCCACCTGCTCGATCGGCACCGAGCTGGCGGCGCTGAGGGGTGCGGCCGCCCGGGTGGTGGGCAGCGATATCGACCCGGTGCGGCTGGCGATGGCGCGCCACAACCTAGGTGCGGCCGTTGACCTGTGCCGCGCCGACGCGCTGCATCCGGTGACCCGCGACACGGCCGTCGTCGTGGATCCGGCCCGGCGCCAGGGGGGTCGGCGGCGTTACGGCCCGCGTGACTACCAACCCCCCCTGGACCGGCTTCTGGATGTCTATCGGGATCGGGATCTGGTTGTAAAGTGTGCTCCCGGAATCGATTTCGATCAGGTACGCAGCCTGGGTTTCGACGGCGAAATCGAGGTGACGTCGTATCGTGGCTCGGTCCGTGAGACGTGTCTGTGGTCGGTGGGGTTGAGCGAGCACGGGGTGCGCCGTCGGGCGAGCATTCTTGATCACGGGGAACAGATCACCGACGCCGAGCCCGACGACTGCCCGGTGCGGCCCGCGGGACGATGGATCATCGACCCCGATGGCGCGGTGGTGCGGGCCGGGCTGGTCCGCCACTACGGTGCGCGGCACGGGCTGTGGCAGCTCGACCCCGACATCGCCTACCTGTCCGGTGACCGGTTGCCGCCGGGAGTGCGCGGGTTCGAGGTCCTCGAGCGGTTCGCTTTCACCGAGCGGCGGCTGCGCCAGGCGTTGTCGGCGCTCGGCTGCGGGCCCCTGGAGATCCTGGTGCGGGGCCTGAAGGTCGATCCCGACGCTCTGCGGCGGCGGATGCGGCCGCACGGCAACCGGCCGCTGTCGGTGATCATCGCCCGCATCGGCACCGGCGCCGCCGGCACCGCGACGGCGTTCGTTTGCCGGCCGTCTTGTTAGGACCCCGGTAGGCTAACGGCGGTTCCTGCTGCGGGCGTTCGCGCCCCCGTCCCCAGTGAGGGGCAATTCGACGATGCGTAGGCTGATGGCAACTGCGGCTGCTGCGGTGTTGGTGGTTTGCCGGGGGGAGCCGGTGGTGGCGGCGCCCTCCGGCTGCGCCAGCCTGGGCGGCATTGTCGAAAGCACCACGTGCCGGGTCCATGCTTCGACCGCCACCTACATACTGAACATGTCGTTTCCCATCGACTACCCCGACGAGCAGGCGCTGAGCGATTATCTGACCCAGAACCGGGACGGCTTCGTCAACGTCGCGCAAACGTCGTCAGGGACGCGCGACCTGCCCTACCAGATGGACGTCACTTCCGAGCAGTACCGCTCCGGGCAGCCGCCGCGCGGAACGCGGAGTGTGGTGCTCAAGATCTTCGAGGATCTCGGCGGGCCGCGCCCGTCGACCTTCTACAAGGCGTTCAACTACGACCTGGACCCACCACATCCCGTCAGTTTCGACACGCTGTTCGCGCCCGGCAGCAAACCGCTGGAGGCCATTTACCCCATCGTTCAGCGGGAGCTGGGACGGGAGACCGGGCCGGGCGTCACGATACTCCCCGGTGCCGGCATGGATCCCTCCCATTACCAGAACTTCGCCATCACCGACGACGAGCTGATCTTTTTCTTCGCACCGGGTGAGCTGCTGCCGCCGGCTGCCGGCGCCACCCAAGTGCGGGTACCCCGCAGCGCCATCCCGCCGCTCACCGTGTAGGGCGCCGGGAAGAGCCGGACAACCGCCCTTCGCCGGGTCTGTCCCAGGGTTGCGAACTGTTGCGTGTTGAGTGTGCGTAAGTGTGTTTGGATTGGCGTTGTGAATCTGGCGGGGTGGGCCGAATCGGTTGGGGTGAACCGGCATACGGCTTATCGCTGGTTTTCGGGAGGGAACACTGCCGGCGCCCGCGGAGCGGGTGGGCCGGCTGATTCTGGTGCGCGCGACCCCGCCCGGCGAAAGCGCGCCGGGCGGCGTGGTGATCTATGCCCGGGTGTCCAGCCATGATCAGCGCGCCGATCTGGATCGCCAGGTGGCCCGGCTGACGGCGTGGGCGACCGAGCAGGATCTGACGGTACGGCAGGTCGTTGTCGAGGTCGGGTCGGGCCTGAACGGTAAACGCCCGAAGCTGCGCCGGATCTTATCTTGTCGGACCCGGATGCGAAGGTCATTGTTGTGGAGCATCCTGACCGGTTGGCCCGTTTCGGGGTGGAGCACCTGAAGGCGGTGTTGGCTGCGCAGGGCCGCCGGATCGTGGTGGCCGATCCCGGTGAGACGATCGATGATCTGGTGCGCGACATGATCGAAGTCCTCACGTCGATGCCGCAGCGGTATTAGCTCGACGAGCACCAGTGCGCTTCCATGATCGTCGGGATGCGCACCAGGGCGCAGGCCGCGAGGGTGGCCGCGGCCACCGGTGGAGCGCATCTGGCGGGTAAGCCCAACCCCGATGGCACGCCGAGGTTGTCGCGGTATGTCGATGTGGGCGCCGATTTCGGGGCGCAGCGCAGCGCGGTGGAGTCGGTGTCGGTGCTGTTCGACCTTTATGACGGCGACGCCGCGGGCTACGCCCAGACGGGTTCACCCGGCGCGCCGTTGCACACCGGGTGGGCGGTGACGGCAGCGAAGTTCGAGGTCGAATGGCCCACAGAGCCGGAGCGGGCGGGGTTGGTGCGCTCGCATTTCGGGGCGCGACGCAAAGCGTTCAACTGGGGCTTGGCGAAAGTGAAAGCCGACCTGGACGCCAAAGCTGTTGATCCCGGCCACGCGTCGATCGGTTGGGATCTGGGTTCGCTGCGGTGGGCGTGGAACCGCGCTAAGGGTGAGGTGGCGCCGTGGTGGGCCGCCAATTCCAAAGAGGCCTACTCCTCGGGGCTGGCTGATCTGGCGCGGGCCCTGGATAACTGGTCGGCCAGCCGCAACGGCACCCGGCGGGGTCGCCGTGTGGGGTTTCCGCGGTTCACATCCGCGCGCCGCGACGCTGGCCGGGTGCGGTTCACCACCGGAGCGATGCGGGTGGAGGCCGATCGGCGCACCATCACCGTGCCCGTGATCGGGCCGCTGCGCTCCAAGGAGAACACCCGCCGGGTGCAGCGGCATGTCGCCTCGGGGCGGGCCCGCATCCTGAACATGACGCTCTCGCAGCGTTGGGGCCGGTTGTTCGTCTCGATCGGCTACGCGCTGCGCACACCGGCCACCGCGCGCACGGTCGCCGCGCCGACCGCGCGCGCCGGGGTTGATCTCGGGGTGCGCACGTTGGCCACCGTCGCCGTCCTCGACACCGCCACCGGTGAAGAGTCGATCGTCGAATACCCGAATCCGGCCCCGCTGAAAGCCACCCTGGCGGCGCGGCGGCGGGCCGGGCGTGAACTTTCCCGCCGCACCCCCGGCTCCCGCGGCCACCGGGCAGCGAAAGCCAAGCTGTCCCGGCTGGATCGCCGGTGCGTGCACCTGCGGCGGGACGCCGCCCACCAGCTCACCACCGAGCTGGCGGGCAGCTATGGCCACATCGTGATCGAAGACCTCGACGTGGCCGCCATGAAACGCAGCATAGGGCGGCGTGCCTACCGGCGCGCCGTCTCCGACGCGGCGATGGGTCCGATACGGCCGATGCTGGCCTACAAGACCGCCCGCTCTGGCGTGGTGCTCACCGTGGCGGATCGCTGGTTCCCGTCCAGCCAGATCCATCACGGCTGCACCACACCGGACGGCTCGCCGTGTCGGCTGATCGGCAAAGGGCGCATCGACAAATCGCTGGTGTGTCCGCGCACCGGCGAAGTCGTCGACCGTGATCGCAACGCCGCGCTTAATCTCCGTGACTGGCCGGAATACGCCAGTTGTGGTCCAGTCGGGACCACGGCCCCATCGGTACCCGGGCCAACCACACCGGTTGGTACAGGCCATGGCGCGGACACCGGAACATCCGGTGCCGGCGGAGCATCCATAAGACCCCGCCCGCGCGGGGCCGGAAGCGGAGAGGCCAAAACCCAAACCCCGCACGGGGACGCCGCATGAGCGTGTGCAACTCAAACACACTCAACGGCAACGGTTTTTACTGGGGCGCGAAGCTATAGACCTGGCCGTCGCTGGTGGCGGTGACGACCCGGCGATCGTGGCCGACCGACACCCCGATCGGATATCCAGTGGCTTCCGGAAGCGGATAGCGGTTGAGGGTACGCCCGGTCGCCGGATCAAAAACCAGCAACGACAGCCCGGGCGCGTCCCCTCGGGGCGGGCCGCTGACCACGGTGTAACCGACCCCGTCCCCGGCGAGGCTCGAGGTGGACTGGGGGTTGAGGTCGTCCCGGCGCCAGAGTTGTTCGCAGTGATCACCGGCGTCCTTGAAGCTGACCAGGCCGGCGTTGGGCCCGCCGCCTGCGATGACCACTCCGCCCGGGGTTACCGCGGGCGGAGTTTGCGCCAAAAAACGCAACGGTACAGACCATTTCGGTTTCCCGTCCGCGGCGCCCAGCGCCCATAGCCGTTCGTCTCGGCCGTCGACGTAAACCGTCGAGCCGTCGGCGGAAAGTACCGGGCTGCCCAGCACACCGGCGGAGATCGCGTCGCTGGACCATTCACGGGTCAGCAACGGGGTCTGCCCCGGGTGGTACTTGAGCCCCACCAGCACGGAAGCCTTGGCTCCCGGCTCCCACAGGCTCAGCACCACCGTCGCGGTCGCCGCCGCAAACGCCGGCGCGGCAGGCACCGGGCAGCCCGGCATGGCCGGTCCGCAATCGGACAGCCCACGCGTGGAATCGGTCGGGTCGATGCCGTCCACCAGGTCCAGCGGGTTGCCGACCACGGTGCCGCGGTGTGCGTCGAAAATCAGCACCTGACCTAAATGCGTGACCACAAGCAACTGGCCTTTATCGAGAATCCTTGGGGTGGAGGGCATCCCGATCACCGGTGCCCGCCAGCGGGTCCACTGAGTCGGTGGAAAGGAGAGCATCGCCCCCGGCTCGCCGACGTACAGGTTGTCGAAGCCGTCGAACAACGGCCCGGCGAAACCGCCGCCTTGCACCAGCCGGACACACCAGCGCTGTCGGCCGTTGTCGTCGTTTTCCCACTCCATCAGCGAGCAGCCCCCCGCTGTCTGCGCGTTGAGCGCCAGCCAGCCGCGCGAGCCCAACGCCGGCCCGGCCGCCAAGGTCCCTTTGACCGAGCGAGTCCACTGCAACCGCAACGTGGTCGCTCCGGACAGCGGTGTGTAGCTGCTGTTGGATGCGTCGCCATACGGCGCCGGCCAGCCCTGCGCGGGCACCGCCTTGACCCACGAGTCGGTGTTGCCGCAACCGCCCGCCGGGATCAGCACAACGACCGCTGCCGCCGACACCCCGCGCCGCAGCGCACGAGGCGGATGTCGCCAGAACACGGTGCCCTCCCTATCCTTTCCGGAACGCATCGGTGACGTTGCCGCAGCCGGGCGAATCCCAGTGAGGGTAACGTGCGCGTGCCGCATCGTCGTCACGGCGGGTTGTCGGGCGTGACTCCTCCTCGGGACGCTGCGCGTCCCGCATCGTCGTCACGCTAGGCTTCGGGCGTGACGACCATGTGGGGTGCGCCGCTGCGTCGCCGCTGGCGAGGCTCGAAGTTACGTGACCCGCGCCAGGCCAAGTTCCTTACCCTGGCGTCGCTGAAGTGGGTGCTGGCCCACCGTGCCTACACTCCGTGGTACCTGGTTCGTTACTGGCGGCTCTTGAAGTTCAAACTGGCCAATCCGCACGTCATCACCCGGGGCATGGTGTTTCTCGGCAAAGACGTGGAGATCCACTGCACCCCGGAGCTGGCCCAGTTGGAGATCGGCCGCTGGGTGCATATCGGCGACAAGAACACCATCCGTGCCCACGAGGGTTCGCTGCGGTTGGGTGACAAGGTGGTGCTGGGCCGCGACAACGTCATCAACACCTACCTCGACATCGAGATCGGCGATTCGGTGTTGATGGCCGACTGGTGCTACATCTGCGATTTCGACCACCGCATGGACGACATCACGATGCCCATCAAAGACCAGGGCATCGTGAAAAGCCCGGTCCGAATCGGGCCGGACACCTGGATCGCGGCGAAGGTGACGGTGCTGCGCGGCACCATCATCGGCCGGGGCTGCGTCTTGGGGGCCCACGCCGTGGTCCGGGGCAACATTCCCGATTACTCGATTGCGGTCGGCGCACCGGCGAAGGTGGTCAAAAACCGGCAATTGGCGTGGGAGACATCGGCCGCGCAGCGTGCCGAGCTCGCCGCGGCGCTCGCCGACATCGAACGCAAGAAGGCGGCCCGCTGACATGGCTTGGCGCGCGACCGGTGTCTTTGCCGGAGCCGTCAACGGCCCGGAGGGCCGGTGACCGGTTATCGGTCCGGCAGCGCGTGCTCGACGATGGGCAACCGCGGCAGTGGCTGGCGTTCGCGCCGTTTGGCCGCCAGGTACACCTGGGCGGTTTCCCCCGCCACGGTGTGCCAGTCGAACTCGGAGCTCAGACGCCGGCGGGCGGCGTGGGCGCGGCGTTGCGCGGCATCGGGGTCGTCGAGCACCGCGCGCACGGCGGCCGCCAGTCGCGCCACGTCCCGGGGAGGACAGGATACCCCGGTCTGCCCATCGATCACCGCCTCGCCCAGGCCGCCGATGTTTGAGGTCACCAGCGGGGTGCCGGCCGCGGCGGCTTCCAACGCGACCAGGCCGAACGGCTCATAGTGGCTGGGTAACACCGCAGCGTCGGCGCGGTGCAATAACCGCAACAGGTCGGCGTGGTCCACCCGCCCGAGGAATGTCGTCGCCCTGAGCACCCGGTGTTTGCGGGCCTGTTGGATCAGCCAGTCTTGCTGGGTGCCCTCGCCGGCGATGGTCAATCGGGTGCCGGGATGGGTTCGTCGGATTCGGGGCAGCGCGGCGATGACGTCATGCACGCCCTTCTCGTACTCCAGCCGCCCGACGAAGAGCAGTTCGGGTGGCTGAGTCCGGGGCCGGCGGGGGGCGAACGGCCAACGGGCGGTGTCGATCCCGTTGCGGATAACGGTTATCTCGGCCAGACCCGGACCGAACAGCTCGGTAATCTCGTCACGCATTGACGCCGAACAGGTGATCAGCGAATCGGATTCACGTACCAACCAGGATTCGATCGCGTGCACCTGACGGCTGAGAGCACCCGAAATCCAGCCTGAATGACGGCCGGCCTCGGTCGCATGAATCGTGGAAACAAGTGGCACATCATGGAATTCAGCAAGAGCGATAGCGGGATGGGCCACCAGCCAGTCATGCGCATGGACCACGTCAGGACGCCAAAGATCAGTGGCATCAGCGGTTTTCAGTGATAAGCCAGCACGGATCATGGCATGACCCATCGCCAAGGTCCACGCCATCATGTCGTGGGTGAAAGTGAACTCGTGCGGATCCTGCGCGGCCGCAACAACTCTTACACCCTCGCGTACCTCGTCTAAAGACGGATGAGTGCTCGGATCGGTGTCCGCTGGCCGGCGCGAGAGCACCACGACGTCATGACCTGCCGCTGCCAGCGCGGTTGATAGCTGATGGACGTGGCGCCCCAGCCCGCCGATCACCACCGGCGGGTACTCCCATGACACCATCATGATTTTCATCGGCGCCTCCGGGCCGTGCGCTCTTCCCGGCAAACCCTCATCGGGGCAGCCTGCGGGCGTCCAGGGCGCCGAACAGCCCGTCGGCGCGGTTCCACCCGTCAGCCAGTCGTTGCGCCGTCTGACGGTGCCCCGACGCCAGCGCCTCGGCGATCTCCCGGGTGGCATGGGCGTGCAGCCGCGCACGGTAACGGGCGTAATCGGCGGCGGAATCCTTGCTCACCATGAACGGCCAGTCACTGGACACCGTGAGCAGCGTCTCCCGCAGAATCTGATCGGCGATCCGATCGCGAGGTGTCGGGCCGGCCACCGAGGCCGAGTGCGCCAGCGCCTTGTCGACGGTGGTCAGCGCGGTGTCGACCACTTCGCCGTTAAGCTGCACCAGATCGGCAACCTTCTCCCCGGTCCACACCCGCCAGTCCTTGCCGGACCCCCAGGAACTCGGCGGTAATTCGACTGGGGCGCCGACGAATCCGCCGGCGATCGCATCGGTCAGCGTACCGACTCGCACACCCGCGTCGGGCAGCGCCCGCAGCACCTGCTCCAGCCACATCGGGCCTTCATACCACCAATGGCCGAACAGTTCGGTGTCGAAAGCGGCGACCACGTGCGCCGGACGCCCGATACGTTGCGACTCGGTCAACAGCCGGTGGCGGACCACGTCGACGAAATCCGCAACGTGCACGCCGACGACCCGCGCGGCACGCTCGGGATCGTAGGGTGCCTTGTCATGCGGTGCGACGTTGCGGCCGGTGACACGGGCCGGCTTGAGACCCGTGCGGTGATCATAGGTATGGAAATCGCGGTAGGCGGCATGCCCCGGATAACCGGATTTCGGCGACCACACCCGGTAGCTCACCTGCAGGTCGCGCCCGAACGCGATCACCCCGGTGTCGCCGACCGGCCGGCCCAGGGCGGTATCACCGTGCAGCGCGGGGCCGTCGACGATGAAATGGGTAACCCCGGCGGCCGCGTAGTCGTGTTCCATCCCCGGGGCGTAAGCGCATTCGGGCGCCCAAATCCCGGCCGGAGCGCGACCCAGCCGCAGCTGGGCGTCGGCCAGCCCTTCGCGCAGCGCGAACTCCCGCAGCCGCGGCGCCAGCAGTGGCTGAAACGGGTGTGCCAGTGGCCCGCCGAGCAGTTCCACCGCGCCGGCGTCGACAAGGCCGCGCAGCAGCGGGCTGGCACCGTGGCGCCACCGAGCGGCGAAGTCATCGATCTCCTGATCCGCCGCTGCGCATTCACGAATCCCGTAGCACCGCAGGGCTTCCGGTGAGCAAGCCGTCAGCGGATCCGACGGGCGGCCAGGCCGCAGGCTGGCGGCCTCGGCGGCCCGCAGCCGCCAGTTGCCCAGCCAGTGATACATGCCGTCGAGGCAGTACGGGTCGTCGAGTTGGGCCGCCACCACCGGTGTCACGCCGAGCGTGATCACCCCGCGCCTGCCCTCGCCGGCAAGGGTACGCAGCACCCGCAGCAGCGGAAGGTAGGACGCCGACCAGGATTGGTAGAGCCATTCCTCGCCGACGGGCCAGCGCCCATGGTGGGCCAGCCAGGGCAGGTGGGTGTGCAGCACCAGGGTGAACAACCCGGGCACCCGGTCCCCGGCGCTCACGGGCGTACCACGATCGCGAGCAGATCCAGGCTGGTGTTGAGGTCCGGGCCGTCGGACGGGTCGGTCGCGGCGACGACGTCGAAGTCGGCGGTCGTGACCGCGGCGACGTCGGCCAGCAGCTGGGCCGGCCAGGGTGCGCCGGCCAGCGCGCGCGCAATCTGCGCGTCGACGATCGAGCCGCCGTGGCGGGCGTCCATCTCCCGCAGCCGCGGCCCGTGGAACACCCCGCTCATCGACACCGGCGAAAAGCCTGCACCGGCGAGCAGTTCGGTGAGCTCGTCGGCGTTGAGCTCGCGCGTGTGAAACGGGTTGATCGGGGTGTCACGGCCCGGGGAGAAGGTGAGCCGGTTGGGGGTGGACACCATCAGCAACCCCGATGACCGCAGTACCCGGAAGCACTCGCGGACGAACCGGTCCTGGTCCCACAGGTGTTCGATCACTTGCAGGCTGACCACAACATCCACCGAACCGTCGGGCAGCGGCATCTCGGCGAGGTTGGCGTGGATGACGTCCACCCGCGGATAGCGGGCGCGCACATGGGCGACCGTGGCTTCGTCGTAGTCCAGCGCGATCACCCGGCGAGCGACGCCGGCGATCAGGTCCGCGCCATAACCTTCGCCGCAGCCGGCGTCGAGCACCTCGCGGCCCGCGCAGATCGGCGCGAGCCGCTGATACACCACCCGGTGACGGTGAAACCAGTAGTTCTCGACGTCCAAACCGGGGACGGTGCGCTCCCCGGTGAGCGCCACGGCCGCGCTCGGCGCGGCCGGCATGTCGGTGTTGCCGGAAACCTCGGGAACAAATGCGCTCATTGCTATGGCAGGCTATCCGAAGCGACGGGTTCGCGAACGGCCCGCCACAGCTGCCCGTGCCAGGGGGCAGACCATGGGCAGACACCGGCGGCCGAGCTCGGCCGACCCGCTATGGTGTGAAGGCGAACCGCACAAAGTTACCCGACAGTAACCGGGAATGTGCGGTTGCGACGGAAGAACGTGACCGACGTCTTGCAGCCGGGGCTGCGGGACTTCGTCGAGGAGGACGAACCGACTCATGACGAACATCGTCGTCTTGATCAAGCAGGTCCCGGACACCTGGTCGGAGCGCAAGCTCACCGAGGGGGATTTCACCTTGGACCGTGAGGCCGCCGACGCCGTGCTCGACGAAATCAACGAGCGCGCCGTCGAAGAGGCGCTGCAGATCCGGGAGAAAGAGGCCGCCGTCGGCATCGAGGGATCGGTGACGGTGCTCACGGCCGGCCCCGAGCGGGCCACCGAGGCGATTCGCAAGGCGCTGTCCATGGGGGCCGACAAGGCGGTCCATCTCAAAGACGACGGGATGCACGGCTCCGATGTCATTCAGACCGCGTGGGCGCTGGCGCGGGCGCTGGGCACCATCGAGGGCACCGAACTGGTGATTGCCGGTAACGAGTCCACCGACGGCGTGGCCGGCGCCGTGCCGGCCATCATCGCCGAATACCTGGGCCTGCCGCAGCTCACCCACCTGCGCAAACTCTCCGTCGAGGGCGGCAAGGTCACCGGCGAGCGGGAGACCGATGACGGCGTGTTCATCCTCGAGGCCCCGCTGCCCGCGGTCGTGAGCGTGAACGAGAAGATCAACGAGCCGCGATTCCCGTCCTTCAAGGGCATCATGGCCGCCAAGAAAAAGGAAGTCACCACCCTCACGCTGGCCGATATCGGGGTCGAGCCCGACGAGGTCGGGCTGGCCAACGCCGGTTCGACCGTGCTGTCGGCGACACCGAAGCCGCCCAAGACCGCCGGTGTGAAGATTCGCGACGAGGGCGACGGCGGCATCAAGATCGCCGAGTACCTGATCGCGCAGAAGCTGATCTAGCGAGCTATTCCCCGACACGCCCGAACACGACCTAAAAGGCCCATCTCTGGAGGCTCATCTATGGCTGAAGTACTGGTGCTCGTCGAGCACACCGAAGGTGCACTGAAAAAGGTCACCGCCGAATTGCTCACCGCCGCGCGCCGGCTGGGCGAGCCGGCCGCCGTCGTGGTCGGCCGTCCGGGGACGGCCGCACCGTTGATCGACGGGCTAAAGGCGGCCGGCGCCGAGAAGATCTACATCGCCGAGTCCGACACCGTCGAGAATTACCTGATCACCCCCTATGTCGATGTGCTGGCTTCACTGGCCGAATCATCCGCTGCGGCGGCGGTGTTGCTCGCCGCCACCGCCACCGGCAAGGAAATCGCGGGCCGGGTGGCCGCCCGGATCGGCGCGGGTCTTCTGGTCGACGCGGTCGACGTGAAAGAGGGGGCCAGGGTGGTGCACTCCATCTTCGGCGGCGCGTTCACCGTTGAGGCGCAGGCCAACGGCGACACCCCGGTGATCACCGTGCGGGCGGGTTCCATCGAGGCACAACCGGTCGAAGGCAAAGGTGAGCAGGTTATCGTCGAAGTCCCCGCCCCCGCGGAGAACGCCACCAAGATCATCTCCCGCCAGCCCGCGGTGGCCGGTGACCGGCCGGACCTGACCGAGGCCGCCATCGTGGTGTCCGGTGGCCGCGGGGTGGGCAGCGCGGAGAACTTCCGGGTGGTCGAGGAACTGGCCGACGCGCTCGGCGCCGCGGTTGGCGCGTCGCGCGCGGCGGTGGACTCCGGCTACTATCCGGGCCAGTTTCAGGTGGGCCAGACCGGCAAGACGGTCTCGCCGCAGCTCTACATCGCGCTGGGCATCTCCGGCGCCATCCAGCACCGCGCCGGCATGCAGACCTCCAAGACCATTGTCGCGGTCAACAAGGATGAAGAGGCGCCGATCTTCGAGATCGCCGACTTCGGCGTGGTCGGTGACCTGTTCCAGGTCGCTCCGCAGCTGACCGAGGCCGTCAAGGCGCGCAAGGGCTGAGCCGAACACCCGAGCCCTCCCGGGTTCGCCGCTGCGCGGCCCGCATCGTCGCCGGGCGGGACGTGTTCGCCCGGTATCCTGGGCCCGTCATGGTGTATCTGGATCATGCCGCCACCACCCCGATGTATCCCGCGGCCATCGAGGCCATGACGGCTGTGCTCGGCACGGTCGGCAACGCCTCGTCGCTGCACACCTCCGGCCGGGCGGCGCGACGCCGGATGGAAGAAGCCCGGGAACTGATCGCCGACCGGTTGGGGTCGCGCCCGTCAGAGGTGATTTTCACCGCGGGTGGCACCGAAAGCGATAACCTCGCCATCAAAGGGATCTACTGGGCACGCCGTGACGCTCGGCCGCACCGTCGTCGCATCGTCACCACCGAAGTGGAGCATCACGCCGTGCTCGACACGGTGACCTGGCTCGCCGAACATGAAGGCGCCGAAGTGACGTGGCTGCCTACCGCCCCCGACGGGTCGGTATCCCCGGCCGCGCTGCGCGAGGTGCTGCAGAGCCATGACGACATTGCGCTGGTGTCGGTGATGTGGGCCAACAATGAGGTCGGCACCATCATGCCGATCGCCGAACTGGCCGCGATGGCAGCCGAATTCGAGGTTCCCATGCATAGCGACGCCATCCAGGCGGTCGGCCAGCTGCCGGTCGACTTCGCTGCCAGCGGCCTGTCCGCGATGAGCGTTGCGGCGCACAAGTTCGGTGGCCCGCCCGGTGCCGGCGCGTTGCTGTTGCGCCGGGATGTCAGCTGTGTGCCGTTATCACATGGCGGTGGCCAGGAGCGTGATATTCGTTCCGGAACACCGGATGTCGCCGCAGCTGTCGGGATGGCGACGGCGTTGCGGATCGCCGTGGACGGGCTGGAGGCACACAGCGCACGGTTGCGCACCTTGCGTGACCGGCTCATCGACGCGGTCTTGGACCGGGTTCCCGGCACCCGACTCAACGGCCCCTCCGGTGCCCGACGCCTGCCGGGCAATGCGCACTTCACCTTCGACGGGTGCGAGGGCGACGCGTTGTTGATGTTGTTGGACGCCAATGGTATCGAATGCTCAACCGGCTCGGCGTGCACCGCCGGAGTGGCCCAGCCCTCGCATGTCCTGGTCGCGATGGGCGCTGATCCGGCCAGTGCCCGCGGTTCGCTGCGACTGTCGTTGGGGCACACCAGTGTCGACAGCGACATCGATGCGGTGTTGGCGGTACTGCCCGGGGCGGTGGCCCGCGCCCGCCGGGCCGCCGTTGCAGCTGCGGGGCCGGCCCGATGAAAGTCCTGGTTGCGATGAGCGGCGGTGTCGATTCGTCGGTGGCCGCCGCCCGGATGGTCGACGCCGGCCACGACGTGGTCGGGGTGCACCTCGCGCTGTCGGCCACGCCGGCGACGCTGCGCACCGGGTCGCGGGGATGCTGTTCGAAAGAAGATGCCGGGGATGCCCGCCGAGTTGCCGATATGCTCGGAATCCCTTTTTATGTCTGGGATTTCGCTGAAAAATTCGAAGAGGACGTGATCGAGGATTTCGTGTTGTCCTATGCACGCGGTGAAACTCCGAACCCGTGCGTGCGGTGTAACCAGCGGATTAAATTCTCGGCGTTGCTGGTGCGTGCCCTGGCGCTGGGCTTTGACGCCGTGGCCACCGGCCACTATGCGCGGCTTTGCGACGGGCGGCTGCGCCGTGCTGCCGACCGGGGCAAGGACCAGTCCTATGTGCTGGCTGTGCTCACCGCCGATCAGCTGCGTCACGCGGTGTTCCCGGTCGGTGACACACCGAAGCCGCAGGTCCGCGCGGAGGCGGCGCGCCGGGGGTTGGCGGTCGCCGACAAGCCGGACAGCCATGACATTTGTTTCATTCCCTCCGGAGATACCCGCGCTTTTCTCGGTGAGCGCATCGGGGTACGGCGCGGCCGGGTGGTCGATGCCCGCGGCACGGTGCTGGCCGAGCACACCGGGGTGCACAACTTCACCATCGGCCAGCGCAAGGGGCTGGGCATCGCCGGGCCTGGACCGGGCGGCGGTGCCCGCTACGTGACCGCGATCGACGCCGACACCGCCACCGTGCGCGTCGGCGCCGCCTCCGAACTGGCGGTGTGGGCGCTGACCGGGCGGGCGCCGGTTTTCACCGCGGGAACACCGCCGCCGGGACCCGTCGACTGCCTGGTTCAGGTGCGAGCGCACGGCGAGGCCGTCGGTGCCCGAGCGGAGTTGGTCGGTGGCGAGCTTGTCGTTCGGTTGCGGTCTCCGCTGTACGGGGTGGCGCGCGGGCAGACCGTGGCACTCTACCGGCCCGACCCCGACGGCGACGAGGTGATCGGCAGCGCGACGATCGCCAGCACCTCGGCCTAATCGGGCACGTTGGCGGCAAGATTCGTCATCACGATGTCGGCGGCCGGCGGGGAAACCCGCAGAACGTGACTTCCAGCAAAACCCTGGACTCGAGCCGGTAGTCGCGCCCGCACCCGCCGGGCCGGGTGTGCAGGGAGTCGGCGTCGGCGGTCCACGCACCAACGAGAAGCCGCCCCGCGGAATCGGCCGCGTAGCGCTGCACGGCCGCCGCCAGGGAGTCGAACGCGCGCCGGGCGGTGCCGGCGTCGCGATAAGCCGCGACGCCCTCGGAGATCAGGGCCCGGGCCGGCGGGTCTTGGAAGGTGGTCTTATGGAATCCGGCGATGTCGGACCCGAAGGTTGCCGTCTCGGAATAGACGAACCGGCCGTCCGGGGGCGCGGTTTCGGCGAGGATGTCGAGGTCCGTCGGGCGTCGGGTGTCCATCGACGGGATGACGGTCAGGTTTTCGTCGGCTCCGGTGATCGCCCCATGCGGGGCTGATCCAGCAGGATGGGCAGCCTTCCCTCATTTTGAGGGTAGCCGGGTGAGGGTAGCCGGTGAGAGTAGCCGGGTGCTGCCAAAAGCGGCAGCACACCCGGGACCTGGCGCGCGGTGAGCCGTCGAATACGGTTGCCCGGTGAGTGTCTTCGCGACCGCCAGCGGCACCGGGTCGTGGCCCGGCACGTCGCCGCGGGAAGCCGCCGCGATCGTGGTCGGTGAGCTGGCCGGGGCGCTCGCGCACATCGTTGAGTTGCCCGCCAGGGGAGTGGGTGCCGACGTGATCGGGCGCGCCGGCGCGCTGCTGATCGACGTGGCCATCGACACGGTGCCGCGCGGCTACCGGGTCGCGGCCCGCCCCGGCGCGGTGACCCGCAGAGCCGTCAGCTTGCTTGATCAGGATGTCGACGCTCTCGAGGAGGCCTGGGAGCTGGCGGGCCTGCGCGGCGGTGGGCATGCGGTCAAGGTGCAGGCGCCCGGGCCGATCACCCTGGTTGCGGAGCTGGAGTTGGCCAACGGGCATCGGGCGATCACCGACGCGGGCGCGGTGCGCGACCTGGCGGCGTCGCTGGCCGAAGGGGTCGCCGCGCACCGGGCGGCGGTCTCGCGGCGGCTAGGCACTGCGGTGGCGGTGCAGTTCGACGAGCCCTCGCTGGCGGCGGCGGTGGGTGGGCGGCTGAGCGGGGTGACCGGGTTGACACCGGTGGAGCCGATCGAGAAGACCGACGCGTTGGCCGTGCTCGATACCTGCGCCGCAGCCGCCGGAGGCGACGTGCTGCTCAACCCCTGCGGGTCGGCTGTTCCCTGGGATCTGTTGCAGCGCAGCACTATTGGGGCGGTGTTGGTGGATACCGGCACGCTGCGTCCCGCCGATTTAGACGGTATCGCCGAGTTCGTCGAATCGGGCCGCACCGTCGTGCTCGGGGTAGTCGCCGCGACCGCCCCGCCGCGGCGCCCGTCGGTGGAAGAGATCGCCGGTACGGTGGCCGGGGTGATCGATCGGCTCGGTTTTGCCCGGTCGGCCCTGGTCGACCGCGTCGGCATCACCCCGGTACGCGGCCTGGCCGCGGCTACCCCACAATGGGCGCGCACCGCGATCGGGCTTGCCCGCAAGGCGGCGGAGGTGTTCGCGCAAGACCCTGAAGCGGTGTGAGACAACGGCTCGGGATAGGCCCAAGTTAGGACCGGGTTAACGCCGAAACGACCGTCGCTCCCCGGGTTGGGCAGTTGACGCCCCCGTGGGCGCCGGTCCGACCGTGCTGTGGGCTCAGCCGCTCGTTGCCGCGGCCAGCTTGGCCACCAGAGCCTTCGCCAGCGGCTCCGAAGACGCCGGATTCTGGCCGGTGTAGAGGTTACCGTCGACGGTGATGTGCGAGGACCACGGCGTGTCGCTTTGTTCGTAGCGACCGCCCTGGGCGGTAAGGCGGTCTTGGAGCAACCAGCACGCCTTGTCGGCGAAACCGACCTGCTCCTCTTCGACATTGGCGAAGCCGGTCACGTGACGCCCGGCGAATAACCACGTCCCGTCAGGGCTGCGGGCGGGCAGCAATGCCGCGGGGCCGTGGCACACCGCGGCGATGGGCTTGCCTTGCGCGGTGAAGTCGGCGAGCAGGGCGCCGAAGCGCTCCGACTCGGCGAGATCCTCCATCGGTCCGTGCCCGCCGGGGATGAAGACCAGGTCGTAATCGTCGGCTTTCACCGCGTTCAGGTCGGCGGGCGCGGCGAGCTGATCCGCGATACTTTCCAGATACGCGCGAAACCTCTTGCCCGGTTCGCTCGAACCGCCGTTCATCTCGGGGGTAAACCCGGCCTCGTCGGCAACCGGTCGAACGCCCCCCGGGGTGGCGATGGTGATCTCGAAGCCCGCCTGCGTGAACACCTCGTGCGGCACCGCGAGTTCTTCCGGCCAGAAGCCGCAGGGATGCTTAGTCCCATCGGCGAGGGTCCAATGATCCGAACCCGAGACTGCGAACAGTACACGTGTCACGCGATTTCTCCGTTTCGTCGCTGGCGGATGTCTGCGCCATTCAGGTTAGGTTCCCCGCCATGCACCCGCCAGGCATCCAGCTCCTTTGCGACACAAGTTCGGTGAAACCCGATATCGACCGCCGATCCGGTCGGAATGGGCGCCGGTTCACCACGAACGCGCTACCGCGCCGATCCTGCGGTGAGGTTTGCTATGGATGCGTATCGTCAGCCGTGCCGAGACGAGAGGGGTGTCGCCGCGGGATTCGTCGTCATCGCCACCTGGGTGGCCAAGCCCGGAGAGGCCGGGCACATTCGCGCGATCCTCCTCGAGAAGATGACTCCCGGGAACCGCGCCGAGCCCAAGATGCTCCACTTTCAGGCTCACGTCAGCGCCGAGGATCCGAACACCTTTGTGCTCTACGAGCACTACACCGACCCCGGCGGGTATGAAGAGCATCGGGCCACCGAGGCGTTCCAAAGGCTGGTCGTCGGCGATGCGATTTCCCGATTGGCGAGCCGCACGGTGCAGACGTTCACGACCATCGGCCCGGACACCTGATCGCCGCGCCCGGCCGCCGACCCGCCGTCGGGGTCCGCCACCCCCGCCAAGAAACCGGGAATAATCCCCAGCGCTTCACGATGTGTAATGAAGCGACCACACTGCGCGGGCTGGAGGTGTCGGCGGTGAGCCAGATCGAATATTCCGTGACGTCGCAGGACCTCATTTCCGAGCTGGCCGCGCGAGCACCCCACGTGGGTGCGAATTCCGGGCTGTGGCCGGGTTTGACAATCTACCGGTTCACCGAGCCGCAGGCGCCGCGGTGGGAGGAAGTTCGGTCGTTATCGCTGGGGATCGTGGCGCAGGGGCGCAAGGCGGTGACTGTCGACGGTCAGCGGTATGTGTATGACCAATCCAACTACCTGGTGTTGGGTGGCAACCTGCATTTCCGGGCGGAGATTTTGGAGGCCTCGCCGCGCAAGCCATTCCTGTCCCTGGTGCTGCAGATCGATCCGCCGCTGGTGCGCAAGGTGTCCGCGGACATGTCGGAGCGGCGGGTGGTGGCCTTCCGGTCCGGGCGAGCGGACACCAGCGACGGTGAGACCGACACCGCGTGCATGGTCTCGACTCTCGACCATGAGTTGATGGGCAGCGTGCTGCGATTCCTGCGCTCGTTGGCGGTGGGTGCGGACCGCAGGGTCCTGGCGCCGTTGTACCTTCAGGAAATGGTGTATCGGGTGCTGCAGCGTGAGCAGTTCGCCCGGATGCTGCACATCGCCGCCCAGCAGACGTTGGCTAATCCGATCGCCGCGGCGCTGAACTACATCGACGAGCACCTCTCGGAACCGCTGACGGTCAGTCATCTGGCCGAACAGGTGAGCTGGAGTCCGTCGGCGTTCTCCCACCTGTTTCGCGAGGTGACCGGTCGCTCGCCGTATCGGTTCGTGAAGGAGACGCGCCTGGACCGGGCTCGCGAATTGCTGGTCGCGGGGCAGCTGGGCGTCACCGATGTCGCCCGCGCGGTCGGATACACCAGCACGTCGCACTTCATCAAGGAGTTCCGGGGCCGTTTCGGCACCACGCCGAAAGAGTATGCCACCGCATGGTCCTTGGGTCGGGGGCTGCGGGCACTGCGCTCGGACGCGAGCTGACGCCGCGGCCAACGGTAACCGGCATCACTGCCGAGGCGAGGACGCGGGTGGGCCGAAGCGGATGCCGGCCGTGAGTCGCGGCGCTCGAACGCATCGGCCTGCGGGCGGCATCGGGCCCGGATCGTCATCCTCGGATAACCTGCGGGAGTGAGCCCAGCAGAGGTGGATTCAGTCGCTCCCGAGGTGCGGCGCCGGTGGCAGCGGCTGGCCGAAGAAGTCCGCAAACACCAGTTCCTCTACTACGTCAAGGATGCGCCGATCATCTCCGACGCGGAATTCGACCAGCTTTTCCATGAGCTGAACGCGCTGGAAGAGGCCTACCCCGAACTGCGCACCCCGGATTCGCCGACGCAGCTGGTCGGCGGCGCCGGGTTCGCTACCGACTTCGCCCCAGTCGACCACCTCGAACCCATGCTCAGCCTCGATGACGTGTTCACCCCCGAGGAGCTGGACGCGTGGGCGACGCGCATCCGGCCGGTGGTCGGCGATGATGCCGATTATCTGTGTGAGCTCAAGATCGACGGGGTGGCGCTGAGCTTGGTGTACCGCGATGGCCGGCTGACACACGCCGCCACCCGGGGGGACGGGCGGACCGGCGAAGACGTGACGCTGAACGCGCGCACCATCGACGATGTCCCGGAGCGTCTGCACGCCAGCGCCGACTTCCCGGTGCCCGCCGTGCTGGAGGTCCGCGGCGAGGTGTTTTTCTGGATCGCCGACTTCGAGGCGCTCAACGCCGGTCTGGTCGAGGAGGGCAAGGCCCCGTTTGCCAATCCGCGCAACAGCGCGGCCGGGTCGCTGCGGCAAAAGAATCCCGCCGTGACCGCCCGGCGCAAGCTGCGGATGATCTGCCACGGTATCGGTCACACCGAGGGATTCCAGCCCGCCACACTGCACGATGCCTACACCGCGCTGAAGGCCTGGGGGCTACCGGTGTCGGATCACACCACCCGGGTGCGCGGCATCGCCGCGGTGCTGGACCGCATCACCTACTGGGGTGAGCACCGATTCGACCTCGAGCATGAAATCGACGGAGTGGTGGTCAAGGTCGATGACATCGCACTGCAGCGTCGGCTGGGTTCGACGTCGCGGGCGCCACGCTGGGCCGTCGCCTACAAGTACCCGCCCCAGGAGGCGAAGACCAAGCTGCTCGACATCCGGGTCAACGTGGGCCGCACCGGACGGGTCACACCGTTCGCGATCATGACACCGGTCAAGGTCGCCGGCTCGACGGTTGGGCTGGCCACACTGCATAACGTGCAGGAGATCAAGCGCAAGGGTGTGCTGATCGGTGACACCGTGGTGATCCGTAAAGCCGGTGACGTGATTCCGGAGGTGTTGGGGCCCATCGTCGACCTGCGTGACGGGTCCGAACGCGAATTCGTCATGCCCACGACGTGTCCGGAGTGCGGCGCGCGACTGGCGCCGGCCAAGGAGGGTGACGTCGATATTCGCTGCCCGAACGCGCGGTCGTGCCCGGCGCAACTGCGCGAACGGCTGTTCTACGCCGCGGGCCGCGGCGCTTTGGACATCGAGGGGCTGGGCTACGAGGCGGCGGTCGCGCTGCTGCAGGCGCACGTCATCACCGACGAGGGCGACCTGTTCAGCCTGACCGAGGATGACCTGTTGCGCACCGAGTTGTTCCGAACGAAGGCCGGCACGTTGTCGGCCAACGGCAAACGGCTGCTGGAGAACCTGCAGAAGGCCAAAAACCGGCCGCTGTGGCGGGTGTTGGTGGCGTTGTCGATCCGTCATGTGGGGCCGACGGCCGCCCGAGCGCTGGCCGCCCGGTTCGGCAGCATGGATGCGATCATGTCGGCGTCCGTCGAGCAACTGGCCGCGGTCGAGGGGGTCGGGCCGACAATCGCCGAGGCGGTCTCCGAGTGGTTCAGCGTCGATTGGCACCGCGCCATCGTCGAGAAATGGCGGGCCGCCGGGGTGCGCATGGCCGACGAGCGTGACACCGGCGTGCCGCGCACCCTGGAGGGCCTGTCGATCGTGGTCACCGGCTCGCTGAGAGGTTTTTCCCGCGACGGCGCCAAGGAGGCCATCGTGGCGCGCGGCGGCAAAGCCGCCAGCTCGGTGTCGAAGAAGACCGCCTACGTTGTCGTCGGCGACTCACCCGGGTCGAAATACGACAAAGCCCTCGAGCTGGGTGTCCCGATTCTCGACGAGGACGGGTTTCGGCGGCTGCTCGCCGAGGGACCGCCGGGCAATTCGAGCGCCGAATAACGGCCGGGGCTCGGGTGTTGCCGCGCACCGTCGCAGTTGACGGGTGGATGCCGGTTCCGTGATGGGAACCCGGAGGTTTTACCGAGGTTGCTGAAAAAGCAAAGTTAGGTATTACGAACTATCACATCAGGCCGATATAGCCAGCTACTTTGCTTACTGCCATTTCCCATTTCGCTAGGTCGGCTACGTTGCTGTTCGGGTGTCGGCCGGTCTAAGCTGCCGGGCGGGGCCGGCTTCGGCCCACTGCCCACGGGCTGGGCCCACGGCCGTGATCACGGGCCGCTACCGAAGGACAGCGCACATGCCGATCAGCACGCCCGTCGACGCTCGGGTCAGCGGGTTAGCACCCGCCGGCGCGTCGGCCCAGGGGCGGTCGGCGGGGTACGTGCTGGTGCGCTCCTCGTTGATCATCGCGGGGTTTGTGGGACCCGCGATGCTGGTGCGGTTGACCGGTGTTCATCTCAGTCCCGGTGTCGCACTGGTGATTGACGGCGCTGGCGTGGTGTCCGCCAGCTTTCTGCTGGCGTGGGCGGCCGAGGCGGCGCAACTCGACGTGGCCGGAGGGTTGGCGATCGCGGTGCTGGCCGTGATCGCGGTGCTGCCCGAGTATTTCGTGGACCTTTACTATGCGTTTGCCGCCGGGCACGTTCCGGCCTACCTGCAGTTCGCGTCGGCGAACATGACCGGATCCAACCGGCTGTTGATGGGGCTGGGCTGGCCGGCGGTGGTGTTGGTCGCGGCCGTGGTGGCGCGCCGATCCGGCGTCGGTTCCGCCCCGCTGGCGTTGCCGCCGGGGAGCCGCGTGCAGTTGGGGTTTCTGCTGATCGCCGGCATCATTGCGCTTGCGGTGCCCGTTAGCGGCCAGATCCACATCGGGCTCGGCGTCGCGCTGTTGGTGTGGTTCGGCTGCTACCTCTACACCATGGGCCGCGGGGAGGTCGCTGAGCCGCAGCTCATCGGCACCGCCGCGGCGCTGGCCGCGCTCCCCCGGCGGGCTCGCCGGTTGGTCGTGACGGCGTTGTTCGCCGCCGCCGGTACGGTGATCCTGTTGTGTGCGGCGCCGTTCGCCGACAACCTGATCGCCGCGGGGATGCAGCTCGGCGCCGACCGCTTCTTGCTGGTGCAGTGGGTGGCGCCGGTGGCCTCGGAAGCGCCGGAGTTCATTGTCGCGATCCTGCTGGCCGCCCGGGGCCGGGGCGCCGGCGCGATCGCCATGCTGATCTCGGCGAAAGTCAATCAGTGGACCTTGTTGGTCGGCTCGCTGCCGCTGTCCTACCTGATCGGCGGCGGTGGGCCGACCCTGCGATTGGACGCCCGCCAGGTCGACGAGGTGCTGCTCACGGCGACGCAAACCCTGATGGGGGTGGCGCTGATCCTGGCGTTGCGGTTTCACCGCTACGCCGCGGCGGCACTGCTGGGGTTGTTCGTGGCGCAGTTTCCCCTCGGTTCGATCCACGACAGGCTGGTGCTGTCCGGTAGCTACGCCGCGCTGGCGATCGCCGGGCTCATTGCCCACCGCCGCCACCTGTGGGCCACGGTGGCCGCCCCGTTCGCCGCCCCTCGACGACGGCTTGCCCGCGGCCACGTCGGGTCACCCACCCCTTCGGGACGATGAGTGATTGCCCAACCGTGCGCAGCGGTGTTCAGCGCAGCATCGTCGCAACGATCCCGGCCAGATAACCCAGCCGGGCGACCTCCGACGGCCGGAATTCCGGACCGCCCGGCCGGCCCATTACCACAGCGGTGTGCCGGTCGCCCAGCGGTGCCGCGACCAGGGTGGTGTTCATCTCACGCCACACCGTCGGCACCCACTCGGCGGTGCCGTCGAGCGCCGTGGCCCGTTCGATCGGCAACCACGGGGCCGTAACCAGCCGGGTTTCCGGCGCGCCTGGACTGCCGACGACCCGTCGCAACCCGGCTTCAGAAACCCGCAGCACCGTGCACCAGCCCACTCGCAGCACGCGGGGTGCCTCGTCGACGAGCACCTGCAGCTTTGCCGTCTTATCCGGGGCCGCGGCGATGTGATCGAGGAGCTCGAGCTCGCGGTGGGCTTCCAGCAGGCCGGTATGGGGGCGCAGGCTGTGCACCCGGACACCGGCAAGCGCCTCCGCGGCGGTGATCAAGGTGTCCGGCATCACCCCGCGGGGCAGGTCGACCACGAGATCGTCGATCGCGTATCCGCAGCCGCGCTCCACCACGTCGAGCGACAGGATATCGGCGCCCGTCCCGCCGAGCGCCAGGGCCAGCGATCCCAGGCTGCCGGGTCGGTCGGCCAGTTGCACGCGCAGCAGATAGGAGGGCACCAGCACACTGTCGCACAGCGCGGCGCGCACGGCATGTCGGTGTGTCGAGCCCGCGTCGGCCATACGGTCTAGGCTGTTCGGTCGTGTCGCAGATCTCTCGTGACGAAGTGGCGCACCTGGCCCGGCTGGCCCGGCTGGCGCTGACCGACGCCGAGCTGGATAGCTTTTCCGGGCAGCTTGACGCCATCCTGACCCACGTCAGTCAAATCCGCGCCGTCGATGTCACCGGCGTCGAGCCCACCGGGAACCCGCTTCGGGACGTCAACATCACCCGTGCCGACGAGGTCACACCGAGCTTGGGACAGCAACAGGTGCTCGGGCAGGCGCCGGAAGCGGTTGACGGTCGCTTCGCGGTGCCGAAGATTCTCGGAGAGCCGCAGTGACCGACATCGTCCGCTTGGACGCGGCAACGCTGGCCACCAAGATTGCGGCCGGGGAGCTGTCGTCCACCGAGCTCACCCGGGCCTGCCTGGAGCGGATCGAAGCGAGCGACGAGCGCTACCACGCCTTCCTGCATGTGGCGGCCGAGCCGGCGCTCGCGACGGCGGCCACCATCGATAACGCGGTGGCCGCCGGGGAGCCGCTGCCGTCTGCGCTGGCCGGGGTGCCCCTGGCGTTGAAGGACGTGTTCACCACGGTTGACATGCCGACCACGTGCGGCTCGAAGATCCTGGAAGGCTGGCGATCACCCTACGACGCCACTCTCACCGCGCGGCTGCGCGCGGCCGGGATCCCGATCCTGGGCAAAACCAACATGGACGAGTTCGCGATGGGCTCGTCGACCGAGAACTCCGCCTACGGGCCGACGCGCAATCCCTGGGATGTCGACCGGGTGCCCGGTGGCTCGGGCGGCGGCAGCGCTGCGGCGCTGGCCGCCTTCCAGGCGCCGCTGGCCGTCGGATCCGACACCGGCGGCTCGATCCGCCAGCCGGCGGCCCTCACCGCGACGGTCGGCGTCAAACCCACCTACGGCACCGTGTCGCGCTACGGTCTGGTGGCCTGCGCGTCGTCGCTGGACCAGGGGGGGCCGTGTGCGCGCACCGTCTTGGACACCGCCCTGCTGCACCAGGTGATCGCCGGGCACGACCCCCGCGATTCCACCTCGTTGAACGTCGAGGTGCCCGACGTCGTCGGGGCGGCGCGGGCCGGGGCGGCGGGCGACCTGCGCGGGGTGCGTATCGGGGTGGTCCGCCAGCTGCGCGGCGACGGTTATCAGCCCGGTGTGCTGGCGTCATTTGCGGCGGCCGTCGAGCAGTTGACCGCCCTTGGCGCCCAGGTGAGCGAGGTCGACTGCCCGCACTTCGATTACGCGCTGTCCGCCTACTACCTGATTCTGCCGTCTGAGGTGTCCAGCAATCTGGCCCGCTTCGATGGCATGCGCTACGGGCTGCGGGTCGGTGACGACGGCGCCCACAGCGCCGAGGAGGTGATGGCGTTGACCCGGGCCGCCGGATTTGGGCCGGAAGTCAAGCGGCGCATCATGATCGGCACCTACGCCCTCTCAGCGGGCTACTACGACGCCTACTACAACCAGGCGCAGAAGGTGCGCACCCTGATCGCCCGGGACCTCGACCGGGCCTACCAGTCGGTCGACGTCCTGGTGTCGCCGACGACGCCCACCACCGCGTTCCGGTTGGGGGAGAAGGTCAACGATCCGCTGGCCATGTACTTGTTCGACCTGTGCACGCTGCCGCTGAACCTGGCCGGCCACTGCGGGATGTCGGTGCCGTCGGGACTCTCACCCGATGACCGGCTTCCGGTGGGGTTGCAGATCATGGCACCGGCACTGGCCGACGACCGGCTCTACCGCGTCGGCGCCGCCTACGAGGCGGCCCGCGGTCCGCTGCCGTCGGCCATCTGAGAACCGGCTGCCGCGACCGGCGGAGCGCGGCAAGATGAGGGCATGCGGATCGGAATTCTCACCGGAGGCGGCGACTGCCCGGGGCTCAATGCCGTCATCCGCGCGGTGGTACGCACCTGCGACGCGCGCTACGGCTCATCGGTGGTCGGGTTCCAGAACGGCTTTCGCGGACTGCTGGAGAACCGGCGCATCCAGTTGTACAACGATGACCGCAACGACCGGTTGCTGGCCAAGGGCGGCACGGTCCTGGGCACCGCGCGGGTGCATCCCGACAAGCTGCGGGACGGGCTGCCGCAGATCATGCAGACACTCGACGACAACGGCATCGACGTGTTGATCCCGATCGGCGGTGAGGGCACGCTGACCGCCGCGCACTGGCTCTCCGAAAAAAACGTTCCCGTGGTCGGCGTGCCCAAGACGATCGACAACGACATCGACTGCACCGATGTGACTTTCGGCCACGACACCGCGCTGACGGTGGCCACGGAGGCTATCGACCGGCTGCACAGCACCGCCGAATCGCATCAGCGGGTGATGCTGGTGGAGGTGATGGGCCGGCACGCCGGCTGGATCGCGTTGAACGCCGGGCTGGCCTCCGGGGCGCACCTGACGCTGATCCCCGAACAGCCCTTCGACGTGGACGAGGTGTGCCGGCTGGTCAAACGTCGGTTCCAGCGCGGTGAGCAGCACTTCATCTGTGTGGTCGCCGAGGGCGCCAAACCGGCTCCGGGGTCGATGGTGCTGCGGGAGGGCGGCGTCGATGAGTTCGGACACGAGAGGTTCACCGGGGTAGCCTCCCAGCTGGCGGTCGAACTGGAAAAGCGCATCAGCAAGGAGGTCCGGGTGACCGTGCTCGGGCACGTCCAGCGGGGCGGTACCCCGACCGCTTTCGACCGGGTGCTGGCCACCCGCTTCGGGGTGAACGCCGCCGACGCGGCGCACGCGGGCGAATACGGGATGATGGTCTCTTTGCAAGGCCAGAACATCGGCCGGGTGCCGCTGGCCGACGCGGTGCGCCAACTCAAGCTGGTACCGCAGAGCCGTTACGATGACGCGGCCGCGTTCTTCGGCTAAGGGCACTTCGGTCTGAAGTTCCAGCCGCAGCGCTCGATCCCCCGGCGGCCGATGCCGCGGCCGGACTGATGCACACGGGCGCCGGGATCCGGGGCGTGGTCCGTAAAATTGGCCACATGACGGTTGCCCCTACGGCCGAGCTGCTCGGCTATGACGAGGTCGAAATGCGCTACGAGCCGGTGCTGGGGCTGGAGGTGCACGTCGAGCTGTCCACCCGGACCAAGATGTTCTGCGGCTGCGCCACCACATTCGGCGCGGAACCCAACACCCAGGTGTGCCCGGTGTGCCTGGGCCTGCCCGGTGCGCTGCCCGTGCTCAATCAGGCCGCGGTGGAGTCAACGATCCGAATCGGGCTGGCGCTGAACTGCGAGATCGTGCCCTGGTGCCGCTTCGCCCGGAAGAACTACTTCTATCCGGATATGCCCAAGAACTACCAGATTTCGCAGTATGACGAGCCGATCGCCGTCAATGGCTACCTAGATGTTCCGGTGGCGGATGGGGACAGCTTCCGGGTCGGGATCGAACGGGTGCACATGGAGGAAGACACCGGAAAGCTGATGCACCTGGGCAGTGAAACGGGCCGGATCGAAGGCGCCACCGGAGCGCTGATCGACTACAACCGCGCCGGCGTACCGTTGATCGAGATTGTCACCAAGCCGATCGAGGGAGCCGGGGGCCGGGCGCCGCAGATCGCTCGGGCCTACGTGACGGCGTTGCGGGATCTGATGCGGGCGCTGGGTGTTTCCGACGTACGCATGGATCAGGGTTCGATGCGCTGTGACGTCAACGTGTCGCTGAAGCCGATCGGAGCCGCCGAATTCGGCACCCGCTCGGAGACCAAAAACCTCAACTCGCTGAAAAGCGTCGAGGTCGCGGTTCGTTATGAGATGCAGCGCCAAGGCGCCATTCTGGCGTCTGGCGGCCGGGTTATCCAGGAGACCAGACACTTTCACGAGAACGGGTACACCAGCCCGGGCCGCACCAAGGAGACCGCCGAGGACTACCGGTATTTCCCGGAGCCCGACCTAGAGCCCATCGCACCCACCGCCGAGCTGGTGGAGCGATTGCGCACGACCATTCCCGAACTCCCGTGGTTGCGGCGCAAGCGCATCCAGCAGGAGTGGGGGGTTTCCGATGAAGTGATGCGAGACCTCGTCAATGCGGGCGCCGTCGAACTGGTCGCCGCGACCGTCGAGCACGGTGCGTCCAGCGAGGCGGCCCGCGCCTGGTGGGGCAACTTCCTGGTCCAGAAGGCCAACGAGGCGGGCATCGACCTTGACCAACTGCCGATCACCCCCGCCCAGGTCGCCGCCGTGGTGGAGTTGGTCGACAAGGGCAAGCTGTCCAACAAGCTGGCCCGCCAGGTCGTCGAGGGCGTGCTCGCCGGGGAGGGCGAGCCCGAGCAGGTGATGCGGGCGCGCGGGCTGGCACTGGTTCGCGACGAGTCGCTGATCCGGGCCGCCGTTGAGGATGCCTTGGCAGCCAATCCTGATGTGGCGGAGAAGATTCGCGGTGGCAAGGTAACAGCGGCGGGGGCGATCGTCGGCGCGGTGATGAAGGCGACGAAAGGCCAGGCCGATGCCGCCCGGGTGCGGGAACTCGTGCTGGCCGCGTGTGGGCAGAGTTAACCGGCGGGCCGATATCTAAAGACTGCTCAAAGGCGACTGCTAAAAGGCGCAGTCGGCGCAGAGCATCTTACCGTCCGTTTCGCGGGCTAAACGACTGCGGTGGTACACCAGAAAGCAGTTCGAACAGGTGAACTCGTCAGGTCGCTGCGGAATGACCCGGACCGCCAGTTCCTCGCCGGACAAATCGGCGCCCGGCGGCTCGAACGGTTCCACCGATTCCAGTTCATCGATGTCGCCCACGGCCGATCCGGCTTCGCCGCGGTGCGCCTTCAGCACCTCAAGCGAGTATTCAGAATATCCATAGGCATCATCAATCTCGGTGTGCCGTAGAGAGTCATAGTCCGTAGCCATCATCGCTCCCCCTCACTTGACAACCACAGTGAAAGTTTGCTCTTTTCGTAGCTTCCTGAACGCGTCGGCCGCAGAATTCGGTGCCCGGATCCCATGTTCTTCGGCGGTGATCTGCATCACATCTGGCTGGCCGGCCGCCGGCAGCGGCTCGGTGGTGATCGCGATGCCCGGTGCGGGTGGTGGGTCGCGGCCGAGCGTGGCGACCGGTTTCAGTGCCTGCGATGGCCGCCTCCGGCGTGACCGAGAAGACTAAAATTGTCCGCGAGACAGAAGGAATATACCTAGGCGCACACAAGTTATCTGTGGCGAAAAGGTCAGATCAGCTTGGGAGTAGTCGATGGAGGTGATCACCATGCTGAGCTTCGATCCATTCTTGCGTGACTTCGACCGGCTCACCCAACAGTTGCTGGGCGCTACGCTCGGAACCGCGGCCCGCCCGGCCGTGATGCCGATGGACGCCCGGCGGGACGGTGATGCGGTTGTCGTGGAGTTCGACTTGCCGGGGATCAAGGCCGAATCGCTGGACGTGAAGGTCGAAAACGAGACCCTGACGGTGCGTGCCGAGCGGCCGTACCCGGGCGACGACCAGGGGTGGCTCGTCTCGGAACGTCCGCATGGGGTATTCAGCCGGCAGCTATACCTGGGCAATAACCTGGATACCGACAAGATCACCGCCGATTACACCGATGGGGTGTTGCGTCTGACGATTCCGGTGGCCGAGGCGGCCAAGCCGCGCAAGATCCCCATCGGGGCCGGTGCGCCGAAGGCCATCGACGCCTGACCCGGCGGGGTGATGCCGGCTCATATCGGAGTGGGGGCAGTTGGGGCCGTCCGCGCGATCACCCGGCGGGCGGCCCACCATGTTGACCACCGATTCGCTACCAGATTTGCGGGAGGTTGGGGAGGTGATCGCATCACAGCGGTAGTCAGGGGTCGGCGTGGCGGAAAGTGCTTTTCGGCGCTTGCGCTGGGGCGCCCGCCGGCCCCGGCCGGCAACGCCATTGGTTAACGAGTTTGTTTTTGTTGCCGGTCGGCCCGTCTCGGTGACAAGCACCCCCCGATGTGGCCGGCAATGGCAATGTCAACCCGAGTAAAGGTGCCGGGGACGATGACGCGGATAAAGGTACCGGGGCGATGACGCGGACGGCCTGTTCCGACCCGGGCGCGCAGGTTTCGGTGGCCGAAACGGCCGGGATGGGAGCCGAGCCGTGTGTTTTGCTTAAATACGGTGAAATGGCGCTCAAGGGCCGCAATCGGCGCCGATTCGAGAGCTACCTGATCCGAAACCTTGAGCATGCGCTGAGTTACGGACGGGAGCAACCGCCACGGGTGCGGTTGCGCCGCCGTGCCGGCGTTTTGGTGGTGTCGGCGCCCGAACTGCGGGGTGATGACCTCGTTGCGCGGGCCGGCGACGTGATCGGCATCAGTGTCGTGCAACCGGTATGGCGCGTCGGCAAATCGGTGACGGCAGCCGAGTGCGCTGCGGTGCGGTTACTGCAGGAGCGACAACCCGGGTCGATGCGACCCTCCTTTGCGGTTCGGTGCCGGCGCCGCGATAAGCAATTCGAACTGACCTCCGAGCAGTTGGCGGCACGGGTCGGGGCACGAGTGTGCGCCGAATTGGGATGGCGGGTGGACCTGGAGCGGCCGGATGTGGAACTGACCGTTGAGGTCGACCGGTGCGAGATTTTTCTCGGTGTCGCCCGGCACCCCGGCCGGGGCGGTTTACCGGTGGGGTCGAGCGGTCACGCCCTGGTGCTGCTGTCCGGGGGGTTCGATTCACCCGTTGCCGCCTACCGCGCGCTGCGGCGCGGCCTGCACTGCGATTTCCTGCATTGCTCCGGCGCCCCGTATACCGAGCCGTCATCGGTGTACAAGGCGTATGCGCTGGCCCGCTGTCTTGCCCGTTTCCAGCCGGGCTCGCGGCTGTTCGTGGTTGCGGTCGGGCGTGCCCTGCGCACGCTGGCCGCCAGTGGCGCCGGCGAGGCGCAGATCGTGGCGCAGCGCCGCGTCTATGTGCATTTGGCGGATCGGCTCGCACGCCGGATCGGGGCCCAAGCTTTGGTCACCGGCGACAGTTTAGGGCAGGTCGCCAGCCAAACCCTGCCGAACCTGATCGCCGCGGACCAAGCTGCCAGCCTGCCGGTGCTGCGGCCGCTGCTGGGCTTCGACAAACTGGAGATAATGGATGAAGCCCGACGGCTCGGCATCGCCGAGATCGCTGCCCTACCGGACCAGGACTGCTGCCAATTGTTCTTACCTGCACGGGTAGCCACCCGTACCTCCGCCGACCGGCTGGCCGCCATCGAGGCGCGCAGCGGGCTCGACACCCTGGTCGACGAGGCACTGAACCGCCTGCAACAATTCGATCTCGACGCCTACCTATACCCTGCGGCACGGCGATCATCGGCGTATCCGGGGTTAAAGCGGACAGTCCTGCCCCGGGGTGACCGTGATGGACAATAAACGGCGGGCCCGTGGCCGGATCGTCGCCTTGGTCGCCGCCCATGGCGCGTTGACCGCTTCGGTGGTACGGGCCTCGCAGCTGATGGCGGCCGAGGGGTGCGTGGAGTTCGCGCAACATCTTGATCGTCATCGCGGCGAATTGAACGTGGCCATAGGCGAATTAGCGTTATGGGCGGAAAGTTTCGGCCGGTGGGCCCGCGTTGACGTGGAGCACGCGCTCTATGAGTCCGCGGTGGACCGCCCGTCGATACCGTTGGCTGCGGAGCAATTCGGAATCGACCTGCGCCGGGCGCGTGACACCCTGAAAGTCCGGCGCACCGCCATCCTCGCGGAACTCGCAAACGCCCGACATGCCCTGCGGGCCGCGGGCCTACCGGTCGAAGAGTTGACGGCGTACCGGCGAACGGTGCGCCTGTGGGCGGGTGAAGCCGTCGATGTGGTCACCGCCGCCCACCGGCTGACCCTGGCAGATTGGTATATCCGCTCCTTCGAACAGTTGCGCGCCGATTCGGGCGGTGCGCTGCTCCGCCAGGGCGCCGCCTTGGTGCGGCAATGGATGGGCGAGCTGGAAGAGCCCGACCGCGAAGACGAGCTGGCCCTGGCCGAGTCCTGTGGCTACGGGGATTTCGTCGAGTGCTACCGCTCCGAGGCGCTGTGACCCCGCCTCCCCGCAGATGACGGCCGGGTCGCCGCCGACGACGTGTATGAAACGCCTTGAGATGTCTTACATTCGCGCCGGATCCTGCCCGAGGCGGTCCGCGGCCGCTTAGCATGGGTACGGTCGGGTTTGTGGTCGGCGATTGGGAAACGGTGTGATCCGGTGGGGTGCGGGCTGCACGGGCTCCGGCGGCGGGGGCTTCGAGTCGCCCGCTGACCCGGTGCCCGCCCGCGGTTGGCGATCGTCATGACCGAGATGCTGCTGCGGTCCGGCATCGTTCGCCGGCGGTTGACGGTGACCGGGGTCGTCCAGGGTGTCGGTTTCCGCCCGTTCGTGCACCGGCTTGCGGGCGAACTCGGGTTGGCGGGTTTCGTCGGCAACGATTCGGGTGCGGTCTTCCTCGAGGTGCAAGGACCGCGTTCCCGGGTGGAGGAATTCGGGCGCCGGCTGCGCGCCGAAGCGCCGCCGCTGGCGCGGATCGCCGCCGTCACAGCGGTCGAGGTCGACGTCGATACCGGCTGCGGGGCGGATTTTCGCATCGTGGAAAGCCAGACGGTGCCCGGGGCCACCACGCCGATCCCGCCCGATATCGCGGTGTGCGACGACTGCGTTGCCGAGTTGTTCGACCCGCACGACCGCCGCTACCGGCACCCGTTCGTGACCTGCACCAACTGTGGGCCGCGGTTCACCATCATCCGCACGTTGCCGTATGACCGCCCGGGCACCACCATGTCAGCGTTCGACATGTGCGGGCGCTGCGCCGCCGAATACCACGACCCGGCCGACCGCAGGTTTCATGCGCAGCCGATCGCCTGCCCGGACTGTGGTCCGTCGCTGTGGTTCTATTCGAAGACCGGGCGGCCAGAGAGAATAGTCGGTTCGGATGCCGCGCTGGCCGCCGCCCAGCGGGCGCTGGCCGCCGGTGCCGTGGTCGCGATCAAGGGCATCGGTGGCTACCACCTGGCCTGCGTGGCCGACGACGAGAACGCGGTCGGTGCGCTGCGCGCCCGCAAGGCGCGGGGCGCCAAGCCGTTCGCCATGCTGGTGCGTGATCTCGACGTCGCCCGTCGCTACGCGCACTTCGATGACACCGAGGCCGCGATCTTGTCCGGCCCGGCGCGGCCCATCGTGCTGCTGCGCCGGCGCCCCGACGCGCCGGTCGCCGAGGCCGTCGCGCCCGGCAACCCGCTACTCGGGCTGATGCTGCCGTACTCACCCGTTCACCACCTGCTGCTGGCGCCGATCCCCAACGTCGACACACCGGTGCCCGACGCGCTGGTGCTCACCAGCGCCAACCGCGCAGACGAGCCTATCTGTTTCACTGAGGACGATGCGGCACATAGACTTTGGGGCACGTCCGTTCCCTTGTGCGACGCGGTGCTCGACCACAACCGGCCGATTCACGTGCCGTGCGACGACTCCGTGGTACGCGTGATCGACGGTCGGGAACTGCCGATCCGCCGGTCCCGCGGGTACGCGCCGCTGCCGGTCGATCTCGGGCGCGACGGCCCCGCCGTGCTGGCGGTGGGCGGGGAACTGAAAAACACCTTCTGCCTCACCGACGGGCCCCGCGCGTTCATGTCCGCCCACATCGGCGACATGGCCACCCTGGAGACCCTGCGGGCGTTCGAACGCGCCGTCGACCAGCTCAGCGAAATCCGGCACCGGCCGGTGCGGTTGGCCGCCGACCTGCACCCCGGCTATCAGACCCGCAGCTGGGCGGAACGTCACAGCGGCGAACGCCCCTTGGACCTCGTCCAGCACCACCACGCGCACGTGGTGTCGCTGCTGGCCGAGCAGGGCCGCCTCGGTGAACCCATCATCGGGGTCTCTTTTGACGGCACCGGATACGGCAGCGACGGGTCGATCTGGGGAGGGGAGATCCTCGCCCTCGGGCGCGACAGCCACCGCTTTGAACGCGTTGCCCACCTGCTACCCGTGCCGCTGCCGGGCGGCGACGCCGCGGTGCGCAACCCGTGGCGGATGGCGTTGTCCCAGTTATGGGTCGCCGGCGTCGATTGGACCCCGGATTTACCGCCGGTCAGCGCGGCCACCCCGGCAGAGCTGCGGGTCACCCGGTCACAATTGGTCAGCGGCGTGGGCTGTGTGCCGTGTTCGAGCATGGGCCGGCTGTTCGACGCCGTCGCATCGCTGCTGGGCGTGCGGCACCGCATCGACTACGAGGCTCAGGCCGCCATCGAACTGGAGGTGCTCGCCGAGTCGGCCGCGGGGCCCGCCGCCGAACTGCGCCTGGACGTGCGTGACGACGGGGTGATCGACCCCCGCGGCCTGATTCGCGCGCTGGTGGCGGGCCTGCGCGCCGGTGCCGGCCCGGCGGTGCTGGCGGCCGGATTCCACCATGCGGTCGCCGGCGCGGTCGCGGAGGCGGTCGCGCGGGTCGCCGGGACCGTGCGTTTGGTGGGCCTCACCGGCGGGGTGTTTCAGAACGTGCTGCTGCTGCGTGCCTGCCGACAACGGTTGCAACGGGCGGGTTTTGAGGTGCTGATCCATCACGGCGTGCCCCCCAACGACGGTGGGCTGGCGCTCGGCCAGGCGGCGGTGTCGGTGTTGACCGCGCTGGATCCCCGGGCCGATTTAGCCGAAGGGGGATGACGCCTGTGTCCAAAGGTGCCATGGTGGTTAAAGGCGCCGGTGACGGCATCGGTGTCGGGTTGCGGAAGGGTGGTGTCGCGATGACTAGCCCCGTGATTGACCGTGGGCTGGGCGCCGAGCTGGCTGCCGATCTGGCGGCCGCCGCGCTCACGCTGGCCAAACGGTTCGCGGCGGGCGCCACCATGTGGTCCGTCGCGCCGGGTTGGGAGCCGCACGCCCAGCACATCGCGGTGGAATTCATCCACCCGGTGATTGTGGGCAAGCGGGCGTTGCCGGCGGTGGCGCTGACCGGGCCCGACCTGGTGGACCTGGTGCGGGTTTCGGCGCGGGCGGGTGACATCGTGATTGGCGTCGGCGATGCCGGCGAAGCCGAGTTGCGCTCGGTGATGCGCCGGTGCCCGGCGTGGGGGGTCACCAGCGTCTGGATCGGCAGCGGTGAGCGACCCCGACCGGGAAGCGCCGACCACGTGCTGTGGCTCGACGACCCCGATCCCCGGGTTCCGGCGACCGGGGGGTTCGTGCTTTTCTACCACCTGCTGTGGGAACTGACCCACGTCTGCTTCGAGCATCCCGGTCTGTTGCAGCCGGCCCCCGGCGAGCAGGTGTGTGTCACCTGCGGTGACGAAGGTCGCCCGGGCGAGGTGCTGGCAGCGTCGGCCGACGGGACCGCGCGGGTGCGCACCGCCCAGGGTGTCGAGACCGTCGCGACCGCGCTGGTCGACCCGGTCGTCGCCGGGGATCTGGTACTCGTACATGCAGGAACCGCGATTTGCCGCGTCGGCGACGATGATGCCGGCATGGCCGGGATCGAGGAGCCGCGCCGATGAACCGCGTCGGCGACGATGATGCCGGCATGGCCGGGATCGAGGAGCCGCGCCGATGAACCCACTCCAGGGGGAAAGCCGATGAGCCAACAGGAGCCGCAGGAGCCGACCGGCTTTCTGTACCCGTTCATCGACGCGCAGGAAGACGATGCCGGCCCGCTGCTGACCGACTTGGCCACGTCGGCGCAGGCAAAGGCGGCCGAAAGCCTGGCGCTGCGGCGCTCCACGCTGGCAGCCAACGCCGAACTGCTGGGCCGGGCCGCCGCCGAGATGGCATGCCGTTTCGCGGCGGGCGGACGGCTGTTCACCTTCGGCAACGGCGGCAGCTGCACGGATTGCACGACGGTGGCCAGACTGTTCGCCCGGCCTCCGATCGGCAGGCCGCTGCCGGCCTGGTCGTTGACGGCCGATCAGGCGATCCTGACCGCACTCGGCAACGACGTGGGCTACGAGCTGGTGTTCGCCCGCCAGTTGATCGCTCGCGCGAAGGCGGGCGATATCGCGATCGCCATGTCCACCAGTGGCAACTCACCGAACCTGATCACCGCGCTGCGCGAGGCCCGCCATCGGGGCATGTACACCATCGGCTTCGCCGGATACGACGGTGGGGCGTTCGCCGATAACCCGGACGTTGACGCCTGCTTCATCGTGCGGTCGCAAAGCGTGCACCGCATCCAGGAAGCGCAAGCGCTGCTGGGCTATGAGCTCTGGCTGGCGGTGCAGAAACTCGACGAACGGCAGGGAGCGGTGGTGTGATCGGTAGGCCGGCAGGTGAATACCTCTCGTCGGGCCCGAGATTCGACGAGGACCAGGTGATTGAGCGCATCGAATCGTTCCGCCGGCGCCGTCCCCGGCTGCTTGACGACCACGTGACCCTGGCGCACGGGGCCGGCGGCAAAGCCTCGGCGGCCCTAGTCGACGCGGTGTTCCTGGAGGCCTTCCGTAACCCGGTTCTGGAGTCGCTGGGCGACAGCGCCGTCCTCGGGTTACCGAGCGGTGAGCGGATGGCGATCTCCACCGATTCATTTGTGGTGCAGCCCAGGCGTTTTCCCGGAGGTTCGATAGGCGAACTCGCCGTTCACGGCACGGCCAACGACCTCGCCGTCGTCGGTGCTGTTCCGCAATGGATTTCGGCTGCGTTCGTACTCGAAGAAGGCTTTCCGATCGCGGAGCTGAAAGACATCGTCGCCGACATGGCGGCGGCAGCCGCGCAAGCCGGTGTGCAGATCGTCACCGGTGACACCAAGGTGGTGCCCAGGGGTGCCGCCGACGGGGTGTTCATCACCACCACCGGGGCCGGTGTCATTCCCGAGGGACGCCGGCTGTCCGCGGGGTCGGTGCGTGCCGGTGACAGGGTGTTGTTGAGTGGGTCGATGGGCGATCACGGGATGGCGGTGATGTTGGCCCGGGGTGATTTGGCCCTGGAAGCCGACATCTGCTCCGACACCGCCTCGGTGAGTCCGCTGGTCGAAGCGCTGCTGGCGGCGGCACCGTCCACCCGTTGGCTGCGGGACCCCACCCGCGGTGGGGTGGGCACCGTGTGTAACGAACTGGCCCGGGCATGCGGCCTGGGGGTGGTGCTCGATGAGACCCGGCTCCCGGTGCACCCGATGGTCGGCGGTGCGTGTGAGCTGCTCGGTATCGACCCGCTCTACGTCGCCAACGAAGGCAAGGTCCTGGCCGTGGTGGCACCGGAGGAGGCCGAGGCCGCGTTGGCCGCGTTGCGGTCGCACCCGTTGGGTGCGGATGCGGCCGAGATCGGGGAGATCGTCGCCGAGCCCGCGGAAACCGTCGTGGTGCGCACCGGGTTCGGGGGAACCCGGATCGTCGACATGCTCGTCGGCGATCCGCTGCCGCGGATCTGCTAAGAGAGGGAGTGGCCGCACATGTGTCTGGGGATTCCGGGGCGAATCGTCGAGATCGTCGATCCGGAAAACTATTTGGCGAAGGTCGATGTCAGTGGTGTGCAGCGCACCATCAGCGTGCGACTGCTGGAAGACGACATGCCCCAACCCGACGACTGGGTGCTGGTGCACGTCGGCTTCGCGATGGCCAAGATCGACGAGACTGAAGCGTTGCTGACGTTGGCCGCGGTCCAAAAACTCGGGGATGCCTACACCACCGAGATGGAGGCCTTCGACTCGTCCGCCATCGTTTAGCGCGAAAAGGAAACAGACATGAAATTCGTTGACGAGTTCCGTGATCCGGCGGCGGCCCGCAAACTGCTGGTGGCCATCGGGAACCTGGCCGGTGGTGGCGGCGAGCACTTCAAGTTCATGGAAGTGTGTGGCGGGCACACCCACACCATCTACCGCCACGGCATTGAGCACCTACTGCCCGAGAATGTCGAACTGGTACACGGCCCGGGGTGCCCGGTATGCGTGATCCCGATGGGCCGCATCGATGACGCCATGTGGCTGGCCGGGCAACCCGGCATGATCTTCACCTGCTTCGGCGACATGATGCGGGTACCCGGCTCCAACGGAAACCTGCTGGACGCCAAGGCCCGCGGCGCCGACGTGCGATTCGTCTACTCGCCGCTGGACGCGCTGAAGATCGCCGTCGACAATCCGGACAAGCAGGTGGTGTTTTTCGCAGTCGGTTTCGAGACCACCGCGCCGTCGACCGCGGTGACGCTGGTGCGGGCCCGCGATCTGGGCCTGGCCAATTTCAGCGTGTTCTGCAACCACGTCACGATCATTCCGCCGATCAAGGCCATCCTGGATTCACCGGACCTGCGGCTGTCGGGTTTCATCGGACCCGGGCACGTCTCCACGGTGGTCGGTATCCGGCCGTACCGGTTCGTGCCGGAAGTCTACGGAAAGCCACTGGTGGTCTCCGGCTTTGAACCGCTGGACATCTTGGCGTCGGTGGCGATGCTGCTGAGCCAGATCCGCGAGGGCCGCTGCCAGGTGGAGAACCAGTACAAGCGGGTGGTGCCCGAGAACGGCAACCCCGCGGCGCTGGCGTTGATGGGCAAGGTGTTCGCGCTGCGCCCGCACTTCGAATGGCGTGGACTGGGTTTCATCTCGCAGAGCGCGCTGCGGCTGCACGACGACTTCGCCGAGTTTGACGCCGAGCTGCGTTACCAGATGCCCGGCGTGCGGGTCGCCGACCCGAAGGCCTGCCAGTGCGGCGAGGTGCTCAAGGGTGTTCTCAAGCCCTGGGAATGCAAGGTTTTCGGAACCGCATGCACCCCGGAGACCCCGATCGGCACGTGCATGGTGTCTCCCGAGGGCGCCTGCGCGGCCTACTACAACTTCGGGCGGATGCACCGCGACGCCGCCAAGCTGGTGGGTTCCGCCGGGCGGGCCTGACGGTGGCGCTGGCGACCGTCGACCAGTGGGCCGCGCAGGGCGCGGAGATGTTCGCCCGCTACGCGTACGCCCCTAACGCGCTGGGTTTTTGCGGTCCGCCGCTGGGCGCGACGTTGCGCGACGGGTCGGTGGAGGAGGTGCGCAGCGCGGCGCGGAAGTTTTCCGGCGCCTGGCCCTATCTGCAGGTGCTCTCGAAAATGACCGGGATCGCCGATCCGCTGGATTACCGGATCGTCGAATCGTACTGGCTCGGTGGTGGTGTCGGCGCCGACCTCGACGCGAGCGCGTTCCTCGATGAGTTGTTGGCCATCATCGGGCCGCAGGCGGGCCGCTACTGGTCGCATCTGACACCGGATTTGGCAAGGGAAGCGGCCGCCAACCACTGTTTTCATGTGTTCGGGGTGTATCCATGGTCGCGGCTGCTGGGCCGCGGACTCGGCGAGCACCCGCTCAGAGTTCTTGATAGCTGTCGGATCACTTGGGGTACAGTGCTTTCCCGCAATAAAGACAATGTCACGGTGTCCTGCCGCCGGTTGATCTGGGATGGTCGCCGCCTGGGGCTGTCCGAACCCGAGAACCGCCAACTGGAAGTGTGGGTCGACGGCTACAGCGCGGTTCCCGACGTGGCCGTGGGTGACCAGGTTGCCGTCCACTGGAGCCGGATCTGCGGTCGGCTGCATCCCCGGCAGATCCGGGCCCTCGCCGAGGCCACCTTCCGCCAAGTGCAGGTGACCAACCGGCGCCTGGCGCACTCCTAGACGCTTCAGTCGAGGATTCTGCGGGCGACATTGGTGCTGACGAGGTCCAGCAGCTCGTCACCGCGACCGGCCAGTATGGTGCGAATTGCATACAGTGAGAAGCCCTTTGCCTGCTCGGCGGTGATAACCGGCGGGATTGTGAGCTCTTGGCGCGCGGTGACGACATCGACAACCGCCGGCCCCTCCCAGCTGAAAGCAGCGCTCAAAGCGGCCGGGAGGTCTCCGGGGTTTTCGACGTGCCGGCCGAATAGGCCCATCGCCTCGGCTACCGCGGCGAAGTCGATGGGGCTCAACTCGGTACCGAAGTTGACGATCCCGGCTGCTTTCATCTCCAGTTCGACGAAGCTCAGCGACGAGTTGTTAAAGACGATCACCTTCACCGGAAGCTTGTTTTGTATCAGGGTGGCTAACTCGCCGAACAGCATTGTCAGCCCGCCGTCACCGGCCAGGGCTACTACCTGGCGACCGCGATCGGCGGTCTGGGCGCCGATGGCGTGCGGCAACGCCCCGGCCATGCTGCCGTGGGTTGCCGATCCGATCAGCCGCCTGCACCCGTTCATGGTCAAATAACGCGCCGCCCAAATGGTGGGCGTGCCGACATCGTAGGTGAACACCGCGTTTTCGTCAGCCAATCGATCCGCGAGGCGGGCGACGTACTCCGGTCGAATCGGTGTGCGGTTGCGGTCGTTGACCGCCAGATCGTCCAGCGACTTGCGGGTCTTGCGGTAGTGCCGAAGCGCCCGGTCTAGGTGATCGCTGTTGAGATTGCGCGCCAGCAGCGGGCGCAACACGGCGAGGGTGTCTTTCACGGTGCCCACCAAGCCGAGATCCACCGGGGCCCGTCGACCGATGTGGCTGCCGCGAATATCGACCTGAATGATCCGGGCACGGTCGGGATAAAACTGGCGATACGGAAAGTCGGTGCCGAGCATCAGCAGCACCTCGGCCTCCCGGATGGCTTTGTATCCCGAAGTGAATCCCAGCAGACCGGTCATGCCGACGTCATATGCGTTGTCGTATTCGATGAATTCCTTGCCGCGCAGTGTATGCACTATGGGTGCCTGCAACGTCGCGGCCGTGCTCACCAATTCGTCGTGAGCCCCCGCGCATCCGGCTCCCCCGAGGATGGTGATCCGGGTGTGCGCGTTGAGGATGTCGGCGGCCTGACGCAGCGACGCGTCGTCGGGGCGCATGACCGAACGGGCGGGAGAGACCGGCCGGATTTCCCAGCCCGGCTCACCCAAACGGCTTCCGAAGACTTCGCCGGGGATCACCACCACGGCCACCCCGCACTCCTCGACGGCCGTGCGCATCGCGATCTGCACTATGCGCGGCATCGTCTCGGGGCTGCTGACCAGCTCGCAGTAGACGCTGCACTCGCGAAACAGCTCTTGAGGATGTGTCTCCTGGAAATAGCCCGAGCCGATCTCGGCCAGCGGAATGTGCGCCGCGATTGCCAGCACCGGAACCCGGGTCCGCTGCGCGTCGAACAAACCGTTGATCAGATGCAGATTGCCCGGGCCGCAGCTGCCTGCACACACCGCCAGCCGGCCGGTTAACGTCGCATCGGCGGCAGCGGCGAATGCCGCCGCCTCTTCATGACGCACAAGTTCCCAGCTGATTTCCCCAGAACGGCGAATGGCATCGGTAAAACCATTGAGGCTGTCTCCTGGGAGACCGTAAACACGTTGCACCCCATTGGATTTCAAGATATCGATGAGGTGCTGTGCTACGGTGGCCATACGCCCTCCCTAATCGTATTTGGGTACCCACATGGCATCGAGAATGGATTGCACGATGTTCTCGTGGATTTTTGTGGCTATCCCCTCGTCGACCGCGGCCCGATAGACCGCTTCGGCGACGATAGCCGACACCGCCCGCAGGTTCTGCACGCCGGGCAGCAACGAGCCTCCCGGTAATGTCGGATTAGCCTGCTGTGCAATGGATTTAGCTGCCGCATCGAGCATCCCTTTGGTGACCCGGCGGGCACCGGCCACGATGACACCCAGCCCCAGACCGGGAAATACCAATGCGTTGTTCGCCTGCCCGATAACGTAGGTCGTGCCGCGGTATTGCACGAGCGGAACGGGGCTGCCGGTTGCGATCAGCGCCTTGCCGTCCGACCAGGCCAACACATCGGCCGGGGTCGCTTCCATATGCGACGTGGGATTGGACAGCGGGAAGATCAGCGGCCGCTCGGTCGCGGCCGCCATCGCCTGGATCACCTCACGGGTGAACGCGCCGTAGACCGTTGAGCAACCGATCAGGATGGTCGGTGCGGCGAGTTTGATGGCATCGAGCAGTCCGACGCCGGGAACCGTGTCAAGTCCTAGCAGCTCCCGGTTCTTGGCGTAGGGACGCTGAAAATCGCGCAAGCCGTCCATGTCGTCGAACAACAACCCCTGCTTGTCGACGGGCCAGATCTGTGCGTAGGCCTGCTGCAGGGTAGCGCCGTCGGCCACCATCGCGTCGCGGATCTGATCGGCGACACCGATGCCGGCGGTGCCGGCGCCGAAGATGACCACCTTTTGGTCGCGCAACGGGATCCGGGTAACTCTGGTTGCGCTGTATATGGCCGCCATCACGACAGCGCCGGTGCCCTGCACGTCGTCGTTGAACACGCAGTACTGCGATGAGTAGCGATCCAGAATGGCGCGAGCATTCTTCGGCCCGAAGTCCTCGAAATGCAGCATTGCGTGCGGGAACAGCCGGTGGGCCGTCTCGATATAGCGATGGATGAACTCTTCATAATCGGCCCCCCGACGGCGAGCGTGGCGGTTGCCCAAATAGAACGGATCCTGCAGCAGTTGCTCGTTATCGGTGCCGACGTCGAGTACGGCCGGGATGGCGCGGCACGGATCGATGCCGCCTCCGGCGGTGAACAGCGCCAACTTGGCGACGGAGATTTGGATGCCGCCGACTCCCCAGTCACCGATGCCCAGGATCGCTTCGGCATCGGTGCACACAATCAGATCGACGTCGTCGGGACCGAGTCCGAATGTCTGAAACGATTCCGCGATTTCATCCGGGTGGTCGATCGACAAGAACAGTCCCCGCTGCCCGCGATACTCATCGGAGAAACGCTGGATCGCCTCGCCGACGGTGGGTGTGTACACGATCGGCATCAACTCGGCCAAATGCTCGGTGAGCACCTTGAAGTACAGCACTTGGTTGCGGTAATGCAGCTGATCCAAAAGCAGATTACGGCCCAGATCGGTTGCCATGCTTTGCAACTGATACCACACGCGTTCCGCCTGCTGCTCCAGGGTGAGAACTGCAGGCGGAAGCCGTCCGGTCAACCCCAATTTGCGACGCTGCTCGTGGGTGAATCCAACCCCCCGATTGAGGCTCGGGGTGGCCATCGCAACCGGAATTCGTGGCACCACGGTATCGGGCATAGGTGTCCTTCGCAGGGTCGGGTTCGCGCTTGGGGACGTCGACACCATAGCGCGACCGGGTCCGCCGCTGCCGCGGCCGAACGAAAGGGCAAAGCCGGGGCAGCCTTGAGCCTCGCCGCGTGACCCGCGCCACCGCTCAGGTTTTGTCCTCGTTGTTGCGGGGGAAGCCCCCACCCTGCGGGAACAGCGGGAACACCACGTCATCGAACTTGGTGGCGTCACCGTCGGTTCTGTTGACCGTTGCACCCCAGACGTTTCCGTCCGGAGCCATCCGCAACGCCCAGGCGTGGCCGTGGGTCTTCTGGCGGACCACGTCGGGTTCACCGGTGACCGCCCCCGACGCCGGGGCGAGATGCACCGCCACCGTCTGCATGGGGTTGATCAGGTTGATCAGCACGGTGCCGTCCAGGGCCGCGCAGCCGGCCACCCCGGGTTTGTCCGGCCAGGTCCAGACGGTGGAAACCTGCGATTCCCGGGTGATGCGCTGCAACCGGTCGGCGCTGGGAGCGCGGTCGAGCACATACAGCGAGCCGTCGACCGGGTCTTTACACAGCCCGCCGCCGGGGCCGATGCCGGTGAGCGCCGTCGTCGGCGGCGCCTGGTTGAGGGTGGTGGGTTGTTCGATCCGGATCACCTTGCCCGCCAGTGATCCCGGGTCGGCGGCCATCGCCGGGTTGCCGGCATCGCCGGTCAGCACCACCAGTGTGGTGCGGCTGGTGAAAAGCAGCGCACCGGTGTTCCCGGTGGCACCTTTGGGGATGCCGGTCAGGATGTCCTTCGGGACGTCGCCGTCGGCGACGCGGACCACCCGGTTGTCGCTGGGCGTGCTGATGTAGGCGTACATCAGGCGGTCTTGCGAATAGGTGGGCGACAGCACGATGTCCATCAGCCCGCCGTCCCCGGACGGGTCGACCGGGATGACCGTCTTGACCTTCGGCTCGGCGTTGAGGGAGACCTCCTTGACCGCGCCGGTGACGCGCTCGGCGACCAGCGCGGATTTGCTGTCGGGCAGCATGATCAGGCCGCTGGTGCTCTCCAGACAGCCCTGCATCACGCCCGGGGCCGGGCAGACCTTCGGAAACGGCTTGGCGGGCAATGGCGGCGGCGGAGGGGGCGACGAGCTGGGCGGCGCCATCAGCTTCGGTTCGGTGGTGAAGGGTTGCGACTGGGCGTTGTTGAACCGTGCACAGCCGCTCGCCGCGAGCAGCACGGCGCACAGCCCAGCGATCCCGCACCGCACCGACCGCCGTCTTCGCATAGCTGTCAGGGTACGGACATCACGGGCTGTACCGCTATCCGGCACCTTTACGCCCGGTGGCCGGTTCGGCCTCACCGGTGGTCTCCGCCGCAAGGGGCCGGCCGAACCGGGGTGGCAACCGCCGGAAAATCAGAGAAGTCGGCGAAAGGGCCGCTCAAATCCCCAATTCGCCGGGCAAATACCCTTACCCTGGCACGCGTGACCAGTCAATCGAATGACTCGGATTGGCGCCCGCCGGACGATTCCGGAGCGCAAACCCAGCTGCGACCAGCTTCAGCAAGCCTGGTCGACCCGGAAGACGACCTGCCATCGGCCGCCTATTCAGGCGATTTTGAGACCACTGCGATCCCCCACTATGGCCCCGGCGGGCCCCTTGTCGCCGGCTCCCGGTACGGTCTGGCCGGTCCGCATGACGAGGTGTCATACGGGCGGCAGCGGCCCGGGGGGCGGCACTCGGCGGCCCCGCCGGACCAGATCGAGGCGGACGAGGACGACGAACGGGTGCGCGCCGCAGGCCGGCGCGGCACCCAGGACCTCGGTCTGCTGATATTGCGGGTCGGCCTGGGGATAGTGCTGATCGCCCACGGGTTGCAAACGCTGTTCGGCTGGTGGGGCGGGCGGGGTCGGGCGGGCTTCACCCACTCGCTGACCGACGCGGGTTACCGGCATGCCGAGATCCTCAGCTATGTGGGTCCCGGCGGCGAGATCGGCGCCGGGGTCTTGCTGGTGCTGGGACTGGTCACCCCGCTGGCCGCCGCGGGGGCGCTGGCCTATCTGATCAACGAGCTGCTTGCCGGTGTCTCAACCCAGCCGCACTCGCGCTTCTCCTTCTTCCTTCCGCACGGGCATGAATACGAGCTCACCCTTATCCTCGTGGCCATCGCCGTCGTATTGATCGGTCCCGGCCGCTATGGCTTCGACGCCGGTCGCGGCTGGGCCCGGCGACCATTCATCGGATCGTTGGTGTCATTGCTCGGCGGGGTCGGCGCCGGCGTCGCGGTGTGGGTGCTGCTGAACGGGGCGAACCCGCTGGGCTGACATCCCGGCCCGGCGCCGCTGGGCGGCGCGCATCGTCGGCCGGCTGGGTTGGATGGCCGGTCTCCTCCTCGCGCCGCTGGGCGGCGCGCATCGTCGGCCGGCTAGCGATACGGGTTGGGTACCCGTCCCGCACTGGCCTCGGCCAACAGCGGCAGCGTCGCGAAGCTGACCGCGGGCAATCGCAACTCCCCGCCGTTTTTGAGCTGTGCTCGTGCCCACGAACCCTTGTGGAATCGCAGCCCGTCGATCTGCTCCCAGCGCACGGTCTGGCTGCCGAGCAGGGTGCGCACCGTTACTCCCTGAGCGTCGGCGACGGTGCGTAACCGGATGATCAACGCCGACAACACCACCGGGATGACAAGCAACGGCGCGGTCAGTGGCCAGGTCAGCACGGGTACGAGCAGTCCGACGGTGGTGAATCCGACCGCCAAATGCGCCATCGGCGATATCCTGATCACCACGGGCCGCCCGGGGGCTGCTGCAGCCGAGGAATCCGAAGCCACCCCTGCATCTTTTCACGGTTTTCGTTGGGATTTTCCTGACGGCTATCCGGGCAGGTGTGCTCCGGGCGGACCGGGCCATCCGGAGATCGTCGTGAGCACCCGGGGTTCGATCATCGGGCCGCGGGCCGCGTCACCGAGCGGGATTTGACGCCCGAGCCGTGCGGAGGCTACCGTCAAATTGTGCAAACCCGCGGGATGCCGGTAGTACCTGGTCGGCGCGTTGGTGCTTGGCGCGGATAACGTTCCGGCAACAACGCGCAACCCTCGTGCAGCAAGCTGTGCTGGCGGGGGTTTTTTGTTGCGTGCCCTTGCGCATTTGCCCGCAAGACCAGCAGAGTTAGGACAAAAGTACTAAGAGGACATCGTGAGCGCACCTACCACGAGGCCCCCGTTGGCTTCGAAGGACAAGCCGCACACCGCCAACGGCGTTTCGGCCACCGCCGGATCTGCGGCGGAGCTTTCCGGTTCACATCCGAAAAGGATTGTGCCGCAGCAACTTACCGGAGCACAGTCGGTGGTGAGGTCGTTAGAGGAGCTGGGCGTCGGGGTGATCTTCGGGATCCCCGGCGGTGCGGTGCTACCGGTATATGATCCGCTGTTTGACTCGAAGAAGTTGCGGCACGTGCTGGTTCGCCATGAGCAAGGCGCTGGCCATGCCGCCAGCGGCTACGCGCATGCCACCGGCCGGGTCGGCGTCTGCGTGGCGACGTCCGGTCCCGGCGCAACCAACCTGGTGACCCCGCTGGCCGACGCCCAGATGGATTCCATCCCGGTGGTCGCGATCACCGGGCAGGTCGGGCGTTCGCTGATCGGCACCGACGCCTTTCAGGAGGCCGACATCTCCGGCATCACCATGCCGATCACCAAGCACAACTTCCTGGTCCGCAGCGGCGACGAGATTCCGCGGGTGCTGGCCGAGGCGTTTCATATCGCGTCCACCGGACGCCCCGGTGCGGTGCTCGTGGACATCCCCAAGGACGTGTTGCAGGGCCCATGCGCGTTCAGCTGGCCACCGCGCCTGGATCTGCCCGGCTACAAGCCGACCATCAAACCGCACAACCGTCAGGTGCGTGAGGCCGCCAGGATGATCGCGGCCGCCCGTAAACCGGTGCTCTACATCGGCGGGGGCGTCATCCGCGGCAACGCCACCGAGCAACTGCGGGATTTGGCCGAACTCACCGGCATCCCCGTCGTCACCACACTGATGGCCCGTGGCGCGTTCCCGGACAGCCATCACCAGCACCTGGGCATGCCCGGCATGCACGGCACGGTGGCAGCGGTGGCGGCGTTGCAGCGCAGCGACCTGCTGATCGCGTTGGGTACCCGCTTCGACGACCGGGTGACCGGAAAACTCGACTCGTTTGCCCCCGAGGCCAAGGTCATCCACGCCGACATCGATCCCGCCGAGATCGGCAAGAACCGGCGTGCCGACGTTCCGATCGTGGGTGACGTCAAAGCCGTCATCACCGATCTCAGCGCGGCGCTGCGGCATCTCGGGGTGTCCGCCGGCACCCTCGACCTCGATGCCTGGTGGCAGTATTTACGCGGCGTGCAGGCGACCTACCCGCTGAGCTACGGGCCGCAAAGCGACGGCAGCCTGAGCCCGGAATACGTGATCTCCACGCTGGGCAAGATCGCGGGGCCGGACGCGGTGTACGTCGCCGGTGTCGGCCAGCACCAGATGTGGGCCGCGCAGTTCATCTCGTTTGAGAAGCCACGCACCTGGATCAACTCCGGCGGCCTGGGCACCATGGGTTTTGCCATCCCGGCGGCCATGGGCGCCAAGATCGGCCGGCCGGACGCCGAGGTATGGGCGGTCGACGGCGACGGCTGCTTTCAGATGACCAACCAGGAGCTGGCCACCTGCGCCGTCGAGGGCGTGCCGATCAAGGTGGCCGTGATCAACAACGGCAGCCTGGGCATGGTGCGGCAATGGCAGTCGCTGTTTTACGCCGAACGCTATTCGCAGACCGACCTGGCCACCCACTCGCACCGCATCCCGGACTTCGTGAAGCTGGCCGAGGCGCTGGGCTGTGTGGGTTTGCGGTGCGAGCGTGAAGAAGACGTCGTCGGCGTGATCAACCATGCCCGGCGGATCAACGACCGCCCGGTGGTCATTGACTTCATCGTCGGCGCCGACGCTCAGGTGTGGCCAATGGTGGCCGCCGGCACCAGCAACGACGAGATCCAGGCCGCCCGCGGGATTCGCCCGCTGTTCGACGACGACGACAACGAAGGGCACGCCTGATGTCTTCGACACACACGTTGTCGGTACTGGTCGAAGACAAACCCGGGGTGCTCGCTCGGGTGGCGGGACTGTTCTCGCGGCGCGGCTTCAACATCGAGTCGCTGGCTGTCGGCGCCACCGAGCAGAAGCACATGTCGCGGATGACCATTGTGGTCTCCGCCGAGGACACTCCGCTCGAGCAGATCACCAAGCAGCTCAACAAGCTGATCAACGTCATCAAGATCATCGAACAAGACCCGGACAGCTCGGTGTCCCGGGAGCTCGCGTTGATCAAAGTGCGTGCCGACGCCGGTACCCGAAGCCAGGTGATCGAAGCGGTAAACCTCTTTCGTGCCAGCGTGATCGACGTCTCGCCGGAGTCGCTGACCGTCGAGGCCACCGGCACGCCGGGCAAGATCGAAGCCCTCTTGCGGGTACTCGAGCCATTCGGCGTGCGTGAGATCGCCCAGTCCGGTCTGGTGTCCTTGTCCCGCGGCCCCCGCGGCATCGGCACCGCCAAATAACAACAAGGAGAAACACGTGGCAGTGGAGATGTTCTACGACGACGATGCAGACCTCTCGATCATCCAGGGCCGAAAGGTCGGCGTGATCGGTTACGGCAGCCAAGGGCATGCACACTCACTGAGCCTGCGCGACTCCGGGGTGGATGTGCGTGTCGGACTGAGAGAGGGCTCCAAGTCGCGCCCGAAGGTCACCGAGCAAGGCCTGCCGGTCGGCACCCCTGCCGAAGTGTCCCGCTGGGCCGACGTGGTCATGTTGCTGGCACCCGATACCGCGCAGGCGGACATCTATAGCGACGACATCGAGCCCAACCTGGCGCCGGGCAACGCGTTGTTCTTTGGCCACGGGCTTAACATCCACTTCGGCTTGATCAAGCCCGCCCCCGAGATCACCGTGGCCATGGTCGCCCCGAAGGGCCCCGGGCATCTGGTGCGCCGCCAGTTCGTCGACGGCAAGGGCGTTCCGTGTCTGGTTGCGGTGGCGCAAGATCCATCGGGTGACGGTCTGGCGCTGGCGCTGTCCTACGCCAAGGCCATCGGTGGCACCCGGGCCGGTGTCATCAAGACCACTTTCAAAGATGAGACCGAAACCGACTTGTTCGGTGAGCAGACGGTGCTGTGCGGCGGGGTAGAAGAGTTGGTCAAGGCGAGCTTTGACATCATGGTCGAGGCCGGCTATCCAGCGGAGCTGGCTTACTTCGAGGTGCTGCACGAGCTTAAGCTGATCGTCGACCTGATGTATGAGGGCGGCATCGGCCGGATGTATTACTCGGTGTCTGACACCGCGGAGTTCGGTGGCTACCTGGCCGGCCCACGGGTGATCGACGCCGGAACCAGGGAGCGGATGCGCGGCATTCTGCGGGAAATCCAGGACGGCAGCTTCGTCAAGAAACTGGTCGCCGATGTCGAAAACGGTGGTAAGCAGTTGCAAGAGTTGCGCAAGCGCAATGCCGAGCATCCCATCGAGGCCACCGGGAAAAAACTGCGCGACTTGATGAGTTGGGTGGACCGTCCGATCACCGAAACCGTCTGAGCCGCGGAGACCTCCGGCGCGATTTCGCGGCCCGCACCGCGTCGCCGACGGGGACCGCCGCTGGGCTCTCCGGAATCTACTGTGGCGCAGCTTATTTCGGCGCGCTGTTACGCTCGCGTGAGCGCGTGTCGGTGTCACGGCCATGACGGACGATACCGGTGGCGGCGGGTAGTTGTGCCGTCGACGCAACGCAAGCCCGTTGGTTAGCCACGCTAGGGTAGCGGTATGAGTCTTCCCGTGGTCCTGATCGCCGACAAGCTGTCCGAATCGACCGTCGCCGCTCTGGGCGACGGGGTTGATGTCCGTTGGGTCAATGGCCCCGACCGGGAGAAACTCCTGGCCGCGGTGCCCGACGCCGACGCACTGCTGGTGCGGTCGGCGACCACCGTGGATGCCGAGGTGCTGGCCGCGGCACCCAAGCTGAAGATCGTCGCCCGGGCCGGTGTCGGACTCGACAATGTCGACGTCGACGCCGCCACCGAGCGCGGTGTGCTGGTCGTCAACGCCCCCACGTCGAATATCCACAGCGCCGCCGAACACGCGATCGCGCTGCTGCTGGCCGCGGCCCGCCAGATCCCGGCCGCCGATGCCTCGTTGCGCGCTCACACCTGGAAGCGTTCGTCGTTCTCGGGTACCGAGGTCTTCGACAAGACCGTCGGCATTGTCGGGTTGGGGCGTATCGGGCAGTTGGTGGCCCAGCGGCTGGCCGCCTTCGGCGCCCACCTGGTCGCCTACGACCCATATGTGTCGCGGGCCCGGGCGGCGCAACTGGGAATCGAGCTGTTGTCGCTGGAGGAGCTGTTGTCGCGCTCCGATTTCATCTCGGTGCATTTACCCAAGACCCCCGAGACGGCGGGCCTGATCGACCGGGCGGCGCTGGCCAAGACCAAGCCGGGGGTCATTATCGTCAACGCCGCCCGCGGCGGCCTGGTGGACGAGCAGGCGTTGGCCGATGCGGTGACCAGTGGGCATGTCCGGGCCGCGGGTCTAGACGTGTTCGCCAAAGAGCCATGCACCGACAGCCCGCTGTTCGACCTGCCGCAGGTGGTCGTCACCCCGCACCTGGGTGCCTCGACCGCCGAGGCACAGGAGCGCGCCGGCACCGACGTGGCCGAAAGCGTGAAGCTGGCGCTGGCCGGGGAGTTCGTCCCGAACGCCGTCAACGTGGGTGCCGGGGTGGTCAGTGACGAGGTGCTGCCCTGGCTGGACCTGGTGCGCAAACTCGGGTTGCTGGTCGGGGTGCTGTCGGACCAACTGCCGACCTCGCTGGTGATCCAGGCGCGTGGCGAGCTGGCCTCCGAAGATGTCGAGGTGCTCCGGCTTTCGGCCCTGCGGGGCCTGTTTTCGGCGGTTATCGAGGAGCCCGTGACGTTCGTCAACGCGCCGGCGATCGCCGAGGAACGCGGGGTTTCCGCCGAGATCAGCACGGTGACCGAGAGCCCTAATCATCGCAGTGTCGTCGACGTGCGCGCGGTGGCCGCCGACGGCTCGGTCGTCAACGTCGCGGGCGCGTTGTCCGGGCCGCAGCAGGTGCAGAAGATCGTGCAGATCAACGGGCGCAACTTCGATTTGCGCGCCGAGGGAATCAACTTGATCGTGCACTACATCGACCGGCCCGGAGCGCTGGGTAAGATCGGCACGCTGCTCGGTGCCGCCGGGGTGAACATCCACGCCGCTCAGCTCTCCGAGGACGCCGAGGGCCCGGGCGCGACGATAATGCTGCGGCTGGACCGCGAGGTGCCCGAGGACGTGCGGTCGGCGATCGCCGCGGCGGTCGACGCCTTCAAGCTCGAGGTGGTCGACCTGTCGTGAACCGCGCCGGCGACGATGCAGAGCGAAGCGATGAGAAGGAGCGGCGCCAGTGAACCGCGCCGGCGACGATGCAGAGCGAAGCGATGAGAAGGAGCGGCGCCAGTGAAGTTGGCGATCATCGCCGGCGACGGGATCGGTCCCGAGGTGGTGGCCGAAGCCGTCAGGGTCCTGGACGCGGTCCTGCCCGGTGTGGAGAAGACCAACTACGACCTGGGCGCGCGGCGCTTTCACGCCACCGGTGAAGTGCTGCCGGACTCGGTTTTGGCCGAGTTGCGCGCCCACGACGCGATCCTGCTCGGCGCGATCGGCGATCCGTCGGTGCCGCCCGGCGTGCTGGAGCGGGGGCTGCTGCTGCGGTTGCGCTTCGAGTTGGACCACTACATCAACCTGCGGCCCGCCCGGCTGTACCCCGGGGTGGCCAGCCCGTTGACGCTGTCGCCCGGCAGCCGTGACATCGATCTCGTGGTGGTGCGCGAGGGCACCGAGGGCCCCTACACCGGCACCGGCGGCGCGATTCGGGTCGGAACTCCCAACGAGGTCGCCACCGAGGTCAGCGTCAACACCGCGTTCGGCGTGCGTCGGGTGGTCTGGGACGCCTTTGAGCGCGCCCGCAACCGGCGCAAACGGTTGACCCTGGTGCATAAAACCAACGTGCTGACCTTTGCGGGGGCGTTATGGTGGCGCACCGTGCAGCAGATCGCCGATCAGTACCCGGAGGTCGAGGTGAGCTACCAACACGTCGACGCCGCGACCATCCACCTGGTCACCGATCCCGGTCGCTTCGACGTGGTCGTCACCGACAACCTGTTCGGCGACATCATCACCGATCTGGCCGCGGCGGTGTGCGGCGGCATCGGCTTGGCCGCCAGCGGCAATATCGACGCCACCGGGGCCAATCCGTCGATGTTCGAGCCGGTGCACGGCAGCGCGCCCGATATCGCCGGACGGGGAGTCGCCGATCCGACCGCGGCGATCATGTCGGTGGCGCTGCTGCTCGCCCATGTCGGCGAAGAAGCCGCCGCCGCACGCGTGGACCGGGCCGTGGCGACCCATCTGGCCACCCGGGGCAACGATCGGTTGTCAACCCGGCAAATCGGTGATCGGATTCTCGCCGCGCTCTAGCGTCAGCGTCCGGTCCCCGCGGTTCCGCGCTTACCGGCACCAACGGCACCGCCATGAGCGGGAATAGCCCACACACCGTGAATGCCAACGGGTATCCGAGCGCCGTGATCAGGGCACCAAACACCGGCGGTGTCAGACTTGCCGTCACCCGCTGGCCGGTGTTTTGGGCGCCTAGCGCGCGCCCGCTCCAAAACGGGCCCGCGTACTCGGGGATCGCGGTGGCCGCTAACCCGTTATCGGTCACCGCGATCACCGCCGCGGCGACCATCGCCGCCTCGGCGAAGGGCGTGTCCAGGTGGTCGTTAACCGCCAGCAGGAACATGGCCAGGCCGGCCATTACGGCGAGGGCGCGGATCGGGCGCATCCGCGAACCGACACGGTCCGACCATCGGCCGACCACAATGCGCGCCAGCGCGCCCAGCAGCTGGGCGAGGGTCACCAGCGCGCCGGCGGCGGCGACCGACCAGCGCTCGTCCTCGATCAGCCAGACCAGCATGAACGTTGCAGTTACCGCCTGCGGCACCATCAGCAGGGCGGACACCGCATGGATTCGCCACAACACCGCCGATCCCCGATAGGGGCTGGCGAGCTCGTCGTCGGTGGCGCTGGCCCGGGTTTTCCGCGGGGGGTCGACCACACCGACCGCGCAGGCCACCGCCGACACCGCGCACACGATCGCGGGAAACATCAACGCCGCCGCGACCCCGCGTTCGGCCAGTTCGGGCATGATCGCCGCGCCCAGCGCGATGCCCAGCGGTTGCGCGGTCTGGCGGACGCCCATCGCCAGGCCACGCTGGTGCGGCGGAAACCAACCGGTGACCAGCCGGCCGCTGGCGGTGTTACAGCTGGCGGCGGCCATGCCGCCGAAAAACAGCAATACCCCGACCGCGACGAGCGGCCGCACCGACGCCGCGCCGTAGGCCGCCACCGCGGTCAGCGCCGAACCCACGGTGAGCACGATCCGCTCGCCCACACGATCCACCAGGTAACCCCAGCCGATCAGCGTGAAAACCATGCCGAAGCTGGGCATGGAAGACAACAGGCTGGCATTCGTGAGGGTGACGTCCCGCTCGGCTTGCAGCGCCGGGATCACGAAGGCGACGCCATTGATGAAGACGAACGAGCACAGGGTTGCCGCCAGCGAAATCGCCACCATCGACCAGCGCGCGCCCATGCTGGTCGAGTCGGTCGGCATAGGTCCATGGTTTCACAGGTATCCCACCGACAGCCGTTACCGACCGCGAGCCGGCGCACCGCCCGGCACACCACCCCGTTTAGATTGGTCGGGTGCGCCTTGGTCGAATCGCCAGCCCCGACGGGGTCGCCTTCGTCAGCGTCGAAGGTGAGCCGCACGACCCGGCCACGATGATCGCCCGGGAGATCGCAGAGCACCCCTTCGGCACGCCGACCTTCACCGGGCGCTACTGGCCGCTGGCGGATGTGCGACTGCTGGCGCCGATGCTGGCCAGCAAGGTCATCTGCGTCGGCAAAAACTACCCCGCCCACATCGCCGAGATGGGCGGAGGTGCAGCAGCGACCGATCCGGTGATCTTCCTCAAGCCCAATACCGCGATCATCGGGCCGAATGTGCCGATTCGATTGCCCGCCAAGGCGTCACCGGTGCATTTCGAGGGCGAGTTGGCGGTGGTGATCAGCCGGCCGTGCAAGGACGTTGCGGCGGCCCGGGCCGGCGAGTACATCCTGGGCTACACCATCGCCAACGACGTGACGGCACGTGACCAGCAACAAGCCGACGGTCAATGGACCCGGGCCAAGGGCCACGACACCTTCTGCCCGGTCGGGCCGTGGATCGTCACCGATGTCGACCCGGCCGACCTCGAGCTTCGCACCGAGGTCAACGGGGACGTCAAACAGCACAGCCGAACCTCGCTGATGATTCACGACGTCGGCGCGATCGTGGAATGGGTCTCGACGGTGATGACACTGCTGCCGGGGGACCTCATCCTCACCGGGACACCCGACGGCGTCGGTCCCATCGAGCACGGCGACACCGTCAGCGTTACCGTTGAGGATATCGGAACCCTGACCAATCCTGTTGTGCGCAAAGGAATGTAGTGACGTCAACAGTTAGCGTTCGGGTCCGGTTCTGCCCGTCGCCCACCGGGATTCCCCACGTCGGGCTGATCCGCACCGCGTTGTTCAACTGGGCCTACGCCCGGCATACCGGCGGTGTGTTCGTCTTCCGGGTGGAAGACACCGACCCCGGACGTGACAGCGAGGAAAGCTATTTAGCGCTGCTCGACGCGTTGCGTTGGTTGGGCCTGAACTGGGACGAAGGCCCGGAGGTGGGCGGGCCCTACGGACCGTATCGCCAGTCGCAGCGAAAAGACATCTACCGTGACGTGGTGGCGCGACTGCTCGCGGCGGGGGAGGCTTACCAGGCCTTCTCGACCCCCCAGGAGGTTGAGGCCCGCCATCGCGCGGCCGGCCGCAACCCCAAGCTGGGCTACGACAACTTCGACCGGGATCTGACGGCCGCGCAGCGCGCGGCCTACCTGGCGGAGGGTCGCACACCGGTGATCCGGCTGCGGATGCCCGACGACGACCTCAGTTGGACCGACCTGGTGCGCGGACGAATGACCTTTGCGGCCGGCAGCATCCCCGATTTCGCGCTCACCCGCGCCAGTGGAGATCCGCTGTACACGTTGGTTAACCCGGTCGACGACGCGCTGATGAAGATCACCCATGTGCTGCGCGGCGAGGATCTGCTGCCGTCGACACCGCGCCAGATCGCACTGTACCGGGCGTTGATGCGCATCGGGGTGGCGGATCGGATTCCGGAATTCGCCCATTTGCCAACGGTGTTAGGAGAAGGCACCAAGAAGTTGTCGAAACGCGATCCGCAGTCGAATTTGTTTGTCCACCGCGAACGGGGATTCATTCCCGAAGGACTGCTGAATTATCTTGCGCTGCTGGGGTGGTCGATAGCCGCTGACCGCGACGTGTTCAGCCTCGAGGAAATGGTGGCAGCGTTCGACGTCGCAGACGTCAACCCCAACCCCGCCCGGTTCGACCAGAAAAAGGCGGATGCCATCAACGCCGAGCACATTCGCCGGCTCGCCGCGGACGACTTCACCGCCCGGCTGCGCGACTACTTCGATGCGCACGGGTATCACACCGGGCTGGACGACGTCGGGTTTGCGGCTGCGGCCCGGCTGGTCCAAACGCGCATCGTCGTTCTGGGCGACGCGTGGCCGCTGCTGAAGTTCTTCAACGACGAGCACTACGCGATCGATCCCGAGGCCGCCGCCAAGGAACTGGGGCCGGACACGGTGCCGGTGCTCGACGCCGCCGTCACGGCGCTGGAGGGGGTGGCCGACTGGACCGCGGCGCACATCGAGGGCGCCCTCAAAGCCGCGCTGCTCGAGCGGCTCGGGCTGAAGCCGCGCAGGGCCTTCGGCCCGATCCGGGTGGCCGTCACGGGGGCGTCCGTCAGCCCACCGCTGTTTGAGTCGCTGGAGCTGCTGGGTCGCGGGCGTAGCCTGCAGCGGTTGCGTGCCGCCCGACGGTTCGGCACCGGCCAGTCTTGCCGCGGTGAAGAGCGCGATGAGAATCTTTGGTAATCTGCACCTCGGCCGAGGATCGCCGGCAGCAGCGGCCGCATGGCCGCCGGGAAGCCTGCTGAGTCCGCCGTGACCAGCGGGTTTCGCCAGCCAATGGGGTATGGTGTAATTGGCAACACAGCTGATTCTGGTTCAGCCGTTCTAGGTTCGAGTCCTGGTACCCCAGCAAAGTATGTACCCCGCGAAGGTCGGGCGGCGGTTAGGTGGGAATCACCGAGCGCACCGGGTGGGCTATGCTGACAGCTCGGATCGGTTCTGGCCCCGTCGTCTAGCGGCCTAGGACGCCGCCCTCTCACGGCGGTAGCGTGGGTTCGAATCCCATCGGGGCTACTCGTCTCACCGGCGGGTGACCGCAGAACCCGTGCAACGGCTCCGGCGCAGCGGGCACGCTGGTGATGCCCTCGCCCGGCGCCCCGTCGAGCAGCGGCCGCAACCGGTTCCTTCCGGCCGACGGCATCCACTTCGGCCAGGCGGTTATCGGCTCGTCGCCGACTCTCAGCCGCTCACCGAACCGCCGCCACCGCGCTTCGATGCGGGTTCGCACCCAACAACCGCGTCAGCACCCGGATCACGGCCTTGTCGCACCAGCGCGCTCGGCGCGGTGGAACCGGCCACCGGCATGCGGGGCAGTCCGAGCTTGCGGTGATCCCACGAGCGCACCCGGCGGACAACGAGGTGGACCCCGATCCGCTTGTTCATCATCCGGTCGATCGCCGGCCTCTTGTCTTCGGTATAGGGACCGGTATAGCGCTCCCATACGCTGACGCCGATCCGAAAAAGCGTGGTGGGATCCTCGACGATCTCGGCGACGCCTTCAAAGGAGACCCCACGCAACGTGTCATAGGTGTCGCCGTCCTCGATCAGGAAGCTCACCCGCGGGTCACGTCTGAGGTTGATGGCCTTTTGTGATTTGGCCTTGGTCTCCAGCCAGATGTCACCGTCGATGACTCCGTACCACATCGCGGTCAAATGCGGCTGCCCGCCAGCACCGATGGTGGCCAGCGTGCCGGTGCGGCTAGTGGCGACGAAGTCGGCGATCTCGGCCTGCGACATGACGATCTGCGCGCGCTGGTTGATTCCCATGGCGTCAGTGTGGCAGCCGTTGTTTCGGGCGCATGGGACGCCTGGCTTCGAGTGTGCGCTGAGGGCTTCGAGTGTGCGCTGAGGGCGCGATCTCGCCTTCGAATCCCGCCCTGGTTGCACAGTCGAAACCGGGGATGCACACTCGGCCATCGGCCGCATCACAGGAGCTGGGTGAGCGCTTCGGCCGCCGCCAACAGGTCGGCGGCCCAACGCTCCCCGGGACGCCGGCCCAGCCGGTCGATCGGCCCGGACACCGATATCGCCGCGATCACCGCACCGCGGGCATCGCGTACCGGCGCCGAGACACTGGCCACACCCGGCTCTCGCTCGGCAACGCTTTGCGCCCAGCCGCGCCGGCGCACGTCGGCCAACGCGCGCTCGGTAAATTTCGCTGCCGGCAATATGGCCCGCTGGGTGGCGGAGTCAGCGTATGCCAGCAGCACTTTGGCGCCGGAACCCGCCGTCATCGGCAAGCGCGCCCCCACCGGCACGGTATCCCGAAGACCCGCAGGAGGTTCAAGTGCGGCCACGCAGACCCGGGTGGTGCCCTCGCGCCGATATACCTGCACGCTTTCGCCGGTGGTGTCGCGCAGTCTGGGCAGCACTATTGCGCTCGCCGCCAGCAGCGGGTCGGTGGCGTGCGCCGCCAGTTCGCTGAGGGCGGGACCCAGCAGCCAGCGGCCTGCGGGATCGCGGGCCAGCAGGCGATGGACCTCTAGGCCGACCGCCAGCCGGTGCGCGGTGGCCCGGGGTAAGCCAGTGCGGTCACACAATTCGGCCAGCCCGCACGGCGATTGCGCGATCGCCTGCAGCATGCCCACGGCTTTGTCGAGGACCCCGATGCCGCTATGCTGTCTCATATACAGATATTAGCGTCTCATATTCTGAGACCATCGTTAGTGAGGCGCAACCCCGGCGAAAGCGAGACCACCATGGCAGCCGATCATCGCGGCCCGCGGACATTGGCGGAGAAGATTTGGGACGACCACGTCGTGGCATCCGGCGGTGATGGCGAGCCCTCTTTGCTCTACATCGATTTGCATTTGGTGCACGAGGTCACCAGCCCGCAGGCCTTCGACGGCCTGCGCCTTGCGGGACGGCGGGTGCGGCGGCCCGACCTTACGCTGGCCACCGAGGATCACAACGTGCCCACCCTCGACATCGACAAGCCGATCGCGGACCCGGTATCACGCACTCAGGTCGAGACGTTACGGCGCAACTGCGCCGAATTCGGTATCCGGCTGCATCCGATGGGCGATATCGAGCAGGGCATCGTGCACGTCGTCGGGCCGCAGCTGGGCCTTACCCAGCCGGGAATGACGATCGTGTGCGGCGACAGCCACACCTCTACCCACGGCGCATTCGGCGCCCTGGCAATGGGCATCGGCACCTCGGAAGTCGAGCATGTACTGGCCACCCAGACGCTGCCGCTGCAGCCGTTCAAGACGATGGCGGTCAATATCAACGGCCAACTGCCCGCAGGGGTGACGGCCAAAGACCTCATCCTTGCGGTGATCGCCAAGATCGGCACCGGCGGCGGGCAGGGTCACGTCATCGAATACCGAGGCAGCACCATTGAATCGCTGTCCATGGAAGGCCGCATGACGATCTGCAATATGAGCATCGAAGCCGGCGCCCGAGCCGGAATGGTGGCGCCGGATGCGATTACCTACGATTTTTTGCGGGGCCGCCCGCATGCGCCCCGGGCAGAGCAGTGGGAGGCCGCGGTGGCGTATTGGGAGGGGTTGCGCACCGACCGCGGGGCGGTCTTCGACACCGAGATCTACCTCGACGCGACCACGTTGAGTCCGTTCGTCACCTGGGGCACCAACCCCGCCCAGGGAGTGCCGTTGGCTGGGGCGGTGCCCGATCCCGGGCTGATGAGCGATGACGCCGAGCGGCGGGCCGCGGAGAAGGCATTGGCATACATGGATCTTCGACCTGGCACCCCGATGCGCGATATCGCGGTCGATGTCGTATTCGTCGGGTCGTGTACCAACGGCCGTATCGAGGATCTACGCGCGGCGGCCGATGTGCTGCGCGGCCACAAGGTGGCCCCGGGAGTGCGGATGCTCGTCGTCCCGGGATCCATGCGGGTTCGGGCACAGGCTGAAGCCGAAGGGCTGGACGAGATTTTCACCTCAGCGGGCGCCGAGTGGCGCCAGGCGGGGTGCTCGATGTGTCTCGGGATGAACCCCGACCAGCTGGGTCCGGGGCAGCGGTGCGCCTCCACGTCCAACCGCAACTTCGAAGGACGCCAGGGCAAGGGCGGCCGCACCCATCTGGTGTCCCCGGCAGTCGCGGCCGCCACCGCGGTACGCGGTCGGTTGTCCGCACCGGCCGACCTGACCCGATGAATCCGGATGAATCCGGGGAACAAGGCCAATCCAGAGAACCAGGAGATCAGCGTGGAAGCTTTTCGCACCCATACCGGTATCGGGGTCCCGCTGCGGCGCTCCAACGTCGACACCGATCAGATCATTCCGGCGGCCTATTTGAAACGCGTCAGCCGAACGGGTTTCGCGGACGGGTTGTTCGCGTCCTGGCGGGCGGACCCCTCATTCGTGCTCAACATCAGCCCGTTCGACCGGGGCTCGGTACTGGTCGCCGGACCCGATTTCGGCATCGGGTCCTCGCGCGAGCATGCGGTGTGGGCGCTGATGGACTACGGATTCCGGGTGGTGATCTCGTCGCGGTTCGCCGACATTTTCCGGGGTAACGCGGGTAAGGCGGGGCTCTTGGCGGCCGAAGTCGCCCAGGACGGTGTCGAGCAGCTCTGGGAGCTCATCGAACAGAACCCAGGTTTGGAAATCACTGCCAATCTTCAAGATCGGAATATCACCGCGGGAACGGTACTGTTGCCATTCACGATTGACGACTACACCGCCTGGCGGCTGCTTGAAGGTCTCGACGATATAGCCCTTACGCTGCGCAAACTCGACCGGATCGAGGCTTTCGAAACGACCCGCCCGCCCTGGAAACCGCGGACCGTTCCCACCTCTTAACGGACCGACGGGGACCGAATTTCGGGTTCGCCTCGAGACGATGTCCGGGCAATTTCAGGTCCCGGCTACCGGCCAAGGGCAGCAAGCGGATTCCTAAAAATTCGCTAGATGCTCCTGAAATTAGGCGTGGCTCTTGGAAATCAGCCGGGTTAGGGTTTACCGTGTCCTCTAGTCGGTCCAAAGAGGACCACTGACTGCGGAGGTTTGGATGAACAAAGCAGAGCTCATCGACGTACTCACACAGAAAATGGGCTCGGATCGTCGATCGGCAACCGCTGCCGTCGAGAATATCGTCGACACCATCGTGCGCGCGGTGCACCGGGGTGAGAACGTTACGATCACCGGGTTCGGCGTGTTTGAACAGCGCCACCGCGCGGCGCGAGTTGCCCGCAATCCCCGTACCGGCGAGACGGTTAGGGTAAAACCGACAAACGTCCCGGCGTTCCGTCCGGGCGCGCAATTTAAAGCGGTGGTGTCCGGAGCGCAGCGTCTCCCGGCGGAAGGACCCGCCGTCAAGCGCGGTGTCATGGCGGGCGGGGCCAAGAGGGCGGCGAAGAAGGCGCCCGCCAAGGGGGCCGCAGCCAAGAAGGCCGCGACTAAGGCCACCGCCAGAAAGGCGGCGGCGAAAACGACGGCCGTCACCAAGAGGGCGGCCAAAAAAGCCGTCGGCACGGCAAAGGCGCCCGCTAAGAAGGCGGCCAAAGCCGTGAAAAGGGCCACCAAGAGCACTGCCCGCAAGGCGACTAAGGCCCCGGCGAAAAAATCAACCGCCAAAAAGGCTCCGGCCAGGCAGGCGTCCGCCAGAAGGGGACGCAAGTAAGGAGATAGCCGGTTCTCATACGCGGATACCCTTCGGGACTGGTCCCCGAAGGGTATCTGCGTGTCAGGCCGACGTCGTGGGAGGCAGGGCGCTGGCGAGGTGGTCGGCCGCCACCAGGTGACCGGCGTACAGCGACAGTACCCAGATGCTGCCCTTGCGGTTGCGGGACTTGTCCGGGCGCACCCCGTCGCGGCCGCACCACCAGGCAATCAAGTCTGGAATCACTTCCCCCTGTGTGCATATCACCGGTGTGTGGGTGCCTCCCATCGGCCCGGGGCGTCCGGATCTCGCTGATTCCACGTCATCCAGGCCGGCAATCTGCATGACCCGGCCCCGGGCGCGTCCGGGGTTCTCCGCGTAGGCCTCGGCGGTCAGCGTGGGTTCGTTGACGATGGCTACGCCCAGCTCTTCGGCCAGTGGTTCCATCGTCTGATGGCACCGCAGCTTATCGGCCGCATGGACGGCTGTGGCACCGAAGGCCAGGAGCTGTCCGACGAGTGCCTCCGCCTGCGCGCGGCCCTTTTTGTCCAGCGGGCGCTCGGCGTCGTTGCCGGGGAACAGTTTCTTGCTGCCCGCGCTGCCATGGCGGACGATCAACACCGTATGGGTATCGGCTGGAAGTTTGGCGAACCGGCGCAGCACCTTTCGGTCGTGCTCGTAGGAGAGCTTCGCGGCGGCGTCGGGTATCGTCAGCCACAGCAGGTCGTCAACCTCGCGACCCGGCGTGAACTGCCCCCCGAGGCTGCGGGCCGCCCAATAGCGCACCCTTTTGATGCCCTGCTCGACCGGATAGCTCACACGGTGGAGCCGACGCCCGAGATGCACGCGGTGGCCGGTTTCCTCGAGCACTTCCCGCACCACGGTCACCGGTTCGGTTTCCCCGGGATCGATTTTGCCTTTGGGCAGCGACCAGTCGTCGTATCGGGGACGATGGATCACCGCAACCTCGACCGCGGCGTCGGAGCCCTCCCGCCAGACCACCGCGCCGGCGGCGCCGATAGTTGTGCCGGCGCGACGTTGGCCGGTAGGCAATATCTCTGTCGACACCTTCACTCCTGCAGGTCAATTCATGCCCGGACACGAGGTTACGGACGTGGCGCCGGGATGACGGCGCACAGCGTCACGGGTTGCGGTGCTTTTCCATCAGCGAGACCTGGTGGTCGCGCACGGTGTGGCCGGGCTGTGGCGACGCGGTCCACTGCCCGTTGGGACCGAGTACCCAGCACCGGGTCGCCGGGTGCAACGCCGACTCGAAGATGTCGTCGAGTTGGGCGGTCAGCCGGGGATCTTTGACTTGAACCATCACCTCGACCCGGCGGTCCAGATTGCGATGCATCATGTCGGCGCTGCCGATCCAAAACTCGTCGATCGCGCGGAAGTGAATGATCCGCGAGTGCTCCAGGAACCGGCCGAGAATCGAGCGTACCGAGATGTTATCGGAGTAGCCTTCCGCGCCGGGGCGCAGTGCGCAAATCCCACGCACCACCACCTCGACGGGGACACCCGCCTGCGACGCGCGGTAGAGCGCATCGATGACCTGCTCGTCCACGAGAGCGTTGAGTTTAAACCGGATCCGGCCGTTACCGGTCTCCAGGTGGGCGGCAACCTCCCGCTCGATGCGGTCGATGATGCCGCTGCGAATACCGTGCGGGGCCACCAGCAGATTGCGGTAGGACACCATGCGCGAATAGCCGGTGAGCGAGTTGAACAAATCGGTCAGGTCGGCGCCGATGTCGGGGGCCGCCGTCAGCAGCCCGAGGTCCTCGTAGAGCCGGGCCGTCTTGCTGTTGTAGTTGCCGGTTCCGATGTGGCAGTAGCGTCTAATGGCCGAGCCTTCACGGCGCACCACCAGGCACGTCTTGCAGTGCGTCTTGAGCCCCACCAGCCCGTAGGCGACGTGAACCCCCGCCTGCTCGAGCGCCCGCGCCCATTGGATATTGGCTTGCTCGTCGAAGCGGGCTTTGATCTCGACCAAAGCCACCACTTGCTTTCCGGCCTCCGCGGCGTCGATCAGCGCCCGCACGATCGGCGAATCACCGGAGGTGCGGTACAACGTCTGCTTGATCGCCAGCACATCGGGATCCGCCGCGGCCTGTTCGATAAATCGCTGCACGCTGGTGGAAAACGAATCGTATGGGTGGTGCACCAGCACGTCGCCTTCGCGCAGCGTCGCGAAGATGCTTTTGGGTGTTTCCCGCTCGGCGAACGCCGGCGGGGTTGCCGGCACGAACGGCGGATCCTTGAGCGCCGGGCGGTCCAGCTCGTAGATCTGCCACAACGACGACAGATCAAGCAGCCCGGGAACTTCGATGACATCGCCGGGATGCACGTCGAGTTCGCGGAGCAGCAACTCCAGCATGTGCTCGGTCATGTCGTCGGACACCTCGAGCCGCACCGGCGAGCCGAATCGCCGCCGGGCCAGCTCCCGCTCGAGCGCCTGCAGCAGATCCTCGTCGCGGTCCTCCTCGACTTCGAAGTCGGCGTTGCGGGTGATGCGAAACACGTGGTGCTCAACGATCTCCAGACCCGGGAACAGCACCGGGAGGAACGCCGCGATCAATTCCTCCATCGGCAGGAACCGTACGACGGGTTTTCCGTCGGCGTCCACGCCGCCGGCGAGCTCGACGAAGCGATCCACGTTATTGGGCACCTTGACCCGGGCGAAGTGCTGGCCGCCGTCATCGGGACGCCTCACCGTGACCGCCAGATTCAAGCTCAGCCCGCTGACAAACGGAAAGGGGTGAGCCGGATCGACCGCCAGCGGCGTCAGGACCGGGAAAACCTGCTCCTGGAAGTAGACCGAGAGCCGATCACGCTCGGGCTGATCCAGATCGGCCCACGTGACGATGTGGATCCCCTCCTCGGCGAGCGCCGGTCGCACCGAGTCGAGGAACACGTGGGCGTGCCGGCCGGAGAGCTGCTGGGTCAGCTCGCCGATGCGGCGCAACTGCTCACGTGGTGTCAGACCGTCCGCGGAGCGGACCGAAAGACCCATCTCGTCACGGCGCTTGAGGCCGGCGACGCGAACCATGTAGAACTCGTCGAGGTTGGAGGCGAAGATCGCCAGGAACTTGGCGCGCTCCAGCAGCGGCAGCGAGGTGTCGGCGGCCAGCGCGAGCACCCGCGCGTTGAAGTCCAGCCAGCTCAGTTCCCGGTTCAGGTAGCGGTCCTCGGGCAGCCGCTCGTCGATCGCGACGGTGGTCGCGGCCGGAGGTGCCCCCGGGGCGGAGTCGGTCGGATGCCACGCGCTCTCATCGGGTCGTACCTCGGCTTCGATTTCGGTCATGTTTTCGATCATCGCGTATCAGCGGGTGGTGTTGCCACCGTCACGCAGATCCGCGTGCCGTTGGGGATGGGCTGCGGGCGGCCGTGCAGGGTCTCAGCGGCGGGCGAGCGCCCGCGTGGTCGCGGCCCCGACGCCGAGCCGGCGGGCTACCGCCAAGTCTGCCGGGGTATCGATATCGCACCGCAGACCCGGCCAGGCGCCGAGCAGCTCGACCGCGCCCGAACGCCGGTGGCGGGCCGCGGAGTCCGGGCCGAATTGGGGATCCAGTGCGGTGTGAAACGCACACAGCGCAGTGGTGCCGGTGCCTTGGCGGTCGGCGATGAAGCTCCGCCGATGACGGCGTGCCGCGGTGATCGCCTCGGCGAGCTCGTGCGCCTGTAACGCCGGCAGGTCACCTTGTAGCACAACGACATTGGGTATTGATTCGGTAACCACCCGCTCGGCGAGGGCGATTGCGTGGTTCAGCGGATCGTGATGGCTTTCGGGAGTGGGGTCGGCTAGCACCTCGGCGCCGAGTTCGGCCGCCGCCGCCGCGGCCACGGCGTCGGGGGTGACGACGGTGACCGAGCGCAGCGATCCCACGGCCGTCGCCGCGGTGAGGGTGTCGACCAGCATGGCCAGGACCACCGCCTCGCGGTGTTGCGGTGCGAAAATCGGTGCCAGCCTGGTCTTCGCGGAGGCCAGCCGCTTGACGGCGATGATCAAGCCGACATCGGCGCCGGCCTGTGTGCCGCTCATGCGCTCATCCTGCCAAACGGGAACCCCGACTAGGGTGGGCGCCGAAACAGCACTCCGGTGACGACGAAGGATGGTGCCGATGGCCGGCCCGATAGCGGTGATGGGCGCCGGCGCCTGGGGCACCGCACTGGCCAAGGTGCTGGCCGACGCCGGCGGCGAGGTCACGCTGTGGGCACGGCGGCCCGAGGTCGCCGAGGAGATCAACGCCGCCAAACGCAACAGCGGGTACTTGCCGGGGGTAGCGCTGCCCGCGGGCATTCGCGGCACCGCCCGCGCCGAAGAAGCGCTGAGCGGGGCGTCGACGGTGCTGCTGGGTGTGCCGGCGCAGACGATGCGCGCCAACCTCGAAAAGTGGGCCGGGCTGCTGCCCACGGGCGCGACCCTGGTCAGCCTGGCCAAGGGCATTGAACTGGGCACCTTGATGCGGATGAGCCAGGTCATCGTCGCGGTGACCGGTGCGGACCCCGATCAGGTGGCGGTGATCTCCGGGCCCAACCTAGCCGGGGAGATCGCCGCCGAGCAGCCCGCCGCCACCGTCGTGGCCTGCAGCGACTCCGCCCGCGCGGTTGCCCTGCAGCGCGCGCTGAAGACCAGGTACTTCCGCCCGTACACCAACGCCGATGTCATCGGCACCGAACTCGGTGGGGCCTGCAAGAACGTCATCGCGCTGGCGTGCGGCATGGCGGCCGGCGTGGGCTTCGGGGAAAACACCGCGGCCGCGATCATCACCCGGGGGTTAGCGGAGATTATGCGGCTCGGCCGGGCGCTGGGGGCCAAAGGTGCCACCCTGGCGGGTCTGGCGGGGGTGGGGGATTTGGTGGCTACCTGCACCTCGCCGCACTCCCGGAACCGATCGTTCGGGACGCTCCTGGGCCGGGGGGAGACGATGCAGTCGGCGCAGCGGGCGTGGAACGGCCACGTCGTCGAGGGAGTCACCTCCTGCGAGTCGGTGCTCGCGCTGGCGGCCAGCTACGACGTGGAGATGCCGCTCACCGACGCCGTGCACCGGGTGTGCCATCGCGGGCTGTCGGTGGACGAGGCGATGCTTTTGCTGCTGGGCCGCAGCACCAAGCCGGAATGACCCGGTTTGGCACGCGACGGCCCGGCATCGCGGGTCTCGGCCCGGTAGCCTCTCTAGGTTGTGAGCGGTTGCAGAGCGTCCGGCTCCGGCGGCCGGATCCGCGTCGCCGTGGTGTTCGGCGGACGCAGCAACGAGCACGCCATCTCCTGCGTGTCGGCGGGCAGCATCCTGCGCAACCTCGACCCGCAGCAGTTCGAGGTGATCCCGGTCGGCATTACCCCGGAGGGCTCCTGGGTGCTTGCCGACGTGGGTCCGGAGGCGCTGGCGATCACCGATCGCCGGCTTCCGGGGGTGAGCCCGGATTCCGGTGCCGAGATCGCCCTGCCCGCCGACCCGCGCCGAGCGGGCCAGCTGTTCGCCGTCGGCGCCGGTGCGGGTGAGGTGCTGGCATCGGTCGACGTGGTGTTCCCGGTGCTGCACGGTCCGTACGGCGAGGACGGCACCTTGCAGGGATTGCTCGAGTTGGCCGGTGTGCCCTACGTCGGGAGCGGGGTGCTGGCCAGCGCCGCCGGCATGGACAAGGAGTTCACCAAGAAGCTGCTGGCCGCCGCGGGACTTCCCGTCGGCGCGCATGAGGTGCTGCGCCCGGGGGAGGCGACACTGTCGCCCGAGCAGCGCCAGCGGCTGGGGTTGCCGGTCTACGTCAAACCGGCGCGCGGCGGCTCGTCGATCGGTATCAGCCGGGTGGTCACCTGGGGCCAGCTGTCCCCGGCCATCGCCCACGCCCGTCGCCACGACCCCAAAGTGCTCGTGGAGGCGGCGGTGACCGGTCGGGAATTGGAATGCGGTGTCCTCGAATTCCCCGACGGCGCGGTGCGGGCCAGCACCGTCGGCGAAATCCGGGTCGCCGGCGTGCGCGGACGCGAAGACGCGTTTTATGACTTCGCGACCAAATACCTCGACGACGCCGCCGAACTGGACGTGCCCGCCAAGATCGACGACGACATTAGCGCGGCGGTGCGGGAATTGGCGATCGCCGCGTTTCGGGCGATCGACTGCCAGGGGCTGGCCCGGGTGGACTTCTTCCTCACCGAGGAGGGGCTGCTGATCAACGAGATCAACACCATGCCGGGTTTCACGACCATCTCGATGTATCCGCGGATGTGGGCGGCCAGCGGCCTGGACTACCCCGCCCTGTTGGCGACGATGGTGCGCACCGCGCTGGCGCGGGGCGTGGGGCTGCGATAGCTCACGACGGTAGCAGCCGCAGTTAGCCGTCACACCGCCTCAGCCCGGCGGCCCCGGCCTGATCGGCACGGCCGGAATCGTGGTGTCGATCAACTCGGAGAGTTGCTGGATTGGGGTCGGTCCGGAGCCCGGCGGCAATGTCAGCGCCACGTAGACCGGCCGATCGACGGTGTACCAGGTGCTGCGGCCGCCATCACCGCCGGACCGGGGGGCCGCCACGGAAAACCACTGCACCCGGTCGACAACCTGGATCGGTGAGCCGACCACGAAATCCGCCGGGCGGTCCAGTCCACACCGCAGCACCACGAGGTCACCGCCGTTCCTCCAGGCCGCGGCGCCGGGCGGCACGGGTGGAGCGGCGGGCACGCGCTCATAGTCGCCGAGCCGCCGCGGCAGCGCCGCCAGCAACGCCCGGCAGGACTTGTCGTCGGCCTGCGGAGCCGGCACGGCCGGGAGAGCGACCGGTTGGCGGGGGGGTCGCCGGGTGGCCGCGATCGCCAGCACGACACCGACCGCCGCTACGGCCAGCACCAAAGCGGCGATCAGCGTCACCCGTGGCGGCCCCTCGAGGTCCGGCACCGGATCACCTCCTGGTCACTGCCCACCGGCCCGGGCCCGCAGCCTCCCCGCGGCCCTTGTCGCGACCCTTGTTGCTGGCCGCCTACACTGCCCGAGTCGGCGCCGGTGGTCTCTTCCGCCGCCGGCCGGTAAGGAGGCGGTGTGAGCAGCGGCGAGCGCGGTCCCACCCTCCGTGAGCTTGGCGAATTCGGCATGATCGACCGGCTGTTGGCGGGCCGTCGCCAGCCCGCCGCGGTGGCGATCGGGCCGGGTGACGACGCGGCCATGGTATACGCCGACGGCGGCCGCACGCTGGTGTCGACGGACATGCTCGTGCAGGACCGTCATTTCCGGCTGGACTGGTCGACGCCGCACAGCGTGGGCCGTAAAGCCATCGCGCAGAATGCCGCCGACATCGAGGCAATGGGTGCGCGGACCACCGCCTTTGTGGTCGCCTTCGGCGCACCGGCCGACACCCCGGCGGCGCTGGTTAGCGCGCTGGCGGAGGGGATGTGGGATGAGGCGGGGCGGATCGGGGCCGGCATCGTGGGTGGCGATCTGGTCAGCTGCCCGCAGTGGGTGGTGGCGGTGACCGCGCTGGGCGATCTGCCCGGACGCCCGCCGGTGCTGCGCTCCGGGGCGCGGCCCGGCTCGGCGGTCGCGGTCATCGGCGAACTCGGCCGCTCTGCTGCCGGATATGCATTGTGGAGCAAGGGAATTGAAGGGTTTGACGAACTGCGCAGTCGCCATCTGGTGCCGCAGCCGCCGTATGGGCAGGGCGGCGTCGCCGCCGAGGCCGGGGCGCAGGCGATGATCGACGTCTCCGACGGCCTGGTGGCCGATCTGCGCCACCTGGCGGCGGCTTCCGCCGTGGCGGTGGACCTGAGCACCGAGGCGCTGGCGCCGGAGTGTCGGGCGCTGTCGGCGGCCGCCGAGGCGGTGGGCGCCGATCCGTGGTCGTGGGTGCTGACCGGGGGAGAGGACCACGCGCTGGTGGCCGCGTTCGCCGACCGGGTGCCGGCCGGCTGGCGCGTCATCGGGCGGGTCCTCGACGGCCCGGCCCGTGTGCTCGTGGACGGCACCGAGTGGCACGGGTATGCGGGTTGGCAGTCCTTCGGATCGCTAGGGTGACGCAGGTGACCCGGTATGGGTGACCCGGTAGGCCAAGCGCCGGACGGGAGGGGACTTGGATGACCGCACGTCCGCTGAGCGAACTCGTCGAGGCGGGCTGGGCACGTGCGCTGGAGCCGGTCGGCGCGCAGGTCGCTCGGATGGGCCAGTTTTTGCGCGCCGAGATAGCAGCCGGCCGGGGCTACCTTCCGTCTGGGCAGAATGTGTTGCGCGCCTTTACTTTTCCTTTCGATCAGGTGCGGGTGCTGATCGTCGGCCAAGACCCCTATCCGACACCGGGGCACGCGGTGGGGCTGAGCTTCTCGGTGGCTGCGCACGTGCGGCCGCTGCCGCGCAGCTTGGAGAACATTTTCGCCGAGTACGCCAGCGATCTCGGCTACCCGTTGCCGTCGACGGGAGATCTCACGCCCTGGGCGAAGCGGGGGGTGATGCTGCTCAACCGGGTGCTGACGGTGCAGCCCGGCAGTCCGGCGTCGCATCGCGGCAAGGGCTGGGAGCCGGTTACCGAGTGCGCCATCCGCGCGCTGGTGGGGCGTCGGCAGCCGCTGGTGGCCATCTTGTGGGGCCGTGACGCCTTGACGCTGAAACCGATGCTGGCCAGGGGCGAGTGCGTGACGATCGAATCGGCACACCCCTCGCCGTTATCGGCATCCCGGGGGTTTTTCGGTTCCCGGCCGTTTAGTCGGGCCAACGAGTTGCTGGCCGGGCTGGGTGCCGAGCCAATAGATTGGCGTTTGCCGTAGCGAGATGCCGATTTGTGCCGACGTGCCCCGCTACCCGCGGGTGACCTTTCCGGCCTTGAGGCAGGAGGTGCAGACGTTGATCCGCTGCTTGTTGCCGCCTGGGCGGGTCACGGCGTGCACGGTTTGGATGTTGGGATCCCACCGCCGGCTGGTCCGCCGGTGGGAGTGTGACACCGATTTGCCGAATCCCGGACGTTTCCCGCAGATATCGCACACGGCTGCCATCTCCAACTCCTCGGATCGCCTGCTGGGGGCTGTGGCTGGGGGTCCCGTTCGCCGTCGGGGCGGTTCGGCCCGCGCCACCGCAGACCCGTTGCTGTTGACTTGATCCGGGTGCCCCGCCAACCCGGCCAGCATAGCCGTCGGCGCGCGCGACCGCCAAAACGGCGGGTACCGCCGGCACCCGCGGTGAGCTGTCGCCGTCGGCCTCGATGGCTAGGCTGGCGCCCACCGGCGCGTGAGGAGGTGACTGCGTGTTGGGCGCTTCGGGTGCTACCGGCGCTGGGTCGCCGGCTCGTCTGCTGGACGCCGCCGCGTTGCGGGACTGGGCGCACACGGCGGTCGGCGAGCTGATCACCCACATCGACGAGATCAACCGGCTCAACGTCTTTCCGGTGGCCGACTCCGACACCGGAACCAACATGCTGTTCACCATGCGCTCCGCAGTGGCCGAGGCCGATAACGAGCCCGGGACGGCAGACGTCGCGGGGGTGGCGGCCGCCCTGTCGACCGGCGCCCTGAACGGCGCCCGCGGCAACTCCGGTGTCATCTTGTCGCAGATCCTGCGCGGCATCGCCGACGTCACCGCGAGGGCTGCCGCCGACGCCGGCGGTGAGCTGGCCCACATCGACGCGGGCATCCTTGGGGCCGCGCTGCGGCACGGCGTGGGTCTGGCGATCGCGTCGATGGGCGGGCGGGAAATCCCCGGGACAATCGTCTCGGTGATCCGGGCGGCGGCCGACGCCGTCGAGCAGTGCGCGGCCGACGGCGAGGGGCTGGCCCGCGCGGTCACCGCCGCCGGTGATGCCGCGCTCGTCGCGCTGGAGAAAACCCCCGAACAGCTCGACGTTCTCGCCGACGCCGGTGTGGTCGACGCCGGGGGGCGGGGCCTGCTGGTTCTGCTGGACGCGCTGTGCGCGACGATCGCCGGCCCGCCGGCGGCCCGCCCGGTGTATCGGCCCGCACCGCGCCGCTCCTCGGATGCCGCCACCGGCCAACCTGCCCCCCAATTCGAGGTGATGTATTTGCTGGATGGTTGCGATGCGGCCGGGGCGGATGCGCTGCGAGAACGGCTCGGCCGGCTCGGTGATTCGGTGGCGATCGCGACGTCCGCCTCCCCGATCCCCGGCGCCGCGGAGGGCTACTCGGTGCATGTGCACACCGACGATGCCGGCGCCGCCGTGGAAGCCGGGTTGGTGTTCGGCATCCCCCGCCAGATCCAGATCTCGGCGCTGACCGGTGCCGCCCGCCGGTTGCCCCCGGGCAGCTGGACCCGTGAGCGGGCCGTGGTAGCGGTCGTCGACGGCGACGGTGCCGCCGGGTTGTTCTCCGGGGAGGGCGCCGCGGTGCTGCGCCCGGACCCCGACGCCGCGGATCCGGCCACCGTGGTCAGCGCTCAGCAGCTGTTACGCGCCGTGGTGGACACCGGCGCCGCGCAGGTGATGGTGTTGCCCAACGGTTACGTGGCCGCCGAAGAACTGGTGGCCGCCTGTGCGGCCGCCATGGGGTGGGGGATCGACGTGGTGCCGTTGCCGACGGGGTCGATGGTGCAGGGATTGGCGGCGCTGGCGGTGCACGAGCCGGACCGGCGGGCGGTCGATGACGGCTACACCATGGCCCGCGCCGCCGCCGCCGCCCGGTATGGCTCGGTGCGGGTCGCGACGGAGAGGGCGCTGACGTGGGCCGGCCCGTGCGCGCCCGGCGACGGCCTGGGTCTCGCCGGTGACGAGGTGCTGATCGTGGCGCCGGATGTCGCCTCGGCGGCCACCGGGCTGATCGATCTGTTGCTGGCCTCCGGCGGCGAGCTGCTGACCGTGCTGATTGGCGCCGGTGTCGACGCGCAGGCGGCCGTCATCGAATCCGTTCTCGGCAGGCACCTGCATGATCGGCATCCGGGCACCGAGCTGGCGACCTACCGCACCGGCCATCGCGGTGACGCTCTGCTGATCGGGGTGGAGTAGTCGTGGTGGGGCTGAGCGACCGGCTGGACTACGTCATCGGCGCGAAGGCCGCCGGGCCCCTCGACGAGGTGTTTGGCATCCGCACCGTCGATGACCTGTTGCGGCACTATCCGCGCAGCTATGTGGAGGGCGCGGTGGTACGCGGTGCCGACGATGAGCGCCCGCAGGTCGGCGAGCACATCACCCTCGTCGACGTGATCACCAGTGCCCAGGTGCGGCCCATGAAGAAAAAGCGGTCGCAGCGCGGCGACCACGGCAAAAAAACGCCGCAGAACGACGAATACCTGGTGATCAGCGTGGGGTCCGGGCGGCGGAAGGTGACCGCCACCTTCTTTCACGCGAAATGGATCAAGCGTCAGCTCACCCGCGGGACCAAGGTGATGCTGTCCGGGGAGGTGGGTTTCTTTCGGGGCGCCATGCAGCTCACCCACCCCGCCTACCTTGTCCTGGATTCGCCGGACGGGAAGAACCGTGGCAGCGCGTCGCTGCGCAGCATCGCCGACGCGTCTCAGGCCGTCAGCGGTGCGGTGTTGCTGGAGGCGTTCCAGCGTCGCTGCTACCCGATTTATCCGGCCAGCACGAAACTGCAGAGCTGGGATATCTTCGCCTGCGTGCGCCAGGTGCTCGAGGTGCTCGACCCGGTGCCCGATCCGTTGCCCGAAGCGGTGCGCAGCGAGCGCGGTCTGATCTCCGAAGATGAGGCGTTGCGCGCCATCCACCTCGCCGAAAGCGAAACAGAACGCCAACGTGCCCGCGAGCGGCTGACTTTCGACGAAGCTGTGGGCCTGCAGTGGGCGCTGGTCGCTCGCCGGCACGGGGAATTGTCGCGAACCGGCCCACCGGCACTGCCACGAGCGGACGGGGTCGCCCAAGAGCTATTGCGGCGCTTGCCTTTCGAGCTGACAGTCGGGCAGCGCGAGGTCCTGGGAGTGCTATCGGCCGAACTTGCGGCCCCTCGGCCGATGAACCGCCTTCTCCAGGGTGAAGTCGGGTCGGGGAAGACGATCGTGGCCGTGCTGGCGATGTTGCAGATGGTCGACGCAGGCTATCAATGCGCTTTGCTGGCGCCAACGGAAGTCCTTGCTGCCCAACATCTCCGATCAATAACCGAGATACTGGGCCCGCTGGGCACGGCCGGCCAGCTCGGCGAGATCGAAGGCGCGACCCGGGTGGCGCTGCTCACCGGATCGATGACCCCGGGCCAGAAAAAACGGGTCCGCGCCGAGATCAGCAGCGGACAGGTGGGAATCGTGGTTGGCACCCACGCGCTGCTGCAAGACGCGGTCGAGTTTCACCGACTGGGCATGGTTGTCGTCGACGAGCAACACCGCTTCGGTGTCGAGCAACGAGATAAGTTGCGCGCCAAGGCAACTGAAGGAATCACGCCGCACTTGCTGGTGATGACGGCGACGCCGATACCGCGCACGGTTGCGCTGACCGTGTACGGAGACCTGGAAACCTCGACGTTGCGCGAGCTTCCCAGCGGACGCCGGGAGATCACCACCAGGACGATCTTCGTCAGGGACAAGCCGGCATGGCTCGACCGTGCCTGGCAGCGCATCAAAGAGGAGGCTGCCGAAGGGCGTCAGGCCTACGTGGTGGCGCCCCGCATCGACGAGAGCGACGACGCCGGCCCGAGCGCGGCAGGCGGCCGGCCCTCGGTCACCGCCGAAGAGCTGTTCGCCCGGCTGCGTGGCCGTGAACTGGCGGGCCTGCGGCTGGGGCTCATGCACGGGCGGCTGCCGGCCGAGGAGAAGGACGCCGTCATGTCCGCGTTCCGCTCCGGTGAGATCGATGTGCTGGTGTGCACCACGGTGATCGAGGTCGGTGTCGATGTGCCCAATGCCACCGTCATGCTGGTGCTGGACGCCGACCGGTTCGGTGTCAGTCAGCTGCATCAGCTACGGGGGCGCATCGGCCGGGGCACGCATCCGGGGCTGTGTCTGCTGGCTACCTGGGCGGCGCCGGAGTCCGACGCCGGGCGGCGGGTGCGGGCCGTCGCCGCAACTCTGGACGGGTTCGCGCTCGCCGAGTTGGATCTCAAAGAACGCCGTGAAGGAGACGTGTTGGGCCGCAGGCAATCGGGTCGTGCGCTCACGCTGCGACTGCTCTCGCTGGCCGATCACCGGGAGGTCATCGAGGCCGCCCGGGAATTCTGCGCCCGAACCTATGCCGACGATCCGTCGCATCCCGGATTGGCCCTGCTGGCGGCGCGATTCACCGACGCCGATCGGGTCGAGTATCTGGACAAGTCATGAGTCCCGCGGCGACGACGCAGAGCGCAGCGATGCGGAGGAGCGGCGCAGATGAGCCGTAAAACGCTGCTGCGCCTGGCGGCGGTCGCGGCGCTCACGCTGGTGGTCGCCTATCAGGTGGTGACCTCCTCGGTGGGTGACCACGCCGGGGAGTTCGCCTCGCGGGCCGATGTGCCTACCGTGCAACCCGGCGCCGACGTGCTCGCAGGGATCGTCGTGGTGCCGGCGCGACTCCGCCGCTACGACTACCGCCGGGCCGCATTCGGTGAGGCCTGGACCGACGACAATGACGCTCCGGGCGGGCACAACAACTGCGACACCCGCGATGACATCCTCAACCGCGACCTCGTCGATAAGACGTACGTGGCGATCAAACGCTGTCCGGATGCCGTGGCCAGCGGCATACTGCACGATCCCTACACCGATACCACGGTCGCCTTTCAGCGCGGCGCTGGGACCGGTGCGGCGGTGCAGATCGACCACATTGTGCCGCTGGCCTACGCCTGGGATATGGGGGCCTACGACTGGCCGTATCCGCGACGGGTGCGATTCGCCAACGATCCGGCCAACCTGTTGGCCGTTGCCGGGCAGGCCAACCAGGACAAGGCGGACTCGCAGCCCGCGCTGTGGATGCCCCCCAACACCGCCTTTTGGTGCCAGTACGGCATGCAATACATCGCCGTGCTGCGCGGCTACGCGCTGCCGGTCGACCAGCCGTCAGCGGAGGTGTTGCGCCGCGCCGCGTCCACCTGCCCGACTAGGTAGCCGCTCACCCGGGTGCTCCTCGCGCCGCCCGGCGGCACGCATCGTCGCCGGGCGGGGTCTGATTGACCCGGCTTCTCCTCGCGCCGCGTAGCGGCGCGCATCGTCGCCGGGTTAAGCGCCGGTGTAGGTCAGCGGGTCTTCGCGCACCCGGGTGCCGTCGTTGAGGGCGTTCAGCGCCTGCAGGTGTTCGGCGGCCAACTCGAAATCGAAGACATCGACGTTGCTGGCGATGCGCTCCGGGTTGGCCGAGCGGAAGACCACCGCGTTTCCCAGCTGCAGGTTCCAGCGGATCAGGACCTGAGCAGGTGTGCGCCCGTACTCGGCGGCAATGGATGTCACCGCGGGGTTGTCCAGCAGCCTGCCCACCGCGAGCGGGCTGTAGGCCTGGGTGACGACGTTGTGCTGGGCGTTAGCCTTGCGCAGCTCGGCCTGGTTGAGCAGCGGGTGCAGCTCGATCTGGTTGACCGCCGGCGTGACGAAGGTGAGGTCGATGACGGTCGACAGGTGCTCCTCGGTGAAGTTCGCCACACCGATCGAGCGGGCCAGGCCGTCCCCGCGGCACTGAATCAGTCCGCCGAAGCTGTCCACGTACTTGCCCAGCTGCGGTGCCGGCCAATGGATCAGGTACAGGTCGACATAATCGAGGCCCAACCGTTCCAGGCTTGCCTTGCAGGCTTCCTGGGAGGTGACGAAGCCCTGGTCGGCGGTGGCCAGTTTGGTGGTGACGAAAAGTTCGGCGCGCGGAATCCCGGAGGCCGCGATCGCGCGGCCCACCGCGGCTTCGTTGCCGTAGACCGCCGCGGTATCGATCAGCCGACACCCGAGCTGCAGGGCCGCAGACACCGCGCGTTCGGTTTCGGTGTCCGACAACTCGGCGACGCCGAGGCCGAGCGCGGGCATCGTGTTCTCGTCGTTGAGCGCAATGGAGGGAATTACCGAAGACTCACCGGCGCCGCCCGTCAACGTCATCACCTGCCTGTGAAATCGAAGGTCCACGGATCGGGACCAAGCCGGGTTCCGTCGTCGAGCGAGGAGATCGACGCCATCTCGCCGGGGCTCAGTTCGAAATCGAACACCTCGAAGTTGCTCGCAATCCGCGATGGGTTCACCGACTTGGGGATCACGATATTACCGAGCTGAAGATGCCACCTGATCAACACCTGGGCGGGTGTGCGGCCGCATCCCTCGGCCACCGCGGTGACCGCAGGATGGGTCAGCAGCGACCCCTGCCCCAGCGGGGCCCACGCCTCGGTGGCGATGCCAAGCTGGGTGTGCACCTCCCGCAGCCGGGTCTGGGGCAACCGCGGATGCAGCTCGATCTGGTTGACGGCGGGCACGATACCGGTGGCGTCGATCAGGACGTCGAGGTGCTCGGGCTCGAAATTGCTTACCCCGATGGACCGAACCCGGCCCTGGTCGCGCAGGTACGCGAAGGCCTTGAAGGTGTCGACGAAGGTATTCTGCCGGGGCAGCGGCCAGTGAATCAGGTACAGGTCGAGGTAGTCGAGCCCCAGCCGGTCCAGGCTGGCATCGAACGCCGTCAGGGTGCTGTCGTAGCCTTGGTCGGCATTCCACAGCTTGGTGACCACGTAGAGTTCGTCGCGGGGAATGCCGGACGCGGCAATCGCCCGGCCGGTTTCACGTTCATTTCGGTACATCGACGCGGTGTCGATGTGGCGGTAGCCGGTCTGCAGCGCGGCGGCCACCGCCCGCTCGGTCTGCTCGGGTGGAATCTTGAAAACGCCGAAACCGACGCTGGGGATCGAGTTACCGTCGTTCAGCGCGACTAAGGGAGCAGCCATGATACGAAGTCTGCCAGGCACGCCGGAACGGCAGCTCAAAGCGCTGCGCGCACCGATTCGGCTGCCAGGCCGTGGGCGGGGCGCCGCCATCGGCATCGGCGTCAAAGTTCTTCCGCGGATCCCCGACCGCGTCAAGCGGCTGCTGTTTTGGGGCCGCTCGATCACCATCGACGGCAACACGCTGGATCCCACGCTGCAGCTGATGCTGGCGGCGTTACGGGTGTTCGGCATTAACGGGCTGGTGGGCGACGAGGATCCGGCCCGGGCCCGGGCCGGACTGCGGGAGCTGTTGACGGTCCTGCCGGGCCCGCAGATCCACGTCGCGGTGAACGAGGTGTCGCTGCCCGGCCCGGCCGGTGCGATCCGGGCCCGGCACTACCTGCCGCCCGGCGCCGGGCCGGCGCCGTTGCTGGTCTTCTACCACGGCGGCGGCTGGGCCCTGGGCGACCTGGACACCCACGACGCGCTGTGCCGGCTGACCTGCCGTGACGCCGGCATCCACGTGCTGTCGATCGATTACCGGCTGGGTCCCGAGCATCCGGCGCCGGCCGCGGTCGACGACGCCTACGCGGCCTTTCGCTGGGCCCGCGAGCACGCGGCCGAACTCGGCGCGATCGACGCCCGGGTGGCGGTGGGTGGTGACAGCGCGGGCGGCAACCTGGCTGCCGTGGTGGCGCAGCGGGCACGCGACGACGCCGTCTCGGCCCCGGTGCTGCAGTGGCTGCTGTACCCGAGGACCGACTTCACCGCGCACACCCGCTCGCTGTCCCTGTTCTCCGAGGGGTTTCTGCTGACCAAACACGACCTCGACTGGTTTACCGCGCAATACCTGGGCGGGTCGGGGATCGACCCGGCCGATCCCCGGGTGTCCCCGCTGCGGGCCGACACCCTCACCGGGCTGGCTCCGGCGTTGATCGCGATCGCCGGTTTCGATCCGCTGCGCGACGAAGGCGAGCAGTACGCGACGGCGCTGCGAACCGCGGGGACCGCGGTCGACCTGCGGGTGTTGGGATCGCTGACGCACGGGTTTGCCAGCTTGTTCCGGCTCGGGGGCGGCAGTGCGACCGCCACCCGGGAGCTGATCTCGGCACTGCGCGCGCACCTCAGCCGGATCTGAGAGGGGCCGTGCCGGTACGCTAAAGGCGCTATCGCCATCGCCCACGCCGACGACCGAGGATCAGCACACCCGTGGCCGACAAACCTAAACACCCCGCGCGCTATGACCTGAAGGCCGCCAACCGCAGACGGGACCTGGCCATCAGGATCGGGCTCACCGCGATCGTGGTGGTCTTTGCGGTCGGTCTGGTGCTCTACATCATGATGTCGCACGACAAGAAAACCCCCGGCGTCGGTCAGGCGGTGCGGGTGACCTCGAGCAAACTGATCACCAAGCCCGGAACCGGCGAACCCAAGGCCGTGGTGTCGTTCTATGAGGATTTCCTCTGCCCGGCTTGCGGGAACTTCGAGCGGACCTTCGGGCCCACGGTGTCCCGGCTCATCGACAGCGGGGCGATCGCGGCCGACTACTACATGCTGGGCTTTCTCAGCCGCCCACAAAACGACGAGTATTCGTCGCGCGCCGCCGCGGCGGCGTATTGCGTCGCCGATGAGTCCATCGAGGCGTTCCGGCGCTTTCACGCGGCGTTGTTCACCAAGCAGATTCAGCCCTCGGAATTAGGCCCGACCTTCCCCGACAACGCCCGCTTGATCGAGCTGGCCCGCGAGGCGGGGGCCGCCGGGAAGGTCCCGGCCTGCATTAACAGCGGGAAATACCTCCCCATGGTCAACGGCCTGGCCGCGGCTCACCACATTCATGCCACGCCGACGATCCGCATCAACGGCCAGGACTACGACCCGACGACACCGCAGGCGCTGGTCGCCAAGATCCGCGAAATCGTCGGCGATGTGCCGGGTCTGGACTTGGCTACCACGCCCGCAGCCTCGTGACGCCCGCAGTGCCCGCGTCGTCCGCGGTCTCAGCCGAACCCGCCGCCCGACCCGGCGACTCGGCTCGGGTGGGCGTGCGGGTTTCCCCGGCCAGCGCGTGGTGGGTGCTGATTGCCGGGGTGGTCGGCCTGCTGGCGTCGATGATGCTGACGGTGGAAAAGATTCAGGTCCTGCTCAACCCGTCATACACACCGTCGTGCAACCTCAACCCGGTGCTGTCATGCGGCTCGGTGATGGTCACCCCGCAAGCTTCGCTGCTGGGCTTTCCCAACACGCTGATCGGCATCGCGAGTTTCACCGTGGTCGTGGTCTCGGGCGTGCTGGCTGTAGCGAAAGTGCCTCTACCCCAATGGTATTGGATTGGACTTGCAACGGCAACGGCACTCGGCGCCGGATTGGTGCATTGGCTGATATTCCAGAGCCTCTATCGGATCGGGGAACTCTGCCCCTACTGCATGGTGGTCTGGGCGGTCACCATGCCGCTGTTGGTGGTGGTGGCATCGATCGCGCTGCGCCCGGCGTGTGAAAATAGCACGGCGGCGCAAACGCTTTACCGGTGGCGGTGGTCGATCACCGCGCTGTGGTTCACCGCGGTAATCCTGCTGATCCTGACACGGTTCTGGGACTACTGGTCGACGTTAATGTAGTTTTCGGCAGGGGGTACGCGTGATCTCCAAAGTCCTGGTCGCCAATCGCGGAGAGATCGCGATCCGGGCGTTTCGTGCCGCCTACGAGCTGGGCATCGGCACCGTCGCCGTCTACGCGTACGAGGATCGCAACTCACTGCACCGGCTCAAGGCCGACGAGTCCTACCAGATCGGCGAACCCGGGCACCCGGTGCGCGCCTATTTGTCGGTCGACGAGATCGTGGCAACCGCCCATCGGGCGGGCGCCGACGCGGTGTATCCCGGATACGGGTTCCTGTCGGAGAATCCCCGGCTGGCCGCCGCGTGTGCCGCCGCGGGAATCACGTTCGTCGGACCGGGTGTCGATGTGCTCAAACTGACCGGCAACAAGTCCCGCGCGATTGCCGTCGCGCGCCAAGCCGGCCTGCCGGTGCTCAGATCGTCCGCGCCGTCGGTCGCGGTCGACGAGTTGATGTCGGCGGCGGCGGGCATGGGGTTCCCGTTGTTCGTCAAGGCGGTTGCCGGCGGCGGGGGCCGCGGGATGCGCCGGGTCACCGATGTCGCCGAGCTTCCCGAGGCCATCGAAGCCGCCAGCCGTGAAGCCGCATCGGCGTTCGGGGATCCGGCGGTGTATCTCGAGCAGGCGGTGCTTAATCCCCGACACATCGAGGTACAGGTCCTCGCCGACAGCCGCGGTAACGTGATCCACCTCTTCGAGCGGGACTGCAGTGTGCAGCGCCGCCACCAGAAGGTTATCGAACTGGCGCCGGCGCCGAATCTGGATGCGGCGGTGCGGGATATGATGTGTGCCGACGCGGTAGCATTCGCTCGCCATATCGGCTACAGCGGTGCGGGTACCGTGGAGTTCCTGCTGGACGAACGCGGTCATCACGTCTTCATCGAGATGAATCCGCGAATCCAGGTGGAGCACACCGTAACCGAAGAGGTTACCGACGTCGACCTGGTCTCGGCTCAGTTGCGCATCGCGGGTGGTGAGTCACTGGAGGAGCTGGGTTTGCGCCAAGCGGAGATCCGGCCGCACGGCGCAGCGTTGCAATGCCGGATCACCACCGAGGATCCGGCCAACGGGTTTCGTCCCGACACCGGCCGCATCAGTGCCTATCGCACGCCCGGCGGCGCGGGCATCCGCCTGGACGGCAGCACCAATCTCGGCGCGGAGATCGGCGCGCACTTCGATTCCATGCTGGTCAAGATGACCTGCCGGGGACGCGATTTTCACACCGCGGTGGCTCGGGCCCGGCGCGGCGTGGCCGAGTTCCGGATTCGCGGGGTGGCGACGAACATCCCGTTCCTGCAGGCGGTTTTGGATGATCCCGACTTTCAGGCCGGCCGCATCACCACGTCGTTCATCGATGAGCGCCCACAACTGCTGACCGCGCGAACCTCGGCCGACCGCGGCACGAAGATTCTCAACTACCTGGCCGACGTGACCGTCAACCAGCCGCACGGACCCCGCCCGGCGACGGTCTACCCGCACGACAAGCTGCCCGAAACCGATCTTGCGACCACGCCACCGCCGGGCTCGAAACAGCGGCTGGACCAGCTGGGTCCCGAGGCCTTTGCCCGGTGGCTGCGCGACTCGCCGGGCGTGCGGGTCACCGAAACCACTTTCCGCGACGCCCACCAGTCGCTGCTGGCAACCCGGGTGCGCACCGACGGCCTGGTGACGGTGGCGCCGTATATCGCACGGCTCACGCCCGAGCTGTTGTCCGTGGAGTGCTGGGGCGGCGCCACCTACGATGTGGCGCTGCGCTTCCTCAAGGAGGATCCCTGGGAGCGGCTGGCCGCGATCCGGGAAGCGCTGCCCAACATCTGCCTGCAGATGCTGCTTCGTGGCCGCAACACCGTGGGCTACACACCCTATCCCGCCGTGGTGACCTCGGCCTTCATCGACGAGGCCGCCCGCACCGGGATCGACATCTTTCGGATCTTCGATGCGCTCAACAATGTTGAGTCGATGCGTCCGGCGATCGACGCGGTGCGCGAAACCGGTTCCGCTGTAGCCGAAGTCGCGATGTGCTATAGCGGTGACTTATCCGATCCCGGTGAGAGCATCTACACCCTCGACTACTATCTGAAGCTCGCCGAGCAGATCGTGGACGCCGGCGCGCATGTGCTGGGCATCAAGGACATGGCCGGGCTGTTGCGGGCGGATGCCGCGCACCGGCTGGTCGGTGCACTGCGCAGTCGCTTCGACCTGCCGGTGCACGTGCACACCCACGACACTCCCGGTGGTCAGCTGGCCAGTTATGTGGCGGCCTGGCATGCCGGAGCCGACGCGGTCGACGGGGCCGCGGCCCCGCTGGCCGGCACCACCAGCCAGCCCGCGTTGAGTTCGATCGTGGCCGCCGCAGCGCACACCGAATACCACACCGGGCTGTCGCTTTCGGCGGTGTGCGCGTTGGAGCCGTACTGGGAAGCATTGCGAAAAGTCTATGCCCCTTTCGAATCCGGGCTGCCCGCGCCGACGGGCCGGGTGTATCGTCACGAGATCCCCGGTGGCCAGCTGTCCAATCTGCGTCAGCAGGCGATCGCTTTGGGGCTCGGTGACCGTTTCGAGGAGATCGAGGAGGCCTACGCCGGGGCCGACCGGATTCTGGGCAGGCCGATCAAGGTCACCCCGACGTCCAAGGTGGTCGGCGATCTGGCGTTGGCATTGGTCGGCGCGGGGATCAGCGCGGAGGAATTCGCTTCCGATCCCGCACGATTCGATATCCCGGAATCGGTGTTGGGGTTTCTGCGTGGGGAGCTGGGTGATCCGCCCGGCGGCTGGCCCGAGCCGCTGCGCAGCGCAGCGCTTTCCGGTCGTTCGGCGACCAAGCCCACCCAAGAGCTGTCCGCAGCCGATGAAGCGTCGCTGGTGCTGGCCGGGCCCAAGCGGCAGGCTACCTTGAACCGCCTGCTGTTCCCTGGTCCGACAAAGGAATTCGAAGAACACCGGCAAACCTACGGGGATACCTCGCAGCTGTCGGCCAACCAGTTCTTCTATGGCCTGCGCCGCGGCGAAGAACACCGGGTGCGCCTGGAGCGGGGAGTGGAACTGCTCATCGGGCTGGAGGCCATTTCCGATCCGGACGAGCGTGGTATGCGAACGGTGATGTGCATCATGAATGGGCAGCTGCGCCCGGTCGAGGTGCGGGATCGCAGCATCGCCGGCACGGTTGTGGCCGCGGAGAAGGCAGACCGGAGCCGGCCCGACCACATCGCCGCACCATTCGCCGGCGTCGTGACCGTGGCGGTGTCTCCCGGAGATCGGGTGCGCAGCGGGCAGACCATCGCCACCATCGAGGCGATGAAGATGGAGGCCCCGATTACCGCGCCCCGGGATGCCACCGTGGAGCGGGTCGCGGTATCGGGCACCGCCCAGGTGGAGGGTGGGGATCTGCTGGTGGTGTTGCGCTGACGCGGATCATCGCCGGGGTGGCCGGCGGGCGGCGCATCGCGGTGCCGCGGCGGGGAACCCGCCCGACCACCGAGCGGGTGCGCGCGGCCTTGTTCAATGTGTTGACCGCGCGCCTGGAGATGACCGGACTGTCGGTGCTCGACCTCTACGCCGGTTCGGGCGCGCTCGGGCTGGAGGCGTTGTCGCGCGGAGCGGCGTCGGCGATCTTCGTCGAGTCCGATCGACGCAACGCGGCGGTGCTCGAGCGCAACATCGCGGTTTTGGGCTTGGCGGGTGCGACGCTGCACCGCGGCACCGTGGCCGCGGTGCTGGCAGGCGGCACCGACTCCCCGGTAGACCTGGTGCTGGCCGATCCGCCGTACCGTCTCGGTTGCGCCGAGATCGAGGCGATGGTCACGGCGCTCACCGCAAACGGCTGGGTGCGTGCGGGAACCGTCGCGGCGATCGAACGTCCCGCCGGCCACCCGCCGTTGAACTGGCCTGCCGGGTGGCGCCCCTGGCGGTCACGGGTCTACGGCGACACCCGCATCGAGCTGGCCGAACGATCCTGAGCTTGCTGCTAGCGTCTCCGTCATGACCGCTGGTGACCATGCGAAGCGACGCGATGGGGCAGGGGGATTGGGCCACCTGCGGTGCCGGTTTTCCGGGTGCGCGGAAGAGCACGCGGAAGGGCACTGTTCATGAGTGGGGCGGTGTGTCCGGGATCTTTCGACCCGGTGACATTGGGCCACATCGACGTCTTCGAGCGCGCGTGCGCCCAGTTCGATGAAGTGGTGGTCGCGATCCTGACCAACCCCGCCAAAGCGAGCATGTTCGGCCTGGAGGAGCGGATGGCGATGATCACCGAGTCGACGACGCACCTGCCCAATTTGCGGGTCGAGGCCGGCGAGGGTCTGGTGGTCGACTTCGTCAGGTCGCGCGGGCTCTCCGCCATCGTGAAGGGGCTGCGTACCGGCACCGACTTCGAATACGAGCTGCAGATGGCGCAGATGAACAAGCACATCGCCGGCGTCGACACGTTTTTCATCGCGACCGCACCGCGCTATTCGTTCGTGTCGTCGTCATTGGCGAAAGAGGTCGCGATGCTCGGCGGCGACGTATCCGACCTGCTACCCGAACCGGTGAATCGTCAGCTGCGCGAAAAGCTGTCCCGGGGAAGGTAAATCGCCTGAACCATTCGTCTGGGCAGCCGCAGTTCGTCCGGCGCTACGGTGGGTCGTCATCTTCGGGGCGCAGGAGCTTTCTCGGGGTGGTGGCAGGTGTTGGTTGTGGGCCGTCCGTGATCGAGGCGCGCGGGCGGGAGCCACTCGGTGGGCCGTCTTTACGTTTGCGGGTGGCGGGGCCGCAGGCGAGGGTTCGATCGTCGATGTGGGATCCAAGCGCTCGGCGATCGCCGACAACTGCCGGCGGGTTAGCGCAGCTCGCGCTGATCGCCGGATGCCGGCGCCCGGGCTATCGCTTGGTCAGCCGCAGCCGCCAGGCGTCCGGCCCGCGCTGCTGGTAATCGACGTCGATCCCGCCTGGGCAGCGGTGGTCAAGTTGGCGCAGCAGGGGAATGGGGTCATGGGGAGCCACCAACACCAGTGCGGCACCGGGGGGAACGGCATCGAAAGCCCCGAAAACGGTCGCATGCCGAATCGAGTGCGCCACCTCGCGGACATCGAGAACGGGATCGTCGGTGTCGGATTCACCACAGCCGCACGCCGGTGCCGGTGCAGCACCAGTGGCGGACTGGCGATCACCGAGGAGTTCATGCATGCCGCGGGCGACCTCGGCGAGAAAGACCTCCGGATCGGCGGCCACGAGCGGCAGGATGCGCTCATTCTCGTCGGTCAGATGCGCATCGAACAGCACCCGCAGGGCCCGGCCGCTGGCCGCGGCGCGCACCGGCGGTTCGACGCGGATCCGATTGATTAGCGAGCCGATGCTGCGGTGTGTCGCGATCATCGATTCGATCAGAGGCCGGGCGGGCTCGCTGCGGGCGGCGGCCGGGTACAGGTGCGCCTCTTCGGCGGCGGCGTGCGGCAATAACTCATCGGCCAGAAAGCCCAGGGCGGCTTCCCGCGCCGGCTCGAAGCCGACACCCCGTTCGGCCGCCGCCAGCATCGCCTCGGTGAACGCCGCGAGCTGCCCGGCGAGGTGGGCGTGGTGATTCTTGATGGCTTCGACGGCCTCGGCGTCGGCCGCTGTGGACGCGACGATCACTTCGTGGGCTGGCATGGTCGGTTCCTCTCCGTTGACCGCACCGATCCGTCGACCGCACCGCCGCGAATGTGACGGATTGCCCGGTGCGCACCGGTCCACAATTTACTACAGTATTTTCCGTGGAAAAAGGGCGGCTCCGCCCGGCGACCTTGGGCCCCGAGCCGGCGCCGGTGCACGATATCCCCGCGGCACTGTCCGGGCAGCGGCTCCGGGTGCTCGAGTACGTGCGTGCGCATTCCCCCGTCCGGGTCGTCGACGTGGCCGCCGGTCTCGACCTGCACCCCAACACCGTGCGTGAGCACCTCGACGCGATTGCCGGACAGGGGCTCGTCGAGCGCTCCACCGCATCCCCGCTCGGGCGCGGGCGCCCGGCCGCGTGGTATCAGGCGTCGAGTGCCGATCCGTTCGTAGCGGTCCGCGACTACGCGGGCCTGGCGACCGCACTGGCCGGTCATCTGGCCCGCACCAGCACCCAGCCGGAACGCGACGCGCGGGCCGCCGGTATCGAGTGGGGGCGGGAGCTGGCCGACGAGCTCACCCACCTCGACGGCGATCCGCGACGGGCGGTGCTCGAGGTACTGGCTCGCCTCGGCTTCGCACCGGACGACGACACCGACACGCCGGGCGCCCGCGGAGGCATCGCACTGCGCCGCTGCCCGTTGCTGGACGCGGCCCGCCGCTATCCCGCAATCATCTGTCAGGTCCACCTCGGCATCGTCGAGGGCGTGCTCGAGCGACTCGGCGCCCGCACCGGACCGGGCCTCGACCTGATTCCGTTCGCCGAACCCGGCGCCTGCCGGCTGTTTCTGCCCTATCCGATGCCACGAACCGATGATTGACCGCCGAATCTCGCCCCGGGCGCTGCTGCTGCTGCCCGGTGGATTCGCGCTGCTGGCCGGCCTTGACGCGGCGCTGCTGCTGCTGGGGCTGCCCGCGCCGGTGGGGGCCACCCGGCTGACCGCAGTGCACGGCATCCTGCTGGTCCTGGGGTTCGTGGGCACAATGATCGCCCTGGAACGGGCCGTGGCCGTGCGTCGGTGGTGGGCCTACCTGGGCCCGATGCTTCTCGGCGCGGGCGCGGTGGCGCTGGCCACTCCGGCCCCTCGGCGCCTCGGCGGCGTGCTGCTGTTGGCCGGGTCGGCGACGCTGATCGCGGTCTACGTTCCGCTGTGGCGGCGGGCCGCCGACGTGGCGGTGCTGGTCCAGGTTGGCGGTGCGGTGCTGGCGACCGGCGCGGCGCTGTTGTGGGTGGGCGGTGTGCCGGTCCCCGATCTGCTGCCGTGGCTATCCGGGTTTTTGATCCTCACGATCGTCGGTGAGCGCCTCGAACTCGCCCGCGTGGCGATGACCGATACCCGGGCCGAGGCGCTGCTGGCTGCCGTTGCGGGGGCGATCGTCGCGGGCACCGTCGCCGCGTTGCTGTGGCCGGCGCCGGGGTACCCGCTGCTCGGCGCGGCACTGGTGGCCGCCGTGGGGTGGCTGGGCCGATTCGACGTCGCCCGCCGCACCGTGCACGCGGCGGGCCTGCCCCGATACCTGGCGGTGGGTGTGATCGCCGGTTATGGATGGCTGCTGGTGCCGGCGTTGAGTTGGCTGCTGGTCGGCCGGGTGCGTTCCGGGGGCGGCTACGACGCGGTGGTGCACGCGGTGATGTTGGGGTTTGTGATGTCGATGGTTATGGCGCACGCACCCGTGATTCTGCCGGCCGTGCTGCGCCGCCCGCTGCCCTACACCAGGGTGATGTACGGCCCGGTGGCGCTGTTGCATCTGTCGCTGCTGCTGCGCCTGGTGGTCGGTGACGCGCGCGGCATCTCCTGGGCGGTGCGGGCCGGTGGGGTGCTGAATGTTGTGGCTGTGCTCGGATTCCTCGGCGTCACAAGCTATTCGGCGTTGCGTGCAGCTGGCCGGGTGCCGACATGAACCGCTCGGGATGGCATCTGCGCGTCGGGGCGGTGGTGTTCGCCTGGCTCGGCGCGCTCGTCGCGGTGGCAATTGCCCACCGATTCCTTCCGCTGTCGGGCTGGCTGCTGATCCACCTGCTGGGGCTGGGTGCGGCCGGCAACGCGATCCTGATCTGGAGCCGGCATTTCACCGACGCCCTGCTACGCCGGGCGCCGGACCCCGCGCGCACCGCAGAAGCGGCCACCATCGGGGCTTTCAACGCCGGCGCCGTGACGGTGATCGCCGGCATGCTGGGCCGCTGGTGGCCCGTCGTGCTGATCGGCGGTGTGGTCGTCGGTGCCGTCGCCGTGGTGCACGGCGCGACCCTGGCACGGCAGCTGGGCACCGCGTTGCCGGCCCGATTCGGCGTCACCGTGCGTTATTACGTCGCCGCGGGCTGCTGCCTGGCGCTGGGTGCGGGCCTGGGCGTGGTGATGGCGAATCCCGAGCTGGCGGGCGACTTTCACGAGCGCCTCGTGATCGCGCATGCGGCGGTGAACGTGTTCGGCTGGGTGGGGCTCACGGTCCTGGGCACCCTGGTCACGCTCTGGCCGACGATGTTGCGCACCCGGATGGCCCCCGGGGTTGAGGGGGCCGCCCGGCGCGGCCTGCCGCCGCTGCTGATCGCGCTGGCCGTCGCCGTGGGGGGCGCGGCGGTGGGATCACCGCCGGTCACCGGCGTGGGCGCCGCCGGCTACCTCGGCGCAGCCGGCCTCGTCCTGCGCCCGCACCTCGACGAGATCCGCCGCAAGCGGCCCGCGGACTTCGCCACCTTGTCGGTGCTAGCGGGCGTGGCCTGGCTGCTCGGATCGCTGGCCTTCGCCGCGGTCGCGCTGGTGATCTCGCCGACCTGGCAGGCGGCGGTGACGGCGGCCGGCAACCTCACCGCGGCGGTGCTGGCCGGCTTCCTGGTGCAGGTGCTGCTGGGGTCACTGAGCTACCTGACCCCCGTCGTGATGGGCGGGCGCTCCGCCGCGCTGGCGGCAAGCACCGAGCTCGAGCGGGGCGCCCCGTGGCGGCTCGCCGTCGCCAACGCCGGGCTGCTGCTCTGCGTGCTGCCAACCCCGAGCCTGGTGCGGGTCGCCGCGTCCATGCTGGTGTTGGTGTCCTACGCGGTTTTCCTGCCGCTGCTGGTTCGCGCGGTGTGGCGGGCCCGGCGGTCTCGGGGCGCACCATCGGCACCGGGACAGCCGCAACCGGCTCCGGCGCGGCGTCGGCTCGGTGTCGCCGCCGCGGGTCTGGGCGCCGTGGTGCTGGCAGCCGCGGGCGGAGTGGCCGCCGACCCCGCATCGCTGGGTATCGGCGTCTCGCCGCGGGTCGCGGTGACCGCCACCGGGCACACCACCGCGGTGTCGGTGCGCATCAAGGGCATGCGCTTCGTGCCGGATACGGTCGAAGTCCCTGCCGGGGATCGGCTGCTGATCAGCATCGTCAACGACGGGACCGACCAGCACGACCTGGTGCTGGCCAACGGCGCCCGCACCGGTCGGATCGCGCCGGGTCAGACGGCGGTCCTCGACGCCGGGGTGATCGGCGCGAACCTCGACGGCTGGTGCGCGGTGGCCGGACACCGGCAGCTGGGCATGACGTTCTCGGTCCGCGTGACCGGGGCGACCGGACCCACCGGGCGCCCCGGCCGCAGCGACCCGGGGCAGCCCGCACCGATATCCGCCGCCGCCATCACCCGCAGCCTCGGCGCCGAGCCGGGTCCGGGCTTCACCCCGCGTGCCGCCGCGCTGGCCCCGGCAACCGCCGATCACCGCATCACGTTGTCGGTGACCGAGGTCCAGCGTGAAGTGTCCCCCGGAATCACCCAGCGGCTTTGGACATTCGGGGGCACCGCACCGGGACCCACGTTGCGGGGCAAGGTCGGCGATGTTTTCGAGGTCACCCTCGTCAACAACGGCACCGTCGGACATTCGATCGATTTCCACGCCGGGACGCTGGCTCCCGACGAGCCGATGCGCACCATCCTGCCCGGCCAGCGTCTTTTGTACCGATTCACCGCGACGCGCGCCGGCATCTGGCTGTACCACTGCTCCACGATGCCGATGTCGTTGCACATTGCCAACGGCATGTTCGGTGCGGTGATCATCGACCCGCCGGATCTGCCGCCCGTCGATCGGGAGTATCTGATCGTGCAATCGGAGATGTATCTCGGGGCACCCGGAGGCGGGGCCGACCCGGCCAAAGTTGCGGCGGACAAGCCGGACCTGGTGGTGTTCAACGGCTACGCCCGGCAATACGACCATGCCCCGCTCACCGCGAGGGTGGGCGAGCGGGTGCGCGTCTGGGTGCTTGCCGCCGGACCGAACCGAGGCACCTCCTTCCACATCGTCGGGGGGCAGTTCGACACCGTGTGGGCCGAAGGCGACTACCGACTCCGCGGGGGCGCAGGCGGCGCCCAGACACTGGGCCTGTTTGCGGCCCAGGGCGGATTCGTCGAACTGACCTTCGGCCAGCCGGGTCATTACCCGTTCGTGTCACACGCGATGGTCGACGCCGAACGCGGTGCGCACGGCATTATCGAGGTAGTCGGGCGCTAACGCGTCGTGAACACCGTTTCCGGGGCCGGCTACCCTGGCACCGCCCACGATCCAGAGCCCCCGCAGAACAGCCCAGCTATCGTTACGCCCACCATGCCGGAGCTGATCGCCCATCACAATGGCATTCGCCTGTGCTATGAGCACACCGGAGGCGCCGGAGACCCGTTGCTGTTGATCGCAGGGCTGGCTGCCGACAAGCACTACTGGCCCGATGGTTTCTGTGATGCCTTGGTGCATAAGGGATTTCAAGTTGCACGGTTTGACAATCGGGATTCGGGCAGATCCACCCATCTGGATCACCTCCGCGCTCCGTCCCGCCGGGCCGCGCGGCGCGACCCGGCGGCCGCTCCCTACAGCCTCGAGGACATGGCCGGGGACGCGATCGCGGTTCTCGACGCACTGGGCTGGGACGCGGTGCACCTTGTGGGGCACTCGATGGGCGCGATGATCGCCCAACGGCTGGCCATCGGCTACCCCGCGCGCGTGCGATCGCTCACCGCTATCAGCACCACACCGTGCCCCGACATCGGCCGGCTGAGCGTGCTGACCATGCTGCGCCTGTCGTGGGCGGTACCCGGCGTGCTGACCCGAAAGCCGCCACGCGGACCTGCCGAGGCGGGGGACTGGCTGGTGCGCCAGCACCGTGTCATCGGCTCGCCCGGCTATCCTCCTGACGAATACCGGCTGCGCCGACTCGGCGAACAGATGTACGCCCGAGGCGGATTCGATCCGGCGGCACGGGCGCGACAAACCGCGGCAATGATGGCCGGCACCGACTGCCGGCCCGGGCTTGCGCACCTGCGCATCCCCACCGTCATCCTGCACGGCCGGCGCGACCCCGTCATCCGCCCGGACGGTGCACGCGCGACAGCCGCTGCCATTCCCGGCGCGAAGCTGATGCTGCTGCCAGGAATGGGTCACGACCTACCAGAACCGCTGTGGCCCATCGTCATCGACCAGATCAGGGCCGTTGCGGATCGGGCCGCGTCGGCCGGACCGTCCTGACGGAGCGCGTGCAACGGTTTGCCGGACGGCAGCGGCCGCGGTGGCTTTGGGGTACCCTGGCACGACCTGCGGTGCCGGGGCCCGACACACCGGGCGTTTCAGCAGGGTCACAGGCATACCATCAGGCACACTAGTAACAGCCGCGTCGGCCGGGTAGGTGAAGCCGGGAAGGGTGTTGCCGTGTACCGAGTCTTTGAAGCGCTCGACGAATTGAGCGCCATTGTCGAAGAAGCCCGTGGGGTGCCGATGACGGCAGGCTGCGTGGTGCCGCGCGGGGACGTTCTCGAGTTGATCGACGACATCAAGGATGCGATCCCCGGTGAGCTGGACGACGCCCAGGATGTGCTGGATGCGCGCGATTCGTTGCTGAACGAGGCGAAGGCGCACGCCGACTCCATGGTGTCTTCGGCGAGCACCGAGGCCGAGTCGATGCTCAACCATGCCCGCTCGGAGGCCGACCGGATCTTGGCCGACGCCAAGGCGCAGGCCGACCGGATGGTGGCCGAGGCGCGCCAGCACAGCGAGCGGATGGTCGGTGAGGCTCGCGAGGAAGCGGTTCGCATCGCCGCCGCGGCCAAACGCGAGTACGAGGCCACCACCAGCCGAGCCAAGGCGGAGTGCGACCGGCTGGTGGAAAGCGGCAATATCTCCTACGAGAAGGCCGTGCAGGAAGGCATCAAGGAACAGCAGCGCCTGGTCTCCCAAACCGAGGTGGTCCAGGCGGCCAACGCGGAAGCCACCCGGTTGATCGACGCCGCGCACGCCGAGGCCGACCGGTTGCGCGGCGAATGCGACATCTACGTCGACGCCAAGCTCGCCGAGTTCGAGGAATTCCTGAACACCACCTTGCGCTCGGTCGGGCGCGGCCGCCACCAGCTGCGCACGGCGGCGGGTACACACGACTACGCTACCCGGTGAATAACCGCCTCGAGGGGTCCGCGCCCAACGCCGCGCGCCGTAGGATTGCGCTATGGCGAGGCAGTACAGTCCGATCGCAAAGCGCCATCCGACCTCGCCGCTGACGGTCAACATCGCGCGGCTGGCTCGTCGCCCGGGAGCGGCATTTTCGGTGCGGGAAACGGTGCCCAGCCCGTCGCGCATCGGGATCGAGCTGATCGCGATCAAGCGCGGCGCCCCGCTGGAGTTGGACCTGCGGGTGGAGTCGGTGTCTGAAGGCGTGCTGGTGACGGGGACGGTGGCCGCACCTACCACCGGTGAGTGCGCGCGTTGCCTGACGACGGTCACCGGGCATGTCAAGGTCGCCCTCACGGAACTGTTTGCGTATCCGGACAGCACCACCGACGAGACCACCGACGACGACGTCGGGCGGATTATCGGCGACATCATCGACCTGGAACAGTCCGTCATCGACGCCGTCGGCCTGGAACTGCCGTTTTCGCCACTGTGCCGGGCAGATTGCCCCGGGCTGTGCCCGGACTGCGGCGTCCCTCTGGCCACCGCCGAGCCGGGTCACCGTCACGATCGGATCGACCCGCGCTGGGCGAAATTGGCCGGGATGCGCCCGGACGACGATGCGGGTCGGCCGTGAGCAGCCTGCTCGAGGCGCTCGGGGTGGACCTGCCGGAGGAGTTGCTGACCCAGGCGCTGACGCACCGCAGTTACGCCTACGAGCATGGCGGGTTGCCGACCAACGAGCGCTTGGAGTTTCTCGGTGACGCCGTCCTGGGGTTGATCGTCACCGAGGAGCTGTTCCGCCGCCATCCCGGGCGCTCCGAGGGGGATCTGGCCAAGCTGCGGGCCAGTGTCGTCAACACCCAGGCGCTGGCCGACGTGGCACGCACCCTGACCGATGGGGGTCTCGGTGCTCATGTGCTGTTAGGGCGTGGCGAGGCCAACACCGGGGGAGCCGACAAAGCCAGCATCCTCGCCGATGGGATGGAGTCTTTGCTGGGCGCGATCTACCTGCATCACGGACTGGAGACGGCGCGGCAGGTGGTGCTGCGGCTGTTCGGTGCGCTGCTCGACGCCGCACCGACCCTGGGTGCGGGGCTGGACTGGAAAACCAGCCTGCAGGAGCTGACCGCGGCGCGCGGGTTGGGTGCGCCGTCGTATGTGGTTACCTCCACGGGTCCGGACCACGATAAGGAATTCACCGCGGTGGTCGTCGTGATGGACACCGAGTACGGGTCGGGCGTGGGCCGCTCCAAAAAAGAAGCCGAGCAAAAGGCCGCGGCGGCTGCGTGGAACGCGCTGGAGAGCGCGTGAGCTAGATGCCCGAGCTGCCCGAAGTCGAGGTGGTGCGGCGGGGCTTGCAAGCCCACGTGGTGGGCAAGACCATAACGGCGGTCCGGGTGCATCACCCCCGCGCGGTGCGGCGGCACGAGCCCGGGCCGGCCGACCTGACGGCGCGGCTGACCGGCGCCCGGATCGGCGACACCCAACGGCGCGGCAAGTACCTGTGGCTGACGCTGGGCGGGGGAGACACCGCCTTAGTCGTCCACTTGGGCATGAGCGGGCAGATGTTGCTCGGGACCGCCCCCCGCGCCGACCACGTCCGGATCTCGGCCCTGCTCGACGACGGCACCACACTGAGCTTCGCCGACCAGCGGACATTCGGGGGCTGGCTGCTGGCCGACCTGGTAACCGTGGACGGCAGCGCCGTGCCGGCACCGGTAGCGCATCTGGCACGCGACCCGCTCGACCCGGCATTCGACGCCGCCGCGGTCGTTAAGGCGTTGCAGCGCAAGCATTCCGAGATAAAACGCCAGCTACTCAACCAGACCGTGGTGTCGGGCATCGGAAACATCTACGCCGATGAGGCGCTGTGGCGGGCGCAAGTGCACGGGGCGCGCATCGCCGCCGCACTGACCCGTCGGCAGCTCGCGGCGGTGCTGGCGGCGGCCGCCGCGGTGATGCGAGACGCGCTGGCCCACGGCGGAACCTCCTTCGATTCGCTGTACGTCAACGTCAACGGGGAATCGGGCTACTTCCACCGATCGTTGGACGTCTACGGTCGCGAAGGCGAACCGTGCCGACGCTGTGGGGCGGCGATCCGCCGGGAGAAGTTCATGAACCGCTCGTCGTTCTACTGCCCGAAATGTCAGCCGCGCCCGCGGCGCCGCGGCCGAGGCGCCTGAGACCGCGGTTGGCGCCGCCGGGTGCGCGACCCCACGGTGAGCGCCGGAGACGCAAGGTAGAAAGAACCCATGACGGAACCCATGACGCAACTGTGGGTGGAACGCACCGGGGTTCGCCGCTACACCGGGTACAGTTCGCGGGGCGCGCAGGTGCATGTCGGCCCGGTGGACGTCGACGGGGTGTTCACCCCCGGAGAGCTGCTCAAGATCGCGCTTGCCGCGTGCAGCGGGATGGCCGGCGACCGGCCGCTGGCCCGTCGCCTCGGCGACGATTACCCGGCGACGTTGAAGGTGTCCGGCCCGCCCGACCGCGACCAGGAACGCTATCCGCTACTCGAGGTCACCCTCGAGGTGGATCTCTCAGCCTTGACCCAGGAGGAGGCCGAGCGGCTGGTGGTGGTTGTCAATCGAGCGGTCGATCAGGTCTGCACCGTGGGGCGCACCCTCAAATCGGGCACCAAAATCACTTTCGGGCTCGCCGATGTCGGTGGCTGACGTCCGGCTGACCGCCTGGGTGCACGGGCGGGTGCAGGGGGTCGGGTTCCGCTGGTGGACCCGGGCGCGAGCGTTAGAGCTGGGGCTTACCGGGTACGCCGCCAACAAACCCGACGGTCGGGTGCTGGTGGTCGCCCAGGGGTCGCGTGCCGCCTGCGAGAAGTTGCTGAAGTTACTGGAGGGCGGCACCACGCCCGGCCATGTCACCCGAGTGGTCGCCAGTTGGTCGCAGCCGGACGAGGATATCCGCGGATTCACCGAGCGCTGACCGGTCCGGGGCCGGGTGCGCCCGCCTGCTGCCCGCGGGTTTGCGCGTCCGCATCGTCGCCGGGCGGGTGAGCGGTAGTCTGGCAGGTCGTGTACCTCAAGAGTCTGACGCTGAAGGGCTTTAAGTCTTTCGCCTCACCGACGACTCTGCGCTTCGAGCCGGGCATCACCGCCGTGGTCGGTCCTAACGGCTCGGGCAAATCCAACGTGGTCGACGCTCTGGCGTGGGTACTGGGGGAGCAGGGCGCCAAAACGTTGCGGGGCGGCAAGATGGAAGACGTCATTTTCGCCGGGACGTCGTCGCGCGCACCGCTGGGCCGCGCCGAAGTGACCGTCACCATCGACAACTCTGACAATGCGCTGCCGATCGAGTACTCCGAGGTGTCGATCACCCGCAGGATGTTTCGCGACGGTGCTAGCGAGTACGAAATCAACGGCAGCAGTTGCCGTTTGATGGATGTTCAGGAGCTGCTGAGCGACTCCGGCATCGGCCGGGAGATGCACGTCATCGTCGGGCAGGGAAGGCTGGAGGAGATCCTGCAGGCCCGCCCGGAGGACCGCCGGGCCTTTATCGAAGAAGCCGCCGGTGTGCTCAAGCATCGCAAGCGCAAGGAAAAGGCGCTACGCAAACTCGATGCGCTGGCAGCAAACCTGGCCCGGCTCACCGATTTGACCACCGAGCTGCGCCGCCAGCTCAAACCGCTGGGCCGTCAGGCCGACGTGGCCCGGCGGGCCGCCGCCATCCAGGCCGATCTGCGGGATGCCCGGCTGCGGCTGGCCGCCGACGATCTGGTGTCCCGCCACGCCGAACTGAAAGCCGCGAATGACACCGCGGTGGCCCTCCGCCGCGAGCATGAGGAGACCACGGCCCGATTGGCGATGGCATCCGAACGGCTTGCGGCGGAGGAATCCGCGCTGGCTTGCCTTTCCCAAAGGGCCGATTCGGTCCAGCACGCCTGGTTTCGGCTGTCCACGCTGGCCGAACGGGTGAGCGCCACGGTGCGGGTCGCCGGTGAGCGCGCGCAGCATCTCGAGCGCGAGGTGCCGGCGGATGGCCGAACGGATCCGGATGCGCTGGAGGCCGAGGCCGACGCGGCGGAGAGCCGGGAGCGGCAGCTGCTGGCGGAGCTGGCCGCCGCCCAGGCCCGGCTGGAAGCCGCGGGAACCGCGCTTGCCGCCCGTGAGCAGCGGGCCGCCGAGGCCGAAAAGGCCCATCTGGCGGCGGTCCGTGCCGAGGCCGACCGGCGCGAAGGGCTGGCCCGGCTGGCCGGTCAGGCCGAGACCATGCGGGCCCGGGCGGATTCCATCGAGGAGAGCCTCACCCGGTTGGCCGAGCGCGTCGAGCGCTCCGCCGCACACGCACAACAGGCTCAGGCCGAGTTCGACATGGTGCAGGGCCGCCTCGGTGAGCTGGAACAGGGCGAGGTCAGGCTCGACGAGCAGCACGAGCGGGCGGTGGCGGCCCTGCGACTGGCCGACGAGCGGGTCGCCGAGCTGCAGGCCGCCGAGCGCGACGCCGAACGTCGGGTGGCGTCGTTGCGAGCCCGTATCGAAGCCCTCTCGGTTGCCTTGGAGCACAAGGACGGTGCCGCTTGGCTGACTCAAAACCATAATGGCACCGGGCTTTTCGGTTCTATTGCCAAGTTGGTGAAGGTGCGTCCGGGTTATGCGGCGGCGCTGGGGGCGGTGCTCGGTGCGGCTGCCGACGCGCTGGCCGCCGACAGTCTGGGCGCGGCTCGATCCGCGGTCACCGCACTCAAGGAAGCCGACGGGGGACGAGCGGCAATCGTGTTGGGGGATTGGCCGGCCCCCGAGGACCCGGTGCCCGCGGCCTGCCCGCTGCCCGACGGTGCCCGCTGGGCCGTGGATTTGATCGAGGCGCCACCCCGGTTGCGCGGTGCCATGACCGCCATGCTGTCCGGCGTCGCCGTGGTTCATGACCTGACCCAAGCGCTGGATCTGGTGGCTACCCGGCCACAGTTGCGCGCGGTCACACTCGACGGTGACCTGGTGGGTGCGGGCTGGGTGAGCGGCGGTTCCGACCGCAAACCGTCGACTTTGGAGCTCACCTCGGAGATCGAGAAGGCACGCGCCGAGCTGGCCGGCGCCGAGGAGCGGGCCGCGCGACTGACGGCGGAGCTGGCCGGCGCCAGGGCCGAGCAGGCCGGTCGCCGGGACGCCGCCGAGCAGGCGCTGGCCGCGCTCAACGAATCCGATGCGACCATTTCGGCGATCTACGAACAGCTGGCCCGGCTGGGGCAGGAGGCCCGCACGGCCGACGCGGACCGGCGTCGGCTGCTGCGGCAGCGCGAGGAGCTGGAAATCGCCCGCGCGCAGGCTCTCGAGGAGCTCGGTGATCTCGAAGCCCGGGTGCGTAACGCCGAGCAAGCCGACCACGGCCCCGCCGAACCCGCCGGGCCGCAGCAGATCGCCGCCACCCGCGCCGAGGTGGAGGCCGCCCGGGTCGCAGAGATGGAAGCCCGGCTGGCGCTGCGCACCGCCGAGGAACGCACCACCGCGGTTCGCGGACGCGCCGAGTCGCTGCGCCGCGCAGCCGCCGCAGAACGCCAGGCTCGGCTGCGCGCCCAGCAGGCCCAGGCTGCCCGCAAGCAGGCCGCCGCGGTGGCCGCCGCGGTGGCCGACGGCGGCCGGCTCTTGGCGCAACGGCTGGAGCAGGTGGTGGTGGCGGCATCGCGGCACCGCGATGCCCTGGCGGCCGAACGCCACCAGCGTTCGCAGGCGATCGCCGCGATCCGCGACGAGGTCGAGACGCTGAGCGCCCGGGCGGCCGCGCTCACCGACTCGCTGCATCGACACGAGGTGGCCGAGGCACAGGCTGCGCTGCGGGTCGAGCAGCTCGAGCGGTCGGTGCTCGAACAGTTCGGGATGTCGCCGGCCGACCTGGTCGCCGAGTACGGCCCGCAGGTGGCGCTGCCGCCGACGGCGCTCGAGCTCGCGGAATACCGGCAGGCCCGAGAACGCGGGGAGCGGGTGGTTGCGCCCGCACCGATGCCGTTCGACCGGGCCGCCCAGGAACGCCGGGCTAAGCGGGCCGAGCGGGAGCTGGCCGAACTGGGCAGGGTCAATCCGCTGGCCCTGGAGGAGTTCGCCGCGCTGGAGGAGCGCTACAACTTCCTGTCCACCCAGCTCGAGGACGTCAAGGCCGCCCGCAAGGATCTGCTGAACGTCATCGCCGACGTCGATGCGCGCATCGTGCAGGTGTTCAGCGACGCCTACGCCGACGTGGAACGCGAATTCCGGGACGTGTTCGCCGCGCTGTTTCCCGGCGGGGAGGGTCGGTTGCGGCTCACCGACCCGGACGACATGCTCACCACCGGCGTCGAGGTGGAGGCCCGCCCACCCGGCAAGAGGGTTAAGCGGCTCTCGCTGCTGTCCGGCGGCGAGAAGGCGCTGGTGGCGATCGCGATGCTGGTGGCGATCTTTCGGGCCCGTCCGTCGCCGTTCCACGTCCTCGATGAGGTGGAGGCGGCCCTCGACGACGCGAACCTGCGGCGGCTGCTGGGCCTTTTGGAGCAGCTGCGGGCCCGGTCGCAGCTCATCATCATCACCCACCAGAAGCCGACCATGGAAGTGGCCGACGCGCTCTACGGCGTGACCATGGGTGGCGACGGCATCACCACGGTCATCTCGCAGCGGATCCGGGGTCAACGGGTGGGCCCTCGGGCCGGTTCGGTGACGATGCGCGCCGGATGATGTCAGGGGCCGCGGCGCCGGGGATCGCGGCCCTGAAACAATGACGACGTGTCGGGAGGTCTGTGGGTCGCGATAACCGTCGCCGCGGTCGTGGTTGCCCTCGCGACGCTGATCCTGGGCGTGGTGCTCTACCGCCGGCGACGGCTGCGGGTGTCGGTCCGGCAGGCCGGCGCACCCGATCGCTCCGGGTACACCACCTCCTCGGGTATTGCTTTCAGCCAGTCACCGCCCGCGGTCCAGCCACCGCCCGCGGTCCGGCCGACGGAGAACCCGGTGCAGCAGCAGGAGACCGCCGGTGCGCCGGCCCCCGGTGGCGGTGCCGCCGTTTCTCCGGATGCGCTGAGGCGCCCGCATGCCGAGGTCCGGGTGTCCCAGCCCGACACCGTCGCACCCCCGGCACCCGATCTCGCGGGTATCTCACCCCCCGAAGGCCGCTTACAGCGATTGCGCGGCCGGCTCGCCAGGTCGCAGAACGCCTTGGGGCGCAGCCTGCTGGGGTTGCTCGGCGGCGGTGACCTGGACGAAGACTCCTGGCAGGAGGTCGAGGACACCCTGCTGGTCGCCGACGTGGGCCCGGTGGTCACCGCCTCCGTGGTGTCGCGGCTGCGCAGTCGGCTGGCCAGCGTCACCGTGCGCACCGAGGCCGACGCGCGGGCGGTGCTGCGCGACGTCTTGATCGGGGAGCTGCGCCCGGACATGGACCGCTCCATCCGCGCGCTGCCGCATGCCGATCGCCCCTCGGTGCTGTTGGTTGTGGGGGTCAACGGCACCGGGAAAACCACCACGGTCGGCAAGCTGGCGCGAGTGCTGGTCGCCGACGGCCGGCGCGTCGTGCTGGGGGCGGCGGACACCTTCCGCGCCGCGGCCACCGATCAGCTCCAGGCCTGGGCAGCCCGGGTGGGTGCCGACGTGGTGCGCGGCGCCGAGGGCGCGGATCCGGCGTCGGTGGCGTTCGACGCCGTCGACGAGGGCATCGCCACCGGTGCCGATGTCGTCGTCATCGACACCGCCGGGCGGCTGCACACCAAGACCGGGCTGATGGACGAGCTCGGCAAGGTCAAACGGGTGGTGAGCCGGCGCGCCGCGGTCGACGAGGTGTTGTTGGTGCTCGACGCCACGACCGGCCAAAACGGCTTGGCGCAGGCACGGGTCTTCGCCGATGTCGTCGACATTACCGGCGCGGTGCTGACCAAACTGGACGGGACGGCCAAGGGTGGCATCGTCTTTCGTGTCCAGCAGGAACTCGGGGTCCCGGTCAAGCTGGTGGGACTCGGGGAAGGGCCGGACGATCTGGCGCCGTTCGAACCCGCCGCCTTCGTCGACGCGCTCCTGGGCTGAGACCACTTCGTGGCCGAAATCCCTTCCGGGCGCAGATGTAGCGTTCCGTAACGTCGCCGAAACACGGACGCGTCGAAACGGAAACAACCGCTGCGCATTGTCGTGGACGAATTGTTCAGTCCGAATCCCTGGCGGCCGTCGCGGACCCGGCCGCGGCGAAGGAGGTTGGCGCCCGTGGACCAATTCCCGACCATGGGGGTGCCGAACACCGGTGATACCGCATGGATGCTGGCCAGCTCCGCGCTCGTGCTGTTGATGACCCCGGGCCTGGCCTTCTTCTACGGCGGGATGGTCCGCGCTCGCGGTGTGCTGAACATGATCATGATGAGCATCAGCGCGATCGGCGTGGTGACGGTGCTGTGGGTGCTCTACGGCTACTCGCTGGCCTTCGGCGACGACGTTCATGACCTCGCCGGCAACCCGCTGGAATACTTCGGTTTGAAGGGCCTCATCGGTGGCAACGCCTCCGCGGCCGGTGCGGGCAGCCCGGGCGTGCAGATTCCGTTGGCGGGCACCGTGCCGCACGTCGTCTACACGGCCTTTCAGCTGATGTTCGCCATCATCACGGTGGCGTTGATCTCCGGCGCGGTGGCCGACCGGCTGAAGTTCGGCAGCTGGATGCTGTTCGCCGGACTGTGGGCTACGGTGGTCTATTTCCCGGTCGCTCACTGGGTCTTCGCGTTCGACAAGGTCACCGCCGCCCGCGGCGGCTGGATCGCCAACAAGCTGCACGCCATCGACTTCGCCGGCGGCACCGCGGTGCACATCGACGCCGGCGCGGCGGGCCTGGTCCTGGCGATCATCCTCGGGCGGCGCCAGGGCTGGCCGGGCACCCCGATGCGGCCCCACAATCTGCCGCTGGTGATGCTCGGTGCCGGTTTGCTGTGGTTCGGCTGGTACGGGTTCAACGCCGGCTCCGCCGTCAGCGCCAACGGCGCCGCCGGGTCCACCTTCATGACCACCACCATCGCCACCGCCGCGGCCATGCTCGCCTGGCTGCTGACCGAGCGCATCCGCGACGGGCGGGCGACCTCATTGGGGGCGGCATCGGGCATCGTCGCCGGACTGGTCGCCATCACACCGTCGTGCTCGTCGGTCAACGTGCTCGGTGCCCTCGTGGTCGGTGTGGCGGCCGGTGTGCTGTGCGCGTTAGCGGTGGGCCTGAAATACCGTTTCGGCTTTGATGATTCGCTCGACGTCGTGGGAGTGCACCTGGTCGGCGGTCTGGTCGGCACGCTGCTGGTGGGTCTGCTCGCGGCGCCGCAGACCACGGCGATTGCCGGGGTGGCGGGGGTGTCGCCGGGGTTGTTCTACGGGGGCGGGTTCGATCAGCTGTGGCGGCAGACGATCGGAGCGTTCAGTGTTCTCGCATATTCGGCCGTCGGGACGGCTATCTTGGCTTTGGTCCTGAAGTACACCGTCGGGCTGCGTCTGAGTGCCGAAGATGAAGCCTCGGGTATCGACGAGGCGGAGCACGCCGAAAGCGGTTACGATTTCGCGGCGCTGGGTGCCGGCGCGGTTCTTGGTCGTCACGGCTTGGAGGAAAGAGGGCATGAAGCTGATCACCGCGATCGTGAAGCCGTTCACGCTCGAGGACGTCAAAGCCAATCTTGAGCAGGCCGGAGTCCTGGGGATGACGGTCAGCGAAGTCCAGGGCTACGGGCGCCAGAGGGGCCATACCGAGGTGTATCGGGGTGCCGAGTATTCGGTGGACTTCGTGCCGAAGCTACGCATCGAGGTGGTCGTCGAGGATGCTGCGGCCGACAAGATCGTCGACGGCATCGTGCGGGCCGCGCGTACCGGCAAGATCGGTGACGGCAAGGTATGGGTCACCCCCGTTGACACCGTGGTGCGGGTGCGCACCGGTGAACGCGGACCCGATGCACTATGAGATGGCATGAGATTTGGCGCGGATACCTGATGCGATCCGGATAGCGGTGAAACAGCGCGGACCGGTTCCCCTCGGGCCTTCCCGGTGGGACGCCGAGGCTTCGGAGAGTCTTCGTCCGGCAACCGATTTGGCCGCCGCACGGGAGCGGTTGCTGGCCCGTGGGCCGCGGGAGCTGGACGCGGTTGAGCTCCGCGAGGCATGGCTGAACCTGCACGAGTCGTGGTTGACGACCAAGGCGGCGCAGATCGGACTCAGCGATACCGGGGGCTTCGCGATCATTGCGACCGGTGGACTGGGCCGCCGCGAACTGCTGCCCCACTCCGACTTGGACCTGCTGCTTTTACATGACGACATGCCTGCCGATGTCGTCGGCCGGGTCGCGGATCTGCTGTGGTATCCGTTGTGGGATGCCAACATTCGTCTTGACCACTGTGTGCGAACCGTCGCCGACGCGCTGCACGTCGCCAAAACGGAGATCTCCGCCGGCCTGGCGATGCTGGAGGCCCGCCACATCGCCGGCAATGCGGCGTTGTCCGCGCAGTTGGTGGCCGGGGTGCGGCAGCAATGGCGTTTCGGAATCCGTTGCCGCTTCGATGAGCTCGTCGACGTGACGCGGGCCCGCTGGCATCGCAGCGGTGAGATCGCGCACCGTGCGGAGCCAGATTTGAAATACGGCCGTGGTGGGCTGCGCGATGTCCAGTTGCTCGATGCGCTGGCGATTGCCCAGCTGGCCGACCGGCACATCGTGCACCGGCCGGACAGCCCGGGGGGATCGTTGACCGGCGCGTATCGGACGCTGCTCGATATCCGCACCGAACTGCACCGGGTTTCCGGGCGCGAACGTGATGTACTGCTAGCGCAGTACGCGGATGAGATCAGCACCGCCCTGGGCCTTGGTGACCGATTCGACTTGGCGCGTCGTTTGTCCGACGCCGCTCGCACCATCAGCTACCGGGTCGATGCCGGGCTGCGGACCGCCGCCAACTCGTTGCCAAGGCAGGGGATTTCGGGGTTGCGGTGGCGGCGCCGACCGCTGGAGGAGGGTGTCGTGGAGTACGCCGGGGAGGTGGTGCTCGCCCGGGACGCCCGGCCGGAACGCGACCCGGGGTTGCTGCTGCGAGTGGCCGCGGCGTCGGCCGTCGCCCAAACCCCTATTGCGGCGGCTACCCTGAGCCGGCTCGCCGATACCGCCCCCGAACTGCACACCCCCTGGCCACCCGGGGCATTAGACGACCTGCTGGTTTTGCTCGGCGCCGGCCGGAGCGCGGTGGTGACGATAGAATCCCTCGACCGCGCGGGGCTGTGGGGGCGGATGTTCCCCGAATGGAGCGCAATCCGCGATCTGCCCCCACGTGATGTTGTCCATACCTGGACGGTTGATCGTCATTTGGTTGAAACTGCAGTGCAAGCAAGCGCTTTCACGACCCGTGTGGCACGGCCCGACCTGCTGGTGCTGGGTGCGCTGCTGCACGACATCGGTAAAGGCCGGGGTGGCGATCACAGCGAGATCGGTGCCGAACTGGCTGCGCAGATCGGCACCCGGCTGGGAATGCCGCCCGCGGACGTCGAGCGACTGTCGGCCCTGGTGCGTCACCACCTGCTGTTGGTCAAGATGGCCACTCGCCGCGACCTGAATGATCCGCAGACCATCACAACCGTCGCGAACGCCGTCGGTGGCGATCCGGTGCTGCTCGACGTGCTGCACGCGCTGACCATGGCCGACGCGCTGGCCACCGGCCCCGGGATGTGGGGTGAGTGGAAGGAGTCGCTGGTGGGCGAGCTGGTGCGCCGCTGCCGTGCCGTGATGGCCGGCGAGCCCATGCCGCGCCCCGATCCGCTTGATCCCCGCTATCTTTCGTTAGCGGAGGGCCACGAGGTGCACGTGGAGGTCCGCGAGAACGGCGGCCCGCGTCTCTATCGGGTAGTCATGATCGCGCCCAATCGGCGGGGATTGCTGTCGAAAGCCGCGGGTGTGTTAGCCCTGAACTCGTTGCGGGTGCATTCCGCCGCGGTGAACGTTCACCGGGATACGGCGATCAACGAATTCGTGGTGTCGCCCCACTTCGGCTCCCCGGCCGCTGCCGACCTGCTGCGTCAGCAGTTCGTCGGCGCGCTTGCGGGTGAGATCGACGTTCTCGGCATGCTGGAGCGGCGCAGCCCGGAGGCCACTTCCGCCATGGTCGGCGAGGTTCGGGCGGGGGTGCCCGCGCCGCCGTCGAGCGCCGCTCCCCGCATTCGGTGGTTCGACGGCACCGCCCCCGGACAGCGGATCGTTGAGATCCGCACCACCGACCGGATCGGTTTGCTGGCGTTGCTCACCCGGGCGCTGGAGCGTGCCGGGGCGGATATCGTGTGGGCGAAGGTCACCACCGTCGGGTCGACGGTGGACGACACGTTTTGCGTCGTGTTGCCGGGACCGGTCGCCGGCGGGTCGGCCGGCGAACCCGACTCGAGCGGACGGGTGGTTGTTCAGCGGGAGCTGGCGGCCGTGTTGCCTGCCGCCGCGAACACCGGCTGAGCCTGCCGCCGAAAGGTCAGGGATCGCGGGTGCGGGGTGGTCATTGCGGTCGGCGGTGGCGGAGGTCAAAAGTCGGCCTCCACCTCACCGGCGGTGCCCGGCTAGGCTGGCGGCGTGTTTGAATCGCTGTCCGACCGGCTGACCGGGGCCCTGAAGGGGCTGCGGGGCAAAGGCCGGCTGACCGAGGCCGATATCGAGGCCACCACCCGCGAGATCCGGTTGGCCTTGCTGGAAGCCGATGTCTCCCTGCCGGTGGTCCGGGCGTTCATCGGCCGCATCAAGGAGCGCGCCAGGGGAGCCGAGGTATCCGGTGCGCTCAACCCCGCTCAGCAGGTCGTCAAGATCGTCAACGAGGAGCTGATTGGCATCCTCGGCGGCCAAACCCGCCCGCTGGCGTTTGCTAAGACGCCGCCGACCGTGGTGATGCTGGCCGGCTTGCAGGGCTCCGGTAAGACCACGCTGGCGGGCAAGCTGGCCGCCTGGCTTCGCGGGCAAGGGCACATCCCGCTTCTGGTGGCCGCGGACCTGCAGCGCCCGGCGGCGGTGACCCAGCTGCAGGTCATCGGCCGGCGGGCCGGCGTCGCGGTGTTCGCGCCACACCCGGGCGCCTCGGCCGAGACGGGCCCGGGCGACCCGGTCGCCGTCGCGGCCCAGGGGCTTGCCGAAGCCAAGGCCAAGCATTTCGATGTCGTCATCGTCGACACGGCCGGGCGGCTGGGCATCGATGACGAGATGATGGCCCAGGCCGCGGCCATCCGGGCGGCGATCCATCCCGATGAGGTGCTGTTCGTCCTGGACGCGATGACCGGCCAGGACGCCGTCACCACCGCCGAGGCGTTTCGCGAAGGGGTCGGGTTCACCGGCGTGGTGCTGACCAAGCTCGATGGCGACGCGCGCGGCGGCGCCGCGCTGTCGGTGCGCGAAGTGACCGGGGTGCCGATCCTATTCGCCTCAACCGGCGAGAAGTTGACGGACTTCGACGTCTTTCATCCGGATCGGATGGCCAGCCGCATTTTGGGCATGGGCGATCTGCTGAGCCTGATCGAACAGGCCGAACAGGTGTTCGACGCCCGGCAGGCCGAGGCCGCCGCCGCCAAGATCGGTTCCGGTGAGTTCACGCTGGAGGACTTCCTCGAGCAGATGCTGGCCCTCCGCAAGCTGGGCCCGATCGGCAACCTGCTGGGCATGTTGCCGGGTGCGGGCCAGATGAAGGAGGCGCTGGCCGCCGTCGATGACCGACAACTCGACCGGCTGCAGGCCATCATCCGCGGGATGACACCGCAAGAGCGGGCCGATCCGAGGATCATCAACGCCTCACGGAGGCTGCGGATCGCCAAGGGGTCCGGTGTCACGGTGGCCGAGGTCAACCAGCTGGTCGACCGGTTTTTCGAGGCCCGCAAGGTGATGTCATCGATGGTCGGCGGCATGGCGATGCCCGGTCTGGGCCGCAAATCCCCGACCCGCAAAGCCGCCAAAGCCAAGGGGGCCAAGGGAGCCAAAGGGAGGAAAGCCAAAAAGCGTGGCCCTACCCCGGCGCAGCGCAGTCCGATGGGTCTGCCCGCGGGCTTCCCCGACTTGTCGCACCTGCCTCCCGGTCTCGACGAGTTGCCGCCCGGGCTGGCCGACTTCGACCTGTCCAAGCTGAAGTTCCCGGGAAAGAAGTAGCCGCACCGTGCGACTGCACGTGCGCGGGTTGGCCCTGCCCGCCGAGGCCCCGATCGAGCTGTGGGTCGTCGACGGACACCTCAGTGCCGAGCCGGTCGCTGGCGCCGAGACGGTGTTCGGCGCCGACGGGGATGGCTGGATCCTGCCCGGGCTGGTGGATGCGCACTGTCATATCGGGCTGGGACCGCAGGGCGCGGTCGACCTCGGTGAGGCGCTCACCCAGGCCGAGACGGAACGCGATGTCGGCGCGCTGTTGCTGCGAGACTGCGGATCGCCGATCGACACCCGGGGTCTCGATGACCGGGACGACGTTCCGCGCATCATTCGCGCCGGCCGTCACCTGGCCCGGCCGAAACGCTACATCCGCGGGGTGGCGCTGGACCTCGAGGACGAATCCCAGCTGCCGGCGGCGGTCGAGGCCCAGGCCCGCCGCGGCGACGGCTGGGTCAAACTCGTCGGGGACTGGATCGACCGGGAGGCCGGTGACCTGGCACCGCTGTGGTCCCACGAGATCCTCAAGGTCGCCGTCGACACCGCTCACGCGCACGGGGCGCGGGTCACCGCACACGTTTTCGGCGAGGATGCGCTGCCGGGCCTGATCACCGCGGGCGTCGACTGTATCGAGCACGGGCCGGGGGTCACCGACGAGGTCATCGAGTTGATGCTGGCCCACGGCACCGCGTTGGTGCCGACCCTGATCAACGTCGACAATTTTCCCCGGATCGCCGACTCCGCGCAGCGCTACCCCAGGTATGCGGCCCACATGCGGGACCTCTATGCGCACAGCCGCCGCCGAGTCGGTGCCGCCCGCGAGGCCGGGGTGCCGATCTATGCCGGCACCGACGCCGGCGGTGGCATCACCCATGGCCGCATCGCCGACGAGGTCGAGGCGCTCAAAGGCATTGGGATGAGCCCCACCGAGGCGCTGGGCGCCGCCTGCTGGGACGCCCGACGCTGGCTGGGCCGGCCGGGTTTGGCCCACGGGGCGCCCGCCGACCTGGTGTGCTACACCCACGATCCGCGGCAGTCCGCCGCCGTGCTGCGCCGGCCCGATGTGGTGATCCTGCGCGGACGGTTGTACCGAGCGCCCGGCGGCGATGGCGGTTAATATCGGGGCATGCCGTTAGCCCAGGGCACGTCTTTTGCTGGGTACACCATTTTGGGACTCCTGGGCTCCGGCGGAATGGGTGAGGTCTATCTGGCGCAACATCCACGACTGCCGCGCCGCGACGCGCTGAAAGTCCTCCCCAAGGCGGCGACCGCGGACCACCAGTTCCGGGAGCGGTTCCAGCGCGAAGCCGACGTGGCCGCCACGCTGTATCACCCGCACATCGTGGCGGTGCATGACCGCGGCGAGTTCGAGGGGCAGCTCTGGATCGCGATGGACTACGTCGACGGCACCGATGCCGCCACGCTCGTCCGGGACCGATTCCCGGCCGGCATGCCGGTCGGCGATGCGCTGGCGATCATCTCCGCGATCGCCGGCGCTCTTGACTACGCCCACCAGCGCGGTCTGCTGCACCGCGATGTCAAGCCCGCCAACATCCTGCTCACCGATCCGGAAGCCGGTGAGCGACGGATTCTGCTGGCCGACTTCGGAATAGCGCGATACCTCGGTGACCCCAGCGGGCTCACGGCGACCAACTTGACGTTGGGGACGGTGGCCTACGCCGCGCCCGAACAACTGATGGGTTCCGCCGTCGACGGCCGCGCCGACCAGTACGCGCTGGCGGCCACCGCGTTTCACCTGCTCACCGGCGCGCCGCCGTTTCGGGATGCCAACCCGGTCGCGGTCATCAGCGCGCATCTGACCGGCACGCCGCCGAAACTCAGCGACCGGCGCCCGGAACTGGCGCCACTTGACGGCGCGGTGGCCACCGCTCTGGCCAAGGATCCCAACGACCGCTTCGGCCGCTGCCGGGATTTCGCCGAGGCGCTGACCACCGGCGTTTCGACCGGCGTTTCGACCGGCAGTGCCGGCCCGAAGACCTACGACATCGCCGGCGCCGTCGGCTATCCCGACGCCGGATCCGGGGTGGATCCCGCATACGCCGGATCGACCCTCATCTCCGCGGAGGCACCGAGGGGCCCGGCCGGGCTGTCACCGGCCGGGCGCCTCGGGAACGGGACCCCCGCGACGGCTGCTCCGGAGCCCGGGGCGGTGGAGGACATGCCGGCTGCGCCGACGCGCCACCGGCGGCGCTGGCTGCTCGGCGGGTTGGTGGCGGCTTCCGCGTTGCTGCTGGCGGTTCTTGGCAAGCTGGCCCTCGGCGGTGGGACCGGCGGGCAGACCGACCGGGCCTCGGCTCCGAGCCCGGCGTCCGCGACTCGCACATCCGTGCCGGCCGTCGCGCCGCCGCGCAGCGTCTCGGGCGTCCCCCCGGCCCCCCTCGATGGCGTCTACCGGGTGGACATCGACCGTGCGCAGCAGACCTTTAACGACAGTCCCGATCCGCAGCCGCCGAACGTGACCACCTGGTGGGCGTTTCGCTCGGCGTGCACTCCGGGGGGATGCGTCGCCGACGCGGTTATGCTCGACAGCGACAACCACCAAAAGGTGAGCTCAACGGCCGGGCCGCCGGTGGTGCTGGATTTTCGCGAGGGCGCCTGGCAGTCGCGGCCGCAAACCTTGCAGTTTCCGTGCGTTTCAGCTAACGGAACACCGAGCAAAGAAACCGTGACGCAGGTGCTGTCGTTGCAACCGCACACCAGCGGCCCGCTGCGCGGGGTGATGACGGTGACCGTTCAAACCAACGAGTGCGGCCAGCAGGGTGGGCAGATCTCGATTCCGGCGGTAGCCGAGCGGGTCGGCGCCGTCCCGCCCGACGTCACCGTGCCCAACCCGGCGCCCGGCTCGCCCCCGGCGCCGACCACGACGCCGAGTCGCTGATCGCCGCGGCGGCCGGCCAAGGCACGGCGGCGCCGAAGGGGTGCGAATCCGCGGGATCAGCGCCGGTGGCGCGCGCCGGCTGTGCAGAAGAAGCGGGCGGCCGCGGCGACCGATAGGATTCGGGAATGCCGTTGGCCCCCGGGACGGTCTTTGCCGGGTACACCATCATCCGGATGCTGGGAACCGGCGGGCGGGGGGAGGTGTATCTCGCGCGGCACACCAGCCTGTCGCGGCGCGATGCGCTCAAAGTGCTGCCCCCGGCGATGACGACGGATCCCGAGTTCCGCGCGAGATTCACGCGGGAAACCCCGATCGCCACCACTCTGTACCATCCGCACATCGTGGCGGTGCACGACCGCGGGGAGTGCGACGGACGGCTGTGGATCGCGATGGACTACGTCGACGGCGCCACCGCCGCACAGCTGCTGCGGGAGCGGTTCCCGGCCGGTATGCCGGTCGGTGAGGCGCTGGCGATCGTGACCGCGGTCGCCGGGGCGCTGGATTACGCCCACCAGCGGGGACTGCTGCACCGCGATGTCACGCCCGGCAACGTGTTTCTGACGAATCCGGGAAATGGTGAGCAACGGGTTTTGGTGGCGGACTTCGGAATAGCGCCGCCGATCACCCTGAGCGCGGCAACGGTCGGCTACGTTGCGCCGGAACAACTGCAGGGCGCGGGTATCGACGGGCGCGCCGACCAGTACGGGCTGGCGGCGACGGCGGTTGCGCTGCTCACGGGCGCGCCGCCAGCCGATGATGCCAACTCCGCGACGGTCATCGGCCGCCGCCTCAGCGGACGGCCGCCGAGGCTCGGCGGCCGCCATCCCGAGCTGGCACACCTGGACGGCATCATCGGCAAAGCCCTCGCCGAAAATCCCGCGCACCGTTTCGATTCGTGTGCTCAGTTTGCGGACGCGCTCAACTGCGCGGTCGGCACGGGCCGCCACAGCCCCGAGGCCGTTCTCGTCACCGATCATTCCCACGCCCCGTGCGCATCGGGCACCGACACGGATTTCCCGGGCATCGAGCCGACGCGAACACGGCCCAGGCGGCGGATCCTGGCCGGGTCGGCGATCGCGGCGGGGCTGGTGGCGCTGGTTGTCCTGCTGGTCCTGGGCATCGCACGCAAGAACGGGGCGACACCCTCTCGGGCCGGTGGCCCCACGGGCGGCACCTTTCCGGCGGGCGCGGCCCCGTCAACGGTCACCTCGGCCGGCGTGCCGGCGGTGCTGGAGGGCAGCTACCGGATCGACCTCGAGCGCGCGCAGGAGACCTACAACGGCACCCCCAACCCGCAACCGCCGAACGCGGCCACCTGGTGGGCTTTTCGTTCCTCCTGCACCGCCACCGGATGTGTCGCCAGCGGGATCATGCTCGACGGGGGCGACCACCACGCGACGAGCACCGCCGCCGGGGGCCGGCCACTCGTCCTGGATTTCCAGGTCGGCTCCTGGCAGTCACGCCCGGAAACGCTGCCGTTTGCCTGCACCACACCGGAGGGCACACCGGCCGAAGAGACCACGACGCAGGTGCTCTCATTGCATCCGGGGGATCATCGGTCGCTGCGGGGCGTGATGACCGTCACCGTGCACACCGACGAGTGCGGCCAGAAGGGAGGGCGGTTCGTGATTCCGGTGGTGGCCCAGCGGGTCGGCGATCTGCCGCCCGGCATCACGGTGCCCAACCCGGCCCCCGATGCCCCGACACCGGCGACAACGACGCCGACCCGCTGAGGCTGGGCCCGGCCGGCGGATCGGGATCCGACGGGTCGCCGAAAAAGGGGCACCGGTGAGAGGACCGAGGCTACAGGGAGCCGACGCCGGATTGCCGGTCGAGCGCGAAGCCCCAGTCGAACAGGTTGGCGGCCTGATCCCAGTACGTCGGCCCACCCGCGGTCACCAGCCCGTACATCAGGGCCAGCACCAACCGGCGGCCGTCGCGGGCGGCGGCGCCGACAAACGTCTTGCGGGCGGCATTGGTGAACCCCGTCTTGCCGCCGATCGCGCCGGGATATCGCTGCAGCAGCTCATCCTGGTTGACGATCGCCCGGTCGCCGTTGTCGGTGGGGAACATCGCCGACGGCTCCGCGGTGATCTGCGCGAACACCGGATTGGCCATGGCGGCGCGGAAGATGACCGCCAGGTCGTGTGCGGTCGACCAGCCGGATCCGTCGGGGCCGTCCAGGCCGGACGGGGTAGTGGCGTGGGTGTTGACCGCACCCAGGGCCGCGGCCTTGGCGTTCATCTTGGCGACCGCGGCCTGGGGGCCGCCCAACATGTGCGCCAGCGTGTTGGCGGCGTCGTTACCCGACACCAGCAGCAACCCGTCGAGCAGCTGGCGGGCGGTGTAGCTGCGGCCGGGCCGCACACCCACGCAGCTGCACTCGACATCGGCGTCGGCGGTGTCGGCGACGATGGTGGAGTCCATGTTCAACTCCTCGAGCGCCACCTGTGCCAGCAGCACTTTGATGGTGCTGGCCGGTGGATGGCGCACGTGCTCGTCGCGGGCGGCCAATACCTGACCGCTGTCCAAGTCGGCGAGGATCCAGGTTTGCGCGGGGCCGTCCGGGATCGGCACCGACCCCACGGGCTGCACGTCGGTTTCCGCCCGTGCCGTCGCGGTGCCGGCAGCGGCCCAGCCAAAGCCCACGACCAGCAGGGCCGCGGCCACGACCGGAAATGTCCGCATGCCCGGTGAGCATAGCCCGGCTATCATGCCCATGGATGACATTGGCCGCGTTGACCTGCGCTCGGGAGCCCCGGTTCGTCGCGACCGCCAACCCGCGCGGTTAGCGGATTTTCACCGGGGTGGGCGGCTCTGGCACAATGGGCGGCTGTCCGCCCCGCGACCGGAGGTTGCCGGCGAGACGCACACGCGAGGCAAAACCGGATCCGGGCATCCCGCCCTGGTTGCTGAATTGCAGCGTGACACTTGCAGGAGTAGGCGCATAACCATGGCTGTCAAGATCAAACTCGCCAGGCTCGGTAAAATCCGCAATCCCCAGTACCGCATTGCCGTCGCCGACGCGCGAACCCGGCGCGACGGCCGGGCGATCGAGATCATCGGGCGCTACCACCCCAAGGAAGAGCCGAGCCTCATCGAGATCGACTCCGAACGGGCCCAGTACTGGCTTTCCGTGGGCGCCCAGCCCACCGAGCCCGTCCTCAAGCTATTGAAGATCACCGGTGACTGGCAGAAGTTCAAGGGCCTGCCGGGCGCCGAGGGCAGGTTGAAGAAGGCCCAACCCAAGCCCAGCAAACTGGAGCTGTTCAACGCCGCGTTGGCGGCCGCCGAGGGCGCTCCTGCTGGCGAGGCCACCAAACCCAAGAAGAAGGCACCGGCCAAGAAGGCGGCGAAGAAGGAGGCCGAGGCCGAGAAAGCCACCGAGACCGAGGAGACGCTCGCGGCTGCGGAGACCGCCCCGGCGGAGGCGGCCGAGAAAGCCGCGGAGACGCCCGCCCAAGCCGGTGACCAAGCCGGTCCGGGGGCCGAAACGTGACGGGCGTGATGAATGCCGTCGTGGTCGATGCCGTGCAGCATCTGGTCCGCGGGATCGTCGACAATCCCGACGACGTCCGGGTCGCAATGGTGACCAGCCGGCGGGGACGGACCATCAAGGTTCATGTTCACCCCGACGATTTGGGCAAGGTGATCGGTCGCGGGGGGCGCACCGCGACCGCGCTGCGTACCCTGGTTGCCGGGATTGGCGGCCGCGGCATCCGCGTCGATGTGGTGGACACCGACCAGTAGCGCAGTCTCGGTGACGGAGCTCGCATGGAGCTGCTAGTCGGGCGCGTGGTCAAGGCGCACGGCATCAGCGGGGCGATCGTCGTCGACGTGCACACCGATGAGCCCGGGGCTCGATTTATGCCGGGGACCGCGTTGCGCGTCAAAGGATCCGGTGACCAAGAGCGCAGCTACGTCATTGACGGTGTGCAGGAACATGGCGGGCGGCTGCTGGTGCGCTTGGCCGGGGTCAGCGACCGTGCGGCCGCCGACGCCCTGCGGGGCAGTTCCATCGTCATCGACTCCGAAGACTTGCCCCCGATCGACGAACCCGACACCTACTACGATCATCAGTTGGAAGGCCTTCGGGTCACAACGGTGGGCGGTCAGCCGGTGGGTGTTGTCGCCGAAGTACGCCACACCGCCGGCGGAGAGTTGCTGGCGGTCAGCTGCGACACCGGCGGCGAGGTGTTGGTGCCGTTCGTGAGCGCAATCGTAACGGCGGTGTCGCTGGAGGAGCGAAGGATCGAGATCGATCCTCCGGACGGTCTATTGGATCTGAAGTAGCGATGCGCATCGACGTCATCACCATCTTCCCGGCCTATCTGGAGCCGCTGCGGCAATCGTTGCCCGGCAAGGCGATCCGGTCGGGTGTGGTCGAGCTGCAGGTGCACGACCTGCGCCGCTGGACTCATGATGTGCACCACTCGGTGGACGACTCCCCCTACGGGGGTGGCCCCGGGATGGTGATGAAGGCACCGGTGTGGGGCGAAGCCCTCGACGAGATCTGCTCCGGTGACACGCTTTTGGTTGTTCCTACCCCGGCAGGGATACGGTTTACCCAGGAGATGGCCCAAAGGTGGAGCGGTGAAGCGCATCTGGTGTTCGCCTGCGGGCGTTACGAGGGCATCGACCAGCGTGTCATCGACGACGCCGCCCGGAGGATGCGGGTGGCGGAGGTCTCGATCGGTGACTACGTGCTGCCGGGAGGGGAATCCGCGGCCCTGGTGATGATCGAGGCGGTGATCCGGTTGTTGCCCACCGTATTGGGCAACCCGCAATCACACCGGGAGGACTCGTATTCGCAGGGTCTGCTGGAAGGGCCGTGTTACACCCGGCCGCCGACCTGGCGGGGTCTTGATGTCCCCGGGGTGTTGCTCTCCGGCGATCATGCGCGCATTGCCGAATGGCGCCGGGCGGCCGCGCTGCAGCGCACCCGGGAACGCCGTCCGGACCTGCTGCGGTAGCCCGCCTCGAACCGCGGATCAGATGCGGCCGACGGGAAAGATGGTTCGCACCGCGCGGGTGATCGTTGCTCGCGCGGTGGCGTCGTCGGCCGGCTGCAGCGCCTCGATCACCACCACGTAGCGGCGGTCCAGGCCGACCACGCCGGTGGACAGGTGCATCCAGTCTTCGCCGATGCAGCACAGCCAGCCCTGTTTGACCGCCACCGTTTCGGCGTAAAGGCCCTCGGGAATGCCGAATCGCTGAGGATAGCCGTCGCTTCCGGCCGGGGTGGCCTGGGCGAGGCTGCCGACGATGACGTCGGCCCGCTCCGGCGGCAGGCCACCGCTGCCGTCTAACAGCATGTCGTAGTAGCGGATCAGGTCCGGCACCGAGCTGGTGGTGTTCCACCAGCGCCCGTCACCGGGAGGCGCGGTGGACGCCAGCCCGTAGCGGTCGGCGACCCGACTGATAATGGCGCTGCCGCCGCTTTGGTTCCAGAATTTCTCGGCGGCGTCGTCGTCCGACGATCGCAGCATCGCCAGCAGTGACCGGCGATCTTCCACGGACAGGGTGATCTCGCCCCGAGACTCCCGCAGCAGCACCTCGTCGGCGATGAAGAGCTTGGCCACCGAGGCGGTGGCCAGGATCTGCGGGTCGCCGTCGGAGACCATCTGATGCGTCACCCGGTCCAGCACCGCGACCGAAATGCGGGCGTCGTCGGCGGCGGCTTCGTCGATCGCCCGCCGGATCCGGCCCGCCAGCCCGGCGAACACCGATTGCGGTGGCGCCGGCCGCGGCCGGGGCGCAGCGGTCAACGGGGCGGCCGGCCCGGCCGAAACGGCTCGGGCTGCGCCGGAGACCGTGGCCTGGCAACCGGTCACCGACGCCAGCAGTGCCGCTGCGCAGGCGGTGGCCAGTGTCGCTGACCGTCCGTGCATAGCTCTCCTCGGACGTGGCTCACCTCGGACGTGGCTCTCCTCGGACGTGGTGCAGCCACTTCTCCCGCTCGCCCGGCATCCGGTGCGCAGCGCGGCTCAGGCCGTCGGCGGATGCCGCCGTCATATCTACCATTCCGATCTACCATCCCGACGAGGAGCACCGGCGCACCGACGCTCCCCGAATGTCGGGTGATTTTCGCTGGTGCACGATATCTGGCACAATTGAGCAGCCGTCCGCTCCGGCCGGGGGCCACCGCCGGATGCGAAAGGCGCAGATTGCGACATTCATCGGCCCGGTGACCGGCTACGCGCCCGCGGCGCGGGCCGCACCCCGGGCCGCGACCTGCAAGCAAGGAAGTGTCCGATGAACACGCTGGATTTCGTCGACCGGGCGTCGCTGCGCGACGACATCCCGGACTTCGGCCCGGGCGACACGGTGAACGTGCACGTCAAGGTGGTCGAGGGAGCCAAGGAGCGCATCCAGGCGTTCAAGGGTGTGGTGCTTCGTCGCCAGGGCGGGGGAATCCGCGAGACGTTCACGGTGCGCAAGGAGAGTTACGGTGTCGGCGTCGAGCGGACTTTCCCGGTGCATTCGCCGAGCATCGACCACATCGAGGTGGTGACTCGAGGTGATGTTCGCCGCGCCAAGCTGTACTACCTGCGTCAGCTTCGGGGTAAAAAGGCCAAGATCAAAGAGAAGCGCTAACCGCGCGGGCCCGTCGGCTGGCTACGCTTAGAGCGTGACCGAAACTACGGACTCATCAGCGAAGCGCCCCCCCGATCCCCCTCCGGCACCGCCCCCGGTCTTTACCCGTGAGCCGGGCGCCGACTCCGATTCCGATGAGGCCGTTGCCGATAAGCAGACCCCCAAAAAGCACCCGGTGCTGCGGGAAACCGCGATCCTGGTGGCGATCGCGGTGGTCCTCTACTACGTCATGCTGACCTTTGTGGCGCGCCCGTACCTGATTCCGTCGGAGTCCATGGAACCCACGTTGCACGGCTGTCCGGGTTGCGTCGGCGATCGCATCATGGTGGATAAGCTCAGCTATCGTTTCGGCGCACCGCGGCCCGGTGATGTCATCGTGTTCAAAGGGCCGCCGTCGTGGAACGTCGGGTATCGGTCGATTCGCTCGCACACCGTCGTGGTGCGCTGGCTGCAGAACGCGCTGTCGTTCGTCGGCTTCGTGCCGCCCGATGAAAATGACCTGGTGAAACGGGTCATCGCGGTCGGCGGGCAGACCGTGAAGTGCCGCAACGCCACCGGCTTGACGGTCGACGGCAAGCGGCTGCAGGAGCCGTATCTGGACCCGGCCGTCATGATGGCCGACCCCTCGGTGTACCCCTGCCTGGGCAGCGAGTTCGGCCCGGTCACCGTCCCACCGGGACGGTTGTGGGTGATGGGCGACAACCGGACTCATTCGGCAGATTCACGCGCCCACTGCACCAGCATCCCCGCCGACGCCCTGAAGGGCATCTTGTGTACCGGGGACCCGACGTCGGGAACGGTGCCGGTGGGCAACGTCATCGGCAAGGCCCAGGTGATCGTGTGGCCGCCGACGCGCTGGGGTCTGGTGCGTTCGGTGAACCCGCAACAGGGCCGCTAGCCATGGCGACCACTTGGCCGCCGCGGACGGTGATCCGCAAATCTTCGGGGCTGCGCACCCTGGAGTCCGCGCTGTACCGCAGCGGCCTGGGGCCGGTCGCGGGTGTTGACGAGGTGGGTCGGGGCGCTTGCGCCGGCCCGCTGGTGGTCGCGGCCTGTGTGCTGGGGCCGGGACGGTCGGAGAGCCTGGCCGGTCTTGACGATTCCAAAAAGCTCACCGAGCAGGCCCGTGAGAAGTTGTTCTCGGTGATCCGTCGCTGCGCGCTGGCTTATCACGTGGTGTTTATTTCCTCCGGGGAGGTGGACCGGCGCGGGGTGCACGCGGCCAACATCGAGGGCATGCGCCGCGCGGTGGCCGGCCTGTCGGTGCGACCCGGGTATGTGCTGAGCGACGGCTTGCGGATACCCGGGCTGCCGATGCCCTCGCTGCCGGTGATCGACGGCGACGCCACCGCCGCCTGTATCGCCGCGGCCAGTGTGCTGGCGAAGGTGAGCCGGGACCGGTGGATGATCGCGTTGGACGCCCACCATCCCGGATACGGCTTTGCCGAGCACAAGGGCTATTGCACCCCCGGGCACAGCGAGGCGCTGAGCCGGCTCGGCCCGTGTCCCCAGCATCGTCATTCGTTCATCACCGTCCGCCGGGTGGCGACCGCCGCAGGCACGCGGGCGCTGGCCGAATTCGCCCCGCCGGATGAGCATGGCGATGAGCGTTGAGGAAAGATGGGAGCAGGTTTCCCGCCCAGCGACGACCCGGCCCGGGCGAACCGCCCGTGAGGGCCCCCCGGCGTGCCGGGGCCATCTCCCAGCTACGGGGAAAGTCGGGCAAGTTGGCACAGCAGAAGGACGGCTGAGCAGATGAGTGCCGAAGATCTCGAGAAATACGAAACCGAGATGGAGCTCTCGCTGTACCGCGAATACAAGGACGTCGTGGGTCAGTTCAGCTACGTGGTGGAAACCGAGCGGCGGTTTTATCTGGCAAACAGTGTCGAGATGGTGCCCCGCAACGCCGACGGCGAGGTGTACTTCGAGCTGCGGCTGGCCGACGCGTGGGTCTGGGACATGTACCGGCCCGCCCGGTTCGTCAAACAAGTGCGGGTCGTCACGTTCAAGGACGTCAACATCGAAGAGGTGGAGAAGCCCGAACTGCGCCTGCCCGAGTAAGCGGCCCGGCCGCGATACCGCGCAGGCCGCCATGCTTGACCCCGGGGTGAGCCGGCGTCTCTGCGGTCTCGCGCATACCCGGTACCCACGTCCCATACCGGGAGGGGGTCTTGTCCCTGTGCCCCGGGTCGGATTTACTGGCGTGTCAACGCTGCCCAGCGGCGGGCCGGTTCGCCGGCGGGCGCGGCGGGGACGCGAAGCCGGTGTGCGGGGCAGCCGGCGCGGTCCCTCCAAGTCGCCCCGGGCAGCGACGTTGTTTACGATCTGTGCACCGAAGCGGCTGCGCCGGTCGATGCGCGAACGCGAAACCGGCGTGGCTCCCGGGATCGGCGGGCCCGAGGGTGATGACGCGAAGCCAGCACCGACGACACGTTCGGCGGCACCCGGTGCCGTAGCATCGCCGAGCGGCGGACTCGAACGAGGATTGCGCGAGGACGACACCGGAAGGGGGAGCGGCTTTGGGTAACACAGGTGTCACACCCGTCGCGGTCATCGGCATGGCCTGCCGGCTTCCCGGCGGGATCGACTCGCCGGATCAACTGTGGGCGGCGCTGCTGCGGGGTGATGACCTCGTCACCGAGATCCCACCGGACCGCTGGGACGCGGACGATTACTACGATCCCGAGCCCGGGGTGCCCGGCCGCTCGGTCTCCCGGTGGGGCGGGTTCTTAGACGACGTGGGCGGCTTCGATGCCGAGTTTTTCGGCATCACCGAGCGCGAAGCGATGGCCACCGATCCACAGCACCGCTTGCTTTTGGAGACGTCCTGGGAGGCGATGGAGCACGCCGGCCTCACCCCGCAGACCATCGCCGGCTCGCTGACCGGCGTGTTCGTGGGATTGACTCACGGCGACTACCAATTGCTGGCCGCCGACGCCCGCAGCGTGGAGGGACCCTACGGGTTCACCGGCACCACTTTCAGCCTGGCCTCCGGGCGGATCGCCTACGCCCTGGGGGTCCACGGCCCCGCGTTCACGGTGGACTCGGCGTGTTCCTCCGGGTTGCTCGCGGTGCACCTGGCCTGCCGTAGCCTGCACGGCGGCGAATGCGACCTGGCTTTCGCCGGGGGCGCCTGCGTGGTCTTGGACCCGCGGAAATTCGTCTCCGGATCGGCGCAGGGCATGCTGTCGCCCACCGGGCGCTGTCGCGCATTCGATGCGGCGGCCGACGGGTTCGTCACCTCCGAGGGCTGCGCAGTGGTGCTGCTCAAGCGGTTACCGGACGCGCTGGCAGACGGTGACCGCGTGCTGGCCGTGGTGCGCGGCACGGCCGCCAACCAGGACGGTCGCACCGTGAACATCGCGACACCGTCGCTCACGGCGCAGACCGAGGTGTATCGGGCCGCTTTGGCCGCGGCGGGTGTGGACGCCGGCAGCGTCGGGATGGTCGAGGCGCACGGAGCCGGCACCCCCGTGGGTGACCCGATCGAATACGCGAGCCTTGCCCGGCTGTACGGCGTCACCGGACCCTGCGCGCTGACGTCGGTGAAGACCAATTTCGGGCATACCCAGTCGGCATCCGGCGCGCTGTCGTTGATGAAGACCGTGCTCGCGCTGCGCCATGGGGTGATCCCGCCGCATCTGCACTTTACCCGCCTCCCGGACGAGCTCGCCCAAATAGAAACGAAACTCTTTGTGCCACAGGCGACTACGCCGTGGCCGGGTGACGGCCGGCACCCGCGGCGGGCGGTGGTGTCCTCGTACGGGTTGTCTGGAACGAACGTGCATGCCGTCCTGGAACAAGCACCGCCGACCGCCGCCGGACCCGACGCACCCCCCGGCGGCGCCGCGGGCCCGCTGCTCTTCCCGCTGTCCGCCACCTCCGCCGGCGAGCTGCGCCGGACCTCCCGGCGACTGGCCGAATGGGTGCCCAAGCATGCGGGGGAAAATCCCAACGCCCCGGTGCTTTCGGATCTGGCCTACACCCTCGCGCGTCGGCGGGTGCACCGGTCGGTGCGCACCGCCGTGGTCGCGGCGGATCTGTCGGAGCTGACGGCGGGCCTGCGCGAGATCGCCGAGGGCGACACCCCCTACCCGCCCGCGGTGGGACACGACGCCGACCCGGTATGGGTGTTCTCCGGGCAGGGCTCGCAGTGGGCCGCCATGGGCGCTGAGCTGCTCGCGACCGAGCCGGCGTTCGCGGCGGCGATCGCGGAGCTGGAGCCGCTGATCGCCCGGGAGGCCGGGTTCTCGGTCAGCGAGGCGCTGGCCGCGCCACAGACCCTGACCGGTATCGACCGGGTCCAGCCCGCCCTGTTCGCCATGCAGGTCGCGCTCGCCGCCACCATGACGTCATACGGGGTCCGGCCGGGCGCGGTCATCGGGCATTCGATGGGCGAGGTGGCCGCCGCTGTGGTCGCCGGCGCGCTGTCGCCTCACGACGGCGTGCGGGTAAGCTGCCGGCGGTCCCGGCTGATGTCCCGCCTGTCCGGCGCCGGCGCCATGGCGTCGGTGGAGCTGCCTGCCCAACAAGTGCTGGCCGAACTGACGCCGCGCGGCGTGAACGACGTCGTCTTGTCGGTGGTCGCCTCCCCGCGGTCGACCGTCGTGGGCGGCGCCGCGCACGCGGTTCGCGACCTGGTCGCGGCGTGGGAACGGCGTGGCCTTCTGGCCCGCGAGGTGGCCGTGGACGTCGCCTCGCACTCGCCGCAAGTCGACCCCATACTCGGCGAGCTTGCCGACGCCCTGGCGGAGCTCACGCCGATGACACCGCAGATTCGGTTCTACTCCGCGACCCTGTTCGACCCGCGCGAGCAGCCCGTGTGCGACGCCGGCTATTGGGTGGACAATCTGCGTCACACCGTGCGGTTCGCCGCGGCGGTGCAGGCGGCGTTGCAAGACGGGCACCGGGTTTTCGCCGAACTCGCCCCGCACCCCCTGCTCATCCACGCCGTCGAGGAGACCGCCCGAAGCCTCGAGGTGCCGGTGGCGGCGCTGGCGTGCATGCGGCGGGACCAGGCGCTCCCGCACGGGCTGCTCGGCTTTCTGGCGGACCTGCACAGCGCCGGCGCCGCGGTGGACTTCTCGGCGCTGTACCCGCACGGGCGGCTGTTGGACGCGCCGCTGCCGACCTGGACCCACCGGCAGTTTCTCCTGGCCCGCGACGGTCGGGAGGCGGGCGGGGCCAGCGCCGTCGCCGGGCATCCGCTGCTGGGCCCGCATGTGCGGCTGATGGAGGAACCCGAGCGTCACGCCTGGCACGCGGAACTCGGCACCGACGCGCAGCCCTGGCTGGGCGACCATCGAGTACATCAGGTAGCCGCCCTTCCGGGGGCGGCTTACTGCGAGATGGCGTTGGCGGCGGCGCAGACGGTCCTCGGCGACGGGTCCGAGGTGCGTGACCTCCGCTTCGAGCAGCTGCTGCTGCTCGACGACCGGTCGGCGGTCGGCTCGGTCGCCTCGGTGACGGCCCCCGGTGCCGCCACTTTCGCCGTGGAGACGAACCGCCACGGCGAGCGTGTGCGGCTGGCCTCCGCGGTGCTGTGCGCCCCGGACGGCGAGGACCGGCGGCCCGGGTACGACCCGGCCGCGCTGCTGGCCGCGCACCCGCGCCGGGTGACCGGCAGCGAGCTGCGCCGGTCGTTGGACACCCGAGGCATTCACCTCGGTCCCGCCTTTAGCGGTCTGACCGCGGTGCACACCGCGGCCGGGGTCAATCCCACCGTAGTGGCCGAGGTGACCCTACCCAGCCCGATTCGCCCGGAGGGGGGGCGCTTCGGTGTTCACCCCGCCTTGCTGGACGCGTGTTTCCAGTCCGTTGCGGCGCACCCCGCCGTCCAGGACGCCGACCACGGCGGGCTGCTGCTGCCGGTGAGCGTGCGCCGGTTGCGCGCCTACGGCCCGGCCCGCTCCGCCCGCTACTGCTATGCCCGGGTGACCGCGGCCGACACCGCCGGAATCGAGGCCGACCTGGACGTGCTGGATGAGCAGGGGACGGCCCTGCTCATCGTGCGGGGGTTGCGCATCGGCACCGGAGCCGCCGCGGGCGCCGAGCGGGATCACGTGTGTGGCGAGCGGCTGCTGACGGTCGAATGGCGGCGGTGCGAGCTTCCCGAGGTGGACCACCCCAACCCGGGGACGTGGCTGCTGATCAGCACGTCGACCGCCGCAGATGTCATGGCCACCAGGCTGACCGACGCGCTGAAGCTCAGCGGCGCGCACTGCACGACCATGTGCTGGCCGCAGCAGGCCGACCACGAAGCCACCGCCTTAACGCTGGGCTCGCACCTCGGCTCCGGCGGGTTCAGCGGGGTGGTGGTGCTCACCGGACCGCGCACCGGCGACCCGGATGACCGATGCGGGCTGCGGGCGCTAGAACACGTGCACCACCTGGTGCGGGTGGCGCGGGGACTGGCGGAATTCCCCGGCGAGTCACCGCGGCTCTACGTGGTGACCGGTGCGGCCCAGGCGGTGCTGCCCGGCGACGAGGTCAACCTGGAGCACGCCGGGCTGCGTGGCCTGATCCGGGTGATCGGCGCCGAACACCCCCAGCTGCGCGCGACCGTAATCGACGTGGACGAGCGGACCGACGCCGAGCGGGTGGCCCGGCAGTTGATGGCCGGATCCGAGGAGGACGAGACCGCCTGGCGCCACGGCGAGTGGTTTACCGCCCGGTTGTGCTCGAGTCCGCTGCGGCCCGACGAGCGGCGAACCACGATCGCCGACCACGAACGCGACGGGATGCGCCTGCAGATCCGCACACCCGGTGACCTGCAGACACTGGAACTGGTGGCGGCCGATCGGGTTCCGCCGGGTCCGGGGCAAATCGAGGTGGCGGTCAACGCCTCCAGCGTCAACTTCGCCGATGTCCTGGTGGCCTTCGGTCGATACCCGGGTTTTGAGGGTTGGTCGCCACAGTTGGGTGCCGACTTCGCCGGGGTGGTGACCGCGGTCGGGCCCGATGTCACCGACCACCGGGTCGGTGACCATGTGGCCGGCATCTCCCCCAACGGCTGCTGGGGCACGTTCGTCACCTGCGACGCCCGCCTTGCCGTGACCCTGCCGCCGGGTGTGACCGATTACCAGGCGGCCGCGGTGGCCACCGCGCACGCCACCGCCTGGCACGGTCTGCACAATCTGGCCGGAGTCACGGCCGGTGAGCGGGTGTTGATTCACTCGGCGACCGGGGGGGTGGGGCAGGCGGCCATCGCGATAGCTCGCAGGGCCGGAGCCGAGATCTTCGCCACGGCGGGCAGCCCAGAGCGCCGGGAACTGCTGCGCAGTCGGGGTATCGAGCACGTCTATGACTCACGAAGCACCGAGTTCGCCGAGCTGATCCGCCGGGACACCGACGGCTACGGCGTCGACATCGTGCTCAACTCGCTGCCCGGGGCGGCTCAGCGTGCCGGGCTGGAATTGCTGGCGTTCGGTGGCCGGTTCGTCGAGATCGGCAAGCGTGACATCTACGGCGACACGCGGTTGGGGCTGTTCCCGTTCCGGCGCAATCTCACATTTCACGCCGTCGATCTGGGGCTGCTGGCCGCCACCCACCCGGGGCGGGTCCGAGACGTGCTGCAGACGGTGTTGCGCCTCATTGCCGACGGCGCGCTGCCGGCGCCGGAGTACACCCGCTACCCGCTCGCCGACGCGGCCACCGCGATCCGGGTGATGAGCGCCGCCCGGCACACCGGCAAACTCGTGCTCGACATCGCTCACCGCGGGCGCAGCCGCGCGGTGGTGCCGCCGGAGCGGGCGCCGGTTGTCCGCCGCGACGGCGCCTACATCATCACCGGTGGCCTGGGTGGCCTGGGGCTCTTCCTCGCCGGGAAGATGGCCGAGGCGGGCGCCGGCCGGATCGTCTTGGGCTCTCGTTCCCGGCCCGACGCGAAAGCGCGGCAGGCCCTCGAACGGATCCGGGCCACCGGAGCCGACGTCGTGGTGGAGTGCGGTGACATCGCCGAACCGCAGACGGCGCACCGGTTGGTGAGCGTGGCGAGCGTCACCGGGCTTCCGGTGCGCGGTGTGCTGCACGCGGCGGCGGTGGTCGAGGACGCCACCCTGCCCAACATCACCGCGGAGCTGCTCGAGCGGGACTGGGCGCCGAAAGTCTACGGTGCCTGGAATTTGCACCGGGCCACCGCCACCCTGCAACTGGACTGGTTCTGCTCGTTCTCGTCGGCGGCCGCCCTGGTGGGCTCACCCGGTCAGGGCGCATACGCCGCGGCCAACAGCTGGCTGGATGCTTTCACCCACTGGCGTCGGGCCAAGGGTCTTCCGGCCACCGCGATCGCCTGGGGAGCGTGGGCCGACATCGGCCGCGCAACCGCGTTCGCGGCTGGCTTCGACACCGCGATCGACCCCGAGGAGGGCGCCCGCGCCTTTCGGGTGTTGCTCTCCCACGATCGCGCATACAGCGGCTACGCCCCGGTCATCGGGGCACCGTGGTTGACGGCGTTCGCGCAGCGCAGCCCGTTCGCCGAAGCCTTCCGGCCCACCGCGCAAAGCCGCTCGGCCGTCGCCACATTCCGGGCCGAGCTAACCGCGCTGCCCCCCGACGAACGGTCCACGAGGGTTCGGCGCCTGGTCTCCGAGCAGGTCAGCCTGATTCTGCGCCGCACGGTCGACCCGGACCGCCCGCTGTCGGAGTACGGGCTTGACTCGCTGGGCAACCTCGAACTGCGCACCCGCATAGAAACCGAAGCAGGGGTCCGGATCAACCCCACCGACATCACCACCGTGCGGGGTGTGGCGGCGCAGGTGTGCGATGCGCTGGCCGGCCCGGAGCCCGGACCGGCATCCGGGTCCGAACCCTGACGGCGGGGGATCCGCTGAACGCCGCAGCCGCCGGAGCATTGGAGGGACCGTGATTGCAGTAGGGAAGGTGACGGTAGGGCCGATCCGCGACTGGGCGCCGGCGGCAGGTTCGGTGGTGTGCTGGCAGGCCACACCCGCGGCACTGGCGGCGGCCCGGCAGGCCCCGGCCAGTGCGGTACCCGCCAGCTATCAGCAGGCCCAACATCTTCGCCGCTTTGTTGACTACGCGGCCCAGGGTATCGATATGTCGCGGCTGCTCACCGCCTGTTGGGACGTCCCGGGCCGATGCGACATCCGTGCCATGACGCACGTCATCAACGCGCACCTGCGCCGGCACGACACGTATCACAGCTGGTTCGAGTGCAGCGACGCCGGAGTCATCGTCCGCCGCACCATCCGCGAACCGGCCGATATCGCGTTCGCCTCGACCCGGCTGGGCGAGATCACCCCGGGCGAGCTACGACGCCAGGCGCTGAGCACCCCGAATCCGCTGCAGTGGGATTCCTTCCGCTTCATGGTCATCCAGCGCCCGGACCACTTCACGTTTTGCCTGTGTGTCGACCACGTCCACATCGACGCGATGTTCGTGGGCGTGGCATTCGTGGAGCTTCATATGATGTACGCCGCCCTGGTGGCCGGCGCGGCGCCGCTGTCGCTTCCGGCCGCGGGCAGCTACGACGATTACTGTGTGCGCCAACACCGGGAGCTATCCGCCCTGACATTAGCGTCCCCGCCGGTGCGCAGATGGGTGGAGTTCTTCGACAAAAATAACGGAACCCTGCCGGAATTCCCGCTGCCGGTCGCCGATGAGCCGGTTCCCTGCGACATGATGGGCATTCGGTTGCTCGATGAGCGGCAGACAGCCCGGTTCGAATCCGCGTGCCTGGCCGCGGGGGCGCGTTTCAGCGGCGGTGTGTTCGCCTGCGCCGCGCTCATCGAACACGAGTTGATCGGCGCGGAAACCTATTACGGGATTATTCCGGTCGATACCCGCAGCACCCAGGCGGACCTGATGACGACCGGGTGGTTTGTCGGCTTTGTTCCGCTCACCGTGCCCGTCGGGACCTCCTTCGCCGAAACCGTCCGTGCCGCCCAGGGATCTTTCGACTCGGGTAAAGAGTGCGCGCGTGTGCCGATCGATCGCGTCCTGGAACTGGCGCCGAGCCTGAGAATGCCGCAACGGGGTACCCCGTTGCTGTTTTACCTCGATGCCGGCGTTCCGCCCTTGTCGGCCGTCGTCACGTCACAGCTGGAGGGCATGAACGCCGGGCTGTATCACGACGGCCGGATTCCGTCTCAGGTCGCTATCCGGGTGAATCGGCTCGAGAACGAAACACAGATGATCGTGTTGTTCCCGGACAACCCGATCGCCCGGGAATCGATCACCCGCTACCTGGCGGTCGCGAAATCCGTGTATGTCCGGGTCGCCGAGCAGGGCGGCGCAATGAAGCCTCGGCCCGACGGCGCGCGCCTCCGCCACCAGTTGGCCTGCCGGGTGTGACACGCGCGACTGCCGCACCGGCTCTTGGCATCCGGGGTCCGGGAAAAGCGGGAGGCAAGGGCCGCTGATGAAATTTGCTCTGGCCGTCCATGGGTCACGCGGCGATGTCGAACCGCACGCGGCCGTCGCCCTGGAGTTGCTGCGCCGCGGGCACGACGTGCGCCTCGCGGTCCCGCCCGACCTGCACGGCTTGACGGAGTCGGCGGGGCTCGCCGCCCTCGCCTACGGTCCGGATACGCGGGAGGTGCTTTTCGGCAAAGTCTGGGGGAAAAAGAATCCGATCAAGCTGTCCGCCTGGAAAAACTACCTTGGCCGAGTCTGGCTGGAGATGGGCACGACGCTGACCGCCCTGGCGGACGGGGCTGATCTGCTGGTGACCGGCAGTGTGCATCAGGGACTGGCCGCCAACGTGGCGGAGTATTACGACATTCCGCTGGCGAGCCTGCACTCGATGCCGATTCGGGTCAACGGGCAGCTTGTTGCGGGCCTGCCCTCGCCGGTGACCCGCGCGGCGATTTGGGGGTTCTGGTGGGCACATTGGCGCCTGACGAGGGAGGCGGAAAACGCCCAGCGCCGGGATCTGGGCCTGCCGAAGACGACCGCTCCCTCGACACAGCGGATCGTGCGACGCGGAGCCCTCGAGATCCAGGCCTACGAGGAATTCTTCTTCCCCGGGCTGGCGGCAGAATGGGCGCACTGCGACGGCCGGCGGCCCTTCGTCGGCGCGCTGACGATGCAGTTGCCGACGGCGGCCGATGACGAAGTCCTGTCGTGGATTGCCGCCGGAACCCCACCGATCTACTTCAGCTTCGGCAGCACACCGATCCGATCACCCGCCGACACGGTCGCCATGATCACGGCGGCCTGTGAACAGCTAGGCGAGCGGGCCCTGGTTCACTCGGGCGCGCATGACTTCAGCGGCATCCCGCATGCCGGGCACGTCAAGGTTGTCGGCGCACTGAACTACGGGGCCGTCCTTCCCGCGTGCCGGGCAATCGTGCACCACGGCGGCGCCGGCACCACCGCCGCGGGTCTGCGAGCCGGCATTCCGACGTTGATCCTGTGGATCAGAAACGAGCAGCCGCTCTGGGGGGCGGTGGTCAAACGACTGAAAGTCGGTTCCTCCCAGCGTCTTTCGAGCACTACTCGAAAGTCGTTGGTGGCCGGCCTGCGCGGAATCCTCGGGGCGGAATGCTCCGCCCGGGCCCGCGAGATCGCCTCCAGGATGACCACACCCGACGTCAGCGTCGCGGCCGCAGCCGATCTCCTGGAAAACGCCGCCGGCTCGGGGCGGGTCGGCTGATGGACGCGGTGCTGGCGATGGCACTCATCGCGGCGGCCAACCCGGTGCGGCTCGGTGTCGCGCTGCTCTTGATTTCCCGGCCACGGCCCCTGCTCAACCTGCTCACGTTCTGGCTGGGCGCCATGACAACGGGTCTCACCGCGGGCCTGTGCCTGCTGGCAGCGGTGCACGACTTCGGTCCGACGGTTACCCAGTCGGTGTCCGCGCTGGCGTCAAGCTCCGTCGCACGCCGGGCGCACATCGCGATCGGGATAGTCGTGTTGTCGGCCGCCGCGCTGATCGCAGTGGGCTTTTCGGTCCGGCGGATCCGGACACCGAGCATGGGCGGCGGTGTCTGGGCCGCGGCGCCGCAGCCGCGCACGCCCGGCGCGGTCACCCGGCTGCGGGGCCGCGCTCGAGATGTGCTGCACGGCAAGTCGTTGTGGCCGGCGTTCGTGGTCGGTCTCAGCTCCGGATTCCCCGCCGTCGAGTACCCGGTGGCACTGGCCGTGATTGCGGCCTCGGGAGGCACCATCGGCACGCAGCTCGGCGCCGTCGTGATGTTCGTCGTGGTGATGCTCGCGGTCATCGAGATCCCGCTCCTCAGCTACCCGGCCAGGCCGGCGCAAACGCACGCGGTCATGATGCAATTACACGAGTGGGTGCGGCCTCGCCGCCGCCGGATCCTGGCCCTCAGTCTCGGCGCGGTGGCGGTCTTGATCATGGCTACCGGGATAAGCTAACCCGCTAGTCCGGGTGGCGCGGTGTGCGAAAACCCCTGGTGCCCCACGCAGTTACTCGGCTTAGCCGTAGCCGTCCAGGCGGACGAACTGACTTTGCCGGTACCGCTCGGCACACGCCGCCCGCCTGACCTTGCCGCTGGTGGTCAACGGGATCGAACCCGGGGGCACCAGCACGAGATCCGCGACACTAAGGCCGTGCGAGCGCGATATCGCCGAGGTTATGTCCCGCTTGACGGCGTCGAGCCGATCCTTCGCGTCCCGGTGGGACTCGCCCCGGTGTTTGACTTCGACGATGGCGACGAGCTTTTCGGTGTGCGCATCGGAAACTGAGATCGCCGCACACCGGCCGTGGGTGATCTCCTGGATGGTGGCCTCGATGTCGTCAGGAGAGTGGTTGCGCCCATACACGATCAACAGATCCTTGAGGCGTCCGACAATGAACAGCTCACCGTCGGACAAAAATCCCGAGTCACCGGTTCGCAGCCAGGGTCCCTCGGGCGTTCCCGGGGACGGGTCGGCAAGCCGTGCGCCGAAGGTGCTTTCGGTCTCCTCGGGTTTCCGCCAGTAACCCCTCGCGACGTTAGCGCCGTGCACCCAGATCTCCCCGACGGTTCCCGGCGAGCACTCGCTACGTGTCTCGGGATCGACGATGCGCACCATCGGCGACCGCGGCACACCGTAGCTGACTAGCGGTGTGCCCCGATCGTTTTCGCAGCGTTCGGCGCGCCCGGTCGCGAGCTTCTCGGATTCGAAGTGCACGACGGCCGGTGGCTGGGCACCGGTGCGGGTCGCCACATACACCGTTGCCTCGGCCAGCCCGTACGACGGCCGGATCGCCCGTCCGGGCAGATTGAAGCGGGCGAACCGGCGGGTGAAGCGACGCAGCGTCGCGGGCTGTACCCGCTCACTGCCGTTGATGATGATGAGCACCCCGCCGAGATCCTGCCCGGCCATGTCATGATCGGACGTCTTTTGCGCCGCCAATTCAAAAGCGAAGTTCGGCGCCGCCGAGAACGCCCGGCTATGGCCGGCGAGCAATTGCATCCACCGGGCCGGCCGCTTGAGGAAGGACGCTGGGCTGGTCAGCACGGCGGGAAGGCCGGCGAGCAGCGGGAGGAAAATCCCCAGCACCAAGCCCATGTCGTGATAGAAGGGCAGCCACGACACCACGGTGGTGTCTGCCGGGGCCACCTTTCCGAATTCCAGGAAGTAGTCGGACATGAGCTGATCGAAATTGGCGAAAAGGTTCCCGGCGGAGACCATCACCCCGGCGGCCTCCCGCGTCGACCCGGAGGTGTATTGCAAATACGCTGCATCCGAGTCGATTTCACGTCTAACGGCAGACCCTCGCGGGGGGTCAAGGTCGAGCACATCCACCTCGATGACTGCCACGGCGGACCGGCCGGACTGCGGCGCGGCGTAGGGGGCCACAGCTCCTGCCGCGGCGGATGTCGTGAGAATTGCCGTCGGCGCGGCGTCCCGCAGCACCGATGTGACTCGCTCATCATGGGCGCCACCCTGCGGAACCGACAGCGGAACCGCGATCTGCCCCGCCTGCAGCGCGCCGAGAAACGCCACGATGTAGTCAAGCCCCTGTGGTGCCGCTATCACGGCGCGGTCTCCCGTCGAGCCGCAATTCTCGAGCATCCGCGCAACGTGTCCTGTCCGACGATACAGCTGCGACCACGTCAGGCTCTCGGCAACGCCGTCCCAGTCCCGTTCGTAATCCACGAACGTGTATGCCGTGTCTTCGGGCTGCAGGCTGGCGCGCTCACGCAGCACCGTCACCAGGGGGGACTCGGCCATCGGCATCGCGATCACCCACTATCGGTCGGCTATCCGGCGGTTGTGCCGGGCAGAAAGCACCATGGGCGATCCGGTGGTTGTTTTCTCCATGCTGCTTTACTAGTCGATCACACCGGTTAGGCCAAACTCCGCGAGCGTGTGCGCCGCCAACTCGCGCAAGTTCGGCTCGGCGCCGGGCGTCGGGTTCTTGGCGGCGAGGTGATAGGCGACGACGGTGATGAAGATCTTTGCCCCGATGCGTCCGGAAACCAGGAGGATCCCGCGGGGACGCTCGAAGCCTTGTGGGGTGAGCTGTTGTCGTAATCCCCGGATGAAGACCCGGTCGGCGTCGGTGCCGTCGGGGCGGCCGACCGCCGGGTCGAGGTCACCGAGGTTGGAACACCCCACGTCGGGATAGCCGTAGGCCGTTTCGGCCAGTTTCCGGGCCACCCGCTTGGGTGTGAACGGGGACAGCGCAAGCAGTCCCAACAGCTCCTCCGGTGTCTCGCGCAGGGTCTGCAGTTCCCGGCTGATCGCGCCGCGGACCTCGCGTAGCGTTGTCGTGACCCGCGCCGGCTCCACGTCGACGATGACAAACGACAGGGCGTTCGCGCGGGTATCGCCCTCGATACGGTCGCTGACCGGGAAAGATATCCGCACCGTGCCGGCGGCTGCGTCGTGGAATCCAGAGCGCTCCGCGAGTTTCGCAGCGAACCCGGCGAATAACGAGTTACTCGTTCCGCCAAGGGATTTCGCACGATAATCCCAGTCGTCCAAATCGATGTAGATGCTGATAGCCGGGGCACCGCGGTGAGCGGCGCCGCGCCGAATCGCGACGGGGCTTGATGCGCGCGATCGGGCACCGCCGGCCCGGCGCCGGCGAACCACGTGCGCCGCCGTGGCGAGCGCTCGCGCAGCCTGGGGTGCGTCCCGCGCGGTTTGGTAAGCGTCCTGGAGCACCGCACGCGTGCGGGTGCGTGAGTGCGGCGGCGGGTAACCCAACTGGGGGGTCGCACCCAAGACCGCGTCGGCTATCGCCCGGCACAACCCCATGCCGTCGACCAGGGTGTGCGATGCCACCAGGCTGACCGCCGCGGAGCCGTCCGTGAATGCAGCAACCCCGAGATGCCAGCCGGGCCCCAGTTGCGGATCGACGACGAGTTGCCCGCGTTCGTCAGCCCACGCGCTGAGCTCGGCGCGCGGACGGGGACGGTCGGCGATATCGATGGCCGACGGCGCCGGGCAGGACACCCACCGGTGACGGGCGAACGGCAGCGGGGAACACTCGATTCGCCGTCCCAGCAACCCCAGCCCGAGGTTGCGGTGAAAGCGCCGTACCCCATCGAGGTCGACGGCACGCTCATACACCCACACGCATTGGATGACGGGTCCCTGGCCGGTGGCGCGCAGCAAGAGCCACGACGTCTGATCGGTGAATGCGAGCAGGTTCTGCATCGGATAGGAACGATATAAGAACAAAAGCAGCAAACAGCGCGGCTGTGGGCGGTGCGCGACGCGGATCTGTGCGGGCCGCAACGCGGTCGCGACGTTCTCATCGCCGATGTCAGGCCGCCCCTTCACCGCGGCCGGCGTGGGGATCGGGCCGGCCGAACCCGACCAATCGGCCATGGTCTCCTAGTTGCTACCAGACCTACTGCGCGGCAGTGGATTTGGTGCACCGGGTGCGATGCGGGCAGTCGGCGATTAGGGGGTGACGGTGGCCGCGGGGGCCCCTGCGGGAATGCCGAAGACCCGTCGCAACGAGTCCTCGCCGTGACTGGTGGGTGCGGGTTCGCCGGGAAACAGGCGAAAGGTGCGCACCCCGTCGGGGCGACGCTCCGCGCGTAAGAAAAAGTAGGCGGGATCCCGGCGCGCGCACAGGCTGCTGGCGAGATCGTAAAAATGGGTGACGAAAACAACCTTGACCCCGGCATCGACCATGGCGTCCACAACGCCGCGTGCGATTTCCGAACCCTCGCGCTCGGTGGTGGACGCGAAGGACTCGTTGCACAACAGCAGCGACCTCGGCCCGATATGCTCGGCGATCGCACTCATCCGGGCCAGCTCTTCGTCGAGCTTGCCGCGGGTGAGGGTAGCGTCCTCCTCCCGCTTGAAATGCGTGAAGACGCCGTCTCGGACGTCGGCGCGAAACGACTCGGCGGTGACGAACATGCCGGCTTGCATCATCACCTGAGCGGCACCCACACTGCGCAGGAACGTCGACTTGCCGCCCGCGTTAGCGCCGGTAATCACGATCAGTGATTTGCCGTCGGCGTTGACGTCGTTGCCGGTGACTTTTGTTACGGTGGTCAGACACAGACCCACGTCGCGCAGGTCGCGGCACTGAAACTCTGGTGTGCCGGCCGGGCTGGGAATCGGAAAGCATGCGGGCACGCCGAATCTTGTGAGCTCATCGTAAAGATTGAGGCACCCGAGATAAAAGCCCAGTTCGGTGCGCAGCCGACCGAAGAATCCCTCGACGTGGTCCGCCGATTGCGCGACGACATTGGCGACCTCGTTGATCGCGCGGCCCGCCAATTCGCTCAGAGCCCGAGCACCGGCCTCGTCACGGTCGTCGACGACAAACCCGCAGCCGTCGTGGTTTCCGGTGAGCCTGTCCCACCAGCTGCGCCGGGGGGGCTGGTGCAGCAGGTAGTGCGCACCCTTGTTGCCGAGCCCCAATTGGGCGCTGACCAGGATGCCGCGCGGCAGGTGCAGTTCGGAAAGATCCTCGTCAAGCCGCTTCAGATAGTCATCGGAAAGCTGGTCGCCGATCATCGCGAGCAGTTGCTGAAATCCGCGGGAGCGAAACCGCCCGGCATGCGCGTCGCGCAGAGTGCGCAGCTGTTTGAGATTGCCGGCGAGCAGTTCCAGCACCCGCACGGAACGGCGCAGCAGCGAATCGGGGTCGCGAGTCAATAGCCCGCCAAGGAAGATCTTGCGGCGCACTTGCACGGCGTCAACCGCGATGTCGTACATCTGTTGCACAGCAGCACGATTGGCCAGACAGTCGGCCAACACCTGTTGGCGGTAGACGATGACGTCAGGATCGGTGACCGGGAGTGCCAGGACTTTCCGGGCGGTCTCGAGCAGGAATTCGTCGCCGGCTGCCATCGCTGGGTAAAGGCGCGTGAGCTCAAGGTCGTCGTCGATCTGCTCACGCAGCGGACGGGGGATCGCAGGCTCTAGGTCGGGGTCGCGTTCGGGGTGTAACAGCCGGACCTTCATCGGGTGATCCTCTGGCGCAGGGTGTCATAGTTGAGCCGGTATTTGTTCGCCAGCGCCGCGGCGTAGGCGAGACCGTCGGCGGGTCTGCGGGTGAATGTGAACGTCCTCCGGGTCGGATCGTCTGGTGCGACTTCGCCGACCATGCTGACGCACGCCGGACCCAGGGCGGCCAGCTCGTCGAGGAAGGTGACGCACACCGCGACGCAGCCCAGCCTGATGATGCGTTTCAGGACTTCGGTATTGATCAGCAGCGCATCCTCGGCGGTGGTCGACGAGAAGCTCTCATTCATGATGATGCTCGCCTCGGTGGCGCGAGCCAGGATGTCGTGGATGCGCACCAACTCGTCGTCGAGTTTTCCATGCGGCCTCGACAGGCTTTCCCGGCGTTCGAAGTGGGTGTAGATCTGGTCCGGCAGGCTCAGCTCGGCGCGGCTGGCAGGCACCGGGCAGCCCAGCGCGCCAAGGTAGGCGCACTGGCCGATCGTTCTGGCGAGCGTCGTCTTGCCTCCCTGGTTGGGGCCGGTGATGACGAAGATCCGCTCGGGCCCCGAGAGCCGGAAGTCATTACGCACCACGGGCGTGCCGTCGCCGGTCGTCTTGATCGCCAGCGCAAGGTCGAAGGCATCGGTCGCGCGCAGGACACCGGGCTCGCTGGTCACTTCGGGATAGCTGAAGGCCAGTCCGGCCGCGGCAAAGCGGCCGATGAACGCGAGGTAGGACAGGTAAAAGTGGGCCTCGCGTTCGAACCGGCCGATGGCGTGGTCGATAAAGCCATGGTGGCGGCTACAGAAACGTTCCAGCAGCGCGAAGGGCTGCGGATGTAGTTTGGCGACGCACTCCAGGATCTGTTCTTCCACGTGGTCCATGTCGGCGAAGTCCTTGAGCGGGATGTGGTAGTCCTTACTCGCCTCGGTGGCAAAGCGTTCGAATGTCGCAGTGATTGCCGAACTGTAATCGGGTTGGCCGTCGAACTTCTGCACGTGGACCCGCAGGCCTTGAATGTGCACGGTGTAGCGAACCTTGCGCAATTCGGCCGTGACGGCTTGAGTGTCGGCGGAGAGCTTCTGAAACTCTTCGCTGTCGACGTAACCGGCCACATAGTCGGCAAAGTCGCGCAGGCCACGAGACGTCGGCGCGACGCGGCCGAGATCGTCTCGCAGGGTTTTCACCGCGCCGCAATAGCCGTCGACGGCATGCAGGAACCAGCCCTGCTTTTGCAAGGGATGAAAGACACGTTCGGCGTGGTGGAGCCGGAGCCGCACGGTGCGCATGCGGTCGATAAAATTCTCGACGGGCTGACGGCGTTGGTCGCGCTCAAGATCCCGGAATACCTCATGGCGATATTCGACAGCCGAAACGTCGTGCAACGGTAGGTAGAAGAACTGGGCAAGGCCATCACCGCCATGCGCGGCCGTCACCTCGTCGATGATCTGGTCGAGACAGAGGTCGGGAAGGCATTCCGGTGGTGTTGGCCCCGTGACGTCGGGCCCGGGATGCGCGCCGGGGAAGAGGATGCTGGTAAAGCCGGCCATCGACCACCGCCTGCTACCGCCGTCGTCCACGGTAGAAGCCATCAGCCGATGTGTGGCGGTTGTGGCGGGCTTCATCGCCTACCGGCATGGTATCCGGTGATCGGCGGGCTGCGCCATCGCGGCGACGGCGAGCATCTCCCGTTCGCCCATCTCCTGTTCGCCGGTGGTCGTCGAACCGGCACCACTCCGAAAGTCCCCGGCCAGCACGTCGACGCACCCGGTGACCGTCCTGGACAGCCGTGGTCAGCGACCGACAAGGCGTTGTTTCTCGGCGAATTCCTCTTCGGTCAAAACCCCGGAGTCGCGCAGCACGGCGAGGGCGAGTTCGCGCAACTCGGTGGAGATTCCCGCGGCCGGCTCGCCGGGAGGCCGCGGCGCCGGCCCCACCCGCGTCTCCGGGGAGCTGGCCCGGACAGGCTCCCGGCGGCCGGGGCCGATGGCGTTGCCGACGGCGCCCCCGGCCATACCGGCCAGGGCCGTGCCGCTGACCATGCTTCCCGGGATGCCCGCGGTCATCGCCGGGGCGATCTCGGCCGTCGTCGCCGGTGCGGCGCCGACGTTGGTGAACGGCAATGCCAGGGCGGCGGTGCGGATCGCCGGGGCGGCCCTGACCCAGCCGCGGGGCACCGACAAGCCGCTGAGCGCTGTCCCTTGCCCCAGGCCGGCCGCCACCGACGGCGCGGGCGTGGTCGACGGCTCACCGAACGCGGCCGGGCCACCGAAGATCCATTGGGGCAGCGCCTGACCGCCCGGCCCGTTGCCGGTAAACGGTCCCTTACCCTGGGCAAAATCGCGATCGGCATTGATCAGCATGCCTCGATATGACATCGTCGCCGACACCATCGATGATGGTGCGCTCGTGAACGATGCGGGTGCACTGGTGGATGCCGCGACTGTGTCGGCAGCGGCCACGGCTATCGCCACCTCTGTTACGAGCGTTGCAAATGCCGTCAGCCCCGCCCCGGGGTCTGCCGACGACGCGGACGACGCGAGCCCCTGCAGCGTCGCGGGCACCGCGGACATCAGCTGCGGTCCGCTCGACATGATCGTTTGCGCCGCGGCGCCGGCCGGTGTGCCGACGGCGTGTGTGGTCGCGGCGGCCTGGCCGGTCAATCCAGCGGGGTCGGTGGTCGGCGCCGGGGGAGTGAACGGCGTCAACGCCGACGCCGCCGTCGACGCGGCGGCGTACCCGTACATCGCCGCGACGTCCTGAGCCCACATCTCGGCGTAGGCGGCCTCGGCGGCGGCGATCGCCGGGGTGTTCTGCCCCAGGAAGTTCGTCGCGATCAGCGACACCAGCTGAGCACGGTTGGCCGCGATCACCGGCGGGGGGACCGTCGACGCGAACGCCGACTCGTAGGCGGACGCGGCCACCCCGGCCTGGGAGGCGGTCTGCTCGGCCTGCATCGCGGTGGTGCGCAGCCACGTCACGTAGGGCGCGACGGCGGCCGCCATCGACGCCGACGCCGGCCCCAGCCACGGCCCGTTGACCAGCCCGGAGATCACCGATTCGTAGGCGCTGGCGATGTGATGAAGCTCGGCGGCCAGCGCGTCCCAGGCCGCCGCGGCCGCCAGCATCGGCCCCGACCCCGGGCCGGTATACATTCTGCCGGAATTGATTTCCGGCGGTAGCAGCGCGAAATCCACTTCTGTCGGCCTTCCGTTCTCAGTCGGCCGGTGTTTAGCCGGCCGCGAGTGCGTTCGCGGCTTCGGTGACCGCATACGACCCGGCGCTGGCGGCCAGCGTATTCACGAACGCCTCGTGAATCGCCGCGGCCTGGGCGCTGACGGCCTGGTACATCCGGGCGTGCGTCGCGAACTGCGCCGCCGTCAATGCCGACACCGCGTCGGCGGCGGCAGGGATCACCCCGGTTGTCGGGGCGGCCGCGGCCGCACCGCTGGCGACCATTGCAGAGCCAATCGCCTGCAAATTGCCGGCCGCTGCTGCCAGCACTTCCGGCTGTGTGATCACGAAAGACATCGATGCCCCTCCTCAATAGTGTGCTGTCAGAACTTATAGGTGTGTGCTGCCAGAACTACGGTGTTGTAGGCGAAGTGCAATTGCCGAGGCGCCTCTGATGTGAGGCCGACAGCAGAACGTGCTGCGGTAACGGTGTTTTCGAAAGCCTGTGGGGCGAAGGTGGCCCTTCCGGGGGGCACCAACACAATTGAAGTTTCCTGGCACACCACGCCGAAGCGGCGCAACGGAAAAACCGCACCGGGGTGCGCCATCGACTACTCGCCATCTGCCGTCTGCCCTGGACCAACTCCCTTCTACCCTGATCCCCTCATGGGTAGAAGCCATCAGCCGGGGTGGCGGTTGTGGCGAGCTTCATCGCCGTCGGACGATATTAACGAACGGTTAACTGAGCGCGCAAGCTAACGCAGTTGTCTCAGGGCCCAGTCAACCCTGCCGCGCCGATGGGCTGCAGACGGCTGCGTGCCGGCAGCGGCGCAATCGGCGTGGCCAATGCGGTACTGATCTCGATCGCGATCGCCGCCTACGGGTTTTTCGCCGTCGGTGTTCTCGGGATCAGTTCCACCGTGTTGCCCACCATCGCGCTGAACCTGGTGGTGGCGGTGGTTCTGGTCGCATTCATCCTCATGATGGGGCTCTGGATCACACCGAAGCAGCAATCGAAGCCGCGCGGAAGGAATGTGCTGATCGCTTCATCCGGACACGTTCGACCTCCTGGCCGGCTACGACCGTGAGCTGCCCGGCAGGGCAGCCGGCTCGGTCATCACGGTGGTGTTCGGAAAGGGCAGCGGCGCAGCGGTATTGAGCGGGGCGTTGCTGCTGGCGGGGCAGACGCACACCTTTGCGTTCACCGGCGGCGCGGTGGATCCACGCAGCGCCGTGGGTCAGGCGGCATATGCGTTGCTGCTGTTGGCAATTCCGTATCTCCAGCCTTGCCATGCAGCTGTCCACCGCCGTCACCGGAGCGTTGGTGGCGCTGACCATCGGCATCGCAGGCGTGACATTCGTGCGTGTGGTCGCCCTCACCGCGTTCGGTCCGGCACGGCTGGGGAAGCCGCAGACGGACCCCGGTGGTGCGTGGGGAGACCGGCAGCAGTGGTATGCGGAATTCTCCGCGCCTGGTCGTCCGCGTCGCCCGGGGTCGACCGCGGAGTCGGCTATACCTCGTTCGGCTACGCCAGCCCGGTGCGCACCGTGTTGTCCACCGTGCTGGTGACCCGGGCCGAGCTGGCGGCCTCGACGGACGACGTCACGGGCCGCCGCTTAACCGTCCCGTTCGCGTTTACCTACCGCGTCGACGTGGTCGATCTCGTCGAACGCTATTTCTACCGGCCGCTGGTGGCGGCCCTGCTGTGCGTGTCGCGATCCGCCCGACGGCTGCAGTCAGGGCGTCTGGACGCCTATCTGGCCTACCTGCTCATCGCGGTGCTGGCCGTCCTCGCGGTGGCGATCGCGACCTCCTGAGGTTTGGTGCGCACCGGGTGAGACGTGAGGGGCGCGGCCGGTGAGACGTGAGGGGCGCGGCCGGCGTGAGCTCCGCGGCTACAGCTGTGGAATAGCGCCCGACTGGGGATAACTGGGCGGTGGCGGCGGCGGTGGCCGCCGGGAGGGATCACCCATGTCGGCGCTCCCGCGAGCATGGACGCATGACGACACTGACTCGGGCCCAGCTGGGAGCGCTGGGAGAACAGGCGGCCGTGGATCACCTCGCCCGGCAGGGGCTGCGGATCGTCGCCCGCAACTGGCGCTGCCGATACGGCGAGCTGGATGTGATCGCCGCCGACCCGGCCACCCACACAGCGGTATTCGTGGAGGTGAAGACCCGCACCGGCGACGGTTTCGGCGGTCTGGCGCAAGCGGTGACCGGGCGCAAAGTCCTCCGTCTGCGCCGGCTGGCCGCGTTATGGCTGGCCGGTCAGGAACAGCGGTGGGCGGCGGTCCGGCTCGATGTGATCGGGGTGCGATTTGGCCGGCGCGGTGTTCGGGAGATCTACCACGTGCAAGGGGTCGGCTGATGGCACTCGGGCGGGCGTATTCGGTGGCGGTGCGCGGATTGGACGGCGAGATCGTGGAGATCGAAGCCGACATCTCCTCGGGGTTGCCCGGCGTGCACCTGGTGGGTCTGCCCGACGCGGCGCTGCAGGAGTCGCGTGACCGGGTCCGGGCGGCGATCACCAATTGCGGGAACCGATGGCCGATGGCGCGGCTCACGCTCGCGCTGTCACCGGCCACGCTGCCCAAAATGGGCTCGGTCTACGACCTTGCCCTGGCGGCGGCGGTGTTGGCGGCGCAGCGCAGGAAGCCGTGGCCGCGCCAGGAGAAGACCGTGCTGCTGGGCGAGCTGGCACTCGACGGCCGGGTGCGGCCGGTGCATGGCGTGTTGCCCGCCGTGCTGGCCGCCAAACACGACGGCTGGCCGGCCGTCGTCGTTCCGGCGGACAACCTGGCGGAGGCCAGCCTGGTCGACGGCATCGACGTCTGGGGGGTAGTTAGCCTGGGGCACCTGCAGGCGTGGCTGGGGGGCTCGGCCCGGCTGCAAGACAGGGTGACGGCGCTGCCCACCGCAGCGGATCGCCCGGCCGACCTGGCCGACGTGGTCGGTCAGACGCAAGCGCGTTTCGCCGTCGAAGTGGCCGCGGCCGGGGCGCATCATCTGCTGCTGACCGGTCCGCCCGGTGTCGGGAAAACAATGCTGGCGCAACGTCTTCCGGGGTTATTGCCGATGCTGTCCGAGAGCGAGGCCTTGGAGGTAACCGCAATCCATTCGGTGGCCGGGCTGCTCTCCGGCGCCGCGCCGCTGATCACCCGGCCGCCCTTCGTCGCGCCGCACCCCAGTTCCACCGTCGCGGCCCTCGTCGGCGGCGGCTCCGGGATGGCCCGGCCGGGCGCCGTCAGCCGGGCTCATCGCGGGGTGCTGTTTCTCGACGAGTGCGCCGAGATCGGCGTCAGCGCCCTGGAAGCGTTGCGAACACCGCTGGAGGACGGTGAAATCCGCCTCGCCCGCCGCGACGGCGTGGCCCGCTACCCGGCGCGCTTTCAGCTGGTCCTGGCCGCCAACCCCTGCCCCTGCGCGCCCGCGGACCCGGCTGATTGCGTTTGCGCGCCCAGGGAAAAACGGCGCTACCTCGGCCGGTTGTCCGGCCCGCTGCTCGACCGGGTGGACCTCCGGGTGGAAATGCATCCGGTGCGGGCCGGGGTGTTCGGCGCGGCCGAAGGCGAGTCGACGGAACGGGTGCGCGCCCGGGTGGCGGCGGCCCGTCAGGCGGCCGCCGAGCGGTGGCGGCCACACGGATTTCGCACCAACGCCGAAGTCAGCGCGGCGCTGCTGCGGCGGAAGTTCCGTCCGACCAGCGCCGCGATGGCGCCGCTGCGGACCGCGGTGGACCGCAGGCTACTCAGCATCCGCGGGGTCGACCGCTGCCTGCGAGTCGCCTGGACGCTGGCCGATTTGGCCGGCCGGACATCGCCGGGGCTCGACGAGGTGGCGGCCGCGTTGAGCTTCCGGCAACCGGGACTGTCGCGGTGAGCGCGGTGTCCGACTCGACGCTGCGGGCCTGGGCGTATCTGTCCCGGGTGGCCGAACCGCCGTGCGCTGAACTCGCCGCCCTGGTGGCCAGCGTGGGTCCGGTAGAGGCGGCCGAACGGGTGCAGCGCGGACAGGTCGACGCGACGCTGGCGCGCCACACCGCTGCCCGACGTGGAATCGACCGGGCTGCAGCGGATCTGGAGCTGCTGGCACGCCGTGGCGGTCGGTTGATCACCGCGGCCGACGCCGAGTGGCCGGTGCTTGCCTGCAGCGCATTCGCCGGTGCGGTCGCCCGCACGAAACCACACGCCAGACCGCCACTGGTGTTGTGGGCGCTGGGCCCGGCACTCCTCGGCGACATCGCCGAGCGCGCCGCCGCCGTCGTCGGAACGCGGGCGGCCACGGCCTACGGTGAGCAGGTGGCAGCCGACCTGGCCGCCGGGCTGGTGGAGCATGACGTCGCGGTCATCTCCGGCGGCGCCTACGGCATCGACGGCGCAGTCCATCGGGCGGCTCTCGCGGGCGAGGGAGTCACTGCGGCGGTGCTCGCCGGCGGGTTCGACATCCCTTACCCGGTCGGGCATTCGGCACTGCTGCATCGCATTGCCACCCACGGGCTGCTGGTGACCGAATACCCGCCGGGGGTACGACCGGCGCGGCATCGGTTTTTGACCCGGAACCGCCTGGTCGCCGCCTTCGCTCGGGCGGCGGTGGTGGTGGAGGCCGGCCTGCGCAGCGGTGCGGCGAACACCGCCGCCTGGGCGCGGTTATTGGGCCGGGTGGTGGCCGCGGTGCCCGGCCCGGTGACCAGCTCGGCGTCGGCGGGGTGTCATGAGCTGCTGCGCGGCGGCGCGGAGCTGGTCACGCGCGCCGACGACATCGTCGAGCTGGTGGGCCGCATGGGGGAGCTGGCGGCCGACGAGCCCCGGCCGACGACCGCGCTCGACGAGCTGAGCGCGATTCAGCGGCTGGTCTACGAGGCGCTGCCGGGCCGTGGCGCCGTGACTATCGACGAGGTGGCAGCGGGGTGCGGGCTGCTGCCCGTTGAGGTGCTGGGGCCGCTGGCGATGCTGGAGGTGGCCGGGCTGGTCGAACGCCACCAGGGGCGTTGGCGAATCGTGCCAGCACTGCGCAACGGGCAGCGCCCAACGCGCGGTTCGGACAGCCGGGTCATTCGGGTCCGCCCTGAGCACGAATCGGCCCGCTGACCTTGGAAGCCTTGCCCGCCGCCGCAACCGGACGGCAACCGGAAAGACGGCATAGATATCATAGATATCCGGTCCGCAGACGAGGTCCCGCTGACCGTCGGCGCACCGCAGACACTCGTCGAGTGTCGTGGACCTCGCCTATCGGCGGGCGCGGTGTCGCACCCCGGGTCCCGTCGGGCCGTGGCGGCGGTGGAAGTAGGCCGTGAAGGGGTGGACGTAGAAAAAGGCAGGCCGGGGCAGCAGGTGGCCGGGCGAGCCGCCAGCGGCTGCGGGCCGCTCGAGTTCGGCTGGCATCCTCACTACATGGCACTCGCACCTCATTTCGGGGACTACCAGTACGAGATCTACCTGCAGGGGCTGGCCGGGGTGATGCCGTCGCTGCCCATGGACTTCGCGGAATTGGAAGCCAAGGCGGCCGCGGCGTTGCCGGCGTCGGTGTGGTCGTATGTGGCCGGCGGCGCCGGTGACGAGCGCACCCAGCGGGCCAACTGCGAGGCGTTCCAGCGCTGGGGTGTGATCCCGCGGATGTTCGTCGGCGCAAAAGACCGTGACCTGTCGGTGGACCTATTCGGAATGAAGTTGCCGTCACCGGTGTTCATGGCGCCCATCGGTGTCATCGGCATTTGCGCCCAAGACGGTCACGGGGATTTGGCCACGGCCCGTGCCGCCGCCCGCACCGGGATCCCGATGGTGGTGTCGACGCTCACGGCCGATCCGCTGGAGGATGTCGCCGCCGAATTCGGCGAAACCCCCGGGTTTTTCCAGCTCTACACCCCGACCGATCGCGAGCTGGCGGCCAGCCTGGTGCGTCGCGCCGAGACGGCCGGGTTTAAGGGCATCGTCGTCACGCTGGACACCTGGGTGCCCGGCTGGCGTCCCCGGGATCTGAGCACCGCCAACTTCCCGCAACTGCGGGGGCATTGCCTGAGCAACTACACCAGCGACCCGGTCTTTCGGGCCGGCCTGCAGCAACCCCCCGAGGAAAACCCACAGGCGGTGGTGCTGCGCTGGGTTCAGGTGTTCGGCAACCCGCTGACCTGGGACGACCTGCCGTGGTTGCGGTCGCTGACGAGTCTGCCGCTGATCCTCAAGGGGATCTGCCATCCTGAGGACGCCCGGCGCGCCAGGGATGGTGGGGTCGACGCCATCTACTGCTCCAATCACGGCGGCAGGCAGGCCAACGGCGGGCTGCCCGCGCTGGATTGCCTGCCGGCGGTGGTCGAGGCGGCCGACGGGCTGCCGGTGTTGTTCGACTCCGGGATCCGCAGCGGCGCCGACATCGTCAAGGCCCTCGCCCTGGGCGCCACCGCTGTCGGGATCGGCCGCCCCTACGCCTACGGGCTGGCGCTCGGGGGGGTGGACGGCGTCGTGCACGTGCTGCGCGCGCTGCTGGCCGAAGCCGACCTGATCATGGCCGTCGACGGGTATCGCGCGGTGTCGGATCTCGGCCCCGACGCGCTGCGGCGCGTCGACTGAGACAACCCACCCGGGTCTGCGACGGTGGCAGAGTGGAGGGGATCCTCGAGGAGTTCGACGACTACCTGGCGCTGCACCGTGGTCGGTCGGCGCACACCCGTCGCGCCTACCTGGGCGACCTGCGGTCGCTGTTGAGCTTTCTCGCCGAACGCGGTTGCGATCTTAATGAACTGAGCCTGCCGGTGCTGCGGGCGTGGCTGGCGGCCCAGGCCGGGGCGGGCATGGCCCGCACCACCCTGGCCCGTCGCACCTCGGCGGTCAAGGCGTTCACCGCGTGGGCGGTGCGGCGCGGCCTGCTGACCGGCGACCCGGCCGTGCGCCTGCAGCTGCCCAAGGCGCATCGCACCCTGCCGGCGGTGCTGCGCCAGGATCAGGCGCTGGCGGCGATGGCGGCCGCCGACCGCGGCTGCCGGCAAGGCGATCCACTGGCCCTGCGGGACCGGCTGATCGTCGAGCTGCTCTACGCCACGGGTATCCGGGTCAGCGAGCTTTGCGGGCTGGACGTCGACGACGTGGACCCCGGGCATCGGCTGCTGCGGGTGCTCGGCAAGGGCGACAAGCAGCGCACCGCGCCGTTCGGCGAGCCGGCCGCCGACGCGCTGCAGGGCTGGCTGGCCCACGGACGCCCGGCGCTGGTGACGGCGGAGTCCGGTCCGGCGCTGCTGCTGGGCGCCCGGGGCCGACGGCTCGACGTGCGCCAGGCCCGCACCGTGGTGCACCAGACCGTCGCCGCGGTGCCCGGCGCGCCCGACATGGGCCCACACGGCCTGCGCCACACTGCGGCCACCCACTTGCTCGAAGGCGGGGCCGACCTGCGGGTCGTGCAGGAGTTGCTCGGGCACTCCAGCCTGGCCACCACCCAGCTGTACACCCATGTCACCATCGCGCGGTTACGCGCGGTGCACGACCAGGCCCACCCGCGGGTCTGACCAAGCCGTTGACGGTGCGCCGGGGGCGCCGAGTGCGCGTGCAGGGCGGAACTTCCCGGCGTGTCGCCGCCCTCGGCGCACCGTCGCTGCTCGCGGGCCACCCACCCAGCGGTTTGAGCCGGATCGGGGTGGCTTTCAACAGCCCGAGCGGGTCGACGTAGTCGGCGCGGGCCGCCGGACCCCACATCGCGCCCCAGTGCAGGCACGCCGCCGCCCCACAGCCGGGGTGGCCGGCCGCCAGCTCGCCGATCACGGTCGCGGCGCTCACCCGCTGACCCGCCCGCACGGCCGCCCGGACGGGCTCGTAGCTGGTGCGCAGACCGCCGGGATGGGCCAGGGACACCACCGGTCGCCCGGCCAGCGCGCCGGCGAACACCACGGTCGCCTCGCCGGGCGCATACACCGGCTGCCCCGGAGCGCCCGCCAGGTCCACGCCCCGGTGTCCGGGGCGCCAATCGGGCGACGGAGCGTCGAATGCGCGCAGCACGGCCGGCCGCGGCCGCAACGGCCAGTCCAGCCGCTCACCCTCCGCGCGCGCCGGCGCCGCGCACACCAGCGGCACCGCCAAAATCAGCGTCGCCCGCCGCACACCGTCCAGTGCACTACCGCGCGCCGCGGGAAGCCAACCGTGGACCACCGATCTGTGGACCCTCGCGGCGCTGTGAAAAGCGGCTGCTCGCGGCGTGTAAACTGGCGTCCCGCAGCCCGATACCAGCGGGCTGACTTCGCGTGTCTGCCCCGCCCCCGATGGGGACGGACAGCGTGCCGGGCGGTCCCGTTCGACAACGGGTCCGGCATCGCGGCAGACGCCAGGGCCCGGCCTCACCCGAGGCCGGGCGGCAACCGACGACAAAAGGACCCGGCATGGCCGTAGTCACCATGAAGCAGCTGCTCGACAGCGGCACCCACTTCGGGCATCAGACCCGTCGGTGGAACCCCAAGATGAAGCGGTTCATCTTCACCGACCGCAACGGCATCTACATCATCGACCTGCAGCAGACGCTGACTTTTATCGACAAGGCATACGAATTCGTCAAAGAAACCGTCGCCCACGGCGGCACGATCCTGTTCGTCGGCACCAAAAAGCAGGCACAGGAAGCCATCGCCGCCGAGGCCACCCGCGTCGGGATGCCATATGTTAATCAGCGCTGGCTGGGCGGCATGCTCACCAACTTCGCCACCGTGCATAAGCGGCTTCAGCGTCTCAAGGAGCTCGAGGCCATGGAGCAGACCGGTGGTTTCGAGGGGCGCACCAAAAAGGAGATCCTGGGCTTGACGCGGGAGAAGGCCAAGCTGGAGCGCAGCCTCGGCGGGATCCGTGACATGAACAAGGTGCCCTCGGCGATCTGGGTGGTGGACACCAACAAGGAGCACATCGCCGTCGGTGAGGCCCGCAAGCTGGGCATCCCGGTCATTGCGATCCTGGATACCAATTGCGACCCCGACGAGGTCGATTACCCGATCCCGGGCAACGACGACGCGATCCGCTCGGCGGCGCTGCTGACCAAGGTGATTGCCTCCGCGGTGGCCGAGGGACTGCAGGCGCGCGCGGGTCTCGCCGGCGGGGATGGTAAGCCCGAGGCTGAGGCCGCCGAGCCGCTGCCCGAGTGGGAGCAGGAGCTGTTGGCGGCCGCGACGGCGGGCACCTCCGAACCGGCACCCCCCGGCACCCAGGACGAACCAACGGACACTACCGATGCGACCACTACGGAAGGCTGATATGGCGAACTTCACCGCTGCCGATGTCAAACGGCTTCGCGAGCTCACCGGTGCCGGCATGCTTGACTGCAAGAACGCGCTGGCCGAGACCGACGGAGACTTCGACAAGGCCATTGAGGTGCTGCGCATCAAGGGTGCCAAGGACGTCGGCAAGCGCGCGGAGCGCGCTACCGCCGAGGGCTTGGTCGCCGCCAAGGACGGCGTGCTCATCGAATTGAACTCGGAGACCGATTTCGTTGCCAAGAACGCGGAGTTTCAAGCCCTGGCCCAAGAGATCGTGGCGGCCGCGGCGGCATCCCGGGCCGCTGACGTCGACGCGGTCAAGGCTTCTCCTATTGGCCAACCTTCGGGTACTAAGACCGTCGAGCAGGCGATCGGCGAGCTGTCGGCAAAGATCGGCGAAAAGCTCGAGCTGCGCCGCCTCGCGCGCTTTGACGGAACTGTCGAAACCTACCTGCACCGGCGGTCGGCCGACCTGCCGCCCGCCGTGGGGGTGCTGGTCGAGTACCAGACCAGCTCCGACCGCGGATCGGATGCTGAATCGGCCCGAGACGCCGCGCACACGGTCGCGCTGCAAATCGCCGCGCTGAAGGCCCGCTACCTGAGCCGCGACGACGTGCCCGCCGACGTGGTGACCAGTGAACGCCGCATCGCCGAGGAGGCTGCGAAGGCCGAGGGCAAACCCGAGCAGGCGTTGCCCAAGATTGTCGAGGGCCGACTGGGCGGATTCTTCAAGGATGCAGTGCTGCTCGAGCAACCGTTGATCTCCGACAACAAGAAGACCGTCAAGGCCCTGCTCGACGAGGCCGGCGTCACGGTGACGCGGTTCGTGCGGTTCGAGGTCGGTCAGCCTTGAGCCGGGCTTTGCCATCCGTATCGGTCTCGACCGGATTCGCCGGTGCGAGCCGGGTTCGAATGTGAGTTCAATTCCAAGGACAACGGCCAGCTAAAATTTACCCGGGCCACGCGCGGGTATGCCGATCAGGCAGGGTGGCGTACGCCGCGCTTGGTGGTTGCCATCGCTGTCACGCGAGGAGTCTGATGACGGAGCCAGGGACCCCGACGGGTGCGGAGGCGTTTCCCCGGGACGGCGGGCATCCGGCCGGGAAGCCGGCAAGTCGGCCCAAGTACTCGCGGGTGCTACTCAAGCTCGGCGGCGAAATGTTCGGCGGCGGCCAGGTGGGCCTGGATCCCGAGGTGGTGGCCCAGGTGGCGCGCCAGATCGCCGAAGTGGTCCGCGACGGTGTCCAGGTCGCCGTCGTCATCGGCGGCGGTAACTTTTTCCGAGGCGCCCAGCTGCAGCAGCGTGGCATGGACCGCGCGCGATCAGACTATATGGGCATGCTGGGCACCGTGATGAATAGCCTTGCCCTACAAGACTTCCTGGAAAAGGAAGGCATTGCTACCAGGGTCCAGACGGCGATCACGATGGGTCAGGTCGCCGAGCCCTACATTCCGCTGCGGGCACGGCGGCATCTGGAGAAGGGGCGGGTGGTGATCTTCGGTGCCGGCATCGGGCTGCCGTACTTCTCTACCGACACCACTGCGGCGCAGCGGGCACTGGAGATCGGTGCCGAAGTGGTGCTGATGGCCAAGGCGGTCGACGGGGTGTTCGCCGAGGATCCGCGGGTAAACCCCGACGCCGAACTGCTCACGGTGATCACCCACCGGGAGGTCATCGACCGTGGACTGCGGGTGGCCGACGCCACCGCGTTCAGCCTGTGTATGGACAATGGCATGCCGATCTTGGTGTTCAACCTTTTAACCGACGGCAATATCGCCCGGGCGGTCGCTGGTGAGAAGATCGGAACGCTGGTCACCAGCTGACGGAAGGTCACCAGCTGACGGAAGGAAGCCGTGATCCGCGCCGGCGACCATGCAGGGCACAGGGATGAGGAGGAGCGGCGCCATGATTGCGGAGACCCTCTTTGACGCCGAAGAGAAGATGGAAAAGGCCGTGGCGGTGGCCCGGGATGACCTGGCGACCATTCGCACCGGCCGGGCCAGTCCCGCCATGTTCTCCCGGATCACCATCGACTATTACGGCGCCACCACCCCGATAACCCAGCTGGCCAGCATCAATGTCCCCGAGGCGCGGCTGGTCGTCATCAAGCCGTATGAAGCCAACCAGCTACATGCCATCGAGACCGCGATCCGCAATTCCGACCTCGGGGTGAACCCCACCAACGACGGCACCCTGATCCGGGTGGTGGTGCCACAGCTGACTGAGGAACGCCGCCGCGAGCTGGTCAAGCAGGCCAAAGCGAAGGGAGAAGAAGCGCGCGTGTCGGTGCGCAACATCCGCCGTCGGGCAATGGAAGAGCTGCATCGCATCCGCCGGGACGGGGAGGCCGGCGAGGACGAGGTCGGCCGTGCCGAAAAGGAGCTGGACCGGGTCACCCACCAGTACGTCACCCAGATCGATGAGCTCGTCCGGCACAAAGAAGGCGAGCTGCTGGAGGTCTAACGGCCGTTCAGCAACCAATGTCCGTGGCAGACACTGATACCGGTGCGGGCACCTCGGCTGGGGGGCCGGCGCAGAACACCTCTCGGGCGGGGCGCAACCTGCCGGTCGCGATCATCGTGGGCGCGGCGTTGGGCGGTGTCGCTGTTGCGAGCCTGGTGTACGCGCGGCCCTACGGCTGGGTCGGCGTCCTGTCCGTCGGGGCGTTGCTGGGCACCCTTGAGGTGGTGCGTCGGTTGCGGGCCGGTGGATATGTGATCCCGGTGATCCCGCTGGTGGTCGGCGGCCAGGCCATGCTGTGGCTGACATGGCCCTTCGGGGCTCGTGGCGCACTCGCCGGCTTCGGTGCCACGGTGGTGATCTGCATGATGTGGCGGCTATTGAGCCAACACGGCCGGGCGGCTCCCCTCAAATGGGATGCCGCCGTCCAGGCCAACTACCTGCGCGACGTATCCGCCACGGTCTTCCTGGCCACCTGGGTTCCGCTGTTCGCGTCCTTTGGCGCTTTGCTGATCTACCCGCACGATGGCGCCGGGCGGGTGTTTTCCCTGGCGATCGGTGTCGTCAGTTCCGATATCGGCGGGTACGCCGTCGGCGTGCTCTTCGGTAAGCACCCGATGGTCCCCACCATCAGCCCGAAAAAGTCCTGGGAGGGCTTTGCCGGTTCGCTGGCACTGGGCATCGCTGCGACCACCCTCAGCGTGACCTATCTGACCGGCAAACCCGCCTGGATCGGCGTGCTGCTGGGGCTGACGCTGGTCGTCAGCGACACCCTCGGCGACCTGGTGGAATCGCAGGTGAAACGCGATCTCGGCATCAAGGACATGGGCAGCATACTGCCCGGTCATGGTGGGATCCTGGATCGTTTCGACGGATTTTTGCCTTCGGCGGTCGCCGCCTGGATCGTGCTGACGCTGGTGCCCTGAGGATCCGCTTCGTTGCCGAGGGACGTCACACTGGTGGGTGATGCAACCGCAACGACCGTCACCCCCGACACCGGCTTCACCCTATGACGCAATCGACCCCGGCGATACGTCCCGTTCCCGGCGGCCGGGGGAGTTCCCACCGCGCGTTTCGTCGCCGCGGGGGCGGCCGGCGCGCCACCTCGCCGATCTTGACGCGGCAGGCCGAGTGGCTGCCGTCGTGGATCTGGGGCTGCCCGCGTTTCGCGCCAATCAGCTCGCGCACCACTACTACGCCCGGCTGACCGCCGACCCGCGGCGGATGACCGATCTGCCGGCAGCCGTTCGCGACCGGGTCGCCGAGGCCTTGTTCCCGCAGCTGCTGACCCCGATCCGAGTAGTCGCGTGTGACGCCGGCCGGACCCGCAAGACGTTGTGGCGGGCCGGCGACGGCATCACGGTGGAATCGGTGCTGATGCGCTACCCGCAACGCAACACCGCGTGCATTTCGTCGCAGGCGGGTTGCGGCATGGCGTGCCCGTTTTGCGCTACCGGGCAGGCGGGGCTGCGCCGGAACCTGTCGACCGCGGAGATTCTGGAACAAGTGCGCGCCTCGGCCGCGGCGCTGCGGGACGACTTCGGTGATCGGCTGTCCAACGTCGTGTTCATGGGCATGGGCGAGCCGCTGGCCAACTACGCCCGGGTGGTGGCCGCGGTGCGCCGCATCACCGAGCCGGCGCCCCACGGGTTCGGGATTTCGGCTCGTGCGGTGACGGTGTCGACGGTGGGGCTGGCCCCGGCGATTCGCAAACTCGCCGACGAACGCCTCGGGGTGACATTGGCCGTGTCGCTGCACGCCCCCGACGACGAGCTGCGGGACACCCTGGTGCCCGTCAACAACCGATGGAAGATCGGCCAAGTCCTGGACGCCGCCCGCTATTACGCCGCCGTCACCGGCCGGCGGGTCTCGGTCGAGTATGCGCTGATTCGTGATGTCAACGACCAGCCGTGGCGGGCCGACCTGCTGGGCAAGCGGTTGCATCGAGCGCTCGGCGCGCTGGTGCACGTCAACGTGATCCCGCTGAACCCGACGCCGGGCAGCGATTGGCACGCCAGCCCTAAACCGGTCGAGCGCGACTTCGTGCGCCGGGTCCGCGCCAACGGGGTGCCCTGCACCGTGCGCGACACTCGCGGGCGGGAGATCAGCGCAGCCTGCGGCCAGCTGGCCGCCGAAAATTAGTCCCCGCATGCGGGCCCGCGCCCGCTTACGCCCGAATCCGCTCATGCCGGTGTGCAGCCATCGGGAAGCCGCTGTGAGGATGCCCGCCAGGATCGGGTGCCTGCCCGACGAATCCGCCCGTGCTCAACGGGATTTGCGCCATGCTGTAGGTGCTAATAGGTATCAGCAGAAAGGTCCTCTCATGAAAATCCGGTCGTTGTCGTCAGTCAAATCGTTAATGTTGGCCGTGGTCATCGGGGCCCTGGTGGTCGCACTGGCCAGCGCCCCGCGCGCGCTTGCCGTAGACGAGCGTTTGAACTTCACCGGCACCACCCTCACCGGCGCGCCCTTCAACGGGGCGAGCCTGCAGGGCAAACCGGCCGTGCTGTGGTTCTGGACGCCGTGGTGCCCGATCTGCAACCAGGAAGCCCCGGGGGTGAGCCGGGTGGCGGCCGCTAACCCGGCGGTTACCTTCGTCGGTATCGCCGGCAGGTCGGACGTGGCGGCGATGCAGGACTTCGTCTCGAAGTACCACCTCAACTTCACCAACTTGAACGACGCCGACGGCACCATCTGGGCGCGCTACCACGTGCCGTGGCAGCCGGCATACGTGTTCTATCGCGCGGACGGCTCGTCCACGTTCGTGAACACCCCTACCACCGCCATGTCCGAGCAGGAGCTGGCCGATCGGGTGCGTGCGCTCACGACCTAGCCATGGTTGTGGGCTGCGCTCACCGGGTTAGTGGATCCAGCCGCGGTGACGGCCCCACAGATCGCGCACCAGCACCAAAAGCACCAGCGCGGCGAACCCGATGAGAAACCAGTCCTCGACGTGGCCCACGTGGTTGCCCTTGAGCATGCACAGCAAAAACCCGAAGATGGCGAAGCCGGTGATGTGCCAGGTGCGATGGTTGATCCTGCTCCAACCCCAGTCGGCAGAGGGCACCTCGGCGGTGTCGACGGCGGTGGTGCGCTGCACCTCGGTACCGGCCACGGCAATCCCCTCCCGATTTCTCGCATGAGCGCATTGGCGGTGTCCACATTGTGACACACCCGCGTGTCGCCGATCCTGGCGCGGTCCGCGCGGCTCTCGGGTCGCGGTGGCCCGGCACAATTTCGTGGACACGGCACAATGAGGGGATGACGAGTCCCGCCGATCGCCGGTTGCGCGTTCTGGTGCTGGGCAGCACCGGCTCGATCGGCACCCAGGCGCTGGATGTCATCACCGCTAACCCGGATCGCTTTGTCGTGGTCGGGCTGGCCGCGGGCGGGGGACGCCCGGAGCTGCTGGCAGCGCAGCGCGCGCAGACCGGGGTGACCAATATCGCCGTCGTCGACGAGCGTGCCGCCGACGCCGTCGGCGACGTCACCTATCGCGGTCCCGATGCGGTCATCCGGCTGGTGGAAAACACCGAGGCCGACGTGGTTCTCAACGCGCTGGTCGGGGCACTGGGGCTGCGCCCGACACTGGCCGCGCTGGCGTCCGGGGCCCGGTTGGCACTGGCCAACAAGGAATCGCTGGTCGCCGGGGGTCCCCTGGTGCTGCGGGCCGCGCGGCCGGGGCAGATTGTGCCCGTCGACTCCGAGCATTCCGCGTTGGCGCAATGCCTGCGCGCGGGCACCGCCGACGAGGTCGCCAAGCTGGTGCTGACCGCCTCCGGCGGGCCGTTCCGCGGCTGGTCGGCAGCCGAACTCGAGCGCGTCACCCCAGAGCAGGCCGGCGTCCACCCGACCTGGTCTATGGGTCCGATGAACACTTTGAACTCGGCGTCGCTGGTCAACAAGGGGCTCGAGCTGATCGAGACCCATCTGCTGTTCGGGATCCCCTACCAGCGCATCGAGGTGGTTGTGCACCCGCAGTCGATCGTGCATTCGATGGTCACGTTCACCGATGGCTCGACGATCGCCCAGGCCAGCCCCCCGGACATGAGGCTGCCCATCGCGCTGGCGCTGGGCTGGCCGGCGCGGGTACCCGCGGCCGCCGCCGCCTGCGATTTCTCCACCGCCGCTCGCTGGGAGTTCGAGCCGCTGGACAACGAGGTTTTCCCCGCGGTCGAGCTCGCGCGGCAGGCCGGGCAGGCCGGAGGGTGCATGACCGCGGTCTACAACGCCGCCAACGAAGAAGCCGCCGCGGCGTTTCTGGCCGGGCGGATCCGCTTCCCGGCCATCGTGCGCACTGTCGCTGAGGTGGTGCGCGAAGCCGGCCAGTGGACCGCGGAGCCCGCTACCGTGGATGACGTACTCGAGGCGCAGCGCTGGGCCCGCGAACGCGCCCAGCGGGCGGTCACACAGGAGGTTATGCCAGCCCCATGATGTTCGCTATCGGCACCGCGGCCTTCGCGCTGGCCATCCTGACCTCGGTGGCATTGCACGAATGCGGGCACATGTGGGTCGCGCGGGCCACCGGGATGAAGGTGCGCCGCTATTTCCTGGGCTTCGGCCCGACCCTGTGGTCAACGCGGCGCGGCGGTATCGAATACGGCGTCAAAGCTCTCCCGCTGGGAGGCTTCTGCGATATCGCCGGGATGACCCCCGTGGAGGAGCTGCGGCCCGACGAACGTGACCGAGCCATGTTCAAGCAGGCCACCTGGAAGCGCGCCGCCGTGTTGCTGGCCGGGCCCGCGATGAACTTCCTCATCGGTGTGCTGCTGATCTATGCCATCGCCGTGGCGTGGGGGCTGCCCGACCTGCACCCGCCCACCGCCGCGGTGATCGGCGAAACCGGTTGTGTTGCCCCGGAAACCGCCAGGGGTCAGTTCGGCCATTGCACCGGTCCGGGGCCGGCGGCGATCGCGGGAATCCGCCCCGGTGACGTCGTGCTCCGGGTCGGTGCCACCGATGTGCACACCTTCGACGAAATGGCCGCCGCGGTGCGCGGGCTGCACGGCGTCGTGCCGTTCGTCATCGAGCGTGACGGCACCCGGATGACCAGGTACGTCGATGTCACACCCACGCAGCGCTGGGTCAAGGGCAGCGACACCCCGTCGACGGTGGGCATGATCGGGGTGGCGCCGAAAATCTACCCGCCGACGCGCTACGACATGGCCTCGGCCGTACCCGCCAGTTTCGTCTTCACCGGGGATTTGAGCGTCGAGCTGGGCAAGTCGCTGCTCGCCATGCCGACCAAGATCGGGGCGCTGGTACACGCTATCGGCGGGGGGCATCGCGACCCGAACACGCCGATCAGCGTGGTGGGTGCCTCCATCATCGGCGGCGAAACCGTCAAACATGGCTTGTGGGTGGCGTTCTGGTTTTTCCTCGCCCAGCTGAATTTCGTGGTCGGCGCGATCAACTTGGTCCCGTTGTTGCCGTTCGACGGCGGGCACCTGGCCATCGCGGTGTTCGAGAAGATCCGCAACACCATCCGCTCGGCCCGGGGCATGGTGGCGGCCGCACCGGTGAACTATCTCAAACTCATGCCCGCCACCTATGTCGTGCTGGCCTTGGTGATCGGCTACATGCTGTTGACCGTGACCGCCGACGTGGTCAACCCGATCAGGCTTTTCCAATAGGCTCCCACCGGGAACCAGAAGACCGAAGGAGATGACGTGACCGTCGAGTTGGGGGTGCCGGCACCGCGGCCACCCACCCTGGCGCCGCGGCGCCCGACGCGCCAGTTGATGGTCGGTGACGTCGGGGTGGGCAGCGACTACCCGATTTCGGTGCAGTCGATGTGCACCACCAAGACGCACGACGTCAACGCGACGTTGCAGCAGATCGCGGAGCTGACCGCCGCCGGGTGCGACCTGGTGCGGGTCGCCTGCCCGCGCCAAGAGGATGCCGATGCGCTGGCCGAGATCGCCCGCCACAGCCAGATCCCGGTGATCGCCGACATCCACTTCCAGCCGCGCTACATCTTCGCGGCCATCGAGGCGGGGTGCGCGGCCGTCCGGGTCAACCCGGGCAACATCAAAGAATTCGACGGTCGGGTCAAAGAGGTCGCCAGGGCCGCCGGTGACGCCGGCGTCCCGATCCGCATCGGCGTCAACGCCGGCTCGCTGGACAAGCGGATCCTGGCCAAGTATGGCCGGGCCACACCCGAGGCGCTCGTCGAATCGGCGTTGTGGGAGGCCTCGCTGTTCGAGGAGCACGGCTTCGGTGACATCAAGGTCAGCGTCAAGCACACCGACCCGGTGGTGATGGTCCGCGCCTACGAGCTGCTGGCCGCCCGATGCGACTACCCGCTGCACCTGGGTGTCACCGAGGCGGGCCCCGCCTTTCAGGGCACCATCAAGTCCGCGGTCGCCTTCGGCGCGCTGCTGTCCAAGGGGATCGGCGACACCATCCGGGTGTCGTTGTCGGCGCCCCCGGTCGAGGAGGTCAAGGTCGCCAACCAGATTCTGGAGTCGCTGAACCTGCGGCCGCGCTCGCTGGAGATCGTGTCCTGCCCGTCGTGTGGGCGCGCCCAGGTCGACGTCTACACCCTGGCCAACGAGGTCACCGCCGGCCTGGAAGGGCTCAACGTGCCGTTGCGGGTAGCGGTGATGGGATGTGTCGTCAACGGTCCCGGTGAGGCCCGCGAGGCTGATCTGGGCGTCGCGTCGGGAAACGGCAAAGGCCAGATCTTCGTTCGTGGCGAGGTGATCAAGACCGTGCCGGAATCGCAGATCGTAGAGACGCTGATCGAGGAGGCCATGCGCCTTGCCGCTGAGGTCGACAAAAAGCACGGTTCGGACACCACGGCGAGCGGTTCTCCCGTCGTGATCGTAAGCTGAAACCAGCCGGTTCTCTCGCCGTCACAGAAAGACGCACCATGTCGGCTCCGCCCATCTTTCGCCCGGTAGGCAAGCGACGGGTGGCGGTGGTGCGTGATGCCTCCGCGGTGTGGCGCGTGCTGCACGACGACCCGGTCGGCACGTGCATGGTCGCCGCGCGGGTCGCCGATCACGGTGTCGACCCCGATGCGATCGGCGGCGAACTGTGGACCCGCCGCGGCGCAGACGAATCGTTGTGCTACGCCGGTGCCAACCTCATCCCGCTGCGCGGCGGTCCGGACGACTTGGCGGCGTTCGCCGACGAGGCGATGAGCGGGTCGCGGCGATGTTCCTCGCTGGTCGGCCGGGCCGAACTGGTGATGCCGATGTGGCGGCGGCTGGAACCCGCCTGGGGTCCGGCGCGCGACGTGCGCGCCCACCAGCCGTTGATGGCCTTGAACAGCATGCCCAGGTGCGCCATCGATCCCGAGGTGCGCCAAGTGCGCCCCGATGAGCTGGACGCATACCTGGTGGCCGCCGTCGACATGTTCATCGGCGAGGTGGGGGTGGACCCGCGGCTCGGTGACGGTGGGCGCGGGTACCGCCGACGGGTGGCCAGCCTGATCTCGGCCGGCCGGGCCTGGGCCCGTTTCGAGCACGGCGAGGTGGTCTTCAAAGCCGAGGTGGGCTCGCAGTCCCCGGCCGTGGGCCAGATCCAGGGTGTGTGGGTGCATCCCGAGCGGCGTGGGCAGGGCCTGGGCACCGCGGGCACCGCGACGCTGGCGGCGGTCATCGTCGGCATGGGACGCATCGCCAGCCTGTATGTGAACGATTTCAACACCATCGCCCGGGCCACCTACGCCCGCGTGGGCTTCGTTGAAGTCGGCAGTTTCGCCACCGTGCTGCTGGACTGACCCGCGAACGTCGCACCGCCGATCGGCGTGTCGGGTGGGAGCGAGCGTGCACACCGGCCCAGCCGCGGGGACGGTCCCTGGTTGCCGTCGATTGCCGGCATGCCCTCAAGGCGGCGTCGGCCCTGCCGGGACCTGGAGATAACGCTTCGGTCTCGGTGTGCCTCCGCCGGTCCCGCCGCGCCCTCTCCTACCATCTGCCACAATGGTCACTAAAACCACACTGGTATCGGCGATCACGTGCCTGCTGGCGGTGCTTGTCGGCGCCGCCGTGCCGTCGTGCACTCCACGTCCCGACGGCCCGGCCCCCGCCGCCGAGAAGTTTTTCGCCGCATTGACCGCCGGGGATACCGCATCGGCTGCCCGGTTCAGCGACGACCCCGACGCCGCCCGCGAAGCGCTCAACGCCGCCTGGGCCGGATTGCAGGCCATTCGCCTAGACGCGCAACTCCTCAGCTCGAAATACAGCGAGGACACCGGCAGCGTGGTGTATCGCTACACCTGGCAGTTACCCAAAAACCGCACCTGGACCTATGAGGGCCAGCTGAAGATGGCCCGCAACGAGGGCCGCTGGCAGGTGCGCTGGACGGCGACCGGGCTGCATCCCAGGCTGGGAGAGCATCAGACGTTCGCCCTGCGGGCCGATCCACCGCGACGCGCCTCGGTAAACGAGATCGGCGGCACCGAGGTGCTGGTGCCGGGAAACCTCTACCATTACCGCCTCGACGCCCGCGGGGCAGGCGGCAACCTGATCGGCACATCCCGGGCGGTGGTGGAGGCGCTGCGCCCTTTTGACGACACTTTGGACCCGCAACGGCTCGCCGAGCAGGCCAGCTCCGCAACCGAGCCGCTGGATCTGATCACGCTGCGCCCCGACGACCACAGCAAAGTGGCGCCGGCGATCGGCAGCTTGCCCGGCGTGGTGATCACCCCCCAGGCCGACCTGCTGCCGACCGACGACCGGTTCGCGCCCACGGTGATCACCCAGGTGAAAAAGGCGGTGATCAATCAACTCGACGGCCAGTCAGGCTGGCGGGTGGTCAGCGTCAACCAGAACGGTGCGGACGTCGCGGTGTTGCACGAGGTCGCTCCCGCGCCGGCGCCGTCGATCACGATCAGTTTGGACCGCATCGTGCAGGACGCGGCCCAGCACGCCGTGGACACCCAGGGCCGCAAAGCGATGATCGTGGTGATCAAGCCGTCAACGGGGGAGATCTTGGCCATCGCCCAAAACGCGGCGGCCGACGCCGACGGCCCGGTCGCCACGACCGGGCTGTACCCGCCGGGGTCGACGTTCAAGATGATCACCGCCGGCGCCGCCGTCGAACGGGACATGGCCACGCCCAACACGCTGCTGGGGTGTCCCGGCGAGATCGATATCGGCCAACGCACCATCCCCAACTACGGCGGGTTCGATCTGGGTGTGGTGCCGATGTCGCGCGCGTTCGCCAGTTCCTGCAACACCACGTTCGCCGAGCTGGCCAGCCGGATGCCGCCCCGTGGCCTGTCGCAGGCCGCCGCCCAGTACGGGCTGGGCCTGGACTATCAGGTCGACGGCATCTCGACGGTGACCGGATCGGTGCCCCCGACGGTGGACCTCGCGGAACGCACCGAGGACGGTTTCGGCCAGGGCAAGGTGCTGGCCAGCCCGTTCGGCATGGCCCTGGCGGCGGCCACGGTGGCGGCCGGGAAAACCCCGCTGCCGCATCTCATCGAAGGCCGGCCGACCCCGGTCGCCGGCACTGCAGCAGCGATCACCACGAAGATGCTCGATGCGCTGCGGCCGATGATGCGACTGGTGGTGACCAATGGGACGGCTAAGGACATCGCGGATTGCGGTGCGGTGTTCGGCAAGACGGGGGAGGCCGAGTTTCCCGGTGGATCGCACTCCTGGTTCGCCGGATACCGTGGCGACCTGGCGTTCGCGGCGCTGATCGTCGGGGGCGGTAGCTCCGAGCACGCGGTGCGGATGACCAAAATGATGTTCAACTCGCTGCCGGCGGACTACCTGGCGTGACGCCGTGGGGGGTACCCGCCTTCTCCCCGGGACGACACGGCCCGCATCGCCGCCGCGTGGATGGTTAAGCTGGCGCCATGTCCGTTCGCACCGCGCTTTCGCCCGGCGTGGTATCCCCGACACTGCCGGTGCCCAGTTCGATCCCACGCCCGGAATATGTCGGCAAACCGACCGCGCGCGAGGGCAGCGAACCGTGGGTGCAGACCCCGGAGGTGATCGAGAAGATGCGCATCGCCGGCCGGATCGCGGCCGGCGCGCTGGCCGAGGCCGGCAAGGCGGTCGCGCCCGGGGTGACGACCGATGAGCTGGACCGGATCGCGCACGCCTACATGGTCGACCACGGCGCCTATCCGTCGACCTTGGGCTACAAGGGTTATCCGAAGTCCTGTTGCACTTCGCTGAACGAGGTCATCTGCCATGGCATCCCCGACTCGACGGTGATCGAGGACGGTGACATCGTCAATATCGACGTCACCGCCTACATCCACGGTGTCCACGGTGACACCAACGCGACCTTTCTCGCCGGCGACGTCTCCGAGGAGCACCGGTTGTTGGTCGAACGCACCCGGGAGGCGATGATGCGCGCGATCAACGCCGTCAAACCCGGTCGGGCGTTGTCGGTGATCGGACGGGTCATCGAGTCCTACGCAAACCGGTTCGGGTACACCGTGGTTCGCGACTTTACCGGGCACGGTATCGGCACCACGTTCCACAACGGCCTGGTGGTGCTGCACTATGACCAGCCCGCCGTGGAAACCGTCATGGAACCCGGGATGACGTTCACCATCGAGCCGATGATCAACCTTGGCGGGCTGGACTACGAAATCTGGGACGACGGCTGGACGGTGGTCACCAAGGACCGAAAGTGGAGCGCCCAATTCGAACACACCGTACTGGTCACCGAGACCGGGGTCGAAATCCTCACCCTGCCATGATGTTTCGACGATGAGTAGAGCTCACGCCCGGCACGTAGACGATCAACGGGAGCGGTCGCGGCTACTTTCCCCGAACCGATGAGCGGTGCCCTGCTGGTGGCGGGTACCGGCTCTGAGGCCGGGAAATCCCTGGTGGTCGCCGGACTGTGCCGGCTGCTGGCCCGCAGGGGGATTCGGGTCGCCCCGTTCAAGGCCCAGAACATGTCCAACAACTCTGCGGTGACCGTGGAGGGTGGCGAGATCGGCCGGGCACAGGCCATGCAGGCACGTGCCGCCGGCCTGGAGCCCAGCATCAGGTTCAACCCGATCCTGTTGAAACCCGGTGCCGATCATTTCTCGCAGTTGGTGTTGCGGGGGAAGGTCGTCGACTCGGTCACCGCGGCAAGCTACTTCGGGCACCGTGAGCGGCTTTCCTCTATAGTCATCGACGAATTATCAAGTCTGCGTTCCGAATTCGATGCGGTTATTTGCGAAGGCGCTGGTTCGCCTGCTGAAATCAATCTACGAGCAGGTGATCTGGCCAATATGGGGCTTGCCCGGGCGGCGAACCTACCTGTCGTCGTGGTCGGCGACATCGACCGCGGGGGTCTGCTGGCGCACCTGTTCGGGACGATCGCGGTGCTCGACCCCGGCGACCAGGGGCTGGTTGCGGGGTTCATTGTCAACAAGTTCCGCGGTGACTCCGCGCTGCTGGCACCCGGGCTGCGGCAACTGGCCGAGCTGACCGGACGCCCTACCTACGGGGTGCTGCCGTATGCCGAGGGGCTCTGGCTGGACGCCGAAGACTCGGTGTCGGTGCGGTCCGGGCACCTATTGGGCACCCCCGGGCCACCGCGCGGCCGCCAATGGCTGCGGGTCGGAGCGCTACGGCTGCCGCGGATCTCCAACTCCACCGATGTGGAGGCGCTGGCCTGCGAACCGGGGGTACTGGTGCGCTGGGTCAGCGATCCCGCCGACCTGGCCGATGTCGACGTGATCGTGGTGCCGGGCAGCAAAGCCACCGTCGCGGACCTGCGATGGCTGCACGATCGGGGCCTGGCGCGCGCCGTCGCCGCGCACGCCGAGGCGGGCGGCGTGGTGCTGGGCATCTGCGGCGGGTTTCAGATGCTGTGCCGGTCGATCGACGACCCGGTCGAGACGGGTTCCGGCCGTGTCGAGGGGTTAGGTCTGTTGGACGCCGATATCGTGCTGGACCCCGATAAGGTGCTCCGGTGCTGGCGGGTGCCGCTGGCCGGCTACGAGATTCATCACGGCCGGGTCACCCGCTGCCGTGAGGATGACTGGTTCGGCGTGGACGGATGTCCGCAGGGCTATCGGCACAACGGTGTGTTCGGAACCCACTGGCACGGCCTGTTGGACAACGACGCATTCCGCCGGCAATGGTTGACCGAGGCGGCGGCCCTGGCCGGACGGGACGGTTTCGTCGCGGCCGACGATGTCGACGTCGGGGCGCGCCGCGACGCCCGGCTGGATCGGGTAGCTGATTTGCTGGACGATCACCTCGATGTGGATGCCGTCGTGGGGTTGATCGAGGATGGGCCGCCACCACGTCCGACTATCGTCACGGCTCTGCATGGCTCTGCATGAGGCGCGTGGCTGCTAGCCGTTAGCCATAAAACGGCGTACTCGCCCGCTTTCTGACATTCTTGGCGTGCCGGCAACGCGGTCCGGCACCTGATAGCGGCCTGAGAGAGCGGGCGAAACAGCCCACAGGCCGGCCAACTGGCGGTAACTTGCCACCGTGCCCTCGACGATGATGACCACTCTGGACGGGTTTCCCGTCCCGGTCGCGGTGACGGGTCCGGAAAGAGGGTCCGTCGTCGTCGTGCTCGGCGCGGCCCGTTTCCCGGTCGCCGCATACGACCCGGTGTGTGAGCGTCTGCACACCGCGTCGCTGCGGACGGTTGTCATCGGCTCCGATGCTCGGCTGACCGGCGACTCGGTGATCGGCATACTCGATTCGCTGGGCATTCGGTGGGGAGTCATAGTGGGCGATCGAGCCGGTGGCGAACTCGCGTGGGAACTGGCGGCGAGCAGGCTGGACCGTTTCACCGCCCTGGTGGTTATCGACCGGGGACATCCGCGGGTGGCCGACCCGGCCGGTGTCATCCGCGACGAGCATTGCCCGCCGGTGGAGATCGACACCACCGCGCTGGTCAGCAACCCGGCGGCGCGGGCGGTGGCCCGTGCCAGCCAGCGGTTCGTCTACGCCGACTACCGTGTGGTGGACCTTCTCGGACGACGCCACGCCCAGGAGTTGACTGCGCAGCTGGCCGCCGAGATCGTGCTGCGCGCCCACACCTGGTGATCGCCGCGGCCGGCCAACCGGGCCACCGAGTGGGCGTTGTCCGGATCGGGGACGGTGGCACCCGATAGGTGCCACCCGATACGTGCCGCAGCCGGGATATCGCGGGTGCCACTGCGACGCGGTGACACGCCGCCGGCTGACGGCGCGGTCGCGCGGCTGCCCGGCGGCATATCAACCCGCACCACGCGGTAGCGGTCTGACCCCGCGTGCGCACGGTACGGTTACGGCGTCCCCGCCGATCCATCTGGACAGCGCCGACATTCGAGTTTGCAACGGCTCAACGCGGCGGTCAGCCGACGAAAGGGTGGCAAGGTTGAGCGTCTTCAACACCGGCGACGATGCGGGCCGTGTGCGGCCCGGGGAGGAACGGGGTAATCGGGTCAGCACCGGCGACCGGCCGGTGGTGGGCATGACCACCTATTTGGACCGGGCGCAGACCGGGGTCTGGAACGTGCCCGCCAGCTTCCTTCCGGCCGCCTACTTCCGGGGTGTCACGATGGCCGGCGGCGTGGCGGTGCTGCTGCCCCCGCAACCGGTGGATCCCGGCATCGCCGAGAGCGTGCTTGACCGGCTGGATGCCCTGATCATCACCGGCGGCAGCGACGTCGACCCGGCCCGCTACGGTCAGCTGCCACACCAGGCCACCGACGAGCCCCGCGGTGTCCGCGATGCCTGGGAGTTCACGTTACTGGAATGCGCTCTGCGCCGGCGGTTGCCGATCCTGGGAATTTGCCGCGGTGCTCAGGTGCTCAACGTCGTGCTCGGCGGAACGCTGCACCAGCATTTGCCCGACGTCATCGGTCACACCGGACATCAGCCCGGCAACGCGGTGTTCTCGACCGTTGCGGTGCGTATTGCCCCCGGCACCCGACTGGCGGCGCTGCTCGGCGAGTCGGCCGAGGTGCACTGCTACCACCACCAGGCGATCGCCGACGTCGGCGCGGGCCTGCTAGTCAGCGCGTGGGATGCCGACGGAGTGGTCGAGGCGGTTGAGCTGCCCGGCGAGAGGTTCGTGCTCGCCGTGCAGTGGCATCCCGAAGAAGCCCTGGACGACCTGCGGTTGTTCGCCGGGATCGTGGACGCGGCGCGCGCTTACGCGCGCACCCGGGCAGGCGCGGTCATCCCGCGGCGGGTGGACGCGGAACCACGCCGCGGCCAACCTTGAGCCGGGAAGCGACGGCCGGGCTGACACGGCGCCCCGCCGTACTGGCGATCGGCGTAATCCGCACGCCCACGGGTCCATGTCCCGACGATGTTCTCCACAAGACGACGGGGAGCCCCACACCGGTGGTCGCGGGCTGGCAGATCGACGCCACCGCGAACCAGGTACCGGGCACCGACAACCGGCCGACCCTGCTCGCCCCACCGACCCCCGCAGACACGCCGGACCCGGGGTCACCAGCGCCCGGGGCGGAGAAGGTCCCCGAAAAGGCCGGGTCCGGTTTGGGAGCGAAGGCAGTGGAGTCACCGGTTGCCGTGCCGGAAGGCACCGGCCGGATTGCCGCGATGCCGGGCGTGTCGTTGGACCTGCCGAAGCCCATTGCGGCCAGCACCGAATTGATCGGATACGGCGCATACATCGCGACAGCAGCCGGAACAAACGGGGAGCCCGGTTGCGGCAGCGACGACAATCCCGACGGCGACGGCGTGGACCACGAGAGTGACCAGGTGAAGCCCGAGGGTGAGGCCAGTCGTTGCAGTGTCGGAGGCACGGTCCGAATGACTTGAGATCCTGTCGCCAGGATTTCCTGCGCCCCGGCCCCGGCCAGGCTCCGGGTGGTTTTGGCCATCGTGCCCTCACGACGTGCCAGCCCCGCCGGGTCGATGGTGACCGGTGGCGAGTCGAACGGGATAACCTTCGAGGCGGTTGCCGCGGCGCCGGCGTAGGCGTACATCGCGGCGGCGTCTTGAGCCCACATTTCTTCGTAGTCCGCCTCGATGGCCGCGATGGCCGGGCTGTATTGAGCCAAAAAATTCGTCGCGGCCAACCTTCTCAGCTGAGCACGATTGGCGGCGATCAACGGTGGTGGCACCGTCATTCGATGCGCGATATCGAAGGCGCCGGCCGCGGCCCTGGCCTGGGCGGCGGCCTGTTCGGCCTTTGCGGCGGTGTCGCTCAGCCACGCCACATAGGGTGCGGCCGCGGCTGCCATCAAGTCCGCCGACGCGCCGTCCCATCCGCCGCCGGCCAGGCTTGTGGTCACCCACTGGTAGCCCGCCGCCGCGGTATGCAGTTCGGTGGCCAGCCGCCCCCAGGCCACCGAGGCAACCAGCATCGACAGTGCGCCCGGACCGGCGTACATCCGCCCGGAGTTGATTTCCGGGGGCAATTTTCCGAAATCCATTGTCATCCCCTTAGATGGTCTGTTCGTGAGTCCCCGAGGTGTGGTGGTCCCCTAGTTGGTCAAAGCCGCATTGGCAGCCTCGGTGATGGCATAGGAGCCGGCGCTGGCCCGCAATGTGGACACGAACAGCTCATGAATCGCCGCGGCTTGAGCGAGGGCCGCCTGGCACATGATGGCGTGCGCGGTGAACTGCGCAGCGGTGAGCGCAGAAACCTCATCGGCGGCAGGGGGGACCACCGCAGTGGTGGGTGCCGCCGCGGACATGCCGCCGGCGGCCATGGACGAGCCGATGGCGTCCAAATTGCCGGCGGCCGCGGCCAGTGTTTCCGGTTCGACGGTGACGAAAGAGGTGGTGACGAAAGACACGGACTACTCCTCGTTAAACACGGATTTGTGGTTAGTCCGACCCGCTTAGCTGCGACAGCACCAGGGACACCAGAGGCTTGACCGCTACCCTGCTACCCGAATCTGCACCCGGGGCACCCGACGGGTCGATGGTTTTCGGTTGCTGTGGGCCCGGACGCCGCAGTCAGCGCGGATCGCTGGTCACCGGCCGTCGTGACGGGGCACAACGACCTGACGCTGGCCGATCAGCGCCGGCTGACGCAGAGCTGTGTCAAAAGGTCGGGGCCCGCGGGAACCGCAGCGGGTGCTCGGGCAGCCGGCGGCGCCGGCCACTGCGCCCCGCCGGATCGGTTCCAGACGGCCGGCAAAAAAGTCGGCAACGTATCCATTGAGTCGGGCGACGGCGACCACCACGGCGCCAGTGAAGCCGGTGACCGTGACGGGGCTGGCGGCAGGTCACGACGCGGCCTGGCCGGGGTCAACACCGGATGGACCGCGGCTGACGCGCCGGTGGCAAGCTGCATGTGGCTTCCGGGCATGGCACCGGCGGATATCGCCACCGGCTGGGGCAGCATGGACACGATCCGCTCGGATTGCACCAGCCAGAAACCGGTGACGGTGGCGAGCAGACACAGACCCACAACTATCCCGGCGACCGGTCGCCGCCGTGGCCTTCTGGATACCGCCGTGAACGTTCCGATACTTCAACCCTACCAGCGCTACCGGTTGGGATCCGGTAAGAGCGCGGACGATGCCGCGTCCGGTGGCGCCGGCGGCGTCGCCGAGCGGCTCAAACCCACCCTCGGTCAGGTGTCGTGTTGCGGCGCCGCCGCGGTCCATCTTTCTTCGATGCGGCCGAAATGCCACACCACCAGGGCCAGCGCCCAGGTGGCGGCGAATAGGCCGACGATGCTGAAACCGAGCTTGCTGAAACTGACGTTTTGGATCCAGTCCCAGAACTCGCCCCGGAAGGCCAGCTGTTGACCGAGTAGCTGAAGGATCTCGAGGCCGCCGATGAGCAGCGCGACGGCGACCGAGAGTCCGGTGACGGTGATGTTGTAGTAGACCTTGCGCACGGGTTTGGAGAACGCCCAGCCATAGGCGAAGTTCATGAACGAGCCGTCGATGGTGTCGAACAGGCACATCCCCGCGGCGAACAGCACGGGCAGGCACAAAATGGCGTACCAGGGCAGACCGACCGCGGCACTGGTGCCGGCCAGCACCAGCAGGGCAACTTCGGTGGCGGTATCAAAGCCCAGTCCGAACAGCACGCCAACCGGGTACATGTGCCACGAGGTGGTGATCGATTTGGTGAGCCGGCCGAGGATTCTGTTGAAAAAGCCGCGGTGGTTGAGCTGTTCTTCGAGTTCGGCCTCGTCGTAGATGCCGCTACGCATCCGGGCGAAGACTCGTAGGATGCCCGTCAGGACGCCGATGTTGATGATCGCGATCAGGCAGAGAAACACGCCCGACACACCGGTGCCGATCAAGCCGGTGTAGTGATGCAGAGCCGAGGAATCGTTTTTGACGGGCCCGATGATCGCCTTCATGCCGAATGCCAGCAGCGCCGCCAGGGCGAACACGATGGTGGAGTGGCCGAGGGAAAAGAAGAACCCGACGGCCAGCGGGCGCTGCCCGTCGTTCATCAGCTTGCGGGTCACGTTGTCGATGGCCGCGATGTGGTCGACGTCGAAGGCGTGCTTGGAGCCCAGTGCGTAGGCCGTCAGCCCGATGCCGACCCCGAAAACCTTGTCGCCGAGGCTGAAGTGGGCGGGCTGCACTATCAGCACCAGGATTCCCCAGCCGATGAGATTCAGCACGACGATCGCCGCGAACATCGATCCCAGCCGCGTCCACTCCGATGGCGTCAGGGCGCCACGCAGCCGCGACCCTGACGGGCGTGGCCTCCCGAGTACGTCAGCGGCCATGGTGCGTCCTTTCGAACATGAGAAACTGCGCCGCAGCATGAGGAAACTACCCTGCACGAACGCTAATCCACGGCGCTAACACGGTGGATCTGGTTCACAAAAGTAGCTGCAAGTGTTTCGCAATTGTTCACCGGCTGCGGTCAGCCGCGGAAGACGATCAGCGGGATGGTCATTTCTGCCGGGGTGGCGGCGCCGTGGAAGCCGACGAGGCGAGCCACTTCCGGCGGCTCGTGAGCGCTGGCCAGGATCGCGGTGTCACCGGTGCAGATCGCGATGACGTCGCCGATGCGTGCGCGGTGCTGGGCACGCACCGGTCCGAACAGTCCCGCCGCGATGGCGTCGTCGCGGCTGAGCACCTCGGCGCGCCCGTGGAGCACCTCACTCCAGGCGGCTTGCACGTCGGTGGCGGCGCCGGGCTCGGTATGCAGGTAGCGCACCCGTGGCTCGCCGGCCACGACGCGGACGCCCGCGCCCAGCCGGGGGTCGGCAGCCAGATCGACCCGGGCAATCTCCGGGACGTTCACTCCCCCGTGATCGGCGGTGACCAGCAACGCGGCCTCCCGCGGCAGCGTCTCGACCAGTCGGCGCAGCAGCGCATCGACCCGGGCCGCCGCCTGATGCCACTGGTGCGAGCCGATACCGAACAGGTGCGCCGCGGTGTCGAGTTCGGCCGTGTAGCCGTAGACCAGCCCCGGTGTTGCGCGCAGCTCTTCGGCCAGCCGCTGGGCATAGTCGTCGTCGGTGCCGGTGGGACAAAGCTCCGCACCCCGGTAGGCCGCCTCGGTCAGGCCGCTGCCGAGAAACGGCGCCGGCAGTAGGGCCCGGGCGCGCACCCCGGCCTGCGCGAGCCGTTGAAACCAGGTGGGGACGGGCTGCCAGTGGGGCGGCGGCGGGTCGTCGCGCCACCGGATGTGGTTGAGCACCCGCTCGCTGCCGGGAAGTTTGACGGTGAAACCCAGGATGCCGTGCTCACCGGGAGGTGCGCCGGTGGCCAGGGACACCAGGCTGGTCGGTGTGGTCGACGGGAACGTGCTCACCAGCTCGACCAGTTGCCCGGCGCCGCCGGCGAGGACCGAGGCCAGCAGCGGGGCGTCGACGGCCATCTGCGGGAGCAGCCGCCGACCCATCCCGTCGACGAGCAGAATCGCGAGGCGTCGCACATTGCCGACGCGGCCGGTCAGCGCCAGCGGGTCGGGCGCGCCCGGGACCCCCAGCAGCGCGGCCGCCGAGGGCAGCACGTCGCAGAGTGAACCGGCCACGACGGCCAGTCTGGCAGCCACGGCGGACCGCGCACCGAATCGCCGCACGCGGGTGGGCGGTGCATTGCGACGCGGATGCGGAATACTGGACGGGTGGCCAGACCGTCGGCTTGGGATCCGGCCGTCACCGAGCGCATCGGTGAGATGCTGCGGTCCCGTGGGTTGCGGCGAATGGCGTCGCGTATCGAAGTGCTGGCGGTTCTCGAGCCGGTCAACGGGCACCTGTCGGTGGCCGAGATCCACCAGCGGGTGCGCCAGTGTCTGCCCGCGGGGACTCCGCCACCGGATCTGGCGACGATCTATCGCACGGTGACCACCCTGGTGGATCAGGGGGTGCTGCACGCGTTGACCCTGGAGGGCGGTGTCACCACCTACGGGCTGGCCATCGATCCGCACCATCATGCGGTGTGCACCCGATGCGGGTCGATCATCGAGGTTCCCGCGCGCCGACTGACGTCAGCGCTCGAGCACGCGATGGCCGGCAGCTCGTTCACCTTGTCCGAGCGGGCCGGGCTCACCCTGCACGGCCTGTGCCCGAACTGCCAGGGTGACCGGCGTGACGGGAGCGAACCTGGCTGAGCGGTCCCGCCGGCAGGTGTCAGTTCAAGTTCAGGAGCGCGTTTTCGACGACTTCCGGCAGCGCCGGATGGATCCAGTACTGGCCGCGGGCCATCTGCGCGGCGGTCAGACCGAAGCTCATCGCGCCGATCAGCGGCTGGATGATCGACGAAGCCTGATGGCCCATGATGTGCGCGCCCAGCAGCCGGCCGCTGACGCGATCGGCGATCACCTTGGCGATCCCGGTGGTGTCCTCCATCGCCCAGCCGTAGGCCACGTCGGCGTACTCTTGAATCCCAACGGAAACATCGAAACCGCTTGCAACAGCTTGGTTTTCGGTAAGTCCTACGGTAGCGATAGGCGGATCTGTGAACACCGCCGACGGGACGTGGCGGTGGTCGGTGGCGACCATCGAGTCGGTGTCATCCCAGTCGCACAGCAGGTTGTGCTGCACGACCCGGGCCTCGTGGTTGGCGACGTGCTTGAGCTGATACGGCGAGGAGACGTCACCAAGCGCGAAAACACCGCGTGCGGAGGTTCTTTGGTATTTATCGACCACCACCCTTCCGTCGTGGATGTCGATGCCGGCCTGCTCGGCGTTCAGCACATCGGCATTGGCTACCCTCCCGGTTGCCACGAGCAGCATGTCGGCGTTCGCCTCGCTGCCGTCATCAAGACTCAGGGTGATGCCGGACCCGTCCCGGCGTGCGCCGACGACCGTGCGATGGCTGCGCAGTTCCCATTTGGTTGCGGCCATGCGGGTGAAGCGTTCGGAGATGGTGTCGTCGCAATGCCGCAGCAGCATGCCGCCCCGGATCACCAGGGTGATCCGGACACCGAGCGCGGAGAAGATGTGGGCGAATTCGGCAGCCACGAAACCGCCCCCCACGATCGCCAGGTGCTCGGGTAGCTCCGGGATCCGCATGATGGTGTCGCTGGTGTGGTAATCGACCCCGCTGGCGAGGATGGCCTGCGGAATCACCGGGCGGGATCCCGCCGCGATCACCACTTGCTCGGCGGTGAACTCATCACCGGCGTCGGTGCGCAGCAGGTAGCGCCCGTCGGCCCCGACCGGCCCGAAGCGGGTGTGGTGACCGTACACGTCGATATTGGGCGAGGAGCGCCGGTAATCCTCACCGCTGATCGCTATCGGGTCGATACGCCCGAAGATGCGCGACACGATGTCATCCCAGCGCACTCGCTCGATATTCGCGTCGATGCCGTAACGTGACGCGCCGCGGACCGCGTTAGCGACCTCCGCGGCGTAGACGAACATCTTCGTCGGGATGCACCCGACGTTAAGGCAGGTGCCGCCGAAGGCGCCCGCCTCGCAGATCGCGACCCGTTTGCCCGCGTAACGCTCGTCGAGAATGCTGTTGCCCGAACCGGTTCCGATGATCGCGAGATCGTAGCTTTCCATGCGCCTTACTCACCCTCGGTCGATACTGCCGCATGCGCGGTGGCGTTCGGGTCGCGGTCCGTCCGTAAATACCAGCTCAACCAGGTATCGAGTTCCTGGTAGGCGGCCTGGCGGGGCCGCGGCATCGACAGGAATACATCGTGTTTGGCATCGGTCACCGGGACGATGGTGCTGTGGTTGCCGATGCACCCGGCCCACCGGGCGATCTGGCGCACGTCGAGCACGGCGTCGCCGTGGTGCCGGGCGATCGGGTCGGCGGTTTCCGGCACGCTGTGGTCTGAACGCAGGATCAAGTTGGGCACTCCGACATCAAGCCCGCGATGCGGTCGTGCCTGACCGCGGCGAACGGCATGCAGCCACCCGAAAGTGATCGGGAAGCCGCCCAGTGGTTTCCACTGCAGGTTGTAGTCGAACTCGCCATCGTAATCCCGATGCAGGCTGGCGCCGTACCCGCCGTCACCCGGCCCACGAGCAACCCATTTTTTCCCCAGCCGGGCTATCGCGGCGATCACGGCCGATATCGCCCCGGTGCGCACGATCGGGGGGCCGTGCAGGTCCAGCCATGGGCTGTTGAGCACCAAACCGCCCACGCCCGCCCGCGCGGTGGCGCCCCGGCGCCGCAGGCGGTCCAGCCAGAGCGACACGATAAGCCCACCGGCGGAATGGCCGTACATCAGCACCCTGACGGGACGAGCCGAATGTGTCTGCGTCCGGATGACGGCCAGCGCTTCTTCGAGATCGCGCTCGTAGCGGGCCAGGTCGGTGGTGAAGTGCGGGGTCTGCCCGACACGATGCGACCGGCCGCACTTGTGCAGGTCCAGCGCATAAAAGGCGAAGCCGCGGTCGGCAAAGTGGTCGGCCAGGGCGGTGTTGAAAAAATAGTCGGTGTACCCGTGCACCGCCAGTACGGCGTGCGCCTCGACCCCGGCGTCCCCTCGCCGTACCAGCGTGGCTACCAGATCGCCCTCGCCGTCGGGATCGCGGCCCAGCGGAATCGGGTATTGCCAATAGCCGGGCAGGACATCAGGCTGCCAGCCAGTCACGTCGCCAGCTTAGACGGTTATGGGGGGCTGGGGTCTCGCTCACATGTGAACGTGGGTTGCCGACAGGAAACGGGTCCTGGCCGGTAGAGCCACAAGATGTGGGAGGCCCCAGTGAAGGTTCAGCGTACGAGTGTTGGTTTGGATGTGCATGCGCGGTCGGTGGTTGGGTGCGCGTTGGACGGAGATACCGGTGAGGTATTCGAACGTCGGTTGACCCCGGATTATCAGGAGATTTTGGAGTGGTTGCGATCGTTGCCGGGCCGGGTCGCGGTGGCCTATGAGGCTGGCCCGACGGGGTTCGGTCTGGCGCGCTTTCTGGTGGCGGCTGGGGTGATGTGTCTGGTGGCCGCTCCGTCGAAGCTGCAACGCCCGACCGGGGATCGGGTCAAGACCGATGCCCGTGATGCGGCGCATCTGGCCCGGTTGCTGCATTTGGGTCAGATTGTGGAGGTCACGGTTCCCAGCGCCGAGCAGGAGGCGGCCCGAGATCTGGTGCGGGCACGAGAGGACTGCCGCGGGGATCTGATGAGTGCCCGGCATCGATTGTCGAAACTGCTGTTGCGGCAGGGGGTTATCTATTCCGGTGGAGGAACTTGGACCGGCAAGCACGAACTGTGGCTGCAGCGGCAGCGGTTTGACGCACCGGCGTTGCAGCTCACCTACGACACGGCACTGGACACGATGCTGGCCACCGTGGATCGCCGTAACCGCCTCGACGAGGCGATCGCCAAGTTGGCCGCCGACAGCGCCTACACCCCGGTGGTGACCCGGCTGGGTTGTCTGCGCGGGGTCTCGACGCTGACGGCGTTTGGGCTGGCCGTCGAGATCGGCGACTGGCACCGGTTGACCGGCCGCTCGATCGGCGCCTACCTGGGTCTGGTGCCATGCGAGTACAGCTCGGGGGCTTCCCGCTCGCAGGGGGCGATCACCAAGACCGGCAACGGCCACGCCCGCCGACTGCTCATCGAGGCGGCCTGGCATCACCGCCAGCCCTACCGACCCGGAATGGTGATGCGGCGCCGCTGGGACGCGGCCAGCCCGGCAGCACGGGCGCGCGGCCAACAGGCCAACCGGCGCCTGCACGAGCGCTGGTGTCGCTTCGATGCCCGTAACAAGCGCCCGGTGGTCGCCAACACCGCGATCGCCCGCGAACTGGCGGGCTGGTGCTGGTCACTGGCGGTCCTCGACAGCTAAACCCGCGCCCTCCACAACTGCCCGAATCGAGCCTGGTGGCGGCAGCGCCTGGGAGTGACCCGCGAACGCTTTATGAGCAATCCTGTTGCCTGACAACATGATGACGCTCGACCTCTAGATCCGCGATCCACTCCAGCAGAACAGTCCGTCCTGCGGTAACCAACCCGCGAATATCAGACTTGACACCCGCGTCGACAACCTCGACACGCTCGCCAACCGGGACGATTCGGTCAACCGGAAGCAGGCGCCCGGCGACGGCCGCGGCGCCTGCTTCCCCCTGCCTGGTTGACAAAACGAATTACATATCAAAGCGTGATCGGTGCGCGACCGCCGGCCAGCCCGCCTGAGCGCCGATCGCTATGGCGGTGGCGGTCCCCAGGGGCCGGGCGGTGGCGGTCCCCAGGGGTCGGGCGGCGGCGGAGGCCCGGGCGGACCGGGTGGCCCCGGCCATGGCTGATCGGGCAGGATAAGCAGCGTTTCGGCCGGCGGCTGTGACGTGAAAACGGCTGCGGCAGAAGCAGGTGCCACCATCGCGGCGGTGACCACGGCGCCGACGATCGATCCGATGAGACCGGCGGCGACCACCGTCGTGTGGGCGTGGTGCCGGCGCGTTCGTTCGCCAAGGGAAACCGAGGGACGCCGTTGAGTCGCCGCCAGATTGCCGGCAACCGCCCGGTGTTCGGTGCCCGCGCCGCGTGTGGTGGCCTCGGGGTCGCCGCTGTCGTGCTTCTCGTCGGGGCTCATGTCGTTGGGGCTCATGTCGTTGGGGCTCATGTTGTGTCCGCCTCGCCGGTGGGAGTTGAGCTGCCGAAGTCGTAGTTTAACGACAGTGACGCTGCGGCAACTTTGGTTCCGGAGTGCGGGTGTCTTCTGGACGGGAGCGGCCGCGGCCCGCTCCTCGTTCCCTGACCGCCGAGGCTCCCGCGCCGGGTGATGCGGGCCGGATTGGCGGGCCCGACGCCATGCCCCGCGGGATAACCTGGGTAGCGCCCCCCGGCGACCCAGCGAGTCCGCGCCAACCCAAGGGACCAGCGATCCGGTGTCACAGCCAGCTCGAACCGCTAAGACGGATGTTGCGCTGGTGGGTGCGGGCATTATGAGCGCCACCCTGGGCGCACTGCTGCGCCGACTGCAGCCGGACTGGTCGATCACGCTGGTGGAACGGCTGGACGCCGCGGCCGCCGAAAGCACCGACCCATGGAACAACGCCGGGACCGGGCATTCCGCACTGTGCGAGTTGTTTTACACCCCGGACCGGGACGGCTCCATCGACATCACCAAAGCCGTGCACGTCAATGAGCAATTCCAGGTCACCCGCCAGTTTTGGGCATACGCGGTGGAATCCGGCATCGTGACCGACGTTCGGAGCTTCCTGCACCCGATCCCCCACGTCGTCTTCGTGCACGGCGCCGAGCGCGTCGACTATCTGCGCCGCCGTTGCCAGGCGCTGAGCGCCAACCCGCTGTTCGCCGACACCGAATTCATCGACAGCCCAGATGAATTCGCCCGTCGATTGCCGTTCATGGCGGCACACCGTGACTTCTCCGAGCCGATAGCGCTCAGCTGGGCCCAACACGGCACCGACGTGGACTTCGGCGCGTTGGCCAAACAGCTCATCGGCTACGGCCTGCGGGGCGGAATGACCGCGCTTTTCGGTCATGAGGTCGGGGCCCTGTCGCGGGAGTTCGACGGCAGCTGGACGCTGACGCTCCGCAATCGGCGCACCGCCGAGAAACACCGACTCAACGCCAAGTTCGTCTTCGTCGGCGCCGGCGGTGGCACGCTGCGGCTGTTACAGCGATCCGGCATCAAGGAGGCCAGGGGATACGGCGGTTTCCCGGTGGGCGGAAAGTTTCTGCGCAGCGACAACCCCACGCTCACCTCCGCGCATCGGGCCAAGGTGTACGGCTGTCCCGCGCCGGGCGCGCCGGCGATGACGGCACCGCACCTGGACGCGCGGGTCATCAACGGCAAGTCGTGGCTGCTGTTCGGGCCGTTCGCCGGCTGGTCGGCGAAATTCTTAAAGCACGGCCGGGCCGGCGACCTGCCGCGGTCGGTCAAACCCCACAACGTGGTGCCGATGCTGCGCGGCGGGGTTAGCCAGTTGAGCTTGCTGAATTACCTGATCGGCCAGCTGATGATGTCCGCACCGGCCCGGGTCGACGCGCTGCGGGAGTTCGCCCCGAGCGCAGCGGACGCGGACTGGGAGACAACGACCGCGGGTCAGCGGGTGCAGGTGATCCGCCGCGACCGGGTGACAGGCGGGGTGCTCGAGTTCGGGACCACGCTGGTGATCGGTGGCGACGGCAGCATCGCCGGGCTGCTCGGGGCCTCCCCGGGAGCCTCCACCGCCGTCTCGGCCATGCTCGACGTGCTGGCGCAATGTTTTCCCGGCCGGTACCGATCCTGGCTGCCCACCCTGAAAGACATGGTGCCGTCGCTGGGTATCCGGTTGTCCGATCAGCCGGCGTTGTTCGAGAAGCTGTGGTCCTGGGGAACCCGGGCGCTGCGCTTGGAGCCCGATACCTCGGGCACGCCCGGCGGGACCCGCCCGCCAAGACCCGCCATCACCGGCTGGAGAAACCCGACGGCGCGGTGATCGGTACGCTGCGGCTGATGGAAGAGCATGCCGCTGGCGCAAAGGTGTTCCGCATCGGTCGGCTGGGCCGCCCGGCTCCGTTGCAGGCCGCTGCCGGGCCGGTAGCGCGGGCGGGGGGGACCGGCACCGGGGCGGTGCTGGCGTGACACCTTATCCGTTCAGTGCGATCGTCGGACAGGACCAGCTGCGGCTGGCGCTGTTGTTGTGCGCGGTGCGTCCGGAGATCGGCGGGGTGCTCATCCGCGGCGAGAAGGGCACCGCCAAGTCCACCGCGGTGCGCGGGCTGGCCGCCCTGCTGTCCGGCGTGGCCGAGGGCGCCGGCCTGGTCGAGCTGCCGATCGGCGCCACCGAGGACCGGGTGATCGGCTCGCTGGATCTGCAGCGGGTGCTGCGCGACGGCGAGCACGCGTTCTCCCCGGGACTGCTGGCCCGCGCCCACCGCGGGGTGCTCTACGTCGACGAGGTCAACCTGCTGCAAGATCACCTGGTCGACCTGCTGCTCGATGCCGCCGCGATGGGGCGGGTGCACATCGAGCGCGACGGCATCTCCTATTCCCATGAGGCCCGGTTCGTGCTGATCGGCACCATGAATCCGGAGGAGGGCGAGCTGCGCCCGCAGCTGCTGGACCGCTTCGGCCTGACGGTCGACGTGCACGCGCCGCGCGACGTCGACGTGCGGATGCGGGTCATCCGCCGGCGGATGGCCTACGAGGCCGACCCCGACGGGTTCGCCGCTCGTTATGCCGGCGCCGACGCCGAGCTGGCTGATCGGATCGCCGCGGCCCGCCGGCTTGCCGGCGAGGTGGTGCTGCCCGATGACGAGTTGCGTCGCATCGCGAGCCTGTGCGCGGCGTTCGATGTCGACGGCATGCGCGCCGATCTGGTGGTGGCCCGCACCGCGGTGGCGCACGCGGCCTGGCGGGGCTGTCGCACCGTCGGCGAGCAGGATATCCGGGTGGCCGCCGAGCTGGCGCTGCCGCATCGGCGGCGCCGGGACCCGTTCGACGAGCCGGGCATCGACCGCCAACGGTTGGACGCGGCGCTGGCGCAGGCCGGCGCCGCCGGTGCCCCCGGCGAGCCCGACCCGGATCCCGACCCGCCGGGTGGCGGAGGCTCGACCGGGATGGACCCTGAACCGTTACCCGGGAATACCGGGAACACCGGGTCGGCGCCGCAGTCCCCCAAGCCAAGCGCGCCGCCGTCAGCGACGTTTCGGCCCCGTGCGCTGACCGTGCCCGGGGTTGGCGCGGGGGCGCCCGGACGGCGGTCGCGGGCCCGCAACGCCTGTGGCGCGGTGGTGGCCGCGACCGACAGCCCCGGCGGTCACGGGGTGCATCTGTTTGCGACCGTGCTGGCCGCCGCCAAGCGCGGCGGTGGTCCGGGCCCGTTGCGCCCGCAGCCCACCGACGTGCGCCGCGCCGTGCGCGTGGGCCTCGAGGGCAATCTGGTGGTCTTTCTCGTCGACGCCTCCGGTTCGATGGCGGCCCGCGACCGCATGGCCGCGGTCAGCGGTGCCGCCTTGTCGCTGCTGCGCGACGCCTACCAGCGGCGCGACCAGGTCGCGGTGATCACGTTCCGCGGGGCGGGGGCGCGGCTGCTGCTCCCGCCGACCTCGTCGGCGCACATCGCCGGGCGTCGGCTCGCCGGGTTCGACACCGGCGGCAAGACGCCGCTCGCCGAAGGCCTGCTGGCGGCCCGTGAGCTGATCGTTCGGGAGAAGGTGCGCGACCGGGCGCGCCGTCCCCTGGTGGTGGTGCTCACCGACGGACGGGCCACCGGCGGCCCGGATCCGTTGGGCCGCAGTCGATCAGCTGCCGCCCGGCTGGCCGCCGAACGGGTCGCAGCGGTCGTCGTGGATTGCGAAACCCAGCATGCGAGACTGGGGCTTGCCGGGGAACTGGCCCGCTGGCTCGGCGCACCGAGCGTGCGGTTGCCGCAGTTGCGCGCCGATCATTTGACCCGCGCCGTGCGCGGCGCAGCGTGAGTCGGCCGGGGGTGCCGAGCTATGCCACAGGGGCGTCCGCTTGAGGTTCCCGACGACGGGCTGACCACCCGGGCCAGGCGCCACACGCCGGTGCTGGCGGTGCACACCGGGGCGGGCAAGGGGAAATCGACGGCCGCGTTCGGGATGGCGTTGCGGGCGTGGAACGCCGGACTGTCCGTCGCGGTGTTTCAGTTCGTCAAGAGCGCCCGCTGGAAGGTCGGTGAGGAGGGCGCGTTCCGCGAGCTCGGCCGGCTGCACGACGAGCACGGGTTGGGCGGGTCGGTGGAATGGCACAAAATGGGTGCCGGCTGGTCGTGGTCGCGCAAGTCCGGGACCGACGGCGATCACGTGGCGGCCGCCGCGAACGGCTGGGCCGAGATCGCCCGTCGCCTCGCCGGCTGCCGCCACGACTTCTACCTGCTCGACGAGTTCACCTACCCGCTGCAATGGGGGTGGGTCGACGTCGACGACGTGGTGGACACGCTGCTGTCGCGCCCCGGCCGCCAGCACGTGGTGATCACCGGGCGCGATGCCCCGCAGCGACTGATCGACGCCGCCGACCTGGTGACCGAGATGACCAAGATCAAGCACCCGATGGATGCCGGGCGCAAGGGCCAACAAGGCATCGAGTGGTGAGCGTCCCCGCCGTGATCGTCGCCGCGCCCGCGTCGGGAAGCGGAAAGACAACCGTCGCAACGGGTCTGATGGGCGCATTGCGCCAGGCCGGCCATGCGGTCGCACCGTTCAAGGTGGGACCGGACTTCATCGACCCGGGTTATCACTGCCTGGCCGCCGGGCGGCCCGGGCGCAACCTGGACCCGGTGCTGGTGGGGGAGCAGCTCATCGGGCCGCTGTATGCGCACGGCGCGGCCGGGGCGGACGTCGCGGTGCTCGAAGGGGTGATGGGCCTGTTCGACGGGCGCATCGGCGCCGACGCCCCCACGCCGGCGCCCGGATCCACCGCGCACGTGGCCGGACTGCTGGGCGCCCCGGTGCTCCTGGTGGTCGACGCCCGCGGCCAAAGCCACAGCATCGCCGCGCTGCTGCACGGCTTTTCGACGTTCGACCCCGCAACCCGCGTCGCCGGCGTCATTCTCAACCGGGTCGGGTCCGCCAGACACGAGCAGGTGTTGCGCCAGGCCTGTGCCCAGGCCGGTGCGACGGTCGTCGGCGCGATTCCGCGCAGCGACACGGTGGAGGTGCCCGCCCGCCATCTGGGTCTGGTCACCGCCGTGGAGTACGGCCGGCGTGCCCGCAGCGCGGTGGCGGCGATGACAGCGTTGGTGGCCCGCCACGTCGACCTGGCCGCGGTGGTGGCACTCGCACAGAGCCGAATCGTAGCCCCGGCGTGGGATCCGGTGGCCGCGGTGGGCGGGGCGGGCGAGCCGCCGTGCCCGCCGGTGAGTCGGGCCGGGCGACCCACCGCAAGGCGGACCCCCCGGGCCCGGATCGCCGTGGCCGGCGGGAAGGCGTTCAGCTTCGGCTATCCCGAACACGGTGAGCTGTTGTGGGCCGCCGGCGCCGAGGTGGCCGAATTCGATCCGCTGTGCGACCCGCTGCCCGACGACACCGACGGGGTGGTGCTGCCCGGTGGGTTTCCCGAGCAGTACGCCGCCGAGCTCTCCAGCAACGACCTCGCCCGCCACCGGATCACCGCCCTGGCCGCCGCCGGTGCGCCGGTGCACGCCGAATGCGCTGGGCTGACATATCTGCTTTCCGAACTCGACGGCTACCCGATGTGCGGTGTGCTGGCCGGATCGGCGCGTTTCACCAGCCGCCTCACGTTGGGCTATCGCAACGCCGTTGCGACGGCCGATTCGCCGCTCTACACCGCGGGGCAACGTGTGGTCGGCCACGAATTTCACCGAACCTCAGCCACATTCGCCAAGAGCTATCCCCCGGCATGGGTGTATCCGGGGCCCGGGGGTGGCGCGGTGCGTGACGGGGTGGTGCACGCCGGTGTGCACGCGTCCTATCTGCACACCCATCCGGCCGCGGCCCCGGATGCGGTGGCGCGCTTCGTCGACCACGCCGCCGGCTCGGGAAACACGGTGTCCGGTGGCCGATAAGCCGTACCTGGTCGGTCTGCGGCTGGCCGGCAAGAAAGTCGTCGTGGTTGGCGGCGGCACGGTCGCCCAGCGCCGGTTACCGCTGCTGATCGCCAGCGGCGCCGACGTTCACGTCATCACCCGCAGGGCCACCCGCGCTGTCGAGGCGATGAGCCGAATTACCTTGTTGCTGAGGGATTATCGTGACGGCGACCTCGAGGGGGCGTGGTATGCGATCGCGGCGACCGACGACGCGGACGTGAACGCCGCCGTGGTCGCCGAGGCTGAGCGGCGGCGAATCTTTTGCGTGCGTGCCGACGTCGCCGCGGAGGGCACCGCGGTCACCCCGGCGTCATTCGAGTACGCAGGGCTGTCGGTCGGAGTACTGGCCGGCGGTGAACATCGCCGCTCGGCGGCCATCCGCTCGGCGATCCGCGAGGCGCTACAACAGGGTGTCATCGCCGCCGACACCGACGACGTCATACCGGGCGGGGTGGCGCTGATCGGCGGCGGTCCGGGCGATCCCGAGCTGATCACCGTCCGCGGTCGTCGGCTGCTCTTTCGGGCCGATGTCGTGATCGCCGACCGGCTGGCGCCACCCGAACTGCTGGCCGAGCTGCCGCCGCACGTCGAGGTGATCGACGCCGCCAAGATCCCCTACGGCCGCGCCATGGCCCAGGACGCCATCAACGCGGTGATGATCGAGCGGGCCAAAGCCGGCAAGTTCGTGGTCCGCCTCAAAGGCGGTGACCCGTTTGTGTTCGCCCGCGGCTACGAGGAGTTTTTGGCCTGCACCGACGCCGGGCTGCCGGTGACCGTGGTGCCGGGTGTGACCAGCGCCATAGGGGTGCCCGCGTTAGCGGGTGTTCCGGTCACCCACCGCGGTGTCTGCCATGAGTTTGTGGTGGTCAGCGGGCATCTTCCCCCGGGGCACCCCGAATCGTTAGTGAATTGGGATGCAATAGCGGCGATGTCGGGCACCATCGTTTTGCTGATGGCGGTGGAACACTTCGAGTTGTTCGCTGAGGCTTTGCTACGAGGCGGCCGGCCTGCGCAGACGCCGGTGCTGGCGGTGCAACACGGAACAATGGCCGCACAACGCACTTTGCGGGCAACGCTGGCGGAGGCACCGGAGAAGATCCGCGCAGCGGGCCTTCGGCCTCCCGCGGTCATCGTGATCGGCCCGGTGGCCGCGTTCGGCGCTTAAACAATTCTTAAGATTACTGTAAGGTGGCCCGTTATGACGGCCCTCAACGACGCGGACTGGGCAGTGCCGAACCGGACGGCCCCGCGCGCGCGGCGTGCGACCCCGATGCCCGTTGAAGGGATCGCGCTGCGGCCGGTACGCAGGTTTCTGCCACCGTGGCTGCCGCCTCGCCGCTTTGTTGCCGCGGTTATCGCCATCGGCGGCATGCAGCTGATGGCGACCATGGATGGCACCATCGCGATCGTCGCGCTGCCCAAGATCCAGAACCAGCTGGGCCTCTCGGACGCCGGACGGAGCTGGGTGATCACCGCCTACGTGCTGACTTTCGGTGGGTTGATGCTGCTCGGCGGCCGTCTGGGGGACACCATCGGGCGCAAGCGCACGTTCATCGTCGGCGTCGCGCTGTTCACCATCGCCTCTGCCATGTGCGGCATTGCCTGGGACGCGGGCACCCTGGTGTTGGCCCGGCTGTTGCAGGGCGTGGGAGCCGCCATCGCCTCGCCCACCGGCCTGGCGTTGGTGGCGACAACCTTCCCGAAAGGCCCGGCTCGCAACGCCGCGACGGCGGTGTTCGGCGCGATGACCGGCGTCGGCTCGGTGCTGGGCCTGGTCGTCGGCGGGGCGCTGACCGAGGTGTCGTGGCGGCTGGCGTTCGTGGTGAACGTGCCGATCGGGCTGCTGATGGTGCATCTGGCCCGGGTGGCGCTGCGGGAAACCCAGAAAGAACGCATGAAGCTTGACGCCACCGGGGCCGTGCTGGCCACGCTGACCTGCACCGCGGCGGTTTTCGGCTTCTCGATGGGGCCGGAAAAGAGCTGGCTGTCGGCCACCACGATCGGGTCGGCTGTGCTGGCCCTGGGTGCTTTCGTGGCGTTCGCCGTGGTGGAGCGCACCGCCGAGAACCCCATCGTGCCGTTCAACCTGTTCCGCGACCGCAATCGGCTGGCCACCTTCGCCGCGATCTTCCTGGCCGGCGGGGTGATGTTCACCCTGACCGTGCTGATCGGCTTGTACGTGCAGGACATCATGGGCTACAGCGCCCTGCGTGCGGGCATCGGCTTCATCCCGTTCGCCATTGCGATGGGTGTCGGACTGGGCGCGTCGTCGCAGCTGGTGGCGTGGTTCCCGCCGCGGGTCGTGGTGATCGGCGGGGGCATCCTGGTGCTGGGCGCGATGCTCTACGGCTCGACACTCAACCGCGGGATCCCCTACTTCCCCAACCTGGTGATGCCGATCGTCGTGGGCGGGATCGGCATCGGCATGATCATCGTCCCGCTGGCGCTCTCGGCGATCGCCGGCGTCGGTTTCGACCGGATCGGGCCCACCTCGGCGATCGCGCTCATGCTGCAGAATTTGGGAGGGCCGGTGGTGCTCGCCATCATCCAGGCCGTCATCACCTCACGCACCTTGTACCTGGGCGGCACCACCGGCCCGGTGAAGTTCATGGACGCCGCCCAGTTGCACGCGCTGGATCGCGGTTACACCTACGGCCTGCTGTGGGTGGCCGGGGTGGCCATCCTGGTCGGCGGCGCGGCGCTGCTGATCGGCTACACGGCGCAGCAGGTGGCGCAGGCCCAAGAGGCCAAGGAAGCGATCGAGCACGGGGGTCTTTAGGGTCCGCGCCGGGCGAGTCCGGACCTCGGGCGGCGGGCTCATTAAGCTCGTTTGCTGTGATCATGCGCATGTCCCAGCTGTTCCTGCGCACGTTGCGGGAGGATCCCGCCGACGCCGAAGTGCCCAGCCACAAGCTGCTGATTCGGGCCGGCTACATCCGGCCGGTCGCACCCGGGCTGTACAGCTGGCTTCCGCTCGGCCTGCGGGTGTTGCGCAAGATCGAACGCGTCGTGCGTGAGGAGATGAACGCCATTGGCGGGCAGGAGATCCTGCTTCCCGCTTTGCTGCCCCGGGCGCCGTTCGAGACGACTAACCGGTGGACCGAGTATGGCGAGGGGGTGTTTCGGCTTCGGGATCGCCGTGGACACGACTACCTGCTGGGGCCAACGCACGAAGAGCTGGTCACCTTGATGGTGAAGGGAGAGTACAGCTCTCACAAGGACTTTCCGCTTTTGCTGTACCAAATCCAGAACAAATACCGAGACGAGCCACGGCCGCGCGCCGGTATTCTGCGGGTTCGGGAGTTCCTGATGAAGGACTCCTACTCCTTCGACACCGACGACGCCGGGCTCAAGGCCGCCTATTACGCGCACCGCGAGGCCTACCAGCGCATGTTCGACCGGCTCCGGGTGCGCTACGTCATCGTCTCCGCGGTTTCCGGCGCGATGGGTGGTAGCGCGTCGGAGGAGTTTTTGGCCGAGAGCCCGGTCGGCGAGGACACCTTTGTGCGCTGCCTGCAGTCCGGATACGCCGCCAACGTCGAGGCGGTGGTCACGGCCCGCCCGGAGAGCCTGCCCATCGACGGGCAGCCCGAGCCGGTGATCCATGACACCGGTGACACTCCGACCATCGCCGCCCTGGTCGACTGGGCCAACCGAGCGGGCCTGGGGCGCACCATCACCGCCGCCGATACCCTGAAGAACGTCATGCTCAAGGTTCGCCGGCCGGGATCGGACTGGGAGTTGCTGGCCATCGGACTGCCGGGCGACCGTGAAATCGACGACCGGAGGCTGGAGGCGGCGCTCGCCCCCGCCGAGTACGCGTTGCTCGGTGACGACGACTTCGCCAGGTACCCGTTTTTGGTGAAGGGTTACATAGGGCCGAAAGCGTTGCGCGAAAACGGTGTTCGCTATCTAGTCGACCCACGGGTGGTGGACGGCACCAGCTGGATCACCGGCGCCGACCAGCCCGGCAAGCATGTCGTCGGACTGGTGGCCGGCCGGGACTTCACCGCCGACGGCACGATCGAGGCCGCCGAGGTCCGCGATGGCGACCCGTCCCCCGACGGGGCCGGCCCGCTGGTGTCGGCCCGCGGCATCGAGATAGGCCACATCTTCCAGCTCGGCCGCAAATACACCGACGCCTTTGCCGTCGATGTGCTGGGCGAGGACGGAAAACCGGTGCGATTGACCATGGGCTGCTACGGCATCGGGGTGTCGCGGCTGGTTGCCGTCATTGCCGAACAGCATCACGACGAGCTGGGCCTGCGCTGGCCGTCCACCGTGGCGCCGTTCGATGTGCACGTGGTGATCGCGACCAAAGACGCCGGGGTGCACGCCGGCGCTACCGCGCTGGCCGCGGAGCTGGACCGCCTCGGTGTCGAGGTGCTGCTCGATGACCGGCAGGCCTCGCCGGGGGTGAAGTTCACCGACGCCGAGTTGCTGGGCATGCCCTGGATCGTCGTGGTGGGTCGCGGCTGGGCAAAAGGCGTCGTCGAGTTGCGCGACCGCTTCAGCGGCCAGACCCGCGAGCTGGCCACCGGCGCTTCGCCGGCCACCGAGATCGCCGCCATCGTGTCCGGCCGGCGCGGTGATGACGCCGGCGCTGCGGCGGCCGGCTGAGCCGCGGACCACCCCGGGCCCGTCCCCTCATCCGCCGCCGGGAAAAGCCGTGGTGATCGGCCAGGCTCCCAGCACCCGGTTCCACTGCGCCGCCAGCACCGCGCTTTGGGTTAGCGCCCGCACGCCGAATTCCCGGTCCTCGGGCCCCTGGGCCTGTTCCACGACCGCCCGCCAGGCCACCGCGGCGTCGTTCTCCATCCGCGCGGCCAGCCGGGCCGCGGCGCGCGGGCTGTTCACCGCCATCGGCAGCTGGTAGCCCGCGGCGGCCACCGGCGCGGCGACCTTGCGGGCCGCCAGCATCGCAATGACACGATCCCGTCGTTCCCGATGCTCGCCGAGCGCGGTGGACACCAGGGCGTTGACGTCGGTCGCGCAGTGCGCGGACACGATGCCGTAGCCGTAGATAACGGCGTGCTCGGTGGCCAGCGCGTCGCAGAGGGCGGCGTCGTCGGAGTCGGTTTTGCCCCCCGGGTGTGGCGACGGTGACCTGGTACCCGGGGTGGGCTCGACGGAGGTCATGGCGTGGGCGCTCCGATCGCCAGCGCGACCGTGTAGGCGGCGGTGCAGGAGGCGGCGATGGAGCCCAGCAGTCCGGCCCGGTAACCCGACAACCTGGCGGCGAGCCGGGTGGCGCTGTCCGCGGAGGCGTGCAGCGCATTGATCACATCCGAGAGCGAGGGCGCCGGCGCCGCCGGGCCGTTAGCGACCGGACCGGCCGGTGCGCTCGAGGTGGTCGTGGTCCTACCGGCGACCCGGTCGATCTCGGTGGCCAACGCCTGCGCATGGCGGGAACGTTCCAGCGCGACTTCCCGCAGCGCGGCAGCGAGCTGTCCCAGTTCGGTCGCGGCCGCCGCGGTGGCCAGCTCACTGTCGTTGCGGGCCGACTCCAGCTGGGACTGCAATTCGTCCACCGCGGGAGGCGGCGGCGGGGAGCCGCACCCCGGCGCCACCGCACCGAGCACCACGAGGGCAGCGCCACCGGCGAGCAGCTGTCTCCTGCTGACCACGGAAGCGGTGCTTGACACAGCCACATCCTGCCATTGCCCGCGTGTCGGCGTGACCCGGTGAACCGTTGCGGCCATCGGGTTCGATAGCCGATTCCGGAGCCGATTCCTGGCGTATCGTTGGTAGCTGGCCCCTGTGGAACGCCCGCCGCGGCGTACCGCGGGGCCGCTCGGAGCCGCCCGCCGGCGACATCCAGCCGATGACCGGATAACTCGAACAACTCAAGATGAGGAGCTCGCCGTGGCCACCGGGCTACCTTCGCAGAAGCAGGTGATCGAGCTACTTGGTGGGCATTTTGCGCGCGCCGGCTACGACATCGAAGAAGTCGTCATCGACACTCGAGCCCGCCCGCCGCGCATTTCGGTGGTCGCCGATGGCGATACCCCGCTTGACTTGGACACCATAGCCGCGTTGTCTCGCTCGGCGTCGGCTTTGCTGGACACCCTGGACGGCATTACCGGCAGTTACCTTCTCGAGGTCAGCTCGCCGGGCGTGCATCGCCCGTTGACCACCGAGAGGCACTTTCGCCGCGCCCGTGGCCGCAAGGTTGAATTGTCGATGGCGGACGGTTCCCGGCTGACCGGCCGTGTGGGGGAGACGCGCGGCAATGCGGTGGCACTGGTGATTCGCGACGGTCGCGGCTGGACCGTTCGAAGGATCCCGCTCGAGGAAATCACGAAAGCCGTTGTTCAGGTTGAGTTTTCGCGGCCCGCCCCACGGGAGTTGGAACTGGCCGGCGTTGCGGGAACGGAGGCCGGGGCATGAACATCGACATGGCCGCCCTGCATGCGATCGAGGTGGATCGGGGAATCTCCGTCACCGAGTTGCTCGAGACGATCAAGTCGGCGCTGCTCACCGCCTACCGCCACACCGAAGGCCACCACAACGACGCGCGCATCGAGATCGACCGCAAAACCGGCGCGGTGCGGGTGATCGCCCGCGAAACCGACGCTGAGGGCAACGTGGTCAGCGAGTGGGACGACACCCCCGAGGGTTTCGGCAGGATCGCGGCCACAACCGCGCGCCAGGTAATGCTCCAGCGGTTCCGCGACGCCGAAAACGAACGCACCTATGGTGAGTTCTCCACCCGGGAGGGGGACATCGTCGCCGGGGTGATCCAACGGGACAGCCGGGCCAATGCCCGCGGTCTGGTCGTGGTCAGGATGGGCAGTGAGACCCGGGCATCCGAGGGTGTCATCCCGGCGGCCGAGCAGGTTCCGGGTGAGAGCTATGAGCACGGCAACCGCCTGCGATGCTACGTGCTCGGGGTGAGTCGCGGGATCCGCGAGCCGCTGATCACCTTGTCGCGCACCCATCCCAACCTGGTGCGCAAGCTGTTCGCACTGGAGGTTCCCGAGATCGCCGACGGTTCGGTGGAGATCGTCGCGGTCGCCCGCGAGGCCGGGCATCGCTCAAAGATCGCGGTGAAGTCGAACGTTCCCGGGCTGAACGCCAAGGGCGCCTGCATCGGTCCAATGGGGCAGCGGGTGCGCAACGTGATGAGCGAGCTGTCCGGGGAGAAGATCGACATCATCGACTACGACGAGGACCCGGCCCGCTTCGTCGCCAACGCTTTGTCTCCGGCCAAGGTGGTCTCGGTGACGGTGATCGACCCGACCGCCCGGGCCGCCCGGGTGGTGGTCCCCGATTTCCAGTTGTCGCTGGCCATCGGCAAAGAGGGTCAGAATGCGCGGTTGGCCGCGCGGTTGACCGGATGGCGGATCGACATCCGGGGCGATTCGCCGGCGCAGCCGGGGCCCCGGCAGGAGCACGGCGCCGACCAGGGAATGGCGCACGAACGGTAACGCCGTGGGGCGGTTTGGTGCGTCGCAGATCGGGCGGTTCTGCGCCCGGCCGGGCTGAAGGTAGACTAAGCCGTGATCCAGCGCGAGACTTCTGCCTCGGCGCATCGACGCATCGACGGGCCGGTGCGCACGTGCGTCGGGTGTCGAAGGCGAGGGTTGGCTGTCGAATTGTTGCGCGTGGTGGCGGTGTCGATCGGGAATGGCGGGCACGCCGTGATCGTTGATACCGCCGGCAGCATGCCGGGGCGGGGCGCATGGCTGCATCCCGTTCAGCAGTGTGTGCGGCAAGCGATTCGGCGGCGAGCGTTCGCACGAGCGCTGCGCATCACCGGTTCACCGGACCCATCCGCGGTGGTCGAGTATATTAATGCGCTCGGCCCACCCGGCAACAGAACAGGCAGCACAGAACATGAGCACACCGTGAAGCCCCGACGATGATCATGCGTCGTAGCTAAACCCGAGGCGCGGCCCACCACACGCCGTCGCCTCATGGACAGGAGATGGAGTGGCAGGCAAGGCCCGCGTACACGAGTTGGCCAAGGAACTCGGTGTAACCAGCAAGGAAGTTCTCGCCCGGCTGAGCGAACAGGGCGAATTCGTCAAATCGGCGTCGTCGACGGTGGAAGCACCCGTCGCCCGGCGGCTGCGGGAATCGTTCGGCGGCGGCAAGGCCGCGCAGCAGAAGACCGCCGGCAACGGCGAGGCCACCGCCGCGCCCGCTACGGCATCCGGTGCCGGAGTGGCCGCGGCCAAGACCGCTGGCCGGCCGTCCGCACCCGGGGCAGCCGCGCCATCGGCACCCGGGGCGGCCGCATCGCCCGCACCCGGGGCGGCCGCGCCGCCGGCGCCTTCGCGAGCGCCGTCGGTCCCGGAAGCCGGGCACCCGCCGGTCCCGGGCGCCAGACCCCCCTCGCCCGGGGCGACTCCCGCACCGCGCCCTGGCGCCGCGCCGAAACCGGGAATTCGGACCCCGCGCGTCGGAAATAACCCGTTCTCCTCGGCGCAACCGGTCGATCGACCCATTCCGCGACCCCAGATCCCGCGTCCGGGGGCCGTTCGGCCCGGGGCGCCGCGCCCGGGGGTCACCCCGGGCAGCATGCCGCCCCGACCGGGCGGGCCCGGGGGCCAGGCCCGCCCGGCGCGTCCGGGGGTGCCGCGTCCCGCTCCCGGCGGTCGCCCCGGTGTTCCGGCCGGTGGTCGCGCCGGAGCGGGTGGCGGCGCCTACCGCGGCGGGGTGGGGGCACCGCCCGGCGCGGGTTACCGCGGCCGTCCCGGGACCGGTGGCCGTCCCGGGCAGCGCGCCGGTGCCGCGGGCGCGTTCGGCCGTCCCGGCGGCGCGCCGAAGCGTGGCCGCAAGTCCAAGCGGCAAAAGCGCCAGGAATACGACTCGATGCAGGCCCCGGTCGTCGGTGGCATCCGGTTGCCGCACGGCAACGGTGAGACGATCCGGCTGGCGCGCGGCGCTTCCCTGGCGGAATTCGCCGAGAAGATCGACGCCAACCCGGCGGCGTTGGTGCAGGCGCTGTTCAACCTGGGCGAAATGGTGACCGCCACCCAGTCGGTCAGCGACGAGACGCTCGAGCTGCTGGGCAACGAGATGAACTACAACGTGCAGGTGGTCAGCCCGGAGGACGAGGATCGCGAACTGCTCGAGTCGTTTGACCTGACCTACGGCGAGGACCAGGGCACCGAGGAAGACCTGCAGGTCCGCCCGCCGGTGGTGACGGTGATGGGCCACGTCGACCACGGCAAAACCCGCCTGCTGGACACCATCCGCAAGACCAATGTGCGCGAAGCCGAGGCCGGTGGCATCACCCAGCACATCGGCGCCTACCAGGTGACGGTCGAGCACGAGGGCACCCAGCGACCGATCACCTTCATCGACACCCCGGGTCATGAGGCGTTCACCGCCATGCGTGCCCGCGGCGCGAAGGCCACCGACATCGCGATCCTGGTGGTCGCCGCCGACGACGGCGTGATGCCCCAGACGGTGGAGGCCATCAACCACGCGCAGGCGGCCGACGTCCCGATCGTGGTGGCCGTGAACAAGATCGACAAGCCGGGTGCCGACCCGGCCAAGATCCGTGGTCAGCTCACCGAATATGGTTTGGTGCCTGAGGAATTCGGTGGTGACACCATGTTCGTCGACATCTCCGCGAAGGTCGGCACCAATATCGATCAGCTGCTTGAGGCCGTGCTGCTGACCGCGGATGCCGCTTTGGACCTGCGGGCCAACCCGGACATGGAGGCGCAGGGCGTGGTGATCGAATCGCAGCTAGACCGTGGCCGCGGTCCGGTGGCGACCGTGCTGGTGCAGCGCGGCACCCTGCACGTCGGCGACTCGGTGGTGGCCGGCGATGCCCACGGCCGGGTTCGGCGGATGCTCGACGAGTACGGCGAGGACGTCGACGCGGCGTTGCCGTCGCGCCCGGTGCAGGTGATCGGCTTCACCTCGGTTCCCGGCGCCGGTGACAATTTCCTGGTCGTCGAGGAGGACCGCATCGCCCGTCAGATCGCCGACCGGCGCAGCGCCCGCAAACGCAACGCCCTGGCCGCCCGCACCCGCAAACGGATCAGCCTGGAGGACCTGGACTCGGCGCTGAAGGAAACCCGCCAGCTGAACCTGATCCTCAAGGGCGACAACGCCGGAACGGTCGAGGCGCTGGAAGAGGCGCTGCTGGGCATCCAGGTCGAGGGCGACGTGCAACTGCGGGTCATCGACCGTGGGGTGGGCGCCATCACCGAGACCAACGTCAACCTGGCCTCGGCGTCGGATGCGGTGATTATCGGGTTCAATGTGCGCGCCGAGGGCAAGGCCACCGAGCTGGCCAGCCGTGAAGGCGTGGAGATCCGCTACTACACGGTGATCTACCAGGCGATCGACGAGATCGAGCAAGCGCTGCGCGGCATGCTCAAGCCGGTCTACGCCGAGGTCCAGCTGGGCCGCGCCGAGGTGCGGGCGCTGTTCCGCTCCTCGAAGGTCGGCACCATCGCCGGGTGCCTGGTCACCTCCGGGGTGATCCGGCGCAACGCCAAGGCCCGGCTGCTGCGGGACAACATCGTGGTGGCCGACAACCTGACCGTGGCCTCGCTGCGCCGGGAAAAAGACGACGTCACCGAGGTTCGCGAGGGCTACGAGTGCGGTTTGACGCTGGGCTACTCCGACCTCAGGGAAGGCGATGTCGTCGAAACCTACGAGCTGGTCCAAAAGGAACGAGGGTAGGAGCGTCTTATGCCTGACCCGGGACGGGCGCGCCGGCTGGCCAAACGGATCTCCACCATCGTGGCCTCGGCGATCGAACACGAGATCAAGGATCCGCGGTTGGACGGGGTGACCATCACCGACACCAAGCTGACCGGGGATCTGCACGACGCGACGGTGTACTACACGGTGATGGGCCGCACCCTCGACGAGGAGCCGAACTACGCGGCCGCCGCCGCGGCGCTGGAAAGCGCGAAGGGTGTGCTGCGCACCAAGGTCGGAGCCGGCACCGGTGTGCGCTTCACCCCCACGCTGAGCTTCGTGCGCGACACCGTGCCCGACGCCGTGCACCAAATGGACGAGCTACTGGCCCGGGCCCGCGCCGCCGACGCCGAGCTGGCCCGGGTGCGCTCCGGGGCCAAGCCGGCCGGCGAGGCCGACCCGTACCGGGTGAGCGGTGGCAATCAGGCCGGTGCAACCGCCGGGGGCTCCGGTGACGACGATCAACCCCAAGGCTGAGCCGGGGTCCACGGCCGGGCGCGTTGACGCCGCCGGCGCCGCCGAGCTGCTCGCCGCCGCCACGAGGGTCGCGGTGCTCTGTCATGTCTATCCCGACGCCGACACGGTTGGGGCCGGGTTGGCGCTGGGCCTGGCACTCGAGCGCTGCGGCAAGCAGGTCCAGGTCGGTTTCGCCGCGCCGGCGACGCTGCCGGAGTCGCTGCGGTCGTTGCCGGGCGGGCGGTTGCTGGCCGGCCCCGATGCCATCCGCCGGGATGTCGATCTGGTTGTCACCGTCGACATTCCGAGTGTCGACCGGCTCGGCGGGCTGGCCGGGCTGGCCTCCGCCCGGGAGCTGTTGGTCATCGACCACCACGCCTCTAACCAGCTGTTCGGCACCGCGAACTTCGTGGACCCCTCGGCGGATTCCACCACGATGCTGGTCGCCGAGCTGCTGGACGCGTGGGGTCAGCCCATCAACGCCGAAGTGGCGCAGTGTATTTACGCCGGGCTGGCGACCGACACCGGCTCGTTCCGCTGGGCCAGCGCGCGCGGGCATCGGCTGGCGGCCCGGCTGATCGAGATCGGGGTGGACAATGCCGCCATCAGCCGATCGCTGATGGACAGCCGTCCGTTTTCCTGGCTGGGGTTGCTGTCGCGGGTGCTGGGCTCGGCGCGGTTGGTGCCCGACGCTGTCGGCGGTCTTGGACTGGTCTATGTCGTTGTCGGCAACCGGGACTGGGATAACGCCCGGGCGGAGGATGTCGAAAGCATCATCGATATCGTGCGCACCACGCAACAGGCCGAGGTGGCGGTGGTGTTCAAAGAGATCGAGCCGCAGCGATGGTCGGTGTCGATGCGGGCTAAAAGCGCAGTGGATTTGGCCGCGGTCGCGGCGGTGTTCGGGGGTGGCGGGCATCCGCTGGCCGCAGGCTACACAACCACCGGCACCGCAGCCGAAGTGGTCACCTCGTTGCGCGCCGCTTTGCGTTGAGGCTCTGCGTTGACCGGATTTGCCGACGGGCATGCCGCTTTGGGTGGAGCGGCCGGGCTGACCGTTTTGCTGCGACCGACCGTTTTGCTGCGGCCATGCATGCAGCGTCGCGACCAGGGAATCGAACTCGGCCAGCAATGCCTCGGCATCGCGCTGAAATTCCCCCATTCGCTGCACCGCCTCGCGCTGAAACTCCCCCATTCGCTGCACCGCCTCGGCCAACCCCCTCCGGATCCACCCGAAACGCCTTTAGCCATCGACCACACCCCCAGCCGCCGCGCCGATGCCGACTCGCTGTCCTGGTAGTCCGCCCCCGACCGCCTCGGCCAAGATCGACAACCCCAGCATCATCTCACCGGCCCCGCGATGCCACAGCTCCTGCGCCCGGGCGTGGGCGCGCTTCAGGGCCTGCCAACCACCCCCAGCATCTGGGCGACCTCGCCGTCCAGCTCAGCCAGCCGGTCCCGCAGCGCCTCAGCCCCACCGCAAACGCCTGCGCGAAACCCGCCAACACCGCCGGATCCACCCGCAGCGGCTCATCGGATGCCACCCGGCAAACCGACTCACGTTGGCTGCCACAACTCAGCCCGGCCGCACCCCGAGGCCATCAATCCCCGAACAATCGCGGTGCGATTCGGTTGTGGGGACTGTCCGAAATCCGGTTGTGGTCGCCGGCTGTGTGGGGGGCCGGTGCTCATAGCGAAGCATCTCGATGACACGGGCAAGGTGTTTGTGACAAGTCGGGAATCTACCCTCATTCGGATGGAGGTTGGCACAACCGGAGCCGGCTTGACGCCAGTGCCCAGAGGTCCGTCTTCGCAGCTCACAGTTGGTCTGCGCGGGTCACCGGTCGAGTGCGGAGTCGCGGAGGTCGTGGCGCTGACTCGCGACGGTATGGTTTAGGGTAGCAACGTACGTACATTAACCGTACACTATGGTTGTTGGTTAAGGAGGAGTCATCGTGGCAGTCAAAGCGAAGCGCTTCGAGCTTCGCGCGGAGGAGGCGACCCTGGACCGCATCCAGCGAGCCGCCAATGTCGTGCATGAGCAGACCTCGGAATTCGTCCGCAAAGCCGCGATCCAGCGTGCCGAGGACGTCCTGCGCCAAGAGCTGGTAACGGTGATGGAGCCCGAACAGTTCGACAAGTTGATGTCTTCGCTCGACGCCGCCGACGCCGCACCACGACTCGCGGCAGCCGCACGAAAGCCTGCGGCGTTCAAGCGGCGCTGAGCGATGTTCGAGTCCGCGCGGCTCGACGACGACCACACCCTGGAAGGGTTCGACTGCGGCAAGGAACCGCTGAACAACTGGCTGGCCGAACACGCCCGCCGCGCGGACAGCAGCGGCACAGCGCACGTCTACGTATGGACCCCGCACGGGGAACCGAAGGTCTGCGCTTACTTCGCCATCTGTCCCACCGAAATCGTGCGGAAAGACGCCGGCGTGCCGGCGTCGATGGCTGCGGGCTATTCCCGCATACCCGGATATTTGATCGCCCGTCTGGCAATCGACGCAACGCTGCATGGTCGAGGGTACGGCGAGCAGTTACTCCTGGACGCACTCGGGAAAGCAGTGGCCGCATCGGAGATCGGCGAAGGACGGCTTATCGTCGTTGATGCGATAGACGAGGAGGCCCAGTCGTTTTACGAGCATTACCACTTCGTCCCCGTCCGCAACCGCCAGCGCCGTCTGGTGATGAAGGTGTCCACAGCGGCTAAGGCACTTGGCCAGCGCTGGCACGACTGAACGGCAACGGGGAATGGCGGGTTTTGCAAGTGATGCGAACCCCGCTGGCCCTCGCGCAGGAATGTCGACACCGTCGTGGCACGTACCACGCAGACTGCAACTGGCCTCGGGCTTCTGAGGGTGCCAGTCGGCATCGCCACCTTGCCCGTGCATTCGCCCAACTCATGCGGATCACCTCAGATGCCTCAAATAACACCCCTTGACTCGATCATTGCTTCTCCCAGTAAGTTTCGTCAGCGGCCGACGTCAAAACGACCAAGCAATCCGACCTTTGTTGCAAGTCGGCAATCTACCCCCCGTCGAGGGTGCTGGAGTGTCGCCGAACGCCCATTTATGACGTGACCAACCGCCGGCGTGAGACGACTCCGACGACAACCGGACGATTCACGGAAGAAGGGTGAAGCGCTCGGTATGGCAGGGACGGACGATGGTGAAGTGACGGCGGTCGACGGTCGCGATCTCACTGATGCCTAAGCGTTCTGCTGTGGCCACCACGGAGGCGTCTACGGCGCCAAGTGGCAGGTCTCGGTATCGGGCAACAAGCTCAGCGATCCGCAGCCAATCTCCGGCGGCTACCGGTTCGACAGCGAACGCACCATCGGCCAAGTCGCCGAGGAATCGCACTTCAGGTTCGGCGCCCAGTCGGGTACCCAGTAGGCAGACCACCTCGGTGATGACAAGTGTCGGGACGATCAACGGACCCGGATGGGTCTCTAGTAGTTCCAGTGACGACACATGATGAGCGTCGTCGGCGTCGACGTAGGCGTACAGGGGGCCCGCATCGACAACAATTGCCGCTATCGTCCGACCTCGGCAGCCAGAATTTCTTCGATGCGCTCGGAGATATCGCTACGGCCGCTACGGCCGGCGGCTGCTGCGTTGAGGCGTCGACGGGCACCGGTCATGCCCAGGTAAGCCTCGAGCGCTTCACGGCTGACCTCCGAGATGGTCAAATTCCGTCGCCTAGCCTCGTGCCGCAGACGTGCATCCAGCGCGTCAGGGATCTTGACCGTCGTCCGCTTCATGTATGCCAGCATACCTTAGCTGTCCACCTACCGGCGGGGAATCGCGAGACTGAAATTCCCGGATAGTGCTGCCATGGCGATCTCGCTGCCACAATCCGGCAGAGCAATCACACCTGGGCCGCGGTCCTGTGTCGCTACGGGTGTGGCGTGGTCAACGCCTTCGAGGGCTGCTACCACCACTGCTGCGGGCCGAGCCGGAGGTCTTTCTGCAGGTCGGTGTCGGCGGCGCGAACCGCGCCTTCCTCGACGCGGAATGCCGCGGCGATGTCGGCGAAGCGGCCGGTGGTCAGGTGGGCTCGTTGACACACCATTCGTGTGATCCCGGCTGCGACCGCAGCGGGGCCGTGCGCATCCAGAACGGCGTTCTCGTCGGGAATTCGCCACAGCGCCGCGAGGCAACGCAGAACGCAGGGCAGGCCGAACACCGGAATCACTCGCTGCCACAGCAGTTCACCGACAGGGCCGAGCGGAATCCGAGGTTGCGGCGGTGCATATACACCATGGCGGCCGGGTCCGGACACCCATCGGCTCAGGTGCGCGGGCTCCAGCGCGCGGTCATAGGGCAAGATCTCGACGACCTGCCCGGTCTCGCCCGGCGCTAGCCAACGCAGCAGGAACGGAAAGCGATGTCCGGCCGTGGTGTCTACGTAGCCGCTGGAGGCATGGCGTACACCCGGCGGCGGGGTTATCGTGCGAGCGGCGAAAGCGACCAGCTCCTCAGCCGGCGAGATCCCGAGCGCCCACGCGGCGCCCGACGGACCATAGAGCCGCACCGCCGTCCCCGCAGGCGAATCCGGCGCGCAGATACGCGCCAGCCGCCGATCGTTACAGACCACCGCCTCCCACACCTTTGCGGCCAGCTTGTCGCCGATTCTCGACAGCTTGGCCGGCGTGGCACCGCGATCGGCAGGCAGCCGCGACGGCCGCTTCCTCGGTTCCGGTGGTTGGGTGACAACCTGTTTCGCTCTCGCCGCCGGCCGGGGCATCGGGTCGGCCGGTGGTCTAATGGGCTCGGGCGCGACCCGGACGGTCGGCCTGGGAACGCAGCGGGCGCACCCGAGCCTGGTTTTCGTCGCCGTCAGCCGCTCATCGGCGCCGCAGTGGGGGCAGGCGATGTCGGTGAAACGGGTCAGCGGGATGAGCCAGTCCAGCGTCAGCGGGTAGCGTCGGTCGCCGCGGCGGACGTGAACCGGCAACCGCCACACCGGCACCTGGTAGATGTGCAGCCGGTAGGGCCGGATCGCATGGCTGGCCCGGTACTTCTCCCGAGTCTCCTCGAGGCGCCGGGCACGCTCGTTGCGTACACTCTCGACGCGGGCGTCCAGCAGTTGCCATCGATCGGCAGGTGCTTGCGCACGCCGGCGCTCGATCGTCGCGAGCGCATCGCGGTAGTAGGCCTCCACGCGTTGCAGCTCCGCGTCGCGCGCTGCGTCGATGTCATCCGCGAGTTCGGATTGGCGCCGCTGGGCGCGCTGCTCGATAACCCGGTTCGCGCACCCGATCGCCGGGGTCAGCCCGGGCAGCGGTGGCGAGCTATCGGTCGGCGTCGTCGCCAAGGTGGCAAGTTTGCTCCCGAGCTGAGCTGGGAGCCGGCGCTGCGAGTGCACATCCACCCAGCATTCGGCGCATTCCTGGTAGTGCTCGTCGGTGGAGAGCGTGTAATCAACCAGCGCGCCGACCCGCAGAATCGGGCGAACCGATCTGGTCGGTGCGGCCGCGGCGTCGATCCGCCCGTGATCGACGGTGAACTGCTCGCGCGCCAGGGCCTGCAGGTGCTCGGCCGGGGGTGGCGGCAGGGCGGGCACCGACACCGCCACCGTGGCGACGTCGCCGAGCGCCAGCACCTCGTCTGCGCAGCGCCCCAGCGCGGGATGCCCGGCCGAAAGCAAGGTCGCGCCATCCTCGCGAGCAACATCGGGATCGGCCGTGACCTGCAGCACCTCCGGCAACTCCAGCATCGCCTGCAGGGTCGGCGGGAGCATCACCAGTGTCGTGTCACCGCCCGATTCGGTGAGCCCGCCGCAGGCCTCGACATACCGCAACCAGAAGTCCAGCCCCGCATCGGTGCCCGTCACGAGGGCTCACCCGCCCGGGTTGCCGGGTGGCGACCCGCGACGCCCGGCTGTGCGGCGCTGGCGGTCCCCACCAGAAGGTCCACGTCCTCCCTGCTTTTCAGGTAGCCGCGGCGCGCCTCGGCCAGCGCGGCGCCAAGAGCCTCGAGCCGTCGCTCGAACTCCTCGTCGTCGACGGCATCGACGAACGCATCGAACACCTCGTTCTCGAAATCGAAGTCGTCATCGACCCGGCCCAGGATCATGTCAAGCTCACCGACGACCAGTTCGAACAGGTTGATCTTGGACTCGAGCACCTGCACGATCCGTTGCTCGATGCTGCCCCGGCAGACCAGGTTGGTCAGCGTCACGTGGTGTTGCTGCCCGACCCGGTGCAGCCGGCCGAGCCGCTGCTCGATTTGCATCGGGTTCCACGGCAGGTCGAAGTTCACCATGACATGGCAAAACTGCAGGTTGCGACCTTCACCCGCGGACTCGGTCGACAGCAGGATCGGCGTTTCGGAGCGAAACTTGCTGATCGTGGACTCTTTTTCGGTCCGGGTGAGGCTGCCGTGATACACCGCCGACGGCAGCCCGGAACACTCGACCGCAGCGGCAAGAGCCTCCAGTGTCTGCCGAAACCCGGTGAACACCAGCACCTTCTCGCCCCTGGTGAGGTGGCGCCGCAGGAGTTCGACGAGCACCCGCACCTTCTCGGGTTCCCGGATCGCCCGGGCCCGTTGCGCCAAGTCGTTCCAGCCGAGCTTGGCCAGCGTCGGGGCGGCGGCCGCGGGACTGGAGCCGGCCAGCCGGGTCAGGCCGCGCAAAACCAACCGGGTGCGTGACGCCGACTGTCCGGCCCTTTGCCGCCAGGCGCCCGCACCTTCGAGCTTGGCACGGGCCGCGCCGTCGCCGGACACCGGTGCGGGCGCCGCTAGCCTGACCCGCCGGACGATGTCCGCATACAGGCCGGCCTCGTCGGCGCCGGGCGTCACCAGGATCGTCTCGGCCAGGCGCGCCGGCAGCATCACAGCGACTTCGCTGCGGCGATGCCGGACCATCACCTCGCGGGTCCGGGCGCGCAGCTCGTCAAGGTTGCGCGGTCTCGACTCGACCGACGCCGCGCCATGTTTGGCGCGGAACTGGGCCGGTGTGCCCAGCAGTCCCGGCGCGACGAGGCTGACCAGCTGGTACAGGTCCGAGAGCTGGTTTTCCACCGGCGTTGCGGTCAGCATCAACAGATAGCGGGTGCGCAGCCCGCGCCCGAGCCTGCCCGAGGCGCTTCGGGGGTTGCGCAGGCGGTGCGCCTCATCGAAGATCACCAGATCCCAGTTGGCGCCGGTCAGCCTGCCCAGCAGTGGAGCCCGGCGAGCGGCGGCGAGCGAGGCGATCACGACCGGGTGAGGCGTCCCCGCCTCATGGGCAGGCGCCGACCCGGATTGGGCGATCGTGGTGGGCAACCCGAACTTGCGCTCCAATTCGTCGCGCCATTGATCGACCAGTCCCGCCGGAGCGATCACCAGGGCGTGATCGGCCAGCCCGCGCATCCGCAGCTCGGAGAGCACCAGCCCGGCCTCGATCGTCTTGCCGAGCCCCACCTCGTCGGCCAGGATGCCCCTGCCGCGCATCCGCCGCAATACCGTCCGCGCGGCCTGCAACTGGTAGTCGAACGGCTCGAAGCGCAACCGGGGCACCGCCAGAAAAGTGTCGAATCCCGGCCGCGACCAGACCTGGACCGCCTCGTCGACGATCTTGGACCAATCCTGCTGCTGCCGTGCGCCATTGCGTAGCCGCTCCAGCAACGGCAGGTAGGTCGACAGGTCTTCGGCGGACGCCTGGTCGGCGGCCATCGTGACGGTCATACGCCCTCCCCATCTCACTTGATGCGCGCAAGCGTTGCGCCGGGACGCTACCGGCGATGACCGACATCCCCCACGACCCACGCCGGGCTGTGACGAATGAGGCGAAAGCGATTTCCGGGGGCTCGCGGGCATCGGGGTCGGCGCACCGGACCCGCTGTGCTGACTGCTTTATGCCGACGCACCGGCGATCCGTGTCGCTGGAGCTGTTTGAGGTCGCCTGGCGACACCGGGCAACGCAAACGCCCGCCCGTCGTCGCACTCCGGTGTCAGCATGAAGCCGGCACGCTGTTGGCTGGGCCCACTCTTGTAGCCTCTTGTAGCCCAGCGGAGATCTCGATTCGACCCGGCTCGTTTCACCCGGGGCCACGGCGGTTCGGGGCAGAAACCCCGGCCGCGGCAGCCGCCTTATCGTTGAGGGGTGTGCCGCAGTGTGACCCGCCCCCAAAGCGGAGCGGGATGATCCGGGCCGGGGCGGTGCCCGCACTCAAGGAGTGGAGTGCGGCGGTGCACGCGCTGCTCGACGGGCGTCAGCGAATCCTGTTGCGCAAGGGCGGTATTCATGAGAAGCGGTTCGAGGTGGCGGCCCAAGAGTTTCTGCTGTTCCCAACGGTCGCGCACAGCCACGCGGAGCGGGTGCGGCCCGAACACCGAGACCTACTGGCCGCCTCGGCCGCTGACAGCACCGACGAGCGGGTGATTCTTCGCGCTGCGGCGAGAGTTGTCGCGGTGGTGGAAGTCAACCGCCCGGATAACCTGGAGGCCATCGAAGACCTGCACATCTGGACCGCTGAGTCGGTGCGCGCCGACCGGCTCGACTTCAGGCCCAGGCACCGGCTGACCGTCGTGGTCGTTCAGGCCATGCCGTTGGTGGAGCCGCTGCGGATGCCCCGCAGACCCGAATACGCCGGCTGCGCCAGCTGGGTGTGGCTGCCCGTGATGCCGGCCGTCGCGGCACCGGTGTACGACGAGGCCACGCTAATCGGGCTCGCCGCCCGGGTCCGCGCCACCGTCGGATGAGGCGAGTGGCAGCAACAGCCGCGAGGCGCCGAAGTGCACGGTGTGAGTGGCCGGTTTCACCCGCATCCCCGTCGCCGGGGGATCGCCGGTTCCGAGGTTGCGGGCGTAGCGGGGGTGAGAGCCGCCGGCGATCAGAACGCGGATCCGGGATCCGGCGCGAAACCGGTGCGCGACGGGGTCGAGTGCGACGGTGCGGGCTGACACAGGCTGAAACGCAGGCTGAAACAGTCGTTGGTAGCCCTCGCTGACGTTCACCGAGCGCCCCCGGGGGTCGACTTCGCTGACCCGGACGAACACGTCGACGTGGGCATTGTCAGCGGTGTGCGCCAGCTCGACAACCGGGGTGCCCGTCACCCGCAGATCCGCGGTGAGGGCCTCACCGGTGAAGCTGAGCACGTCGGCGCGCCGGGCCAGCCGGGTGTCGTCGCGGTAGCCGCCCTGCGGCGCCAGCAGCCGTCCGCCGACGGTGGGCGTCGGGTCGAGGGGGTCGTAGGTGAATGTCACGGGCGGCGTTGTCGGTGGCGGCGCAGTCGCACCCAGGCGGCCGCCGGGCTGCAGATACAGCACCCTCTGGGTGGTCGGCGGCGGCCAGTCGGCCAGGTTGGCCCAGCCCTGACCGGTGACAAAGACGCGCACCGCGGCGGCCCGGGTGCCGCTGCGCGCACCACGCAGGTGGCTGTCCAGCCAGCCCAGTGACTCCCGGCAGATGGTGCCCAGGCCCCGGGTGAGCAGCTGGGTGTGGGTCCACGGTCCCACCGTCAGCGCCACCTCGACGTCCCGCTCGCGCAGTCGGCGGTACTGCTGGAGGGTTTGGCGCAAGAACGGGTCCTGCCATCCGGTCAGCAGCAGCACCGGCACCCGCGCCCGCTCCAGCGCCGCGCCGAAGCGCAGCGGATCCCAGAACCGGTCTTGGGGATCGGGGTGTTCGAGCCAGGATTCGTACCAGGGCGCCCGGTCGCCCAGCAGCGCCCGACCCGCGGCGCCCATCGGTAATCCCAGGGCCGCGCGGGCCAGCCGCCGTCGCGCCGTGAGCTGGCGGATCACCACGCGTATCCGGGGGCGGTCTTCCTGGTGGGCAATCAGATCGCTCCAGCCCAAAAAGTCGTTGAGAGTGAACGAGCCGGTGCCCCACGCGGAAGCGCTGAAGTCGTGCGGGCCGGCGGTGATCACGGCCGCGGCCAGCTCCGGCGGTGGATCCACCAGCAGGGCCCACTGGGTAAATCCCAGATACGAGATGCCGATGGTGGCGAACCGGCCGGTGAACCACGGCTGTCGGCGCAGCCACGCCACGGTGTCCGCGCCGTCGGCGGCTTCGTGGATCATCGGCTCGAACACCCCCCCTGAGCCGAAGGTTCCGCGCACGCTCTGCAAGACGACGTGGTAGCCGCGGGCGGCGTAGAGTCCGGCGAACGCCAGCGAGAACGGAAACCCGCGCCCGTAGGGCCCGCGAACCAGCAAGGTGCCGGCGGGCGTGGTGCGCGGTGCGTAGTGGTCCGCCACCAGGTCGACCCCGTCGCGCATCGGGATCCGCACCCGGCTCACCGTGTAGCCGGCGGTTGCCGGGGGCAGGCGCAGCAGCCCGCCGAGGACACGCCCACCGGCTCGACCGATCGGGGCGCGCAGCTTGGCGGGCCCGGGCGTCGGGGACGTGATCGTCACGGAGCCAGGGTAGGGGCCGGCCGCAAACGGCGGTGCGCGGCGCGCCGCGCCCGGTCATTAGGGTGGGAAGTCGTGGCGTGGCAAGAAGCGGGGCAGCGGCCGGGCAATGCGGGACAGCCGACGCTCTGGGCGGTGTCCGATTTGCACACCGGCCACCTCGGCAACAAGGCGGTCACCGAGTCGCTGCACCCCTCGTCCCCGGACGATTGGCTGATCGTCGCCGGCGACGTCGCCGAGCGCATCGAGGACATCCGCTGGACGCTGGATCTGCTGCGCCGGCGATTCGCCAAGGTGATCTGGGTGCCCGGCAACCACGAGCTGTGGACCACCAACCGCGACCCGGTGCAGATCTCCGGCCGCGCGCGCTACGAGTACCTGGTCGACATGTGCGACAAGATGGGGGTGGTCACGCCCGAACACCCCTATCCGGTGTGGACCGAGCGGGGCGGCCCGGCCACCATCGTGCCGATGTTTTTGCTCTACGACTACACCTTCCTGCCCGACGGGGCGGCCAGCAAGGCCGAGGGCCTGGCGATCGCCTGGGAAAGCAATGTGGTGGCCACCGACGAGTTTCTGCTGTCGCCGCAGCCGTACCCCACCCGGGAGGCCTGGTGTCGCGAGCGGATCGCCGGGACCCGCGCCCGGCTGGAAGACCTGGACTGGATGACGCCGACCGTGCTGGTCAACCACTTCCCGCTGGTGCGCGAGCCCTGCGATGCGCTGTTTTACCCGGAATTCTCGCTGTGGTGCGGAACCACCGAGACCGCCGACTGGCATACCCGTTACAACGCCGTGTGCGCGGTCTACGGGCATCTGCACATCCCGCGCACCACATGGTATGACGATGTTCGCTTCGAAGAGGTGTCCGTCGGCTATCCACGGGAATGGCGGCGTCGCAAGCCTTTTAGCTGGCTGCGTCAGGTGCTGCCGGAACCACGGTACGCGCCGGGCTATCTCAACGACTTCGGCGGCCATTTCGTGATCACCCCAGAACTGCGGGCGCAGGTCGAACGGTTTCGGAAACGGTTGCGCCAGCGCCAATCACGATGACGATAGACACACTGGTGGCATCGGTGCTGCCCGACGATCCGGAGAACCTCGCGTTTGCCGAGCTTTACGTCGACCCGCCCGGCTTGGCCCTGTTACCCGAAGAGGAACCGTTGATGGCGCGTTCGGTAGCCAAGCGGCGCAACGAGTTCACAACGGCCCGCCACTGCGCGCGGACCGCGCTGCACCGGCTGGGCCTGCCGGCGGCGCCGATCCTCAAGGGCGACAAGGGTGAGCCGCTCTGGCCCGACGGCGCCGTCGGGAGCATCACCCACTGCACCGGCTACCGCGCCGCGGTGGTGGGCCGCCGCCCCACGGTGCGATCGGTGGGTGTCGACGCCGAACCGCACGCCGTGCTGCCCGACGGGGTGCTGGAGGCGATCAGCCTGAAAGAAGAGCGCCGCGAAATCGCAGCTCTGCCGGGGAACTTGCATTGGGACCGAATATTGTTCTGCGCCAAAGAGGCAACGTATAAAGCGTGGTTTCCGCTGACTAAACGGTGGCTGGGTTTCGAGGACGCCCATATCACCTTCGATGCGGTGGGGACCGGCGGTGGTTTCGTCTCGCGGATCCTCATCGACGGCTCGGCGCTATCGGGTCCGCCGCTGACGCAGTTGACCGGCCGCTGGTCGGTCGAGCGTGGTCTGGTGCTGACGGCGATCGTGCTATGAGCGTGGGTCCGGGCATCGTCGTCGTCGACAAACCGGCCGGGGTGACCAGCCACGACGTGGTGGCCCGCTGCCGGCGGATCTTCCAGACACGCAGGGTCGGCCACGCCGGCACGCTGGACCCGATGGCCACCGGCGTGCTGGTGATCGGGATCGAGCGTGCCACCAAGATCCTCGGGCTGCTGAGCGAGACCTCCAAGTCCTACACCGCCACCATCCGCCTGGGCCAGTGCACCGTCACCGAGGACGCCCAAGGCGCGCTGACACGGCAGGTTTCGGCGGACCACCTGACCGAGGCGGCCATTGCCACCGCGGTCGCCGGGCTGCGCGGGGACATCATGCAGGTGCCGTCGGCGGTCAGCGCCGTCAAGGTCGGCGGGCGGCGGGCCTACCGGCTCGCCCGGGAAGGCCGGGCGGTGGAACTGGCGGCCCGACCGGTGCGGGTCGACCGGTTCGACATCACGGCCGTCCGCAGACACGATCGTCTCGTCGACATCGACGTGGCGGTGGACTGCTCGCCGGGGACCTACATCCGCGCGCTCGCCCGGGATTTGGGTGACGCGCTGGGCGTTGGCGGGCATCTGGTCGGCCTGCGGCGCACCCGGGTCGGACGGTTCGGGCTGGACCAGGCCCGGACCCTCGACGAGCTCGCCGAGCGGCCGCGGCTGAGCCTGACCCTCGACGAGGTGTGTCTGCAGATGTTTCCTCGTCGCGACCTCGCCGGCGAGGAGGTTGAGGCGGCCGCCAATGGGCGCCCGCTGACGGCGGCCGGGATCGACGGCCTCTATGCCGCCGTCGCCGCCGGCGACCGGGTGATCGCGCTGCTAAAAGACGACGGCCCGCGGTCCAAGGCGGTGGTCGTGATTCGCCCGGCCACGCTATAGCGCGGGGGCGGGGCCAACGTCACCGGCGGTCGCCCGAACCCTCAACCGGCGGCGAGATGACCACCCAGATCGCTTGGGCGGCCGGGCTTCCCAGGTCGACGGTGGTGGGGGCGCCGTCGGCCGACTCGATCGCCACCGAGATCATGCCGGCGAACTCGCGGCGGGCCAGAACCTTCAGCCGCGCGTCCAGGCTGATCCCGACGCTGTCGAAGTATCGCAGCATCTGCGGGTCGGCATCGGAGATTCGGGCCACCGTTGCGGTGTCGCCGTCGCGGCAGAGCCAAAGCTGCCGTGCCGGCGGGGTGAGCAGCCGCCCGTCGGACGCCGGGATCGGGTCGCCGTGCGGGTCGCGCCGCGGGAACCCTAACTTCGCGTCGATTCGCGCCAACAGCCGATCGGATACCGCGTGTTCGAGCACCTCGGCCTCGTCGTGCACCTCGTCCCAGCGGTAACCGAGCTCGTTGACCAGAAAGGTCTCCAGCAGACGGTGCCGGCGGACCATCGCCAGCGCGGCGCGCCGCCCGGATTCGGTCAGCGTCACCGCGCCGTATTTCTCGTGGTCGACCAGACCCTGCTCGGCGAGCTTACGGACGGACTCCGAGGCGGTGCTGGCCGACACCCCGATCTTCTCGGCCAGCATCTTGGTGCTGACCTTTTCCAGTGACCACTCCTGCGCGGTCCAGATGACCTTCAGATAGTCCTGGGCAACCGCGGTGAGACCGCCGGGCTCGTCATCAGGGCTCACACCCGGAAGTTTAGGCATCGATCACCTGGTCTGGGACGCCACGGCGTGCCGCTGCAATCCGTGGGGGCCGGGCGATCCGCGTCACCGCCCGGGTGTGCGGGGCCCGGCGATCCGTGCCCCGAGCGCCACCGGCCACCGCCGTAGGCTGGCGTTGTGCAACGGTGGCGGGGACAAGACGAGATCCCCACGGACTGGGGCAGATGTGTACTGACCATCGGCGTTTTCGACGGCGTGCACCGCGGACACGCCGAGCTGATCGCACACGCGGTGAAAGCCGGACGGATGCGCGGGGTGCCGACGGTGTTGATGACCTTCGACCCGCACCCGATGGAGGTGGTCTTCCCCGGCAGCCACCCGGCGCAGCTGACCACGTTGACCCGCCGCGCCGAGCTGGTCGAGGAATTGGGCATCGACGTCTTTTTTGTGATGCCGTTTACCGCCGATTTCATGAAGCTCACACCGGAGCGCTACATCCACGAGCTGCTGGTCGAGCGGCTGCACGTGCTGGAAGTCGTGGTCGGCGAGAACTTCACGTTCGGCAAAAAGGCCGCAGGCACCGTCGATACGCTGCGCCGGGCCGGTGAGCGTTTCGGGTTCGCGGTGGAATCGGTGTCGCTGGTGGCAGAGCGCTATGACAGCGAAGTGGTCACGTTCTCCTCGACCTACATCCGGGCCTGCGTGGACGCCGGTGACGTGGTGGCGGCCGCCGAGGCCCTGGGTCGTCCCCACCGTGTCGAAGGCGTCGTGGTCCGCGGCGACCGGCGGGGCACCCAGTTGGGCTTTCCCACCGCTAACGTGGCCCCCCCGATGTACTCGGCCATCCCGGCCGACGGGGTCTACGCCGCCTGGTTCACCGTGCTGGGCCACGGGCCGGTGACCGGCACCGTGGTCCCGGGCAAGCGTTATCCGGCGGCGGTTTCAATCGGCACCAACCCGACCTTTTCCGGGCGCACCCGCACCGTCGAGGCGTTCGTGCTCGATGCCACCGCCGACCTCTACGGGCAGCATGTGGCGTTGGACTTCGTCGCGCGCATCCGCGGACAGCGGAAATTCGACTCGGTGGATGAGCTCATCGCCGCAATGGCCGCGGACACCGAGCGGGCCCGCGCCCTGCTCTCGTCCCGGTGACATCGGCGGCGTGCGCACCGGGAGCACCGCCGGCCCGCTGCTAGACTTTCGGCGAAACGGAGCGTGCTGCGGTTCGCGGCGGCCGCATCCCGAACCCCAGGTTTCGCGGACCGATAGATGGAGATTCCCCGTGGCGCTGACAGCCGAGCAGAAAAAAGAAATCCTGAGCCAGTTCGGCTTGCACGATACCGATACCGGGTCACCGGAGGCGCAGGTCGCCCTGCTGACCAAGCGGATCGCCGACCTCACCGAGCACCTCAAGGTGCACAAGCACGACCACCACTCGCGGCGGGGGTTGCTGCTGCTGGTGGGGCGGCGGCGCCGGTTGCTGAAGTATGTGGCCCGCATCGATGTGGAGCGGTACCGCTCACTGATCGAGCGGCTGGGTCTGCGCCGCTGACGCCCGGCCGCCGCACGGCGCAAAACCGGCAGGTAGCCGTGTAGAGTGGGGGCATTCTGGGTCGGATCGGCCCGAGAATGGTGCGGCATGCGCGGCCTGCGTGTGCCGTTCCGGCGTGTCACGAACAGGAAAGGCTCAGTCTGGATCGGGGTCTGTATCGGGCGGTCTTCGGTAGTAGCTGCCGGGCGCTCCAAAACGGGGCAGGCCGGCAGCTTCGATCGACGGCCGTAACCGTTGCAGGCCGGACGGCTGCAGATTTCCTGGAACACCTGCGGGTTGTGCGTGACGACGCAAAACAGCTCAATACCCAGAGAGGCCCCACGGACGTCCATGTCTGTAGCTGAAATCGACCCCGGCGTGTTCGAATCAACCGCCGTCATCGACAACGGGAGCTTCGGCACCCGCACCATCCGTTTTGAGACCGGCCGGCTGGCCCGGCAGGCCACCGGTTCGGTCGTGGCCTACCTTGACGACGAGAACATGCTGCTGTCGGCGACCACCGCCAGCAAGACCCCCAAGGAGCAGTTCGACTTCTTCCCGCTGACGGTCGACGTCGAGGAGCGCATGTATGCCGCCGGCCGCATCCCGGGATCCTTCTTCCGGCGTGAAGGCCGCCCGTCCAACGACGCGATTCTGACCTGCCGGCTCATCGACCGCCCGCTGCGCCCGTCGTTCGTGGAGGGGCTGCGTAACGAGATCCAAATCGTGGTGACGATCCTGAGCCTGGATCCCAACGAGCTCTACGACGTGCTGGCGGTCAACGCCGCCTCGGCCTCCACCCAGCTGGCCGGGCTGCCGTTCTCCGGGCCGATCGGCGGGGTGCGGGTGGCGCTCATCGACGGCACCTGGGTCGCGTTTCCCACGGTCGAGCAGCTCGAGCGGGCGGTGTTCGACATGGTGGTGGCCGGCCGGGTGACGGACACGACCGGCGCCGACGGCCAGCCCGATGTGGCGATCATGATGGTGGAAGCCGAGGCCACCGAAAACGTCATCGACCTCATCGGGGCGGGTGCCCAAGCGCCGACCGAAAGCGTTGTCGCCCAAGGTCTGGAAGCGGCGAAGCCGTTCATCGCCACCTTGTGTGCCGCGCAGCGGGAACTCGCCGGGGTAGCCGGTAAGCCCACCGGGGAATACCCGCTTTTTCCCGACTACGGTGACGACGTGTATGCCGCGGTGTCCTCGGCGGCCGCCGAGGAGCTGGCCGCCGCCCTGACCATCACCGGCAAGACCGAACGCAACAACCGCACCGGTGAGATCAAAGCCGAGGTGCTCGAACGGCTCGCCGAGGCCTATCCCGGGCGGGAGCGGGAGATCAGCGCGGCGTTTCGCGCGCTGACCAAAAAGCTGGTGCGCCAGCGTATCCTGACCGACCATTTCCGCATCGACGGTCGCGGCGTCACCGACATTCGCGCGCTGTCGGCCGAGGTCGCGGTGGTGCCGCGGGCGCACGGCAGCGCGTTGTTCGAGCGTGGCGAGACCCAGATCCTCGGCGTGACCACGCTCGACATGATCAAAATGGCTCAGCAGATCGACTCGCTGGGACCGGAGACCACCAAGCGCTACATGCACCACTACAACTTCCCGCCGTTCTCCACCGGCGAAACCGGCCGGATCGGCTCCCCCAAGCGCCGCGAGATCGGCCACGGCGCGCTGGCGGAACGAGCGCTGGTCCCGGTGCTGCCCAGTCTTGAGGAGTTCCCCTACGCCATCCGCCAGGTGTCGGAAGCCTTGGGCTCCAACGGCTCGACGTCGATGGGGTCGGTGTGCGCCTCCACCCTGGCGCTGCTCAACGCCGGGGTGCCGCTCAAGGCGCCGGTGGCCGGCATCGCGATGGGTCTGGTGTCTGACGACGTCGAACTTCCCGGCGGCGGGACCGAGCGCCGCTTCGTCACCCTGACCGACATCCTGGGGGCGGAAGACGCGTTCGGCGACATGGACTTCAAGGTCGCCGGTACTCGCGATTTCGTCACCGCGTTGCAGCTGGACACCAAGCTCGACGGGATTCCATCGCAGGTGCTGGCCGGGGCGCTTGCGCAGGCCCGGGATGCCCGGCTCACCATCCTGGACGTGATGGCCCAGGCGATCGACAAGCCCGACGAGATGAGCCCGTACGCCCCGCGGGTCACCACCATCAAGGTGCCGGTCGACAAGATCGGCGAGGTCATCGGGCCCAAGGGCAAGATCATCAACGCGATCACCGAGGAGACCGGCGCGCAGATCTCCATCGAGGACGACGGCACGGTGTACGTCGGCGCCGCCGACGGGGCGTCGGCGCAGGCCGCCATCGAGCGGATCAACGCCATCGCCAACCCGCAGTTGCCCACGGTCGGGGAGCGATACCTGGGAACCGTCGTTAAGACCACCGAATTCGGTGCATTCGTGTCGTTGCTGCCGGGCCGTGACGGTCTGGTGCACATTTCCAAGCTCGGCAAGGGCAAGCGTATCGCCAGGGTCGAGGACGTCGTCAACGTCGGCGACAAGCTGCGGGTGGAGATCGCCGACATCGATAAACGCGGCAAGATCTCGTTGGTGTTGGTCCCCGAATCGGCTCCGGACGCGGACTCTGCCGACGGTGAAGCCGCGCCGGCCGATGCCGCGACGACCCGCGGCTAGGCCCGGCGCCTTACGGCACAGCGCCGGGGCCGGGGCCGATCAAACGGCCGCGGTGCGCCGCACCACGTTGCCGGGCGGGTTGCGGGTGGTCACCGAGCGGGTGCCCGCGGTGCATTCCGCGTCGGTCGGGGTGTGGATCGGCGTGGGATCACGCGACGAGGGCGCCACGGTCGCCGGGGCGGCGCACTTCCTCGAGCATTTGCTGTTCAAGGCGACCCCGACCCGCACCGCGGTGGACATCGCACAGGCGGTGGATGCCGTGGGCGGGGAGCTGAACGCCTTCACCGCCAGGGAACACACCTGCTATTACGCGCATGTCCTCGATACCGATCTGCAGCTGGCCGTCGATCTGGTCGCCGACGTGGTGCTCAACGGCCGTTGCCGACCCGAGGACGTCGAGTTGGAACGCGACGTCGTCCTCGAGGAGATCGCCATGCGCGACGATGACCCTGAAGACGCGGTGGCCGACTTGTTCCTGGCCGCGCTGTTCGGTGAGCACCCCATCGGCCGTCCGGTGATCGGCACCGTGCAATCCGTGTCGGCGATCACGCAAACCCAGCTGCATTCGTTTCACAAACGCCGCTACACGCCCGAGCGGATGGTCGTGGCGGTGGCCGGCAACGTCGACCACGACGAAGTGGTCGGGTTGGTGCGTGAGCACTTCGGGCCGCGCTTGGTCCGGGGCCGACGGCCGGTGGCACCGCGCAAAGGGGCCGGCCGGGTGCCGGGCCGTCCCGGGTTGACGATGGTGAGCCGGGACGCCGACCAGACGCATGTGTCCCTGGGGGTACGCACACCGGGACGTCATTGGCAACACCGCTGGGCGCTGTCGGTGCTGCACACCGCGCTGGGCGGGGGATTGAGTTCGCGGCTGTTCCAGGAAGTCCGTGAGTCCCGCGGTCTAGCGTACTCGGTCTACTCGTCGCTGGACGTCTTCGCCGACAGCGGGGCGCTGTCGGTGTATGCCGCATGCCTGCCCGACCGGTTCGCCGATGTGATAACCGTGATCACGAAGGTGCTCGAATCTGTTGCGCGCGACGGGATCACCGAGAAGGAGTGCCGGATCGCCAAGGGCTCGCTACGCGGCGGATTGGTGCTGGGCCTGGAAGACTCGAGCGCACGGATGAACCGCATCGGCCGCAACGAGCTGAATTATGGGGAGCATCGCAGCATCGAGCGCACGTTGCGGCAGATCGACGAGGTAACCGTGGAGGAAGTCAATGCGGTCGCTCGCCGACTGCTGAACAAGTGCTACGGTGCTGCCGTCCTCGGTCCGCACGAGTCCAAGCGGTCTCTGCCCCAACAACTTCGGATGATTGTACGGTAGCGCTATGGTATTGGGGTTTTGGGACCTCGCGGTGCCCGTGGTGGGCGCGCCGATGGCCGGTGGTCCGGGAACGCCGGAACTGGCCGCGGCGGTGTCGAACGCCGGCGGGCTGGGTTTCATCCCCGGGGGGTACGTCAGCCCGCACCGCCTCGCCGACGACATCGCGGCGGCGCGCGCGACGACCACCGGTCCTATCGGGGTCAATCTGTTCGTGCCCCAACCCAGCGTCGCCGATTACCTGCAGCTGGATTACTATGCTGCGGCGCTCGACGAGGTTGCCGAGCACTACGGCGTCGAGGTGGGGCAGCCCCGCTTCGGTGACGACGACGGCTGGCAGCGCAAGCTCGAGGTGGTGGCCGACGTCCGGCCGGAGGTGGTGTCGTTTACCTTCGGTGCCCCACCGCCGGACGTCTTGCGGTGGTTGGGCTCGCTGGGAATCGTGCTGCTGATCACGGTGACGTCGGCCTACGAGGCCGGTGTGGCCGTGGCCGCCGGTGCCGACGGCCTGGTTGTGCAGGGTCCGGATGCCGGCGGGCATCGCGGCACCTTCGCCCCGGACATGCAGCCCGGCACCGAGTCACTGGGTGACCTACTCGACCACATCGGCAGCGCCCATGATGTTCCGCTCATCGCGGCCGGGGGGTTGAGCACCACCGAGGACGTCGCCGGGGTGTTGCGCCGGGGAGCGGTCGCGGCGCAGATCGGCACCGCGTTGCTGCTCAGCGACGAAGCGGGAACCACCTCCGCGCATCGCGGCGCTCTGCAGCACCCGTGGTTCACCAGTACGGTTGTCACCCGCGCCTTTTCGGGGCGTTATGCGCGCGGCCTGGAGAACGATTTCACGCGACTTTTCGACAACGTCGCCCCGTTGGGGTATCCAGAGGTCAACCACATGACCTCGCCGATCCGTGCGGCCGCCGCCGCGCTGGACGACCCGCACGGAATGAGCTTGTGGGCCGGGACCGGATATCGGGAGGCGTGCAGCGGGCCGGCGGCAGACATCGTGAAAAAGCTTGGGGCGGTGGGATAGCGCCGTTGTCAGCGCAGGACGGTGGCCGGGTCGGTGAACGGCAAACCCAGGTCGCTGGCGACCTGCCGGGACAGCAATGCCCCGTCGTGCGTCGAAAGACCCTTGGCCAGTGCCGGATCCGATCGGCATGCTGTCCGCCAGCCGTAGTCTGCGAGCTTGATTACATACGGCATGGTGGCGTTGGTCAGCGCGAAAGTCGACGTTTTCGGCACCGCACTGGGCATATTCGTCACGCAATAAAACAACGTGTCGTGTACGGGGAAGGTCGGGTGATCGTGGGTGGTGGGGTGCGAGTCTTCAAAGCAGCCACCCTGGTCTATCGCGATGTCCACCAGAACAGCTCCCGGTTTCATTTGCGCGACAAGAGAATTCGATATCACCTTGGGAGCTTTGGCGCCCGGCACCAGCACAGCGCCGATCACCAGGTCGGCGCGTTTAACCGCGTCTTCGAGCTCATAGGCCGAGGAGTAGCGAGTGCGCACGGTGCCACCGAACTCGGCGTCGAGCGCGCGAAGTTTATTGATGTTGATGTCGAGAATGGTGACGGTGGCTCCCATGCCGCTAGCGACCCGGGCGGCGTTGTAACCCGCCTTGCCGGCGCCCACCACCACGACGTCGGCCGGTTCGACGCCGGGCACCCCGCCCATCAGCACGCCGCGTCCGCCGTGGGTGCGCATCAGGTGATAGGCGCCGACCTGTGCCGAGAGCCGCCCGGCGACCTCGCTCATCGGGGCGAGCAGCGGCAGGGTGCCGTCGGCGGTCTGCACCGTTTCCAACGCGATTGACGTTGTGCCCGACGCCAGCAGGGCGTCGGTGCACGCCCGTGAGGCGGCCAGGTGCAGAAAGGTGAACAAGGTCTGCCCGCGCCGCAGACGGTGGTATTCGGGCGGGGTCGGCTCTTTGACCTTGAGCAACAGCTCGGCTTTCGCCCAGACCTCGTCGGCGCTGCTGATCAGCTGGGCACCGGCGGCCTTGAAATCCCCGTCGGTGATCGCCGAGCCTTCGCCGGCGCCCGCCTGAATGAGTACCTCGTGGCCGCGGCGAGTCAGTTCGGCGGTGCCGGCCGGGGTGATGGCCACCCGGAATTCGTTGTTTTTGGTCTCGGTCGGAATCCCGACGCGCATCTTCGCTCCTCGCCAGAACTCTGCAGATCCACTACCAGTGTGAAGAACGTTCGATAACTGCGCCAATATCGATGGCGAATATTCTGTAAAGTCGGGATATGTCTGCTAAGTCAACAGAATTGAGCGCTTATCCCGGTGGTTCCGCGAAGAATGTTCGGCCGCCCGCCGAGCTCGATGATGTGGACCGCGACATTCTGAGCGTGCTGCACTCGGATGCCCGGATCACCAACAGCGCGCTGGCCGCGCGCGTGGGCATCGCGCCGTCGACCTGTCACAGCCGTGTTCGGCGGCTGCTGCACCTCGGTGCCATCCGCGGGTTTTACGCCGATATCGACCCGGCCGCTGTCGGATTGCCGCTGCAGGCGATGATCTCGGTCAACCTGCAGGCCAGCGCCCGCGGGAAGATCCGCAGCTTTATCGAGCAGATCCGCTGCCGGCGCCAGGTGATGGAGGTGTACTTCCTTGCGGGGGCCGACGATTTCATCCTGCACGTGGCCGCCCGTGACACCGAGGATCTGCGTTCCTTCGTGGTCGAGAAGCTCAATGCCGACGCCGACGTCGCCGGCACGAAGACGTCGCTGATCTTCGAGCACCTGCGGGGGGCGGCGCCGATCTAGCCCCGGGTGCCTGCCCACGGTGGCTGCGGGCCGCGGACGGTTCAGTCCTTGGGGGCTGCGACGGGCTTGGTGGCGCGGATGATCGCGCCGTGCATCCCGTCGGCGACTTGGTGGGTGAACGTGACTGAGGCGTCGATGAATCCGGCCGCCGCCAGCCCGTCGAGGTATTCCTGCTTGGACAGGGCTCCGGCGATGCAGCCGACATAAGAGCCTCGTTCGGCCCGCTCGGCCGCGCTGAGCCGGTCCTCGGCGACGACGTCGTCGATGCCGATGCGCCCGCCGGGCACCAGGACCCGAAACATCTCGGCGAACACCCGGGGCTTGTCCACCGACAGGTTGATCACACAGTTGGAGATCACCACGTCGACGGAGGCGTCGGGCAGCGGGATGTCTTCGATGCTGCCTTTGCGGAACTCGACGTTGGTGACGCCGGCCTTGGCCTTGTTCGCCTGGGCGAGGGCCAGCATTTCGTCGGTCATGTCGATCCCGTAGGCAAATCCCGACGGACCGACCCGCCGCGCCGAGAGCAGCACGTCGATCCCGCCGCCGGAACCCAGGTCGAGCACCCGCTCGCCCGGATGCAGCTCGGCGACCGCGACCGGGTTGCCGCAACCCAGGCTGGCCGCGAGGGCCTCGGCGGGCAGCTCGGAATGCTCGGCATCGCCGTAGAGCCCGGCCCCGAAGAGGATGCCGACTTCGGCGGCGTCGCTGGATCCGCAGCAGCTGGCCGCGGTGAGCACATCACCGTTAGTGGCGCCACCGGTTATCGCGGTGGCGGCCGCGGCGTAGCGCTCCCGAACCTGCTCGCGCAGCTCCGTGTTTTTGGTGGTCATCCCAACCTCTCAATCCATCGATAGTTGTCTATGCGATAAGGAAGGATGCATCACCCATCGATATTTGTCAATAAGTGTGCCAGAATGCCGCTATGACCCGTTACGCCACCACCACCCCCGCCGCCGGCTCGCTGTTGATCGCCGACTCGGCGGCGTGCTGCCGTCCGATCACCGGCGGGGTGCTGGATAGCGCGACCGCCCAACGGCTGGCGGGGGTGCTTCGGGCGCTGGGGGAACCGACCCGGCTGCGGCTGGTGTCGATGATCGCCACGCGGCCGGGCGCCGAGGCGTGCGTATGCGAGCTGACCGACCCGGTGGGGCTGTCGCAGCCGACCGTCTCGCACCACCTGAAAGTGCTTGTCGAGGCCGGGCTGCTGGAGCGGGAGCAGCGTGGCAAGTGGGCGTACTACCGCGTCGTTCCGGGTGTGCTGGACGCGCTGGCCGACGTGCTGGCCGGCGCGAGCCGCAGGCGCTGACGCCTGGCGCGCCCGGGACCGTGCGAGCGCGGCCGCGCCGGCAGGAAACCCCGGCCGACACGGGCTTGACCGTTCAATGCCCCGGTGTTACCGCGCAGCCCGGTTGAACTATGCGGTGCCCATAGGCCGGGAACCGGGTTTGGTCGCACGAATGATGGCGTGGTGTATTCCGTCGATGCGTTCCCGGGTGAAGGTGACCGACGCATCGGTGAACCCGGCCGCGGCCAGGGCGTCGAGGTACTCCTGCCTGGACAGCGCTCCGGCGATACAGCGAGCGTGGGTACCGCGTTCGGCGCGGTCCTCTGGTGTGAGACGGTCTTCGGCGACGGTGTCGGATATTGCGATCCGCCCACCGGGAACCAGGACGCGGAACATCTCGGCGAACACGGCCGGTTTGTTGAGCGACAGGTTGATCGTGCAATTGGAGATCACCACGTCAACCGAGGCATCGGGCATCGGGATGTCTTCGATGGCGCCCTTGCGGAATTCGACGTTGGTGACACCGGCTTTGGCTTTGTTCGCCTCGGCCAGGGCGACCATCTCGTCGACCATGTCGATTCCATAGACGAACCCGCTCGGGCCGACCCGGCGGGCCGCCAGCAGCACGCTCATCGATAGATGTCAATGAACGGCCGGAACGGGATGCGCTGCGGTCACCGCCAACGAGCCGATCCGGTGAGCGGTTGGTTGGTCACCGCCTGTGGATAGGCCGTCCCGCGGTATTGGCGCACCCAGTCCTGGGCCGCGATTTGTATTGCGTCCCAGGGTGATCCCAGAGGCGGGGTGTAGGACAGATCCAGCTCGCTGATGGCGTCGACGGTCAGGGCGTTAAAGATGGCGGTGGCGAAGATGTCGACGCGCTTGGCGATCTCGGCGCCGCGGTGCCCGACGAGCTGGGCCCCCAGCAGCATGCCGGTCCCCGGGTCACCGGTGATGCGGATGTGAATGGGAGTGGCACCCGGGTAATAGGCCTTGTGGTCATCGGCACTGCAGGCGTTGGTGGCCGGTGCCCACCCGCGGCCGGCGCTACGGGCCTCGTGGTCGCGTACTCCGGTGCGGGCAGCGACCAGGTCGAACACCTTGACGACCTGAGTGCCCAGGCTCCCGGCGAAGCGCGCATCACCGCCGACGGCGTTCTCGCCGGCGACCCGGCCCTGCTTGTGGGCGGTGGTGCCCAGCGGCAACCAGGTCAGTCCCAACAGGCGGTGATGGGTGTGCACGCAATCACCGGCGGCGAAGACATCCGGCAGATTGGTGCGCATGGTTTCATCAACCGCGATGGCACCCTTGACCCCGCGTTCCACCCCGGCGGCGGCGGCCAGGTCGGTATCCGGCCGCACACCGACCACGACCAAAATGAACTCCACCGTGCGGGTGATGATTTCGTCATGATGACGCGCGGTGAGGGTGAGGCCACCGGTGTCCGCGCGGGTGATCGCGGTGACCGTGGTGTCGGTGAGCACCTCGACGCCGTGGCGTTCGAGTTCAGCGTGGATGAGGGAGCCGAGTTGGGTGTCGACGGTGGGCAGCACTTCGGGAAGGGCTTCGATCTGGGTAACGGCGATGCCCCGTAGGGTGAGGGCCTCGGCCATTTCCAGCCCGATGTAGCCGGCACCGATAATGGCCGCCGTCTTGGGGTTTCCGGCGGTCAACGACTTCATGACGGCGAAGGTGTCACCCATCGAGTGCAGCAGGTGAACCCCGTCTCGCGGGCCGAGTCGCCCAGGTCCGGTGAGTCCGCCGATGGGTGGGCGGGCGCTGAGGGCGCCGGTGGCCACGATCAATGCGTCGTAGGACAACTGACCCGGTTCCCCGCTGGCATTGAGGATTTCGAGGGTATGGGAGTCCGGGTCGATGCGGGTGGCACGGGTGTCGGTGAGCACCCGCATCCCGGTGGCCGCCAGGTCGGCGCCGGTGCGATGCGCCAGGTTGCTCCAGTGAGTGACCTCCCCGGACAGGTAGTAGGGGATGCCGCAGATCGAGAAGTTGGGATAGCCATCGGCGACCACCACCGTCACCGCGGTTGCGGGATCCAGTTCGCGGGCGCGCAGGGCGGCACTTATGGCGGCGTCGCTGCCGCCCACGGTGATGATATGACGGGACACCATGATGGATCTCCTTGTGGCGGTCGGGGTTTGGTCGATGACTGGGCGCTAGCAAGCAGCTCGGCTCGCCGCAGCGGCCGGCCGTCTTGCGGCCACGCCAGCCAACGGCGCAGCCGCAACGCCACGTAAACCAGGGCGAGCAGCACCGGCACCTCGATCAGTGGGCCGACGACCCCGGCGAGGGCCTGGCCGGAAGTGGCGCCGAATACGCCGATGGCCACCGCGATAGCGAGTTCGAAGTCGTTGCTGGCGGCGGAGAACGCCAGCGCCGCGGCGCGCGGGTAGGCCAGGTGCAGCCACCGGGCGACGGCGAACCCGCCGGCCCACATCACGGCGAAGTAGGCCAGCAGCGGCAGCGCGATCCGGGCCACATTCACCGGTTGCGAGGTGATCGTCTTGCCCTGCAGCGCAAACAGCACCACCACGGTGAACAGCAGCCCGTACAGCGCGACCGGCCCGATGCGCGGCAGCAGCCTGCTTTCATACCATTCCTGGCCGCGGGAGCGTTCCCCGAGGGTCCTGGTGAGAAATCCGGCGACCAGCGGGATGCCCAGGAACACCACGACGGTGAGGGCGATGGCAGCGAAGGAGACGTGCAGGCTCTGGCTGGGCAGGCCGAGCCAGCCGGGCAGCACGTTGAGGTAGAACACCCCGAGCGCGGCGTAGGCCAGCACCTGGAAAACGGCGTTGAGGGCGACCAGCACGGCGGCCATCTCCCGGTCGCCGCAGGCCAGGTCGGTCCAGATGAGCACCATGGCGATGCAGCGCGCCAGCCCGACCAGGATGACACCGGTACGATAGGCGGGCAGGTCGGGCAGCAGCAGCCAGGCGAGGGTGAACATCACCGCCGGCCCGATGACCCAGTTGAGGATCAGCGACGCGGTGATCATCCGGTGATCGGCGGTGATCCGCCCGATCTCCCGGTAGCGGACCTTAGCCAGCACCGGGTACATCATCAGCAGCAGCCCGAGGGCTATCGGCAGGCTGGTGCCGTGGATCGACACCGCGTCAAGCCCGCTGGCCAGACCGGGAATCAGCCTCCCCAGCAGCAGCCCGGCCGCCATGGCCAGCCCGATCCACAACGGCAAGAAACGATCCACGGCCGACAACCGGGTCAAGACGTCGGTATCGGCCACAGCCGGCGGGTAGGGGGTGCGAGGGTAAGGGCCTCGGGGGGAAGCGCTCATCACCGATCACCGCCTTTCGTGTCGCGCCCGACGCTGATCACCTGCCGACCCCGGTTGGGCTCTCGGCATCCAGCAGATCTGAAAGTTGTTGCAGTGCTTCAGGGACGATCCGGTAATACACCCAGGAGCCGCGCCGTTCGCTCGCCAGCAGCCCCGCCGACTTAAGCACCTTCAAGTGGTGGGACACGGTGGGCTGGCTCACGGCAATGCCGGCCGAGAGCTCGCACACACAAACCTCCCCGCCACGGCGGCTGGCCACGACACTGAACAGCCGCAGCCGCACCGGATCCGACAACGCCTTGAGCTTTCCGGCCAGCTCATTAGCCGCGACAGGGGACAGCGGTTCACTCATCTCGGGCGCCAATTCGCAGTCCAAGGTCTCGATCGGGGTGGTTCGTGGTTTCGACATATGTCGATATTGACAGCTATCGAATCAATAGCCACCAACACCGGGTGAACAAGACGTGAACGATACCTGCCGTCTACCGGCCGGGCCGGGTAATGCACCGTTTTCGTGCCGTTTACCGCGCGAGTTTAAATTCCGTGGCCTGTAGATATTTTCGGTGCAGTCCGCTGAGGGCGGGAACGGCACATGTCACCGGAATACGGTGTAGGGCCGAAAGTTTGGCGTGGGCGGCGATGGGCGGGATATGTGATGGCGAAGGCCGAACGCTGCCAGTCGATTATGCCGTGGTCGGCGGGGAACTTTTGCCGGCGGGGAGCGACTAACTCAGCAGCGCACCCCTTACATGGCAGGAGATACCAATGGCGATCAACTACGGGTTCGGCGATGTCGACGCAACCGGTGCCGCCCTGATCCGGGACCGGGCCGCGGTCAGCTACCGGGGTGCCCTGGGCAACGTGTGTGCCGCCGGCGACTTTTGGGTCAGCGCTGTGCTGTCGGTGCTGGCAATGGTGGTACTGGCGGTCGTCATCTGGGCGTTATGAGTGTGGGCCTGACCGCAAATCACCCGACCCTCTCACCGAGTGGGCTGCGCACACCCGAGCCGGCGGACCGGCTGCGCGCAGAGCCCTCGGGCTAGGGTTGACGCTATGCGGGTAGCAGTGCTGGGAGCTAAAGGCAGGGTCGGCTCCACCATGGTGCGCGCCGTGCGGGCCGCCGACGACCTGACACTCTGCGCCGAGGTCGATGCCGGTGATCCGCTGAGCCTGCTGATCGACGGGCGGACCGAGGTCGTCATCGACTTCACCCACCCCGACGTCGTGATGGACAACCTGAAGTTCGTGATCGACAACGGGATTCACGCGGTGGTCGGGACCACCGGCTTCACCGGCGAGCGGTTGCGGCACGTGCGCTCCTGGCTGGCCGCCAAACCCGGCGTCGCCGTGCTGATCGCACCCAACTTCGCGATCGGGGCGGTGTTGTCCATGCATTTCGCCAAGCAGGCCGCGCCATTCTACGATTCGGCGGAGATCATCGAGCTGCACCACCCGGACAAGGTTGACGCCCCGTCGGGCACCGCCGTGCGCACCGCCACCCTCATCGCCGAGGCGCGAAAAGACTTGCCGCCCAACCCCGATGCCACCAGCACCGGCCTGCCCGGCGCCCGCGGCGCCGACGTCGGCGGAATCCCGGTGCACGCCGTCCGATTGGCGGGGCTGCTCGCCCACCAGGAGGTGCTCTTCGGCACCGCAGGGGAGACCCTGACCATCCGCCACGACAGCCTGGATCGCGCCGCATTTGTGCCCGGCGTCCTGATGGCGGTGCGCCGCATCAAGGAACGTCCGGGACTGACGGTCGGGCTGGAGCCCCTGCTTAACCTGGGATGACCGGGCCGAAACCCGCAAACGGCGCGCCGCCACGACGACTCCCGGGGAGCACATGAGCAAAACCTTGCTGGTGGTCCACCACACTCCGTCGCCCACCACGCGCGAGCTGCTCGAAGCCGTGCTGGCCGGCGCCAACGACCCCGAAATCGAAGGCGTCGACGTGGTGGTCCGCCCGGCGCTGGCCGCGACGGTCTCCGACATGCTGGGCGCCGACGGCTACCTCTTCGGCACGACCGCCAACCTCGGTTACATGTCCGGCGCGCTCAAGCACTTCTTCGACATCGTCTACTACCCGAGCCTGGACTACGTGGCGGGTCGGCCCTACGGTCTGTGGGTGCACGGCAACAACGACACCGTGGGGGCGGCCGCGGCGGTGCACAAGGTCGCCACCGGGTTGTCGCTGACCAAAGCCGCCGACCCGCTCGAGGTGGTCGGCGAGCTCAACGCGGCGATTCGCGGGCGGGCCTACGAACTGGGCGGGACGCTGGCCGCGACGTTGATGTCGTGACGACGGCGGGTCCGCAACACCCACCGCGAGTTATCCGCCGCGAGGTCCCCGCCGCACCCGCGCACCCCGCAACCAGCAGGAAGGGGAATCTATGACCGCTGTGGACTTGGCCGGACGTACCGCGATCGTCACCGGTGCGTCGCGGGGCATCGGGCTGGCGATCGCGCGTGAGCTTGCGCAGGCCGGCGCCAACGTGGTGCTCACCTCCCGCACCCGGGAGAACGCCGAGGCGGCGGCGGCGCAGGTCGGCGGAAACGCGCTCGGCGTCGCCGCCCACGCGGCCGATGAGGGCGCCGCGCAGCGCTGCATCGATCTCACCCTGGAGCGTTTCGGCAGCGTGGACATCCTGGTCAACAACGCGGGTACCAATCCCGCGTTCGGTCCGCTGATCGAGCAGGACCATGCCCGCTTCGCCAAGATCTTCGACGTCAACCTGTGGGCCCCGCTGCTGTGGGTTTCGCTGGCGGTCAAGGGGTGGATGGGTGAGCATGGCGGGGCGGTGGTCAACATCGCCTCCATCGGCGGCATGCAGGTCGCGCCGAACCTCGGGCTGTATAACACCACGAAGGCCGCGCTCATCCACGTCACCAAGCAGCTGGCGCTGGAGCTGTCCCCCCGGGTGCGGGTCAACGCGATCTGCCCGGGGGTCGTGCGCACCAGGCTCGCCGAGGCGCTGTGGAAGGGCTACGAGCGGGAGCTGTCGGCGTCCACGGCGCTGGGGCGCATCGGCGAGCCGGCGGATGTGGCGGCCGCGGTCGGCTTCCTGGTCTCCGACGCGGCCGGCTGGATCACCGGCGAGATCATGGTCGTCGATGGCGGGCAGCTGCTCGGTGATGCGCGGTCTTTCCGGCCTCCGGCCTGAACGACGGGTGCATGGCCGGCGCCGGGTGCTTCCCGGTGATCGGTTCCGGGCGGCCGCGCCCGAGCGCTGCCGGGCGCGGTGTCCTCGGCGCGCCTGCGGGTGCTGACCGCTGCTGGGGGTGCCGGTCGCGGGGGCGCCGGGATTGCGCTGGGGATAATGTCTGCGGAGTCGGACACGGAGGTAACGCACTCAGATGACTGCACACGTGGAAGAGTTGGAGTTTCAGGCGGAGGCGCGTCAGCTGCTGGACCTGCTGGTCCATTCGGTGTACTCGAACAAGGACGCGTTTTTGCGGGAGTTGATCTCAAACGCTTCCGATGCGCTGGACAAGCTCCGGCTGGAGGCGCTGCGCAACAAGGAGCTGGACGTCGACACCTCCGATCTGCACATCGAGATCGAGACAGACAAGGGGGCGCGCACCCTGACCGTCCGCGACAACGGCATCGGTATGACGCGCGAGGAGGTCGTGGATCTGATCGGCACCCTGGCCAAATCCGGCACCGCCGAGCTGCGTCAAAAGTTGCGTGAGGCCAAGCAGGCGGTCGCCTCCGAGGAGCTGATCGGCCAGTTCGGGATCGGGTTCTACTCGACGTTCATGGTGGCCGACAAGGTCGAGCTGCTCACCCGCAAGGCCGGTGAGAGTGCGGCCACCCGATTTGTGTCCAGCGGTGAGGGCACCTACAGCATCGAGACCGTCGAGGATGCGCCGCAGGGAACGGCGGTGACATTGCACCTTAAACCCGTGGACGTCGAGGACGAGCTGCACGACTACACCGCGGAGTGGAAGATTCGGCAGCTGGTCAAGAAGTACTCCGATTTCATCGCCTGGCCCATCCGGATGCAGGTCGAGCGGCGCAGCCCGGCCTCCGATGAGGGCGAGGAAGACGCCGCGGGCGGCGAAAAGGGCCGGGAGGTGGTCACCCTCGAAACCGAGACCCTCAACTCGATGAAGGCGCTGTGGACCAAGTCCAAAGACGAGGTCACCGACGAGGAGTACAACGAGTTTTACAAGCACATCGCCCGCGCCTGGGACGACCCGCTGGTCGTCATCCCGATGAAGGCCGAGGGCACCTTTGAGTATCAGGCCCTGCTGTTCATCCCGTCGCACGCCCCGTTCGACCTGTATACCCGGGAGGCCAAGGTCGGGGTGCAACTGTATGTCAAGCGGGTGTTCATCATGGGCGACTGCGAGCAGCTGATGCCCCGATACCTGCGTTTCGTCAAGGGGGTCGTCGACGCAGAGGACATGTCGCTCAACGTTTCCCGTGAAATGCTGCAACAGGATCGGCAGGTCACGGCGATTCGCCGACGGCTCACCAAAAAAGTGCTCTCCACGATCAAGGATCTGCAGTCGCAGCGCCCCGAGGACTACCGCACCCTATGGGCCCAGTTCGGCCCGGTGCTCAAAGAGGGCCTGATATCGGACTTCGACAACCAAGACACGCTGCTGCGGATCTGCTCGTTCGCCTCAACCCACAGCGACGAGCAGCTCACCACCCTTGCCGAGTACGTCGAGCGCATGAAAGACGGCCAGCAGCAGATCTTCTACGCCACCGGTCAGTCGCGGGAGCAACTGTTGAACGCGCCGCACCTGGAGGCGTTCAAGGCCAAGGGCTACGAGGTGCTGCTGCTCACCGACGCGGTCGACGAGATCTGGACGGGGTCGGTGAGCGAGTTCGACGGCAAACCGCTGCAGTCGGTGGCCAAGGGCGAGGTGGACCTCGACTCCGAGGAGGAAAAAAAGGCGCACGAGGCCGAGCGTGAGCAACAACAGCAGGAGTTCGCCGACCTGCTGGGCTGGCTGAAGGAGACGTTGAGCGAGCACGTGACCGACGTGCGGTTGTCGGCACGGCTGACCGAGTCCCCGGCGTGCCTGATCACCCCCGTCTTCGGGTTCACCCCGGCGCTGGCGCGCATGTATCGGGCCTCCGGACAACCGGTTCCCGCCAGCAAACGGATACTCGAACTCAACCCGAAGCATCCGCTGGTCGCCGGCCTGCACCAGGCGTACTCAAACCGCCCGGACGGTGGATCGCCGTCCAGGGAGCTGGTCGAAACCGCGGAATTGCTCTACGGCACCGCCCTTCTCGCCGAAGGCGACGTACCCGAGGATCCGGCAAAGTTTGCCGGCCTGCTGGCGAACCGGCTGGCCCGCACCGTGTAGGAGCCGCCCGGGGGTGCGGACGCGGCGCCCGTCCCCGGCCAACCGGGCCGCCTGACCGGCACCGGCGACCGACGGGTCAGCGCGGTAGCGCGGAGCCGAAGAACTCCCGCGTGGCCGCCCAGTGCCGTTCGGCTGCGGCGGCATCGTAGGGCGCGTTGTCGGGCACCGCGAAGCCGTGTGCGGCCGGATAGGTCTCGATGGTGTGGCGCACACCGGCCGCCGTGAGCGCTTTCTCGAGCTGCTCGGCCTGCTCGGGGGTGAACGAGCCGTCGTTCTCCGCCGCCGCCACATAGACCGCGGCCTGGATCCTGTCGGCCAGCAGATGCGGGCTGTCGGGCTTGTCGGTCGCCAGCCCACCGCCGTGGAAAGATGCGGCGGCCGCAACCCGATCCGGAACCCGTCCGGCCACCACCAGCGACGTCCGCCCACCCATGCAGTACCCGGTGGTGCCGAAACGCTCGCCCTTGACCTCGGGGCGGGCCGCCAGGTAGTCGAAGAACGCGGCGGCGTCCCGGGCCATCATGTCCGGCGTGACGCTGGCGATCATCGACATCAGCCGGGCGCGCTCCCCCGGGTCGCGGAACGCGGTGCGCATGTCGAAGGGAGCCCAGTCGCCGTGCCGGTAATAGATATCGGGCAGCAGCACCGCATACCCGAAGCCGGCCAGCTTGGCGGCCATCTGGTAAAAGGTGTCGCGCACGCCGCCGGCGTCGGGGTACATGACCACACCGGGCCACGGGCCCGCACCATCGGGGGTGAACAGGTGCACGGTGCACACGCCGTCGGCGGTGCGGATGCTGTCGGTGATGTGGGGCATGGCTTCTGTTCTACTCCGCGGCGATCGCCGCTGGATTCTTGGGCGTCGACCCGCTGCGCCCGGCTTCGCCGCGCTGGCGATCGCCGCTGGATTCTTGGGCGTCGACCCGCTGCGCCCGGCTTCGCCGCGCTGGCGATCGCCGCTGGATTCTTGGGCGTCGACCCGCTGCGCCCGGCTTCGCCGCGCTGGCGATCGCCGCTAAGCTGGGCGCGTGCCCGTCCCCACGCCCTACGAGGATTTGCTGCGCCTGGTGCTGGAGCGGGGCATACCCAAAGCCGACCGCACCGGCACCGGGGTCCGCAGCCTGTTCGGCAGCCAGTTGCGCTATGACCTCTCGGCCGGTTTTCCGCTGATTACCACGAAGAAGGTGCATGTCAAATCGGTGATCTACGAGCTACTGTGGTTTTTGCGGGGCGATTCCAACATCGGCTGGCTGCATGAGCACGGCGTCACCATCTGGGACGAATGGGCTTCTCCTTCAGGAGATCTCGGTCCGATTTACGGGGTGCAGTGGCGGTCCTGGCCGACGCCGACGGGTGAGCACATCGACCAGATCAGCGCCGCGTTGGAGCTTTTGCGCACCGACCCGGATTCGCGGCGGATCATCGTCTCGGCGTGGAACGTCGGCGAGCTCGCCAACATGGCACTGCCGCCGTGTCACTTGCTCTTCCAGTTCTACGTCGCCGCCGGAAGGTTGAGCTGTCAGCTGTATCAGCGCAGCGCCGACATGTTCCTAGGGGTGCCGTTCAACATCGCCAGCTACGCGCTGCTGACCCACATGATGGCCGCCCAGGCCGGACTCGACGTCGGGGAGTTCATCTGGACCGGCGGCGACTGCCACATCTACGACAACCACGTCGAGCAGGTACGGCTGCAGCTCTCGCGCGAACCGCGGGCCTACCCGCAACTCGTTCTGGCCCATCGTGATTCGATTTTTGACTACACCTACGAGGACATCGTCATCAAAAACTACGATCCGCACCCGCCCATCAAAGCCCCCGTCGCGGTATGAAGGTGGGTTTGATCTGGGCTCAGTCCACCTCGGGTGTCATCGGTCGCGGCGGCGGTATCCCCTGGCGGCTGCCCGAAGACCAGGCCCGCTTCAAAGCGATCACCGTCGGCCATACCGTGGTGATGGGACGGGGCACCTGGGAGTCGCTGCCCGCTAGCGTGCGCCCGCTTCCGGGCCGGCGCAATGTCGTGCTGTCCCGCCGCGCCGACTACGTCGCCGACGGTGCGGACGTGGTGGGAAGCCTGGGCGAGGCGCTGACCGACGAGCAGACTTGGGTGATCGGCGGCGCGCAACTCTTTGCGCTGGCGCTGCCACTGGCGACCCGCTGCGAGGTCACCGAGGTCGACATCGACTTGCCTCCCGAAGAGGGGGACGCGCTGGCCCCGGTTCTCGACGACACCTGGGTGGGCTCCACGGGGGAGTGGCGGGCCAGCAGCAGCGGGCTGCGCTACCGGTTCGTCAGTTACCGGCGCGCCGCGTGAGCCGGCTGACCGCGGCGCAGGCACGCCGGATTGCCGTCGCCGCACAGGGATTCACCCCATCACCACGGCGTGGTCCGGTTACCCGGGCCGATTTGCGCCGACTGATGTCGCGCATCCAGGTACTGCAACTGGATTCGGTGTCGGTGGCGGTGCGCGCCCACTACGCGCCGGTGTTCAGCCGGTTCGGCCCCTACGACCGCGACATCCTCGACCGCGCCGCCTGGGCCCACCGAACCCGTGCACCGCGGCTACTGGTGGAGTACTGGGCACACGAAGCCGCGCTAATGGCCGTCGAGGACTGGCCGCTGCTGCGCTGGCGGATGCGCCAGTACCGGCACGGCCGCTGGGGTGTGCATATCGTGCGAGCCAACCAACGCCTAGCCGACGAGGTCATCGCCGCGGTCACCGAACTGGGACCGTGTAGCGCCGGGCAGATCGAGGCCCACCTGGCTCGCGGGCGCTCCCGCACGAAAGGCGCCTGGTGGAATCGCAGCGACACCAAATGGGTCGCCGAGGCGCTGTTCGCCGCGGGCGTGCTCACCACCGCCACCCGGGTCGGGTTCAGCCGGTACTACGACCTGACCGAGCGTGTGTTGCCCAGAGCGGTGCTCGCCCGCCAGATCGACGACGAACAGGCCGTCCGGGAGCTCACGCTGCGGGCGGCAACCGCGCTGGGGGTGGGCACCGAGGCCGACATCCGCGATTATTTTCGGCTGTCTGCCCGGCAGGCCGGGCCGGCTATCGCCAAGCTGGTCGCCGACGGCGAGTTGGAGCCCGTCGACGTCGATGGCTGGGCCGCGCCGGCGTATCTGCGCACCGGGCAGGCCGTGCCGCGCCGCGACCGCGGAACGGCGCTGGTGTGCCCGTTTGACCCGCTGATCTTCTACCGGCCGCGGGTGCAGCGGCTGTTCGGGTTTCACTACCGCCTGGAGATCTACACCCCGGCGTCCCGGCGTCGGTACGGCTACTACGTCTGGCCGTTTTTGCTCGACGGGCGGCTGGTTGGCCGCGTCGACCTCAAGGCCGATAGGGCGCGAAACGCCCTGCACGTCGTGGGCGCGTTCATCGAACCGGATGAACCGCCCACCCGGGTTGCCGCGGCGTTGACGGCCGAACTGCAGACCATGGCATCCTGGCTGGCGCTGGGCGGCATCACCGTGGGCAGCGTCGGCAACTTGGCGGGCGAACTGCGCGCCGCGCAAGATTGAGCACGCTTCGCCCGCGGGCAACCGCCGGAGAAATGTGCCGTGCCCGTGGCGGGGCCAACGCGCTCGGTGCTAGCCGTGGCGTTGTTTCTGGTCGCGGGGTAGCCGGCAGCCGGTGAAACCAGAGACCACCAGGTTGCCCCGGTAACCGACGCCAATGGATATCCCGGTGGGACCATAGAAGCGGACGTCGTGATCGCCAGGTTTGTCTTGGAACACCTGGACCTCGGTGGCATCCAGTTTGGCGGCCGCCCGTTTGGCGGCCTCCTGAATTTTCGCCCAGTCCTGCTCAGACATTGGCACACGAACAGCGACCGCGTCGGGGGGGAAGTACTCTCGCCCGTCGCTTTGTTCGTAGGGCCGCGCGCAGGTACTGCCTGATCCTTCGTGAGGAGTCTCCCAGGTGATTCCGGGGATGAGTGTGCTGGCGGCCGTTTTGATTTCGTTCATCGCGGCTTGCACCTGGGTTTGGGTGTCCTCCAGGGAGGGCAGGGATTTGAGGACCTCAAGGGCTTTGGCGGCCACCGAGGGCGAGGTGGGTTGATCGGGTCCTGTCACGTGACATCCTGCGGCGGTGAGGGTGGTGGTGAGTAGTAGGGCGGCACCCAGCAATCCGTGGCGTCGCCGGCGCGGGGGAGGGTCAGCGGGTTTCCTCACTGGCCGGTAACCGCCTTATCACCCAGCCCGGCCACCACGGCGGCGATGTTGTCGTTGGTGGTCCGGATCCCCCCGTCGTCGGGAAAGCGGGGGTAGTCGCTGTGGCCGTGGGCGCCCTCCAGCTGCAGGGTGCCGCCGTGGCCGTCGGGCACCGCGGTGGCGCCGGTGGCCAGGCGGGTGAAGGCGGGGTTGGTGGCCGGGTTCGGGCCGAAATGCCCGGCCCCGGAGGCGTCGGCGTCTCCTAAGATGCCTTCGGCGATGGTGTTCAACGGCGGCGGCAAAAACGGGGCCACATCATGGGCGATACGCGGGCCGTCGTAGGTCCACTGGATGGGATCGTCGGGGGTTTCCATGGCGAACACCTGGCCGGGCCGCAGGTGAAGCTGAGCCGGCGTGCTGGCTTCGATGCCCGGTGAGCCGTAAAACAGCGCCCGCGACACCCCGTGATCACCGGGCTGCTGCAACGCTAGCCCGGTGGTGAGCGAGCCGTAGGAGTGACCGATCGCGGTCAGAAAGGCCCGCCCGCCCTGGTGTTCGATTGCGACGAATCGCCTTCTCGCCCAGCTGGGCTGGCGCGGCCACGCTTTCGTAGCGCGCCGACGGTGGCGGGGTGGTGCTACTTTCTGTCGCGGGGTAAGCGACATCCGGTGCTACCCGATATTAACGCCACCTGCTGCGATCCTAATCGGATGGTTGTGCCCGTCTCGTCGAAGAATTCGACATCATGATTGCCGGGGGCATCGCGAAATACCTCGATGCTATTGGCGCCGAGCTTGGCGGCAGCATCGCGAGCGATGTCAAAGACCGACTGCCAATTCTCCTCGGGAATCGGGGTATTCGATACATAGTTCGGCATGAGCACCTCTTGACCGTCAGACTGCTCATAGGGGGGGGAGCAGCCGCCGCGGCTCGGTTCATCGAGCCAGTGCCATGCCAGGGTGGGGGCAATCGCGGAGGCCGCCGTCCCGATCTGTTCGATTGTTGTCTTGAGTTGTGTCTGCGTATCTTCTAGCGATGGCAGCGTATTGAGTGTGGCAGCCGCTTTGCTAGCCGCGTCGGGATCCGTTGGTTTATAAGGGTTTTTCATATGGCATCCTGGTGATGCTAGTGCGATGACCACGATCGTGGTCGATAGGAGGCTGCGGCGGTGGTGGCGGGGTCTTTTCATCTGGTGTTCAGTTTCCGCTGATCGGCTTGAGTCCGGCGATGACCGCTGCAATGTTGTAGCCGCTAGTGCGGGGCTGACCGTTGTCGCCTTGTTGAGGGTATTGGCTGTGCGCGTGCGGCCCGCTCACGCCTTCCAGGGCGCGGCCGTCGGGCACGGTCGTGGGGCCGGTGGCTAGGCGGGTGAAGTTGGGGTTGGTGGCCGGGTTGGAACCGAAGTTGCCGAACTCGGCGTCGGCGTACGACCCGAGAATTGGGATGCCCTGGGCAACGGCGCGGCCGTCGTACACCCTTTGGATGAGATCATCGGGGGCCTCCATGGCATAGACATGGCCGGGTTGCAGGTGCAACTGGGCCGGGGTGGAGGCTTCGATGCCGGGTGAGCCGTAAAACAGCGCCCGCGACACCCCGTGATCACCGGGCTGCTGCAACGCCAGCCCGGTGGTCAGCGAGCCGTAGGAGTGCCCGATCGCGGTCAGATCGGCCCGCCCGCCCTGGTGGGAGGCTTGTATCCCGTCATAGAAGCGGGCCAGGTCATGCGCGCCGGCGCGGGCCAGGGTGTCGTGGCTGACATCCCACCCGCCCCCGAGGGACGTACCGAGGTGATCCCAACCGGGGACCTGCGGCGTGTCGTAACCGATCCACGCGATAGCCGACACGGTTTCGTTTCCACGACCAGCAAGTATGAGCTGCTTACGAGCTTCAACACGAGCGTGCATAGCTTCGTCCGCCATGCCGCCGATGCTGTCGCGCACGGTGGTGTTCAGCCCAGGGGCGGTGACCGACACGTGGGTGGCGGTGTCGGGATCCCCGACGGCGATCGCGGCGTGGACTTGTTTGCCGTTTTGGGTGTCCAGCAGCATCAGCTTGCGATCCGGGCCGGCTTTGAGGGCTTTGTCGACCGCCTGCAGATCGGGCAGGTTTTTCGCGGCGTTTCGGGCGGCGTCGTAGTGGCGCTGCCAGGCCTCATAGGCCAGCCGGTCATCGAAGATCGCACCCGGCTCGTTGGGAGGCGGAATATTTTTGCCCTCCGCCCAGTCGGGGTGCTGGGCTTTGAGCGCGTCGGCTTGCGCGGCGGCGGCCCGGGCGCGCGCCAGCTGGTCATCGAGATTGAGCCGGTTGTAGTGGTCGTAGCCGAGGTGGTCCGGGGGATCGCAGGGCATCCCGGGATGGTTGCCGATGTTGTGGTCTTGGGCGTAGAGCCAGTCTTTTTCTTCCGGGGTCAGCTGATTCCACAGCGCGGTGAACTGCTGCGGATCCTCGGGCAGGGGTTTGGACAGCGCGTCTTGAATCTCGGGACGATTCTCGTGGGGGCCGGCCGGGATGGGGGTGTCACCGTCGGCCATGTTGATCGCGGCCGCCAGGTCCGCGTCGACCGCGTTGGCTTCGGCCAGGATCGCGTTCAGCCGTGGCTGCAGCTCGGCTTGCGCGGCGGCCAGCTGCTTCTCGTCGCCGCGGAAACCCGACCCGGCCACCACCTTGTTGGCCAGCGGATCGACCCACAGACCCATCTCGGCGGCATCAGCGCGCAACCGGCGCAAGTCGGCCTGCACCTTATCGATGCCATCGGCGGCTTTGCCCGCCGCGGCGCCCACGGCCAGCGCCTCGTTGCCATGCGCGTCAAGGTCCTGGCGGATCAGCGCATTGTGGTGTTTGCGGGCCGCAGCGGTTTGGCCCTCCCAGGTGTCAAACACCGCCAGCGAGCTCAGCTGACGCGACACCTCCAAGGTGGCCTGCCCGCGGGCGGTGGCCGCGTGAAACACCGCCCGCACCGCATCCGAGCTCCACCGATCAATATCGGCCACCGTCAGCGTCACGGCGCCTCGACCCGCACCGGCCGTCCCGGGGCGCTGTCGCCGACCGCGCGCAGCCGCTGGGCGTTCTCGCGCTCCATCGCCGCGAAATCGATGGCGTCGTTGTGCAGGTCCAGCGCGTGCGCGCCGACGTTGGTCAAAAGCCGCCGGGAGGTCTGCAACCAAATGTCCATCCGGGCGGCCAGCGCCACCGAGGACGCCCCCACCCAGCCGGACTGCGCGGCCTCGATCGTGTTATCCGACGTGAGATGGGCCGCCGCCAAGTCCTCGCCCTGGCCGCTGACATGCGCCGCCGAGCACGCCAACGCCTCCAGGTCAACCCGCAACTCACCCGCCACCGCCGTTCCTCCACACCGCCCGGCCAGAATCGGCACGCCAGTCACCGCAACCGCATGCTAACCCAGCGCGGGGCGGGGCATCTGCGGGTTTCCCCTCCGCGGCAACCCTCCGGCGAGCGACAGCGATCCCGCCGGCATCTCCCAACCACCGGGCTATGGTGAACGCCGTGGCAGAGACCGCCCCGCTGCGCGTGCGACTGATCGCTCAGACCGCGTTCAGCGCCCCGGATGACGTGCCGTGGAGCACCGACGCCGACGGCGGGCAGGCGCTCACCGAGTTCGCCGGCCGGGCCTGCTACCAAAGTTGGTCCAAACCCAACCCGAAGACCGCGACCAACGCCGGCTACATCAAGCACATCATCGACGTCGGGCACTTCTCGCTGCTCGAGCACGCTAGCGTGTCCTTCTACATCACCGGAATCTCGCGATCCTGCGCCCACGAGCTGATCCGGCACCGGCATTTGTCCTGCTCACAGCTTTCCCAACGCTACGTCCCGGAAGGGGACTCGCGGATCGTCATACCGCCGGGCATGCCCGACGACCCCGAGCTACAGCGGATCCTGACTACAGCCGCCGACGCCAGTCGCGCCGCCTACACCGAACTGCTGGCCAAACTGGAGGCCAGGCTCGCCGAGGGGCCCAACGCCGGGTTGCGCCGCAAACAGGCCCGCCAGGCAGCCCGCGCCGTGCTGCCCAACGCCACCGAGACCAGCGTCGTGGTGACCGGCAACTACCGGGCGTGGCGGCATTTCATCGCGATGCGCGCCAGCGAGCACGCCGACGTCGAGATCCGGCGGCTTGCCCTACTGTGCCTGCGGCACCTCCTCGAGGTGGCGCCCGCGGTCTTCGCCGATTTCGAGATCACCACCCTGGCCGACGGCACCGAGATCGCGACGTCACCCCTGGCGACCGAGGCGTGACGTAACCTAGGGACCGTGAGCACCGTCGGATTCGACGCCCCGGCACGCCTGGGCACGCTGCTGACCGCGATGGTGACTCCGTTCGGCGCTGACGGCTCCCTGGATACCGCCGCCGCGGCGCGGCTGGCCAACCACCTCGTCGACTCCGGGTGCGACGGGCTGGTGGTGTCCGGCACCACCGGGGAGTCGCCGACCACCACCGACGAGGAGAAACGCACGCTGCTGCGGGTCGTGCTGGAAGCGGTCGGCGACCGTGCCCGGGTCATCGCCGGCGCGGGCACCTATGACACCGCGCACAGTGTGCGTCTGGCGAAGGCGTCCGCCGCCGAGGGGGCGCACGGCCTGCTGGTGGTCACCCCGTACTACTCGAAGCCCCCGCAGAACGGGCTGATCGCCCATTTCACCGCCATCGCCGACGCCACCGCGTTGCCGGTGCTGCTCTACGACATCCCGCCGCGCTCGGTAATACCCATCGCGCCGGACACCATCCGTGCGCTGGCGTCACACCCCAACATCGTGGGGGTCAAAGACGCCAAGGGCGATTTGCACACCGGCGCTCAGCTCATGGCCGAAACCGGGCTGGCTTATTATTCCGGCGATGATTCGCTGAACCTGCCCTGGCTGGCAATGGGGGCAAGCGGTTTCATCAGCGTGATTTCCCATCTGGCGGCGGGTCAGTTGCGGGAGATGTTGTCTGCCTTTCATTCCGGCGACATCGCCACCGCCCGCAAGATCAGCGTGACCCTCGGCCCGCTGTGTGACGCGATGGGCCGCATCGGTGGGGTGACGATGGTCAAAGCGGGTCTGCGGCTGCAGGGGATGGACGTCGGCGATCCACGGTTACCGCAAATGCCTGCGACATCTGACCAAATCGAGGCGCTAGCCGCCGACATGCGCACCGCCTCGGTGCTCCGCTAAGCGACGGGTGAGCGGCCGGTGAATGCCAACCTCAATCCCCCCGGACCCCTGAACCCGGGCGGGGTGCGGGTCACCGCGCTGGGCGGTGTCGGCGAAATCGGCCGCAACATGACGGTTTTCGAGCATCTGGGCCGGCTGCTGATCATCGACTGCGGGGTGATGTTCCCCACCCACGACGAGCCCGGGGTCGACCTGATCCTGCCGGATCTGCGTCACATCGAGGACCGGCTCGACGACATCGAGGCGCTGGTGCTGACCCACGCGCACGAGGACCACATCGGGGCGGTCCCGTTTCTGCTCAAGCTGCGGCCCGACATCCCGGTGGTCGGCTCGAAGTTCACCCTGGCGCTGGTCTCCGCCAAATGCCGTGAGCACCAGCTTAAGCCGGTGCTTGTGGAAGTCGCCGAGGGCGAGCGCCGCACGCATGGCGTGTTCGAGTGCCAGTACTTCGCGATCAATCATTCCATCCCGGACGCGCTGGCGATTGCGGTGCACACCGGGGCGGGAACCATCCTGCACACCGGAGACATCAAACTCGACCAGTTGCCGCTCGACGGACGCATCACCGACCTGCCCGGCATGTCCCGGCTCGGTGACGCCGGTGTGGATCTCTTGCTCTGCGATTCGACCAACGCCGAGATTCCCGGTGTAGGGCCGTCGGAAAGCGAAGTGGGCCCGGCATTGCACCGCCTGATCAGGGGCGCCGAAGGCCGGGTCATCGTGGCGTGCTTCGCCTCCCATGTGGACCGGGTGCAGCAGATCATCGACGCCGCGGTGGCACTGGGCCGGCGGGTGGCCTTCGTCGGCCGGTCCATGGTGCGCAACATGGGAATCGCCCGCGAGCTTGGTTTTCTGCGGGTCGCCGATTCCGATCTGATCGATATCGCCGCCGCCGAGATGATGCCTCCCGGGCGGGTGGTGTTGATCACCACCGGCACCCAGGGTGAGCCGATGTCGGCGTTGTCGCGAATGTCGCGCGGTGAGCACCGCAGTATCACGCTTACCTCCGATGACCTGATCATCCTGTCCTCCTCGCTGATCCCCGGCAACGAGGAAGCTGTCTACGGTGTGCTCGACGAGCTGTCTAAGATCGGCGCCCAAGTCATTACCAACCAGCAAGTGCGCGTGCATGTTTCAGGCCATGCATATTCCGGTGAGCTGCTGTTCCTGTACAACGCGGTGCGGCCGCGACAGGTTATGCCCATCCACGGCACCTGGCGGATGCTGCGGGCCAACGCCAAACTGGCCGCCCGCACTGGCGTGGCGGAAGAGTCAATTTTATTGGCGGAGAACGGTGTCAGTGTCGATCTGATCGCCGGCAAAGCCGGCATCGCCGGAGCGGTTCCGGTCGGCAAAATGTTCGTCGACGGCCTGGTCACCGGGGACGTCGGCGAAATCACCTTGGGCGAAAGGCTCATTCTGTCATCGGGTTTCGTTGCGGTGACCGTGGTGGTGCGACACGGCACCGGCCGTCCGGCGGCTCCGCCGCATTTGCACTCCCGGGGTTTCTCCGAAGATCCCAAGGCACTGGAGCCCGCGGTGCGTAAAGTCGAGCAAGAGCTGGAATTGCTTGCCGCCGAGAACATCACCGATCCGGTACGGATCGCTCAGGCGGTGCGCCGCACGGTCGGCAAGTGGGTGGGGGAAACCTACCGTCGCCAGCCGATGATCGTGCCGACGGTCCTGGAAATCTGAAGACCCACCCGGTGGGGATCGCCGGTACTTTAAACCTTTTCCGCGTACGCCGACCACTCGATGTCTGATGCCGTCAGGTTGCGACCGGTCGGTGCGACGTAGCGCCGCACGATCTGCTCCGGCCCGAGCTGCTCGATCAGCCGCCACCCGGATCCGGCGAGAAACTCCGCCACTTCCTCGGGCTGTAATCCGAAGTGCCACAGCTGTCGGCGCTGCCGCATTCGGCGGTAGAGCATGGGGGCGCCGTACAGGTTCGTCCCGTCGATGAAGTCGCGGCGCACGTAGGTGAACACCAGCCGGCTACCCGGCGCCACCGGACAGCGCCGCGGCGACGGCCACGGCGATGCCGGTAACACGATGCGCCGGGCCCGGCACCGGCCGTCAGCGGCGCAGCTGTCCTTTGTCCGGGTCGCCGGCGGGGACGGGGGTCAGCGTCTTGATGTCCGGCGCGGCGGTGAGGTGCTCCCCGGTCTCCTTGAGCAGGCGGGTCAGGGCGGGAGCGGTGCTGTGAGCCTGGAGCGCCTCGGCATCGGCCCACTGCTCGACGAAGACGAAGGTGTTCCCCGATTCGTGCAGCGCGTAGAGCTGGCATCCCGGCTCGTTGTGGACGTCTTCGACGGTGCGGGTGAGGATGTCGCGGACGGTGTCGACGGACTCGGGCTTGGCGGTCAGAGTGGCGACGACAACGACGGGCATGGGGGCCTCCTGAGGCTCTCTGGGGTAAACACCTGACGACTCGCACCCTACCCGGCGGCCCGGACACCGAAACGCGACCGGCTGCAATCAGTGTGGCAGATGATGCAGATGGTGTCTTTGCGATTAGGCTTGCCGGCATGTCCAACAAGACCGCTATCCGATCAGGCCGATCCGGCGCCCGAAAAGCCCGGTCAAAGGGCATGTCGCGGGTCACCAGAGCGCGCCCGTCCGGGGGGCGGCGCAACCGGCCCCTGCCCGTTGCCACCGGGCTGGCGGCCGGCCAGGTCGCCCGCGGGGTGTGGCTGACCCTGGCACGGGGCGCCGGCACCGCGGCGCGCTCGATGGGCCGCGCCCGCGACATCGAGCCCGCACACCGCCGCGACGGGATCGCGCTGACGCTGCTGGGCCTGGCCGTCCTGATCGCGGCGAGCTCGTGGTTCCACGCCGCCCGCCCGGCGGGGGCCTGGGTCGACACCCTGCTGCGGACGCTGATCGGCTCGGCAGTTGTGCTGCTCCCGGCGGTCGTCACCGTCGTTGCGGTGGTGCTGATGCGCACCGCACCCGATCCCGAGGCCCGCCCGCGGCTAATCCTCGGAGCGGTGATGATCGCGCTTCCCACGCTGGGGCTGTGGCACCTGTGGGCGGGATCCCCCGACACCCCGGACGCACGTCGCCGCGGCGGGGGGTTTCTCGGTTTCGCCATCGGGGGACCGCTCGCCGACGGGTTGACAGCGTGGATAGCCGCGCCGCTGCTGTTGATCGGGGCGCTGTTCGGGGTGCTGCTGTTGACCCGGACCACGCTTCGCGAGGTGCCCGGCAAACTGCGCACCGTGTTGGGCACCGGGCTGCCGGCACGCCGTGGCCGGTTCTCGCTATTCTTCGGGACCGGCGCGCAGCGCCCCGGCGCCGTCGACGATGCCGAGGATATTGCCGCCGAGGACTTCTCCGACGGCTACTACGACGACCCGGCGTACTTCCCCGGTGACGGGGCATGGGACCGGCCCGGCGAGCAGGCCCCGGGCACGGACGACACCGCCACGGTCGCAGAGCCCGCCGGCACGCGCCCTCGCCGGCGCGCTGCCCCAGCCGCACGCGCGCTTGACCAACCGGCGTCGGACCGGGTCGTCGATGGGCCCTACACCTTGCCGTCGCTCGACCTGTTGATCCCGGGCGACCCGCCCAAGAGACGCAGCGCCGCGAACAGCCACATGGTCGGCGCCATCAACGAGGTGCTCGCCCAATTCAAGGTCGACGCGGCCGTCACCGCCTGCACTCGCGGGCCGACCGTCACCCGTTACGAGGTCGAGCTGGGGCCCGGTGTCAAGGTGGAGAAAATCACCGCGCTGCACCGCAATATCGCCTACGCGGTGGCCACCGAGAGCGTGCGAATGCTGGCACCGATCCCCGGTAAATCCGCGGTCGGCATCGAGGTGCCCAACACCGATCGCGAGATGGTGCGGCTGGCCGATGTGCTCACCGCGCCGTCCACCCGCCGCGACCACCACCCGTTGGTGATCGGGCTGGGCAAGGACATCGAGGGCGACTTCATCTCGGCGAACCTGGCCAAGATGCCGCACTTGCTGGTCGCGGGTTCCACCGGCTCGGGCAAGTCCAGCTTCGTCAACTCGATGCTGGTGTCGCTGCTGACCCGGGCCACCCCCGAAGAGGTCAGGATGATCCTGATCGACCCGAAGATGGTGGAACTGACACCGTATGAAGGCATCCCGCATCTGATCACCCCGATCATCACCCAGCCGAAGAAGGCGGCGGCCGCGCTGGCGTGGCTGGTCGACGAGATGGAGCAGCGCTACCAGGACATGCAGGCGTCACGGGTGCGCCACATCGACGACTTCAACGACAAGGTGCGCTCCGGTGAGATCACCGCACCGCTGGGCAGTCAGCGCGAATACCGTCCCTACCCCTACGTGGTGGCCATCGTCGACGAGTTGGCCGATCTGATGATGACCGCCCCCCGCGATGTCGAGGACGCGATCGTGCGGATCACCCAAAAGGCCCGCGCCGCGGGCATTCATCTGGTGCTGGCCACCCAGCGGCCGTCGGTGGACGTGGTGACCGGGCTGATCAAGACCAACGTGCCCTCGCGGCTGGCGTTCGCGACCTCGTCGCTCACCGACAGCCGGGTGATCCTCGATCAGGCGGGCGCGGAAAAGCTGATCGGCATGGGCGACGGGCTGTTTCTGCCGATGGGCGCGAGCAAGCCGATCCGGCTGCAGGGGGCGTTCATCACCGACGAGGAGATCCACGCCGTCGTCACCGCCTGCAAGGAGCAGGCCGAACCCGAATACACCGAGGGTGTCACCGCCGCCAAGCCCACCGGCGAACGCCGGGACGTCGACCCGGACATCGGCGAGGACATGGAGCTGTTCCTGCAGGCCGTAGAGCTGGTGGTCTCCAGTCAGTTCGGCTCCACCTCGATGCTGCAGCGCAAGCTTCGCGTCGGGTTCGCCAAGGCCGGCCGGCTGATGGATCTGATGGAAACCCGCGGCATCGTCGGACCGTCGGAGGGATCCAAAGCACGCGAGGTGCTGGTCAAACCCGACGAGCTGGCGGCGACGCTGGCCGCGATCAGGGGTATCGACGCCGCGGCGGGCGCCGGTTCGCGGTAGCGACCGACGGGCGTTCAGGCGTCGATGACCACGCGGTCGCCGTTGGCCCGCGACACGCACACGAGCATCTCGCCCTCGCCCTCCGCGATGCGTCCGCGGCGATCGACCGCCCCGGCCAGCACCTTGACCTTGCAGGTGCCGCAGAACCCTTGTTGGCACGAATAGCGGGTCGCCGGGTTGTGGTCGAGCATGACGGCCAGCGCCGAGCGGTTCGACGGCACGGCGAGCACCCGCCGCGAACGCGCGAGCACCAGCTCGAACGGGGCACCGTCGATGACCGGCGGCGGTCCGAACCGCTCGTAGTGCAGCGGCGCGTCGGCGTGGCTGCCGCGCAGGGCGCGCACCGACTCGAGCATGCCGGCCGGTCCGCAGACGTACACCGCCGTGGTCGGCCCGGCGTCGGCGAGCAGGTCGGCTGCGGTGGGAATTCGGCCGCGCTCGTCATCGGCCCAGACCGTCACCCGATCCGGTGCTACCGCCACCACCTCGTCGAGCAGCGGCATGTATTCCCGGCTGCGTCCGGCGTAGACCGCGCGCCAGTCGATTCCGTGGCGGTGCGCCAGCTGAATCATGGGCAGGATCGGCGTGACCCCGATGCCGCCGATCACGAACAACACGTCGTCCTCGTCGGTGACGAGGTAAAAGGCGTTGCGGGGACCTTCGAAAACCAGGGTGTCGCCCACGCCGACGGTGTCGTGCATCTCGATCGAGCCGCCGCCGCCGTCGGCGATGCGGCGCACCGCGATGCGGTAGTCGGTGCGCCGCCCGGGCGGGCCGCACAGCGAGTACTGCCGACGCCGGCCCGAGGGCAGCCGGACATCGATGTGTGCGCCGGGCGTCCAGGACGGCAGCAATCCCCCGTGCGGGTCGGCCAGTGTCAGCGCCACCACGTCGGGTGCGAGCAGTTCGCGCTTGGTGACCACCGCGCTGATCGTGTGTGACACCGGGGTGACCCGCGAGGGCCTCCAGCGGGAGAGCGAGGCCAAGCCGCCGAAGAGCACACCCACACCCCAAAACGCGGTGAGAACGCGATCGTGTTTGCGGCGACCGTAGAGGTCGGCGGGCCTGCTGCTCCAAATAGTCTGTGACACAGGTGCTCTCCGAGTCCTTCCCACGGTGCTCAGCACGGCGTTCAGTGAGATGCGCGAGCGGCAGGGGAGCGGGCCAGGTAGTCGACCGCGCGTCCGACCCCGCCCAGCCGAGACGGATGGAAACCCGGCCGGTAGTAGGCGGCGATGACCCGCAGGAACCGTACCGGCCCGGGCACCAAACCCCGGCGCGCCGCATCGAGGTAGTCCCGCCAGCGTGGCGTGGTTCCCGGCGGCAGGTGCGGGTCGACCGAGTACATGAACCGCACGCCGCGTATCCACAACCACAGCAGCGCCGGGGTCACCAGCAGCTGGGTGCGCGCGCGGCGCCAGTATCCGGCCCGCAGATGCTTCATGGTGTCGAAGGCGACGGCCTTGTGTTCCACCTCCTCGGCGCCGTGCCAGCGCAGCAGGTCCAGCATCACCGGGTCGGCGCCGAGGGAGTCCAGCTGCGGGGTGTCGAGGATCCAGTCACCCAGGATGGCGGTGTAATGCTCGATGGCCGCCACGATCGACACCTGTTCTGCCAGCCACTTCTGGCGTCGTCGCGGGCCCCATCGGGGCCGCTCGCCGAGCAGCTTGTCGAACAGCCAGCGAATCTGGTCGGTAAACGGTGTCACGTCGATGCCCTGGGCCGCGAAGTGCCCGAGCACACCGGCGTGCGCCCGGGAATGCATGGCCTCCTGGCTGATGAATCCCTGCACGTCCAGCCTCAGCTGGTCGTCCTGGATCAGCGGCAGCGCCGTCGTGAATACCTCGACGATCCACTTTTCGCCCGCCGGCAGCAGCAGGTGCAGGACATTGCAGAAATGGGTGGCGAAGGGCTCGTTGGGCACGTAGTAGAACGGCAGCGTCGCCCAGTCGAACTCGACGTCGCGCGCCTGCAGGACGATCCGCTCGTGATCCAGCGGCGCGTCGTGCGGTCCGGCTGCCCGGTCATCGACGCTGAACATGGTGAACCCCCGCAGTCGCTAGGCGATGCATTGTGCCTCCGTCTCAGCCTCGGTGATCAGCCGCTCGCTGCGCAAGAACCGGACCAGGGCGTCGACGGTGGTGGTCAGCGCCGGCTCGTGCAGCCGGACACCGGCCAGCGCGCGCGCGTTCCGGTACCGGGTGTTGTCGTAGCGCTTGTCCCGCATCGCCGCGATCCGCTCGGCCGAGCGGGTGAGGAAATCGACGAGGGGATAAAGCGGATCCCGCGGGGTGCAGCGGCGGTCTAACTGCTCGGCGAAGGACGGGATGTCGTGGTAGGTGAACCGGTAGCCGTGGCGTTCCGCCAGAATCCGGGTGATATCCATCAGGTTGTAGTAGTTATCCGCGGTCATATTGAACACCGCCGCGCAGCCGGCGTCCTCGTTCGGTAGGCCCATCAGCGCGACGATGTGATCGGCGATCAGGTCCGCCGGCAGCAGGCTGATTTGATTGTGGGCGTTGACGGCCAGGCCGTGCTCGATCATGAACGCCATGAGGCGCACATAGATATCGTCGCGGCTGCCGTAGCCCGCGCTGGTGGGGGAGATGAGCGAGGGCCGGTAGATGCGCACATCCAGTCCGCAACGGGCCGCGGCCCGCGCCAGTTGTTCGGCGACCCATTTGGTCTGCGAGTAGCCGAAGTCCAGGCCCGCCATCTCCTCATTGGCATCCCACTCGCCGACCACCGGCTTGGTGCTCCAGCCGTAGATGAAGGTGCTGGAGACCAGGTGGAAGGTCTTGCGGTGCGCGGTCATGGCCAGGCGCAAAAGCTCCCGGGTGCCGGCCACGTTGGTGGGCCGCAGGGCATCGTAGGTGCGGACGTAGTTGACCAGGGCGCCGTTGTGGACGACGGCGTCGACGCGCCGGGCCAGTCGCTGAAACGCCTCTTCGCCGATCCCCAGGCAGGGCTCGGCCAGGTCCCCGCAGATCACCCGCACCCGCGCGCGGACCTCGGCGTCCAGGGCCGGGGACCACAGCCGGGCCCGCCGCAGCGCGGCGAGGATCCGGTCCAGCCCGTGGGCCGCGTCGGTGGCGCGCACCAGCGTGTGGAGCGTGTCGGAGGTCCGCCCGAGCAGGCCGTCGAGCAGGAACGGCCCCAGGAACCCGGTCGCGCCGGTCAGCAGGATGTCGCCGCGTTGGTGTGTTGGCGCCGGCGGAAGCGCCGGCAGGGCCAGTTGCGCGTCGGCGCGCATCCGACCGGTTTCGTATGCCTGGTAGTCGGCGGAAATCCGATTCAGCGCGCGGCGCAGGGCGTGCAGCGGTCGCCCCGACCCCTCGCCGAACTGGCGCACCAGCCGGAAGAATTCGGCGACCGTCAGCCGCTGCAGCAGGCGGGTATCGACATCCTCGGCCAGCTCGGCCGCGCCATGCTCGGCCAGCAGCGCCTTCAGGTCGGCGCGCAGCTCGGCCAGGGACAGTGAGTCGATGCCCAGGTCCGCAAAGGAGCAGTTCTCGTCTCCGTCCAGGTCGTAGCTTTCGATGAGATAACCGAAGCGTTGCAGCGGATCCGCCGCGGTGTCCCGGTCCCGCTGGGTCCGCCGGGTCATCGGATTAGTCCAGCTCGCCAGCACGGGCAGCTGGGCCTCCAGCCAGAGCCGGCGGGTGTGGGCACGCTGGATCTTCCCCGAGGTGGTCTTGGGAATGCTGTGCGGCGGCGCCAACACGATGGTATGCGGGTCGATATGGCAGTGTCTGCGGATGGCGCGCGCCAGGGCCGCGGCGTTCGGGAGGGCCCGCCCGTTGCGCACCTCGGCGACCACCACCAGCGCTTCCTGCTCGTCGCGCTCGACCGAGAAGGCGGCGACGCAGCCGTCACGCACCTGCTCGGCCGAGCGTTCCACGACGGCCTCGATGTCCGAGGGGTAGCAGTTGACGCCGCGGACGATGATCAGATCCTTGCTGCGCCCGCAGACGAACAACTCGCCCTCGTGCAGGAAGCCGAGATCCCCGGTGCGCAGGTAGCCGTGCTCGTCGTCGCCGACGATGCGGGCGTGGAAGGTCCGCGCGCTAAGCCCGGGCCGGCGCCAGTAGCCGCGCCCTTTGGAGGGTCCGTCCACCCAAATCTCGCCGATGCGGCCCTCGCCCAGATCGTGCCCCGACGAGGGGTCGACGATGCGCACCACGTTTCCGGCGGCGGGTTTGCCGCAGCTCACAACCGCGGCCTGATTCCCGTTGTGCGGCACGGCTTTTTCGACCTGCACAACGGTGCGCTCCAACGCTCGCTTGTTCAAAGCCAGGGTTTGGCGCCCGCCGATGGACACGATCAGGGTGTTTTCGGCCAAACCGAAGGCGCCGGTCAGCGCGTCGGGCCGCAGACCGTAGGGAGCGAAGCGCTTCCGGAAGCGGGCGAACGTCGTATCCCGTAGCGGCTCTGCCCCGACGATGATGCTGTCCAGACTGCTCAGGTCGACTCCGTCCAGCTCGGACTCGGGGAGCTTGTCCTCGCGCAGGCAGTACTCCAGGGCAAAGTTCGGCGCGGGCGTGTGGGTGGCGCGCACGTCGCTGATGAGCCGCAGCCAGGCCGATGGCCGCTGCAGGAAATCGACCGGCGACATCGCGTGGGTAGTGCCGCCTTTTACCAACACGAACAGGTATGCCGAGATCAAGCCCATGTCGTGGTGCTGGGGGAGCCAGCTGACGCAGACTTCCTTGCCGGTGAAGGCGGAGCCGTTGGCGATGACGTTGGCGTGGCTGACGATCACGCCCCTGGGATCGCCGGTGGAGCCGGAGGTGTACTGCAAAAACAGCACCGGGCCTGGGGTGTCCGCGACGGGGACGCCGCCGAAGTCCTGCGTGCCGTCGGTGGCGAACCAGGGCAGCTCCGGGGGCGGCTCGGAGTCCGCCCACGGCGGCGCACCCCGTCGGTGACCGAGGAGCAGCCGGTAGTCGTACTCGAACTGTTTCGTGGACAGCACCGTTTTGGCCTGACAGTCGCGCGCGATGAAGCCGAGTTTGGCCAGCCCCGCATCGAACGCCATGGGCACCGGCGGGCTGACGGGGACGGCGATCACCCCGAGGCGCGCGCACGCGACGAACGCCGCCACCATCTCCAGGCCCGGCGGGTAGACCAGCAGCGCGCGGTCGCCCGGCCGCAGGCCGGCTTCGGCGGACAAGCAGGCGGCCAGCTCACGCGTGCGTTCACTGAAGCTCCGGTAGGTGTAGTGCTCGAGTTCCCGACCGTCGACATCGACGAACCGGTACAGGGTCTGGTCGGGTCGTCGCGCTTCCCCCATCCGCAGGTAATCGATCAGCGTCGCCATCGCAGTCCCTCCCACCGTCGAGCCGGTATGAGCCGAAATCAACCAAACAACATCTTTCGCGGTAAAGCCGATAGTAGGCTGTGTGCCGATATCAAGCAAAGTTATATACGCCATTTCTATGCTCCGCATGATAGTCTCATTTAACCGACTTAGCTACGAACGATGAGGTCCTGTTCTGCGCTTACAGGTCGATCGTTCGAAGGCGTGCACGTGTTGGTTTCCATATCTCCGTAAATACGACGATCAGTACCTCAGTACTGGACTTCAGGCGCGTTTTGCTACTGATTTCCGTAGCCACTGTGATACTGATGCCCGTATATCCGTAGGAGTGTATTTCCTGATTGCACACGGTTATTTCGCTACCTATTGGGTATTATTGGCAGGAAATACGACACTTTCTGCAAACAAAGGTTGAGGATATAATTGGCTTTTAATTCTTCTATGTTAGATTTTACAGCAATCCTATATGAGAGTTTTAAGATGCAAGTTTTAAGGTAAACTGCTATTGCCATTGCTCCCGCAACGGGTCCGACGCCAAGGCGGGTGTTCCGATCACCGTCTTAATCGGGACCCACCACGTGAAGCGGTCGCAGACGGCGCCGACATTGCCAAGATTGCTGCCAAGATTGCTGCCAAGATTGCTGAGGTAATCTACCCTACTGCTACACTGATGTACTGACGTACTGACGTACTGACCTGCGATACGCACGGCAGGAGGTTCCGCGATGAGCAACGCCGATCGCGTCACAGCAGCCGGCGAACGGTCTCGCGGCTACCCCGGGTCTGCTGCCCGGCTGACGCCCTCGGTCGCAGCGGCGCCGACCGAACCGGTCGTCATCGGTCGAACCCGCAGCCCACGAACCCGGCGAACGGTCGACCTCACCCCCGCGCAGCACCGGGCCCTTGACATGTGGCAGCGAGAAGCCGCCGACCGTCTCGGCCTCGCCCGGGTCACCGGCCAGGAGGTCCTCGCCGCGCTCGTCGACCAGCTGCTGAGCGATCCCACACTCTCGGCTCAGATCATCCGCGTGATCCGCGCGGGGCGGCGGTGAGCCTACCGGCCGGGCACCCGCGGCTTACACCTGCTGCGACGGCCCGGCGCGGGCCCGGGCCGGGGCGGCCGTCGACGACCCGACCTGAGCGATGCGGATCCGCGGGCCGGCGCGAACCACCAGCCTGACGATACCGGTGAAACGCTCGCCGTCGATGATCGGCGAGAGCGCCTGGTCCTCGGCTTCGATGATCATCTCGCGGCCGGTGGTGTCCCAGACCCGGGCACCGCGGACGGTGCCGTTGGTGAGCGCCGCGGGAAGCTGTGCGACGATCCGCGAGGGCCGCAGCTCCCCGGCCTGGAAATGCAGCGCGCCGGGTTCGGACGCCTTTGGGAAGAGCCGAAACGGACCGCCGATACGGAGGTCGATCGCGCCGGCGTGCAGCAAGCGATGGATGCGCGTGGGAACCTCCCGGCCGTCGATGAAGACGCGCGCGCGTGTGGGTGTGAACAGGTGGGTCGCGTAGTTGGGCCTGCCCGAGCGCCCGGGAACCACCTTGGAGGTGAGGTAGTCGGCGACGGTGCGCGCGATCACGCGGGCGACGGCCGCGCGGTCGTGATCGGGGAGCTCATAGTACTTGTCATAGAACCGGTTGCCGACGCCTCCGGCGGCCAGGCCGAAGCAGAGGCGGTGAAACGGCGCGCCGTCTTCGGTGACACCGTCGAGTTGCAACGTGTCCAGACACACCTCGGGCGGTGGCCGGTCCGCTTCGGCGGCGGCCGTCAGGGCACGCAGAATGGTATCGGCCCGCCCCCGGACCCGCGCCTTGCGCGCCACCGCGTTGACGCTGCCGCCGTTGGTGGGCACAAATGCCGGCCAGCGTCGCGGATCGGTCACGCACCGACGGAGTTCATTGATCAACCAGTGCAACGCGCCGTCACCTCCGTCGGCGACGAGGTGGCTCGCCCGCGGATAGAGCTGTTCCAGGATGCCGCGGAGCTCCGCGACCGACGCGGTTTGGTGTACCTCGCCCCACGGGCCGACGATGCTCCGCAGCTTGGCGGCGCGATCCCCGGCCGCGACCCGGTTGTTGCGGGCGAGCGGATTGACGATGACGCCTAGATACATCCGGGCATCACCTGCGCCCGGCTCCCGGATAGGCGCCGGGTATCAACTGGCGACGCGTCCGGTGACGGGCTCGCGAAGTGTCGCGTCCCACCTGAAGACTCCTCGGGACGGGCTGGGCGCTCCGGCGCGGCTCGGGCGACCTGCCGTGGGCGCTAACCGGCAACGATACCCGGGCGGACGAGCCGTCGTCGGGCATGCGCGGCGCGATCACCCGGCCCGCCGGAACTTCCCGCCGGGCCGGATTAGGGTGGGTGCCATGCCTGGGTGGACCGCGGCGGACCTGCCCTCGTTCACCGGACGCACCGTCATCGTCACCGGCGCGAGCAGCGGGCTGGGCGAGGTGACCGCCCGGGAGTTGGCCCGGGTCGGCGCCCGCGTCATCCTGGCGGTCCGTGACACCGAAAAAGGCGAGGCCGCCGCCGATCGCATGCGGGGACCCAAAACCGGCCCGGTCGAGGTGCGTCGGCTCGACCTGCAGGACCTGTCCTCGGTGCGGCGCTTCGCAGACGGGGTAGGTGGCGGGGTGGGCAAAGTCGACGTCCTGGTGAACAACGCCGGCATCATGGCCACCAAATACGCGCTCACCGTCGACGGCTTCGAGGGCCAGATCGCCACCAATCACCTGGGTCATTTCGCGTTGACCAACCTGCTGCTGCCCAGCATCACCGACCGGGTGGTCACGGTGTCCTCGCTGCTGCACACCATTGGCTACATCAGCCTCAACGATCTGAACTGGCAATCGCGGCCGTATTCGGCCTGGCTGGCCTACGGCCAATCCAAGCTGGCCAATCTGCTGTTCACCGGTGAACTGCAGCGGCGCCTGGACGCCGTCGGCTCGCCGCTGCGCGCACTGGCCGCTCATCCGGGCTATTCGCACACCAACCTGCAAGGCCGCTCCGGCCGCAAGTTCGGCGACGCGTTGATACGGGCCGTCACCCGTCTGGTGGCCACCGATGCCGACTTCGGTGCCCGGCAAACGCTCTACGCCATATCGCAGGACCTGCCGGGCAACACGTTCGTCGGTCCGAGATTCGGGCTGTACGGGCGCACCGGGCCCACCTGGCGCAGCTGGTCGGCCAGGCGGGCCGACACCGCCGCGGCACTCTGGGAGCTGTCTGAACAGCTCACCGGGACCAAGTTTCCGCTCTGATCAGCTCGCTGATTCGGCTCCCCGGCTCTCCGATCGGCTCCCCGGTCAGCCGAGGTACCCGCGAACCGCGGCTACACCGTCGCACCACCGGATCAGAGGATCAGCAGCATCCGCGAGTTGCCCAACGTGTTCGGTTTGACGTAGCTCAAATCCAGGAACTCGGCGACGCCGAGATCATAAGAGCGGCACATCTCCTCATACACTTCGGCGGTCACCGGCGTTCCCTCGATCTCGGTGAATCCGTGTTTGCCGAAGAACTCGGTTTCGAAGGTCAGCACGAACAGCCGCCGCAGCTGCAGGTCACGCGCGACCTCGATGAGCCGGTCGACGATCGCATGACCGATACCGCGCCCGGTCATGGTGGGGTCGACCGCGACCGTGCGCAGTTCGCCGAGATCCGACCACAACACGTGCAGTGCGCCGCAACCAACCACGTTCCCCCGGTGCTCGGCCACCCAGAATTCCTGGACGGCTTCGTAGAGCGTCACCAGGTTTTTTTCCAGAAGTATCTTCCCCGCATAGATGTCCACGAGCCGCTTGATCGCCGGGACGTCGGAGGTTCGCGCACGCCGAACCAGTGGCCGGTCGCCCTGGAGATTCACGGATGCACAGTATCGGTATGCGGTTCCGCGCCATCTGAGCACCCGTTATTCTGAGGCGGTGTCGGGGCAGCCGCAAACCGGTCCACTGGAAAAGCGCACCCGCATCACCAACTTCGCCAATGTGCTCACCGGCATGCGCCTGGTGCTTGTCCCGATCTTCCTAGGTGCGCTGTTCGCCGGAGGTGGACACGAAACAGCCAGTCGCACAGCAGCTTTCGTGATCTTTGCGATTGCTGTCATCACTGATCGGTTCGATGGTGCATTGGCCCGCAACTACGGCATGGTGACCGAGCTGGGTACGCTGGCCGATCCGATCGCCGATAAGGCCCTTATCGGCGCGGCGCTGATCGGCTTGTCGATGCTCGGTGATCTCCCGTGGTGGGTGACGATGCTGATCTTGGCCCGCGAGGTCGGTGTTACCGTCTTGCGTTTCGCTGTGCTGCGCCGCGGTGTCATCCCAGCCAGCTGGGGCGGTAAACTCAAAACCTTTGTTCAGGCGGTGGCGATCGGGTTGTTCGTGCTGCCGCTGTCGGGTTCCTGGCTGGCGGCGGCGGGGGCGGTGATGGCCGCGGCGGTGACGCTGACGGTGATCACCGGGATCGACTACGTGGCCTCGGCCGCCAGGGAGGTCCGCGGGACGATTCGCTGATCTGCGACGACGGCGGGAATGCCCGGATTTGGGTGCGGTCTAGTGTTGCGGCCGGCGCGGCGGGGGTGTGAGCTGGAGGCAGTCAGACGGCGGGGAACCCACACCACCGTCGTCGGCGTTTCTTTAAATAACCGCTGCCGATCAGGCTTGACAGGACGAAGAGGAGCACAATGGCGTCCCTATTGCGCGAACTCATCGGCGGCGTGCTGCGCCGCACCCGGATTTCGCAGGGCCGGACGCTGCGTGAAGTGTCGGATTCAGCGCGGGTCAGCCTGGGGTATCTTTCCGAGGTCGAACGCGGCCGCAAAGAGGCCTCGAGCGAGTTGCTGAACGCGATCTGCGATGCGCTGGAGCTGCCCTTGTCCGCGGTGCTCATCGATGTGGGTGAACAGATGGCACGGCAGGAGCGAGCGGCGCTCGCCGAAGCCGGCACCGCCAACATCGACGAGAGCACCAAGGTCGTCATTCCGCCGGTGTCCTCGTTGGCAGTGGCTTGAGCCGGGCAGGTACGTCGATGACATCGCGCGGGTGGCGCGCGACGGCAACCACCCCACACGGGCGTGCGTACCCGCGCGGAACCGATAGATTAGGCGACGGGGCGGGACCAGCAGTCCAGCGGGTGTGTGGTCCGGGGAGAGTGGGAAACGAGGGCGGAGCTGACTCATGGCCAATCCGTTTGTCAAAGCGTGGAAGTACCTTATGGCGCTGTTCAGCGCGAAGATCGACGAGCACGCAGACCCCAAGGTGCAAATCCAGCAGGCCATAGAAGAAGCGCAGCGTCAGCACCAGGCGCTGACCCAGCAGGCCGCGCAAGTCATCGGCAACCAGCGCCAGTTAGAGATGCGGCTCAACCGGCAGCTGGCGGAGGTGGAAAAGCTCCAGGTCAACGTGCGCCAGGCGCTGACCTTAGCCGATCAGGCCACCGCCGCCGGGGATACCGCCAAGGCCACCGAATACCACAACGCCGCCGAGGCCTTCGCGGCCCAGCTGGTGACCGCCGAGCAGAGCGTCGAGGATCTCAAGACGTTGCACGATCAAGCGCTGAGCGCGGCCGCTCAGGCCAAAAAGGCCGTCGAGCAGAACGCGATGATGCTGCAGCAAAAGATCGCCGAGCGCACCAAGCTGCTTAGCCAGCTTGAGCAGGCAAAGATGCAGGAACAGGTGAGCGCGTCGCTGCGCTCGATGAGCGAACTCGCCGCGCCGGGCACCACGCCGACACTCGAGGAAGTGCGCGAGAAGATCGAGCGTCGTTACGCCAACGCGATGGGCGCGGTCGAGCTCGCGCAGAATTCGGTGCAGGGTCGGATGCTCGAGGTCGAGCAGGCCACCGTGCAGATGGCCGGGCACGCCCGACTGGAGCAGATCCGCGCGTCGATGCGCGGTGAGGCCTTGCCGGCCGGAAGGCAGGAGGGCGGGCCCGCGGCCATCCCGGCCACTCCGGCCAGCACCGAGGCCAGCGCCGACGCCCCGGCCGAGACACCGCTCGGTCAGCGGTCGGCGGATGGCCAGATTTGACCGCGCGGGCGAATCGAGAGATTGCGGGTGCGCCGGCGCGCCCCGCTGTTGCGGCCCTGAAGCGAGGCCCTGAACGAGGCCCTGAAGCGAGGCCTGCACGAGGAAATGTCTTGCCTGTTGCCGGTATCCCGATTTTGTTGCGGTGGTGAACCGAACCGCTGCGGCGACGGCCATCATGACATGATCTGCGAATTACGCGGATCTCCAACGGTTCAGACCGCATCATGGTCTGCTGGGACTGATCGATGGCCTCATCACGAATTTCCCCGAGCGGTGATAGACGCGGAAGCTGTTGCGTCACAGGGCGATTAGTTCATTGCGGATCCCCGAATATGGGCGAACCCCGGCATTGGAGCCGGCGCGGAGCCGATGGATCGCGGCCGCGGGCTGTGGGAGGGTAGGGCGTGCGTGTTGCTGTGGTTGCCGGACCGGATCCTGGGCACGCGTTTCCCGCTATCGCCTTGTGTCAGCGCTTCGTGGCGGCAGGTGATACCCCGACCCTGCTCACCGGCGCCAACTGGTTCGACGCTGCTCGTGCCGCCGGTGTCCGGGTCATAGAGCTGGACGGGCTTGAACCCACAGCGGAGGACCGTGACGCCGGATTCCGGATCCATCGGCGCGCGGCGCGGATGGCGGTGCTTAACGTGCCCCGGTTAGCCGACCTGGCTCCCGATTTGGTGGTGTCCGACGTAATCACCGCCAGTGGAGGCATGGCCGCTGAGTTGCTAGGAATCCCGTGGGTCGAGCTAAACCCGCATCCGCTGTACCTACCCTCGACGGGGCTGCCCCCGCTGGGCAGCGGTTTAGCGCCCGGTAAAGGCGTTCCTGGCCGGTTGCGAGACGCCGTGATGCGGGCCCTGTCCGCACGATCCTGGCGTCAGGGTTTGCGGCAGCGAGAAGCGGTGCGGGCCGAAATCGGCCTGCCGGCGCACGACCCCGGCCCGCTGCGCCGGCTGATCGCCACGCTGCCGGCGCTGGAGGTTCCGCGCCCGGACTGGCCGCCCGAGGCGGTGGTGGTGGGTCCGCTGCACTATGAACCGACCGACCGGCTGCTGCCGATCCCGCCGGGCTCCGGACCGGTCGTGGTGGTTGCCCCCTCCACGGCGGCGACCGGGACCCCTGGTCTGGCCGAAGTGTCGCTGCAGTGCCTGATCCCGGGGAAAACCCTGCCACCGGGATCGCGGCTGGTGGTGTCGCGGTTGAGCGGAGGGGAACTGAACCTGCCGTATTGGGCGACGGCCGGGCTGGGACGCCAGGATACGCTGCTGGGCCATGCCGACCTGGTGATTTGCGGGGGCGGACACGGGATGGTGGCCAAGTCGCTGCTGGCCGGGGTTCCCATGGTCGTGGTTCCCGGCGGTGGGGATCAATGGGAGATCGCCAATCGTGTGGTACGCCAAGGCAGCGGCCAGCTGATCCGACCGTTGACCGCTGGCGCACTGGCCGCAGCGGTCGGCGAGGTGCTGTCGTCGCCCCGCTACCGCCAGGCCGCCCGGCGGGCCGCCGCCAGCATCACCGGCGTCACCGATCCGGTATCGGTGTGCCACGAAGCGTTGGCGTCGGCCCGGTAGGTTGAACGACGTGCGCCTGACGGAATTTCACGAACGGATCACCTCGCGGTTCGGTGTGGCCTACGGGGCATCGGTGCTGGTCGATCACGTGCTGACCGGCTTCGGTGGCCGCACCGCCGCCGAGGCGATCGAAGACGGCGTTGACCCGCGTGAGGTATGGCGGGCATTGTGCGTCGACTTCGACATCCCCCGCGATCAGTGGTGACGGTGGGTAGCCGCTCTTGCGGCTTTAAAGGCCCGCAGGTGATTCTGGGAAGCGGCCCGCAGGTTTTCACACACCCTCTGGATGGCCGCCTGATCGCTGCCGTGCATGGCCACAGACAGATCGGCGATATCGCCGGTTTCGAGTTCGATTCCGACAGCAAATGCCTCTTCGGCCGACGACAACCCGCGGGCCAGCCACATGTCGTAGGCGTTCTGCAGTTCGGTATCGGCGTAGACACCGGGAGGCCGGCCTACCGACGGATCGGGGACGCTGTACCGCTTGAGCAGTCGCCCGATCGCATCGTAGTGGCGCTGTTCACTGGCGGCGATGTTGCCGAAAATCGGCATACCCCACGCCTGGTGGAACCGCCGGTACAGATCACGAGCCACCCGCTCTTCCTCCCGTAGCAGGACCAGACCCGCCCGCTCGGCATCGGACAGCCGACTACCGGCCACCGGCTTCGGATCGTCGTTGGCGATCATCCGTTGTCTCCGTTCATATCCGATCCGGGGTACCGGATCGGACGTCGTGTGCTCACCTCGGTCGGCGTATTTAGCGTGTTAAGTTAAACCAGGACCTCCGGTACCGCATTCCTGGCCGGACTTCATCAACCGTCGACTGCGTCGTGGTGGTGTCGGTCCGGCGGATATGGGAGAAACTAGAGAAATTACTTGTGCACCACCGGCCACCAATTTCCAAAAGGCCAGTACCCGTAGAGATAGAGCCAGCCGGTGATCGCGACCTCTATTCCCACGAAATAGGTCATCGCTATCGTGGGCTTCAGTATCCACGGAGGCTTGCCGGTGTGAAGTTGGTAAAACATGTACCACAAGACGCCATAGCTAATCCACTCGAATGTCCATCCTAGATCGCCGCCCAGCAGTGCTTTTATGGCGTACGGGATCGTAACGAACGCGACCAGCTCGCAATAGATGCCGAGTGCCCTTTGGTCCGTCGCTCCCCTCATGGCGTTCCACCCGGTCCATAAGTAGGTCACGCCGAACAGCGCCCCACCAGCAGCAATCGGGTAGTTGTGCTCGACTAGTCCGAAGTATAGCGCTGTGCCCGTTGCCAGGAGGCCGACGAACACATTGAAAATCCCCGCATCATAAGAATCTGTTTTACCCCGCAACCATGCGGCATTCACAATCAGGATCATTCCGATAAACAAATAATCGACACCCAGGAGACTACCGTTCAATACCGGACCTCCCCTATCTGGAATGATCCCGTGGTGATCTTCGCGGCTAATCTTAGACGTAGCAGCGATTTTCCGGGCAAGTTTGCGGTGATGCGATCACCGGATCGAATTTGCCGGTCATCTGCCGGCGGCTCTCAATGGGGCGGCCGCGCAAAAGCCTAGCCAGGGTGGCTCACCGCGTTGGGTCCGGCTGTTTGCGGGGCCGGCGGCCCTGGCCGTGCGTTTCAGATCTCGACCGCCACACGGCGCGCCTCCTTGCCATCGAACACACGTTCGCTAATGTGGTGGGGTGTTCGACGGTGAAGATGCTGGTCAGGCCACTTGTCAGACGCTTCCACTAGGGTCACGGCCAACCGATCGACACCGGTCGACCGAACAGCAACCACAGGAGACACCACTATGACGCAAGCCCCTGATCGTGAGAAGGCTCTCGAGTTGGCGGTGGCCCAGATCGAGAAGAGCTACGGCAAAGGGTCGGTGATGCGCCTCGGCGACGAGGTGCGTCAACCGATCTCGGTGATACCAACCGGGTCCATCGCGCTGGACGCCGCCCTGGGCATCGGTGGCCTGCCTCGTGGGCGGATCGTGGAGATCTACGGGCCGGAGTCCTCGGGGAAGACCACCGTCGCCCTGCATGCGGTGGCCAATGCCCAGGCCGCCGGAGGCATCGCGGCATTCATCGACGCCGAGCACGCCCTAGACCCGGAGTACGCCAAGAAGCTCGGCGTGGACACCGACTCGTTGCTGGTCAGTCAACCCGACACCGGGGAGCAGGCATTGGAGATCGCCGACATGCTGGTGCGCTCCGGCGCGCTGGACATTCTGGTGGTCGACTCGGTGGCCGCGCTGGTGCCGCGAGCGGAGATCGAGGGCGAGATGGGCGACAGCCACGTCGGCCTACAGGCCCGGCTGATGAGCCAGGCAATGCGGAAAATGGCTGGTGCGCTGAATAATTCAGGAACAACCGCGATCTTCATCAACCAGTTGCGTGAGAAGGTAGGAGTGTTGTTCGGAAGCCCCGAAACCACAACTGGTGGAAAGGCTTTGAAGTTCTACGCCTCGGTGAGGCTGGATGTCAGGAGAATCGAGACGCTCAAGGACGGTACCGAAGCGGTCGGTAACCGCACCCGGGCCAAAGTCGTCAAGAACAAGTGCCTTGCAGCGGGTACCCGGATCTTCGATCCGCTCACCGGCGCGACGCATCGTATTGAGGATGTCGTCGACGGACGGAAGCGGATCCATGTGATGGCCGCGGCCAAAGACGGCACGCTGCATCCGCGGCCCGTGGTGTCCTGGTTCGACCAGGGAACGCAGGATGTGATCGGGTTGCGGATCGCCGGCGGCGCGACCGTTTGGGCAACGCCCGATCACAAAGTGCTGACAGAGTACGGCTGGCGCCAGGCCGGGAAACTCCGCCGGGGAGACCGGGTGGCGCAACCGCGGTGCTTCGGCGGATTCGGTGACAATGCTCCTATTTCGCCCGATCAGGCACGGCTGCTCGGCTACCTGATCGCGGACTCTTACGCAAGCGGTAGTCCCCCGATTCATTTCATCAACGTTGATCAGGCACTCATCGATGACGTGGCCCGAATCGCAGCGACGCTCGGTTGTGCGGCCGATCCGCAGGGGCAGAACTCCGTTGCGATCACTCCTCGGCCCGGCGAGCGCAATGGTGTCCTGGATCTGTGCCAGCAGGCCGGTGTTTCCGGAAAGCCCGCATCGGAAAGGACGATTCCGCATTGGTTCTTCGGGCCCGACATTGCTGCCGACATTGTCGGTAATTTACTGTTCGGCCTGTTCGAAGGCGGTGGTCAGGTAGGCCGGGGACATGCCGGAGCGCTTCTGGCCGGATACACCACGACCTCTGAACAGCTTGCCCACCAGATTCATTGGCTGCTGTTGCGATTCGGAATCGTGAGTAGCGTCCGAGATTACGGTCCGGCCCAGAAATCGCCGAATACCGCCCTCGGCCGACGAATTCGGGGCCGCCGGGTGTTGGAGGTCCGGATCGCAGGCATGGAAAACGTCAGGGCATTCGCGCAATCGGTTCCCATGTGGGGACCGCGCGGTATCGCCCTTGTCCGGGTAATTTCACAGGCTCTGCCGCGGCCGCGGTGTGGATCGCAGGTGACATATCTTTCCGCGGAGGTGACCGGCGCCGTGCTGAATTACCTGCAAGAGCGCGGCGTGAGCGTGCGAGAGGCGGCAACGCTGGTCGGCGCGGGAGCCGGGAGCACCCGTGGCGGAATGAAGCGGGTCTTAGGAGGTGTCAGCCGGCTGCGCAGGGACCGTGTGCAGGCGCTTGCGGATGCCCTGGATGACACGTTTCTGCGTGCTGTGCTGATCGAAGAACTGCGGTACTCGGTGATCCGAGAAGTACTGCCCGCGCGGCGGATGCGAACATTCGACCTCGAGGTCGAGGAGCTACACAACCTGGTCGCGGAGGGGGTTGTCGTGCATAACTGTGCGCCACCGTTCAAGCAGGCCGAGTTCGATATCCTCTACGGCAAGGGCATCAGCAGGGAGGGCTCGCTGATCGACATGGGTGTGGATCAGGGCTTCATCCGCAAGTCCGGTTCCTGGTTTACCTACGAGGGTGAGCAACTCGGTCAGGGCAAGGAGAATGCCCGCAACTTCCTGCGGGAAAACGCCGACATAGCCAACGAGATCGAGAAGAAGATCAAAGAAAAGCTCGGCATTGGTGCGGTGGTGACCGATGACGACGTCTTGCCCGCACCCGTCGATTTCTGAACCGTCTCGCGAGGAGCAGGCCCGGGCGTTGTGCCTGCGCCTGCTCACCGTGCGGGCACGAACCCGGGCCGAATTATCCGCGCAGCTCGCGAAACGCGGATACCCCCACGACGTCAGCGACCGGGTGCTGAACCGGCTGACCGCCGCCGGGCTGATCGATGACACGGAGTTCGCCGACCAATGGGTGCACGTCAGGCGGGCCAGCGCGGGGAAAAGCAGGCGCGTGCTGGCCGCCGAGCTGCACGCCAAGGGCGTCGACGACGATGTCATCAGCGCGGTGATGGACGGTATCGACACGGATGTCGAGCGGGAGCGGGCCGAGCGACTGGTGCGGGCCAGGTTACGACGGGAGGACCTCACTGACGATGATGCGAGGGTGTGTCGTCGGTTGGTGGCGATGTTGGCGCGCCGCGGCTATGACCGGGTGATGGCATCCGAGGTAGTGTGCGCCGAGTTGGCCGCCGAACGGGACCGTCGCCGGGTGTAGGCGGGGCAGCGGCCGGGCCCAACCGGTGGCACGGGGACAGCGGGTGCCGATCCTCGGCGACGTGGTGTGCCGTCGTCGCGTTCGGGCGCACCACGGTCGGGCGGGCGGCCAACCGGGAGCCCTCACGTCGCCGTACCATGGCCCCGTGACGTCAACGGCGGCGCAGGGTCTAAGGAGCGCGGGAACCGCAGACGGGGGCGCGCCCGGGCGTGGGCGCACCTATCAGGTCCGCACCTACGGTTGCCAGATGAATGTCCATGATTCCGAGCGGTTGGCGGGCCTACTGGAGGCGGCGGGCTACCAGCGCGCGCCCGAGGGTTCCACCGCCGACGTGGTGGTCTTCAACACCTGTGCCGTGCGGGAGAACGCCGACAACAAGCTCTACGGCAACCTGAGCCACCTGGCGCCGCGCAAACACCGCAACCCGGACATGCAGATCGCGGTCGGCGGCTGCCTGGCTCAAAAGGACCGGGACGTGGTGCTGCGCAAAGCGCCGTGGGTCGACGTGGTCTTCGGAACCCACAACATCGGTGCGCTGCCGACGCTGCTGGAGCGGGCGCGTCACAACAAGTCCGCGCAGGTGGAAATCGTCGAGGCGCTGCAGCAGTTTCCCTCCACGCTGCCGTCGGTTCGCGAATCCGCGTATTCTGCCTGGGTTTCCATCTCGGTAGGCTGCAACAATCGGTGCACGTTCTGCATCGTCCCGTCGCTGCGCGGGAAACAGGTCGACCGCAGCCCGGCGGACATCCTGGCCGAGATCCGGGCGCTGGTAGACACCGGGGTGCTCGAAATCACCCTGCTGGGACAGAACGTCAACGCCTACGGGGTCGCCTTCGCCGATCCGCGGCTGCCACGCAATCGCCACGCCTTCGCCGAGTTGCTGCGCGCGTGCGGGCACATTGACGGGCTCGAGCGGGTCCGGTTCACCTCCCCGCATCCGGCCGAGTTCACCGAGGACGTCATCGAGGCGATGGCGGAAACCCCGAACGTCTGTCCGGCCTTGCATATGCCGCTGCAGTCCGGCTCCGACCGGGTCTTGCGGGCGATGCGGCGCTCTTATCGCGCCGAGCGTTTCCTGGGTATCATCGAGCGGGTACGCGCGGCCATACCGCACGCCGCGATCACCACCGACGTGATCGTCGGTTTCCCCGGTGAGACCGAAGAGGACTTCGCCGCGACCCTGGACGTCGTGCGGCAAGCGCGGTTCGCGGGCGCGTTCACTTTCCAATACTCCAAACGGCCCGGCACGCCCGCAGCTGAAGTTGCCGATCAGATCCCGAAAGCTGTTGTACAGGAACGCTATAGCAGGTTGGTAGCGCTGCAGGAGCAGATCTCACTGGAGGAGAATCGCGCCCAGATCGGCCGAACGGTGGAGGTCTTGGTCGCCATCGGCGAGGGGCGCAAGGATGCCCACACCGCGCGGATGAGCGGGCGGGCACGGGATGGCCGGCTGGTGCATTTCACCCCCGGCGGACAGCAGGTGCGGCCCGGCGACGTCGTCACCACGGTGATCACCGACGCCGCGCCGCACCATCTCATCGCGGATGCGGGCATTGGCTCTCACCGCCGGACCCGTGCCGGTGAGGTGCACGCCACCGGGCGGCGCGGTGTTGTCGGCCTCGGCATGCCCGGTGTCGGACCGCCGGCCGATCCGGTCGGTGCAAGCGGGTGCACCCGATGAACGCCGGGCGGCAGCCTGATGGCTTCGACGCCTTCAAGACCGATATCGAAGAGGCGGAACGCCGTATCGCCCGGGAGATCGAGCCCGGCGCCAGAGCTGTCGTCGTCGCCGTCCTGGTGTTCGTGTTGCTGGGGTCGTTTATTCTGCCGCACACCGGCGACGTCAACGGTTGGGACGTGCTGTTTGGCACCCACGGCGCGCGCACGGCCGCGGTGACGTTGCCGTCACGGATGTTCAGCTGGCTGGCGCTGGTGTTCGGCGTCGGTTTCTCGATGCTGGCCCTGCTGACCCGGCGTTGGACGCTGGCCTGGGTGGCACTTGTCGGCACGGCGGTCGCCAGCGCCGGCGGGTTGCTGGCGGTGTGGTCGCGACAGACCGCGGCCGCCGGCCATCCGGGTCCCGGTCTCGGACTCATCATCGCGTGGATCACGGTGATTGTGCTCACCTTCCACTGGGCCCGGGTGGTGGGGTCGCGCACCCTTGTCCAACTTGCCGCCGAACAGCAGCGCCGGCGTGACGCCGCGGCCCGACGCTTCACCATCCCACCGGAAAACCCGGCGCGCCGCAGCGCGGCCGATGACGGTCCGCCCGATCCGGAGAGCGATAAGCCGCAGCGGGATTGACAGCCCGGTTGCGGCTCGGGGTGTTCGGGGTTCGGGCGGGGTCGGCCTAGGGCCTGCGGGTCAGCGCGTTAGCGGCCGCCTCGGCCCACTGACGCCACTGCGCGGCGCTCGCCTTCGCCTCCTCGGCTTCTTTGCTGCGTCCGGCGGCTTCGGCTTTTTGTGCCTGGCGTTCGAATTGCTCGGCTCGGGCGCGGAACTGCTCGGCACGCGCCAGCGCCTGCGGATCCGACCAGTCCGGCTGGGCCTCACGGATCTTTTTCTCGACCGCGCGCAGTCGCCGCTCCAATTCCGCGGATCGTTCCCGTGGCACCCTGCCGATCGCATCCCATCTCTCGGTGATCGACCGTAGCGCCGCCCGCGCGGCGTCGAGGTTGCTGGTGTCGAGTTTCTCCGCCTCGGCCAGGAGCGCTTCTTTCGCGTGCGCATTGGCCCACAACTCCGCTTCCCGTTCCGCGGTCGCCGCATTTCTCGCCGCGAAAAACGCGTCTTGAGCGGCCTTGAACCGGCGCCACAGGGCCTCGTCGACCTCGCGGGCCGCTCGCCCGGCCGCTTTCCATTCGTTGAGGAGTTTGCGGAATTCCGCGCTGGTGGCACCCCAGTCCGTGGATCGCGATAGTTCCTCGGCGCGTTCACACAGCCGTTCTTTTGCCTGCCGAGCACCGGACCGCTCCCGGTCGAGCCCGGCGAAATGGGATCCCCGCCGCCGGTTGAAGGTGTCCCGGGCGGCCGAGTAGCGCTTCCACAACGCGTCGTCGGTCTTGCGGTCCAAGCCGGTGATCGTCTTCCATTCCTCGAGGATGGCGCGGAGCCGGTCGCCGGCCGCCTTCCACTGTGTCGAGTGCGCGGCCAGTTCCTCGGCCTCGGCGACCAGCGCTTCTTTGCGGGCCGTCTGGGCGGCGCGCAGCTCTTCGCGGCGGGCGCGGTCCGCGGCGGTGACGGCCTCGGCGTGTTCGCGAATAGCGTCCAAGCGGGCCGCGAGGGCGTCGACGTCGCCGAGCACATTTGCCGTCGGCAAGGCCTCAGCCAGCGCCGCCGCGGCACTTTTGATCTTGCGGGCATCGCCGGTGCCCGACGCCAGCCGCTCCTCCATCAGCGTGATCTCGGTGTTCAGGTCCTCGAAGCGCCGCCCGAAATGAGCGAACGCGGCCTCGGGATCGCCGGCCTGCCAGCAGCCGATGACCCGCTCACCGGTTTCGGTGATCAGCCACACCATGCCGTCGTCATCGACACGACCGAATCGGCGCGGATCGTTGGCCGCTGGCGACGCTGAGGCGGTAGGTCGGGGCCCTGGACGCGGTCCCGGACGGGGAGCTGGCTTGGGCGAATCACTGGTCCGGGGCTTTTCGGCCGTCATGTGCTTCCGTCACCTACCCTTCGCGCGAGTCATCCCCGCGCACCTGCCGCGCGTTGCGGCGCCATCAGCTCACCGTCGGAAGTCCGCCGGCCCACCGGCCGTGACAGGATCCCCCCGACAGTTCCCACCAGCTATTCAAGCAGCTTGACCGGTGACGCGCCGCCGGGCCGGTGGCGCTCATGAAACCGTAGACCGGTCTTCGTTCACCAACCGCCGGATGCTGCGGCGCGGCGGCGTCTCAATTTCCCGGAGGGCGGCTACCGTCGTGCCATCATCTGCCACGAATGCCGCTAACGGCCGGCGGCCCGACATCGCCGAGGAGGGTACCCATCGCCAAGGTGGATCTCGCGGCCGGGCTCGCCCTGGTGGCGGCGGTGATATCCGGGGTCGGTGATGTCATCCGGCAGCGCTGCGCCCAGCGGGTCACCGAGGAGCCGGTCGGGCACGTTGCGCTGTTCCGGATGTCGCTGCGGGACAGGCTGTGGTGGTTGGGCGGCACCGCCGCCGTGGTCAGTTTCGGACTGCAAGCGGTGGCGCTGGCGCTGGGATCGGTGGTGCTGGTGCAGGCTCTGCAAGTCACGGCGCTGTTGTTTGCGTTGCCCATTTATGCGCGCCTGGCGCGTCAACGGGTGACCGGGTGGGAGTGGCTATGGGCGGTACTGCTGGCCGCCGCGGTGGCGGTGTTCGTCACCCTCGGCGACCCGGCAGCCGGTCGCCAACGGGCTTCGCTGGAATCCTGGAGCGAGGTGGCGGTCGTCCTGGGCCCGGTGTTGGTGTTTTGCGTGGTGGGTGCACGGATCTGGTCGGGTCCGCTGGCCGCGGTGCTGTTGGCTGTGGTGTCGGCGTCGTCGTGGGCGTTGTTTGCGGTGCTGACCAAAGGCGTGGTCGCCGTGCTTGACGACGGCCCGGGAGCGATGCTGCGCGCGCCGGAGCCCTACGGGTGGGCATTGGCCGCGTTGATCGGGGCGGTGTTTCAGCAGTCGGCATTTCGCGCCAGCGCGCTGACCGCCTCGTTGCCGGCCATGACGGTGGCCGAGCCGGTGGTGGCGTCGGTGCTGGGGGTCACCGTGCTGGGCGAGACCCTTGAGGTCAGCGGCCCGGAGATGGTTGCTTTGGCGGCCGCGGTGGTGGTGGTGATCGTCGCGACCGCGGCCCTGGCCCGCGGTGAGGCCGCCACTTTGACGGCTGGCGGCAAAAAGCCGGTGGAACCCGGACGCCAGCTCGCCAGGGCGTAATTCGGAAGCTCTCGGCGGCGGTAGGGAAGCACCGAGTCGTGCCTGTCGTGTTCTCGGGCTGGCCGCGCTCATGCGTAGGTTAGTAGCTAGGGTAGGAAGCTCTACGGGGGCCGGAACCCATCGCAGTCGCGACGGTGTCCAGCGCAATCAGGCCCAGTGAGTGTCGGCGTGGCGCCGGGCGTAAAGAACAGCGCGTACTCGAGTCGGCTTTCGGGCCGCACATCGGCGAGGAGGTCACCGGATGTCGAAGGCGGATATCGCGGTGTGGCTCGCCCTGTGTGCCGCGCTGGCCGCCGCGATCGGCTCGGTGATTCGGCAGCGCTCCGCGCAGGAGATCACCGAGAAACCGGTCGGCCCGGTGGCGCTGTTCGCCCTGTTGGTGCGCGACACCCGATGGTGGCTGGGCGGCGCGGGGGACATCGCCAGTTACTGCCTGCTAGCCGTGGCCCTCGACAAGGGCTCGGTGATGTTGGTGATGGCGCTGCAGGTGACGGCCCTGCTCTTCGCCCTGCCCATTTATGCGCGGGTGACCCGCCACCGGATCACCGCCCAGGAGTGGCTGTGGGCGATATTGCTGGCCGGGGCATTGGCGATCGTCGTGGCGGTCGGGCAGCCGAAAGCCGGCACTTCACACGGCTCGCTGGGAAGCTGGATCGTGGTGGGCGCCGTGATGGGTCCACTGCTGGGGCTTTGTGTGTTGGGCGCCCGCGCCTGGGCGGACCGCCCGGCCGCGGCGGTGCTGCTGGCGGCGGTGTCGGGTTCATCGTTGGCGCTTTTCGCGGTGTTGACCAAGGGCGTTGTCGAGGTGGTCGAACACGGTGCCGGCCGGCTGCTGCATTCTGCCGAGCTGTACGCCTGGTTGCTGGCCGGGCTGACCGGGATGATCTATCAGCAGTCGGCGTTTCGCGCCGGCGCGCTGACCGCCTCGCTGCCGACGATGACGGTGGCCAAACCGGTGGTGGCCTCGGTGCTCGGAATCACCGTGCTTGGTGAGACCCTGAACGCCGACGGCACCGAGTGGGTTGCGCTGGGGGTAGCGGCGGCGGTGGTGATAGTTGCCACGATTGCGCTGGCCCGCGGCGAGGCCGCGACCATGGCGGCCGGCGCCGGGCGCGATGCGAGAATAGCCCAGCGGCCCGCGGCGCCGTCACAACCCTGATCGGCGGGGTGTCAGGATTGACGTGAATAGCCCCGGGCGCGCCGCGAACGCGGAGAGCCGCTGCGCCCGCGTGGTTGTGAAACAGTTGGTGGCACGTGACGGCCCCGGCCCGGCACGACGGTGAGGAGGTGGCGATGGCGAAAGCGGATATCGCGGTGCTGCTCGCATTAAGCGCCGCGCTGGTCTCCGCGATCGGCTCGGTGATCCGTCAGCGGTCCGCGCAGGAGGTCACCGACCGGCCCGTCGGCCCGTGGGCGCTGTTCGTGCTCTCGCTGCGCGATGGGAGATGGTGGTTGGGAGGCGCCGCGGCCGTGGCGAACTACAGTCTGCAGGCCGCCGCGCTGGGTCTCGGGTCGGTGATCCTGGTGACGGCATTGCAGGTGACGGTGCTGCTGTTCGCGTTGCCGATCAATGCCCGCCTGACCCACCACCGGGTCACCCGCTGGGAATGGATGTGGGCCGCGCTGCTGGCCGGTGCGGTGGCGGCGGTCATCACGATCGGTCACCCGACGCAGGGTCAGCAGCGGGCCTCCCTGGGAACCTGGGCGGTTGTCGCCGCGGTGATGGGCCCGATATTGGTGTTGTGTGTGGTGGGCGCGCGGACCTGGTCGGGATCGGTGGCAGCGGTGCTGCTGGCGATGGTCGCCGGCTCGTCGCTGGCACTGTTCGCGGTGCTGACCAAGGGAGTCGTCGAAGCGGGGGAAGGTGGCGCCGGGGCGCTGCTACGCGCGCCTGAACTGTACGCCTGGATGGCGATGGCGCTGACCGGGATGGTGTTTCAGCAGTCGGCGTTTCGTGCCGGCGCCCTGACCGCCTCGTTACCGACCATGACCATGGCCAAGCCGGTGGTGGCGTGGATCTTGGGGATCACGGTGCTGCACGAGTCGCTGCGCGTCGACGGCCCGGAAGTGTTCGCGTTGGTGGCGGCGGTGATCGTCGTGATCCTGGCGACCGCGGCCCTGGCCCGAGGCGAGGCCGCCGCGATGGAGGCGCGTGCCGCCGCCACGGTGGCGGTCGACGCCCAACCGGTCACCGCGTAACGACGCTAATTTGGTGGCGTGTTGGTCGCTATTGCGATTGTCCCGTCTGCCCCGGTGCTGGTTCCCGAACTCGCCGGAGCCGCCGCCGCCGAAGTGGATGAGGCACGGGCGGCGGTGATCGCAGCGGCCGCATCGTTGCCGCCGCGGTGGGTGGTTGTCGGCGTGGACCGCGCGGACCGGGTGCTGCACCCGGAAACCACCGGAACGTTCGCCGGTTTCGGGGCCGACCTGCGGGTGCGCCTCTCGCCGCGGACCGGCGATCGGGCCGAGCAACTGGTCGAGTTACCGTTGTGTGCGCTGTTTGCCGGCTGGGCCCGTGGTCAGGCCCGGCCCGAGGCCAGCGCCGAGGTCCGGGTCTACGCCGAGACCCATGATGCCCACGCCGCGCAGGCACGGGGCAGGCAGCTGCGTGCCGAGATCGACGCGGTGGCCGAGCCGACCGGGGTGCTGGTCGTGGCCGACGGCGTGACCACCCTCACACCCACCGCCCCTGGCGGCTACCAGCCCCGCGACGCCGCCATTCAACGCACCCTCGACGATGCGCTGGCCTGCGGTGACATCGCCACCTTGGGCCGGCTGCCCGCACAGGTCGTCGGCCGGGTGGCGTTTCAGGTGCTGGCCGGCCTGGCCGCGCCGGCGCCTCGGTCCGCCAAGGAGCTCTACCGAGGAGCGCCCTATGGCGTGGGCTATTTCGCCGGCGTGTGGCAGCCGTGACCCGCTCGTCGTGAGACCACTGGTGATCGTCGGCCCCACCGGCACCGGCAAGTCGCAGTTGGCGCTGGATGTCGCCGAGCGCCTCGGCGGCGCGAGCGGCGTCGAAATCGTCAATGCCGACGCGATGCAGCTTTACCGCGGCATGGACATCGGCACCGCGAAACTGCCGTTGAGCCAACGGCGCGGCATTCCGCATCACCAGCTGGACGTCCTAGAGGTCGGTGAAACGGCCAGCGTCGCCCGCTACCAGCAGGCGGCTGCCGCCGACGTCGAGGCGATCGCGGCGCGTGGAGCGGTGCCGCTGGTGGTGGGCGGCTCGATGCTCTACATCCAATCGTTACTCGACGACTGGTCCTTCCCGGCGACGGATCGGCAGGTGCGGGCCAAATGGGAGCAACGACTCGCCGAAATCGGTGCCGCCGGGTTGCATGCCGAACTGGCGGATCGCGATCCGGCGGCGGCCGCCTCGATCCTGCCCACCGACGGCCGCCGCATTGTGCGCGCACTGGAGGTGGGGGAGCTTACCGGGCGGCCGTTCGCCGCGTCGGTGCCCAGCATCGGCGCCCCGCGCTGGGACGCCGTGATCGTCGGATTGGATTGCGACACTGAACTTCTCGACGATCGTTTGGCCCGCCGTACCGAAGCGATGTTTGCTCATGGTCTGGTCGACGAGGTGGTCACCCTGCTCGGCCGGGGACTGCGCGAGGGCCTCACGGCTTCCCGGGCCTTGGGCTACGCCCAGGTGATCGCGGCGCTCGACGCCGGTGGGGGAGCCGACCGGCTGGAGGAGGCGCGCCGGAAGACCTATATCGGTACCCGCCGCTACGTGCGCCGCCAGCGGTCATGGTTTCGCCGCGACCACCGCATCCACTGGCTCGATGCGACCTCGGACCGCCTCGTCGAGGACACCGTGCGTGCCTGGCGGCACGTATCGTTGAGCAGGTGATCTTCGCCAAGGGCCATGGCACGCAGAACGATTTTGTGCTGTTAGCCGACCTGGGCGCCGAATTGACGCTGACGCCCGCGGCGGTGGCCGCGGTCTGTGACCGCCGCCGCGGGCTGGGTGCCGACGGTCTGCTGCGGGTGACGACGGCACGCGCGGCGCTGGCGGCCGGGGTGCTGGAGCGCCTGCCCGACGGCGTGAGCGCGGACGACTGGTACCTGGACTACCGCAACGCCGACGGCTCGGTCGCGCCGATGTGCGGCAACGGCGCGCGGGTGTTCGCGCACTACCTGCACGCCGCCGGATTGGAGACCCGTGATCGGTTCACGATCGGGTCTTTGGCCGGCCCGCGGCCGATCACGCTGCATCGCGCCGATGCGACCACCGCCGACGTCACCGTCGACATGGGCAAGGCCAATCGGCTGGGCACGGGGCAGGTCGCCGTGGGGGGTCGCCGGTTCAGCGGGGTGGCGGTCGACGTGGGCAACCCGCACCTGGCGTGCGTGGACCCGCGGCTAACCGCTGAGGCGCTCGCGGCGTTGGAGGTGGCTGCGCCGGTGACCTATGACCGGGCGCAGTTTCCCGACGGCGTCAACGTGGAAATCCTCACCGCCCCGTCCGGTGGGGCGGTGTCGATGCGGGTACACGAACGAGGCGTCGGGGAAACCCGCTCGTGCGGAACCGGAACCGTTGCTGCCGCGGTGGCCGCACTGGCCCACGTCGGTTCCGGTACCGGCACGCTCACCGTGCGCGTTCCTGGCGGGGAGGTTCTCGTCACCATCACCGATGCCACCAGCTACTTGCGGGGACCGTCGGTGCTGGTGGCTCGGGGCGACCTCAGCGAGGAATGGTGGCGAGCGCAGCTGCGTTAATCGTGATGCACAATGCCGATTTGGCGGGCACCATCAGTAATTGCCTATGACACATTCTGGATCTCTTGACGCCGTCGTGTCGCCCACCGCAGGCGAGTTAGCGCTCGATGATCGATCAGCGCTACGCCGGGTCGCGGGGCTGTCCACCGAACTCACCGATGTCTCCGAGGTCGAGTATCGCCGGCTGCGCCTCGAGCGGGTGGTGCTGGTCGGGGTTTGGACCGACGGCAGCGCCGCGGACGCGGAGGCCAGCCTGGCCGAGCTCGCGGCGCTCGCCGAAACGGCCGGCTCACAGGTGCTGGAGGGATTGATCCAGCGCCGCGACAAGCCCGATCCGGCCACCTATATCGGCTCGGGTAAGGCCGCCGAACTGCGCAAGGTGGTGCTGGCTACCGGCGCAGACACCGTGATCTGCGACGGCGAGCTCTCCCCGGCACAGCTGACCGCGCTGGAGAAGGCGGTCAAGGTCAAAGTCATCGACCGCACCGCGCTGATCCTCGACATCTTCGCCCAGCACGCCGTCAGCAGGGAGGGCAAAGCCCAGGTGTCCCTGGCGCAAATGGAGTACCTGCTGCCGCGGCTTCGCGGATGGGGCGAGTCGATGTCGCGGCAGGCCGGCGGCCGGGCCGGGGGAAGCACCGGCGGCGTGGGTTTGCGGGGTCCCGGTGAGACCAAGATCGAGACCGATCGCCGTCGCATCCGCCAACGGATGGCCAAACTGCGGCGCGAGATCAAGGCCATGAAACAGGCCCGAGACACCCAGCGCAGCCGGCGCCTGGGCAGCGACGTGCCGTCCATCGTGATCGTCGGTTACACCAATTCCGGCAAGTCCAGCCTGCTTAACGCCCTGACGGGGGCCGGGGTCCTGGTGCAGGATGCGCTGTTCGCGACCCTGGATCCCACCACTCGCCGGGGAGAGTTTCCCGACGGGCGGCCATTCGTGCTCACCGACACCGTGGGCTTCGTGCGCCACCTGCCCACCCAGCTGGTCGAGGCGTTCCGCTCCACGCTGGAGGAGGTCGTCGACGCCGATCTGCTGGTCCACGTCGTCGACGGCGCCGGAGTCAACCCGCTGGCGCAGATCAGCGCGGTGCGTCACGTCATCTCCGAGGTGATCGCCGACCACCGCGGTGATCCGGCGCCGGAGCTGTTGGTGGTCAACAAGGTCGACGCCGCCAGCGATCTGGCACTGGCCCAGCTGCGTCGCGCCCTACCGGGGGCGGTGTTCGTCTCCGCACGCACGGGTGAGGGCATGGACGCGTTGCGACGGCGGATGGCCGAGCTGGCGGCGCCGGCCGACACCGCGGTCGACGTGGTGATCCCGTATCACCGCGGCGATCTCGTCTCCCGGGTGTATGCCGACGGCCGGGTCCAGCAAACCGAGCACGAGGCGGCCGGCACGCACATCCGGGCCCGGGTGCCGTTGGCCCTGGCGGCGAGTTTGCGCGAGTTCGCCGCGGTGCCCGGCCCGGCCCCGACCCCATAGACCGGCGCCCGACCAACCAGCTGGTTGGTATATCTTGGGCGCCAGCATCCCCAGCTGTCGGAGGTCGTCGATGAGCGGTGTCGTCAAGTATCAGCGCACTCTGTTTGAGCCCGAGCATGAGCTTTTCCGTGAGTCCTACCGGGCCTTCCTCGACCGCCATGTCGCGCCGTACCACGACGCCTGGGAAAAGGCGAAGATCGTTGACCGCGATGTCTGGCTCGAGGCCGGCAAGCAGGGCTTTCTGGGTATGGCGGTGCCCGAGGAATACGGTGGCGGGGGCAATCCCGACTTCCGGTACAACACGATCATCACCGAGGAGACCACCAAGGGCCGCTACAGCGGTATCGGCTTCGGGCTGCACAACGACGTGGTTGCGCCCTACCTGCTGCGGTTGGGCACCGAGGAACAAAAGCGGCGGTGGTTGCCTAAGTTTTGCACCGGGGAACTGATCACCGCGATCGCCATGACCGAGCCGGGCGCCGGAAGCGACCTGCAGGGCATCAAAACCCGTGCCGTCAAACACCGCGACCATTATCTGCTTAACGGATCAAAGACGTTCATCACCAACGGAATCAACTCCGATCTGGTGATCGTGGTGGCGCAGACGGACCCGGAAAAGGGCTCCCAGGGCTTCTCGCTGCTGGTCGTCGAGCGCGGGATGCCGGGTTTCGAACGCGGCCGTCACCTGGATAAGATCGGCCTGGACGCCCAGGACACCGCGGAACTGTCGTTCAGCGACGTCAAGGTTCCCGCGGAGAACCTCCTCGGCGAGGAGGGCATGGGGTTCATCTATCTGATGCAGAACCTGCCCCAGGAGCGCATCGCGATCGCTATCATGGCGGCCGCCGCGATGGAGGCCGTGCTGGAGCAGACGCTGCAATATACCAAGGAGCGCAAGGCCTTCGGCCGGCCGATCGGCAGTTTCCAGAACAGCCGGTTCCTGCTGGCCGAGCTGGCCACCGAGGCCACGCTGGTGCGGATCATGGTCGACGAGTTCATCCGACTGCACCTCGACGGAAAGCTCACCGCAGAGCAGGCGGCGATGGCTAAGTGGTACGCCACCGAAAAGCAGGTGCACCTGATCGACCGCTGCCTGCAGCTACACGGAGGTTACGGCTACATGCGCGAATACCCTATCGCCCGAGCATATTTGGACGCGCGTGTGCAGACGATATACGGTGGCACAACCGAGATTATGAAGGAGATCATCGGCCGCAGTCTCGGTATCTAACCCGGGCGACGGTGCCGGTTGTGAAACCGCCGCTGACCGGATGGGGTTCCCCCTGGGCTATCGCCCGGAACCGGCGGGTTCTCAGTCTCCGGGGGTGCGCTTCGGGTTTGGCCCGGCCGGTGCGTGTCGTGCATGTGGTGCGCCTTGCGCAACAGCTCGTCGAGTTCGTCTTCGTCTTGGATTCGGGCACGGTATTTCATTGGGAGCGCGTTGATTTGGCCTTCTTCGATGAGCAGTTCAGCGAATATTTTCTCGCGCTCGGCGGGATCGAGTTCCCGATACCGGTTGAGATACTCCCTGGCGTGGCGACGGGCCCGAGCGACCGTGTTCTGGGCGCGTCCGCGAGCCGACAGCAACGACATTCCAGTGGTGACAACCAGGATGGCGATGATCACCATGAGCGACACCCCGGTGCTCACCTCGCCGACCGGGACTGGGCTACCGTGGTTGATGAACGGAACGCTGTTCTCGTGCAGCGCCTGCAGCAGCAGCTTGACACCGATGAAGCCCAGGATCACCGCCAGCCCGTAGGACAGGTAGACCAGTCGGTCCAGCAGTCCGTCGATCAGAAAATACAACTGGCGCAGACCCAATAGCGATAACGCGGTGGCGGTGAACATCAGGTAGATGTTCCGGGTAAGCCCGAATAGCGCCGGAATCGAGTCGAATGCGAACAACAGGTCCGTGCCGCCTACCGCGATCATGGCGAGCAGCATCGGGGTCATCACCGATTTGCCGTTCTCGGCGGTGAAAAGCCGGTCGCCGTCGTAGCTGGCGGAGGTCCGCAAGAAGCGGGTGGCAAGACGAATGACCACACTCTCGGCCGTGCGCCGCTCGGAGTCCTCGGGTTTGGCGAGTTTGTCGGCCGTCATCAGCAAGACCAGACCGAACAGGTAAAACGCCCAGTTGAAAACCCTGATGAGCGCCGCCCCGGCAAGGATGAATCCGGTGCGCGCGATCAGCGCGAACAGGATGCCGAACAGCAGTACCTTTTGCTGAGCACCCCGCGGGACGGTGAACCTGCCCATGAGCACCAGGAAGACGAACAGGTTGTCCACCGACAGGGCCTCGTTGCTGAGATAGCAGGCGAAATATTGGGCGCCCATCGTGGTGTCGCCGACGATGACGACGCCGATCCCGAACAGTAGCGCGATGCCCAGATAGAGTGCCGACCAGACCGCGGCGTCACCCAACGTGGGCAGGTGGGTCTTGCGGATGTGGAAGACGTAGTCCGCCAGCACCAACCCGAGGATGACCGCGACCGTCAGCGCCCAGACCAGTTCGGAAGCGCCCATGTCAGTTGCGGTCCCTCTCCCGGCGTGTGCTGAGCGGTTGTCTTCGGCACGGTAACCTACGCGTCGCCGCGAACGCGGTGAGATTGCCGGCGACACGGACGCGGGCCTGTCTCATTTCCACATCGGTCGGGTCGGCGCTTTCGTAATGTCTGCGATATGACAGTGCAATTGTCGTTCGCGGGAACAGTGGCAGGTCGCCCGGCGACCCGGGGCGCCGCCGCGCGGCGGGGGGCCAAGACCCGCGCCCGGGTGGAGCCCGGCGCCAATGGGGGTGTGACTCCCCGAAGCGGGGAGTCGGCGCCCTTGCCGGGGCCGGCCGGGCAAGCCGTCGCCGGGCAGTCCCGCCCGGCTATCGGTAACGGCATTTCGGCGGGCCGGAACACCCGGGTGAGTCGGCGGGGGGGCGGAGTCGGGATTGTCGGGCTTCTGGGGCTGGCTGTGGCGACGACGCTGGCCGCCCTCGTGCTGGTCGCGCCCCTGGCGGCGGCGTCCCCGGAGAGCGACGCCGAGGCCGCCATCACATCGGCCTGGGAGCGTGCCGGCGGCGACAATTCCGTGCTGGGAGCCAAGCAGGGTGACGTCTATTCCGTCGGCGACGGATTCGCCCAGAATTTCGCCGGCGGCAAGATGTTCTACACCCCGGCAACCGGCGCGCACGCAATGTACGGTGCGATCCTCGACAAGTACGAATCCCTTGGCGGTCCCGTCGGCAGCGCTCTGGGTTTCCCGACAACCGATGAGGTTCCCGGCCTGATCGGACCGGACAGCCGGGTCAGCCTGTTTTCCGCCAGCGACAAGCCGGTGATTTTCTGGACGCCCCAGCACGGCGCGTTCGTGGTGCGCGGCGCGATCAATGCCGCGTGGGACAAACTCGGCAGCTCCGGCGGTCCGCTCGGCGCACCGGTAAGCGACGAAACCTACGACGGTGAACTTGCCACCCAGAGGTTCAGCGGCGGCCAGGTGTCGTGGAACAGGCTGACCAAGGTTTTCGCCACCATCCCGCCCGAGTTGGCGAATCAATTGACGGGTCTGCAGGTGCCGATCGATCCGACCGCGGCCATCGACACGGCTTGGCGTGCGGCCGGCGGTGCGACCGGTCCGCTGGGCGCCAAAAGGGGCGAGCAACATCGCATCGGCGATAACGGCATCGTGCAGGACTTCGCCGGCGGCAAGGTCTACTTCAGTCCGGCTACCGGGGCCAACGCCGTCGAGGGGGCGATTCTGGCCAAGTATGAGTCACTGGGCGGGCCGGTCGGCAGCGGCCTGGGTTTCCCGATCGCCAACGAGGCCGACGGCGGGCTCCCGGCGAGCCGGATCAGCAGGTTTTCCGCCGCGGATAAGCCGGTGATCTTCTGGACACCCGCCCACGGCGCCTTTGTGGTGCGTGGGGCCATGAAAGCAGCCTGGGACAAGCTCGGCGCCGCGACCGGCGTGCTCGGCGCGCCGGTCGGCGACCAGGCGGTCGACGGCGGCTTGGTCACCCAGACGTTTACCGGGGGCACGATTTCCTGGAACCCGGCAAAGAACACGTTCAGCACCGTGCCGACCAACCTGGCCTCCCAATTGGTCGGCTTACAGGTGCCGGGGCAGAACCTGCCCAGCGGTTCGGCATCGATGACATCGGGCAACTCGGGCAAGGGGCTGAGCTGGCACTGGTGGTGGCTGAAGGTCGCGGTACCGGTGCTGGCGCTGATCGCAATCCTGGTGCTGGCGGTGCTGGGGTGGCGAGGACGTCGTGCCGGCCGCGAGGCCGAGACCTATGCCACCGATGTTGCCACCGATACCGGGGCCTATAGCATCCGGACAACCGAATCCGCGGTGGGCACCGACCACGAGCCCGGGGTTGAGGCGGGACGACCCGCGGCACCGGCCGGCGCGGGCGCCGGCACGGGTGTGGAAGCCGATCTGGAAAACCCCGATGAGGTAGACACCGCCCCTACCCGTGTCCCGTCGCCGGCCGAGGTGCGCAGGGGGCGACACGCGGCCGCGGAGACCGAGGACATCGATGACCACGCCACCGCACCACCGCACCAGCTTCGACCCGGAAGGACCGCTCGGCTGGCGATCCATCTTCCGTTGGACGACCCGTATCAGGCGCCGGAAGGCTACCCCATCAAGGCCACCGCCGGTGGCGGAACCTACTACACTCCCGATCACCCGCGGTATCCGGAGGTTCTCGCCGATATCTGGTTCGCCAGCGAAGAAGCCGCGCGGGCTAACGGCTTCATCAGAGCGAGCTAGCGACGTCTAAGCCCGGCACCGGCTGCGGTGGCGCCACACCCGGTTAAATCTTGCGAATCACGGTGACCACTTTGCCCAGTACGGTGGCGTCGTTGCCGGGGATCGGTTCGAAAGCCGGGTTGTGCGGCATGAGCCAAATCTGGCCGCCGGTGCGTTTGAACGTCTTGACGGTGGCCTCACCGTCGATCATCGCCGCCACGATGTCCCCGTTCTCGGCCACGTTCTGCTGACGGACCACGACCCAGTCGCCGTCGCAGATCGCCGCATCGACCATCGAGTCACCGACCACCCTGAGCAAAAAGAGCGTCCCTTGGCCAACCAGCCCGCGCGGCAGCGGAAAGACGTCTTCGATGGCTTCCTCGGCCAGGATGGGACCGCCGGCGGCGATCCGGCCGAGGACCGGGACGAACGCGGGTTCGGGCAAGGCGTCGGAGTCGCCGACATCGGCCGGCGCCGGCGGAGCGGCGACTTCGTCGGCGCTGCGCACGTCGACGGCGCGAGGACGGTTGGGGTCCCGGCGCAAATACCCTTTGCGCTCCAGCGTGCGCAGCTGGTGCGCCACCGAGGATGTCGACGTCAGGCCCACGGCGTCCCCGATTTCGCGGATGCTGGGCGGATACCCACGGCTGGTGACCGACGCGCGGATGACGTCGAGAATGGTGCGCTGCCGCTCGGTCAGCGCTGAATCGACCGATTGCAGGCGGCGGCCTGGCTCGGCGTTCCGGTTGTCGCTGCGCTCGCTCATGAGCCCGAATGGTAGCCCAACTGCCGCCAGTTATCAAACGTGTGTTCGAGCGTGTCCTGCCCGGAAGGTCGGCAAGTGCCGGAGGCGGACCCGCTCCCGAGCTCGGTGTCGGTGGCTTGGCCTACGCTTCGGGCGCATCGGACACCGGATCGGTCAAATGTTCGGAAGACGGGCGGATGTGGTATATATTCGAACACACGATCGAATAAAAGAACACGGCCGAGAGATGAGCCAGATGAGCCAGAGATGAGGAGGAAGGCACGATGACAGCGTTCGGCACCGTCCCCAAGAGCGCAGCCCGAGGCTCCGCCCGGGCGCACCCCGGCGGGTGCGGCCGGCCCGCGCCCCACGGACCCGGCTCCCGACGACCGGAGGGCGCGTCGCCGCGCTACCGGGGTCCCGCCGTCATGATGTCCACCGCACCGCATCGCGGACGTGCCGTGACTCCGGCGACGACGGTGGTGCTGGCCCTGCTGGCCGCGGTCATCACCGGGTGGCTGGGGCTGCTGGCGCAATTGCGAGACACCTCCCCAGGCACCGCCGAGGGCGGACCGCCCCGGGTTCCCGACCGGCTGGCGGTGGTGCGGGTCGAAGCCGGGGAGACCGCGCAACACCTTGCCGCCAGGGTGGCGCCCGGGGCGCCGGTCGGGCAGGTCATCGAACGTATCCGGGAACTCAACGGCGTGGAACCCGCGGCACTGGCGGCGGGTCAGACGCTGATCGCACCGGTTGGGTAGCGACCCGGCCATGCATCGCGAGAACCCCGAGGGCTCGGCGATCGCCCGCTTGGGCGCCGGTGACGCGGCATCGACGGCGGCGACGGTCGCCCTGCGCCGCGGTGCCCAGGTACTCTCGGAGTGGTCGGAGACCTGTCGGCGCGACGGAGGAGCGGTTATGCACTGTCCGTTTTGTCGCCATCCCGATTCCCGGGTGGTCGACTCCCGGGAAACCGATGAGGGTCAGGCCATCCGGCGCCGCAGATCCTGCCCCAAATGCGGTCGGCGATTCACCACCGTCGAAACGGCCGTGCTGGCGGTGGTCAAGCGCAGCGGTGTCACCGAGCCCTTCAGTCGAGAGAAAGTCATCCGCGGCGTACGGCGGGCGTGCCAGGGCCGTCAAGTGGACGAAGACGCGTTGAACCGGCTGGCCCAACAGGTGGAAGACACGGTCCGTGCCACCGGGTCGGCGGAAGTCCCGAGCCACGAGGTAGGGCTGGCCATCCTCGGACCGTTACGAGAACTGGATGAAGTGGCCTACCTGCGGTTCGCCTCCGTGTACCGATCGTTTTCTTCGGCGGATGATTTCGAGCGCGAGATCGAGGCGCTGCGCGCACACCGCAAAGTGTCGACTCCGAGCTGACGGTCGGCGATCCGGCCGGGTCGCAGCCAGCTGTTCGTCGGCTGCGCTGGGCACCGTGGCCGTTGCCCGTTCCCGCGCCGTTGGGTGTTGGACGGCGCGCGGTTAGGCTAAACAGCGTGTCCGCCGTTCTGCACCCCGATTTGCAGGAGCTGGCGCCGCTTCTCGGGACTTGGGCGGGTCGCGGCTGCGGCAGATATCCGACGATCGAGCCGTTCGAGTACCTCGAGGACGTCGTGTTCTCCCATGTGGGCAAACCGTTTCTGATCTACGGCCAAAAGACCAGGGCGCCGGATGACGGAAAGCCGCTGCACGCCGAGAGCGGCTATCTTCGGGTGCCGCGATCGGGTCGGGTGGAACTGGTCCTGGCCCACCCCACCGGCATCACCGAAATCGAGGTGGGCACGTATGCGGTGAACGGGTCCGTCATCGAACTCGAATTGACCGCCTCGTCCATCGGGCTGAGCCCGACCGCCAAAAAGGTCAGCGAGCTCGCCCGGCGCTTTCGCCTCGACGGCGACGAGCTTTCCTACTCCGTGCAGATGGGCGCGGTCGGCCAGCCCACGCAGAACCATCTCACCGCGGTGTTACACCGCAAAAGCACAAGCTGAATGCCGATCGTCCCGCAATTCGGGGTGTTGCGGAATTTCCGGAAATCTCCACCGATCGAGGGCAATTTCCGTCGATTGAGGAGTGTGGGACGACGCGCCCGTTTGGAACCGGGCCTGTTCGGCAATGCCCAAAGGTCCCCAGAAAGGTCACAGTCTTGGGGTGCCATGGATGGCCCATGGGTGGCTATGTCAACTTGTCCGACCCGAGCTGGCCTTGCTGCGGCGCTGGCGTGGCACCGGGTCAGTCCCCGACCGCGGTCGAAGAACATCGTGGACGACCCTAGACGAAGTGCGTCACCCCGTCGCTGACGACCCGGCCGGCCACCTGAACCCAGCCCTCCGGACTCCAGGTGGTCCAAATTACCGAGCCGTTACCCTGGATGATGGTGAGGTCGCGGCTGAGATAGTCGGTGATGCGCACCGCCGCGGCGCCGGTCGCTTCATCTTCGGGAATCCCCACATTGGCGGCGAACATCCGGGCACGTAGCACTCCCGCCGACCGGTCGGTCCAGGTCCACAGGTAGTGCTGGACGTCGTCGGGAAAGTCGGCCGGGTTGGCGGCGGCCAGCTCGTCGAGCGAGTCGAGGTCGTGTATCGCGAATTCCGGTGCCCATTCCGAACGGGCGCGGATGGCCGTCAGGTCGTCCGGGTAGCACACCTGCACGATGCCGGCCGGGACCTGCAGGGTCCGGATCGGCATGCCCTGCTCGCGCAGCCACCACGATGCTCCCACAGTCGGATGACCCGCGAACGGCAGTTCGGTACGGGGGGTGTAGATGCGCGCCTGAGCGGTCGCCGACCCGCCGCTAGGAAGATCCACGAATATCGTTTTGCTATAACCTAATTGAGCCGCCAGCCGCTGCCTGTCCCGGGGGTGGACCGCGCGAGCGTCCACGACGCCCAGCGGGTTTCCGAAATTGCCTTCTGAGTCGGTGAAAACCCGCAAGACGGTCACGTCGAAACCCATGGGCTGACTGTACGACGCCTGCGCGACGAGTGATCAGGTGGCGCTGCGTTCGTCTGCGCCCATCGCGTTGAGGACGGCGACACGGGCGTCAGCCGGACCGGAGACGGAACGCTCGCCGCTGCCCAAGCGAAGCAACTCACGCAACGCTTCCTGATCGTATTCGGCCGGCTCGGTGGTATCGATGAAGCGTTCGACCACCTCGATGAAGCGGTCCGGGTCGTCGTGGAACGGGAAATGCCCGGAGCGCTCGAAGATTTCCAGCCGAGAACCCGGCATCGCCGCATGCGCCATCCAGGCATGCTTTACCGGCACGACGACATCATGGGTACCCCAGATGATCTGTACTGGAATAGCTTTCGCTAAATAGCAGCGGTCCAGCATGGTCACGATTTGACCGCGCCAGTCCACCACGGCACGCAATGTCCGGGTAAACGCCGAGGAGGCCTTCGGTTCCGGCAAGTTGGCCAGCACTCGCAAAATATCGGGGAGGTCGCGGCCCACTCCGGTTGATCCGAGCATCATCCCGACCACACGCCCGGCCAGCTGCAGCGTCGGGAGCACCAACGGCAGCCGCAGCAACGCCAGTGCCTCCCCGCCCCAAGGCAACGAGGCCCAGCGCAACAGGATGTTGACGTCCTTGGTGACACCGCCGGTGGCCACCAGGACCAGCCGCTCGACCAGTTGGGGGAACTGGTAGGCGAACTGCATTGCCACCCCGCCGCCCAGCGAGTGGCCGACTATGGTGACCCGATCGATGCCGAGTACGCTCAGCAGATCCCGCATCCCGTTGGCATATGCCGCAACCGAATAGTCCGCACGCGGTTTGTCGGACTGCCCGTGGCCCAGCAAGTCGACGGCGATGACGGTGAACCGCTGCGCCAGCCTGGCCTGCACGGCGTTCCAGGTGGTGGAGTTGTCGCCGATCCCGTGGATCAGCAAAATCGCCGGCCCCGAACCGGCGATCCGGAACGCCCGCCGGTAGCCGTGGATGGTGCGGAATTGCAGCGACGGCGCCACTTCGCGCACGGGGCGGAGATGTGGCTTGCGCTCCGTCATGTCGCCAACCTCGGTGCCGGGCCCGGTGGGGCGGTCAGGTCGAGTTGTTGCCGTCCGGCTTTTTTTCTGTCTGCTGGGCCAAAAACCGCTCCAACTCGGCGCCGAGTTCGTCTCCGCTGGGCAGATCTTCATCGTGCGCCAGCAGGGACCTGTTCTCCTGGGCGGCAACGAAAGCATCGTACTGGCGCTCGAGCGCCGCCACCACTTGAGCCACTTCCGGGCTCGCCTGAACCTGCTCGTCGACCTTGGCGCGGACCTCGGCGGCCGCTTCGGCCAGCGCGGCCAGCGGAAGCTGCAGTTGCCCGGTCCTGGCCACCTGCTCGAGCAGTGTTTGCGCGGCTGCCGGATAGTCGGTCTGCGCCAGGTAATGGGGCACGTGCACGGTGAAACCGACGACCTCATGACCGTGTTGAGCCATGCGGTATTCCAGCAGGTTGGACGCGCTGCTGGGAACCCGGACCTCAGCGATCCACGGCGTGAAATCGGCGATCAGATCCCGGTTGTTGGAGTGCGCGGTCAGGGTCATCGGCCGGGTGTGCGGCACCGCCATCGGGATTGTCCCCAGACCGATGGTCCGCCGGACGCCGAGACGCTCAGCCAGGAGCCGCACAGCGGTGACGAAACGCTCCCACTTCAGATCGGGCTCCATGCCGGCCAGCAGCAAAAACGGCGTTCCCGCGGTGTCGCGCAGCGCGTATAAAGCCAGTTCGGGGTCCTCGTAGTGGGTGAAGTGATCCCACTTGAAGGTCATCGGCGGCCGCCGCGATCGATAGTCCAGCAACTCGTCGATCGCGAACGATGCGACCCGCTCGGTGTCCAGGGTGTCCTTGAGGTGGGTTGCCGCCAGCCGGATCGCATGGCCGGCGTCCGAAAAGCCCTCCAAGGCGTGCACCAACACCGGGCCGCGGCCGTCCTGGCACGACACTTGCGGTGCCGGGAACTCAAGTTCGTACATGCCCGCCTGCCCGGATTGGTGGTCCTGCCATGGGTATTGATCTTGGGCCATAGCTGTCGCCTCCTCCATGGCGCGCCGTTGCACCACGTCCCTAGTCTCACTCGGAGACTCACTTGGCGTGGGTCTCGCTGGGTAACCGATCGGTAAATTAGCGAACCCGTCCGACCCGATTACCGGGATATACCCGACACGTATTTCGAACGTGTTATCGCTAAAGTAAGTTCCTCGGATTGTCCGGCCCGGGTTGTCGCTGGCCGCGAGGCGTCGGGTGTCGGGCTACACCGACGCGCCCGAGGGGGCCATAAACACACAGTCGTGACTTTATCCACAGCCGATGGGCCACGACGCCCGCCGGCGCAGCGGCTGACGGTACCGGTTGCCAGCGTTACAGGCATGACGAAGCATCGAGCTGATTTCGGCCTGAACCGCCCCGGGGCGCTGATCGCCGCCCTGCCGGCCATTCTCGGCTTCACACCGGAAAAATCCCTGGTCCTGGTGTCGGTGAACAGCGGTGAACTGGGGCCGGTGATGCGTATCGATCTTTCCCGAGAGCTGATCGGCCGAGCGACTCATCTTGCGCAGGTCGCGGCCGCGGCCGATCCCGAGGCGGCGATCGCGGTGATCGTCGACGCCGATGGTGCGCGCTGCCCGATATGCAACGAGGAATACCGCGAGCTCTGCGCGGGGCTTACCGAGGCATTGTCCGAACACGGCATCGTGTTGTGGGCAGCACATGTGGTGGATCGGGTGGCCGCCGGCGGACGCTGGCATTGTGTTGATGGTTGCGGTGCGAGCGGCCTGATCGACGATCCGTCGGCATCGCCACTGGCCATGGCGGCGGTTCTGGAGGGTCGACGGCTCTATGAGCGGCGCGCCGACCTGCAGGCCGTCATCGCCATCACCGATCCCTCACGGGGAGCCAGGCTGACCGGGCTGATCGGCGAAGTGGCGGTGTCGCGGGAAGCCGCACACCGCGCCGATCCCCTTGGCTGCCGCCGCCGCGATGTGCAGGACACGATGGCTGCCGCAGCCCGTGTCGGTGACGGACAGCCCCTGTCTGACGCGCAGCTGGCGCAACTGGGCTGCGCGCTGGCCGACGTGCAGGTCCGCGACACGCTGTTTGCCCTGGCGGTCGGGGAGAATGCCGGGGAGGCGGAGTCGTTGTGGGCGGTACTGGCTCGCACCCTGCCCGGTCGGTGGCGGGTCGAGGCGTTGGTGTTACTCGCGTTCAGTGCCTACGCCCGCGGCGATGGACCGTTGGCAGGGATAACGCTGGAATCTGCGCTGCGCTGCGATCCAAGACACCGCATGGCGGGCATGTTGGACACGGCATTGCAATCCGGCCTGCCACCCGAGCACATCCGCGAACTGGCCGTCACCGGCTACCGGCTGGCTGAACGACTCGGGGTGCGGCTCCCGCCGCGACGGGTGTTCGGCAGGCGGGCTAAACCTTTTCGACCTTGACCGCGTGCGCCATCTCGTGCGGCAGGCTGACATTCTCGTGACCGGGGATCACGATCGTCACCCCGACCCCGGGGTTGGTCTCGACGGTCACTCGCGCGTTGGGGACGACGCCGGCGTCCTTGAGCCGGGTGATCAGCTCGATATCCCCTTGAACGTGTTCGGCGAGTTGGCGAACGACTACCGCCACCGGCGGACCGGCCGGCAGCTCGGTCAACCGCACCAGGTTGGCGTCATCGGTACCGCGCTCCGGTCCGACACCAAGGTCTTCCAGGCCCGGAATCGGGTTGCCGAACGGGGAGGTGGTCGGATTGTTGAGGACCTGCACCAGACGGCGCTCGACATCCTCGCTCATCACATGCTCCCACCGGCAGGCCTCCGCATGTACCTCCTCCCATGGCAGGCCGATGACATCGACGAGCAGCCGTTCGGCGAGCCGATGCTTGCGCATTACGGCGATGGCCAGTGCCCGACCTTTGTCGGTGAGCTCCAAGTGGCGGTCACCGGCGACACGCACTAAACCGTCCCGCTCCATCCGCGCCACGGTCTGGCTGACGGTCGGCCCGCTTTGGTCGAGCCGTTCGGCGATCCGTGCGCGCAGCGGCATGACGCCCTCTTCCTCGAGGTCGTAGATAGTCCGCAAATACATCTCGGTGGTATCGACCAGCTCATTCATCGCGCACCCTCCATCGCTGCTGAGTCTACGTGTCCGGCTAGGTGAATGACCCCCTAAACACCTCAAGACGGCAGGATGCCCGCCGATCGTGCACGGCGGGCATCCTGCTATCGGGCTCGGTTAACGGGCTCGGTTAACTGGCGGGTTAACTGGCGGGTTAACTGGCGTAGGAACGCAGCCGGTCGGCGCGCTCGCCGTGGCGCAGCTTGGCCATCACTTCTCGTTCGATTTGGCGGACCCGCTCACGGGAGAGGCCGAAAAGCTTACCGATCTGGTCGAGGGTCCGGGGCTGCCCGTCGTCCAGGCCGAAGCGCAGCCGGACCACTTGCTGCTCGCGCTCGTCAAGGGTCGCCAACACGCTGCGGATATCGGTGTGCAGGAGTTCGGCGATCACCGCGTTTTCCGCCGACATCGCTTCGGCGTCCTCGATGAAATCACCCAGGGGAGCCTCCTCCTCGGAGCCGACCGGCATATCCAGGCTGACCGGGTCGCGACTGTGCTCCAACAGGTCGTTGATCCGGTCGATCGGAATCCCGGATTCCGCCGCGAGCTCCTCGTCGGTGGCCTCGCGACCCAGGTTTTGGTGCAGCTCCCTTTTGATCCGCGCCAACTTGTTGACCTGCTCAACCAGGTGGACCGGCAGCCGGATGGTGCGACTCTGATCGGCCATGCCGCGGGTGATGGCCTGCCGGATCCACCACGTGGCATACGTCGAGAATTTGAATCCCTTTGTGTAATCAAACTTTTCCATTGCGCGGATCAGCCCCAGGTTGCCCTCTTGGATGAGATCCAGCAGCGGCATTCCGCGACCGGTGTAGCGCTTGGCCAGTGAGACCACTAGCCGCAGATTCGCTTCCAGTAGGTGACGGCGCGCTGCCTCGCCATCGCGGACCACGGCCGCCAGTTCGCGTTTGCGGTTCTCGCCGAGGCGCTTGCGGGTTTCCAGCAGGTGCTCGGCGTAAAGGCCCGCCTCGATGCGCTTGGCCAATTCAACCTCATCGGCGGCGTTGAGCAACGCCGTTTTACCGATGCCGTTCAGATACACGCGCACCAGGTCCGCTGCGGGGCTTTGAGCATCCAGGTCGCTGTCAACCCGGCTTGTGGTGGCATCTGCCATTGCGGCCTCCTGATCGGCTTGAACTGTCATGTTGTCCAACGCGCAACCCCGGTCCGGAGTTCCCGCCGGTCCCCGGTCTTACACCCTTTGACCTGCGCAAATGTGCCGACGACCTGAGAATGTCCTGAGAAGATGCGATCAGCGGCGGCTATTTGGAACCGCCGGTCGCTGGCGGGTCCGGTTGTGCCGCCGACTCACGGCGGGGCTCAAGCGCCTGCCGCTGTGCGGTCGGGAACAGCGGGGTGCGCCGACGACTGTTATCGAACCGTCGAGGCTCATCGGCACGGCGCGGCGGCCGGTCATTGGCGATCAGTACCGCCATCCACGGCAGCGGGATCGAAACTGCCACGATCGCAAGCGAGATCAACCCGTTGTGCCATGCACCGTAGGCGAGTGCGGCCAGCACAAAAGCGGGTACCCGGAACGCCATCAGGGTCGTGTATTTGCGCACCCGCTCGCGACGCTGCTCCTCGTAAGAGGGTGCGGCGGCCGTGATCAGCACCGGGTGACCATCGTCGTCGAAACCCGGCTTCGGGCCGCGCTTCATCTCTCTACTGTCCCACATTCTGTCGACTCCGGCGGGCTCGATTTGGGAACCGGTTTCGGGGCAGAATGTCAGACATGCAGACCCAGACGATCGAACGTGCCGATATCGACGAACGCGTCGACGACGGGACCGGCAGTGACACCCCGAGGTACTTTCACTACGTCAAAAAAGACAAAATCGCGGAAAGCGCGGTCATGGGGACCCATGTGGTCGCCCTGTGCGGCGAGGTGTTTCCGGTGACCCGAGCGGCCAAGCCAGGCTCCCCGGTCTGCCCGGAGTGCAAGCGGATCTACGACCGGCTCAAGAAGGACTGAAGGCACTCCGGCCTGCTGGGCCCCGGCGGGGGCCGGGATTACGGTTCTGGTGAGCCGTTGACCTCCAACACCGCGGCCAGTTCGATCAGTTTCGCCTCATGCTGGTTGGCGTGGTGCTGGCAGAAGAGAAGCTCCGCTCCCGAGGGTAAGGTGGCGCGGACGCGAGCGGCGGCTCCACACCGGTCGCAGCGATCAGCCCTGGTTAACTCCGGGCTGGTCAATGTGGTGTTCATGGCTTCTCCCTTGCTGCCATATCTTCAGTCTCTCAGACGCCGCGGCGTTCGGGTGTATTCCCGCGAATTCCCCGTGTGTCGTTTCCCGGGTCCGCACCCCCCGGGTTCGCCACCCCCGGGTCCGCCACCCACGGTTCAGGCGGACCGGTGGGTGAACCCCGCTCCCGCGGTGCTGGTGCACGTCATCGGAGCCGAACCGCCGCGGCGGGGATGCTCCTGTCCTCAGGTCACCGGGCCTGAGGGTCGCCCTGAGGGCGTTAGGTAGGCGTCGGCTTCGATCTCGACCAACAGCTGGGGGGCGATAAACGCGGAGACCTCGACCATCGTGGCCGCGGGCCGGACCTCGGCGCAGAGCATCTCGGGTCTGAGAAACGAGGTCACCGCGGCCAAATCGCCCAGCGGCATAGATCGTCGACGCTCGCTCAGTCCAGATAGTCGCGCAGGACTTGAGAACGGCTGGGGTGACGCAACTTCGACATCGTTTTCGACTCGATCTGGCGGATGCGTTCCCGGGTGACGCCGTAGACCTGGCCGATCTCGTCAAGGGTGCGGGGCTGGCCATCGGTGAGGCCGAAGCGCAGCCGCACCACGCCGGCCTCGCGCTCGGACAACGTGTCTAGGACCGACTGCAGCTGGTCCTGCAGCAATGTGAAGGACACCGCGTCGACGGCCACCACCGCTTCGCTGTCTTCAATGAAGTCGCCGAGCTGGCTGTCACCCTCGTCACCGATGGTCTGGTCTAACGAGATCGGTTCCCGGGCATACTGCTGGATCTCCAGCACCTTCTCCGGGGTGATGTCCATTTCTTTGGCCAGCTCCTCCGGCGTGGGCTCGCGGCCCAGGTCCTGGAGCAGTTCACGCTGGATGCGGCCCAGCTTGTTGATCACCTCGACCATGTGCACCGGTATGCGGATGGTGCGGGCCTGGTCGGCCATGGCACGGGTGATGGCCTGGCGGATCCACCACGTCGCGTAGGTGGAGAACTTGTAGCCCTTGGTGTAGTCGAATTTTTCTACCGCGCGGATAAGCCCGAGGTTGCCTTCCTGGATCAGGTCCAAAAACGCCATCCCGCGGCCGGTGTAGCGCTTGGCCAGCGACACGACCAGCCGCAGATTGGCTTCCAGCAGATGGTTTTTCGCGCGATCGCCGTCGCGGCAGACCCACATCATGTCACGGCGTTGGGCGGCGGGAAGTTTCTCCCCGCGTTCGGCCATCTCGGCCATCAGCTGACTGGCGTATAACCCGGCTTCGATCCGCTTGGCCAGCTCGACCTCTTCCTCCGCGTTGAGCAGCGCCACCTTGCCGATCTGCTTGAGATAGGCGCGAACCGAGTCCGCCGATGCGGTGAGTTCGGCATCCTTGCGCGCCTGACGCAACGCTTCGGATTCGTCCTCGTCCCAGACGAAATCACCGGAGGCCTTGTCCATCTCGGTGGGCTCGACGAGTTCCTCGTCATCATCGACGCTGTCTTCGCCGATGGCGGCAACCGCGACAGGATCCTCCGGCGGTTCCAGGTCGTCCGGATCGAGATCGACATCGGCGCTGTCCGCCGTTACGTCCTCGAGGTCCTCGAGGTCGAGGTCGCCGGCGTCGAGGTCGATGTCTTCGGCGTCGAGGTCGACGCCGGGTTCCGCGTCCAGGTCCGGCTCGACATCAAGGTCCTCGACGGCGACGTCGAACTCGGTGTCAGCGGTGTTGGTTCCGCCATTTTTGATGGCGGTCTTCGGCGCCTTGGCCTTCTGGGCGTGGCTGCGCGCAGACGCTGACTTGGCGGCAGCATCCTTGGCGGTGGCACGGCTCTTTTTCGGGGTGTCGGCGCCGTCGGCGGCGGAGCCGGGCGTGGCGACCCGGGCGCCGGTCTTGGTGGCCCGTGCGCCGGTCTTGGTGGCCCGCGGGGGAGTCTTGGTCCGGCTGGCTGTCTTGCCGGCCCCCTTGGCGGGGGCGGAGCCGCTAGCAGACTTGGCGGCAGACCGCTTCGCTCCGGTTCGGGCTGGGGATTTGGTGGCGGTCCGTTTCACCGGCTCGTCTGTCGCCGAGCTTGCTTTGGTCGCTGCCACATACACCCCTTCGGTCGGACTCACTTTCGGTGCCTCTGGGCGTGCTTAACCGAAAATGTCTGCTATGTCGAATGTCGGCGCGATAATCGCCGCTATCGGTTAGGCGGCCGCCGCCGACTATTGTAACGGTCACAGGAGAACGCACGGGTGGAGCGGGCAGAATTCAGTGTGTGACATCGGTGGTTGCCGCCATGGCCGCACCGACGATCCCCGCGGTGTTCAGCAAGGCGGCGGGCACCACCGGGGTGCGATTCTCGAGTAGCGTCACCCAGTTGTCGGCCTTGCGGCTGATGCCGCCGCCGGCAATGAACAGATCGGGCCAGATCGCGTTCTCGATGGCGACCAAGACCTTGGTGACCTCTTTCGCCCACCTTTTGTAGCTCCAGCCGTGGCGGTCCCTCACCGATGACGCCGCCCGCTGCTCCGCCTCTTTGCCGCCCACCTCCAGATGGCCGAACTCGGTATTGGGCAGCAGCTTCCCATTGTGGATGATGGCGGATCCGATTCCCGTCCCGAACGTCAGCAATACCACCACGCCGGAGTTATCTTTGCCCGCTCCGTAGCGTGCTTCGGCCAGCCCGGCCGCGTCGGCATCATTGAGAACGGTGACCTCCTGGCCACCGAGTTCTACGCTGATGACCTCGCGGGCGTTCGTGCCGATCCAAGATTTGTCCACGTTAGCCGCGGTCCGCGCGACACCACCGATGACGACGCCGGGATAGGTCACCCCGAGCGGGCCCGTCCATCCGAATTCCTTGACGATCTTGGCCACGGTCTTGGCGACCGCGGCCGGGGTGGCCGGTTGCGGCGTCGGCAGCTTGAAACGGTCGCCGAGCAGCCGTCCCGTGGCCAGGTCGACGATCCCGCCTTTGATGCCGCTGCCGCCGACGTCGACACCGAGCCCCCGAAGCCGCGTCCCGGCACCGGACACTTCGGTCCCGGACGTGCCGGCGGAAATGGCGGTTGTGGCGTCGCAGCCGACCATCAAAACTCCTCGACGAGCCGTGCGTATTGCCCACACCCTAGCCGCACGGGCGGGGAAAACCTCGTTCACATGTCTCGTTCACATGTGATTGTGGGTTCGCGTGCCGTGCGACGCCAATCTCCAGGGTGTCGCAGCACACCGCTCGTGACGCCGAGAGTGGTGGCGCACCCGATCGGCCAAGGGTCCGCTTTTCAGCGGTCATTCCCGACGGCCGCCGAGTTGGCTAGGGTGTCGCCGGATGCGCGCGAGAATACCTGGTCTGGTGATGGTGAGGCGATAACTTGGTGACAAAGCTCGACAATGAGCCGGCACACCTGCGGCGGGTGGCCGAAACGCTAGCCGCGGAGGCCGCTGCGTTCGTGCGCCGTCGCCGTGCCGAGGTGTTCGGCCCCGACACCCGCGCTGCCAAAAACAGCAAAAACAGCGCGGTACGGAGCAAAAGCACTCCGACCGACCCGGTGACCGTGGTGGACACCGAAACCGAGCAGCTACTGCGCAGCCGGTTGGCGCAACTGCGGTCCGGTGACCCGATCCTCGGTGAGGAGGGCGGCGGGCCCGGGGATTCGTCGGACACCGAAGCCGAGGCTGTCACGTGGGTGCTTGACCCGATCGACGGCACGGTGAACTTCGTGTACGGCATCCCGGCCTACGCGGTGTCGGTCGCGGCTCAGGTTGACGGCGTGTCGGTGGCCGGCGCGGTCGCCGACGTTGTCGCCGAGCGGCTGTATTCGGCCGGCGCCGGGCTCGGCGCGCACCTCACCGACGAGCACGGAACCCGCGCGTTGCAGTGCACCGCGATCGATGATCTGTCGATGGCATTAGTGGGCACCGGATTCGGGTACTCGCGGGGTCGTCGCGCCGCTCAGGCGGCGCTGTTGGCCAAGATCCTGCCGGTGGTCCGCGATGTGCGTCGCATCGGTTCGGCGGCGCTGGATCTGTGCATGGTGGCGGCCGGGAGCCTGGATGCCTACTACGAGCACGGGCTGCAGGTCTGGGATTGTGCCGCCGGTGCGCTGATCGCCGCCGAGGCGGGAGCGCGTGTGGTACTGCCGCTCCCGGGAGGGCCGCCGGGCGCTGCGGAGTTGGTGGTGGCCGCCGCGCCGGGAATTGCCGACGATCTGCTGGGCGCCCTGGAGCGATTCCACGGGCTGGAACCGATCCGGGACGACTGAGCCGCTCGACGAGGCGGGACCGCCGGCGGCAGCCGGGCCGGGCAATCGCGTCCGCGATCAGCAGCTGCTGGAGTGGATTTTCGACAGCAGGGCGGGGTCGGAGGGCTCGGTGGCGCCGGGGCGCAGGCTGGCCAATACCGTGTCGATGTCATCGCTGTGCGCCAGCGAGGTGAACTCGGTGCCCAGCGCCAGATCGACGGAGTCATCGGTGCGGCCGTCGCGGTACAACTCGGTGCACGGCGCCACCAGCCACACGGCGGCGGCGGCGGCTTGACCGGCCTCGCCGAACCGGATCTGGCCCTGACAATTCAACCGGGTGTTGGCATAGATCGGGTCGTTGGCGGCGGTGGGCTGGGCGAAGCCCAGTTCCCGCAGGGCGTCGGCGGTGTCGGCGGCCTGACCGCCGCGACCACTGGCGTTGAGAACCCGGACCTTGGTTTGTGCGAGTTTGGCCGGTGTGACGTCCATCATCGTTGCACGCGACACCTGTTCACCCAGTTTCGGTGCCGCCGGATCGGCGGGTTGCGGGGGCGGGTTGCAGGCCACCGCCTCGTGGACGTCATCGGGGCGGGTCAGCGCGATCGCCCACACCACCGCGGTCATCGCCGCCAGCACGACCAGAGCCACAAGAGCCGGGCGGGCGTTACGCCGTCGAAATGGCCGACCGTGCTTGTCGAAGGCGGTGCCCTCGGTGATTTGGGTGACCATGAAGGAAACTCTAAATGCTGCGCTCAAATCGGCCCACGATGGTCACATACGTGATGTGATGTAAATCACATGTGAATCGAGGTGCAAGCGGGCACGAATCGTTTGGTAGATGCGTTCGACGCTGGTACAAAGCGTTGCTTGCAAGGTAACGAGGGGATTTCCAGGGGAGAGGCCGATGCCTACCGACTATGACGCCCCACGGCGTATTGACACCGATGACGTCTCCGAGGATTCGCTGGAGGAGCTCAAGGCCCGGCGAAACGAGGCGGCCTCGGCCGTGGTGGACGTCGATGAATCCGATTCCGCCGAGTCCTTCGAACTGCCCGGTGCCGACTTGTCCGGCGAAGAGCTCACGGTTCGCGTCATCCCGAAGCAGGCTGACGAGTTCACCTGTTCCCGGTGCTTCTTGGTGCAGCACCGCAGCCGGCTGGCCAGTGCCCAGAACGGCGTGATGATCTGCACCGACTGCGCGGCTTGACGGGGTGCTCGGTTTTCCCCCAGAAGGTTTCTCCCCGGATCGTTCGACCCGTCGTCCTCGCTGGGGGGGTCAACTTCGTAATGCCGACAGCAGCTTATCCGGGTGACGGCTGCTCACCAGCCAATAGGGCGTCGGGTCCTCCGGGTCGTCCAGGACGGCCAGCACCATTGGTCCCACCCACGCGCGATGCAGCACGTATGCGGCGGGGTCGAGTTGGCGGCCGAGCGCCGCGGACTTGGCCGAGCGTGGCACCTCGGCAGATCGGACGATCGCGGTGACCGGCAGGTGCGCCTCTCCGGCCCATAGTTGGACCCCGGTGTCACTGGCGACGACCCGGATCTCAACGCGACCCAGCCATATCAACGCCGCAGCGGCGGCAGCGAACAGCACCGCGAACGGCAACCAGGCAGGAAGGCCGGGAACGCCCCGGTTGACTTCCAGCGCGATGAGCGCCGCCAGCCCGAAGGCCGGTGGCCACCACCACCACGGCACCCGAAGCCGCTCGCGATATCGCACGCTTTGGGGCGCGACGCGCGTACCCGACATCCGATTAAGGGTAATCTCAGGGCCCGTGTCGACCAGTCTGGCGGTTATCCGCTTGGATCCCGGGCTTCCGCTGCCCAAAAGAGCTCACGAGGGCGACGCCGGGGTTGATCTCTACAGCGCCGAAGATGTCGAACTCGCTCCCGGGCGACGTGCCCTGGTCTCAACGGGTATCGCGGTCGCCATCCCGTTCGGCATGGTGGGTCTGGTCCACCCCCGATCGGGATTGGCCGCGCGGGTGGGGCTTTCGATCGTCAATAGCCCGGGCACCATCGACGCCGGGTATCGCGGTGAGATAAAGGTCACGCTGATTAATCTCGATCCGGTCACTCCGATCGTCGTGCATCGCGGTGATCGCATCGCTCAATTGCTGGTGCAGCCGGTGGAGCTGGTCGAGTTGGTCGAGGTCTCCTCGTTTGACGAGGCCGGGCTGGCCGGCACCTCCCGCGGTGATGGCGGTCACGGCTCCTCGGGCGGACATGCGAGTCTGTGATGGTATTCGGGAGACGCAAGCGCAAAGACAACCGGGAGCGGGAATCCGTTGGCTCGCCCGCTACGCAGCCGGAACCGGAAGCGGCTCCCGCGCCTGAGCCCGTCGCCGAGGAACCGGAAGGCCCGTTCGACATCGACGACTTTGACGATCCCGGGGCCGCCGAGCAGGCTCGCCTCGATCTGGGCTCGGTTCTGATCCCGGTGCCGGCGGGGAGTCAGCTGCAGGTCGAGCTGACCGAGACCGGTGTGCCCAGCGCGGTGTGGATCGTGACGCCCAACGGTCGCTTCACGATCGCCGCCTACGCGGCGCCGAAGAGCGGCGGTCTGTGGCGGGAAGTGGCTGGCGAACTTGCCGACGCACTGCGCAAGGACTCGGTCAATGTCACCATCCAGGACGGGCCGTGGGGGCGAGAGGTGGTTGGCATCGCCGCCGGTGTGGTGCGGTTCATTGGGGTTGACGGTTATCGCTGGATGATCCGTTGCGTCGTCAACGGCGGGCACGAGACCATCGACGCATTGACAGCTGAGGCTCGAGAAGCGTTGGCCGACACTGTTGTTCGACGTGGTAGTACGCCGCTACCGGTGCGCACGCCGTTGCCGGTGCAGCTGCCGGAGCCGATGGCGGCGCAGCTGCGCGAGGCTGCGGCCGCCCAGCAGGCCGCGGAACACCAACCGGGTGGTCGGTCGCCGGCCGGGCGGCGCAGCGCGGCGGGCTCGGCGATGCAGCAGCTGCGCAGCAGCACAACCGGTGGCTAGTCGACCTCGGTGAGCGCGTCCAGACACGCAGCACCGAGCGCCGCCGGATCGGCGCCGATCTGATCGAGCGTGACGGTCCGCAGGGCCGCGTGCGGCGCCACGGCCGCCCATTCCACGCCCACCTCCAGCGGATGAATCGGATCGTCCACCGCCGCGGCGATCCCCAGCGGCACGGCCAGGCGCTGCAACTCCGCGCGGCCGGGCGCTGCGTAGACAGCCGCTTCCTCCATGGCATCGGGCAGCTGTGGCCACTGACGCCGCCAGGATCGGCTGAGCTCCTCGGCCAACCAGGGTGGGCTGGATGCGCGCAGCCGCATGGTCGCCGCCGCGAGGCCCTCGTGGCGCAGCTGGCGTGCCGCCTGCCGGGCGGCTTGGGCGGCGGGGGCTGTTGCGGGGTCTCCGGTCCAAGCCGGCAGCGCCGCCAGCACGGCGACTGCGCGATGCGGATTGGCCAGCGCCCACGCGGCCGCGACCGCGGCCCCGATCGAAACGCCGCCGACGGCAATCCGGCCCCAACGAGCGGCGTTGTCCAGGGCTGCCAGGTAGCCGGCGATCAAATGTCCTGGCTGTGGCCGCGGCGCCAGCAGCAGCGCGCCGACACCGTGCAACGGGCCGGCAAACGCCCGACGGATGTAGTCGTCGTCGGAGCCGGTTCCGGCCAGCAACACGGCCCGAACACCGGACAATTCGACAGCCACCTCTTGATAGTGCCCGCCGCCAACGGCTGGTCCACACCCTGTCGCTGCGGGATCCCGGGGAACCGACGCGTTAGGGTGTCCGTTGGCATCAGGGAGCGACCGCAACGAGATGAGCTGTCGTAACGGAACAGTTTTCGTCACGGCAGTTTTCGTCACGAAGCTTTGAACTGTCAGGACTGTCAGGAGAGGCCATGGCGGCCGAAGGTTATTTGCGCCGGCTGACCCGTCGGCTGACCGATCGCCCGGGGCAACGCGACGGCGCGCAGTTATCCGACGCGGGTCTTGATATCGGCGTGCAGCGCGCAATCGACTGCAAGCGTGGCCAGGAGGTCACCATGGTGGGCACGTTGCGCAGCGTGGAGGCCGGCGCCAATCTGGACGGGGGAGTGCGCGCCGAATTGTTCGACGGCACCGATACCGTGGCCTTGGTGTGGTTGGGGCAACACCGCATCCCCGGCATTGAATCCGGCCGCACCGTGCGGGTGCGAGGCCGACTGGGCATGCTCGAGAACGGCACCAAGGCGCTGTTCAACCCGCACTACGAAATTCAGCGATGACCGGCAGTGGGGAGTTCGCGAGCCGGACGAACGGTCGGCCCGACCGCGCATGAGGGCTAACCGCGTCGACGCCGAGCACGTGCTGGCCCGGCTGGGTGGGGTCAGTGGGTTGATTTACTCGTCGCTGCCGGTGCTGGTGTTTGTGCCGGCCTCCAGTGTCTTCGGGTTGCGCGCGGCGATCGGTGCCGCCCTCGGTGCCGCGGCGTTGATCCTGCTGTGGCGGCTGATCCGGCGGGAGTCCGCGCATCCGGCGGTGTCCGGATTCGTCGGGGTCGGTGTCTGTGCGGCGATCGCCTACGCCGTGGGGGAGTCCAAGGGTTACTTTTTGCTGGGCATCTGGGCGTCGCTGCTGTGGGCCGTGGTCTTCATGCTTTCGGTCTTGATTCGCCGGCCTCTGGTGGGTTGTCTGTGGAACTGGGCCGGCGGGCACGACGGCAGCTGGCGCGGCGTGCGTCGCGCGGTCTACGCCTTCGATATCGCCACGCTTGCCTGGGTGCTGGTATTCGCGGCGCGGTTCGTGGTCCAGCGGCTCCTGTACGACGCCGACCGGACCGGTTGGCTGGCGGCGACACGCATTGCGATGGGCTTGCCGTTGACGGCGGCAGCCGCCCTGGCGAGCTATGCGGCCATCAAAGCGGCACGGCGCGCGATCGCGGCCAACGGGAACGCCGCGGCGACCGTAACCGATCCCGGCGGCGAATAGCCTGCGGACCCGCCATCAGCGGGCCCGCCGGGGTTCGCTACGGCCGATTCGGTGTTGACTTTGCTGGCGATGTTAGGCTTTCGGCAGCAGCAGTCGGTGCAACTCCGCTTCCGCCTCGGCGACGGCGACGAAGATTAACTCGTCACCGCCTTCCAACGGTTCGTCGGGCTGCGGCACGATAACCCGGGGCCCGCGCAGTATTGTCACCAGCGCCGTATCCCGCGGCAGCTGCAGCCGCTGAAGCGGTTTGCCGCGCCACGGGGTGTCGTCGGGCAGCGTGATCTCGACCAGGTTCGCCTGGCCCTTGCGGAACTCCATCAGCCGCACCAGATCTCCGACGGAGACCGCCTCTTCGACCAGGGAGGCCAAGATGCGCGGGGTGGACACCGCGACGTCGACGCCCCAGGCGTCGGTGAAAAGCCATTCGTTGCGGGGATCGTTGACCCGCGCCACCACCCGGGGCACCGCGAACTCGGTCTTGGCCAGCAAGCTGAGCACCACGTTGGCCTTGTCATCACCGGTGGCGGCCACCACAACGTCGAAATCTTCGAGGTGCACCGACTCCAGCACGCTCAGTTCGCAGGCGTCGCCGAGCCGCCAATGCGCCTGCGGAATCGCGTCGACGTCGACGTGTTCGGGGTTGCGCTCGATCAGGGTCACGGTGTGGCCGCCGTCGGTGAGTTCACGGGTGATGGAGCGCCCGACCGCGCCCGCCCCGGCGATGAGGACTTTCATCTGCGCCACTCCTCAACCCCGGTGGGCTTGAACACCCGCTTCACGACTCGAGTTCCTCACTCGGCGGCAAAGCCGCGATGGCAGCCGCCTCAGCGACCCGACCGGAAATCGCGGCGACATAGACCCGATCGCCGGCCTGAATGATGGTCTTCGGTTCGGGCAACAGGCCGGTACCGAAGCGGATCACAAACGCGGCGCGGGCGCCGGTGGCTACCTCCAGGTCGGTGACCCGATGCCCAATCCAGTCTTCGTGCAAGGCGAGCTCGACGAGCGCGACGGTGCCCGTCGGGTCGCGCCACCTGGCGGTCTCGGTCTCGCCGGTTAACGCGTGAAGCAAACGATCGGTGGTCCAGGGCACGGTTGCGACCGTCGGGATGCCGAGCCGTTCGTAGACCGCGGCGCGTTTGGCGTCAAAGATCCGCGCCACAACGCGGGTGACACCGAACGTGTCCCGGGCCAGCCGCGCCGAGATGATGTTCGAGTTGTCCCCGGAGGACACCGCGGCGAAGGCATCGGCCCGCTCGATGCCGGCTCGCAGCAGTACGTCTCGGTCGAACCCCATTCCCAGCACACGTTCGCCGGCGAATTCCGGACTCAGCCGGGTAAAGGCGGTGCTGTCGCGGTCGATCACCGCTACCTCGTGGCCGATCCGCGACAAACCGTCGGCCACCGACGCCCCTACCCTGCCGCAACCCATGACCACTACCCGCACCGAAGGTCTCCCGCTCGCAGACCGCCTCGGCGACCCCGTTGGCCGGCCGATAATCGTCGGAAACGTTCCTGCCCAGGGAACGCTACCGCCAGTCCCGTGTGAGCTCGCCCCTGGCTCTCACGTCTAAGCTTGTTCCGGGGCCGTTGGAGAGCGACGGTGTCCCCGGGGCTGTGGGATGCTGTGGGATAGCGAAGGGTCGACCCACACCCGCTTAGCCCCCAGCGGGTCGCCTTGCGGCGCCTGGCCCCGCGGGCACCCCGAACCGCCAGCCAGGAATTGCGCGGGCCGGCCGCTTGCCAGCACAATGACGCGGGGCCGCCCAGCGAGTACCGCGCACCGAGTGACGGCGTACCCGGAGCATGCCGGTGCACCGGGTGGGCGCGGATGGGGCATCCGCACAGTGCCCCGCCCGTTGAGGGGAAGGCTGTTGTTCATGTCCGCAGTGACGATGACTTCGGTTGCCCGGCAGCTGGGTTCATCGCAGCACCTCAAGATGGTGCAACGGTGGGCTGCGGACGATGTGCGTCGGGGGATCCTCGATTGACCGCGAACTCCACCGATATCCCGTTAGCAGAGCTGACTGTGGTTACCGGGGTCCCGGCGAATGGTGGCAGCTGCGTGGCGCGCCACGACGGGCGGGTGGTGTTCGTTCGGTATGCGTTGCCCGGCGAGCGGGTGCGGATACGGGTTACCTCGGGGCACCATTCCTACTGGCACGCCGAAGTTATCGAGGTGATCGAGCCGTCGCCGCACCGAATCGAGCCGCTGTGCCCGATCTCCGGTTCGGGTGGTTCCGGGTGCTGCGACCTGGCCTTCGCCGACCCGGGGGCAGCCCGTGCGCTCAAGGCCGAGGTGGTCGCTAATCAGCTGGCGCGGTTGGGCGGTCACCGGTGGCACGGCGAGGTCGAGCCCCTCTCGGTGACAGGACCCACCGGCTGGCGCACCCGGGTCCGGTTGGACGTGGGGCCGGACGGTCGTGCGGGCTTTCACCGTTACCACAGCGACGAACTCGTCACCGAGCTGCGCTGCGCGCAGCTGTCCCCCGGTATGACCGAAGGGTTGGAGGGAATCCGCTGCCCCCCCACCGCCCACCTGCATGTGGCCGTCGACGACGACGGTCAGCGGCACGTGGCCTGGACGCTGCGGCGGGGCAGACGGACGTCGACCACGGTGGTGGAGGGCAGTTATCACGCTGCGCAGCGGGTTGGCCGGCGTAGCTGGCAGGTACCGGTGTCGGCGTTCTGGCAGCCGCACCGTGATGCGGCGCGCGTTTACAGCGCCCTGGTGAGCGAGTGGGCGCAACCCGATGCGGGCGCGACCGCCTGGGATCTTTACGGTGGCGCGGGTGTTTTCGCCGCGGTTCTGGGTGCTGCCGTGGGCCCGTCGGGGCGGGTGCTCAGCGTGGATACCTCTCGAGCGGCATCGCGCGCGGCCGCGGCCGCCCTGGCCGACCTGCCTCAGGTACAGGTCATCACCGACTCGGTGCGGCGTGTGCTCGAGGGGCAGACGTTCGGCGCCGACGTGGCGGTGCTGGATCCTCCGCGGTCCGGGGCCGGGCGCGAGGTGATCGACTTGCTGGCCGCCGCGGGGGTTCCACGAGTGGTCCACCTGGGCTGCGAGGCGGCGTCCTTCGCCCGCGATATCGGTCTCTACCGTGCTCACGGCTACGTCGTGGACAAGTTGCGGGTGTTCGATGCGTTTCCGCTGACCCATTACGTGGAATGCGTCGCACTGCTCACCCGCTAGCGGCTCACGACGCTAACCGGCCACGAAGTAGCGCAGCCACAAGTAGGCCGCGCAAAGCGCCACGGAGATCGCCGTGACCACCACGCCCTTGCGGGTGAATTCCCAAAACGAGATGGGATTGCCGGCGCGCGTGGCGATGCCGAGCATCACGATATTGGCGGTGGCCCCGACGGCGGTCAGGTTGCCGCCCAAATCGCCGCCGAGCGCCAGCGACCACCACAGCACGTTCTGGTGCGGGTGACTGGGCATGGTCTCTGCCAGGTGGCCGACGATCGGTGTCATCGTGGCTACGTACGGCACGTTGTCAATGAAACCGGACACCAGCGTCGACACCCCCAGCACCAGCATCGTCGTCAGCAGGGCGTTGCCACCGGTGGCGTGGGCCGCCAATTGGGCCAGCTTGGTGATGATGCCGGTCTTCAGCAGGGCGCCGACCATGATGAACAGGCCGACGAGGAACAGCAAGGTGTCCCATTCCACGCTGTGCAGGTAGTCCGACCGATCCAGGCGGGAGACCAGGATGAGGGCGCCGGCGCCCAAGAGTGCCACCAGGGACGGCTGAAGATGGATTGCCGGGGAGACGACGAACCCGGTGAGCATCGTCGCCAACACCACCCCGCACTTGACGAGCAGCCCGCGATCGCGAAGCGCCTCGTCCTCCTGCAGCGACATGACGTCGGCGATTCGCTCGGCATCGACCGCGGGAAAACCGCGGAACAACAGCGGTGACACGGCGATGAAGACCAGCATCACGATGACCACGATCGGCGCCATGTGCACCAGAAAGGCGTTGAATGACAGGCCGGTATGGGCGCCGATGATGATGTTCGGCGGGTCGCCGACCAGTGTCGCCGTGCCGCCGATGTTGGAGGCGAACACCTCGGCGATCAACAGCGGTACCGGGCTGATCGCCAGCCGATCGCAGACCAGCAGCGTGACCGGTGCGATCAACAGCACCGAAACGACGTTGGGCAGCACCGCCGACGCGAGCGCCATCACCACCATCAGCAGGACCATGATGCGCAGCGGGGAGCCGTTGGCGCGTTTGGCGGCCCAGATCGCGGCGTATTCGAAAACGCCGGTCTGGCGCAGGATGCTGACGACGATCATCATGCCCAGCATCAGAAAAATGACGTCCCAGTCGATTCCGGTCGCTTGGGAGTAGAACACGTCGGGGGCGTCGATCACCGGTAACAGGACCATCAGCCCCGCACCCACCAGCGCGACCGTGGTCTTGCTGAAGCGCTCACTGATGATCAGCGCATAAGCGACCACGAACACCGCACCGGCGTAGAGCATCATCGGGGCCGATCCACCGGGCCGCCGATCAATTTTTCAGCGCGGCCGCCAGCAGGCGCGAAGCGGTGATCACCCCGTGCAACTTGCCGTCTTTGACCACCGCGACCAGCGGACATCTCAGGCGGGCCATGGTCTCGGCCACCTCAATGATCGTGTCGTCGGCGTTGGCCACGGGCACGATCTGTCGTTGCTGGGGCAGCACGTCACGGATCGTCTTGCCGCGCAGCTTCTCGACGGCGTGGTCGGCCATCGACTCGTTCAGCACAGCGGCCAGCCCGGGGTCGTCCTGCACATAGCCGGGCACGATGAACCGGACAACCTGGGAGGCCGGCAGCACGGCGTACGGCTTGGCGGGGGTCCCCGTCACAACCACGATTCCGGTCAGGCGGTGCTCGGCGAGAAGGCGGACGGCGTCGAGCGCATCGGAGTCGATGTGCACGACCGGAAACTTCTCGTCGATGTCCTCTGCACGCACACCGCAACGATACTTCCGATGCGCGGCGATTCTGTGATCGCTGCGGGCGCGGACGCACCCTCCGATGCCCCAGCGCTTGCCGAAGCGGCGGTGTGCTCGCAAATCGCGGGCACTGCAACTGGAGACGGCGACGCCCATGATGAACTCCCGGGTTGAGCGGACAACGACGCCGACCAGACTTCCCGGCTCACCGGGCACCAACGCTATCAAGACGGCGGCCGGTTCGCCTTTCGAGGGTCTGGCCGGCGTATAGCAGGGATCCACGGTGCGGATCGCGGTTGGTCCCGCCTTTGGGAGGTGACCGGCCCGCCTGCGTACACTGGCGGGATGCTTGAACAGATCCGCGGGCCCGCCGATCTGCAGCATCTTTCCCAGACCCAGCTCCATGAGCTGGCCCACGAGATTCGCGAGTTTTTGATCCACAAGGTGGCCGCGACCGGGGGACACCTAGGGCCCAACCTCGGCGTCGTCGAGCTGACGCTGGCGCTACACCGGGTCTTCGACTCGCCGCACGATCCGATCATCTTCGACACGGGCCATCAGGCGTACGTCCACAAAATGCTGACCGGACGCCGCCAGGGTTTCGACACCTTGCGCAAAAAGGACGGCTTGTCGGGGTACCCCAGCCGCACCGAGAGCGAACACGACTGGGTGGAATCCAGCCACGCCAGCGCGGCGTTGTCCTACGCCGACGGCCTGGCCAAGGCGTTCGAGTTGACCGGGCACCGCAACCGGCATGTGGTGGCGGTGGTCGGTGACGGGGCGCTGACCGGCGGGATGAGCTGGGAGGCCCTCAACAACATCGCCGCGGCCCGCCGGCCGGTGGTGATCGTCGTCAACGACAACGGCCGCAGCTATGCGCCGACGTTTGGCGGACTGGCCGACCACCTGGCCGCACTGCGACTGCAGCCGGGCTATGAGCGAGCGCTGGACCAGGGTCGCCGCGCGATGCGCGGCATTCCGGTCGTCGGTGAGCTGTGTTATCACCTCATACACAGCGTCAAAGCCGGCATCAAAGATGCGTTGGCGCCGCAACTGCTGTTCACCGATTTGGGCCTGAAGTACGTCGGGCCCGTTGACGGTCACGACGAGCACGCCGTGGAGTCCGCGCTGCGGCGGGCCCGCGGCTTCGGTGCGCCGGTGATCGTTCACGTGGTGACCCGCAAGGGCATGGGCTACGCCCCGGCCGAGGGTGACCAGGCCGAGCAGATGCATACCTGCGGGGTGATCGACCCGGCGACCGGGCTGGCCGCCGACGTGACGGGGCCGGGCTGGACCGCTACCTTCTCCGACGCGCTCATCGCCTATGCCGCCAAGCGCCGCGACATCGTGGCGATCACCGCGGCCATGCCCGGCCCGACCGGGCTTACGGCGTTCGGGCAGCGGTTCCCGGACCGGTTGTTCGACGTGGGCATCGCCGAGCAGCATGCACTGACCTCAGCGGCCGGGTTGGCAATGGGCGGGCTGCACCCGGTGGTGGCGATCTATTCGACGTTCCTCAACCGCGCGTTCGACCAGATCATGATGGACGTCGCGCTGCACAAGCTGCCGGTCACCATGGTGCTCGACCGGGCCGGGATCACCGGCCCGGACGGCGCCAGCCACAACGGTATGTGGGACCTGTCGATGCTGGGCATCGTGCCCGGCATGCGGGTGGCCGCGCCTCGCGATGCCACCCGGTTGCGCGAAGAACTCGGTGAGGCGCTTGACGTCGACGACGGCCCGACGGCGATTCGTTTCCCCAAAGGTGATGTGGGAGAAGATATTCCGGCATTGGAGCGGAGGTCCGGTGTGGACGTGCTGGCGGTGCCCGCCAGCGGTCTGACCCACGATGTGCTGCTGGTGGCGGTCGGGGTATTCGCCTCGATGGCGCTGGCGGTGGCCAAACGGCTGCGTAAGCAGGGCATCGGAGTGACGGTGATCGACCCACGGTGGGTTCTGCCGGTGCCCGACACCGTCTGCGAGTTGGCGGTGGCTCACAAGTTGGTCGCCACACTGGAGGACAACGGTGTGAACGGCGGTGTCGGCTCGGCGGTGTCGGCCGCACTGCGGCGCGCAGAGATCGACGTCCCGTGCCGCGACATCGGATTGCCGCAGCGGTTTTACGATCACGGGTCGCGGGCCGAGGTATTGGCGGAGGCCGGCCTGACCGACCAGAACGTGGCCCGCCGGATCACCGGTTGGGTTGCGGCACTGGGGAGCCGGACGATCGGGCTTGGGTCCGGCGACGATGCGGGCGGGGACGGGCCGGGATGGGGCGATCCCCCGCTCGGGGGAGAGTGTCGGAGAACGGCGGATCAGTCCGGGGTCGGCGAGCACCCGGACTACCCGGGCTAGCTTTCAGTCGGCCGATGGCACAACGCCGCCGCCAGTACCGGAACCACGAGCTCGCGCTGCCACGCCCTGGCCTCGCCGGCGCGCAAAAACTCCTCGATCACGCTTTCGTCGCCGCCCTGCCAGTCCCAGCACAACCGCCGCACCAAATCCGGGGACACCAGATTTTCCGTGGGCACCGCCACCCGTTGCGATAACGCTGCCAGCGCCGCTCTGGCCGCGTCGAGGCGCGCGGCCGCCTCCGGCCTCCGTTTGCCCCAGCGCGTCGTCGGGGGCGGGCCGTTGGTCAGCTCGGCCTCTTCGGGGGCCCCAGGGTTTTCCCGGGCCGCTTGTATCGCGGCCAGCCAGGTACCGGCGTGGCGGCGTTGTTTTGGCCCGCCGAATGTCGGCAGGGCAAGGAGATCCTCGAGGGTCTTGGGGTCGGCGATGGCCGCGTCGATGATGGCCGAGTCGGGCAGCACCCGGCCGGGCGCGATGTCGCGGCACCTGGCGATGCGGTCACGCACGGTCCAGAGTTCGCGAACCACGGCCAGGCCGCGTCGGTCGCGCACCCGGTGGATGCCTGAGGTGCGTTGCCAGCGGTCCCGCCGGGTGGGCGGCGGCGTTACACAGGTCCGAAGGTATTCGAATTCCTGGGCAGCCCAATCGGTTTTTCCTTGCTCGGCAAGCACATCCGCGACCGCTCCGCGTAGTTCGATCAGCACCTCGACGTCGAGGGCAGCGTAATTCAGCCACGCAACCGGCAGGGGGCGCCGAGACCAGTCGGCCGCGCCATGGCCTTTCGCGAGGCTGAGACCAAGCAACCGCTGGACCATGGCCGCCAGGTTGACCCGGTCGAACCCGGCGAGCCGTCCGGCGAGCTCGGTGTCGAACAGCATGGGCGGTCGCATGCCGACCTCGGCCAGGCACGGCAGATCCTGATCGGCGGCGTGCAGGATCCACTCGTCTTCGCTGAGCACCTCGGCCACCGGCCGAAGCATGGCGAGCGGATCACCGCCGTGGCTGACCGGGTCGATGAGCACGGTGCCCGCGCCGGCGCGCCGAATCTGGATCAGATACGCGCGGTTGAAGTAACGAAATCCCGATGCCCGCTCGGCGTCTACCCCGAATGGTCCAGATCCGCCGCGCAGGAGTTCGGCCGCCGCCTCGATCTCGGTGCTCGTGGCTGAGAGCTTCGGCACCCCGCCGGCCGGGTGCAGCAACGGTGTCGGGACGGGTTCGGAGCTCTGATCGGCCGCCGCGTCACCCATGTCAGATGCGTGAGCGCGAACCTAGGTCGGTTACCCCGACCGGTGGCAGCCCCGCGGCGTGCTCGAGCACTTCGCAGAACGCTTCGACGTGAGGGCCGAGGTCGGGGGTGGTCGCGGTCCAGGATGCCCGCAGCTCCAACTGGTGGGCGCGCGGCGGTCCGGAGATATCGCCATAGCGCACCGACGTGGTGGCAGTGACGGTACCGCCGAGCGCGGTGACGTGCTCGGCGCGCGACTTCAACGCGTCGGCCAGCCAGCTCCACGCCACCTCCGGCAACAGCGGGTCGATGGCCTCATGGGAGTCCAGGTCGGCCTGGATGTAGGCGACCAACCGCAAGGTGCCATCCCACGCATCGAACCCGTCCGGGTCGTAGAGCAGGATCAACCGACCGAACGCATCGCCCTCCGGCTGCTCCGGGACCACGTCGCGCACGGGATGTTTGACCTCGGCGCCGATGGCGTAGCTATACGGTGCCAGGCGCTGCGGCGGTCGGATCGGGCCGAGCTCAATTTCGGAGCGCACGGTGACAGCATTCATCGTGGCCACCGCTTCGCGGAATGGGATCGGTTCGGCTGAGCTCAATATCGCCGCTCCTCCTCATCGCTTCGCTCTGCATCGTCGCCGGCGGGGCTCACACCATTCGACGGTAGACCCAACCGCAGACCCGCGTGGGCAGGCACGCCGCAGGCCCGGCCGGTAGCTACCGGCCGCGCGGTGCGCCGGGTCCGTGCGGCAGGATGCCCGTCAAGCGGGCCGGGACCATTCAGCGCGCTTGGGTGGGCGTGCTGTCGGTTGCGGCGTCAAATCGTGCCGGGCGCTTCTCGCGGTGTGCCGCCAGTCCTTCCCGAACGTCGGGGCCGCTGAATCCGATAAATTCCAGGCCGAGGGCGGCTTCGAAAGCGGGCGCGAACATCCGGTACCAGTGGTTGAGGCTGTGTTTCGTCCAGCGGATCGCAGTTTGAGCGCCCCTCGCGAGATCCGAGGCCAGGCGTGTTGCGGTCGTCAGCACCTCGTCGTCGTCGGTGCACAGTGACACCAGGCCGATCCTTTCGGCTTCCTCCCCGGACAGCGGCTGGCAGGTAAGCAGGTAGTACTTCGCCTTGGCCATGCCGACCAGCAGTGGCCAGCAGATCGCGGCGTGATCCCCGGCGGCCACCCCGAGTTTGGTGTGACCGTCGATGATTTTCGCGGTCCGGCCGGCAACCGAGATATCGGCGAGAAGCGCTACCACCAGACCCGCGCCGACGGCCGGGCCCCGGATCGCCGAGATCACCGGCTTGTCGAAGTTGACCAGGTTAAGCACCAGGTCGCGTGCTTCCCGCAGAATGCGGACCCGGTCGGCAAAGCCCCCCATGGTCTCTTCGATCAGCTCGAAGCTGCCACCGGCGGAAAACGCTTTGCCCTCCCCGCGGACGAGGACGACACGCACGTCGGGATCGCGATCGATGACCGGCCAGATGTCAGCGAGGTCGCGGTGCATCTGCGGCCCGACCGCATTCAGACCGGGTGCATCGAGGATCAGGTGCAGCACCCCCTCGGCACCCGGCTCGACGCGAAGGCTCGAAAACTCGTCGTAGCTGACGGGGGGGTGGCTGACTGGCATCCCGGCTCCTGACGCTCGAGGGGGCTCATTCGGCGCTGGTCACTAAACGGCTGCGGTCCGTGATGTTACGCGCGGGCCTGGCCGTCTCCGATTCAGCGTTCCCCGAGCCCGTACCGGGGATAGGGCAAATATGTGGCTCGTCGAACGACGGGTGCCGGTGCCAGCGGGCTGCCGTGGCAGCATTGAGCACAATGAGAACCCGTCGCGACCTTCCCGAGTCGCCGTATCTGGCCGCGGCCGCTGGCCGCAAACCCCGTTGGATACCGGTGTGGTTCATGCGTCAGGCCGGCCGCTCGCTGCCCGAATATCGGGAGCTACGCGATAAGCACGCCATGCTGGCGGCGTGCTTCGACCCGGAACTGATCTGCGAGATCACCGTGCAACCGGTCCGTCGCCACGGTGTCGATGCGGCGATCCTCTTCTCCGACATCGTGGTGCCGCTGCGCGCCGCAGGCGTCGATTTGGACATCGTCCCCGATGTCGGTCCGGTCATCGCGTCCCCGGTGCGTACCGAGGCCGATATCACTGCTTTCAGACCCCTTGAGCCGCAAGCGGTTCAGCCGGTGTCGGAGGCGGTTTCGCTGCTGGTGGGCGCACTGGGTGAGGTTCCCCTGATCGGCTTCGCCGGAGCCCCTTTCACATTGGCGTCCTATCTGGTCGAAGGCGGACCCAGCCGCCACCATGTCCGGACCAAGGCGCTGATGCTGGCCGAGCCCGCGAGCTGGCACGCGCTGATGGCGAAGCTGGCCGATTTGACCATTGCGTTCCTGCGTGTCCAGCTCGACGCCGGAGCGGACGCGTTGCAGGTGTTCGACTCATGGGCGGGAACGCTCTCGTTGGCCGACTACCGCCGGTACGTGTTGCCGCACAGCGCACGGGTGTTTGCCGCGGTGGCCGGATACGGCGTGCCGATGACGCACTTCGGCATCGGGACCGCCGAATTGCTGGGCGCGATGTCGACGGCCCTGAAATCGGGTGAGCAGCCCGGGCCGGCGAGGGTGCTGGGGGTCGACTGGCGGACGTCGCTGACCGATGCCGCCGGCCGTGTCGAGCCGGGCACGGCGCTGCAGGGCAACCTCGACCCGGCGGTGCTGCTGGCGGGCTGGCCCGTGGTCGAGAGCGCGGCGCGCGCCGTGGTCGACGATGGTCGTCACGCGGTCGACGCCGGTGCGGCCGGTCACATCTTCAACCTCGGGCACGGCGTGCTGCCGGAGACCGATCCGGGCATTCTGACCGACCTTGTGGCGTTGGTGCACTCGCTATGACCCGCTCCTACGGCATTGTCGGCGGCGGCATCTCGGGGTTGACCGCGGCCTACCGGCTACGGGTGAGCGCCGGGGAGGACGCGACGATCACGCTGTTCGACCCCGCCGACCGGCTCGGTGGGGTGTTACGCACCGAGAGCGTCGGCGGGCAGCCGATGGACGTGGGCGCCGAAGCGTTCGTGGTGCGCCGTCCCGAAGTTCCGGCGCTGCTGGCCGAGCTGGGGCTGTCGGACCGGCAACGGCCCACCACCGGTGCCCGGCCGCTGATCTACAGCCGGGACCGGCTGCATCCGCTGCCACCGGACACGGTGGCCGGGATTCCGTCGTCAGCGATGTCCGTGGCCGGGCTGGTCGACGCGACGACGATCGCACGTATCGCCGGGGAACCGAGGCGTCCGCTGCGCTGGCGGCCCGGCGGTGATCCCGCCGTGGCCGCGCTGGTGGCCGAGAGGTTCGGCGAGCAGGTGGTGGCCCGGTCGGTTGATCCGCTGCTGGGCGGGGTGTATGCCGGCTCGGCTGCCAGCATCGGGCTGCGCTCGGCGGCACCGTCCGTGGCGGCCGCCCTGGATGCCGGTGCGCTCAGCTTGACCGACGCGGTCCGCCGGGCGCGGCCGAGCGGGAGCGGCGGGCTGGTGTTCGGCGCGGTGGACGGCGGCTATGGGGTGCTGGTCGACGAGTTGGTCCGGCGCAGCCGGGTGCGCTGGGTGCGGGCGGGCGTGAACAGGATCGACCGTGCCCGTACCGAGACCGGCTGGACGCTGCACGACGACACCGGTGCCCACTGGCGCGCCGACGGCGTCGTCCTGGCCGTCCCGGCCCCGCGGCTGGCCCCCCTGGTTGAGCCCGTTGCCCCGGGGACCGCGGCGGCGGCGCGCCGGATCGCCAGCGCATCGTCGGCGGTGGTGGCGCTCGCGGTGCCCGGCGACACCCGGTTTCCCGAACACTCGGGTGTGCTGGTGGCCAGCGGCGAGCGGTTGCACGCCAAGGCGATCACGCTGTCGTCGCGCAAGTGGGGCCGCCGCGGTGATGTGGAGCTGCTGCGGCTGTCGTTCGGGAGGTTCGGCGACGAGGTCGCTGTCAGCGTGTCCGACGGCGAGCTGCTGGACTGGGCGTTAGCCGACCTGGCCACCGTGTTCGGGGTGTCCGTCGACCCCCTCGATGCCCGCGTGCAGCGCTGGATCGACGCGATGCCCCAGTACGGTCCCGGCCATGCCGCCGTGGTCGCCGCGGTGCGCGCCGGCCTACCGCCGACGCTGGCCGTGGCCGGCGGCTACCTCGACGGAATCGGTGTGCCGGCCTGTATCGCGGCTGCCGGGCACGCGGTAGCCCGCGTGGTGAGGGAGGTTGCGGCGTGCGTGGCACGATAGAGCCATGGCCCGCTTGGACTACGACGCCCTCAACGCCACGCTGCGCTATGTGATGTTTTCGGTGTTTTCCGTGCGCCCGGGTGTGCTGGGGGCCGAGCGCGCCACGATCATCGATGAGACCGCCACCTTCCTCAAGCAGCAGGAGGAACGCGGCGTGGTGGTGCGCGGGCTCTACGACGTCGCGGGTTTGCGCGCGGACGCCGATTTCATGGTCTGGACGCACGCCGAACCGGTGGAGGCGCTGCAAGCGGCCTACAAGGATTTCCGGCGCACCACCACATTGGGACGGGCCTGCACACCGGTGTGGAGCAGTGTGGCGTTGCATCGGCCGGCGGAGTTCAACAAAAGCCACATCCCGGCGTTTCTTGCCGGCGAGGAGCCGGGCGCCTACATCTGCGTATATCCGTTTGTGCGGTCCTATGAGTGGTACCTGCTGCCCGAGGAGGAACGTCGCCGCATGCTCGCCGAACACGGCATGGCCGCCCGCGAGTACAAGGAGGTGCGAGCCAACACCGTTCCGGCGTTCGCGCTGGGCGACTACGAGTGGATCCTGGCGTTCGAGGCTCCCGAGTTGCACCGCATCGTCGACCTGATGCGCGACTTGCGCGCCACCGACGCTCGGCGCCACACCCGTGCGGAGACACCGTTTTTCACCGGACCCCGGGTGTCGGTGGAGCAGCTGGTGGCCGCACTGCCGTGATGCCCCGAGATGGTCTCGTCGCGAGAGTGCAACTAGCGACGGTGTCTCTCGCGAAACGCGTCGATAGTTGCACTCTCGCGAGATACGTGAGATAGGACCTCAGGACGGCACGAAACGCAGGCTGATCGAGTTGATGCAATAGCGCACGTCCGTCGGTGTCGGGTACCCTTCGCCGGCGAACACATGGCCCAGGTGGCTATGACAGCCGGCACACAGGACTTCGGTGCGCATCATGCCCATCGAACGGTCGGGGCGCAGAATAACCGCATCCGAACTCGACGGGTCGAAGAATGAGGGCCAGCCGCAATGCGATTCGAACTTTTCGGTGCTGCGGAACAATTCGGCGCCACAGGCCCGGCACAGGTAGATTCCCGCGGTCGTGGTGTCGGTGTACTCGCCGGTGAAGGGCCGCTCGGTGCCGGCACGGCGCAGCACGGCGAACTCCTCGGGGGTGAGTTTTTGACGCCACTCCTCGTCGGTGAGTTGTATCCGCGGGGGCGGTAAACCCTCGGCACTCATGTGCCCACGTTAGCGCTTGTGTTGCCGGGTAGCAGCCACGCCGGATCGATGCCGCTGTCCAGCCGGTTCTCGGCCCTGGCGTCCAGGTAGCGGAAGCAGAGCACGCAGCACACCACGATCAGCAGCAGCGACCAGCCATAGGTGATCTTGAGGTATTCCAGCGCCCGGCCGTATCGCATCCAGTTGAAGAGCAGCCAGCGGTCCAGTGTCATAAACCCGTAGATTCCCAGCCAGGCCGGCCAGTTGCGGATCACCGAGTTGGGCAGCACCACGGTCATCAGGAACGGGAACAGCATCATCGAGTAGTAGCCCTGGGCCAATGGCAGCGTCAGCCAGGACCACAGCAGCAGCACACCCGAGGAGGTGGTGAACCAAAACAGCGGGTCGCGGGTGCGGTAGTAGCGGTAGAGCAGCCACAAGCAGCCGATGGCGATCACGGTAAACAGGATTCGCAGGAACACGATCAGCCAGGTGGGCAGGCCAAAGTACACACCGTTGCCCCCGATCGAGCTGTTGAAGTAGTCACGGGTGCTGCGGATGTAGGGCAGGGTGCGGGTGAAGAAGTCCTGCGGGTCACTGACCAATGGCCATGCCGCCACGTTGAACACCACCGGCACCACCACGGCGGCCACCACCGCCCGCCACTGGCGGTTGAGCAGCGGCAGCAGCAATAGCGGCAGCAGCAACGGTTTGACCACCAGCGTCAGCCCGACCGCGATGCCGGCCCACCACTGACGGCTGACCCGGTTTGTCGCGCAGTCGTCGAGCAGCCAGCGCAAAAACAGCACCTCGAGTAGCAGGACGCAGCCGTTGATGTTGGTGAACACCAACGTATTGGTCACGCTCTCGGTGCAGAACATGGCCAGCAGCAGCGCCGGAGCCGCCACCGAGCTCAGTGTGAACCCGAACAACCGCAGCAGCAGATAGGCGGCAACCACAATCGCCACCACGTTGCAGAAGATGAACAGGTAGCGCGACACCGTGAACGACAGGAAGCCGAACGGCGCCATGATCAGTGTGCCGCCGGGCGGGTACAGGTAGTGCGGGTCGACGTAGTCGAAATGCTCGTTGTAGATGTCCCAGCCGTGCCGGAAGTTCAGCACCGCCCGGTAGACCGGTTTGAAGTCGTCGGTGATGTTGCCGTTGGTGGTCAGCACGATGCTGCGGTGGATCACCGACATGATGGCTATCGGCCACAGCGCCGACCGCAGTACCGTGGCGGCGCTCGGTGCACGGGTACGGGGACGAAACGCGGCCAGCGCGGAATCGCGTATGCCGGTGCGGATTAACTCAGCTGTCGCCACCAGCGCACACTACACCGCGGCAGCTGGCCGCCGAAAACCCGGAAACCGAAGCCTCAGGCGGGGCAGTAGGTGTCGGTTCGGGGCAGCGTGCCGCTGTCCAGGTAGCCGATCAACGGTGGCACCGCACAGGGGGAATAGATGCTGGCGCCGTGGCCGATGCCCTGCCACATCACCCGCTTGCTGGCCGTGCCCGCGTTGATGACGATGGCGGCCGTCGCGGCAACCCCTTGTGAGCCGACGATCGGGTCGTTCTGCACGCCCAGCAACAACACGTCGATCTTGAGGTTCTTCGGCGGTTGCGGCGCAGCGGCACTCGGCCAGTGGATGCAGTCGGTCAGTCCGAGCGCGCCGACGGCGCCGAACTGCGGATAGAGCTTGCCCCAGGCGACCACCAGTTGGCGAATCCGGTCCGGGGTGGGGCGGTTGAGGGAGTCGCTGCACGTGTTGATGAACTGACCATCCGTGCCCCGCAGGGATTCGGCCCGGTTGATCAGGCTGGTCAGCAGATTGGTATCACCGGAGCGGGCGGTGGCCAGCGCACGCGCCAAATCCAGGGTGGCACCGACGCGGTCGCCGACGGGGAAACCCAAAGCGGTGGTGATGGCATTGGCTACCGACGCCACCGACGCACCCGCGGGGCCGTGCCCGGTTCGGGCGGCGGCCAGGAGCGAGTCGACGGCGCCCCTGGGGTCGGGACCCAGCGGGCAGTCGAGCGCCGCGCACTGCGCCGCGAACGCGGCGAGCGCCGCCTGCTCGCCCTGGACCTGTTGCTCGGCAGCGTTTTCGGCGCCCACGTCCAACGCCACCGGCGAGTCGAGGATCAGCCTGGCCACATTGGCGGGATGCAAACCGGCGTAGGTCAGCGCAATCTGGGCCCCATTGCCGACACCGATCAACGCGAGTGCGGGCACATCCCAGATACTGCGCAGGCGCTCGACATCGGTGGCGGCATGCTGGTTGTCGTAGGCGGAGTCGCCGGGCGCAATGGTATCGGTGCAACTGGTGGTGGCCTTCTCGGTGACGTCGCTGAGGTTGGCGACCTGGTCGTCACCCGGCTCGAATTGCGCCTCATCGCGCATCAGTTCACGGTCGATGGGATCGCGACAGTCCACCGAACTCGACATGCCCATGCCCCGCCGGTCGACGGCCACGATGGGGTGGCTGCGCAGCACGTCGGCGCCCGCGTGGGATAGCCAGACCGGCAGCTGGACCGACGACGGCAGATCCGAGCCGGTGGTGAACACCAGCGGGCCGGCCGCGGGCGGGGTCTGATCCGAGCGGGCGCGAACCACGCCGATGCTCAGTGTCCCGGCCGCGCCGTTGGCCGGGTCGAGGTCGGCATCGTAGCTGGCGCAGTCCAGGTGCACACCCGGCGCCACGGGGACCGCCGCGCCCCCGAACACCCGCGACGTGCAGTCCCGCCAGGACAGGTCGTTCTTCGGCGCCGCGATTGGCGGTGGCCCGCTCGCCGGCGGCGTGGTGGTGACCCGCGCGTGCGGGCGGGCGCCGGAATTGGTGGCGAATCGCGGGTCTGCGGCCAGGCCCGGGACGCAACCGGCGAGCAGCCCAGCCACCGACATCACGACCAGTGCGGGCATGGCGTGCCGACCCATGCCGACCACCCTAGCGATCGGGGATCAGGACCGTGGGCGCCCGACCGTGACGTAACGGGTGTACAGATAGCCGGCTTCGTCGGTGAGCACGTGCCGACAGTGCATTCGGGTCGGCATCCGGCCCGGGGCCGTCGCCATGGGCGTGAGGCGCTGCGTTTGCCCGCCGACGATCACCGGGGCGATCGTCAAACACAGCTCGTCGAGCAGGTCCCGGTCGACGAAAGCGCTAAGCAGCATCGGGCCGCCTTCGGTCAGCACCCGGCGCAGGCCGCGACTTTCCAGCGCGACGAGGATGGCGGCTTCATCGACGGCCGTCGCATCCTCGCCGGAGCAGGCGATGACGTCGGCGAGACCGGCAAGCCGGCGGCGTGTTTCGGCGGCGGCGGCGGTGCTGGTCAACACCAGCGGCGCTACCTCGGTGCGGGTGAATACCGGCAGATCGCGATCGAGGCGACCCGAGCCGGTGACGATCGCCAGCGGCGGAACCTCGGTTTGGCCGCGAGTCTGCCGGCGCTGACGCTGGGCGATACTCGGGCGAGCCCCGGAGTAGTTCTCGATCCGCACGGTGCCCGCGCCGACCAGGATGACGTCGGCCAGCTCGCGTAACAGGTGAAACACCAGCCGATCGCCCGAGCCCCCGAGGCCGCCGGTGGTGCCCTTGACGGCAGCGGCGCCGTCAAGGCTGGTGATCATGTTCGCCCGCAGCCAAATGCCGCGATGTTCGGCCGGGTAGTCGTAAAGCGCAAGCAGTTCGGCGTCGTCGAGCTCGCGGACCGCGCCCAGCAGGCTGAGCTTGCCCCCTTCGGTGTGGCCGGTGTCAGGGTCGGGCATGAGCACGATTGGAGCACGCCGCGATGGCGTCGGTACGCACGCCCCCGGCAGCGGTGGACACCGCCGGAGCCGGGTCATCCGGCAGGGTCGAAGACGCGCACCATGAGGTAATCGTCTTCGACACCGCTGCCCAGCCGAAACCTCCTGGTGCCGCAGACGGTAAAGCCGTGCTTGGCATAGAAGCGTTGGGCGCGCCGGTTGTGCTGGTTAACGCCCAGCCAGACACAACGCGCGGACCACCGGGTTGCACCGCGGAGCGCGGCGTCCATCAGCGCCGTCGATACCCCCTGACCGTGATAGTCCGGCAGCACGTACATTTTCGAAAGCTCGACCGCGGGGCGCAGGCCAACCGCCCGGGCTACCTCGGCATTTTCGGCGGCGCCGCGAACGAGCATGGCATAGCCGATGATTCGATGCTCGTGCTGTGCGGTGAAAATCAACCGCCCGGGGTCGTTCAGGTATCCGGTGAAGCGCTCGGCGGAAAGGTTCGCCGCGATAAATGAGGCGATGTTCTCCGCGGTCACCGACGGCGGACACGCCAGTGGAAAGGTTCGGGCCGCGATCGCCGCCAGCTCTTCGGTGTCGACAAAACCCCCGGTGGCGACAAAACCCCCGGTGGCGACAAAACCCCCGGTGGCGACGTGGCCCCCGGTGGCGAGGTGCACCGTCACCGCCGGCGGTGGGTCGCCCGGATCCCGCCCGCGAAGCCTCGCGTCCCGGTTCATCTCCGGGTGCGTCACGGGTTGTTCGGCATCCACTGCGGCTAGGCCGCTTCCAGGTCCAGCAGCGCCGCCTTCGCCCGGGCTCCGCCGGCGTACTGACCGGGCGAACCGTCCGAGCGCACCACCCGGTGACACCCGATGACCACCGGCAACGGGTTGTGCGCGCATGCCGTGCCCACCGCACGGGCCGCGCCGGGATGGCCGACGGCGGCGGCCACGCGCGCGTAGCTTTCGCGCTGCCCGTAGCCGATGCCGCGCAGGTGCTCGATGACGGTGCGCCGAAAGCCCGTTACCAGGCGAAGGTCGATCGGCAGTTCGAAGTATTTTCGCTGTCGGACGAAATACTCCTCGAGCTGGCGGGCGGCGGCGTCCAGCCGCGCCGGGGCGCATCGGATGCGCGGGCCGACTGAGTGTGCGAGCGCGGTCAGCACGGCGGCGTGGTCTTCGACGTCGTAGGCGACCCGCAGCAGTCCGGTGTCGGTGGCCGCCAGCAGCAGCACACCCACCGGGGTGTCGACGGTGCGGTAGGCGATGTCGAACAGGCCGTCATCGTCGGCGCTGCGTTCCAGCCTGGTGTGCAGCCTGACCAATGCAGGGGTTTCATCTGCGACAGCGGGATCTGCAACAGCGGGAAAGCTTAAGCGGTTCATGATGTTTCGTTCCTCGGATAGGTGCGGAGGGGCGTCTTGATGCCGCCGGCGGCGGTCCGGCGGCATCGAGGCCGCGCCGGTGCGTAATCGTGACCCTGCCAGGCCTCGACGATAGTGCCGGCGGGCGGTTGTGGGTAGCTGCGTCAAGCCGACACAACCTTTGCCGTAGACCTTTGCCGTAGACCTTTGCCGTAGACCTTTGCCGTAGACCTTTGCTGTAGGCGCCGCGGGCCGCCGCTGTGCGAGATGGCACCGTCAACCGCTGTTTCCGGCCGGGTAATCGGCCGCGGAATCGGTCGCACCGCCAACGTCTTTTCCGGCGGTGATCGACTCCAGGATGGTGATCAGGTCGACCGCAACGCGCTCCATGTCGACACCGGACCGGTGCAGCGGTCCGGCATCGTCTTCGAGTTCGAGCAGCGCGAGCAGCAGGTGTTCGGTGCCGATGTATTTGTGGCCGAGGCGAAGTGCCTCACGAAAGCTCAAGTCCAGTACCTTGCGTGCGGGGCCGCTGAACGGGATCACCTCCGGGAGGTGCTCGGCGGCGGCGGGAAGTGTCACGGCCGCGCGGACGGCTTCGGCGTCGACCCGTTGGGCACGCAGCAGCGCGGTGGCCAGCGCGGTCGGATCGCTGAGCACACCCAGCAGCAGGTGCTCGGGTGCGATCTTGGCATTACCGGCATCGTGTGCCGCACTCTGGGCCGCGGCGACGGCGTTGCGGGCTCGCGGCGTGAAGCGTTCGAAGCCCTGGTCGGGCTCGAGCGCCAGGATGTCCGCCCGGGGGACGAACCGCTGCTGTGCCGCCTGTTTGGTGACGCCCATGCTTTTGCCGATAGCGCTCCAGGAGGCTCCCGCGCGGCGCGCCTGATCGACGAAATACCCGATCAAATGGTCGGCGATCTCGTCGAGACGCTCGGCGGCCAGGACGGCGGCGGTGAGTTGCTCCAGGACGTCGTGGTGGCCGCGCTTGATGGTGTCGATCAGGTCATCGAGGCGGATCGGGTCGACGGGTCTCGACTCGGTCATGGTGTCAACCCTAGGTTGACGGATGTTGTCGGTACACCGTTGACGAACATGATCCGCATCGTCGTGGTCCTGCCGGGCTCACAGCGGGGCCGTGGGGTAATCCAATCGTTACAGCTTCGTGCTGCGCTCGCGGAGTGGTGAAACCTATCGTCAACATCTCGCCCGTACGATTTTGCAGTCAAGCGGCGGCCAGGTTTTTGGAGGGAAGTGAAGATGGACTTCCTCCAGGAACAGTTGATCGATCCGCTGAGCACGATCCTCTATACCCACGTCCTGATCTTTGTGCTCATCGGTGTGGGGATCTATTTCACGCTGCGGACCCGCTTTGTTCAGATCCGTTATTTCGGCAGAATGCTTCACCAGATCCGGAGCTCGCACGGTCACTCCGGTGGCATCTCGTCGTTCCAGGCGTTCTGCGTGGGCCTGGCGTCTCGGGTCGGCATCGGCAACATCGCCGGGGTCGCCATTGCCCTCACGGTGGGTGGTCCCGGCGCGGTGTTCTGGATGTGGGTGGTGGCGGCGGTCGGTATGGCGACGGCACTGATCGAGGCCACGCTGGCGCAAATCTTCAAGGTGCGCTCGAAAGACGGTGCCTTCCGGGGCGGTCCGGCGTTCTACATCCAGCGGGGGCTAGGCTCGCGGCCCGGCGGGATCGTCTTCGCGATTCTGGTGGTGTTCACGTTCGGGATCGCCTTCACCATGGTGGAGGCCAACGCGATCAGCGACGTCTTGAAGACCTCGCATGCGGTCACGGCGGAGTGGACGGCGCTGGGGTTAGTCGCGTTTGCCGCGCCGGTGCTCTTCGGTGGGATTCGACGGGTGGCCAAGGTCGCGGGTTTTGTCCTTCCCATCGTGGCAACCGGGTATGTGTTGCTGGCGCTGGTCATCGTGGCGGTCAACATCGCGCATCTGCCGGCGGTGATCGCACAGATCCTCGGCGGCGCGTTCGGATTTAAGCAGTTGGCCGGGGGTTTTGGCGGCGGCATCACCGCCGCGATGCTCAACGGGGTCAAGCGGGGGCTGTTTGCGAGCGAGGCCGGTATGGGCAGTGCGCCCCACATCGCGGCCACCGCGACGGTGTCTCATCCGGTTGAGCAGGGCTTGATCCAGTCCCTCGCCGTTTTCGTCGACACCATGGTGGTGTGCACGTCCACGGCGTTCATCGTCATGGTTTCGGGTCCGGACATCTATGACCCGGCTCGCCCGGCGGCGATCGCCGGCGCCAGCCTGACACAGACGGCGATCGCCGCAGGCCTGGGATCCTGGACCACCGGCGTGATGACGATCGTGGTGTTCGTTTTCGCGTTTTCCGCGGTGCTGAGCAACTATGTCTGCGCCGAGGCCAACTTGTTCTTCCTGGGCGCGGGGCGGCGGGCGGTTGCGGTGCTCAAGGTGGTGACGCTGGTGGCGGTTGCCGTGGGGGCGTTGGCCAAGCTGGCGGTGGTGTGGTCGCTCGCCGATGTCGGGATGGCATTGGTGGCAGTCGGCAACTTGATCGCGATTTGCCTGCTGGGTGAGTGGGCGTTCGCCGCCGTGCGGGATTTCCACCGCCAGTCCGCCGCGGGCCAAAAGCCGGTGTTCAAAACCGCCGAGCTGCCCGGTGTGCTCGATGGCGACGTCTGGGAGCTGCCCCGGCTGCGGCCGCTGCGCCGCTACGGCCGGACATCGCCGCCGGCCACCGCGGTTACCTGACGGGGTTCGGTTCGGCGGTGCCGCTGGCGCAGTCCAGGGGATCGTAGCGGGATGTCTCTACCGGTTGCCGCCGAGGCTGGTGGCGGCTCCGGCGGTGTAGGACCGTTTGCCGGTGCCGGCCAGCTGGCCCCCGGCCACGATGAGGTATTCCTCGCGGATGGGCCGGCCGGCGAACCAGTCTTCGAGGATTTCCCTGGTGCCCGCGGCGTAGCGCGCCTGGGCGGACAGCGTGGTGCCCGAGACATGGGGAGTCATGGCGTTGTACGGCATGCGGCGCCACGGGTGCTCGGCCGGCGGGGGCTGGGGGTACCAGACGTCGCCGGCATAGCCCGCGAGCTGACCGCTGTTCAGTGCGGCCACGACCGCGTCGCGCACGCAGATTTCGGCGCGGGCGGTATTGACGATGTAGGAACCACGCCGCATCGAGGCCAGCAGCTTCTCGTCGAACAGGTGATAGGTCTGCGGGTGCAGCGGGGCGTGGATGGAGACCACGTCGACCGCACGCACCAGCGACTGCACCTCGGGGTGGTAGGTGACGCCCAGTTGCCGCTCGACCTCGGCCGGCAGCCGGTGTGTGTCGGTGTAGTGCAGGTTGACATCGAAGGGCGCCAGCCGGCGCAGCACGGCTTGCCCGATGCGCCCGGCGGCGAGCACCCCCACATCCATGCCCTCCAGGTCGTAGGCGCGCGCAGCACAGTCCGCGATGTTCCAGCCGCCCTGCGCCGCCCATTGATGCGACGGGATGAAGTTGCGCACCAGCGCAAGGATCTGCATGACCGCATGCTCGGCGACGCTGATGCTGTTGCTGTAGGTGATCTCGGCGACCGTAATGCCCCGGGTGATCGCGGCGTCGAGATCCACGTGATCCGAGCCGATCCCCGCGGTGATGGCCAGTTTGAGCTTAGCGGCTTTTGCAATCCGCTCAGCAGTCAAATACGCGGGCCAAAACGGCTGGGAGATAACGACATCAGCGTCGGGCAGGTGCCGTTCGAACTCGGAGTCCGGGCCGTCTTTGTCGGCGGTCACCACCAGCTGATGGCCGGCATCCTCAAGGAATTTCCGCAGACCCAGCGCACCGGAGACGCAGCCCACCAGCTCACCGGGAGTGAAATCGATCCGCGACGGGCTCGGCAGACTCTGACCCCCAGGGTAGCCGCGGACCGCGGGAATGCTGTCACGGGCATACACCGGCGGATAGCCGGAAACCGGATCCGGATACAACACCAGCACGATCTTGGCCATGACGTCCTCCTTCGACGATGAGCGGACCAGGTAGCCGGGCCGGTTCGCATCACGGTCTGGGCGGGCAGCACTGCCAGCCGTCGAGTAGCTGTCCGAGAGAGACTATCCGGTGCCTCCTGGCGGTTCGGTGGTGACCCGCTTGGCGCATCAGCTCTTCGTGTCTTCTTGACGGAGAACCGCATGCGGATCAGCCACGCCCGGGCAATGATGAAACCATGAGACTTCCGCTGGTCGCGGCTGGAGTCATCGCCGTGATCGCCTTCGCGGTGCCGGTGCAGGCCGATCCCGCCGGTGACGACGCGAGATTTCTCGCGGCACTAAACCGAAGTTGCGGCGGTTTGGGTGGGTGGATTCGTGGCTGACGTGGGTTTTTGCTGGTGGTGTGGGGTCGTGGTTCTGGCTACGCGGCGGTCAGCGGGATGGGGGTGCCGATAAGGTCGAAGGCGCGGCGTTGGTCGGGGGTGGGTTCGGCCAGTGTGGGTACCGTGGCGTTGGTGCCGTGGTAGTGAATGTCGTTGCGGGTCAGGGTCGCTAGGTGATCGAGCAGGCCGCGGAAGCTGCGCAGCGGGTTACCGTCTGGGTCGTGCTGGGTCGAGGCTTTGGCCTGGGCCTGTGGTGAGCGTTGTGCGGGCGCGACGGGGTTGTCGCGGGCGGGTGGGTGTTCGTCGGTGAAGGTCAGCGACGCCCAGGCTTTACGCAGGTGCCAGACCAGGTAGCAGGCCAGCAGGCAGATCAGCACGTGGGCGCGGACACGCTTATCGAGGCGGTGATGGATGGGCCGCAGATCCAGATCATCGGCCTTGATGCTGCGGAAGTCGCGCTCGACGTGGGCGAGGTTTTTGTAGCTTTCCACCACGGCTGCTGGGGTGAGGGTATCGGCGTCGACGCTGGTGCGCAGCACGTAGATGCCATCGAGGCTGGCCTCGGCATCGATGCCGGCCTGGTCACGCTGGTAGGTGAAGCTGGTGTCGGTGATGGTGCGGTGAAAATGCTTGCCCACGTTGTGTTTGACGATGATCCGCCCAACGGCTTCACCGATCTTGCCTGCCCCCTTGAGGGTGCCGCGGGCCACCCGCTCGGCGATGGCGGCCAGGTCGGCCTCGGTGGCGGCTAGCAGCGCGGCGCGTTTGCGGGCCCGCTCGGCGGCCAGGGCGGGGTTGCGGCAGGCGATCAACCGTTCCCCGGGGTAGTCGGGGTGGGCGATCTCGGCGAGATCTTGGGTGTCGAACAGGCTCATCTGCAGCGGTCCCTTGTCGGCGGCCAGGGTGGCGATCTGGGGTGCACGCAGGGCGGTGATCCACCCGAAACCGGTTCCCGCATCGGTGTTAAGCTCTCTCAGTGCGCTGATGCGTGCACTGGTGATCATGCCGCGATCCCCCACCAGCACCAGCCGGGTCAACCCGAACGTGTCGCGCAGCACCTCGACGATGTCGGTGAACGCGACCGGGTCGGCGGTATCTCCGGAAAACACCCGCACCGCCACGGGGCGTCCGGCCGGGTCGGTGAGCACCCCGTAGTTGATCTGCGGCAGGCCCTTTTTGCCGTCGCGGGAATAGCCATGGGCGGCCAGCTCACAGCACCGCCCGGTCACCCATGAGCTGGTCAGATCGAACAACGCCATCCGTGACGGGTTCGCCGCTGGCCCAAGGTGTTTAGCGGCCAGCTTCTTCTCGATCGCGTCCTGACGATTCGCCAGCCAGTCCATCGCGGCATACACCTCATCGGTGGAGGCGCCAGCCACGTCCAGGTCGGGCCCCAAGGTGGTATCGGCCCACCGCGACAACGTTGACAGCTTGGACGCCGGACGGATCACCCGCGAAATAACCAACCCCAGCACCAGATCGCGGGATCGACACGCCGGACCCAGGAGCGCCGGAAACCCCAGCCGACGCGCCATCGCCGCCACTGCGGCCACATGCCCGTGCGGCAGCGAGCGGGTGATGGTGCAGGCCGACTGGGCAGGCACCATCACCTGTCCCTTCAGCGTCGCCTCGATCGCGGCGATCACCTCCGCGGGCAACTTGGACAGGTTGGCCAGGGTCTCGTGGCGGACCTTCGTCCCGTCGCGGTAGGTGCGACGCACCAGCACCGACTCATAGCGGTGCACGTTGCCGGCCTTGTCCACATATTTGCTCGGAGTCCGGGCTACGTGCATCCGCACAGGTTTGACCATAACTGAATATTACAAGGCGAACTCGTCAATCAATAGCATCAACACACCATATTCACTGGCTACACCTTCGGCAGACCAACCCGCACAGACCCCAGCTCAACCCCCAAATTGCCTAACTGACCCGCCGCAACTTCGGACTAAAAGACGCCGGGATCACCTACAGCAACGCAACCAAAGTGGTAGCGGCCGGAAAAGCGGTGTGCATGGAGATGGACAACGGCACGTCGGCCCCGGATGTTGTCAAGCAGCTCACAGAAGCCAACCCGGGATTCATGGTGCACAACGCCGAAAGGTTCGTCGGCATCGCAGCCAGTGTTTACTGCCCTCAACACATCGCCACCAGCAGCGGTGGGGGCGGCTGACCCCGGCGCCCGTCTCGGACCCCCACACCACGGTGCGCATCCGATGTACAGTCTGATAAATCGGCTAACTACCGCCTTTGACCTGCGTAAACACTGGTGCGCCGTACTGGGATTGAACCAGTCCAATCGGTTTGCTGGATTTTACTTGTTGACCAGCGCCGACGTTGAATTGCCTGCGCTTACAACGGACAGTACAACAGGAAGCACGCGGCGGCAAGCGGAAGCAAGTGTGCTATGGTCAGGTCATGTTCAGGTCATGACCTGAGAAGCCAAGAGGACTGGGAATCACACAATGACGCGGGGAGCGGGTCGCAGGAACCGCACTTCCGGCACGTTCGGATCGGTCGATAAGCTCGCCACCGGCTACCGCGCCCGCTACTACGGGCCGGACGGCCGCCGCCACAAAGCGCCCACCCTGTTTCTCACCAAGGCTGAGGCCCGCGCCTGGCTGGCGCTCAAGCAGGCCGAGATCGTGCGCAACGCATGGACACCACCGGAGGCCGAGCGACCGGCCGAGCCGAAGCTGACGTTCGCCGAGTACGCCGAAACCTGGCTGTCCCAGCGCGACCTGAAGGAGCGCACCCGCGAGCACTACCGCAAGCTGCTCGACCACCACTTGCTGCCCGCATTCGGTGGCATGCCGCTGGCGTCCATCACGGTCGAGGACGTGCGCGGCTGGCACGCGGCGATGAGCCACCGCAAGACCCCTACCCTGCGCGCGCACTGCTACGGGTTAATTCGGACGATTCTGGGCACCGCGACCAGCGACGGCAAGATCGCTCTCAATCCGTGCGTGATCCGCGGCGCGGGCACCGCCAAACGGGTCCACCGCATCCGGCCCGCCACGCTCGGCGAGCTGGAGATCATCACCAATGCGATGCCCGACGAGTACAAGCTGATGGTGCTGCTCGGCGCGTGGTGCGCGTTGCGTTTCGGGGAACTCGCCGAGCTGCGCCGCATGGACATCGACCTGTCCGATGAAGTGATCCGGGTGCGTCGCGCCGTGGTGCGTGTCCACGGCGGCCAATTCCAGGTCACCACACCGAAATCCGGCGCCAGTGTCCGTGATGTGGCGGTCCCGCCGCACTTGCTGCCCGCCATCGAGGAACATCTCGCCAGACACGTTGGCGGCGCGCGTGATTCACTGCTGTTCCCGGCTAAGAGTGGACGCCACCTAGCGCCCGCCACCTTGAACCGGCACTTCTACAAAGCGCGTGACGCGGCCAACCGGCCCGACCTTCGCTTTCACGATCTGCGGCATTCCGGCGCGGTGCTGGCCGCGGCCACTGGGGCGAGCTTGGCCGAGTTGATGAGCCGTTTGGGTCACAGCACTCCGCAGGCCGCGATGCGCTACCAGCACGCCGCGCAAGGCCGGGACCGTGAAATCGCCGCACTGCTAAGCAAACTCGCCGAGAACCGGGCGAGACCCTAATGAGCGCAGACGAGTTAGAGTACGTTCATCAGCGCATCATGCGCGCGGTCGAGGAGCACCTGGGCGGCCCAGTCGAGGAACACGTGGGCGGCCCGAGTATTCAGCCACCGGATGATTCGTACAGCCACTACCTGTCGCCGCGATTGCTGGACTGGTGGGAGAACGCCGGGCGTCGCATGCCGCCGACGCTGCTCGTAGTGTGCGGGATCGACGGCTGCGGCTCCCGGCTGGCCGACGTGCACACCGACGCCGCCGACCCCGAGCTGGTTGTCGTGAAACTGTGGCAGCGGCTTCCCGACCGGGTAGTACCAGCCGCGCCACCGGCCGCACTGCTCGACAAGCTAGGACAAGCCGCCGAGAAGATCACCGACGCCACCGGGCGCACCCTCGCCGATATGCTGCGCGCCCGCCAGGCCGACTACGACGCGCGGACGCTACGGCGCCTTGGCGCCCGTCGGGTCGCCAAGCGCTACACCGCCCCCGAGCTGCTGGTGCCGCTAGAAGTGGCGGCCGTGGCTGTTTGTCCTGTCCACTGGCAGGTCAGTCTCGATCCGGCCGTGCTGCGGGCCGAGCTCGCCCGCACGCGACACGCCGTGAGACGGCGCATCATGGCATCCAACGCCGCGATGGGCTAGCCTTAGGTTCAGACCTCGCGGTGCGCGAAACCCGGCGGTTATTCGTCGGGACACCGGCTTAGGCAACCGGAAACCCTTGATATGCAAGGAGTTTCCGCATGCCCGCGAAAACCGCGTCTGCTGTCGTTCCTCCCCGCCGGTGGGCCACCCCGCAAGAAGCCGCCGACTATCTCGGGGTAAGCGCCCGCACGATCCGCCAGATGGGTGCCGACGGTCGAATCCGCTTGTACCGCAACGGCAAGCGAATCGTCCGAGTTGACTTGAACGAGCTGGACGTCGCCATGACCGCCGGCGGTGCCAAATGAACGGCGAAGGCCGGGCGCTGCCGCCCGGCCCTCGATTAACCGCTGAAGGACTCGCCCAGTGTAGCACCGCGCCGACCTGCCGTGAGTGCGGCGCGCCGCTGCGCTCACCCACCACCTTGCGTCGGCGCATGTGCCGGTCGTGCTGGCGGGTCGGCCGGCGCGTCGGACTGCTCGACCCGACCAGGCGACAGGTCGGTGACGGCCGATGACCGCGACATGTCCCGAAAGCCGGCAAGTCTCATGGTGGTCGGTCCACACGTTCATCGAATCTATACTCTCCCAAGCGAATTGCGGCGGGCCGCTTCCGTTGGCGGGCACGCCAGGCTGGTGCGCGCTGGCCGACGGCGATCCCCGGAAACTTTTGGCGCTGGCCGTCGCCGGCGAGCACCACGTGCTGCGGATGGAGACCGCGCAGGAAGCGCTCGCCGAAGCATCGAAAGACATTGCAGCGGCAGCGGATTGGCCGGCGATAGCCGCCGAGATCACACAGCGCCGCACCGCCGAGGCGGCCGGTACACGAATCCCACGAAAGGCCTCGAAATGACTACCACTGCTGACGACCGAGCCGACGAGCTGCGCGACTGGTACGCGGAAGACGAGCCGAACGGCGCGAAGCTGCTGGACGACATCGAATCATTCGCCGCTCGATTCCTGGCGCTTCCAACCGAACACCACCTTGTCGCGCTCAGTTTATGGGCTGTTCACACATGGGCGATCGAAGCGTTCTATGTCACACCGAGGCTTGTGCTTGAGTCGCCAGAATGGGGTAGCGGCAAAACTCGGGTGCTGGAAGTTCTCGAAAAGCTGTGCTACGCGCCACGGCTCATCGTCTCGACATCTCCAGCAGCTTTGTATCGGCGCATCCACGCCGGGGGTGACCGGCCGCCGACTGTTCTGCAGGATGAGGCCGACGCCGTTTGGAGCCGGGGAGCGACCGGCCAGGCTGAGGAATTACGAGCGCTCTACGACAACGGATACCGGCGGGGCGCCACCGTCGACCGCTGCGTCGGCGACGCGAAAAACATGGACGTGCGCGAATTTCGGGTGTTTGCGCCAGCGGCGCTGGCCGGGCTGGAGGGCAAGATTCCGCGCACGGTCACCAGCCGGGCAATCGTCATGCATATGCGCCGCCGGCTCGCCGACGAACTGCTGGATGACTGGCGTGAACGGGATGTTGACATTGAGGCCTGGCCGTTGCGGGCGCGTATCGAGGCATGGGCCGCAGCCACCCTCGACACGCTGGCGAAGGCTCGGCCAGTTATGCCGGCCGGGGTGCGCGACCGGCGCGCTGAGATATGGGAAGCACTGCTGGCGGTTGCTGACGCCGCCGGCGCCGATTGGCCTGAGCGCGCCCGCGACGCCTGCGAGCATTTTGAGTGCGACAGCACCGAGGATCGGCTGTCTTTCGGCACGCGGTTGCTTCGAGATGTCCGCGCCGTGTTCGGTGAGCGCGACCGCATGTTTTCGGTTGACATCATCGCCGCGCTGACATCCGACGCGGAATCGGAGTGGCTTGACGTGTGGGGCAAGCCCCTCAACGAGCGTCGGCTAGCAAAGGAATTGAAACGCTACGGAGTGGCGTCAGACACCATCCGCATCGGAGAAGCACGCGCCAGAGGCTACCGGGTTGACGGCGAAGATGGGCTCGGTCAAGCCTGGGCGCACTGGCTCCCGCCCGCCCCTAAGCGTGACATGCGTGACAAGCGTGACATCGCAGGTCAGCGCGTCACGGATGAAAATCCGATCCGTGACAAGCGTGACAACGGCACGGATGAGCGTGACATCCGTGACACATCCGTGACAACGGAAACACCATCTGACCAGCTGTTTTCCGAAAATGTCACGGATGTCACGGATGTCACGCATAAAAACGGAAAAGTTGGTGACGAGCGCTTGGATTACACCCGGCCACCCGAGCCGGACACCACGCCGCTGGGCGGTATCACCGACCGCACCACCGACCACACCGAGCGTGTCCAGCAAACTACCGAGCGCCTTAACGGAACCCACCAGACAACCGACCGAGAGGAGAGGACTACGGTGCCAACGCCTAGCGCCGCCGAACCAGACGGCCACGCCGGGAAGCCGGCACGCCGCCTTTGCCCGTGCGGGCGGCCCGCACCCGTCGATCCCGAGAGTGGCCTTTGTCACTGGTGCTCGGCGAAACGGGAGGCGGCCGCCCGATGACCGACCTCGACGCGACGCTGCTGATCGACGATCACCGTTCCGCACATTTGTGCGATGTTGGACTGCCGGGTTGCCTCGCCGTGACGGCGGTCGGCTCAGACGGGGACACGGTGCTGCTGGTGGCCGACGCCGAGCTAATCGGTGACCCGGACGCGACCGTCGATCCCCACTGCGCCGACGCCCGACACGACCAAACCGGCCCGCTGCCGCCCGCGTGGCGGTCCCGTATCTGGTCAACCCCGCTTCGCTGTGGAAGGCGCACGGCATCCGGTGGTCGCTGCCGGATCCCGGTGCGCTGTCCCGGCCAGGCGTGCGGCTGGCATCGGAGGGCACCGTGACCGGCCAGCCGTCTCGTCCGAGGCTCACCCCGGCTGTCGCCCGCCTCGACCCGCCGCGCCGACAATCACGCACCCAACGCATCACCCGGCAGCGCCAGGTTCAAGCGTGGCGGCGTGCCGCCAAAACACCACCACGGGAGGACTCACGTCGTGAGACTCGATGACCTGCTCGCGCCGCTGCGCTCCGTCCCGCTGCTGCCGGGAGCCCGCTGCGTCGGCCGGCACGAACTGTTCGACGAGACCGACGACCCAGCGGCCGTCGAGTACGCGCTCAACACCTGCCGCAGTTGCCCGGCCCTCGCAGCTTGCCGGTCGTGGTTCGACGCCTTGCCGGCCGGTGAGCGCCCGGCGGGTGTCACCGCCGGCCGACTCCACCGGCCGCCACGCATCCCGCCACGGAGGAACCGTCGATGAGCGACCATCACCGCCGCCGCACCCGCCGCCGCGAACCCGACCCACTGGTCTACGAGCTTGTCGAACTGCACGCCCAGCTCGGCGACCAGCTCGACCTCGACGACGCGACGGCACTGCTGGCCCGACTCGACCGCGACCGCCTGCGTGACCTGTATCTCGCGACCCTGCATTCAAGCATTCAACACAAGCAACAAACAAACAAACGAAACAAGAAATGAACAAAACAGAGAAACAACAAATGAACAAAACAAACAGAACAAACAGACAATTCAGAACAGACAATTCAGAACAGACAATTCAGAGCAAACAATTCAGAGCAAACAATTCAGAACAAACAATTCGAGACAAAACGAAATCCCCCAGCGGGATCGGTCACGCCCACGGCCGACACGTCCATCCCGGCATTCCATCACCACCACACCCTGCGCGCGCCGGACACCACCCAACGATCCCATCACACGCACCGGACCCCGCATTCACGCATCCATGCCGCATCGTGGCCCCCACCCCGCATCCGGGCCGCATCAGCCAGGCCGGGCCGCATCCGGGCCGCATCAGCCTGCATTCCCACCAGGCCGCATCGCGGCCGGCATCTTGGCCGCATCTTGGGATGGCCGCATCGGCATGGCCGCACGCCACCCCACCGCTCGCAAGGCGCTGCCTACACACCCCACACCCCACACCGGCAAACATCGCCATCCACGACAGCAAACACCACACACCACCACCCACCCATGTCCCGCGCCAAACCTCACCCAAACTCGGCAAACACCACCACCCCACACCACCAGCACAAATGACCACCCCGCAAAAAAATTCGGAGGGAGGGGGTGTGCGCGCGACCCCGCTGCGGTCGCGGTTTTCTCTCCCCGGCCGCTAATTCCACATTTTGGAGGGCAAAATTGACCACGCGACGCTCCAGAAACATTGTGCCGCAGCGAATTTCGGTGCTGGCTGCGGTCGAGTCCGATGATTACGAAACCGCGCTTCGCGCGTTGCGGCGCCGCGTGGGCTGGCAGCTGGGACGCACTGTCGATGCGCGGGCCGTCTGTTCGCTGGTGGGGACGCTGCTGACCATCCTGGCTGAGCTGGACCGCTTGGAGGGCCGGTCGGCCGGGTCGGCTCCCTCGGTGCTGGCCGAGGTTCGCCTGCGCCGGCTGGAGCGGCAGCGGCGGGCCACTGTGCAGCCGGTTGAGCCGCCGCCTTCGACGAGCTGAGCTGTCCCGCCGGGACAGTTTTCGGCACGCGGGTGAATGTGGAAACACCTGTTCGCAGATGTTGCTATGCTTAGGCTGGCTGTCCGCGACCGGCCCGTCCGCGGACAGCTCTCGATACGTCCGAGGAGGAGGCGCCGAATGCCTACATTTGTTTCCAGCGCTCGCGGGTTCCAGCCGCCGCCGCCGCGTCAAGGCCCGGCCGATGGTGTGAAGCGCGATCTCGCGGGTCTGCCGCTCGACGACCTCGGCGAGCCGGTGCGGATCACCCATGGCCGGCCACCCGAGGAATGGAGCGACGCTGAGGTTCGCGACGCGCTTTTATGGCGGCTGGGACCACGCTTCCGTGCGGGGTTGAAGCCGCCGCCGGGCAGCACGAGCTACTACATTCCAAGCCCGGGTGATGTCTCCCGCTTCGATCCGGCTACCGGCCGGTGGGTGCCGAAAACGCCGTGGTGAGAAGGGATTCCGTCGTGACCGAGACCGATGACTTTAAACTGTTGATCCACCCTGACGCGCGGTTCCGTTCGACGTGCGCGCTGCTGCGGGTGGCGGACCATCGCGGCAGGCTGCACGATTTTTATGGGCCGGGCCGGCTGCTGCCGCAGTGGGTGGCCCACGACGCCGAGCAGATTCGCCGGCTGTTGGATCATGGGCTGGTTGAGGTTTGCGATGCGGCCGGGCGGCCGACTGATCCGGGCCGGGTGATCGAATGCTTGTCCGCGCTGAGCGCGGTTGGTGTCCCGTTGGGGTGTGGTCGTCCAAGGGCTGCGGATATGTTGCGGCGCAACGGTTTCCGCTACTCGAACGACGCCATCGCCAAAGCGTTGACGTTGTTCAACTCGGACCCCCCGTGGAGGGCGGGCGATCCGTTCCCGTGGGAGGCGAAATGATCGCCGAGCGTGTGCAGGTGGGGCCGACGCCCGTGCATGTTGCGACCGCGCACTGGCAGTGCTCGGGCATCCTGGTCGAAAACAGTGGCAGCGTTGATGTTTTCATCGACGCGCACGAGGAAGCGCTGGAGCCACCCGACATTTCCGGTGTGCGGTTGCGGCCCGGTGAGCGGGTGACACTCCCGCGCCACCGGGACGACCGGAGTTTGAGTGTGTACGCGGTCGCGCCGGACGGCCGGGGTGAGGTCACCGCGTACTCGCCGGGGTTTCCTGAGTGAGCGTGTCGAACGTCCCTGCGGTGGTGGTGGTGGGCACGACAACCACCCCGATCCCGCTGCCGCCCGTGGCGGCGGTGTGGGTGCTCAACAGCTCCGGTGGCCTCGGCGACGGGCCCGCGCCGGATGTGGTTGTCAACCAAGGCGACCCGGCGTCCCTGGACCCGCAGGTGGGTTGCCGGTTGAAGCCGGGCCAGTTCGCGACGCTACCCATGCTCGACACCTACGGTCACCCGATGGCGTTGTCGGCGATAGCCACCGGGCCGGGAGGCCAACTGGAAATCGAACTCATAGAGAACGGCGGTGGTTGGGCTTGATTGGCGTGCGCGGGTTTCGGGTTCTCCTTTCCCCGGTCGCTCACGCCCGCGCAACACGGGGTGCCGGCCTTGGTGGGGCTTTCGCGAGCTTTCACCCACCGGGGCCGGCACCCTACCCAAACTCCTGAGGAGCCGTGATGGGTGATGGATGAGCGTCTGGTGAACGCGCTTTTGGCGCAGCAGGTTTTGCGTAGCCTGTCCGATGAGCGTGGCAACCGTGACCCGTGGGCTGAGCTGCTGACCCAATGCTGGCAGGCAAGACGCGACGACGGCGACGGCCCCGACTACCTGCACATGCCGTTCTGACCCGGCTGCGTGCGGCGGCCGCACCCCACGGCATGTGCGGTCATCGTGACCGTGCGCGCATGCGGTCATTGCGGCGGGCTTGCATCGCTTCCACGGCCCGGTGGAACCGGCCCCAGTCGGCGCGCTGCGCAAACGGCGTCGGCTTCGGTGTGTCGGGCAGGCTGGTGTCTCGCCGCAGCGGCCAGCGCCGGCGCACCACCCCGGCCAGCACCGAGCAGCCGGGCCGGTGGCGCACGATGGCGAAGCTCTCGGCCAGCGGTTCAGGCCGCGCACCGCACCGGGTACAGGTGAAGTCCACCATCGCCGTCCAGTGTGCCGCGCGGCTAGCTCACGTCGGGGCTGTTCTCCCGTGATCCTGGGCCGCGCAATAGTTCGGGTCGTAGGCCGGCCCGAACGGGTCGCAGGAGTAGCCGCTGCGCGGCGGCGACTCGTTGTAGCAGATGATCGGATCGAACAGCGGCGATGCGGGATCACACCATTGGATCGGGCCGTGCGTGGAAGCGTGCAACACGGCGGCAGCGGCGAGCGCGGCGATCATGGTGCCGTGTCCCGCCGCTCCACGATGCGCCGGTAAGTGTCGTAGTCGATGCGGTCGTCGAGGTATTGGGTCACCGGGTCCGGGCCGGGGTAGCCGGCCAGGTCGTGCTCGCCGAGCAGGCCGGGGTATTCGGCCAGCAGGTCGTCGATGATGCCGCCGACATTCCACGTGTCGCGGCCGTCCCACGGCAGCGTGCCCAGCACGTAGCGGAGCAGGTCTTTGCGCACGACGGTTGCCTTCATCGCGGGCCTCCCAGCTCGGCGCGCACGTCGCCTTCGACCACGAAGGCCAGCCGCTCGGCGTAGGCGATGGCGTCGCTGATTCGCCCACCCAGCTCGAACGCGCGCGCCGCGCGGGCACCGGATAGGTGTTGCTCGGCCCAGCGGGCGTCGGTGAGCGCGCTACGCAGAAAATGGCGACAGGCCTCCAGGTAGCCGGCCGCTTCGGCGAGACCTCCGGCCGCGCCGGCACGGGCTTCCTCGGCGCGCCGGGTTTCCTCGGCCAGCTCGGCGGGCGTCACCTGCCGGTAGTCATCGCGGCCCATCGGTGGCTCCATCGTCGTGTTGGGCGCGCGCACCGTCCGCGGCCAGCCGGTTGATCGCTTCCGTGCGCCGAGCATCCGACACCCGAGTGTAAATGGCGGTGGTGTTCAAATTGGCGTGCCGCAGCAGGGTTTGCGCGGTGCGCAGATCGGTGCCGTCGCTGACCAGTCTGGTTCCGTACCAGTGTCGCAGCCTGTGCGCGGTGCCGCCTGGAATGCCGGCGCGATCCATTGCCTGCCCGATGATGTCGGCGACGCCGCGTGGCCGGATCGGCTGCCCGCGCCGGCGCGCGTTGCCCGGAAACCACCAACCTCGCCGGGGCATCGTCTCGGCGGCCTCAACCAGCAGCGGATGCAGCGGCAGTATCGCGGTCACGTTGCCCTTGCCGGTCACCCACAGGGTGCGCGCCTGAGGGTCAACGTCCTCGCCGCGTATTTTGGCGATTTCATGCACCCGCAAGCCCGCGAACGCCGCCAACAGGATCATCACGCGGGTGCGGTGATGCATGCGCACCGCGAGCAGGTTTTGCAACTGCTCATCGGTGATCGGCCGGGGCACGCCTTTGGGGGGCTTCGGCCGTGGTAGCTGCGCTGCGGCATTCGTGCCGCCGTTTTGCCCCAACCAGCGGTAGAAGCTGTGAATGTAGCCGTAGTAGGCGGCGCGGCTGTTGGGCTTCAAATTGGGCCGGCCAAGGAACCGGGCGATGTCAAGGGGCCGCACCGACTCCACGCCCGCCCCGGCGAATTTCTCCAACCGGCGCAACACACCCAGGGTTTCGTTGATCGTGCGGTTGGAGCGGCCCGCGCCGCGCATGTACAGCTCCCAGCGCTCCAATGCGCTCAGCTCGCCATCGTCATCGCCGGAACCGGCGGCGGGCACCACCAACGCCAAATGCCGGTGGTGGTGTCGGGCCGCGCTCATAGCCGCACCAACCGTACTGCGGTGGCCAGGTTGCCGAACACGCGCCCGCAATGCGCGCAGCGCGGCCGGCCGGTGAAAAACTGCGCCCGAGTCTGCCGCAGCCACGCGGCCTTGTGCTGCCCGCACATCAGCACCGCCTCACAGCCGTGCAGGTTCACCCGCCAGCCGGCCGGCCGGCGGCATCGCCGACCCTCACCGGCGGCGGGCATCTCACAACCCGGCGGGCAATCGAACATAGACACCACCGCCTCCAACCCGTCACCGGCCCGGCACAACTCGCGGTAGGACTCAATGGACATGTGGCTCCCTTCGGGTTCGGAGCCAGCGTCGCCGATTGTCAGGTCATATCTAGGTCACGGCACCGTGTTTGTTGAGCTAACTACCGCCTCTGAGCTGCGTAAACACTGGTGCGCGGTACTGGGATTGAACCAGCGACCTCTTCCGTGTCAGGGAAGCGCTCTCCCGCTGAGCTAACCGCGCCCGGGTCCGAGAAAAGAGGTGGAGACGGGAATCGAACCCGTGTGCACGGCTTTGCAGGCCGTTGCCTCACCACTCGGCCACTCCACCGCGGGGTTGACGCCACTGAAACACCTTCGAGCGGATGACGGGATTCGAACCCGCGACCCTCACCTTGGCAAGGTGATGCGCTACCAACTGCGCTACATCCGCGCGCAACGGACGAGGACGTCGCCCGGTGCGAAGCACGACGATAGTCCACCTACGCGGGACCGCACAAATTTCTTGATACCACGCGACGCGTCCTCATTGTGCGGGGATGCGGCACGTTCTGCCACCAGGCCCGTTCGTGCTAGTCTTCGACGTCGTTCGCGTCTCGGTGCCGGTCCCGTGGCTCAGTGGGAGAGCGCCCGCTTCACACGCGGGAGGTCGCTGGTTCGATCCCAGCCGGGACCACCGCGCGTCACAGATTGGGGCGTCACCGGGCGCTCTGACGGGTCGCCACGCCGTGGCCGGCGTAGCCGCCGGTGGTTGCCCTACGGGTCGTCGTCGTCTTCGTCGTCGCCCAGGAGCTTTTCGGGGTGGTGGTAGGCATTGACGCGAGCCTGCCCATGGTCGAGGTGGGCTGGGGGAAGCCATTCCGTCTCGCCGCTGGCGCGTTTGCGGGTTTGCCAGCCGCCCTCTTTGACCAGGGGATGATGTTGTCCGCAGCCGAACGTCAGGTCATCGATGTGGGTTTTACGGGATTTGGCGTACTCGGTGACGTGATGAACCTCGCAAAAATAGCCGGGCACATCGCAACTGGGAAAGCTGCAGCCACGGTCCTTGGCGTAGAGCACGATCCGCTGCCCGGGTGAGGCGAGCCGTTTGGTGTGATACAGCCCGATTGCCCGGCCGTTGTCAAAGATCGCCAGATAGTGGTGTGCGTGGCGGGCCAGCCGGATCACATCGCTCATCGGCAGCAACGACCCGCCGCCGGTGAGTGCTCGCCCGGCGCCGGCCTCCAATTCTTGAAGTGTGGTGGTGACGATGATGGATGCCGGTAGCCCGTTGTGCTGGCCCAGCTTTCCGGAGGCCAGAACACTGCGCACCACTGCGGCGAGAGCGTCGTGGTTTCGTTGCCCGGTGGAGCGGGCGTCCCGGGCGACGGCATCTTCGCAGGGCGTGCCGTCGACGGTGGCCGCTTGGTGGTCGGGATGGCACATCCCGGGGGCGGCCCAGCGGGCCAGCACGGCTTCCAGCCCGGCGCGCACCTCGGGGGTCAGCCAACCTCGAATAGGCGACATCCCGTCGGCGTCTTGGATGCCAAGCGTCAACTCACGCCGCCGTGCCCGGTCCCCATCACTGAAATTGCCGTCGGGGTTAAGGCAATCGGCGAGTTTGTCGGCGAGCTTTCGCAGCTCATCCGGCCGGTGCCGGGCAGCCAGGTCGGCCAGCTGTGACTCCGCGCGATCGCGGGTGGGGGCGTCGACCCAGTGGGGCAGCTGCCGGAAAAACCGCCGGATCACCGTCACGTGGCCGGTTCCGATTGTGCCAGCGCGTTGCCCGGCGGCGGTACACGGCAACCGTGGGGGCAGCGGCTCACCGGTAAGCGCCCGCCGCTCACCTAAATCCGCGGCCTCATGGATACGCTGCGCGGCCTCCCCGCGGGTGATGCGCAACCGATTCGCCAACGCCTGCGCCAAACCGCCGCCGAGTTCGATCGGGCTGGCCAGCTGACCTACGTGATTGATCAGCGCGTGCCGCGGGACGCTCAGCCGCCGGGAAGCCGCTTCCAGCCGCTCCAGAAGCCTGAGCTGTTCGGGGACGGTCAGTGCGTCGAAGGACAGCTCGAGTAGCCCCGACACCGCATCATGCAGCGCATCGAAACGCTCCACGATCTCTTCGCGGCTACTCGAACCCATATTCGAAAGCTATATCGCCTGTGTGACATCGCGGACGCTCAACCGGTGCAAATGACGAAAACGAACCGGGTTATCCACAGCCGCGAATGCATCCACAGCCAGCCCGGCGCAGCACAGGTCAACACAACTCGGCAGGGCTCGGCCAACCCGCGGTGCAGGCCACTCGGCACGACTCGGCCGATCCTGGGGGCGATGCGGCCGGCCCGGCCGAGCCCCATCACGGCGCTATCGGTAACGGCGAGCGGCGGCATTGGCCGCCGCCTCGGCCCGCGTGAGGGTTGCCGCGACGTCCCCGCGGCCCAGGAACATGTCGTCGAAAAACGGTTTGAGGGCCTGAAAGCCGGCGGCAAAGCCGGCGCCCCCCGGCGCGGGGATGCGCGGGCCGTTCAGCACGGTGAAAAAGGGTGAGACGTCCACGTGCTTGGCGGCCCAGTAGCCAAAGTAGATCTGCTGCGCCGGCAGCACCGCCGGGATGGCGCTGCCCCGGCGGCCGAGGTAGCCGTCACCCTGCTCGCTGCCCATCCAGGCTAGGACCTGACGCATTGCATTCGGGTGCTTAGATGCTGAATTACCTGCCGCTGCAATACCGTTGGTGACACTGACCCGCCCGGACGGCCCGAGTGGCAGCATCGCCACCCCCCAGCGGAATCTCGCCCCCTCGGCAACCGCCGCCAGGTTGTAGGTGCCGGACTGAAACAGCGCCATCTTGCCGGCCAGAAATTGGTTACGGCAGAAATCCCCGTTGTCGTTGGTGTCCGAGGCCGGTGGCGAAACGTGGTCCTCGTTGATCAGGCGGACAAGGTAACGGAAAGCCGCGACCGCAGCGGGGTTGTCGAAGGCGAACTTGTCGTCACGCTGAAACACTCCACCCGCCGACCCGATGTAGTTCAGATAGATCCCTTGCGGATCGTTGGCCGCATTGTATCCCCATTGGCGGACCCGGCTTGCATCGAAATCTCTAGTGCCCGCGGCATTCCCGTCGACGTCAAGGGTGAGCCTGGCCAGCAGCGGGCGCAGTGTGTCGGCGCCGTCCGGGCTCCACCGCAGCGTTCCCAGTACGGCGGGGTCGACGCCGGCCGCGGCCAGCAGATCCGCGTTGTAGTAAACGGCGATGCCCGCGTCGGTCAGTTGGGGCACTGCCCACAGCACACCGTTGCGGGTGAACTGGCTGACCACCGCCGGTTCCCATTCCGCTGCGGCAGCCCGGCCGAACGCCTGGTCGATGTTCAATAGCCGACCGTTGTCGGCATACTCGGCAAAATAGGCGTTGGACAGCCAAAAGATGTCGTCTGCGCTACCGCCGGCCACGTCGGTGCGCAAGGTGTCGAAATATGTCGAATAGGACACTACGTTGGTGCGTACCTCGATATTCGGGTGCGCTCGGGTGAACGCCGCAAACGATTCCCGGTAGGCTGCGGCAACCTGTTCGTCCCACAGTCGCACCGTCACCACGGTCTTGCCGCCGGGCGGCCGGGCGGATATATCCAAAAGCACCGCCGCAGCACCCAACATCGCAGCAGCCAGGGCCAGCCCCGTAGCAACCAGAGTGGAAAGCCGTGGACGCCAGCTCATTTCAGTCCCGTAAGGACGATTGAGGACACAATGCGCCGTTGGAAGGCGAGGAACACCACAATCAGCGGCACGATAGCGACCGTGGTGGCGGCCATCACCAATGTCCACTGAGCGTTATACCGTGACTGCAGGGCCGCCGTTGCCACCGTCAGCACCCGCCACTTGGTACCGCTGGTGATCACCAACGGCCACATGAAATTGTTCCATTGTGAGACCACGGTGATCAGCAATAGCGTAACCAGGATCGGCCGGCTGGCCGGCACCACCACATGCACGATCACGTCGAGGGTATTGGCGCCATCGAGACGTGCCGCGTTGATCAAGTCCTCCGGGATGGCACGAAAGTACTCGCGCAGCAGGAAGATCGCGTACGGCGAGCCGAACACGAACGGTAGCACCAGCGCCCAGAAGGTATTGCGCAAACCGATTTGGGCCATCATCAAATACAGCGGAATCACCGTAACCGTGGGCGGCACCATCAACGTTGCGACATACACCCAAAACAACACGTCGCGCCCCGGAAACTGCAATCGCGCGAACGCGTATGCGGCCAGCACGGAAAAGCTCAGTTGGCCGAGCGCAATCATGGCCGTCATCACCGCGGTGACGGCCAGCGCTCGGACAAACCCGGCGTCGGCCAGACCGATGTAGTTGGCCAGGGTGGGCGGACGGGGCAGTGCCAGCGGCCCGCCCGTCGCGAACTGCAGCGGTGCGGTGAACGATGTCAGCAACCCCAACGTGAACGGAAGCAGTGTGATGACCGCGCCCACCGTCAGTCCGGTGTAGATCGCGATAGCCGGGAGGGCGCGGCTAGGTGAGCTCATAGCTGATTCGGCGCCTGAAATACAGATGTTGGACGATGGTGATGCCGACCAGGATGACGAAAAGCACCACAGCCATCACCGCGGCCCGACCGACGGCCGCCGCGCCGAAGGCTTCGGCGTAAATGCGATGAGCGAGCAGGTCGGTGCGGCCCTGCGGACCACCGTCGGTCAGTGCATACACGGTATCGAAAACCTGTGCAGTGCTGATGATTCCGGTGACCAGAACGAAGAACATCGTGGGTCGCAGCATCGGTAGGGTGATACGCCGGAATCGCTGCCAGGAGCTGGCGCCGTCGATGCGCGCCGCCGCATGGAGCTCCTCGGGGATAGCCAGGATGCCCGCCAGAAAAAACAGCGCCACATAGCCGACATTCGTCCATACGACGACCGCCGACACCACCGGCAGCGCGAGGCCGGGATCGGTGAGCCAGTCGATCTGGTGGCCTAACACCGAGGCGACCGCGCCGTCGGTGGGTGCCAGGATCCAGCGCCACAACACCGCGATCGCCAGCGGGGCGCAGATCCACGGCAGCACGTACAGCGTGCGGAACAGGGCGCTGCCCGGCAGCCGGCGGGCCAGCATCGACGCCGCCAGCAGCCCGAGCGCTGTTTGTGCCGGCACCACCATCACCACGAACACCGCGGTGACGGCCAGCGAATTGCCGAACGCCGGGTCTGTCAGCACCGAGCGCCAATTGTCCAGTCCGACATACTCGATGGGGCCGAGAAGATCCCATCGATGCAGGCTGAGCCAGATTACGACCAGGACGGGCAGCAGCAGAAAGGTGACCATCCCGAACAGGCTGGGTGCCAGCAACGCATACCCTAGCGCGGTGACCCGGCGTCGGGGTGCCGGCCCGGCGTCATTCACCGGCACGGTCTCCCCCCGCAGGCGGGGTGGCCCCACAGCGCGGGCCGAGGGCGGCCCTGTTCAACGCTTCGGGCCAGACTGTCGCCGACGTGGACCATGAAGGTATTAAAGCCGGTCGCTACGGTGGTGCTGTGACACCCGGGATCGATGCCGAGTTTCTGGCCCTGCCGCGCCATGAGTTCGCCGATGCCGCCCTGTCGGCGGCCACAGCCGCCGGAGCCGGCCACGCTGACCTGCGGGTTCACCGCATCACCACCGAGCGCATCCAGCTGCGTGACGGGCAGCTGGAGACCGCGGTGATAAACCGCGAACTTGGCCTGGCGGTCCGGGTGATCGTCGACGGCACCTGGGGATTCGCCTCCCACGCCGAGCTGGCCGTCGACGTCGCCGCCGACACCGCGCGCCGGGCGGTCCAGGTGGCCGGGACGCTGGCGGCGCTGAACGCCGAGCGTATCGAGCTGGCACCGGAGCCGGTCTACAGTGACGTCACCTGGGTGTCGAGCTATCGGGTCGATCCGTTCAGCGTTCCCACCGCCGATAAGATCGCCGTGCTGGGGGACTACTCGGGCAGGCTGCTGGCCGGTAAGGACGGCGGGATCGGCGTTGATCACGTGTCGGCCGGTCTTACCGCCGTCAAGGAGCAGACGTTTTATGCCGACACTTTCGGGTCATCGATCACCCAGCAGCGGGTGCGGTTGATGCCCACCCTGGAGGCGGTGACGGTCGACGCCGCGCCCGGAGGGTTCGATTCGATGCGGACCCTGGCGCCCCCGATGGCGCGCGGCTGGGAGGTGATGGCCGGCGACGAGGTGTGGAACTGGACCGATGAGCTCGCGCAGATTCCGTCGCTGCTGGCCGAAAAGGTCAAAGCGCCTAGCGTCACACCCGGGCCAACCGACCTGGTGATCGACCCCAGCAACCTGTGGTTGACCATTCACGAATCTATTGGCCACGCGACCGAATACGACCGAGCGATCGGCTACGAGGCCGCGTACGCCGGCACTTCGTTCGCCACCCCCGACAAGCTGGGCAGTCTGCGCTACGGGTCACCGGTGATGAACGTGACAGCCGACCGGACGGTTGAATTCGGTTTGGCCAGTGTCGGTTACGATGACGAGGGAGTCGCGGCGCAGCGCTGGGATCTGGTGCGCGAGGGGATTTTCGTCGGTTATCAGCTTGATCGGGTGTTCGCACGCCGGCTGGGGCTGCCGCGCTCCAACGGTTGTTCGTATGCCGACTCACCGCACCATGTGCCGATTCAGCGAATGGCCAACGTGTCGCTGCAGCCGGCCGCGGCAGACGTCACCACGGCCGATTTGATCGGCAAGGTCGAGAACGGCATCTACATCGTCGGGGACAAGTCGTGGTCGATTGATATGCAGCGCTACAACTTCCAGTTCACCGGTCAACGCTTTTTCCGCATCCGCGGCGGCCGCCTCGACGGACAGCTGCGTGACGTCGCCTACCAGGCCACCACCACCGAGTTCTGGAACTCGTTGGAAGCCGTGGGCGGCGCCTCGACGTGGCGGCTGGGCGGAGCCTTCAACTGCGGGAAGGCTCAGCCCGGGCAGGTGGCCCCGGTCAGCCACGGCTGCCCGTCGGCGTTGTTCCGCGGCGTCAACGTGCTCAACACCGTGGCTGAGGGCCGCCGATGATCGGCGCACAACTGGCCATCGAGATCGCGCTGGACGCGGCCCGCTCCGGGGGGGCAGACGAGACCATGGTGCTGGTCACCGATCGCTCCGAGGCCTCGCTGCGCTGGGCGAACAACACCATGACCACCAACGGGGTGTCGACCAGCCGCAGCACCACCGTGATTTCGATTGTGCGCGAGGGCAACAACGCGCGGGTTGGTGCGCTGCGCTCCACCGAGGTGGATCCGTCGGTGCTGCCCGCCCTGGTGAGGGCATCCCAGAACGCGGCCGCGTCCGCCCCGAGGGCACGCGATGCCGCGCCACTGATCACCGGCACGGACGTACCAGATGACTGGGACGACGCCGTCTCCGGCACCGGTGCGGAGGTGTTCGCCGGTGTCGCGGAACCGCTGGCCCGGGGGTTTCGGGGTGCCGACCAGCTCTACGGGTTTGCGCATCACACGGTGGAGACGACGTTTCTGGCGACGTCGAGCGGACTGCGGCGGCGCTTCACCCAGCCCACCGGATCGGTGCAGATCAACGCCAAACGTGGCGGGGCGAGCGCCTGGGCCGGCATGGGTACGCCCGATTTCGCCGATGTGCCAACGGATTTGCTGCTGGAGCAACTGTCGGCCCGGCTGGGGTGGGCGGCACGGGTTGTGGAACTGCCTGTGGGCCGCTACGAGACGATCATGCCGCCGTCGGCGGTGGCCGACATGATGATCTACCTGCAGTGGGCGATGAGCGGGCGCGGTGCGCAAGAGGGGCGCACCGCGTTCTCGGCCCCCGGCGGCGGGACCCGGGTGGGGGAGCGGCTCACCGATCTGCCGCTGACGCTCTACTCCGATCCTTTCGCCGCCGGACTGGCGTGCTCGCCGTTCGTGGCGGTCAGCGCCTCCTCGGAGACGGTGTCGGTGTTCGACAACGGGATGGATATCGCTCGGGTGGACTGGATCCGCGACGGGGTGATCAACGCCCTGGCCTATCCGCGGGCGGCGGCAGCCGAATTCGGCGCCCCGGTCGCGGTGGCCGCCGACAACCTGCTGATGAGCGGCGGCGATGCCGCGCTGGACGACATGATCGCCGGCACCGAACGCGGCCTGTTGCTGAGCACGCTGTGGTACATCCGCGAGGTTGACCCCACCACGCTGCTGCTCACCGGGCTTACCCGCGACGGGGTCTACCTGGTCGAGGACGGCCGGGTGACCGCGGCGGTCAACAACTTCCGGTTCAACGAGAGCCCGCTGGATCTGCTGCGCCGCGTCACCGACGTCGGCGCCAGCGAGGTGACACTGCCACGAGAATGGGGCGATTGGGCCACCCGGGCGGCCATGCCGCCGCTGCGGATACCTGACTTTCACATGTCGTCGGTGAGCCCGGCGCAGTAGTTCACCGCCGGGTGTCGGCGAGGAGCCGCGGAGGTCGGCGGCTCGGGCATTCGGGGCCCCGGGCCATCGCGGGCCGCTGCTGATGGCGGCGGTAGCGCCCGGGAGTAGCCGCCTCAGCGGCGATCGGTTCCGGCCGGTTGTAGGCACACCGTGGTATTGCTTGCCGTCTCGGGGGCGCTAATGTCGCTAATGCCGCTAAAGTCAGCGACGTGCAACGCATGTTCGGCAGCACTGCGGCGGCGGTGTTCCCGCAGCCTCGCCGGAGCCCGACCGAGGCAATGACGCAGACGTGAGGTGCTGAAAAGTAGGGCAGTCACCAAGCAAAGACGCAGCCAGTTGACCTCAGGGGCGGTAGCTCAGTCGGTTAGAGCCGCGGACTCATAATCGGTGTTTCTGGGCGTTTGCCGCGTCGGCCAGCGTTGGTACGTTCTGAGTAACGCCCTTCTAGCTGCGGCGATAGGGTTTGTCGCGTTGACCGGAGCTGGACAGGTCTGGGAGCACTGCGGTATCTACTGCGGTATCGGCTGGACAGCCTCTTACGCAACGGCGGCACCACCGCCATGGGTTCACACCCATGCTCGCCTCCTCGACTTTTCGTTTCTTTCGTTTTAGCCTGGGGTGTATGACAGCCCCACCCTTCCTTGAGGAACGCACCGTTTTACCACCTCAACAGCCCGAGGACTTGTCGGCGCTGCTGGCGGCGCTGGGCTCGGGCCAGGTTTCCGTGTGTGGCGGCGACGGCCATCCGATCACCCTCCCCGATCCTGTCCGGGAGGCGCTGTACAACGTCGTGTTGGCCCTCTCGCAGGGCAAGGGCATCACGCTAGTGCCGCGCCAAAGCAAGCTCACCACTCAGGAGGCAGCCGACCTACTGAACATCTCCAGGCCGACGCTGGTGAAGCTTCTCGAAGAGGGCCGCATCCCTTTCGAGAAGCCAGGGCGGCACCGCAAGGTCAGCCTCGACGCGCTGCTGCAGTATCAGCAGGAGATGCGGGCCCGCCGGCGCGCGGCGCTTGACGAGCTAACCCGAGACTCGGCGAACGAGATCGAGGCGATCCTCAAGGCGCGGTGAGGGTTTAAACGAGCATGGCCACCCGCTCGGCCCTTCTCGGGATCGTGGCCGCATACACGAACCCGCCATTCACGGCCCACCAGGTCCTTGATGCGCTGGCACCCAGGTGCCGAAGTTCGCCGCTGAAGCGCGTCGGCTAATCCCATCTTGATCGCTATCAATGCCGAAACGAGGCCGCTGATCGCCAGAGATTCTTAGGCAAGGGTCCCCGAACTCGCACCTAGCCTAAGGTTAAGCCGAGGATCTGCAGAGATGGCCTGAGCTCGCCTGGGTTGCTGGTGGATTTCTCGGCTTAACTAGGATCAAAGCCATCCGGGGCAAAAAAGTGTATTGCACTAACTCACAAAGTGCATTACACTTTAGGTGGTGCGGATCGAATGTCTGTCCTCCGCCTGGCAGCACAGCATCACAAGCGATGAGATCCGCGCGGTGATCTCCTACCCGGATCTCCTACCCGCTCCTGCGGTACGGGATCACCACCGTCTACGCGGACGCCGACACCTACATGTTTGTCGGGAACAGGGTCAACAACGAACCATGGATCGAGGTTGCAGCCGAAGACGAAGACGGGCACACATGGGTGGTTTTTCACGCAATGATGCTCACCCTCCGTGTCGCTGACGAGGTCTATGACATCTCTGGCGGCATCATCGACCTCCGCAGCGACCTGTCGCCGCAACGGCCGTATATCGGCCCCCGGTACGACATAGGAGAGGAAATCTGACCATGGCGAAGAGAAGCGCTAAGGATTACGAAGAGATGAGCCGCGCTGTTGAATCTGGCGCGTACACCGTGCGCGGCCCGATGGAGTTCGGCGCCACGCTACGCATGGGCCGCCCCATCAAAGGCACCCCGACGGCGGGTAAGACGCCGGGAGTGACTGTCCGGCTCCCCACTTCTCTGCGTGTCGAGATCGAACACCGGGTGAAGGCCGGGGAATCCCGCTCAGAGTCAGAACTGATCCGTCAGGCAGTCGTGGAATACCTCGAACGCCACCCAGGCTGTCGCTGACGCACGATGCCACGGAACGCGCCTCCAATGTCACCTAGCCCGGATTTTGCGGTAGGGCCTGGAGAGAGGTGATTAGGTGGGCATTGCCGCTCGGGTCGAGTGCGGTGGAGGTCGGTCAAGCTCGCGTGCTGCAATGTGGTTGAGCCGATTAACCCTCGACGGGTTGTGGGTGGGTCGATTCACGGCGTGCTGTATCAGCATCGCTGAGCGGAAACAGCGTTCAACTACCTCGGGGGTGTCGCCGAGGGGCCCCTGTGGGTGGTGTGGGTTTGTTTAGCCGGGGACTGCGACCCATCCGGGTAGTCGGGTGAACGCGGTGAGCAGGTCGATGGCCCAGGGCCAGTTGGCGCCCAGCCGCAGTGTGGTGCGCCGCGCCGAGCGCACCAGCACCCCGGCGGTGTGCAGCAGGGTGTAGCGCAGCCGTTTGGGCTCGGCACTGGCCAGCGCACCATCCAGGCAGAGCGTTTTGGTCCAGGCGAGCAAGTCGGCGGCGATGAGCACCACCATCAGCCACGCGTTGGTGATGGCGAAGTCATGGGAGGGCAGGTTGGCCAGCCCGGTGTCCTTCAGGTCGCGGATGGCGCATTCCATGCGGCCACGGCCACGGTAGAGCGCCTCCAGGTAGGCCAGGTCTGCATCGGGCAGGTCGGTGACAAACAGCTGGTAGCGGTAACCGTCGAGGTCGGTGAAGCGCAGTTGCGCGCCCGGGTGGGGTTGTTCGCGGCGCACCAGCATCCGGGTGCCGGGCGGCCAGCCCGACAACGAGACCAGGTCGGTGATCTCGGCCACCTCACCGGTGTCGCGAACCTCGCTGGCATCGGCGGAGATCGTTGACTGCCAGCGTGATCGCGGCAGGGCGAGGATCACCTCGGCACGGGCCGCGGGCATCGGGACCCCACCGATGAACCGCACACCCCGGCTGCGGCACGCCGCGGCCAGCTCGTGGCTGGTGCCCCCGGCGTCGGTGCGACAGATCACCTGCTGGTGCGCGGGGTCCACCGGCAGCTGCGCCAGCGCCGCCTCCAACACGCTGAGGTGGTCGCCGGCAGTACCCGAACCCGCATTGCCCGGCCGTAGCAGCCCGGCCAGCGCCTCCCCAGTGGCGTCTAGGACCGCCAACAGCGGATAAAACCCGAACCCGCGCTTATAGGTCGGCGCCGCATAGTGCTTGTCGGAATCGGCCTCGATGAGTACCCCGTCGATATCGATGACATACCAGCCCGGATCGGCCCCGGTTGCCCAGGCCGCGGCACGCGCGGCGGCGCGGGCGGTTTGGATGCGGGCCAGCGCGTCGGTGTCGACGGCCTCCAAGGTTCGCCATGCCGTGGCCACCGAAGCCACCTGACCGAACAGGTCGGGCTGATCAGCCAGCACCCGCAGGTCGCTGATCGCCGTCGCGCCGTCGCCGATCGCCACCGCCAGGTCGGTCAGCACCCGGCCCCGGTCATGGCCGCGGCGGCGCTTCTTCGTCGGTGCCATCGCCGCTGACAACCCCTCAGTCAGTCCCAGCCCGTCGGCCAGCTCGCACAACAATCGCGTGCCCGCGTGCGCCACGACACCCCGTCCGCCTGTAGTTACCACCAGACCCGGACGGCCAGCTGTAGTCTTCACCTCGGAAGTGCCCTTCTGCTGTTGGAACTGTTACGGTTAGCAACTACAGTTTCCCTTGCAACAGAAAGGCTTTCCGTTATCTACACGCCGTGTCACCCACAACTACTGCAAAATCCTGGCTAACGCGCTGGTGGCGTCCCAGGAGCGGTGTAAAAGTGGCCTGACGTAGGCTTCGCTCGCTTAT
>NZ_JASBVP010000007.1 GCF_029961025.1 Mycobacterium sp.
CCGAAGGCTCGTCGGACCGTTGAACGGCGATGGAGTATGTGAGCGCCGACGCATACCAGCGCCTGACTGACCTCCTCGGATAGCATCGAGGATGATCGCGCTCACTGACACTGCCCGATTCTGCGGTGTTTTGGGAACCCGAACGCGCTTGCCAACGTCGGTTACCCATTGCCGTACTCGGGGCAGTAGGCGTCGACTGCATCAGCGAGCATGGCCCGTACCTGCGCTGGGGACAGCAGGGTGTCCTGTTGCTCGCTTTTGTCGATGAAGCTGTTGACGGCGGCCGTGTCGCCGGTACTGACGGCCAGGCAGAGCCAATAAGCCTGGTCGTGCATTTCTTCAGGAGAATCCGTCGGGACTATGCCGTCGCGCGCAAGCAGCTGGACGTAGAGGTCGTACGCGTGGGCCGGTGGAGCCGGAAGGCGTGGGGGTGCCGACGGTGCAGCAACGCTCGGCGGTGGTGAGGTAACGGTGACTGGTGGCGGCGCGGGCGGTACCTCATGCTGCGCAGGCGGCAGTGGTGCGATTGACACGGGCTTTATCGGCGTGGGCGCCGGGGCTGCCCGTGGCATCGGGACCGTTTTCACCGGCGCCGGTGGCGCGTGCGGGATCGAGTGCGTGAAGTCTTCGCGATAGAGCGCCAACGAAAGCCACCCGGTAGCCAGCGCCATCACGCACACCAGTGCCACCAGACTCGCCCAGCGCAGCCGCCAACGCCAATTCGTGCGTTCGGCGCTTTCGGCAGTTTCGTCGGTTTCGGCTTCGCTTGACCACGCCAACTCGGGTGACGTGACTGGCGGTCGGTTTAGTGCGACAGCGGTTTCATCGGTGTCACGCATCACCTCTGCCGCGACAGTGACGTGATCCGCCGCTGACTCGTCGGACCGTCCCATAGTTCAATTTTTGCTCCTCCAACGGGGTGATCAGCGGTTATTTATTCGCGTCCATGGCCGCACCGACTGGGCCAGCGTCGTCGCCGCGGCCTTGTCCACCGGGTCGTTCGCGGTGCCGAGCCAGACGATAAACCAGCGTTGCGGGGGCGAGGCGGTGGCCGCGTTCGGGGCGGTCGAACCGATGACACCCGTCCAGAGCTGGCCGTCCGGCTTGCTGGTGTCGCTGAACTCGACCTCGTAGTAGAACGCACTGCCCGCCATCCCGTTGGCTTTCAGCGGGGTGCTCTCCTCGTTAATCCGGGTGCCGGGGTATGGCATGAAGAACTCACCCATGTCTGAGGCCAGCCGGGTTGCTGCCTTCAGGTTGTCGGGTTCGGCGCTGGCGTAGAGCGTCTGGTCCAGTCTGCCCAGCACAATCCGGGTGTCATTGGCGACCAGCGGCGGTCGCCCGGGTTCGGCGGGTCTGATTTGCTTGCTCAACAGCGCGGACCCGTAGTCGAGGCGGGTGGCGTCTGACTCCACCCAGCCGGCGGGAATGACGAAGCTGAATCCACCGGCGGAATTGACGACCCTGTCGGCGTCCGGCGTGTTCGGTTGGACCTGCGGCGGGGGAGCGGGCGGTATCTCATACCGTGCGGGCGGCGGCGGTGGGATCGGCACGGAGTTGGTCGGTGTGGGTGCCGATGCCGATTGTGGCGCCGATTTCACCGTAGCCGGCCGCGCGTTTGGGATCGGGTGTGTGAAGTCTTCGCGATAGAGCGCCAACGAAAGCCACCCGGTAACCAGCGCCATGACGCACACGAGTACCACCAGACCCGCCCAGCGCAGCCGCCAACGCCAACGGACGCCTCCGGCGGCGTCGTTCTCCGTTTCACGTACTTCACTCGACCAGCTGCGGCCTTCGGCTTCTTCAGTTTCGGCTTCGCTTGACCACGCCAGCTCGGCGATCTCGGTCGGCGACACGTCGGGGACGCCAGCGGTCGCCTCGGCCAAGTCGGTGGCCGCCGAGGTGTGGTCCGCATTGTCGTCCATGACAGCAGAAGCTACTCCGCTGTCGGTGAGATCGGGGCTGTTTTGGGTGGCTGACCAGCGTATTATGTCGTCTCGCGGGTGCTTCCGGGTTCAGCCTGCGCGCTCAGTCGGGCCGCTCTCCGGGCCGCCCTCGACGACTTCGAATGGCAGATGCGCTACGAGCTACCCGAGATCATCGCCGCGGCCACCGCCGATGATCCCGGCCGTGGACAGGTGAGCATGACCGCATGGGACCCGACCGAACGAACCCCGACAGTGCTCGTGCGCCAGCGCGCACACCGCGGCCGCCGGCGGCCCTGACCCCGGGTCGAAGGGACCACTGTCGACACGTCGTCTCCGAATTTCTGTTCGGCCATCGGTGGGCGTCATAACGGTGCGGTGGGGACCGGCGGCCAGTTTTTGAGGTGCCGGTGATGATGGGCCGGGTGACGCCGAATTCGGCGGTGATCTGGGCGACGGGGTAGCGGCGCTTGCCGTGTTCATCTTGCTCGTCGTACATCTGCTGGGCCAGCTTCACCTGGCGGGGACCCGGTTTGGGTTTTTGTCCGCCGGTGGTCAACTGGCCCGCGCCGCGGCCAGCCCGTCCGTGGTGGGCTCCGACATCAGAGTGTGCTCGAATTCAGCTATGGCGCTGAGGATTTGGAAAAACATGCGGCCGATGGCAGTCGAGGTGTCGATGCCCTGGTCGAGCACCACTAAGTTCACGCCGGCGGCCTGCAGGCGCTTGGACAGCTCGATGAGGTGTTCTAGTCCCAAGTTACGGCGGGTCAGTTAGGCAATTTGGGGGTTGAGCTGGGGTCTGTGCGGGTTGGTCTGCCGAAGGTGTAGCCAGTGAATATGGTGTGTTGATGCTATTGATTGACGAGTTCGCCTTGTAATATTCAGTTATGGTCAAACCTGTGCGGATGCACGTAGCCCGGACTCCGAGCAAATATGTGGACAAGGCCGGCAACGTGCACCGCTATGAGTCGGTGCTGGTGCGTCGCACCTACCGCGACGGGACGAAGGTCCGCCACGAGACCCTGGCCAACCTGTCCAAGTTGCCCGCGGAGGTGATCGCCGCGATCGAGGCGACGCTGAAGGGACAGGTGATGGTGCCTGCCCAGTCGGCCTGCACCATCACCCGCTCGCTGCCGCACGGGCATGTGGCCGCAGTGGCGGCGATGGCGCGTCGGCTGGGGTTTCCGGCGCTCCTGGGTCCGGCGTGTCGATCCCGCGATCTGGTGCTGGGGTTGGTTATTTCGCGGGTGATCCGTCCGGCGTCCAAGCTGTCAACGTTGTCGCGGTGGGCCGATACCACCTTGGGGCCCGACCTGGACGTGGCTGGCGCCTCCACCGATGAGGTGTATGCCGCGATGGACTGGCTGGCGAATCGTCAGGACGCGATCGAGAAGAAGCTGGCCGCTAAACACCTTGGGCCAGCGGCGAACCCGTCACGGATGGCGTTGTTCGATCTGACCAGCTCATGGGTGACCGGGCGGTGCTGTGAGCTGGCCGCCCATGGCTATTCCCGCGACGGCAAAAAGGGCCTGCCGCAGATCAACTACGGGGTGCTCACCGACCCGGCCGGACGCCCCGTGGCGGTGCGGGTGTTTTCCGGAGATACCGCCGACCCGGTCGCGTTCACCGACATCGTCGAGGTGCTGCGCGACACGTTCGGGTTGACCCGGCTGGTGCTGGTGGGGGATCGCGGCATGATCACCAGTGCACGCATCAGCGCACTGAGAGAGCTTAACACCGATGCGGGAACCGGTTTCGGGTGGATCACCGCCCTGCGTGCACCCCAGATCGCCACCCTGGCCGCCGACAAGGGACCGCTGCAGATGAGCCTGTTCGACACCCAAGATCTCGCCGAGATCGCCCACCCCGACTACCCCGGGGAACGGTTGATCGCCTGCCGCAACCCCGCCCTGGCCGCCGAGCGGGCCCGCAAACGCGCCGCGCTGCTAGCCGCCACCGAGGCCGACCTGGCCGCCATCGCCGAGCGGGTGGCCCGCGGCACCCTCAAGGGGGCAGGCAAGATCGGTGAAGCCGTTGGGCGGATCATCGTCAAACACAACGTGGGCAAGCATTTTCACCGCACCATCACCGACACCAGCTTCACCTACCAGCGTGACCAGGCCGGCATCGATGCCGAGGCCAGCCTCGATGGCATCTACGTGCTGCGCACCAGCGTCGACGCCGATACCCTCACCCCAGCAGCCGTGGTGGAAAGCTACAAAAACCTCGCCCACGTCGAGCGCGACTTCCGCAGCATCAAGGCCGATGATCTGGATCTGCGGCCCATCCATCACCGCCTCGATAAGCGTGTCCGCGCCCACGTGCTGATCTGCCTGCTGGCCTGCTACCTGGTCTGGCACCTGCGTAAAGCCTGGGCGTCGCTGACCTTCACCGACGAACACCCACCCGCCCGCGACAACCCCGTCGCGCCCGCACAACGCTCACCACAGGCCCAGGCCAAAGCCTCGACCCAGCACGACCCAGACGGTAACCCGCTGCGCAGCTTCCGCGGCCTGCTCGATCACCTAGCGACCCTGACCCGCAACGACATTCACTACCACGGCACCAACGCCACGGTACCCACACTGGCCGAACCCACCCCCGACCAACGCCGCGCCTTCGACCTTATCGGCACCCCCATCCCGCTGACCGCCGCGTAGCCAGAACCACGACCCCACACCACCAGCAAAAACCCACGTCAGCCACGAATCCACCCACCCAAACCGCCGCAACTTCGGTCTAGTGACAGGCCCAGCCGGTCGAGTTTGGTCACCACGTCGAGAAGTCGGGGTTCAAGGACATCGAGCGGACCTGGACGTTGACTTTTGGGGCGTGGTCAACGGCACCAAAGCGTTACTGCCGCATGTGATCGCGTCGGGCGACGGGCACATCGTCGACATCTCGCGCCTGTTCGGGCTGATCGCGGTGGGGGCCAGAGCGCGTACCACGCGGCGAAGTTCGCGCTGCGGGGCTTCACGGAGGCGCTGCGCCAGCACATGCTGGTTGCGTTGCGGAGTTCTTCGACACGTATCTGGCACTGCATTCGCCGGAGATGACGGCGCAGACGATCGTCGACGGCGTCGGCAAGGGCCGCGCCCGCGTGGTGATCGGCTGGGAGGCCAAGGCCCCTCGATGTGCTGGCGCGGGTCGGCGGCTCGTCGTATCAGTGCGTGATCGCCGCGGCGGCGGCGCGTTTCTTCCCATGGGCCAACAAGCGTGCCCGTCAAGAAGAACGCTGAATGGCAGGCCAGGGAACCACGTGCCGGGGAATTTGTTTGTGGCCGCGCAGCGGACGGCGGCTTAGGGCAATTCGAGATACCAGTGCGGCACCGGTGCAGTACACCTGTGCGACAGGGGCTTTCAGCGCCCCGTGGGTAGCGGGCTGACCTGTCTCGTATGGTCGGTGTGTGCTGATCGGGGTGTTGCTGGCTCTGGGCTGCTCGGTGTGCTACGGCACGGCGACGGTGTTGCAGGCTGTCGCGACGCGCTCGGTGGAAGGCGGCGGCGGCTCGGGTGTCGACGCGGTGTTGCTGGTGCGCGCCGTCGGGCAGTGGCGCTATCTCGCCGGCTTCGGCCTTGACGGCCTCGGCTTTCTGCTTCAAGTGGTGGCGCTGCGCTTGGTGCCGATCTACGTTGTCGCCGCGGCGTTAGCTGCCTCCATCGCCGTCACCGCCCTCGTGGCCGCGTGGGTGCTGTCGGCGCGGTTGTCATCGGCGGAGTGGACGGCCGTGGGCGTGGTCTGTGTGGGGCTTACGATGCTCGGGCTCGCTGCCGGCCCAGAGGGCTCCCGGCACGGCCCAGCCGGACTGGGCTGGGCACTGTTGGGTTTGGTCGCCGCGGTAGTCCTCGCCGGTGCGGCGGCAGGCCGATTGGGCGACCGCTCACGGGCTCTCGTCCTGGGCTTGGGGGCCGGCGGCGGCTTCGGTGTCGTCGAGGTCGGCGTGCGCCTGATCGAGTCGATCGATCCCACCAAAGCCGCTTTTTACACCAGCCCCGGCCTGTACGCGGTGCTGGCGGGCGGAGCCGCCGGGTTTCTGTTGCTGACCTCTGCCCTCAGCCGCGGATCTGTGACCACGGCCGTCGCCGGAATGGTCGTCGGAGAAACAGTCGGGCCCGCGCTGGTCGGGGTGGTGTGGCTCGGCGACCGGAGCCGCGCCGGCCTCGGCTGGATGGTCGTCGTGGGATTCGCCATCGCAGTCGTCGCGACGCTGGCGCTGGCCCGATTCGGTCAAGCGCCGCAGCACAAAGCCACGAAAACTCAGCTGCCGCAGTCGAATACCGCATGAAACAGCCGCGTTGCCGGCATCCGTCTGGCGCGCGCCCAGCGCAGACTTTCGAGGCTCTTTTACCCGGGGGTGTGAATCCGCCCGCCTCAACGGCGCTCCGGTGTCGGTGCTGCTCGTTATCGTTGGGCCAGCTTCATGAGACGCCGTCGCCAAGCTCCGACTGGACGGCGCGCCAACCCCACGCTCGTGGGTGGCTCGGATGACGAAGCGGCCGACGCCAACCGGTGCCGGCAAGAGCGCCTCCTGCGGGGGCCCGATCTTTCGGGAGTCTTCATGTCCGAAATTTGGTGGAACCTCTCCGGCACCGACAACCGGTGCCACACCTATGGGGCCGGCCATTGGGTGCACTGGATTCAATACAAATTGTCGGTGCGAAGACCGGGGCCGATAATCCCAGTCATCGCCTCGGTCGCTGACGATGGGGCGCTGCTCCTGCATGGCGATGGGCTCTTGCTGCAGTGCTGGAATCACCGCCCGGCGCTGGTGCGAGCGGCGCTGCTGCGCTGCGTCGGAATCGCGCAGTGGAAGCCCGACTTCCATCTACTCGTCGTGCCGACCGGCGATCTGGTGGACGGGGCAAGCAACGTCTTTAGCCTCGCGGGGATCAAGGAGAAGCGCAAGTGCCGCGATATCCACGTTACGAATCCTGACCATTTGACTCCCAGAGCGCCGTCGCCGACGAATGTGCCGCCCTTGCGCCCAGCCAACAGGTACGCGGGGGGCAGACCTAGGCCCTCGGCGAGCCCCCGCGAGTCCGAAAGGCCATAACACATGAAATTGACTGCGGCAGCCGCCGAAGGGCGGCGGCGGCGTGGGTAACTTGCCGCGTCGTGATGCGGCCAGGCGTGCCGAATCGGCCCCCGCCGCTAACGGCCCCTGAATCCCCCCAGGAGGGAAAAACGGGCCTCCCCTGATTCCGTGCAGACTTCAGTTGTAGGGGTCGTGGGTGAAGTTGTTTGCTGACTGCCCCGGGCAGCTGCCTGGGGGTGCCTTCGTTGGTATGGACTTCGGTACCGTCGCCGTACCACTTGCCGTTGAGTTGCTGGGCGGCGAACTTGCGGTTAGCCAGGTCAGCAGCTCGCCACCGACCCTTGCCCGGCCGGGTGCCATGCCGGCGGTGCCGCTTGGGGCGAGCCACCATGCCCTGCTCACGCATGATCGTTGCGACGGTGTTCACACTGATGCTGCAGCCCTCGTCGCGAAGCTCGGCGTAGCTCCGCAAGGATCTGTATTTACCCTTGTGTGCGGCGAACAGCCGCCCGATGTCTGCGGTCAGTGCCCTGCGGCGAGCGTGCCGTGATGACGGGTCGCTATGGCGCCACTTGTAGAACCACGACTGCGATACCCCTAACGCCCGACAGTCGTGGCGTGCGTGATGCCGTAGTGTGCCCTCTGGGAGTCGATGAACCGTGACATCTCTACCGGCCCATCGCTTCTCGAACCCAGAGGGCGCATGAGTGCTTGGCCACATCACGCTGCACCGCCAGCTCCGTATTCTCCCTTCGAAGCCGGATCAACTCTCGGCGCTCGGACTCACTCAACTCATCGTCACCGCCGGCCCGACGCCGCCGCTCCTGGGCGCACCAGTGACCCAGCGCGCCCTCGTGGATCCCGAGCTCCCGGGCCACCTGCGCGATCGACTTGCCGGTCTCGGCCACGATTCCCACCGCGCCAGCCCTGAAGTCCTCATCGAACTTCCGCCTGTTTGCTGCCATCGCCGCCTCCTCAATGGCGATGTCTCCACGTTACGAGGGGGAAACCCCGTCGCGATGCGGCACCCCGGATGGTCTACGCGGGTAAGAATCAGTGACACTTAGCGTCTGCCAATGCTTCTCAGGAACGCCCGCTGAAGAGCGTTGCTCAGCTGGGCTATATCGTCAGCTAGCCGTGCCTGGCAGCTCGCGTCAACGAAAAGGCTGTGTTGGATCAAGCGACCCTCACCAGGAGCATTCGAACCCACGACATACACGCTGTGTTGGGTCCACACACGTCGGCCCGCTGCAGTGAGGTACCCGCTGCCACGCACCGCAGTCACTCCCGGTATCAGCGATGCGGCCGGGGTGGAAGTCGTGATGTCGTCGGCGCCGAGGCCGCGCAATGTGCAATCGGCGTGCTCGCGCATAACTTCCTCCGGCGGTTCGCCGGTGAACCCGAATACAGTGATCGTTTCACAGCCATCCCAGCGGCCATCGGAGTGCGGGCCATAGACCGCGATCCGCGACGGGGCAACGTTACCGCCCTCCACCAGAGCAATCCCCCAACCCGGCGGCACGCCCAAGTCTTTTAGCCAGCCCGGCAACTGCTCAGGGCGAAGCTGAACCAGGCCATCGACGTGGCGGGCCACCACGTTGACCACCGATGAGGCACCCGCTAGCCGGCGCAGCTCGGCCGCACAATCCTCGCTCGCGCTAGTCACTGGTCAAGTGCCGTCGCCTGCGCTGCTCGGCTGCACTGAGCCGGGGATGCCCCACTTAAAGATCGGCGGGCGCCCGCATTTGTTATCTGTGAGCACCGGCAGCCATCGCACCGATCCAGCATCAGTCGCGACCGCCATCCCTGAATGCCCTTATTTCCCTCAATTCTGCTTCAACGGCCTGCGCGACATGCCTGCCTTTTTCTGTTGATAGCACAAGCTGTTCACCTTTGGGCGTCAGCTTAAGCCAGAAGCGATAGGCCCATCCCAGTTGATCATCGTGGTGGGTGACATAGGCGTCGTAAACCCTTTGCATCGACACATCGGGCGGCTCGTCCCAGGCCACAAAGCGGTCGTCTTCGCCTGAGCGTCTGCCGAGTTCGAACAGCCCCTCCTCGATTAAAAAGCGCACTACTTCCAGAGTTTCGTTCTGTATTTCTGAAAGCGAGGCCAACGGAAGCTGTTGTCTCACTTTCCAATTGACCGCACTGAGACTTACCAAATCAACAAGACCATCGAGCAGTATTTCCTCGCGAGCTATATCGCGTACAGTGTTCATACTCTCCTAACCCTGCCCATCGTATCCAGGTCCCGACGTGGCGGGCCACCAAACCGGCGCTCGTGCGCACCGCCGCCACTCATCGCCACCGCACCTGCGGCCCATGGTCCATCATTTAAGGGCCTCGCCGACTTTGCCCAAGGTGGCCAATCCACCGACAACCAAGGCACCCAGGATCCCAAGCAGGCTTCGCTATGCTCCGGTGGCGGGTGCACTTCAGGGGCGTGAAGCTCAGGGATGTGCAGCGTGATTGGCGGGCCGGGCGTCATCGAGGGCGGTGCTGGCGCGGTATCGCCTGGGTTGTCCAGTGGGGCGAACAATGGAGGCTCGCTGGGGTGGACGTCGAACCCCGGGGACGACGGGTTCTGCAGCCACGGCGGCAAGGGCGGATGGTCGAGCACGGTTGGAGGTATCGCTACGGGAAGGTGGTTGGCGTCTGGTGGGGGAACGGCGGTAACGGGGGGATGAGCTAGCATCGACGACAGCTCGGGCGGAGGACTGATCACCGACGCCGATCCCGGACCGGCTGGCGCGCCTGGTGCGGCTGCCGGCGGCCCGGCCAGCTTTGGAAAGTTCAGCTCGCCACCCCTGGCGGGATTAACGTGAAGCTTAACGTTTTCGCCGTGCGGAAGAGTGACGTCCATTGTCGTCCCCCATTTTTCGCTCTGGCCTATCCTCACGATGGTTCCATCCGGGAGCTGACGCTCTATTCCTGTTCCACCCCGATACGGAGTTTCAAAGGTGTGGTCTGTCGCGCCTTTGCTAATCCAGTCCCAGAATTGGCGGAGATCATCTTCACTGCGGACCTCCCGGATGCCAGGAGCGCCTCGTCCATTTTCTGGGCGTTCTCGCGGTCATGTTCGACCATTGCCGCGACCCGGTGCCGGATGAAGTTGCGGTGCTGTTGAGCTTCCGCCAGGCGTTTAGCGTATTCGGCGTCGTTGGCGATGGTGCCGGTATAGGTGACGGTATAGTGCGGCCCGACCGAAAACCCCGCCTCACGCACCTCGCGCACCGCATCCAGCACCGTGTGGCGGCTGGCGGTCATCTGCTCGAAGGCGGCCACGCACACCTTCTCACCCGCACGCAACGGGTCGATCGCGCCGAGGCTCACCCGCTGCAGGTCGCGCTGGCGGGCGTCCAGGTCGGCGTGCTGCGCTTGTCCCGTCCATTCGGTGCCGCCGGGGTGCTGCGCGGCGTCGCGGGCCGCGGTGAAGGTGCGCTCCAGCCAGTCGGCGGCGCGACGAAAATAGTCCGCGGAGTCCAAATAGTGCTGGAAGCTGGCGGACTCCACCAACAACGGAGTTGCGTCCAGGGAGTGGTGTACGAGCCCTGAGGTCGGCGGGTGTGTCGTAGCGTCCCGTGTCGACAGGGCCGTGACATGGTTGTCCTCGCGTTGCTGTCCTTCGATTGACTTTTGCTCGTCGTTTCGAACGATCACGCGATGACCGCCCGCTATCCGGCCTACGACATGCCTAGCAGCAGCAACACGCTGTACACCACGCTCTTGGACCCCCTTGCATCCCATTAGTTTTCAGGTGCCGTTGACAAACGTCCGTTAATGCTTCTGAGGAACGCCCGCTGAAGATCGTTGCTGAGCCGGGCGATATCGGGCCACCACAGCCGGGACCGAGGACACCGCCGTCAACCGACGCTGCTCGGTAGCGAGATCATCAGCTTGCCCTGTCACGGTTTCGCTATCTGCACCGGTCTGCCAACCCCGCGGCCAAAGCAATCGAAGAAAAATTGCAGCAGAGCGCCGGGTTGACCGCTTCGCTTGCGGCGCTTTACATTACCCAGCCACTGGAGGCTTAGCTCGATCGAGCTTGGCGCGCTGGGTCTTTCCAGTAAACGTCATCCACCTCGGATCGCGGCTCTTCGCTCTTCCTCATGTCGTGCGATCTTTTTGCCTCGCTCTGTTGAGAGCGCAGCCTTTCTGCCTTTGGCGGTGAGGTTCAGCCAAAAAGAAAACGCCCATCCTGGCCTATGCTGATGGTGAATAACGTAGGCGTCGTACATTTCTCGCATCCACTGATCGTGTGACTCGGGTACGAATTGCGAGTTGTCACCGAGGTATCCCACTTCCATCAGGGCATCGCTTACGAGACACCGGATCGACTCCAGCGTTTCGTCCAACAGTTCTTGCTCTGATGCCGACGGATACTGCTGCTTGACCTCCGAATGAATACCTGCAAGATTTACCGGGCCAACGAGACCGTCGAGGAGTATTTCCTCACATAGCTTTTCCCGGGCTGTGCTCATTTCGCTTAATCCTTGCCTTTGGTCCTGCAGTTTGCGTGACGCACATGTCCGGAGCATCCCGATGCGTCCAGCGCTGTCCGGAGGGAATTTTCGTCGAGACAAGTGACCCTGCTGGTCAGAAACGGTCCTACGGTCAGCTGAGCCAGGTTATCGACATGATGAGGCAGCGCAGCCGCAGCCGACAATACTGTCGCCAGTCTGCCCTGCACCGCCACGAGTTCATTGCCGGCCAGCGCCGTCACGATGTCAACCCCTTGAGTCCCTCACCCAATGTAGCCAACCCCCCTACAACTATGCCGCCCAATACTGCAAGTAGGCCCTGCTGTTGCTGCGGTGTCATATGGGCTTCCGGTCCATACAGCTCAGGCATGTGCAGTGTGATCGGTGGTCCCGCCGGCGGCGGCACCGACAACGAAATGGGGTCATCCCACGGAGCGATCGGTGGCGGCTCGCTTGGTGTGAGATGAAACCCAGGTGGGGACGGGTCCCGCAGCCACGGCGGCAGCGGCGGATGGTCAAGCACCGTGGGAGGTATGGCCACCGGCGGGTGATCGGCCTGGACCGGTGGAGCCGCAGCCGACGGATGAGCCAGCTGCGGAGGCAAAGACGGCGGCGGACTGATCAGCGGCGCTGTGCCTGGGGCGGGTAGTGCGCCAGGACCCGCGCCAGTTGCCGGCAGGTTGGGTACGCCGCCTCTCATGGGATTGACGTGAAGTCTCGTGTAATCGCCGTTGGGAAACTGGACATCCATCGTCGGCCCGTATTCGTCGCTCGGCCCTAACCCGACGAGTGTTCCGTCGGGCAGCTGCCGCATGATTCCGTCTCCTCCTCGGTACGGCTTGCTTGGGATAAATGTCGGTGCATTGGCTGACGACCAGTCCCAGAACTTGCGTAAATCTTCCGGGCTGCGGACCTCAAGGTAATTAGGGCGGCTCCCTTGAGGAAGGTCCTTGATCGCCTCACGCAGATCCTCAGCTGTCCGACCGGGATCAGGTGGCGGTGCGGGGTCTCGCTTCCAGGTTCTGTCGACGGGGTGGGCCTGCTTGCGATCGTCGTCGTCGACAACACTGTCGTCCGGGATGGTTTTCGGCTCATCGAAGGTGAAGGTCTCCAGCCCGGAGAGCGCCTCGTCCATCTTCTGGGCGTTGTCGCGGTCATGTTCGACCATTGCCGCGACCCGGTGCCGGATGAAGTTGCGGTGCTGTTGAGCTTCCGCCAGGCGTTTAGCGTATTCGGCGTCGTTGGCGATGGTGCCGGTATAGGTGACGGTATAGTGCGGCCCGACCGAAAACCCCGCCTCACGCACCTCGCGCACCGCATCCAGCACCGTGTGGCGGCTGGCGGTCATCTGCTCGAAGGCGGCCACGCACACCTTCTCACCCGCACGCAACGGGTCGATCGCGCCGAGGCTCACCCGCTGCAGGTCGCGCTGGCGGGCGTCCAGGTCGGCGTGCTGCGCTTGTCCCGTCCATTCGGTGCCGCCGGGGTGCTGCGCGGCGTCGCGGGCCGCGGTGAAGGTGCGCTCCAGCCAGTCGGCGGCGCGACGAAAATAGTCCGCGGAGTCCAAATAGTGCTGGAAGCTGGCGGACTCCACCTCCGGCAGCGACGGCAGCTCGGCTGGCTCCGCGAGCATCAGAGTCTCTCGGAGTCGCCCACCGCGGCCAGCTGGGCCGCCGATGCGGCTTCGTTGCTCTCCAAGCTCTCCGCGGTGTGGGTGAGGCCCTCCGTAATGCAGCGCTGGCGGGTGCTTCCCGTCGTCAGGGCTTTAGCGGTGGCGGCGCGGTATCGGTTGGACCGCCCGGCGGCGGATTGCCAGGTCGACACCGCCGGGTTCAGCGGGGATGTGACCGCCGACAGCTCGGCTGCCCTCCCCGCGGACTGGGCGGCCTCCACGCGCAGACCGGCGGGGTCGACCTTCAGTGAGCTCACGGTGAGCATGCCCGGATTGTAGCCGTCGTAATTATCGGAGGGAAACGGCCGGCTGGCGGAGCAGGCGACAATGCGACGAACCCGGGCACCAGGCGCGCAGGCGAGGTTTCAGCGTCGGTCTGCGAGCTGGCGGTTGCCAGGAATACGGGACCAGTTCGACGGGAGTTTTGCCATGGGCATGGGACAACCCGTTTGCCAGGGCGGATTCCAGTGAATGTCGCAACGGGACGGTTGCAACACTGGTGGAGGGTCTGCCAGGTGGCCGACCGCCTTTGGGACTTCGCGTGGCTTCTATGTTGATTCTGATATAAGATGGGCATCGATCTGAAGCCCATCAGATGGCTTGGCACAACTCCCAACGACATCTGCGAGCAACGTCGCAAGGTTCGGTAGGAGTTTGGCCAGCAGCTGCTTTCGCGTGCAAATGGGTCTGATGCCAAACAATTACAAACCGATAAGCGCCGTGGGCCCTGGCGCGTACGAGATACGAGCGCGAGATGCAAACGGCATCGCCCGGCTCATCGACGTTGCGAAGTTCCACGACATGATTTGCGTCCTTCACGTCTTCACGAAAAAGCCGCAGCGGACACCGAAGGCTGATATCGATCTGGCCAGGAAGCGGTATAGAGAGGCAAAAGATGGCTGACAGCGTGTTCTACGACCTCGCTGAGACCTCGGAGGAGGCGGCCAACCTCACCGCGCGCGGCCTGTTGATGATCGCCATTGAGCAGCGAATCAGGGAAGAGGGTTGGACGCAGACCGAAGCTGCCGCGCGTCTTCATGTGGCCCAGCCACGAGTTTCGGACCTGCTGAACGGAAAGATCAGCAAGTTCAGCCTCGACGCGCTGGTCAACATGCTCGCACCGGTTGGGCTGACAATCGACCTTCGACCGGTTGCACGCCCACCGGTGGCAACGGCGAAGAAAGTCAAACGCGCCGGCCGCGACATCGCTGAACCGCTCGGGATATCCCCACAGCGAGTGAGTCAACTGACCAACAACTGGGCGGTAAAGCACACATCCAACTCAGTGAAACGGATCGCAACAAGCGCGCCCATCGATAAACTCTTCGACGATGGCGAGCGGTCGGACCCCACGCATGCCAAATTCTCGGAAAGCACCTTCCAGTACCTGAATCGCGTTGACCAACCAGCCTTGTCGTGCGCGCGTTCTCTACTAGAAGACTGGTTCAAGGAGTACCCGGCTGGTTCGCGGGAAGACCGACCTCCGCAACCGATTCCGTGACTCAGATGAAAGTCAGCATGTCGGCGCATGGTGGGAGCTTTACGTCTACACGCTTTATCGCCAGCTGGGCTACGACGTCGTCGTCCACCCGAACGTACCCCATAGCCCGAAGAACCCAGATTTCTTAGTCACTCGCGGACTTACCAGCATGTACATCGAATGCACGGTCGTGTTTCCGCAAGATCGGAGCACCGAAAACCGCACGCCAGGTACTCAAGAGTGGATACACGACTGCATCAACGAGGTTGAAAAAAGGAACTTCTTCATCGGGCTCCACTACGAAATTTCCGGCACGCAACGTCCCAAGAAAAGCGAGATCACTTTGGGCTTGACCCCGTTTGGTGGACACAGGGTCAGGCGGCTTGTGCCGTCTGAGTGAGTCGGTCTTCGAACTCGACCGGCCTCATCATAACGAGGGCCGAGTGACGCCTGCGTCGGTTATAGACCCGCTCGATCCAATCGCCCACGGCGAGCTTGGCGGCCGTCTTGGTTGGCCACAGGTATCGATCGTAGAACTCGACTTTCAGTGTGGCCCAAAACGATTCCTGCTGGGCGTTGTCCCAACACACCGCGGTGCGGCCCACTGAACGAGCCAGGTTGTGCTCGCGGGCGAACCGCGCGAGCTGTGCTGAGGTGTATTGGCAGCCGCGGTCGGCGTGCAACACGACCTGCTCGGCGAGCTCGCCGCGCATCGCCACAGCCATCGCCAGGGCGGCCTGGACCAGATCGGTGTGCAGGTACTCGTCGATGGCCCAGCCGATTACCCGCCGTGAGCAGCCGTCGCGGACGGCGCACAGATAAAGCCAGCCCTCACCCGTGCGCAGATAGGTGATATCGCTGGTCACACTTGGTTGAGGATCCCGGTGTCGAAACGACGCTTGACCAGGTCTTTAGGCACCGCAGCATCCAGGTCAACCACCGTGGTGGCCGGTGCGAACCGCCGCGGGCAGATCCCGGCCAAACCCTGGCGGCGCAGTGAGGCCGCCACCGTCTTGCGCGAGACCCGCTCACCGTCGTCACGCAGATCGGCCAGAATCCGCGGCGCCCCATACACCCCGTCAGAGGCCTTATGGAATGCCGCCACCTTGGCGTCCAGCTCGGCGCGCCGCTGCTGTGCCGGAGTCGGTCCGCGATCGCGGGATTTACGCCACTTGTAGTAGCCCGAGCGCGACACCTCCAGCAGTTCGCACATCCGCTTAACCGGGTAGGTGGCCTTCTCCGCCTCGATCACCCGGTAGGCTTCTACCGGTTGTGTTCGGAGACGAAGAAGGCCGCGGCTTTTTTTAAAAGCTCACGGTCCAAACGTAATTCGGCGTTCTCTTTACGCAGACGCTCCAACTCCGCGCGTTCATCAGCATCTAACACCGCGCCAGTATCACCAGCCGCAGCCGCCTGGCGTTGGAGGCGCACCCAACGCCCCAGCACTTGATCACCCACACCAATCTCAGCCGCCACGTGAGCCACCGGGCGGCCGGTCTCAATCACCAGGCGGCCAGCCTGCTCCCGAAACTCCGGGGTGTACTTGCGGCGCTTGCCCGACATACGGACATCCTTCCCGCGGGACCAGCAGTCCCGCCAGTCAGGTGTCCACCATCAGGGGTCAACCCCAAAACCCCGCCGCTGGGCGGTCAGGGGAGTCGCTGCTGGTGGGTCGGGCAGCCGCAACAACGCAACCTAATGAGTTGTTGCCTCGGCATGCCCGCTGTTCGGGTTGGTCGCACACAGAACCGTTTACGGGACACTGGGCAGCGGCGGTTAGCCTTGGCGGTTCCAGTCGACGATCCTCATGCGCACATCGACACCTGCGCCGAGTTTTTGTTGAAGGCCGCGCAGAAAACCCCACTGATGCGCCACCTCGGCGGCCAGACGCCGGCACACCTGCTCCACCACATCAACCGACTGGTGCGGATAATCCAGTTCCGAATCGCGCTCCAGGGTCTCGGCGGCTGACGCCACCGGCCTGTCGTTCTCCAGCAGGATCACCGCGATCTGGCGTCGGTCTATCGCCACCACCCAGCGCATCCCCTCCGGCAACTCCGGCAGGGCTGAGGCGGTTTCACCGTTGGGCGCGTAGGTCATGTGCGCTGCCGCTGCCGTTTGCGGTGAGCCCTGATCCAATTGAAGGCCACACCACCGGCTGCTACCGCCAACACGGCCAGGTTGACATACCGGTGTTTCGGACTGTCTATGGCGTCAAATATCAACATCGTTGCGAGAACAGCCAGAATGCAGTATTGGACGATGCGCTGCCGATGTACGGATTGCTGATGGTTGCGCGCTGCGGCGGGCAGCGACCATCGAACCGACGCCTATGGCCAATCCGACCGTCACGGCTGCAACGACAAGCACTGAGAACATCTTTCACACTCGTTGAGCCTGTCGATGCTGTCCCAGAGGCCGCCGATACCAGCAAGAATCGCCGCAGTTGTGCCACCCGCCGTTGGCACTTCGCCAGCGATACCGGAGGAGATGCCGGCGGCACCGCCGACACCAATCGTCGTGTCTTTCGCTATCTCGCAGGACGAACCTACCTTTGTGGAGTACTTCTGAGTCTGTTCTTGCGTAGCACCCTCAGTGAGGTGACAACCAATGCCCCGGCAAGTGCGATTAGCAAATACCGAAAGTTATCTTTTACGGCGATAAATTTGACAACGAAAACGGCCGCCATTAACAGCATTATGTAGGCGCTCAGTAAGTGTGAGCGTCGCGACGCTTCCGCACTGCTGAGGGCGCGGCGCTTGACAGTCCTCGTTAGCGCCACGCCGCCGATAAGTCCGAGCGCTACAACGACTGCCAGAACAAGGATCATCCCTGTTATTCCCCACATTTGCCGATCTCGTTTACTGCGTCAGCGACTCCGGCCAGACCGGCGAGGATAGGCACTACACCGGCTCCCAGGGTGAACGGTGTGGCAGTCGCACCAACCCCTATTCCGACAGCGCCAGCGATTGCTTCGGCGAGAATCGCAGCCTCGTCGCCAGTGCTGCAGTTCGGGAGCGGATCGGTATTCTTCGGCACATTCGGCGGCAACGTGATGACACCCGGCGGGGTGTGCGCGGGCGGACGTTTGATGGGTTCGCCGGTTTGCGGCGGGTTGGGCGGGGGGCTTGGTTGCGGTGTGGGTCCGTCGGTTTTGAAGTGGTTGTCGACGGCTTGGATGTGTCGGTGGATGGCGCCGTCTCCGCCCAGGTCACCGGCGGCGCTGATGATGTCGGTGGCGGTCTGATACTCCTGGGTGGCGAACGCGCCCGCCTGGGCGCGCAGCTCTGTGGTGATGGCCTGCGCGGCCGACAGCCGGGCGTACCAGCCGATCGATCCGGGCGGATACATCGCGTCGGTAGCCGACCAGTCCTCCCCGACCACGAACCCGGACTGGCGGGCCTGATCCACCCCGGACAGGATGGCTTGCTGCTGCTGGTGTAGCACACTGGCCCCGTTCTCGGCGACGCCGGCGGCAGCGTCGAGCAGCCCGGCCTGCTCTTCGGCGGTGGCGAGGTGCCCGGCCATCGCCGCGCGCATCGCCTGATCACCCTCGCCTTGCCAGTCCAGGGCGTCAGCCTGGGCCTTGATCGCGCCCACCACGTCGCGGCGGCGGGTGGCCAGCTCCCGCCAATAGGCGGCGTGCTCGGTCAAATGCGACACGTCATAAGCGCGGAGCGCCGACTGGGAGGGAATCACCCGGCCTGCCGATCCGCGCCGCTGAGCGTGGTGATCACGGTTCTGACCGCGCCCGCCGCCTCCGCGTCGCCGGCCTCATATCCGCTGGCCGCCGCCCGGGTGGCGGCGGAAGTCGCGGTGATGCGGGTGTGCAGCTCGGCGGTGACGGCCGCCGCGGTGCCGCTGACCGCCCCGGCGGCCAGCATCGACAGCCAGGAAAACACCGGGGGCTCCAGCGTCGGCGGTGCGGCGTGCAGCTCGCCCAGCTGGGCATCCCACCCGGTGCCCGCTGCCCGCACCGCATCGGGAAAAACCCGAAGAACACCGCCCATGCAGGCAGTGTAACCCCCACCTCCGCATCCACGCGCACGGTTAAACCCCGCCGAGGACGGTCAGGGGTCACGGCGCAGTGGCGCACGCAGCATGTCCTTATTCCGGTCGTCTTATGCCGCCACGGCCCGCTGATCGATTTGACCGATCTGGTAACCGACAGCAGATCGAGGCCCGTCACGTTCGGCAGCGATCGCACACGGCATGGCGCACCTCGATGAACACGAGATCACCACCAGCCGGGGTCGTTACCCAAACGATCGCCGCCTACGTGGTAGACCAGGGCGCGAGCGCGCTGCGCTTTCCTGCGCGCCTGGACGGCAACGCGTGCGTGGCGCTGTTGGATCAGCGTGGCGCAGTGAGCACCGCCGGAGATCAGATCGCACCGATCGACCAGCTACCCGACGGGCTCACCAATGTCGCAGGGCCGTGGGGCCGGGCGCTGGAACCGACCGCGCCATGACAGCTGTGCCGGCCTTTCGATATCCGGCCGTGTCCACGCCGCTGGTCATGTCAGCGGGGATCTCGACGAGGGCGTCGGCTATCGGATCGGGGTCGGTGCGGGCTTGATTGTCCCGGCAGGTGGTCGTGGTGCTTGCGGACGGATCGGCGCTTGGGTGGAAGCCGTGAGCATGGTCCGTGCGGCCGCTGGCGACGGCTACCCAGGCATGGGTTATGTGATCGATCCCCTCCTCCGCGACGAAGATGCCCAACTTGCCGCTCGTGACCGGCTTGCAGAAGGAACCAGGCCTCTGCTTCCGGGGATTCCGGTCGCCACCGACACCGAGATGAACGATCGGCAGGTCGCCGCCGCACCTGAGCGGCATCGCTCGGGGTAGGTGAGCCAGGTGTCCATCAACCGATTGGGCATCGTTTCATCCGCTCGGTTCCGACACAACTCAGCTGTTTTTCCTGCCCGCTATCCAATCCCGAAGGCTCGTCGGACCGTTGAACGGCGATGGAGTATGTGAGCGCCGACGCATATCAGGGTCGTGTCCCTCCGGCGGTGTAAAAGGGTTCGGACGGAGGTTGCGTCGAAGACGAGCAAGTCTGAAGGAAGGAGCCTACGTCCGTGTCGAAGAGGTTATCGCCTGCTGAGCGGTTGCGCATGGAGATCGATGAGGTGTTCGCCGGCGGTGAGGATTTGTCGCGTGCGATCGAGCGGGTGGCCCGGGTGGGCGCGTTGTTGCTGCAGTGCGCGTTGGAGGCCGAGGTGACCGCGTTTTTGGGCCGGGATCGCTACCAGCGGGCCGCAACCAGTAAGGATCCGCGGGCCGGGATGCGTAACCCGTACCTGCCGACGGCCGGCGTCCACCTGGGCCAACAGCAGACTGCGGACCTCGGCGGCGCGTAAACCGCCGAGCAGCATCAGCAGCACCATCGCTCTGTCACGGTGGGTGCCTAGGAGTGCACTGAACAAGGTAGCGGGCGTGTGACGAGTGATGTTTGCTATGTGGTTCGTGGTTGGTGGATGAATCGCCTGGATTGGTTTGGGCGACGGCGAGATTCGGTGTGCAGACAGCCGTTGGGGCTGGTTGTGGCGGCGGCCGGGGTGTCAGGGCAGGGCCCAGGCCCCGTCCCGCTGGGTCAGGCCGGCGTTGACCAGGGTGCGCAGGTTGATCGCGGCAGCCCGGTTGCGTAGCCAGGCGTGGTTCTTATCGACGCCGTGGTAGCGCAGCTTGACCCGGCGCCCGCGTTGGGTGGCGACCCAGGCGATGATCCGTTCTACGGTCGAGCGGGTGGGGTAATCCTGCTTGAACTCTTCGGTGCGGGCCTGTTGGCGGGCGTCGCGTAGCAGCTGCTGGTGTTCGTGGATGCTCATCGACCGGCCGTCGGCGGTGGTGGTGCAGCGGTCCCGTAACGGGCAGCCGGTGCACAGCGTGCCGAAGGTGACGGCCCGTTTGGCGCTCATCGTGCGGGTGTGCCCGGCCGGGCACGTGACGGTACGGGCGGACTCGTCGACGGTGAAGTCATCGAGGGTGAACCCGCCGGGCACCGCGGGCAGCAACGGCTTGGGTTTGATCACCGTGTCGTGCCCGCCGGCCGCGTAGGCCGCGCGTGCCTCACCGCTGCCATAAGCGGAATCGCCGTAGACCTGCAGCCCCAGCCCGGCGCCGGTGGCCACCATCGCGACCGCGGCGACACACCCCCGACGGTCTGTGCACCGGTCGGCGACCCTGACACGGAATCAGGTTGCACCGCAGCGCGATCGGCGGTGTCGCCGCGAGCGTCGCGGAGTTCGTCGGTGGCGGGCGCGGCTGCCGACGCGGTGTCGGTGTCACCGCCGTGGTGGTAGCGGTCGCGGCCGATCATCGCCGCGCCGACCACCGGGTCGCTGCCGGCCTCTCCGGCCGCCTTGGTCAGCTCGGCGTCGGTGATCAACCCGGTCTTCGGCTCGGCCGCGATGTGCCCGCGGAATCCGTCGCGGCGCACCGACTTGGACTTGCGGGTGTGGCGGGCCTCGGTGTCCACCGTTGAGATCACCCGATCCGGCGCGACCCGCCGCGCGATGCGCTGGCACCGTCGGCGCCATCAGAGCCCTCAGCCGGTTCCACATCTTCGCCGGCGACCAACGCCAGCAACCCCAACGCGCCCGCGGCCGGTTCGTCGCGGTCCGGGGCGTTCTCACCGCACAGCTCGGCCAGCACCGCGGTCGCGTCGTTGACCAGATCCGACACCAAACCCCGCTTGGCGGCCGGATCGTCCCAATCGATGCTCGACTTGCCCGGTTTCGAATAATCGCACCGCGCGACCCGCTCGATCACCGACTGCGCGCCGGGCACGCACCGCGCCACCTTGCGCATCGCGGCCACCAGCTGAGTCACCGTGTCCTGGGTGGCCACCGCGTCGTCGAACACCGTCGAATCCAGGCAGCGCTTCCGCTTGCCGCGCAGCACCCCGGTCTCGGCGATCACCGCCGCGACCGCATCAAACACCCGATCCGGGCGCTCCGAGGCCGCGATCCGGCGCCGCCAGTACACCAGCGTGGACGGATCAAACGAGGTCGCCGACAACGACCGCCCGCAGGCCACCTTCCAGCGGAGGTCATAGCGCAGCGCCTCGGCGGTCTGCGGGTCAGACAGGTCATAGAGCTCTTTGAGCACCAGCACCGACCCGACCAGATCCGCCGGCAGCGACGGCCGCCCGGTCCTCGAGCCAAACAGATCGGAGATGAACGACTCCGGGGACAGCTCATGGCGGTGCTCGGCTAAAAACGCGAAAACGCTGCCCGGCTCTACCAGCTCCCCGACCAGCGATTCCACGTCCAGCAACTCCCGGTCCGACCGCGTAATCCCTTGCACCACAACATCATCACACGCAACACAGTGCGCAGCCGTCAGACACGCCGACCGGTCGACGGGTTATTCAGTGCGCTCCTAGGTCGGTCAGGAAACGCCTCAATCTCAGCCAGCTCAAGGCTTTCCGGCAATAGCCGCTGCTCGCGCACCAGCTGGCCGCCCGGCCTTGAGTGGCGAGCCAGGATATTACCCAGCAGGCCCCGCCGCGCCCGAAGGCCGCTGGTGCGTCGCGCCGTCGGCACCGGGCTTGTCATCACCACTCCGGTGATCACCGCGAACTCGAACAGCGCCCGCACCGCGTCGATGCGCCGGTTTTGCGTCGCAGCGGCGGCGCCCCGCCGCTCGCACAATCGCACCACCACGAGCCTCACTGGTGGGACCTCACCTGCGCCGAGCGTGTCGCTCTGCCGAGGGCCGGTTAACGGATAATGTGTTGGCCAAGGTGCCCAAACACGCGGCTGGCGAGGTCAAGGCCGACTACTGGGCGATCTTTGACCTGCCCGAGCACGTAGCACCCGGCCTGGACGCGGTGAAAATGGCCCAGGCCAACATAGACGTGTTTGCCAAGCGCTGGCGCGACACCTATCCGGGTGCGGTGCGCAGCCTGCTCGCCGACCGCGAGTCGCTGACGGTCCATTTGCGGTTTCCTCGCGAGCACTGGAACCGGATCCGCCACTTGAACTTTATTGAGCGCACCTCCGGCGAGTCTCGCCGCCGGGTCAAGGTGATCGGGCGGCTGGCCGGTGAACACTCCTGCTTATCGCTGGTGTGGGCGGTGCTCGACTGCGCTTCAGCGGCCGGCGTGGGTTCACCATGACACCGGCCGGGCTGCGCCTGTTGCAGGATCTGCGCCGGGCTATGTATGACCTGTAAACCCAACTGCCACGACTGAATTCGGCAAAGCACACTGAACTGAGCGCGGGGTGTCGCCAACCGAATCCGCTGCCACCGCATAAAATCATGAGAATAAGCGAGCGGAGCCTATGTCAGGCCACTTTTACACCGCTCCGGGGACGCCACCGTTCAACGGGCGCTTGAACCTCGAGAGAAGGTTGCGAATCAGCCATGGCGACCACTTACCAGGTCAGCAGCGATGTCATCTGGCCGGGCGATCTTGAGCTGCCGGATCGACCACCGGCGATGGTCTACCTCGACATGTTGGGATTCATCAACTTGGCCGAACTCGCAGTGGGGAAGTCCGCCAGCCCCGGGTACGAGCCGCTGCTGGCGGCAGCGCGGCGAGCCCGGAACGAGCGCCGCGCCATCTTCCCGCTTTCCTCCACCCACGTGATCGAGCTTCGTGGCATCGGTGATGTGCAGCGACGGCGGGAGCGTGTCGCAATCATTGAGGAGCTGAGCGGTTTCCACTACATGATGGGCCGCCCTCAGATCCAGGAACTCGAGCTTAAGGCGGCGCTGAATGACATCCCTGGCGTGAGCATCGCACCCCAAGGCCCCATCCCACTGGTTCGGCCGAGCCTGTGGTGGGCATTCGGCTGGCCCAGCGGGTCGGTCACCAACGCACCCGATCCCGATGCACTGGCAAAGCACATCTGCGACAAGATGAGCATCGATCCAGGAGCCGAGCCGATGGCCACCTTGAACCTGTGGGTGGAACGTGAGCTGCTCGCCGGACCCGACGACGAAGAGGACCCTGATCTCGTTGCCGCTGGGTACGACCCCCAAAAGTGGCGCGACATACTCGAGAAGCGCGTCGAGCAAGAACGCTACCTCGTTGGGCAACTCGATCGCGATCCGAAGTTCCGGCAGGGGCGGTTGCGCGACGTAGTCAACGCCAGGGAATTGGAGATCGAGTTGGGCGACCGGCTCGCACGGATGACCACGGCGATGACGACATCGATTGGCCAGCTCCTGGACTACGACCGCACCAAACTGCGCAACTTTACCGACCGTATGCCCTCCACGCGGGTGGCGGTGTCGCTGAAGGCCGCATATCACAAGGACAACAGGCACCAGTGGACAACCAACGACATCAACGACATCGACGCGCTGAGCATCGCGGTGCCCTACTGCGATGCGGTGTTCACCGATAAGGCAGCGCGGAACAAAGTGGTGAATAGCCCAGAACTCGAGGTGTTCAACACCTTCTTGCCGCGCACGCCGCAGGAGCTGGCCGACTGGCTCGACGGCCTGCCCTCAGCCTGACCAGACGCCACCCCGCTCGCGACGGCGTTGCCTTACCCCAATTAGCGCGACGCGACCATCAGCACGGACTACCAAACCAGCAGGTCAGCGGGTGTCAGCGGATATCCAAACATGCAGCACCGGTATCTGGGGGTCAAGTGGTCGCAGGTTCAAATCCTGTCAGCCCGACCGACGTTTACGCAGGTCAGAAGTAATTTTTGGCTTCGACCAGCAAATACAATGTGATCAGTGTGCGATTACGAGCAAAGTAGGCGAGAGTCCACGCGATCGCAATAGCACCGAAATCGCTGATAACCGGACGGCATCGTGTTCGCGCCGTTCCTCCTAGTCAGCCCGTCAGCCGCCGTGCTGGACGAATATCCGCGCAGCGTCCGCGCCTGACTAACAGCCAGCGCAGGCGGGTATTTGCCGCGTGGAGTCTAACATCTTTATAAGGTTCTTTGTGGCCACAGACTGTCCTGGGCTGGCGTTTCAGATCGCAAGTTACTCTTACAGCGAACAATGTCAGTTGCATGGAAGCAGCTTGTACGGCGCTAAAGTAGCGATCAGCTACTCATCTGACAGTGGGACGGTGACCTTGCAATGTGCCCCATGATAGACCTCGACCCCGACATTTTTGAGTACCTACAGTCTCGGGCCAAGCCTTTCATCGACACGCCGAGCACGGTGCTGCGGCGCGAACTTGGCCTTCCCGATCCGCCGACGGCGCCGGCCGGAGCACCAGCTTCCAAGCTGGCCCGCGCGGCCTCAAACGGAGCCCCACCGAAGACGCACAAGACGCAGAGAAAGCAGACCGTCGCTCGTAAGCGGACCCGAGCCGCTGCCGGGACACTTCTACCGGAAGACAGGTACCGGGTTCCGTTGTTGCGCGCGCTGGTCGATGCCGGTGGCCAAGCGCACTATCGCGATGTAGCGAACGCCGTCGGCCACTTCCTGAAAGATGAGCTAAAGCCAGCCGACTTCGAGATGTTGGACTCGGGCGTGCAGCGGTGGCAGAACCGACTGCAATTTGTCCGCCTGGATCTTGTCAAACGCGGCCTTCTGCAGCGCGATATGCCGCGAGGAATTTGGGCCATATCGGACGCAGGGCGCAAAGCACTCGAGGAGGGCCAAGTCAGCAGTGAGTAAGCGGAAGGTCAAGCTGCCAGCAGCGCCGGTTGCAAACTCCCAGAAGTCCAGAATCAGCAGCGAGCCCGTTACAAATTCAGACGTGTTCTTGTGGGCGTTATTCGAGTTGGGCGGCGGCGACGACTTCGTCGACGTCGAAGCGGTATACATCCGGGCATTCCAACTCGCGCCCCTCCGATTGAGTTGGCGCACAAGGGACGACCTGCCCGATCTAAAGAAGTGCTCCAAAGCTCTGCGTCGGCGGCCACCCAGCGATTCGGAGGTACATCGGTCCCGGACCGGACTTCCCGAATCAGGACGACCGAGCAGCGCGGTCTGTCATTGCAGAGATAGTTGCGGAGCAAGCAGCGCGGCTCGTGATGGAGAAGAAGCATAAGAAGGTAGGCGAACTAGATGGGGCCGCGTTCTACGCAGACCACTTCTTCTACCTGGACAAGTACCTTGTTCGGTGTCACAAGAACCTGGTTGGCGACATAGGCGAGGGGCAAGTGAGGACTGCGGACCGCGCTATCTGACCATCGCGCCGATAGACCAACTGCTAGGCCTCGTAAGTGGCCTGCCGTGCGGCTACGTGCGTGCTCGGCCGCGCGGCGCCCTGCGCCTGCCTCGAGCTGGTCCACGACCTTTTCGACCCACCCCGAACGCAACCATAGCTCGACCACATGGTCGGGCACGTCGGCCGTCTCACCATCAGCGAACACCGTGCCGTCGTGTACGACCTGAACACCCTGCTTCACTGTGACTTTCATGATGTCGGCAGCCCCGTAACCTGGCACACCGCGCTCGGACGCTCCACAGCCAGCGCAAGGCGCTCCTCGCCCACAAACCTGACGAGGTTGCGTGTGAAGTCGTCGTCACTCGTGCCCGTGCGGAATGTGATCGCCTCGCGGCCAAGGTGTAACGGAGCTTGCGCGTGTCGAGCAGCGCACCCACACCGGCCGTGATCTGGGTGGTGGGCAGCACTCGACGTCCCACAGTTTCCGCTACCGAGGGCTGCAATTCGTAGGCATGCACGTGACAAGCGGTGCTGAGCCGATGCCACGCGAACGCCGCGGTGCCCGCTGTTTCGGGCGAGCCGAGCGTGCGCAAAATGAGCAGCTTGCTGCGGGTGGTCGCGTAGGGTGCTGTCGCGCCGAGAGCGACGCAGCCTTGGTCGACGATGTGCTGTTGACCGGCGCTCAAGATGAGGATGATGGCGGCGTTGACGGTGAGGATGTGTGGGCGTGAAATGACCCCGCCGGTTGGTGTCCGGCGGGGTCGGTGCTGTTCGGGGTGTCGGGGTGGTGTTCAGTCTGCCGTGACTTCGGCGATGGCCGCGCGGGTGGAGGATTCGTCGACGATGGCTTTGTTGGTGCCAAACGCGGCGACGAGAGCTTGCAGCGGAAAGTATGGGCCGCGGCGGACGCCGAAGTCGTCGACGGAGTGGGAATTGGCTCCTGCAGACAAACGCTTGCCGATCTCAAGCGGGCAGGCGATCTTATATCCGCCTGGAAGCTTGTCATGAAGATAGTTGACGCCGCCGAGCGTGGTGGCAAGATCGGAGAACGAGGCCCGCACTCCTGGGCCACATTGGAGGCGGCGATCATTTTGCGGAAGCTGAAGGACACCCGGGGTGAGATCGAGGTACTTGAGCGCTATCTCGCGCATTGTCCGCCGGGCTGGGCTGACACTAAGGTCGTCGAACGACTGGAAAAGCTTCGCATTTGAACCTTGAAAACCGATGGGCAAGCATGAGCACTCAAGTGACAGGAAGTCACTACAGATAGCCGGAGCAGGAAGGCGATGTTATGAGGTTGCTCCACTTCGCTGACTTGCATCTCGACACGCCGTTTCGCTGGGCGGACCGGGAGCAAGCACGCAAACGCCGGCGGGCCTTACGGGATACGTTACTGCGTATCTGCCAAGTGGCCAATGAGCAGAACGTGGACGCGCTCACCTGCGGCGGCGACCTGTACGAACAGGACCGGTTCACCCCCGACACGGCAGAGTTCCTCCGCGCCACCTTCGACGAAATCGCGCCTTTGCCAGTGTTTCTCGTTCCCGGTAACCACGACTGGTTCGGACCCGAGAGCCTGTATCGTCAGGTCCAGTGGTCGCCCAACGTCCACGTCTTTGACACCGCCGAGTTCACCGCCGTCACGTTGGCTGACGGGCTCACACTGTGGGGTGCGGCGCATTGTGCGCCGGCGAACACGCCGAATTTCCTCGACACCTTCTACGTTGACCGCGGCGGCGTCCATATCGCGCTGTTTCACGGTTCAGCTCAAGGCGACCTGTGGATGCAGCAGCAGGGAAAGGTACCGCACGCTCCGTTTCGGACCGAGCAGATCCAGCAGGCCGGCCTACGGCACGCGCTTCTGGGGCACTTCCACCACCCCATTGACGCGTCCGACCACACCTACCCCGGCAATCCGGATCCCCTCAGCTTCGGCGAGACGTGGACGGGCGCGGCGGTGCTCGTCACGGTCGCCGACGACGGAGCTATCGCCCGGGAACGATTCACGGTTGCGACGTCAGTTGTCCGCGATGTCCAAGTTGACCTGACCGGCGTGGCACACGAGGGCCAGGTACGGCAAAAAGTTCTTGACGCGGTCGCCGACCTTTCCGGGTACGTCCGCGTCACGCTTTGCGGCGCGCTCGGGCCCAACGTCGACGTGCGCCTGCAGGACTTCGGGCAGTTGTGCCCACCACATCTCGACGCCCTAGTTGTCCAATTCGGCTCCTTACGTGTAGCGCTGTCCGAGGACTACGAGCTCCTTGCTAAGGAGCAGACAGTCCGCGGGCAGTTCGTCCGCGACGTGATCGCCGCAGACCTCACTGACGATCAGCGCCGCCGAGTACTGGTCACCGGGCTGCGCGCCCTCAACGACCGCGTCGATGAGTTGGAGGTGCACTGATGCGAATCCGTTCGGTAACCGCGCATGCATTCGGCCCCCTGCGAAACGAGACACTGTCCTTTGCCGACGGAATGACTGTCGTCTTCGGTAACAATGAATCGGCGAAGTCCTCGTGGCACGCGGCCATCTTCGCCGCGCTGTGCGGCAGACGCCGCGCCAAGGGCAAACCGCGAGCGGACGAGCAGAGCTTCATCGACCTGCACAAACCATGGGACCACAACGACTGGCTCGTCACCGCGCAGATCATCCTTGACGACGGCCGAAACATCGAGATGCGCCAGGACCTCGCCGGCAAGGTCGGCTGCCACGCCAAAGACTTAGGGCTGGGCCGCGACGTCTCGTCGGAGATCATGAACGACGGCGCTCCGGATGCATCGAAATGGTTGGGATTGGACCGCTCCTCCTTCGTCGCGACTGCTTGCGTCGAGCAAGGGCAGATGCGGCGCGTCCGTGACGACGCTGCGGGACTCCAGGATCACCTTCAGCGTGCTGCGGCAACAGCCGGGACCGCGGCGACCGCGGCCAAAGCACTCGAGCGCATCGACGAGTGCCTCAAGGAGCGGGTCGGACGAGACCAGGCAAACTCCACCAAGCCGCTGCGGACCGCGTCCCTCAACGTCCAGCGCGCCAAACGGGTGCTCGAGGAGCGAACAAAGGCCCACCAGGAATACCTATCCCGCGTTGCACGGGTTGAGGAGTTACGCGAAAAGGCCGAGTCAGCATCCGCGACGGTACGCGCATACGAGGCCGCGGCTGCTGTCGAGTCGGCGGCCGAACTGGAAAAGCGGGTAGTTCGGGCCAGAGAGCTGTATGCGAAATACGGCGCTACGGCGCCGCCCTCGGCGCTCGACGACGATAGGCTCGCCCGGCAGGTCTCCGAGGCGTTGAGCCAGTGGCGATCGCGGCCGGCAGAATCGGTCCTCCCGGAGCCGTCCAGCGCCAAGCTCAAAGCGGAGATTGACGCGCTTCCCGAGGCGCCGAAGGGGGACATCGAACCACATCAAAGCGTGCTTCGCGCGGTCGAGCGGTTAAAGCGCGCTTCAGTACAGTTGGAGTTGAACGCCACGTCGCGTCCGTCTGGAAACGTCAGCGCGGCGGAGGTCGCCGCGGGTGATGACGAGCTGCTCGACCTGGCTCGCACGCTCGAGACGCCGGTGCCATCTATTCCGCCGGAACTGGTGCAGCGTGAGGCCGCGGCGCGGCACGCGCTAGCAGGTGGGCAGAGCCGGGGCCGATCCTCGGTGGTGCTGATCATGGCCGGCGCCGCTGTCGCCGTCATCGGTCTACTGCTGCTGACGACCGTGGGGCTCCGTCTTGGGATAGGTGTCGCGGCGGTTGGAGTCGGGCTGTCTGTTGCCGGCGCTGTGCTACGCCACAGCGGCGGCTCCGCGTCTGCGGCACGCAAACTCGCCGAGGCACAGGCATCGTTGCAGGCGGCGCAGAGGCAATCGGCGGAGGCGGCGCGGCGGCGTCAGCAAGCCTCAGCGCGTTGTGCGCAGCTCGGTATCCCCGCCGACCCGGCCGCGTTGCGCGCGGTTCCGGTCGCTCGTGCCCGGGCTGCCGCGCACCGGCATGACATCGAGGAGTGGACCCAACGACACGCGGCCCTGCAGAACGAGGCTGCGGCTGCGGCTGCCGAACTCGGCGACGCACTGGCCGCTCGCGGCCATACGCCACGCGGTTATGACGAAGCCAAGCTGCTCGCCGTCGCCGACGACTATCAGCAGGCGTGCCGGGATAACGCCGCGCGGGCCGCAGAAGCGGCCCGCCGTGCCGATCTGGTTCGGCAGCTGGCCGCAGCGCAGGCCGCCGAGGCCAGATCCGCGGACGACGAGCGCGTTCGCGCCCGCGCCGCCGACCTGGTACGTGCGGCCGCAGACCGCTGCGGAATCGCTTGCGGCGCAGCTGAGGACGCGGTTGCTGCGCTGCAGAGCTGGGTGGAACAGCGCAAAGGCCGGCTCGCCGAGCTCGCGACGAAACAACAAGAGTGGGCGGAGTTGCAGGCGCTTCTCGATAAGAGGTCACTCGCTGAACTCGAAGAGTCCAGCCGGGTGGCGAACACGCGTGCGGAGAAGCTTCGCGCAGCCGTGGACCCGGCGTTGCTGGCGTCGGTGGCGGCGTCGTCGGCCGCCGAAAGGCTGCCCGCACTACGGCAATTGGCGTCGCAGGCCGAGACCAGCGCGGCGACGGAAGAAGGCGAGTTGCGGCTGTTTGCAACGAGCATGGGTGATGTCTCCGAGGCGGAGGAGGACCTTAGCAAGGCCGAGAACGACCTAAACCGAGTGCAGCAGCTAAAAGAGACACTGGAGTTGACGCGGAAGTTCCTTGAGAATGCGCAGACTCGGGTGCACCGTGACATTGCACCCCTGCTGGCCGCGACCCTCAGAGAATGGCTACCGGCGGTCACGGATAGTCGTTACACGGACGTGATGGTCGACCCCGAATCGCTTCTGGTGCAGGTATGCGGTGAATCACGGCGGTGGCGCAGAGCAGACCTGCTCTCATACGGCACCGCCGAGCAGGTGTATCTCCTGCTCCGCGTCGCGCTCGCTGATCACCTGACAAGAGGCCATGACACATGTCCGCTACTGCTCGATGACGTCACGGTGCATGCTGATGCGGCTCGCACCCGCGACATCTTAGACCTCTTGCTGCAAATCGCCGCTAACCGGCAAGTGGTCCTCTTCACCCAGGAAGACCAGGTCGCCGCCTGGGCCAGCGAACACCTTACCGGCGCGCAACACGCAATCCGCGAGCTCACGCCGATCGCGGTCGCGTGACCACGTCGGTGACGTCTATGGGCCTGGCTTCGCAGCACGACGGCGAGGTCGAGTACGCCATCGAGACGACCGCGGTGACCGGTTGGTGTCCGGTGTGCGGGGCGCAGGCGGGGCTGCACGATCGGTGTCCTACGTGGGTTCGTGATCTGCCCGCCGGGAATCGCCCGGTGACGCTGGTCTGGATCAAACGCATCTGGCGGTGCGTGCACCCGCAGTGTGAGCAGCAGACCTGGACCGAGACTCATCCAGAGATCGCGGCGCGATCCTCGTGGACCGAGCGGGCCCGCAAGCAGGCGTGCCGGCGGGTGGGTCGCGATGGGCATGCGGTGGCCGCGGTGGCCCGTGATTTCGGGGTCGGCTGGGCGACGGTGATGGCCGCGGTGCGTGAGCACGGCGCTCGGCTGCTTGAGCAGGCCCAGCTGGGTGCCTCGGCTACCGCGGTCGGCGTCGATGAGACCGCTTTCACCCGTGCCACCGCCATCAAACCGACGGTGTTCGCCACCGGGGTCGTTGACCTCGATCGTGGACGGTTGATCAACATCATCGAAGGACGAAGCCGAAAAGTGTTGGCCGACGGGCTATCTAGCCAGACACCCGACTGGACTAATCGGGTCGTTGGACCCGTTTCGCGGCTATGGTGCGGCCTTATCCGCCGGCCTGCCGCATGCGGTGCGCGTGCTCGATCCGTTTCATGTAGTGCGGCTCAGATTCGCCGCTGTCGCGACGTGCGCCGCCGGGTGCAACAACAAGCCTATGGGCATCGGGGACGGCGCGGCGACCCGCTCTATGGCATCAGACGTGTGCTGCGCCGCGGTGCCGAAAACCTCACCCCCACCGCCTGGGCGCGGCTCATCGCCGGTATCGAGGCCGGCGACGATCACGGCCAGGTCGCCGCCGCCTGGGTAGCCGCCCAAGCACGGCGCGCCATCCACCATGGCGGCGATGCCGACCGTGCTGCTGCCCGCCTCTACGACTGGACGGTGTACTGCATCGACTCCGGCATACCCGAACTAGACGGTATGGGGGGCTGGGGCCAAGCTCACGTGTGAACGTGGGTTGCCGACAGAAAACGGGTCCTGGCCGGTAGAGCCACAAGATGTGGGAGGCCCCAGTGAAGGTTCGGCGTACGAGTATTGGTTTGGAGCGGCTCACTTCGTGTCGTCAGTGAACAGCGCCATCGACGCGATGAATCCGTGCAGCGCGTTGCGGCCGCGATCGGGCCGATCTCCCCGGCGGCGAAGAAACCGGCGAGCGGAATCCCGCCCAGCAGGCCCTCGATCGTCGACGTGTCGTGGTCGGCGACCCCGAACATGCGCCGCCCGCGCCCGTTGCAGGTGAACTCCTGAACCGGCCCGAGCGAGCCCGGTATGTGTTGTCTGAACGCGGGGAGAAGGTGCTGCAAGAGCATCCTGATCGAGTCGACATGGCCGTGTTGGCGCAGTTTCCCGAGTATCAGGAGTTCAGGACTCCAAAGAGCGACAAACATGCCGAGGAGCCCGGCAGCGTCGTGGCGGACGAACTCTCGCCAAGCGAGGCCGTTGGCCAGATCGTCGAGCAGTCTTACGACACGCTTGCAGCGGAACTGCTCGACCGGACCTCGCCCAGCCGCCCACCTTCCTCGAGACCTTGTCACTAAAGCTTCTGCAGGCCATGGGTTACGGCGGCAAAGAACGCTTACTCGAGCACACGGGTAAGCCCGGAGACAGCGGCCTCGACGGGTTAATCCGCCAGGATGCCCTCGGGCTTGACTTGGTTGGCGTGCAAGCTAAACGCTATGACAAAGACAGCACCATTAGTCGTCCAGCCATCCAAGAGTTCGTCGGAGCGCTCCAAGGCGCCCAGACCAATCGGGGTGTTTTCGTCACGACTGGTCGATTCTCCGACGGTGCCCGGTTTGCCAACAGCGTGAACATGCGCATTCGACTCATTGACGGCAAGGAGCTGACGAAACTGATGGTCCGCTACAACGTTGGTGTGCAGGTGCGTGAAACTTTCGACTTGAAGCAAATTGACGAAGAGATCTTCGAGAGCTAACAACAGATCAACGGCAGCGGCAAGGACGGTCATCTCCGGTGTGCCCGTATAAACGCGCTGTAGAGCAGCTCCTGGGTTTAGCGAAAACTGATGGTGTGCCGGTGTCGCCAATTACGCTGGCGACCTGGGAGCTCTGGTCGTCGGCCGTCCGCGGGATGCACCGGTGGGCGGGCCTATCCCGAGCACGCCTGGCGAGTGAAGTGAGTGCAGTAACGGATCGCTTGCTCACGCCGTCGAAGATCACGGCGTGGCTGGACTGCGCGCACTTTCTCACGTTGAGGAGCCGCGTCGATGACGGTCTGTTGGCCGAACCCGGTCCGGCGTATGGGTCATTCGCCGGATTGCTGGTCGCCAAAGGCAACCAGCATGAGCGTGAGTGTCTGGCCGAGTACGCCGGGCAGGGCAAGTCGATCCGCGAGATTCCCGCCAGGGAGCCAGGTGAACCGTTCACGGACTGTGTTGTCCGCGTGGGGAACCCGTTGGATGCGGGCTGGGATGTCATCTACCAGATGCCGTTTGTTCATGATGGTATGCGCGGGATCGCCGACTTCGTCGTGCGCGTCGAGAACCCAGAGACCGGGGCGGTGGCCTACGAGCCGGTCGACGCCAAGCTCACCCGTGTCGAGGCCAAGCCGGGACACGTTCTCCAGCTGTGCTTCTACGCCGAGGCCATCGAGGCGCTCACCGGTGTGCGGCCGCGCCGGATGCATCTGTGGCTGGGCTCGGGGCGAGTTGAAGCCCTGACCGTCGACGAGTTCAGCCCGTACTGGCGTCGGCTGCGCGGCCAGCTCGCCCGCGCGCTGGCCGCCGGGCCGGTGGCGGGCACGGTTCCCGAGCCCTGCCCGCACTGCACTTTCTGCGAATTCTTCGAGCTGTGCACCACACAGTGGCGTGATGAGGACTCCCTGGTCTATGTCGCGGGCATCCGCCAACCGGAGCGGGCGGTGCTCAATGAGGGGGGTGTGTCGACCCTGGCACGGCTGGCGGATCACCGGGGGCGGCTGGACGGGATCCGCCCGGAACGGTTGGTCCGGCTTGTCGAGCAGGCTTCGTTTCAGGTTCAGGCTCGGTCGCGGGGCGCGGGCGCGCCGCCGTACACCGTGATCGAAGCCGGCGACGACCCGGTGTGGGGTCACGGGTGGGAGCTGTTGCCGGCGCCCGATGCGGGCGATGTGTTCCTCGACTTCGAAGGCCATCCTTTCTGGCGACCCGACACCGGGCTGTTCTTTTTGTTCGGTCTGCTTGAGCGCGGCCCCGATGACCGGTGGCGCTACCGCGCCTGGTGGGCCCATGATCTCGACCAGGAAGCAGCCGCCGTGACGGAGTTGATCGACTTTTTGGATACGCGCCGCGGCGCCTGCCCGGAGGCGCATGCCTATCACTACAACCACACCGAGCGCTCGGCCCTGGAGCGGCTGAGCGCCACCCACGGTGTGCGAGAGGTCGAACTGAACCGGTTGGTGGAGACCGGGTTTTTCGTTGACCTGTTCGCGGTGGCGCGCAACGCCATACAGGTCGGTGTCGAATCCTACGGCCTGAAGCGCCTGGAACGGTTGACCACCTTTCAGCGCGGCCACGACATCGAGCAGGGCGCCGGCGCGGTGGTCGAATACGAACGATTCATGGCCGATCAGAACCTGACCGCGCTTGAGCGCATCGCGTCCTACAACGAGGACGATGTGCGGGCCGCTCAGGCGCTGCGCGATTGGTTGATCGAACACCGTCCCGCCGGGACGCCTTGGCGCGCCGCGCAGCTGGAAGCAGACCCGGGTATCCCGGAATTGGACGAGCAGGTCACCCGGCTTCATGGCTTCGGTGCAGATACCGCCGAGCACCTGTTGGGCGATGTGTTGGGCTATTGGCTTCGGGAATGGCGTGCCTACATCGCCCCCAAGATGGCCAAATGTCAAGCAGACCCGATGATGCTGTTCGACGACGCTGAGGTGCTGGCCGGGCTGCACTGCGTCGGGTTGGCCGAGCGAACCGGTCAGCGGGGCAAGCCGATTCTTCCAGTCATGCGTTTCACATTTCCCGCCCAGGTCACCGACGGCTTTCCCAGCCAGGGCGGCGCGGTGGTATACCTGACGCCCGACGGGATCAAGCGCTACGCCACCATCGCCGGACTGGACCGCGACACTGGTCAGCTCGAGCTAATCTGGAACGACGGCTGTCAGCAGTCAGGGTATGTGCCGAGCGTCGTCGTCGTGCATGACTGGGTTGACAGCAAGCCCAAGGCGAGGGCTGTGGCGGAGTTCGCTGCACGGCTGGTGGACCGCGGCGGGCCGGCGCCTAACCCGGATTTTGCAGTAGTTGTGGGCGACACGGCGTGTAGATAACGGAAAGCCCTTCTGTTGCAAGGGAAACTGTAGTTGCTAACCGTAACAGTTCCAACAGCAGAAGGGCACTTCCGAGGTGAAGACTACAGCTGGCCGTCCGGGTCTGGTGGTAACTACAGGCGGACGGGGTGTCGTGGCGCACGCGGGCACGCGATTGTTGTGCGAGCTGGCCGACGGGCTGGGACTGACTGAGGGGTTGTCAGCGGCGATGGCACCGACGAAGAAGCGCCGCCGCGGCCATGACCGGGGCCGGGTGCTGACCGACCTGGCGGTGGCGATCGGCGACGGCGCGACGGCGATCAGCGACCTGCGGGTGCTGGCTGATCAGCCCGACCTGTTCGGTCAGGTGGCTTCGGTGGCCACGGCATGGCGAACCTTGGAGGCCGTCGACACCGACGCGCTGGCCCGCATCCAAACCGCCCGCGCCGCCGCGCGTGCCGCGGCCTGGGCAACCGGGGCCGATCCGGGCTGGTATGTCATCGATATCGACGGGGTACTCATCGAGGCCGATTCCGACAAGCACTATGCGGCGCCGACCTATAAGCGCGGGTTCGGGTTTTATCCGCTGTTGGCGGTCCTAGGAGGCCTCTGAACAAGGAAGCCTGGCGGGGCGGGAAGAACGCCGACAAGGCCGTTTCTTCGGCAGTAGGTCAGACCTGACTGGTCGACAACGTGGTCGTTCTTCCCGCCGATTCCAGTTTGGGTGAGGTCGTCGAGATGGGCAAGGGGGTGGGCCGTGGCCGTCAGGCCAGGGCCCAGGCCCCGTCTGTGCGGGTCAGGCCGCTATTGATGAGTGTGCGCAGATTGATTGCGGCGCAACGCAATCGCAGCCAGGCGTGGTTCTTCTCGACGCCGTGGTAGCGCAGTTTGATCCGCCGTCCACGGTTGGTGGCGGTCCAGGCGACGATCCGCTCGACCGTCGAACGGGTGGGGTAGGCCTGCTTGAACTCCGGCGTGCGGGCTTGTGCTCGTGCGTCGCGCAGCAGCTGCTCGTGCGGGTGGATGCTCATCGCGCGACCGTCTTTGGCCGTGGTGCAGCGGGCTCGCAGCGGGCACTCGGCACAGACCGCGCCGAAGCTCACCGCGCGCTTGGCGGTCATGGTGCGGGTATGCCCGCCCGGGCAGGTGACGGTCCCGGCCCGCTCGTCGATGGTGAAGTCATCGAGGGTGAACCCACCTGGCACCGCGGGGACCAGCGGCTTGGGCTTGATCACGGTGTGGTGCCCAGCGCGCTGGTAGGCGGCACGCGCGGCCCCGGTGCCATACGCCGAATCGCCATACACCTCAAGACCGCCACCCCGCGCGGTGTGGGGTTGGCCAGCATCGATAGCCCCGGCGGCGACCATCGAGGTGACCGCGTCGACCGCAGCGGCCACGCCGGCGGCCACCTGGTGGGATTCGCCCATTTCCGCTGGTACAGCGCTATCCGGTTGGGCCGAACCATGATCAGCGCCGAGCGCCCCCGCCTCGGGCTCGGCGACACCGGGTTGGCTGTCCACACGCGCGGCCCCGGCCCCGTCGTCGCTGTCGTTGCCGCTGGGTTGGTAGCGGTCGCGGGCGATCAACTTCTGGCCGACCACGGCGTCGCTGTGCTCTTCTCCGGCCGCCTTGGTCAACTCGGCGTCGGTGATCAAGGCGGTCTCGGGCTCGGCGACCAGGTGCCCACGGAACCCGTCTTTACGGTGGGACTTCGACTTACGGGTGTGGCGGGCCTCGGTGTCCACGGTGGAGATGACACGATCCGGCGCGACCCGCCGCGCGATGCGCCACCGCCCGTCGGTGCCATCAGAGCCCTCGGCGGGCTCCACGTCTTGGCCGGCGACCAGCGCCAACAACCCCAACGCATCCGCGGCAGCGTCGGTACGCGCGGGCGCATCCGGCCCGGCCAGCTCGGCCAGCACCGCGGTCGCGTCGTTGACCAGATCCGACACCAACCCCTGCTTGGCCACCGGGTCATCCCAATCGATGTCGGGCTTGCCCGCCTTGGAGTAGTCCAGCTTGGCGACCCGCTCGATCACCGATTGCGCGCCCGGTACCAGCCGGGCCACCTTGCGCATCGCCGCCACCAGTTGGGTCACCGTGTCCTGGGTGGCCACCGCGTCGTCGAACACCGTCGAATCCACGCACCGTTTACGCCGCCCCCGCAAAAGCCCGGTCTCGGCGATGACCCGCGCGACCGCATCGAACACCCGGTCAGGTTGATCAGAGGCAGCGATCCGCTTGCGCCAATACACCAGCGTCGACGGGTCGAACGAGGTCTGCGTTAACGAGCGCCCGCAGGCCACCTTCCAGCGGATGTCATACCGCAGCGCCTCCGCGGTCTGCGGATCCGACAGGTCATAGAGTTCCTTGAGCACCAGCACCGACCCGATCAGATCCGCCGGCAGCGAAGGCCGCCCGGTCGAAGAGGCGAACAAATCCGCGATGAACGAATCCGGGAACAACTCATGACGATGCTCGGCCAAAAACGCGAAGATGCTGCCCGCCGGCACCAGCTCCCCGACCAGCGCCTGCGCGTCCAACAACTCCCGATCCGACCGCGTAACCCCTTGCACCACAACATCATCACAGACCACATCGGGCTCAGTCGTCAGACACGCCCAGCGCTGGACGGGTTATTCAGCGCCGTCCTAGACGCCACTGGGGAGGCGCTGGCCGGGCTGCTACGGCCGGGCAATGCGGGTTCGGGTACTGCCGGCGACCACCTCAGCGTGTTGGAGGCGGCGCTGGCGCAGCTGCCGGTGGACCCCGCGCACCAGCAGGTGATCTGTCGCACCGACGCCGGGGGCACCAGCCACGAGCTGGCCGCGGCGTGCCGCAGCCGGGGTGTGCGGTTCATCGGTGGGGTCCCGATGCCCGCGGCCCGTGCCGAGGTGATCCTCGCCCTGCCGCGATCACGCTGGCAGTCAACGATCTCCGCCGATGCCAGCGAGGTTCGCGACACCGGTGAGGTGGCCGAGATCACCGACCTGGTCTCGTTGTCGGGCTGGCCGCCCGGCACCCGGATGCTGGTGCGCCGCGAACAACCCCACCCGGGCGCGCAACTGCGCTTCACCGACCTCGACGGTTACCGCTACCAGCTGTTTGTCACCGACCTGCCCGATGCAGACCTGGCCTACCTGGAGGCGCTCTACCGTGGCCGTGGCCGCATGGAATGCGCCATCCGCGACCTGAAGGACACCGGGCTGGCCAACCTGCCCTCCCATGACTTCGCCATCACCAACGCGTGGCTGATGGTGGTGCTCATCGCCGCCGACTTGCTCGCCTGGACCAAAACGCTCTGCCTGGATGGTGCGCTGGCCAGTGCCGAGCCCAAACGGCTGCGCTACACCCTGCTGCACACCGCCGGGGTGCTGGTGCGCTCGGCGCGGCGCACCACACTGCGGCTGGGCGCCAACTGGCCCTGGGCCATCGACCTGCTCACCGCGTTCACCCGACTACCCGGATGGGTCGCAGTCCCCGGCTAAACAAACCCACACCACCCACAGGGGCCCCTCGGCGACACCCCCGAGGTAGTTGAACGCTGTTTCCGCTCAGCGATGCTGATACAGCACGCCGTGAATCGACCCACCCACAACCCGTCGAGGGTTAATCGGCTCAACCACATTGCAGCACGCGAGCTTGACCGACCTCCACCGCACTCGACCCGAGCGGCAATGCCCACACAATCACCTCTCTCCAGGCCCTACCGCAAAATCTCCAGGCCCTACCGCAAAATCCGGGCTAACGCGGTGACCGCTGCGTTGTTGCGCTGCGAACTCCCCAGATTCACACCCGGCGGCGGGCCAGCAGGCGGCGCCTTCGGCGACGACCTGGCCGAGATGACCGGGTGGGTAACTCAACTGGACCACAGCTATGTGGCGATCCAGGGGCCTCCCGGCACTGGTAAGACCTACTCGGCGGCGCATCTGGTGCACACCTTGATCACCGCCGGTCAGCGGGTCGGGATCACGGCGATGAGCCACGCGGCCATCGATCATCTGCTCGCATGGATCGTCAAAGTCTTCGGCGACACCGGTGAGAGCGAGCGGCTGCAGGCGGTGCGCAAACGCGGATCAGAGCCCGTGCGCGACCTCACCCGCGTCACCTGTGTGGACAACAACAAGCGATGCGCGCGAGGTGAATTCAATTTAGTCGCCGGCACAACCTGGTTGTTTGCCTCCCCGGAGATGCGGGCAGCCCCTGTTGATGTGCTGCTCGTCGACGAATCCGGTCAGCTGGCGCTGGCCGATGCGCTGGCCGCTTCCTGCTCGGCGCGCAACCTGATCCTGCTCGGCGACCCGCTGCAGCTTGCCCAGGTCGTCCAGGCCGATCACCCCGGCGGCGGTGGCCGAAGCGCGCTCGAGCACATCCTCGGCGACGACGTCACCTTGCCCCCACACCGGGGAGTTTTCCTGTCGCAGACCTGGCGTCTGCACCCCGACGTGTGCTGTTTTATCTCCGAGCAGATCTATGAGGGGCGTCTGATCAGCCATCCCAGCTGCGCGCAGCAGACCACCGTGCTGGGAACCGGGCTGCGCTGGCTTGCTGCCGACCACCGCGGCAACAGCACCCGATCACCGGAGGAAGCCGATCTGATCACCGCCGAAATCGGCGGGTTGCTCGGAACCCCGTGGACCAACCAGAAGGGTGAAGAAAAACCTTTGACGGCAGGCGATTTCATGGTGGTCGCGCCCTACAACGACCAGGTTCGCTGCATTCGTGACCGGCTCGCCCGGGATGAACGCACCACGGGGGTACCCGTCGGGACCGTGGACAAGTTCCAAGGACAGGAAGCCTCTGTGGTGTTCTTCAGCATGGCCACCTCAACCGGCGAGGACATGACGCGCGGCACCGATTTTTTGTTCTCCCGCAACCGGCTCAACGTCGCGATCAGCCGCGCACGCTGCCTGGCCTATCTGGTATGCACCGAGGAATTGCTCAACACCCGCGCCCGCACCGTGGACGACATGCGGCTGATCGCAACGCTCAACGCGTTCGTCGAGCGGGCACAACCGGTGACTGTCTTATGAGGTTGTCCGAATAAATGGCAGCGCATGCGACTTACGGCAGCGCCGACAAGCGAAGACCCGCGGCGCGCCAGCACCCGACGCGCCAGATCGGCAACCGGCACCCGCTACCTATCGCCGGGGCGGTCGGGCAAGTCTTCGATGCAATGGTCGATCAACGCCATCAACGTGGCGAGCTTATAGGTGGCCGTGCGCAGGCCGGTCTCGAGGATCGCCACCACACGCTGCCCGAACTCACACCCTTTCGGCCCTCACAGGCCGTGCCGCAGCTGCTTCCTAACGACAGACACCACTGATCTGCAGTGTGCGCGAGAGCTGTTGCCGCACAACACCGCTGAGCGATGCAAAGCGCATCGGCAATGGACGGCGGGTGCATCGTCTGCACGGATCGCTGAACGGCTCGGCGACAGCCGCTCAGTCGTCCAGGCGATCCTGCGGCCCACCGGCGGCCTGATCGTTAGGGCAGGCCGGCGCGGTCGAATTCCCGTTGCAGGCGCGGGCGGCGGCGGTGTTTGTCGCGGAGTTCGGCGATCAACTCATCGACGGCCGCAGCTTCCGGCGACCCGGCGGCCAGGGCGCGCATCTTCGTCAACCGCCGAGCGGCGCTGCGGTAGTTGCGCGCGTCGGCGTCGGCCAGCTCGCGCTCGACCAGTCCGGAATAGACGGGCAGCACGGCGAGCGGGTCGATCTTTTCGTAGGCATTCGCGAGGTCGCTCCAGGTGTGGTCGTCGTCGAGGCCGAGCTCGTGGGCCAGCGCCCAGGCGTAGGAAATGTCGTTCAGCGATAGCTGCGCGAACAGCACCACATCGCGCGGATGCGAGGCCAGCCGCGCCATCACCTCGTCGCGGTAGTCGGGCCAGGCCGCGCCCGCGTCCCGGTACAGCCGGCCGGCGGTGGTCGACGACGGCCAGCGGCGAAACACGTGCACGCGGGCCTCGAGCAGCTCGTCGGGGCGATGGGCGCACAGCAGTTCGCACCAGTACTCGGCGGCCCGCCGTGCCTGGTGGCCGTCGTCGAAGTCGGTGGCTTGTTTGGCCCAGTCGATCGCCGCGTCGACTTCGCCGATTTCCCTCAGCGCCACGGCGGTGTCGTGCAGCCACGCGGCGACGCGCCGGTCACGGGCGTGGGTGCGGATGATCGCCTCGACGTCGCGGTCGTAGACGGCCAGCCGCTTTGCGTTCCAGTCGAGAATGAACCACGCGTGGGAGTGCGCCGACGACCAGCGCTGGTCCTCGGGCGGGCGCGCACCGAGCGCGGCCGCACGCTCGGCGAGCTTGGCCCGGTAGGCGGCCATGCCGTCGGCGCCCAACGCAGCCGCGTAGGCGAGCGGGTCGAGGGTGAAATAGTCGCAGTCGTTGTCGAACTGAAACTTCATCATCCAGTCGATGAGCTTGCCCGGGGCCACCCGGGCGCGCGCCGCAACGACTGGGTGCAACTCGAGAAGATCCCGGCACGCGTCGGCGATGATTCCGCTGGAGTCGTCGGCGCGCATGATCACCTTCAGCGCTGCGGCGATCGCGCGCTGGGTCACGGCGAACACCTCGGCGGGGTCACCGGCGCCGTGGGCGGCGTTGCGCAGCATCGCGACGGCCTCATGCATCCGGGCGCCGTGCGAGTTGGCCACACTCCACCGCCACACCTCGGCGCGAGTTCTGATCAACGGCAACACCGCGTCGGCCAAAGCAGTCACCACACCATCATGCGGGCGAGAAACCACACCCACCGCGACGGGCCGGTCGCCGTGAAGCGCGGCAGGCACGCAGCCGCAAGGCTGCCGAACATCCCGGAGATGGGGTGCAAGTCGGCCCCGCCCAGGCGCGGGTCGGCGGCCCAAACTCGTCGAACCCGGCTGCAATGATGACGGTATGTCGTTGACCGCATCGCCTGCCGCGCCGGTGAGCCCTGGCGGGCGTGTGGAGGTGTTGTTCGAGGAATTGGCGCAGTTGGCCGGTCAGCGCAATGCGATTGACGGGCGCATCGTGCAGTTCGTCGCCGAGCTGGACCGCGACGAGCTGTGGGGTGCGACGGGGGAGCGGTCGGTGGCGGCGTTGGTGGCCTGGAAGCTCGGGGTGTCCTCGGCCAATGCCCACACGATCGCCACCGTGGCACATCGGCTGGAGCGGTTTCCGCGCTGCGCGGCGGGCCTGGCCGAGGGGCGGTTGTCGCTGGATCAGCTTGGTGTGATCGCCGCACGGGCGGGCGAGGCGTCCGATGAGCATTACGCGGCGCTGGCGCGGGTGGCCACGGTCAACCGGCTGCGCACCGCGGTGAAGTTGGAACCGCGGCCCCAACCCGATTCGCGGCCGCAACCGGAGGGCTCGATCACCAAGACCTCCGGCGAGCAGTCCTGCTGTTGGCGGATCACCCTTCCCCACGACGAGGCGGCGATGTTCGACGCGGCGCTGGCGTCTCATCGGGAGGCGCTGATCGCCGAGTGGAAGCACGATAACGGCAACGCCGAGCGCACATCGAAGAATTGTCCCCCGTTGCCTGGCAGTATCGAGGCGTTTCTGCGCCTGGTCGAGGCCGGATGGGACGCTGAGGCGGCTCGGCGCCCGCACGGGCAGCACACCACGGTGGTGGTGCACGTCGACGCCTGCCAGCGCGCCGCGGCGCTGCATCTGGGTCCGTTGCTGAGCGACGCGCAACGCCGATACCTGACCTGTGATGCCAGCTGTGAAGTCTGGTTCGAACGCGACGGCGAGGTCATCGGCGCCGGCCGGGCGACTCGGGTGATCAACCGGCGGCTGCGCCGCGCGCTCGAGCACCGCCATCCCACGTGCGCGGTGCCCGGCTGTGGGGCGACCCGCGGTCTGCACGCGCACCACATCCGGCACTGGGAAGACGGCGGTCTGACCGTGTTATTCAAGATCAGATTTCTCTGTTATTTGGACCGTTATCCATCAGGAAAATGGCTGGTGAAAGCACCGGCGAAGACCTGGGTGTCGTTTGATATATGCGACGTGACTCGGATGGGCGATACCTGAAAATGGGTCCGGTGATAGTTGGGTGATCACTGACGGTAAGCACACATCACATGTGAATGTCATGCGCATGTGATAGTTTGTGGCTATGGCAGTTGCGATTCAGATCAAAGATGTCCCTGAAGAAGTTCGCGACGCCCTGGCCGCCCGCGCCGCGGCGCGCGGTCAGTCCACCCAAACGTATCTGCGATCACTGTTGGAACGGGAGTACCAGGCTCAACGCAACCGGCAGCTCTTAGAAGCGTTGGCTGGTCATCGCAGCCTTACCATGACAGCCGAGGAAGTGACGGCCGTCATTCGCGCCGACCGCGACGGGTGAGTCCCCGCCTGTGATCGTCGTGGATGCGGGTGTGCTGGTGTTGGCGCTTACGAGCGACACGTCCCACGGCGATGCGGCACGCTCAGCCCTCAACGACGACGACGGCTGGATTGCACCCGCCCACATGCCGGGCGAGGTGCTACGCACCCTCCACAAAGCCGTACTGCGCAACCAATTGGAGCCCGAGGACGCCGAGGCCGCCGCCGACACCGCCACCACACTCGCCATCGAATACGTACTTCCTGATGCACTGCTCCTGCGCACCGCCTGGGCCTGGCGGCACAACATCTCGATCTACGACGGCCTGTATGTCGCGGTCGCCGCCGAACGCTCTGCCGCCGTGATCACCGTCGACAGCCACTTGGCCAGTGCCACTGAGCAGCTCGGTATCACCGTCGCGATCACCCTGATCTAGATCCGCCGGCTACGGGGGTAAGCGGCTGGCGTGGGGGTAGATAAACGACTTGCCAGCAAGGCCAGATGTTTATGCCGAAAACAGTACCGATTTGGAAAAATACCCTTTTGAACCCAACACCGCTGTTTAACCCAAAGTCAGCGAACGTGTCCATGCGCCGAGCGGCCATGCGGGCCGTAATCCATCTACCGACCTAAAATGCCCAAGCAGCCGGATCGCGGGACGACGGCTAGACCGGAAGGTTCACTTACTTGGCAAGCAAGCGCAACCGCACGCGCCCGACGTGCATGTTCTGTGAAAGTGATGCACCGATTACCCGCGAGCACATCTTCCGATCGTCGTGGAAGCGCAAGATCGATACCAGCGAACACCTCGTGGCCTTGCCGTTTTTCGAACGAACTGTCACCCACTACAGGCCGGACGGGTCCGTGAGACGAACGAAATCGGAAGACCTATTCTGCACGAGCGTCAAACGGGTGTGTGCACCGTGCAACAACACCTGGATGAACGACCTGGATTCAATTGTGGAGCCGTGGGTCTTTGACCCCAACAACGACGACAACCGCTGTGATCCAGCGCAATTTCGGCGCTGGGCTATCAAGGTCGCGTTGCTGCGCTTGTATTACGAGGAACCGCTTGTTATCGAACCTGGGGATACGGCGAAAGTTTATGCCGGTGGGGATATCCCGGACTGGCACGTGTTCATCGGTCACACACAGCACCCGGAACACCGGCACGCCTACTGTGGAGTCGGCCCCGTCGTGGCAGTCCCACCAGGTGGAAAAATGTATGGACTCACGCAAGTGTCGTGGACACTTGGCCACAGCCTGGTCGTAGCCATCCGCGTCGTCGTCCGGCACGATTACGAACCACCATTCAGCGAGTTCAACGAGCTATCGCGGAATTGCCTCAAGAACTTCAAGCAATACAACCGCTGGCGTGGCATCGAAGTGCTTGAGGTACTACCCGGCGCGAAGCAGATGCCTAGCGTCCGTTCACTACCAGCGCTACCCACCCCGGAAGTGCAACGGCTCGTCTGGCTCTTTACACCTCACCCGATTTCACCGATCGCGTCTCACGTGCGCGAGGCGAACGACGGAATGCGCCAGCTGGCAGAAGAACTCGGCCTGCAGCTCCTTGACAGCTGAACCATCAACCCCAACCAACCAACCCAACACCTTCAACCCAACCCACCAGGCAACCTGGCAACCTGGCAACCACCCAAAACCTAGGCAAACTGCGCTGCAGCCAGCTGGTGCAACACACTTGCCGTGCAACAGCGCGGCACCACCCACAGCCACGGCAACCTGCTGAGGTCCTGTGCAACCACCGCGCTCGCCGTGGAAGGTCTACACCGCACGGTGAAGCTCGGCGACCTGCTCATCGCCGCCGCCGAACGTGCGCAGCTCGTGGTGCTGCACTACGACCGTGACTTCGATCGGATAGCGACGATCACCAGTCAGCCCACGGAATGGGTGGCGCCACCAGGAACCGTCGACTAAGGAAGGGCGCCGTCCTCTTACCGTCCCCTCTCCGCTCGGTGGTGGGGTGCACCACCAGAGGGTAGATTCCGAACTTGCAACGAAGGTGCGCTGTCTATGCCGGTTGCGCCGTGGGTCCGATGCAAAACAGCTGGTGAAGGGGTCGACGAGGGTATGGGGCGTTGTTCGCGATGCGTGAGGCAGGTGTGATTGCTCTGCCGGATTGTGGCAGCGAGATCGCCATGGCAGCACTATCCGGGAATTTCAGTCTCGCGATTCCCCGCCGGTAGGTGGACAGCTAAGGTATGCTGGCATACATGAAGCGGACGACGGTCAAGATCCCTGACGCGCTGGATGCACGTCTGCGGCACGAGGCTAGGCGACGGAATTTGACCATCTCGGAGGTCAGCCGTGAAGCGCTCGAGGCTTACCTGGGCATGACCGGTGCCCGTCGACGCCTCAACGCAGCAGCCGCCGGCCGTAGCGGCCGTAGCGATATCTCCGAGCGCATCGAAGAAATTCTGGCTGCCGAGGTCGGACGATAGCGGCAATTGTTGTCGATGCGGGCCCCCTGTACGCCTACGTCGACGCCGACGACGCTCATCATGTGTCGTCACTGGAACTACTAGAGACCCATCCGGGTCCGTTGATCGTCCCGACACTTGTCATCACCGAGGTGGTCTGCCTACTGGGTACCCGACTGGGCGCCGAACCTGAAGTGCGATTCCTCGGCGACTTGGCCGATGGTGCGTTCGCTGTCGAACCGGTAGCCGCCGGAGATTGGCTGCGGATCGCTGAGCTTGTTGCCCGATACCGAGACCTGCCACTTGGCGCCGTAGACGCCTCCGTGGTGGCCACAGCAGAACGCTTAGGCATCAGTGAGATCGCGACCGTCGACCGCCGTCACTTCACCATCGTCCGTCCCTGCCATACCGAGCGCTTCACCCTTCTTCCGTGAATCGTCCGGTTGTCGTCGGAGTCGTCTCACGCCGGCGGTTGGTCACGTCATAAATGGGCGTTCGGCGACACTCCAGCACCCTCGACGGGGGGTAGATTGCCGACTTGCAACAAACCTGGTGTTGGTCTGCCCGTATCACCATCGGTTGCACCACCGGGGCGTCATCACCATCGCCGGACCCGCCGACGATCTCACCGTCACCGACCGCTCCGGTCGACGCCTTCACGCAGGATCGCTCGCGCGTCCGCCGACCCCCGCCGCCCGCTGTGCCCCCGTGGGCCGGGCCCAGCGGCGAGCGCGCCGACTGGTGGTGGTATGAGCGCCTTCCAGCCGCAGCCGCCACCACCAACCAACTAGGTTGGCTACCCGAGCCGGTCATTACCGGCACTGCATCTGAGCCCAGACGGGTTGAAGCATAAAGAAATTCGTTATACATACCCGCCGCTACCGGATCTTGACAATCAAGGCCGACGACCGAACCCCGCAGCTCCGCCGGCCCGCTACCCGGCGATCTCGCCACGCCCTCATCAAGATTCCCGCTGACGTACGCACTGATACAAAATATGGGCGGCGGAAAATTGACCCCCGGGGCCCAGACTTGAGTCAGCCCGGCCACCGCCCGCAACAGCCAGATGAGCTGCTCAGCGAGCCGAACGTGAAGCGTAACCGCGTTCCTGACCAACATGATTCACGTCCATGACAGCGGGAAGCCGATATCCAGCCGCTCGGTTTGCTTATACCCCGACCACGTCGGTACGCCCGCGGGCTGTACGCGGTAAATGCCCAGCGCGGCGGACACGACTCGGTCATGCTGCGTCGGCCACTGAATCTCGGATGCGATCTGCTCCAGCACCTCTCGGTCGCGCTCCAGCACCCGGTCGACAATCGATACCGCCGGCAGCGCACCACTCTTGTCGCCGTTACAGCGGGCGCACGCCAGCACCAGATTGGCCAGCCCGTCGATACCCACCAGGGACCACGCGCAGCCTGGCGATGTCCACCGAGACACCAGTGCGTGTGACCCCGGCCGCCTCACGTAACGCATTGGTGGCGATCAGGATTCGTGCGCGCGGCTGGGTGGATTGGCGCAATTCGTAGCCCTCGAATGGGCGCACCTGCTGCCAGTAGATCTCCAGCACCCGATGCGCCAGATCGGGAACCGGCACCCGCAACACATCGGCGGGCCGCTCGGGCATGTTCTCGATGCAATGGTCGATCAACGCCATCAGCGTGGCGAGCTTGTAGGTGGCCGTGCGCAGGCCGGTCTCGAGGATCGCCACCACACGCTGCCCGAGCAGAAGCGGGTCGCCCGCGTCACCGTCCACGGCTCTCCCGCGATGTCAGCCCGGCGGGGTAGAACTGCACCACCGCATTATCGCGAGGGAAAGGGATAGCGTGGGCAAACTCGTCCAGGACAGATTCCCTACCTCATTCGAGCTCAGGTCGCATGTCCCACGTGACGAGGTTGGCCGCGGGCGCGTATCTGACCGCAGATGCGCTGAATCCGCCGATCGTCGACCCCATCGCGTTACCGCACCACGCGCAGGTGGCCGCCTAGTCCGGGCTTTCTGGGATCTGCGGGCAGTTCGATCCAAGTCTCCTGCTTGGTGCGGACCGGGTGCTCATCATATGGGAGCAGTTCGGTGAACAGGACGAGAGTGTCGCCCATCTTGGTCGCCGCGGGTGCAACGATCCCGTGATAGCCCACTTGGGGTGGGCTGCCGCGACCGTCTGACATGCCGCGTAGGCGGCACGATCATGGGTCTCCGACTGCAGCTGCTCGATGGACAGGTCTGCCAGGGTGTGGTGTACGGGCAGCCGCACGATTTCCGATACCGATACATCGCAGGTAACGAGCAGTCGGTGGTGGTCGCTTAGATGCGGTCATAGGCGTCACGGTTGTGGCGCAGATGCCTCGAGCGGGGAGACGCCGTCTGCGTAACGTGCCAGGTAGCCGACCGCCTTCGGGACCTCGCACCGACATCTGCGAGCAACGTCGCAAGGTTCGGTAGGAGTTTGGCCAGCAGCTGCTTTCGCGTGCAAATGGGTCTGATGCCAAACAATTACAAACCGATAAGCGCCGTGGGCCCTGGCGCGTACGAGATACGAGCGCGAGATGCAAACGGCATCGCCCGGCTCATCGACGTTGCGAAGTTCCACGACATGATTTGCGTCCTTCACGTCTTCACGAAAAAGCCGCAGCGGACACCGAAGGCTGATATCGACCTGGCCAGGAAGCGGTATAGAGAGGCAAAAGATGGCTGACAGCGTGTTCTAAGCGCTTAGCGGGCACTGACCGGATGGCGGCAACCCTCGACCCGGCGATGTCGGTGCTGCATGGTCGATCCTGCGGCGTGGTTTGAGCCTAGCTGCCGCTGACGCATGCCGCGGGGCGGTAAAGTCCGTTGACAATGCAGATACTCGTCACTGAAAAGTCGCTCCGAGGTGGGCATTTCGCATAGTTGTCCGACACCTGACCGGTCGCACCAAAGTGACCAACGCTTGCCGAATACCGATGGCGGGCTGCTCGTCGCCTCACGCGACATGGGGCCGCTGGCACCGAGTAGCCGGTAAATGCGTCACCTTTGGGCGCCATTGGCTGCAAGAGATGAGCGACCGGGTGCGGGAGGTGCGGTCACCGCTCACCCCTCAGCAAGTGAATCGTGGCTGGCGCGAACGTCCTTCATGCGTTTGTCGAGCCGTAGCGGATGCTCGGCGCCGTCGCCGTTAACCCCCACGAATCGCGACGACGTTCAGCGGCCCGGGGCGGCGGTCGGCAGGCCGGCTGCGGCCGCGGTCGTCAGGAGACGTTCGTCGTAGGTGACGAACGCGGTCAACTGGGTGCCGAACACCGCGCCCGCGGTCGCGAGATGGATCGCGTCCAGCGACCGTAGTGCGGGGTCTGGATAAGCGGCGGCGGCGGCGCGGACCACCTCGTCGATCTCGTAGCGCGCTACGCGAGCCACGATCGCGGGCACATCGGCGAGCAGCGAGGGCTCCACCCGGCGCAACGCGCGGGGGAGTTCAACCTCGATCAGCGCCGATGACACCCACGGCGCCGGTGTGTGTGCGTCAAGCCAGTCGGCGAGGGTATGGCTTTCCGGTTCGCGCCGGATCAGTTTCATCAGGGCCGACGTGTCGAGGTACAGCATCAATAGCGCTCGGTGTCGCGCAGCTCGCGCAGCAGCTGGCCGGCCTCCTGATCGGTGCGCACCGGCCCGGATGGACGTGGCGCCGGTCCGCTGAGGGTGGCGGGATGAAGCCTTCCCGCGCTGATCATCTCGGCCAGGGGATTCTCCCGGGCCGGGACCAGCCGGGCCACGACGACTCCACGTTCGGTGATGTCGATCTGCTCGCCGCGTTTGACCCGGGCGAGCACTCCGGCAGTATTTTGGTTCAGCTCACGCACCGGCACCTCGGACATGCCAGCCACTGTACTACGTGTTTGTAGTACGCAGGCGGCTGGTGCGTGCTCAGCGCGTGGCCGCTGGGTGGCCTCGCGTTGACGCCTACGCCAGCAGCGCCAGCGTCCCGGTAACGGCTCAATTCGTGTCGCCGGTGAACAGGGCCACCGCCGCGGTGAATCCGTGCAGCGCGTTGCGGCCCGCGACGGTACCGATCTCCCCGGCGGCGAAGAAGGCGCCATGGGCCTGGTGCGTAGGCCCCAGCTGCGGTCGGCGTGCCCGCCGGCCAGATCGGAAAGCATGCGGGAGGTATTGGCGAAGCGGACATCGCCGCTGCAGCAAGCCACAGCGTGCCCAAGCGCTTGTGCCACATGAGTTTTGCCCACGCCGATAACTGGCTGGCCGTAACGGATGACCGACTCGCCGGAGTCATGCCAGCGCAGCACGGCCAGGCCGCGCAGCACCGCGGCGGGCGGCTTCGGGTTGGCGGAAAAGTCAAAGTCTTCGAAGGTGGCCTGGGCCTCAAATTTCGCGCGCGGTGCAATCGCCTTGTTAGGGCGGCTGATTCGCGCCGGGAGATCTCGTCTTCGCATAGTGCTTGCAGGAATTCAAGGTGGCCCAAATCGCCCAGGCGGGCCTGGGCCAGCCGGGCGTCGAGGGTGTCGAGCATTCCCGACAGTTTCAGGGTGCGTCATGCATTGCGCAACGCGGGGCCACCGAATGGAAAGGGGATCAGATGATGCCGTCGGAACCAGCGGTGCCGAACTGCTCGGGGCCGCACAGCAACGCCGTGGTCGCGGCGCCGCTGGTGGGCTGGTCGGCGTGTTGGGTGCCGACGGTCAGGATGCCCTTGATGGTCCGATACGCCGGGTCGCCGACCTGAAACGCGCGAGTGCAGGCGGCCTCAAGCCGCTCACAGCCGTACTTGCCACGCAGACCGAGCACTGCTTGCACCGAACGCAGGCGGTGTCGCGTTGTCGCGCATGAATTCAGCGATCACCGCCTCGCAGGAGGGGCCGACCAGCTCGGCGGTGTGCCGGCACCAGGTGGGGGTGCGCATCGCGAAGGCGATTTTCTCCGGCGGGCAGTGGGCGAAGTCGGCGAACCGCCCGGACCGGCGAACGCGACGGCGAGGCCATCGGTGCGGGCCGGACGACCCGGGTGATCAACCAGCGGCTGCGCCGTGCGCTCGAGCACCGCCATCCCACGTGCGCGGGTGCCTGGCTGTGTGGCCACTAGCGGTCTGTACGCGCACTACATCTGGCACTGGGACGGCGGTCTGACCGAGTTATTCAAGGTCAGGTGTTGGGACTCTACACCCTTTGCGCCGATACGCGATACGCCCGCGTTTCGGTGAGCAGCCCCACGTTGTCATCCGGCGACGACATGGTCAGGGCCTCTGGTGCCCGAAGATGACCGCGGCCGGCCACCTGTGGTGCGACGTCGCCACCGCGGGCAGAACCCAGCCGACCAGCTCACCGACGAACGCAGCCATGACCTCAGGCGTGAGAATTTTCTTACAGCTATCCAGGCATGTAAGTAGGACAGTTACACTTTCCGAATGACCGAGATTTTTCGGGTCATCCCTGATGAATTGCGGACAGCCGGCGCCGGTTGGAATGCGCAAGTGTTCGAGCTGCACGCCGCGCCGCCGCAGCTGGAGCTGCCCTCCCCCTGGCCCACCATGCTCGCCTCCGCTGCGGTGACTGGCGCGGCCCAGGCCGCGACCGCCGACCTGCACACCCGTATCTCCACCACCGCCGGGGCCACGCAGGTCGCGGCCACCGGATACGACGCCAATGAGGCGGATGCGGTGGGCGTGATCAAAAATGTGATCGCGACGATCCCCGACGCGATCCGGGAGAGCACGTGATTCCCACCCAGTCCGCGGTGCGCGCCTATGACGTGTCGTATTTGACCGAGCATGCCGCCCACTGGCGCGAGCTGGCGGAGCGCCGCCGCAATGTGGCAGGCGCGATCCAGGCGCAAGCCGACTCGCTGGACTGGCAGGGGCAGGCCGATGAGGCGATGCGTGCCGCGATGGCGCGGCATCTGCGCACCGCCGAGGAGGAGGCCGGGCTGCTCGATGCCGCCGCCGGCACCGCCGAAAACGGGGCCAGCGTGCTGCACCAGCAGCAGCAGTCCGTCCTGTCCGCGGTGGAGCAGGCCCGCCAGTCCGGGTTCGTGGTCGGCGAGGACTGGTCGGCCACCGACGCGATGTATCCGCCCGGATCGACGGCCTGGTACGCCCGGTTACCCACCGCCCAGGCCATCACCGCGGAGCTGCGCGCCCAGGCGGGCGCGTTCGCCGCGCAGGAGTATCAAACCGCCACCGATATCGTCACCTCCGCCGGTGACCTGGGCGGCGAGGGCGCCGTCCGCGGCCACATCCAGGCGGTTGATCACCACTTCAAAACCGACGGACCCGCACCACAGCCAAGTCTGCCGCCGAATCCAATTGGCCAGTTAGAGCAGGCGATTACGGCACCACCAGCACCCCCCTCCGTCGCACCGCCTCTCATGCCAGCCAGCCCGCCGCCGCGACCGCCGCAGATGGGACCAGCCCCGCCTCCGGTCTCCGGCCCGGACGCGCCGCCAGAGGCGAACCCGACAATAGGTGGCTTTTTGGGGACTGCCGTCCCCGGCTGCCTGGCGGGCGCTGGAGATGGTGGATTGTTGACTTCGCTATTTCCCCCCTTGGAGGTCTTGGGTGTGCCCGGAGGCTGCATCGCCGGTGGGATCGTCGCAGGAGGTGGCTATCTCGGCGGTATCTGGGTCGACAACATGCTGAACGGAAACGGCTGATGACGAATACGACAAATATTGCCAATTCCCGGGTCGCAGTGTCCTATGGCTCAGTGTTTCTCTACTCTGCTGTTGTATTTTTTTGGGAGTCGCTTCGCCCGTCGGCAGACCCGTACCTGCGGGGTGCGTCGGTGATCGCTTCGGTGGTCTGCCTCATCAACGGTTATAAGGCGATCACTCGCCGACACGAGCCGCGCCCCGCGCCCACCACACGTTATCCGCGCGCAACGATAGCGACCAGCCTCTTTCCCCTCGGCTTAGCCGGCGGCGCCTTGTGGTACTTCACCCGGTCAGGCGACTTCTACTATCTGCTTATTGCGCCTCCGCTTCTCGCTCTAGGTATGTGGGGAGTCGTTGTGGGATTGAGGAAACTCAAGTGGAGCCAGCCATGACGTATGTAGCCAGTGACGAAACCACATCGTCGTCGCTGCCGGAGCTGCCCGAAGGGATGCGTTGGGTGGTGCTGGTCGACAAGCGCCGGATCGCGGTCATGCTGCTGCACAACGAGATGCCGGTCGCTTCGGCAATCGAGAGCCTGGAGCGAGACACTGAACTCGACTATGAACATCAGCCAGTCGAGGCGGTGGAACGCGTGTGCAGGCGGCTGGCTGCCGAGGTGTCGCATCAATGGGGTTTCCTTCGTGCGCTTCAACAGAAACTTGGGGCAGGTATTGACGTGCGAATGAAGATAGTGGATTGGAACCGGTGAGCTCTGCTGCCAGCACCATATGGGGGTAGTTTCCCGAACTGGTCACTAACTTAGTGTTGGTCTGCCCGTATCACCATCGGTTGCACTACCGGGGCGTCATTACTATCGCCGGACCCGCTGACGATCTGATCGTCACCGAGAGCTGCGGTCGACGGCTCAGCGCAGGGTTGCTCGCACGTCCGCCGACGCTTTCGCCGCCCGCTGCGCCCCCATGGGCCGGGCCCCGGCGAGCGCGCCGACTGGTGGTGGTATGAGCCCTTCCAGCCGCAGCCGCCACCACCAACCAACTAGGTTGGCTACCCGAGCCGGTCATTACCGGCACTGGCCCTGAGCCCAGACCGGGTGACCGGTCGAACCCACGCCGGTGGGGGCAGCGATCTGCGGATCGTTCATCTAGGTCTAGGGCCACGTTGAGCAAGCCCAGAGTTCGTTGACGGAGACGCTCGCCGCGGTGAAAAGTCGCTCAGAGGCGGGCATTTCGCATGGTGGTTCGACACCGTGACCGGTGGGACGGATCGTGACCAACGCGCGCCGCGACGGATGGGGTTGAAGCCCTCGCTGCGGGCCGGCTGGAGTGAGCTGGCCGGTCCGCTGCGCCCGGGCGACGGCCATACCCTCCCGAGGGCGCGGGAGGACCAGCCTGTAGACTTTAGAAGTTCTTCAATTTCGATATGTTATTTTTCTTGTCGGCGTGGTAGGTGGTGCAGGGAGTGGGAGGCTGGCGGTGTCGGTCCCGCTGTATCAGGCGAAAGCGGAGTTCTTCCGGATACTGGGGCATCCGGCGCGGATCCGGGTGCTGGAGCTGCTGGCCAATGGGCCGCGATCGGTGCGGGACATGCTGGCGGTGATCGATATCGAGCCATCAAGCCTGTCGCAGCAGTTGGGGGTGTTGCGCCGCTCGGGGATCGTGACCGCGACACGCACGGGCAACACGGTGAAGTATGCGCTGGCCTGTGGGGACATGGCGGAGTTGATGGGCGCGGCCCGGCGAATCTTGACTGAGCTGCTGTCCGGGCAGAATGAGCTGCTCGCCGAGTTGCGGACCGAGCAGCCCGACGAGATCGGCGCCGGGGTCAGCCGGAGCACGGTGTCGTGATCGGGTTGTGGCGCAAGATCCGTGCTACGGGTCGAGTGGCCGAGCCGGCCCCGCCGCGGCCGGCCGGGACCGGCCCGGGGCGGGCGGGCGAGCTGAGCGGGTCGCTGCAGCTGCGGCATGTGGACGCCGGCTCATGCAACGGCTGTGAGATCGAGATTGCGTCGGCGTTCGGGCCGGTCTATGACGCCGAACGCTACGGTGCCCGGTTGGTGGCCTCGCCACGGCATGCCGATGCGCTGCTGGTGACCGGGCCGGTGACCCGCAACATGGAGGTGGCGCTGCGCCGCACCTATGAGGCGGTGCCCCAGCCGCGGCTGGTGGTGGCCTGCGGGGACTGCGCCCTCAACTGCGGAGTGTTCGCCGGCGGGTACGGGGTGGCCGGTGCGGTCTCCGACGTCGTGCCGGTGGACGTGCAGGTGCCGGGCTGCCCGCCACCGCCGGAGGCGATCGTCGCCGCGCTGCGGGGGGTGACCGGCCGATGAAGCGTTGCCCTGCCAGGTCCCACGCTGCCGGGGGACGTCGGCGGTGAGCGTTGCCGGGTCGGCGTTCGGCACGGCGCTGGGGTTAAGCGTGCTCGCGGTGGCCGCCGGGCTGGCGGTGCCGACTCGCCGCCGGCCGATGCTGGTGGGCGTCGGGACTGCGGGCGCCGGGCTGGCCGCGGTGGTGGCCGGGGCGGCCGCGATGGGTGGGTCGTCGTTCGGCGCATGGCTTCCGGATCTGCTGCCGCTGGCCGGGGTGCGGTTGGCGCTGGACCCGCTCGGCGGGCTGTTCGTGGCGGTCACCGGCGCGGTCGCGGTGTGTGCGGCGGTGTACGGCATCGGCTACGTGCGGCCGAGCGGGCATGGTGCGCACGGCGACGGCCGGGTGATGCAGGCGACGCTGCCGCTGTTCGTGGCCGCGATGCTGCTGGTGCCGGTGGCAGCGAGTGTGAGCACGTTGCTGGTGGCGTGGGAGCTGATGGCGCTGACCTCGCTGCTTCTGGTGCTGGCTGAGCATCGGCGTCGAGCCGCGGTCGGCGAGGCCGGGCGCTGGTATGCGGTGATGACGCACCTGGGGCTATTGGCGATCCTGGCCGGGCTGGTGGGTTTCGCCGCGGCCGCGCACGGCGAGTCGTTCCCGCAGTTGCGGGCCGCCGCAGGCGGAATGTCACCGGCCATGAAGGGTGCGGTGTTCGCGGCGACGCTGCTCGGGTTCGCATCCAAGGCCGGGGTGGTGCCGCTGCACGTGTGGCTGCCCCGGGCGCATCCGGAGGCGCCCAGCCATGTCTCGGCGTTGATGAGCGCGGCGATGGTGAACCTCGGGGTGTACGGAGTGTGGCGGGTGGGCCTGGACCTGCTGGGTGGCGGGTCGCGGTGGTGGTGGCTGGCGGTGCTGACCGCGGGTGCGGTCTCGGCGCTGTACGGGATCTTGCAGGCCGTGGTGGCCGTCGACCTCAAACGGCTGCTCGCGTACTCGACCACCGAGAACATGGGCCTGGTCTTGATCGGCGTCGGCGCGGGCGGGTACTTCGCCGCGTCCGGAAACCGGCTGCTGGCCGGGCTGGCGCTGACCGCGGGGCTGTTGCATCTGGTCAATCACGCGGCGTTCAAGACGGTGCTGTTCTGCTCGGCCGGGTCGGTGCTGCGCGCCACCGGCAGCCGCAACCTGGACGCACTCGGTGGGCTGCGGCCGCGGATGCCCGTGACCACGGCGTTGTTCGCGGTCGGCGCCCTGGGCGCGTCGGCACTGCCGCCGGGCAACGGCTTCGTCAGCGAGTGGCTGCTGCTGCAAAGCCTGATCCATGCGCTGCCGACGACGGCGACGGCGACCGCGGTGGCGATGCCGCTCGCGGTGGCCGTGGTGGCGTTGACCGCCGGGCTGGCGGTGGCGACGTTCGTGAAGGCGTTCGGGGTGGGGTTTCTGGCCCGCCCGCGCAGCACCGCCGCCGAACAGGCGGTGGAGAGCCCGTCCTCGATGCTGACCGGGGCCGGCCTGGCCGCGGCCGGATGCGTCGTGCTGGCGATCGCGCCGGCGGCGGTGCTCCCGAAGCTGTCCCGGGTGGCCTCCACGGCGTTCGGGTCGGCCGCCGTGGAGGCGGTGCACGGACCGGTGACCCTGCGGCTGACCGGTTATCCGGGCAGCATGTCGCCGCTGCTGATCACGGTCGCGCTGCTGGCCGCGGCCGTCGGCGCGCTGGCCGGTGTCCGGGTGCTCGCGGCGCGGCGGGCCCGGCGGGTGGCCCGGCTGTGGGACTGCGGAGCCGGTCCCATGTCGGCGCGGATGGAGTACACCGCCACGTCGTTCGCCGAACCGCTGCAGCGGGTCTTTGACGATGTGCTCGCGCCGGAGACCGACGTCGACGTCACCCCGACCACCGAGTCGGCATACCTGGTCGAGCGCGTCCAGTTTCAGGCCAGGGTGCCCGACCGGATCGAACATCGCCTCTATGAGCCGGTGCTGTCGGCGTCCCACGCGGTCGGTGAGGCCGCCCGCGGCCTGGCCAACGGCAGCGTGCACCGCTATCTGGGCTACGGGTTCTTCGCGTTCACCGGGTTGCTGATCGTGCTCGCGGTGATCCGATGACCGCGGCCGGTGCGCTCGGCTCCGCCGCGCAGGTTGCCCTCGTCGGCGGCGGTTCGCCGCTGCTGGTGGGGCTGATGCGTCAGGTGCGCGCCCGGTTGGAGGGACGCGCCGGGGCCGGCGTGGCGCAGCCCTGGCGCGACCTGCGCAAACTGCTGCGCAAGGAGCCGATCACCCCGGAGGGCACCGGATGGGTCTTCCGCGCCGCGCCGCTGCTGCTGACCGCGACCGTTCTGGTCGTTGCCGCGGTCGTGCCCTTCGCCACCACCTCCTCGCCCCTGGACCCGGTCGCGGACCTGATCGCGGTGGCCGCGGTGCTGGCGCTGGGCACGGTGGCGCTCGCGGTGGCCGGGCTGGACACCGGCACCGCGTTCGGTGGCATGGGCGCCAGCCGCGAGATGACCGTGATGTCGCTGGTGGAGCCGACGATCCTGCTGTCGGTGTTCGCGCTGTCGGTGCGGGTCGGCTCGACGAACCTCGCCGCCATCGTCGGCGCCACCGTGCACGACCCACGCGCGGTGATCTCCCCGGCGAGCCTGCTCGCCGCGGTCGCGCTGGCGGTGGTGACCATAGCCGAGGCCGGACGGCTGCCGGTGGACAACCCGTCCACCCACCTCGAGCTGACGATGATCCACGAGGCGATGATTCTCGAGTACGCCGGCCCCGATCTCGCGTTGGTGGAGTGGGCCTCGGCGATGCGCCTGGGCGTGCTGCTCGGGTTGCTGGTCAGCCTGTTCGCGCCGTGGGGAATCGTGACCGGCGCCGGGCTGGCCGCGATCCCGTTGGCGCTGGTCGTGTTCGCGGCCAAGGTGGCCACGCTCGGCGTCGGCCTCGCCGCCGGTGAGGTGTTCCTGGCCAAGCTGCGGCTGTTCCGGGTGCCGGAGCTGCTGGCCGGCTCGTTCCTGCTCGCGCTGCTGGCCGTGGCCGCATCCTTCTTCCTGGGCTGAGACGGATATGAACGAGACGACCTACGTGCAACTGCTCGACCTGACATGCGGGGTGTTCCTGCTGGCCGCGGTGCTGATCCTGTGGCGCCGGCGGCTGTCGGCGATCGTGCGGCTGTTCGCGCTCCAGGGCACGGCGCTGGCCGGGCTGGTCGCGGTGCTCGCCGTGGACCAGCACGACGCCGAGCTCGGCGCCGTCGCGGTCGGGATCCTGCTGCTGCGCGGGGTGCTGCTGCCCCTGGTCGTCCGACGCGCTCTGGAGGCCTCCGGGGAGGCGCGGGAGACCCAGCCGCTGGTCAACGTCGCCGCATCGCTGGTCGCGGCGGCGCTGCTCGCGCTGCTCGCCTACACCGTCACCCGGCCGGTGGTGCGGCTCTCGCCGTCACCGGCCGCCTCCGCGGTGCCGGTCGCGGTGACCGTGGTGCTGCTCGGGTTCTTCGTGCTGGTCACCCGCCACCGCGCGCTCTCGCAGCTGGCCGGGTTCCTGTTGCTGGACAACGGCATCACCGCGACCGCGTTCCTCACCACCGCTGGGGTTCCGATGGTCGTCGAGCTCGGCGTCTCCTTCGACGTGGTGCTGGCCGTGCTTGTGCTGCAGGTGCTCACCGGCCGGATGCGCGCCGTGTTTGGCAGCACCGACCTGGACGAACTGCGGGAGCTGCGCGACTGATGACCCTCCTTGTTCTGGTACCGATCGTGCTGCCCGCGCTGGCCGGGCTGGCCTACGCGGCGCTGGGCTGGCAGCGGCGCACCGCGTGGCTCGGCGCGCTGGCCGCCGCGGGCGTGCTCGCCAGCGGCATCGCGCTGGCCGTTGTCGTCACCCGGACCCAGCCGCGCACCGGGCTCGGCGGGCTGCTGCGCGCCGACGCCCTGTCGGCCTACATGGTCATCGTGATCGGCGCCATCGCCGTGCTGGCGATGGCCGCCAGCCCCGCCTACCTGGCCGGGGAGCTCTCCTTGGGGCACAACGACGCCCGCGCCACCCGCCGCTACGGGATGTTCACCCAGGCCTTCATCGCCGCGATGAACACCGCCGTGCTCGCCGCCAGCCTGGGCGTGCTGTGGGCCGCGATCGAGGCCACCACGATCTTCACGGCGTTCCTGGTCGGGCACCGGCACACCCGCAACTCGGTCGAGGCCGCGTGGAAATACGTGGTGGTTTGCTCGGTCGGCATCGCGCTGGCCTTCCTCGGCATCGTGCTGCTCAACTACGCGGCCGTGCACACCGGGCTGCCCGCCCCCCACGCGATGGACTGGACCAGCCTGACCGCCGGCGCGCACGCGCTCGATCCCGGCGTGACCCGCATCGCGGTCGCCCTGCTCGTGCTCGGCTTCGGCACCAAGACCGGGCTGGTGCCGATGCACGCCTGGCTTCCCGATGCCCACAGCCAGGCGCCCGCCCCGGTCTCCGCGCTGATGTCCGGGGTGCTGCTCTCGGTGGCGTTCTACGCCATCCTGCGGGTCAAGGTCATCTCCGACGCCGCGCTCGGCGGCGGTTTCGCCCGCACCCTGCTGCTCATCGTCGCGCTCGCCTCGATCACGCTCGCCGCGGCGCTGCTGCTGGCCCAACGCGACTACAAACGCATGCTGGCCTACCACAGCATCGAGCACATGGGCCTGATCGCCCTGGGCGCCGCGGCCGGGAGCCAGCTCGCGATCGCCGCCGTGCTCTTGCACATTCTCGGGCACGGACTCGCCAAGGCGGTGCTGTTCCTCAGCTCCGGGCACCTGCACCAGGCCCTGGGCAGCAGCCACATTCATGCCGTGCGCGACCTCGCCGGGCGGGCGCCGCTGCTCGCCGGCACCTTCGGTGTGGGCCTGCTCGCGTTGCTCGGCCTGCCCCCGTTCAGCCTGTTCGCCAGCGAATTGGGCATGTTCCGCGCCGGCTTCGCCGCGGGCTTGGGCTGGGCGGTCACCCTCGCCTTGGCATCCATGCTGGTGATCTTCGCCGCGGTCGCCGCGCACGCCGGCGACATGTTGCTCGGCTCGCACGAGCGGCCTCCGACCGCGACAGCGGGGCCGCTGCGGCTTCCCGGCACCGCCGCGGCCGCGCTGATCGCCGGGCTGGGCGTGTGCGCCGTCCTGGGGATAACCGCGTGGCCGCTGCGGGCACTGCTGCACGTCGCCGCCCTCGCCGCTGGAGGAACCTGACATGACCACGATCGCCGGCACCCACCGCAGCGTGATCGAACTCGGGCCCGAGCAGCTGTCCGCCACCGCCGGGCAGCTGCTCGCCGACGGCTATCGCCTCGCCCTGGTCGCCGCGCAGCACGACGACGGCGATGCGCTGCGCGTGGTGTACCTGCTCACCAGCGGCCCGCCCGACTCACGCATCGAACTGCACATCCGCCTGGACCCACACCGGCCGCAACTCCCCAGCCTCGCCGCGCTGTCGTTCCCCGCCAGCAGGTTCGAACGCGAAATGCACGACCTGTACGGCGTCATCCCGCTCGACCACCCGCAACCCCGCCGACTCGTCCGCCACCACCACTGGCCCCGCGGCTGGTACCCGATGCGGGCCGACACCGGCCCGCCACCCGAATTCGGCGACCCCGAAGGCCCCTACCCCTTCCTCACCGTGGAAGGCCCCGGCGTCTACGAAATCCCCGTCGGACCCGTCCACGCCGGCCTCATCGAACCCGGCCACTTCCGCTTCTCCGTCGTCGGCGAAACCATCCTCAAACTCAAAGCCCGCCTCTGGTTCGTCCACAAAGGCGTCGAAAGACTCTTCCAGAGCCGCGACATCGCCGACGCACTGGCCCTGGCCGAACGGGTCAGCGGCGACACGACCGTCGGCCACGCGCTCGCCTACTGCCTTGCCGTCGAAGATGCCACCGGCTGGCCGGTGCCCCCACAGGCCCAGCGCAAACGCGCGATCCTCCTCGAACTCGAACGGCTCTACAACCACACCACTGACATCGGCGCACTCTGCAACGACGTCGGCCACGGCATCCTGCACGCGCACGCCCTGCGCATTCGCGAACAACTGCTCCGCCTCAACGCCGAAATTACCGGCCACCGGCTGCTTCGCGGCGGCGTGATCCCCGGCGGCGCCCACCTGCGCACCCTGCCCGACACCGGCCGCCTGCGCGCCATCGCTGCCGACATTGCCGAGATCGTCCACCTCGCCCTCGGCCACAGCGTCGTCACCGACCGCTTCACCGCCACCGCCATCCTCAGCCGTGACGCTGCCCGCGACCTCGGCACACTCGGCTACGTGGCCCGCGCCAGCGGCCTGCCCGTCGACGCCCGCCACCAACACCCGTTCCACGATGGCGGAGGCGCGTTCACCCCCGTCACCCGCGACACCGGCGACGTCCTGGCCCGATTCCTCGTCCGTGCCGACGAAATCGCCGCCTCCGCCGCGCTGATCACGGCGCTGACGCCCACCGTCACCGCCGGCACCACCCGCACCGAACCCCCGACCGGAGCCACGGCCCGCGCCGTCTCCGGCGTCGGCATCGTCGAAGGATGGCGCGGCACCATCACCCACCGTGTCGAACTCGCTTTCGACCACACCCTCACCCGGAACAAGATCGTCGACCCGTCCTTCTTCAACTGGCCCGCCCTGCCCATCGCCCTCAGCGGAGCCATCGTCCCCGACTTTCCCCTCGTCAACAAAAGCTTCAACCTCTCCTACGCCGGCAACGACCTCTAGGTCTATGGGTAGGTCTATGGGACCCGCCGCCGGTCCGGGTGGGCCGTCCGAAGCGGGTCGGCATGCAGCGGCGTCATAGCTGGCCACGGGCGAGGCGAGTACATCGGTCTCCGGTGGCCGCCGTCAGGCTCGCCGGGACGACCCCTTGGTGCCGAAAATCGCTCAGAGGCGGGCATTTCGGTATCGTGATTCGTCATCGTGACCGGTGTGACAGCCGTGACGCACCCGCCACGACAACGGCCTTGTCGGATTCGAGCCGGCCGCGCTCACGGGTCGGGTTCGCTCGTCAGGGTGTCGATGTGGTAATGGCTGGCGGTCCACGGCGGGGAGCCGGGGGTGGGGGTCAGCGTGACCGTTATCAGAGATTTTCCGGCGGTGAAAGACCCTGCTACCAGGTGGATGTCGTCAAGCCAGCGGTGGGTGCCGTTGCTGCGCGGCTGAAGCCAGGTTCCGGCGGGTAGCCCGTCTATGGCAATGTCGGCCGATTGAAAGCCGTTTAGTTGGTCCGACGTGCGCCGTACCAGGACACCGTGGTTACCGGGGTCGACGCGGACCTGGAAGGTGATCGCAGATCCGGTGGTGCGGACCAGCCCGGCGACCATGCGGGTGTCGTCGGCGCCCTCGTACTCGCTGAGCAGTAATTCGTCGGCGGCGTCGGCGTCGGTGTAGCCGTGCAGGATTCGACTGAGCGGATCGGCGGGGTAGACATCATCGGTGGCCGCGACGGTGTCGCTGGGCTGGGTGTAGAGGAATGCGGTTGAGCTGTAGTCGGGTTGGACCATGTTGCGTTTGCCGTGCTCGATGCCGAATCGGATTGCCGAGTGGTAACCGATGGCGTCGGTGAGCATGAGCCGGTAGGCGGCGACACAATAGCCGGCACACCCACCGGCGGCCGTGCGTTGATCCGGCTGGCCGGTGAGCGGGGCGCTATAGCGGCTGCCGTTGTTGAAATACCAGCCGCCCTCGTAGAGGTCTTCGGTGCCGGTCCCGTACCACTGGGGGGATGCCGAGCCGTCGGTGTAGACCCGTTCGGCTCCTTCGAGAAAGTACGGGGCGTCTTCCATAAACGCCGTTTTGATCGCAGCGCCGCTCATGGTGTGGTTGACGCCGACGAACTTGCCATGGCCGTGCTCGTCGGCGAACAACCAGTCTTGGCCGGGGGTCGTGGGCCCGGCGTGCGAGCGGGCGGTGAAGTAGCCGGCGCGGCCGCTGGCCAGTGCGGGTGCCCATTGAGGATCGGGTGTGGTCACGACGTCGCTGCTGATTCCCGCTAGGAGATCTCCGGTTGTGTTGAGCAGTGTGAGGCGGGCTGTTCGGGCGAAAGGCATTGGCCACCAAGCTGATAACGCCACCGCTCCGCCGGGCTGGGGGATCGTGGCGAACATCAGCGCACGCACAGTGGTAAGGCCCAGCCCGGCGCCGAAGAATTCCCCCAGGGGCGAGTCGACCGTGGTTCGGCCGTCGAACTCGATCACCAGGCGCACCCCGCCCAGAAGTTGATCCCCCGATTTCGGCAGCCACAGGTGCAGCGCCGAAATGCTGCCCGGGCCGGTGGATTCCGCGATCGTCTGCGCGGTGTTAGCCGGCAGCGCGACAGCACGATCGGTATGCGTTGCCCAGGGTGCGGAGGGTTTAGGGTCGACGGTGCCCGCGGCGCGCAGAGTGGCGAGGACGTCGAGCGCGGGGTCGGAGCGCGAGAAGGTGGTGACGCCGTCGGCGGTCGAAAACTGGCGATAGTCGACGTGGTAGTACTCCAGGTTCGAGGTGACGCTGATCCGCATCGACCGTCGGTACGGCATCGGCACCTTGATGTACACGCCGCCCGGCGATTGCGCCGCGTTGGCCACCAGGGGCCACACGAACGGTGCCCCCAGCACACCATCGACCACCGATTGCAGCGGCGCGTCTACCACCGGATGCCCGTCCAGCTCGATGAGGATCCTTCCGATCGCGCGCACGTCGCCGCGGTCGCGGGTGAACCAGATCGAGTCGACCTCGCCGGCTCCGCGATCCTGCGCGACGACACAGCCGGCACCGCCGGGCGCCAGACAGCCACCGGTGCCGTTGCGGTTACCGGTGGACAGGTCGAAATCCCCGCCGCCGCGGTCAAAGCTGGACACCTCCAGACTTTGGGTGTCGGCGCTCAGATACGGCAGCCGATCCAATCGGCGGAAGGTCTCCCAGCCCACCAACGGCAAACCGGGGTGTGTGAGCACCGGTTCGGCGGGCGCAGCGGCCGCACCGGCAGCACCGGCAAGCCCCGGCAGCAGCACGATCATCGCAACGAGTGCCCGAACAGCCAGCGGCATAGCACCCCAGGCTACGGTTTAAGGGCAACGGCCCGCCCCGGGAGCGTCCCAGGTCGGTTATCGGCCGGGGAGCCCGCCGATCCCGAGGGTCGGGCAGCGCCATCGCGATCTTTACGGGGGCGAGCTGGTGAGCTATTGGCGGAGCGCGGCCGAGGACGAGGCGATGCAGGACGAGCACCGCTTCGTCTGGAAAGCGATGCTGGACACCATCGATGTGGACCTCGCCGGGAAGCGGGTGCTCGACGTTGGCTGCAACCGGGGAGGTTTTCTGCGCCTGCTCGCCGACGACTGCGGGATCAGCGAGGGCTTCGGCTACGACCCTGCGGCGGGCGCGATCGGCGACGCGCGCCGCCTGGCGGGCACGCGCCCGTTGCGGTTCGAGACCGCCGCAACCCCGCCCGCGGGGTGGGGCGGCTTCGATGTGGCGTTTAGCCATGAGGTGCTCTACCTGCTGGACGATCTGCCGGGGCACGCGACGTCCGTTTTCCGGGTCCTCAAGCCCGGCGGGGTGTATTACGCCGTCATGGGTGTGCACGCCGCCAGCCCCCTGATGGCTGCCTGGCATGCGGAAAATGCCGGGGAGATGGGCCTGCCCGAGCTGTATGACCTTGATCGGGTGGCCGGGTGGTTCTCCGAGGCTGGGTTTCAGGTTGCCGCCGCTCGGCTGCGCATCCGCTTTGTCCCGATCGCCGCGCGGGATCTCGGCACGGGTGGAGTGCTCGACTGGCTCGACTACTACGGCAACCAGAAGATCATGTTCCGCTTCGGCCGGCCCGAGCCGGTGGGCCGCAACCACGCCACCGGCTGAGCGCCGGATGAACTTACCGGGTGAACCTACTCGGTGAATAACGCCATCGAGGCGGTGAACCCGTGCAGCGCGTTGCGGGCGGCGATGGGACCGATCTCCCCGGCGGCGAAGAACCCGGCCAGCGTGGTCGGCCCGAGCAGGTCCTGGATCGTCGCCGCGTCATGGTCGGTGACCCCGAACATGCGCCGCCCCCGCCCGTTGCAGGTGAACAGCAGCGCCCCCACCGGGCGTCCGGGCAGTTCGGCCAAGGCGCGCTCCAGGGTCAGGCGGAGATCTTTGTCGGCCCCCGCCGGGTCACGCACCTGAAATTGCACGGTCGCGCCGACCTGCACGGCCTGGCCGAGTTCGATTGCCCCGCTGGCGGGATCGGCGCCCAGCAGCCCGCGGATCAAAAAGTCGCCCGGACCGGGGGCCACCAAATGCTCATCGACAAGGATCCCGATCTGCACCCCACGCCCGATGAGTTCCTGCTCGCCGGGCGGCAACCCCTCGACGATCTCGCGCAGCCGCAGAAGCGGCGGTCGTCCGCCCAGTTCGTTGATCACCGTCCCCTCGGCGGCGGTGACGATGTAGGGCTGGCCGATGGGCCGGCACCCCTGCGACACGATCGGGAAAGCGTGCTGGCCGGGCAGGCGCACCCCCACCAGGCCCGAGCTGAACACGTCGCGCCCGCAAAACAGCCGGGTGTCACCCGGTGCCTGCCCGCCGCTGACCAGCCCGCCCACCACCTTCACCCCGGGCAGGTCGGTGTTGAGGTGCTCGATGAGCAGATGCGAGGGGAAGGTGTAGGGATCCGCCAGCAGCAGGTGCAGATCATCCGCTGCGCCCGGGTCGAACCGGTAGCCGGTGAGCAGCCCGCCCGAGCCGGTACGGATGAAATCCAGGTGAAACGGCTCGGCCGGCAGGCCCGAGGCCACCCACAGCGCGAGCGCGGGTCCGTTCTCGATCTCATGGTGCCCCGCGACGATTCCCTGGGCCACGCATCCTATTAAGCAGGGCGGGGCGAGCATCTCCTGCACCGCGCCCAGCGCGTCGGCGGCCTGCCCGGTGTGCGGTCGCGAGGCGAGCAGCACCGCCAGCGACGGCGACTCGCCGGCGAGCCCCTCGCACGCCTGCGCAGCCGCCTGTTCCGCGGCCCGCCGCGCCTCGGGCGCCGAGGAAACCCCGACTGCGATTCGCACCCTTCCATGATGCGCCGCCCATGGGCGCGGCGGAACAGTCAACACCGCGGCCTGCGGCGGCGGTCTCACCCTTCGGCGTTGGCGCGTAGTCGCACCATCCGCGTCGTCGAACTCTCATCGAGTTCCACAAGCTCAGAGCGCGAACGCAGAAAGTCGCTGAAAGACTTGAATCCCAGGGACTTTTCGCTAAACGACGGGTCCATTCGCTTCATCTGCGCCTTGACCGAGGAGTTGTGCAGCCACTCGACGTCGTCTTTTTCCATGCCGATCCGCAGCGCACGGGTCAGCAGACCGGTGGCCGCGGCGTGCGGATCGGGCGGTTGAGGCTCCTCGGCCTCCTTGGTGCGGCGGGTGCGCCGCTTCGGCGCATCGGCATCGGCGGGAGCCGGTTCGGGCTCCAGCACCGAAACCCCCGGCAGCGCGTCGTAGGTGACGAACTCGTCGCAGGCGGCCGCCAGCGCCCTGCTCGACGCACCGGCCACACCCACCCCCACCACGTAGCGACCAAGCCGCCGACAGCGCTGCGCCAACGGGATGTAGTCGGAGTCTCCGGCCACGATCACCACATGGGTCAGGTCGGGCAGGCGGAACATGTCCTCGACCGCGTCGACGGCCAGCCGGATGTCGGCGGCGTTTTTGCCGTAAGCCGCCGCCGGGAACAGTTGCACCAGATCGACCGCGCGGCCCACCAATTGCTTGCGGTAACCCGTGTTGACCTCATCCGACCAGTCCGCGTACGCGCGGGTGAGCACCAAGGTCCCGAACGACGACGCGAAATCGATGATGGCGCCGACGTCGACGATGGCCCGCGCCAGCCGATCTGGATACTTGTCCAGTCCTTTGGCCTTGTCGCGCTGGAATGAGTTGCGGCCGTTCACTTGGTCATAGCGGGAGATCACGATGTTGTCGAAGTCGAGGTAGACCGCAACGCGTCCCGCATCGTGTTCCGTCATGAACCCAGTCTCGACCATCGGACGCCGATCACGGTGCCGATCGTCACTTCGGTGTCGACCTGGTTGTTATGGTTGTTCTGCCCTGAAGACAACCAGTCCCGCGAGTCAACACAGTGCAGTCCCGGCCCGCTGCGCAAGCGAGCCACCCACAGGAGGCACCAATGAGCGAGCACGAAGTGAAAATGATCGTCTTGTCCACCGACAATCTGGACGAGTCGATCCGGTTTTACAGCGAAACCCTGGGAATGCCGCTGAAGTTCCGCGACGGCGCGCACTTTGCGGCCCTCGACGGTGGGCCGATCACGCTCGCGCTGGCGACCGCGGTGGATCACCCCATGCCCGGGCAGGTAGTCGTCGGTATCAAAACCGCCGATGTCGACGGCGCGGCGAAGGCCGTCGAGGCCAGCGGCGGCGGCATCGTGAAGGGCCCCTACGACGACGCCCACGAGCGGCGCGCGGTGGTCTACGACAACAAAGGCAACGGCCTGGTGTTCTACAAGCCGCTGGCCCGCTGAATGGGGAAACGCGCCGGCGGCGCCGCCCGGGCCTAAGCCAGGCCTAAGCCGACACCGTGTCGACCGCCCGCAGCCGTTGCCGCAAGCCGGTGGCTCGCAGCGCCCGGCGCTCGATCGCGGCGCGGACGGCGGCCGCGGAGCCGACGACCCGGACCCTGGCCTTGGCGCGGGTCACCGCGGTGTAGAGCAGCTCGCGGGTCAACAGCCGCGACTCCTCGGACGGCACCAGCACCGTGACCTCCTCGGCCTGGCTGCCCTGCATTTTGTGGATCGTCATCGCGTGCATCGTCTCGACATCGCCGAGACGGCTGGTCGCGAAGTCCAGCGGCCCGGCCGCGGCGGCGATGACGGCCCGAAGACCGTCCGGGCCCGCAACCACCACGCCGGTGTCGCCGTTGTAGACGCCCAGCCCGACGCTGTTCCTGGTCACCAGGACGGGCCGCCCGGGGTACCACTCCGCCCACGGCGGGTCGCCGGTTTCCTCGGCAAGCCACTGGTGGAGTTGTCGGTTCCAGTGCCGCACCCCGAAAGGCCCGTCGCGATGCGCGCAGAGCAGCCGATGCTCGTCCAGTGTCGTCAGCGCCTCCCCGACGGCCCCCAACAGCGCCGCCTCCCGCAGCCGGATCGCGTGCGGCACCAGGATCGCCCGCAACCGCTGCGTGATGTCCTGCGGATCCTCGAAAAACTCGATGTGCGGGTCCGCCGATCGCAGCAGCTCCACCGCGCGTTCGGCGTCGCCTGCCCGGATCGCCTGCGCCAGGGCCCCGATCGACTTCCCGAACCGGTGCGAGGTGCGCAGCGTCGCCACCCGCACGTCGTCGCGCGCGGAAAGCCCGTCCACCAGGTCGGCCAGCACCGCGCCGGCTTCCACCGACGCGAGCTGGTCGGCGTCACCGACCAGCAGCAGCCGGGCATCCGGTCGCACCGCCTCCAGCAGCCGCGCCATCAACGTCAGCGACACCATCGACGTCTCGTCGACCACGATCACGTCGTGCGGCAACCGGTTTGCGCGATGGTGGCGAAACCGTGAGGACGTGCCCGGCCGGGGGCCCAGCAACCGGTGCAGCGTCATCGCCCGCAACTCGCCCAGCCGCATCCGATCGGCGGTGTCCAGCTTGGCCACCTCATGCCGCACCGCCTCGTGCAGCCGGGCCGCCGCCTTGCCGGTGGGCGCCGCCAACGCTATCCGCAGGCCCGCCCGTCCGGACAGCTGGGCCTGTTCGGCCAGCAGCGCCAGCAGTCGCGCCACCGTGGTGGTCTTGCCGGTGCCTGGCCCCCCGGTCAACACCGTAACGGCCTGCGACAGGGCGATTTCCGCCGCGCTGCGCTGCTCTTCGAAACCCGGGGGGAAAAGCCGCTGGTAGCCGGGTAGAACGACAGCCGGGCCGGGTGCCGACAGCGCGAGCAGGTCGGCGCAGACCTGTCTTTCCTCACGCCAATACCGGTCGAGGTAAAGCAGCCGGTCGCCCTCCAGACGCAGCACGGCCGGCTGCCTCAGCAGCGGACTCGCCTGCACCGCCGCCAGCCACCCCGCGGGCTCGGGCCACGGCAACCCGTCGGCGCCGACGCTCGCCGCGACACCCGGCAGGTCGATGCACACCGATCCGCCGCGCAGCGCGCGCACCGCGAGGGCGACCGCGAGCCGCACCCGCTCGTCATACTCCTGTCCCAGAGCGCAAACCCGCTGAGCCACATGAACATCCGAGACGTCCAGCACCCCGGCCTCGTTGAAAACCCGCAGCAGTCCGGTCGCACCGGTGGCAACCGCGACGTCGATGGGCGTCACGCGGCCCGCCCGTTGCCGTCGAGCAGATCCGACAGCGCCACCACCAGCTGGGGCGGCGGGCGCCAACCGAACACCCCGCACGGGTGCCCGTCAACCACCGGGGTGTCGGCTCCGCACATGCCGCGCACGAAAAGGTACAGCACCCCGCCGAGATGCCGAAACGGGTCGTAGCCGGGTTGCCGCCAGCGCAGAAAGCGATGCAGCACAACAACATACAACAGAGCTTGCAGCGGGTAGTCGGAATGCAGCATGGCCTGGGTCAGCCTCTCGAAAGAGTAGTCCGGCGCGAAATCGCCCAGGTGGTTCGTCTTGTAGTCCACCACCAGATAGCGCGGCCCGGGAATCCGCAGCACCACATCGATCGACCCGGCCAGATAGCCCCGCAGCTCCTGCTCACCCAGCCCGGGCGACGTCAACCGGTCGGCATACCGCGCCAACGGATCATCGGCGGACACCTGCGATCGCAGCAGCTTTCCCGCATCGGCCAACGACACGCGCCGCGCCGGGCCCGGCAGATCTCCGCCGGCCAGCGGAAGTTCGAAGTCCAACTCCCGCAGACGATCACGCACCCCGATCCGCCTGAGCGTGAGGCCATCGGCTAACGGCCCCAGCGGGGTGTCGTGCATCGGCACCAGGGCGGCGGCCAGCTCGGCGGCGCCGACGTCGGCCGGCCACCACGCCAGGTGGCGGCGCGCCTGCTCCTCGAGTTCGGCGGCCAGGTCGGGTGCCGAGGGGTCCGCCGTTTCCAGCACCGCGTGCACCAGCGACCCGAACGCCGTGCCGGACGGCATCCCCGCCAGCGGCGAGGGAAGCCGCGCACCGCGACCGGGCGTGGTGATGATGACGCTCTCGCTCTCGTCGTCGCGGGCGGAGATCTCCGGTTCGCTTTCCACGCCGACGGGCTGCGCACCGCGCACCAGCGCCGAATAGGAGGTGCGCCGCCAGCCGGTGTCGATCGTGCGGTGAAAGTGGCGCACCTCGAAATCGTCGGTCGGCACGGGGGTTTCGTCGACCGTGCGGACGGCAACCAGCGATTCCTCGACCGCCGGGCCGCCGGCGGCCTGCCATCGCGCAAACAGCTCCCACGCGTCCTCGTCGGTGATGCCCGGCGAGCACTTGTCGGGCACCTCGGCCTGCCCGGCGCCCCGCCCGCGCAGCAGCCGGGACAGCCCGCCGTTGGCTTCGTCTCGGGTCGGCGCCCACCACGCCACAACCTGGGACTGCGCCCGGGTGAGCGCGACGTAGGTGAGCCGGATGTTGTCGCGCGCCACCTCCCGGCGGTACAGCTCCTCGACGGCTCGGCGTTCGGGGTCGCGGCGCTCGCCTCCGAGATACAGGCACCGGGTCTCGGTGTGATCGTGATAGAGCAGGATGTCGCCGGCGCGCACATAGCGATTGAACGCGAACGGCAGATACACGATGGGGAACTGCAGCCCTTTGGCGACGAACGCGGTCATGATTTGCACCGCGACCGCGTCGCTGTCCAGGCGGCGGTTGTGCTCGGTCGCCCGGGTGCGGGTGTCGCACTGCCGGCGCAGCCAGTCCCGCAGGGCGGGCAGGCTCGCGGGCAGGCTGGAGCCTTCCCGGTGCGCGGTCCGGTTCAGCAGGTCCGCGATGTGCGCCAGGTCGGTCATGTGCCGCTCGCCGCCGTGCCGGGTGAGCAGCCGCCGCCCCATGCCGGCCAGCTGCGCGGCCTCCAGCACCGCCGCGGGCCCGCGCAGCCGGGCGTGATCGGCCCACTGGCGCAGCGTGGCCGCCACCCGGTCGGTGAGCGCATCTCCCCCGGCGGCCAGGGTTTCCGCGGTCTCACCGAAGAACATCGTGCACGCGGCGGCGCGAACCAGCCCGCTGCGGTGCGGGGCGTCGATCGCCTCCAGCAGGCACAGCCAGTCTTTGGCCGCCTGGGATCCGAAGACGTCGGTGTCGCCGGTGTAGACCGCGGGAACGCCCGCCGCGGCCAGGGCGTCCCGGCAGGCGCGGGCGTCCTCGTGTTGCTCGACGATCACCGCGATGTCACCGGCCTGCACCGGCCTCCCGTCATAGGTGGCGCCGCTGGCCAGCAGGCGCGCGATGTCGGCGGCCAGATCGGCGGGAATGTGGCGGCGCAACCGGTCGATCGGGATGTTGTCGGTGCCGCGATAGCCGAGGGTGGAGCGTTTGACCACGCGCAGCCGAAACGGCGCGTGGTGCGGCGCGCCGATCAGCCGTTGCGTTTGCTGGTGTGCGGTAATGTCGTGCACCACGATCTCGGGGTGGCCCAGCGCCGCCCCACCCAGCACGGTGTGCAGGCTGTCCACCAGCGGCTGGTCGCTGCGGTAGTTGACGCCCAGCGTGTAGTGGGCACCCGCGGTGCGCGCCGCCTTGAGGTAGGTGTGGACGTCGCCGCCGCGGAAACCATAGATGGCCTGCTTGGGGTCGCCGATCAAAATGAGCGCCGCGTGCCCGCTGAACGCCCGGTCGAGCACCCGCCACTGTATGGGGTCGGTGTCCTGAAACTCGTCGACCAGCACGATGCGCCACCGGCGCCGCATCCGGTCGCGGGCCGGGGAGTTTTCTGCCTCAAGGGCTTTCGCCAGCCGGGTGAGCAGGTCGTCGTATCCGAGGATGCGCATCCGGCGCTTGCGGAGGTCGAGTTCGGTTTTCGCGGCCTCGGCGAAGCGCAGCCGGATGCCGGCTTCGCTGTCCGGCTCGGGATCCAGGGGCCGCAGTTGGGCGCAGGGATCGTCGACGACGGCGCGGACGAGATCCAGCGCCTGTTTGCGGGTCAGCGCCGGATCCCGATCCTCGCGCCCGAACCACGCGAGGTAGAGATCGTCGACGACCTCGCCGATCAGGTCGTCGAGGCTTTCGGCGAGCGTGACGTCGGCGGCGGTGTCACCGGCCACGCCCAGTGATTTCAGCACCCGCCCGCAAAACTCGTGGGTGGTCGCGATGGTGGCCGCGTCGAAGTTCGCCAGGGCGTCGCGCAGCCGCGATCGGCGGGCCGCCCGCTCGCCGGCATCGCCGCGGGTCAGATGCCCGACGAGCTCGCTGCACGGCGGCCCGGCGCGGCCGGCCAGTGCGGACTCCGCCTCGACGATCTGGCTGCGGACGCGTTGGCGCAGCTCGCGACTGGCGTTGCGGTTGAAGGTGATCAGCAGCATCTGCTCGAGGGTGACATCGGTCTCGGCCAGGTAACGGGTGACCAGCCCGGCCAGCGCGAAGGTTTTCCCGGTGCCCGCACTGGCCTCCAGCACGGTGGTGGAGCCCTCCTCGGGCAGCGGACCCAACAGGTCGAAGCGGTGCATCACGACACCTGCCTTTCGGCCTGCAGGACGGGCAGCCACAGGCGCTCGGCCAGCGCGCCCAGCCGGCCGTCGGCGCCGTGCAGTTTCTCCAGCGGGGCCCGCTCGCCCCACACCGTGCGGTGCGCGGGCTGGCTGTCCTCGCCCGCACGGGAGCCTCTGCTCTCCCAGGCTCTCGCCGCGGCGTCGTGCGGGTCGTCGCCGTCGCGGCGGGCCTGGGCCCAGGCGTACGACGTCTGCAGTGGCAACGGCAGCGGCTCACGGCGTCCCGCGTCATACAGCGCCACCAGATCCCCCACGATGCCCGCCGGGTCGGGTGGCGCCCCGAACAACCGCGTGGCGATGCGGTTTTTGCTCTGGCCGCGCCCGACGCACAGCGCCGTCCACTCGCGGCCGGGTTGCCCCGCGGCCAGCGCCACCAGCGGGATCCACGCCTGCAGCACATGCTTGGGGGCCAGCTTCGAGTAGGTTACCGACACCGTGCGGTCGCCGAACACCGGTGTGACGGTGCCGGTGAGCCGCCGCCCGCCGCCGAGATCGACGGTGACGTCGTGCGCCTGGGCGGCACCGGTGCGCTGCCGCATCGCGACCGTCGCCAGCTCGCGCGCACGGTCCCGGACCTCCTTCGCCACGCGCCAGCCGAGATGCCCGGGCGGCAGCGTGCCGCGACGCCACTCGGCCTCCACGGCGGTGTCCGGATGCACGCCGCGCAGCATGTCGCGCAGCATCCGATCCCCGACGCTCCACTCGGTCAGCGGGTCGATCTCGACGGGCATGGCGTTGTCGACCGGGTCGACGTCCCACGGCAGCGCGTAGTCCAGTGCCCGGAAGAACCCTTTGACCGGGTCCTTGAAGAACTCCAACAGGTCGCTTAAGGCCACGTCGGCGACCGGCGGGGCGGGCAGCGCATCGGTGACGAACGGCGGGGGCGGGCGGCGTTTTCCGCAGGCGGCCCGGGCCGCGGCCAGCACGGTGGGGTCGAATGTGAACGGCTTGTCGGGCACCACTGCGCCGGGTGTGACGTTCCTGCGGTCAAACGGCTGCAGGGGGTGGGTAATCACGATCTGCTCTCGCACCGGAGCCGGGGTGGTCCGGTCCAGGGCGTCCAGCAGCTCCGCCAGCGGCACCGCGGGTGCCCGCGGGCGCCCGGTGTGCTCGTCGGCGCCGGTGTAGGTGATCACCAGCGTTTCGGTGGCCGCGCACACCGCGTCGAGCAGCAATTGCCGGTCTTCGGAACGGATGTCGCGTTCCCCGGTCATCGGCTCGCGGGCCAGCACGTCATCACCGTCGGGGGTGTCCAGCCGCGGGAACACCCCGTCGTCCAGCCCGAGAAGACACACCACCCGATGCGGCACCGAGCGCATCGGCACCATGGTGCACACGGTCAGCGTGCCGGTGCGAAAGTTCGCACGCGTGGGCCGCCCGGCCAGATACCGGCCGAGCAGGGCACGCACGTCGGGCAGCCGCAGCGGGGTGCCCGCGCGAGAACCGGCGTGGGTCAGCACTTCTGCGAACTCCCGCTGCAGCTGCGCGTGCTGCCACGCGTCGGGCGACGTGGTGAGCTGCGCGACCCCGTCGCTCAGTGCCTCCAGCCACTTTGTCAAAGGTTTTGTGCCACTGAGACTTTCGACAACGCATTGCAGCCGTTCGACGTATTCGGCCAGCCGCCCGGCCAGCTCCACCTTGTCGCTGCCGACGTCGTCGAGCGGCAGCGCACTGCCCAGCCAGGCCTGCGAGTCGGCCGACAGCGCCACCCCGGTCAGGATGCGGTCGATCCCGAAACGCCAGGTGTTGTGCACGATGTGGTCCAGCCCGTAGGGCTGGCGATGCTGCCGGTCGAAACCCCAGCGGATGTTGGATGCCCGCACCCAGTCGGTGATCGTATCCAAGTCGTCGTCGGTGAAACCGAAACGGGCCCGCACCGGCGCGGCCTGCGCCAGGTCGAGCAGCTGGCTGGCCGTGGCGCGGGTCCCGGCGATGGCCAGCACCTCCGCGGCCACCGCGAGCAGCGGATTGGTCTGGGTGAGCGCCCGGTCGGCGAGCCTGACCCGCAGCCGGTGCGCCGGATGGGCCTCACCGGCGACCTCGCCCAGCCCGAAGCCGGCGACGATCAGCGGCGCGTAGCTTTCGATGTCGGGGCACATCACCACGATGTCGCGCGGTTGCAGCGTGGGATCGTCCGCCAGCAGCCCCAGCAGCACCTCGCGCAGCACGTCGACTTGCCGGGCCGGACCGTGACAGGCGTGCACCTGCACCGAGCGGTCATCGCGGCGCAGCGCACGCCCCTCGGGCCGGAGCGCGTTGGCGGCGATGTCGGATTGCAGCCAACCCAGCAAGGTATCGGGTTTGGTTGCGCCGCTGAGGTATTCGTCGGTGGCCCGGTCGACCGGCAGGGCACGTTGCAGCTCCCGCAGGTCACGACCGAGGGTTTCCAGCAGCGGGTGGCAAGCCGCGTGGCGGCTGGTGTCCTGGCTGCGGGGCAGCGGGCCGTGGACACCGGCCAGCGCTCGCCAGAGCGCGTCGCTGGGGTGGGGCAGCCACAGGTGCAGGTCATGGTGGGTGGCCAGGGCGTCGAGCAGCTCCATGTCGGCGCCCGCCAGCCGGGTGTGCCCGAACAGCGACAGCCGCGCCGGCAGATCGGCCGGGCCGGCGCGCAGCCGGGCCACGGTTTTCTCCTGCCTGACGTGCGGGGGATCGGCGTCCACGGCGGCCACCAACGCCCGCCACAGCGGCGGCTGCCAGGCCAGGTCGGTGTCGACCGTTTCCCGGCCGTCCAGCCAGTCGGCCAGCAGCTGCGGGCGCTGGCGGGCGTAACCGGCGAACAACCCGGCCAGCCGGCGCGCCACCACGTACCGCCGGCCCCGCCGCAGCTCCGCCTCGGCGCCACGGTCGAAGTGGCCGAGGTGTTGTGCCAGGGTATGACACCACGGCTCATCCAAGGAGCGGTCGATGACCTCCAGCAGCGGCCAGGTCATGGCCTCCGGGGACCACGGATCGTCCTGCGCCGTGCCGAGGATCTCGGCGATCAGCGAGCCCGGGCTGCGAAACACCACGCCCGCGCACACCCCGTCGCCGCGCGCCGTTCCCGGCCCGCGCCCCAAAATGTGTGCCAGCCGCTGGCTGAGCCAGCGCTCCACCCCGCGCGCCGGAACCAGCACCAATTCCTGGGCAAACGGGTCGGGCGGCGGGTCGGCCAGCAGCGCCGCGAGCCGTTCGGCGAGCAGATCGGTGCGCTCGGCGCGGTGAACGTGAAGTGCCATCGCGGGTCACCTTAGACCGCCGCACCGACAACGACGGCCGGCGCGCCCCATAGGATGCGAGCGTGCGTGAGCGCCACGGCGACTACGGGATCGACGGGTCGTTTCACACCGTCTCCGCGAGGACCCAGGCGGTGGGTGTGGCCGGCGCGAGCGCCGCGCTGCTGGTGTGTTCGGCGATCCGCTGGGCCCGCGGTAACCGGTGGACCGCGGCACTGGCCGCCGCCGCCGGCGCCGGGATCGCGGCCAGCGCGGCCCTTTACCTCTACGCGACCCGGGCCGGCAAATTCGCGGTGTGGGATCGGGTGCTCGACGGCATGGCGCTTCGCGGCGATGAAACCCTGCTCGACCTGGGCTGCGGGCGCGGGGCGGTGCTGCTGGCGGCCGCCAAACGACTGCCGCACGGCCGGGCGATCGGTATCGACGTGTGGCAGGCCGATCAGACCGGCAACTCCCCCTCGGCCACGCTGGCCAACGCCGTCTTGGAGGGCGTCGCCGACCGTGTCGAGGTGCACACCGCCGACATGACCGCCTTGCCGTTCGCCGACGGCAGTGTCGACGTCGTCGTCAGCAACTTGGCGATCCACAACATCCGCACCCCCGGCGGCCGGGAGCAAGCCCTCCACGAAGCGGCACGCGTGCTGCGCCCGGGCGGCCGCCTGGCCATCGCCGACCTGTGGGGAACGCGCGAACACGCCTTGTACTTGCGCAGACTCGGTTGGCGTGACGTTCGCCACCGCAACCTCGGATGGCGGATGTGGTACGGCGGACCCTGGGCGGCCACGCGCCTGGTCACGGCGACCAAGCCGGGGTGACCGGTCACGGCGACCAAGCCGGGATGACCAGCCCAGCCCCGGCCGGCCAGCCCGCCGGGAGAGCGCGGCGCATCCTGGGGGGATGAACCGAAACGAGGTCACCGAACAGATTGTGTCCGCCCGGCTGAAGAAAGGCCTGAGCTGGCAGCAGCTGGCCGACGCCATCGGCAGGCCGGTGATGTGGAGCACCGCGGCGCTACTCGGCCAGCACCCGATACCCGCCGAGCTCGGCCGGGTCCTCGCCACGACGCTGGGGCTCGACGAGAGCGTGGTGCCGGTGCTGGCCGCGCCGCCGATGCGCGGCGGTTTGCCGACCGCGATCCCCACCGATCCGACTATCTACCGCTTCTATGAGGCCCTGCAGGTGTACGGGCCGGCCCTCAAAGAGCTGATCCACGAACAGTTCGGTGACGGCATCATGAGCGCGATCAACATGAGCGTGGACCTCCGGAAGAAATCGCACCCGTCCGGTGACCGCGTGGTGGTGACGTTCGACGGGAAATTCCTGCCCTACGAATGGGTTTCGGCAGGACGCTGAGGCGGGGCGCACGGCACCGGTTCCGGCAGGCCGGCGGCGGGGTTCCCGTGCCCGGCCATCGGGATGCCGCGACGGTCGCCGTCGCAGCATCCCCGCCGCGGCGTGCGTGCTGGGGACGGCCGCTAAGCTCCTCGCGAACAGGAGGGCATCATCATGGCAGACGAGCGACCCGCCGGGCGGCAACCGAAGTTTGCAGACATTGTGCTGTCGGGTGGCGGGGTGAAGTTCATCGGCCTGGTGGGTGCCATCGTCGCGCTGATGGACGCGGGGTATTCCTTCAAAAGGGCTTCCGGGGTCTCGGCCGGCTCGGTGGTGGCGGCGGTGTTAGCCGCCGCCTCCAAAGGCGACCGGCTCAGCGGCGAGGACGTCAAACAACTCGCCCTGTCGGTACCGCTGCGCAAGTGGCGCGACGCCGGGCCGGTCCCCCTCCTCGGCCCCGCCTGGGGGTTGCTTCGGGGCGCGAGTCTCTACCGCGGCGACTTCGCCCACCAGTGGATCCGCAGCGAGCTGAAAAACCTGGGTGTCAGCACCTTCGGCGACCTGGCCCTCAACGAGGATCACCTGATCGAGGAGCAGCGCTATCGGCTGGTGGTCACCGTTGCCGACGTGACCATCGCGCAGCTGGTGCGACTGCCATGGCACTACCGGCGGACCTACGGGCTCGACCCCGATGAGCAGCCCGTCGCCGACGCGGTGCGGGCCTCGATGGCGATTCCGTTTTTCTATCCGCCGGTCACCGTGACCAGCGCCAGCGGGCGGACCTCCAGCCTCGTCGACGGCGGGGTGCTCACGAGTTTCCCGATCGACTGTTTCGACCGGCCCGACGGCCGACCGCCGCGCTGGCCCACCTTCGGCATCACGGTGCTGCCCAGGCCCGCCGAGGGCGTCGACGAGGTGATGCCGGTGCTGAAGCCACTGCGTTTTTTCGATCAGACATCGTTGCTGGAAAGCTTGCTCACCACCATGCTGGTGGGCCACGACCAGCATCAGCTGAGCCGGCCGTGGGTGCGGGCCCGCACCATCCTGGTGGAATCGACCGACATCGGCGTGCTCGACTTCGACGTCCCCAGAAAGCGTCTCGAAGAGCTCTACGAAAAGGGCTATGCGGCCGCGCAGGAATTCTTGGCGACCTGGGATTGGTCGGCATACCTCGACCAGTTCCGGCACTCCCGATGGCGGTTGCCCCCTTCGGGGTGACGTGACGCGGCCGGCCCGGTGTGCCACACTACAACCCGGAGGAGGCGACGGTGACGCGGCTGCCGGCCGAGTTCACTCCGTGCCCGCCGCACGGGTGAAGGATCGTCGGGGCGGTCGACGGCCGGCCCGCGTTCCGGCCCGATAGTCTTACAGCCCGATAGTCCTACAGCCCGAACTCGGATGCCATCGCGTCGATCCCCGCGCGGATGTTCTTGAGGGCGTCGGCACGCGCCCGCAGCTTGGTGGCGGCATGGGCGTGGCGGTTGAGCGTGGCGAATTCGCGGGCGGCTTCCTCGGCGCGTCTCAACACCATCTCCGGTAACACGATTTCATCCAGAAAGCCCGCGGCGATCGCGGTTTCCCCGAAGAACGTCTTGGCCAGCCCGGCCGCCTGCTGGTAGGCCGAGGGCGTGAGCCGCAGTTTCATGACCTCTAAAGCCGGGTACGGGATGGTCATGCCGAGCGCCACTTCGTTGGCTTGAATGGTGTAGGCGGGAGCGGCTATGCGATGGTCGCCGCCGGACAGCAGGAACGCCCCCATCGCGATGGCATGACCGGTGCAGGCCATCACCACCGGCTTGGGGTAGGACAGCAGGCGGTGCACCAGCTCGAAGCCGCCCTTGAGCATGTCGATCGCGGGTTGCGCCTCGCCGGCCCTCAGGATCTTCAGGTCGAACCCGGCGCTGAACACCCGGTGATTGCCGGCGATCACGATCGCCCCGACGTCGTCGTGCTCAGCGCTGTCGAGCGCGGTGTTGACGGCCGCCTGCATGGCCGGGCCCAACACGTTGACCTTGCCGTCGTCCATGGTGATCACCGCAACGGACTCGTCACGGCGGTAGCTGACCGGGCCGCTCACGTTTTCAGACCCGCTCGCTGTGATGCTTGCCGAGCTCCTCTTTGGCCTCACCCCAGGGCAGGCTGACGTCGGTGGGCTCGTCCAGCTGGCGGGCGCGCCACCTGTCCTGGGTTTCTCGAACCGCGGTGTTGATCCGTTCGATCTCGCTGCGGAACACCTCGGGACGGGTTTCCTTGCTGGCGTAGTGGAAATAGGTCAGCAGCCCGCGCAGCAGCTCCAGCTTCTGTTTTTCCCGCTTGGCCAGATCGTGGTTGGCCATCAACTCCACCCGCTGAACCGGCGGCAGGGTGTTCCAGTCCAGCACCACTTCGGTGTGCAGCGGTCGCCGTTCGCGCCGCCAGACCCGCCAGCCGCGCGGCCGCCGGGGCCGGTCGTAGTAGGTGACGGTCCCGGTGAAGCGGGACTCGATGGCCTCCCCGAGTTGGGCACGGTCAAGCGCCGAATCCCACACCATCCGCCATTCCTGCGCGGGCGCCAGCGAGGGCAGCTCTTGGGGCAGCCCCAACTCGACGACATCGGCGTAACCGTCGGAGGCCTGCTCGTAGGCGGCGACCGTCGGGGGATTGGCAAACGCGAACCTGACGTTGTAGGCGGCGGTTTTGCCGAAGTTCTTCACCACGAGCTCGATCACGTGCCAGTCGGCGGCATGCGGCTCCATGAACATGCTCACATAGGGCCGGACCTGCTCGGTGGCCAGCTGACGGTTGCGCTGAATCTGTCGGTTGGTGTAGACGAGCGCGACCACACCGAGCGCAAACGCGGCCCATGCCCCCCACGCCAGCCAGGTGCCCGATCCGGCGTGGGCCACGTCGTGCCAACGGTCTTGGAACCACCCCATCGGTTGCACCCTCCGCTTATACCACACCATCGATGACCGTCAGCGGCGAAGAATTCGCTGATCGACCGCCACCCGGGTGCGTGACGGCGCGCCGGGCGGGAAATCAGGCGGGAGATCAGCGTCCCGGGCCGCCCATCAACGTTCGCCACTGGTCGAGGTTCGCGGCGCGGTAAACGTAGTTGGAGCGTTTGACCTCGGACAGCGGTGCGCTGGGATCGGCCGAATACCAATGCCCGGGAAACACCGTCGGGTCACCGGGAAGCTGTTTGAGCTGTTGCAGGCTGCGGTACATCTCATCGGAGTCGCCACCGGGAAAGTCGGTGCGCCCACAGCCTTCCAGGAATAACGTGTCACCGGCGATCAGCCGGCCGTCGAGCAGGAAACACTGACTGCCGGGGGTGTGGCCCGGTGTGTGCAGCAGCTCGATCTCGATATCGCCGACGGCGACCTTGTCGCGGTGCTCATGAGTGGTCAAGTCGCTCATGGCAACCCCGGTGACCCGCGAGACCCACGGTGCTTCGTGGGCATTCACATGGACGGGCACGTTAGCGCGCTCCAGCAGCTCGACCAGCCCACCCAGCCGGAAACCCATCAGCGAGCCGCCCACATGGTCGGGGTGGTGATGGGTGACCAGCACCCCGGCCAGGCGCATCCCGTCGGCCTGGAGGGCGTCGACCAGATCCCCGGCGGCATACGCGGGGTCGACCACCACGGCTGCACCGGTGCGACGGTCCCCAATCAGGTAGACGAAATTGCGCATCTGCGTTGCCAGCGCGTCACCGACCGCGAAATCCCGCCCGGATAACAGTTGCCGGAAATAGAGCCGCTCCACGTCCTCAGCGTAGGGTACGAACGCCCACCCCAGCCAGCCACGATGCGGACCGCCGGCGGGGTCGTGCGGCGAGCGGGAGGCGGGCTACCCGGCCCCGGCACGGCGTCCCATCCCGGTGTGGGTGGCCGAACCGTAAGGTTTGCCTGACCCGCGGCTGAGCGGCTGGGTATCGTTAGCCTATGGCGCAGCGGAAGGTTGAAATCGAGATCGACGAAGAGCTCGTCGACGAGGTTATTCGCCGATACCACCTGCATGGCGCGCGGGAAGCCGTCAATCTCGCGCTGCGGAGCCTCGTCCACGGCTCCGACGCTTCGGGTTCTCCGCTGGATGAGGAAGTAGACGAATTCAGCACCCTGGAGGCCCTGCGTCCCAAACGGTCCGGCGACACCGCGTAATCCAGCTCTCCCGGGGTCGGGTAACGGCCGGCGCCACCCACATGGTTTGGTGGCGTCAGCGGCCAGGCTGTACCCTCTTTTAGGCCCGCGGCGTGAGTCGGCCGGTCGCGACGGGTGACGCCCCCTTAGCTCAGTCGGCAGAGCGTTTCCATGGTAAGGAAAAGGTCAACGGTTCGATTCCGTTAGGGGGCTCGGCGGACGCCGAGCAGGCGGGCGGCGGGCACCGAGGCGATGTAGCTCAGTCGGTTAGAGCGAACGACTCATAATCGTTAGGTCGCCGGTTCGAGTCCGGCCATCGCTACCAGACAAGCTGTGGCAGTGAAAGCAGTGACAGGGGACAAAGGGGACTGACATGGCCTCCAAGACCGATGTGCGGCCGAAGATCACCTTGGCGTGCGAGGTGTGCAAGCACCGCAATTACATCACGAAAAAGAACCGTCGCAACGACCCCGACCGGCTGGAGCTGAAGAAGTTCTGCCCGAACTGCGGGAAGCATCAACCCCACCGCGAGACCCGGTAGCGGCGACCCGCGAGTGATTGACAAGGGCGAGTGGGCAGGTTCTAGCGCGGTGGCTTTATCCGAAAACATCGTCGGGATGCATTACCGTTATCCCGACCATTACGAGGTGGAGCGCGAGAAGATCCGCGAGTATGCGGCGGCGGTCAAAAACGAGGATCCGGCGTTTTTCGAGGACAAGGCCGCCGCTGAGCTCGGCTATAGCGGGCTGGTGGCGCCGCTGACGTTCATCTCGGTGTTCGGCTACCAGGCCCAGTCGGCGTTCTTCGAGAACGCGAACATCGCGATCCGCGAGGCCCAGATCGTTCAGGTGGACCAGGTGCTCAAGTACCTCAAGCCGATCCAGGCGGGCGACAAGCTCTACTGCGACGTCTATGTGGATTCGGTGCGCAAGGCGCACGGCACCGACATCATCGTCACCAAGAACATCTGCACCAACGATATGGGCGAGGTTGTGATGGAGACCTACACGACCCTGGCGGGTCGTGCCGGCGACGAAGGAGAAGAGGGTTTCAGCGATGCCACGGCGTGAGTTCAGTTCCGTTAAGGTGGGTGACCAGCTTCCCGAGAGGGTGTATTCGTTGACCCGGCAGGACTTGGTGAACTATGCCGGGGTTTCCGGCGACCTCAACCCGATCCACTGGGACGACGAGATCGCCAAGATGGTCGGCCTGGACACCGCGATCGCGCACGGCATGCTGACCATGGGCATCGGTGGGGGTTACGTCACCTCCTGGGTCGGCGACCCGGGGGCGGTGACCGAGTACAACGTGCGGTTCACCGCCGTGGTGCCGGTGCCCAACGACGGCAAGGGGGCGGAGATCACCTTCAACGGCCGGGTCAAGTCGGTCGATCCCGAGACCAAGTCGGTGACGATAGCGCTCACCGCCACCACCGGCGGCAAGAAGATCTTCGGGCGGGCGATCGCGTCGGCGAAGCTGGCGTAACCATGGCGATCAAAACCGACATCCGCGGGATGGTGTGGACGTATCCGGACACCTACGTGGTGGGCCGGGAGAAGATCCGGGAGTTCACCAAGGCGATCAAGGCCGACGACCCGGCCTGTCTGGACGAGGAGGCCGCCGCCGAACTCGGGTACCCCGGCCTCGTCGCCCCCCTGACGTTCACCACGATCTTCGCGAAGCTGGTCCAGGCGGATTTCTTCCGGCATGTCGATACCGGCTACGAGACGATGCAGATCGTCCAGGTGGATCAGCGGTTTATCTACCACAAGCCGATCGTGGCCGGTGATGTGTTGCATGCCCGGATGGAGATCCACTCCGTCGACGAGCGGTTCGGCGCCGACATCGTCGTCACCCGGAATATCTGCACCAACGACGCCGGAGAGGTGGTGCTGGAGGCCTACACCACGATGATGGGCCACGAGGCCACCGACTCGGTCCAGCTTAGGTGGGACATGGAGTCCGGCCAGGTCGTCAGAACCGCGTGATTAGTGTGATTAGTAAGCAGGTGTGCGTCGATGTACACTCGGACCCCGGGGTTTTCCCGCCACCTGCGCGCTGCCCGTGACTGTCGAACGGGGAGCGCGCGCGTCTTGTAAAGCCCCGCAGGTTGGCCCGCCAACCGTGAAGGGGCGTAGCTCAACTGGCAGAGCAGCGGTCTCCAAAACCGCAGGTTGCAGGTTCAAGTCCTGTCGCCCCTGCTGACGGCGAACGCCCGGCGGCGATATCGGCGAATCGTCCTTGGGAGCAGCCGGACCGGAAGGATTCGTGCAAAGGTGGACACTGGAGGGTGACCGCTGGACGAGGCGAACGAAGGAGCATGCGGTGAGCGACGAGCGCGACGGTGCCGACGCCGCCCGCGATGGCAGCACGGGGGAGATCCGCGAGGGTGGTCAAACGGCCGTGGTGACGCGGCCACAGCGCCCCACCGGTAAGCGCACCCGCCAGCGGACCCGGGCGGACGGTGCTGACGGCCCGGGGCCGTCGGCCGCGGTCGACGTTTCCAAGAACGGTGCCGGCACCACGACCCGGACGGCCGAGAAGGCTAAAAAACCAGCGCGCCCGTCGGTTAACCCGATAGCCTTCGTCTATAACTACCTGAGCCAGGTCGTCGCCGAAATGCGCAAGGTGATCTGGCCCAACCGCAAGCAGATGATCACGTACACCTCGGTGGTCCTGGTGTTCCTGGCGTTCATGGTGGCGTTGATCGGCCTGGCGGATTTTGGCCTCGCCAAGCTGGTGATGCTGGTGTTCGGGTGAGGCGCGCAGGCTAAGGGAGGACGAGAGCTGTGACTACCTTCGAGGACGATACCCGCGCGGGGCAGGCGGTCGAGGTGTCGGAGACCGGCCCGGATGTGGTGGTCGACGCGGGTGGGGAGGCTGCAACCGAGTCGAGCGCCGGGCCGGCCGAAGAACTCGACCCGGCGGCCGCCCTGAAGGCCGAGCTGGCCAAAAAGCCGGGTAAATGGTATGTCATCCATTCCTACGCGGGCTACGAGAACAAGGTGAAAGCCAACCTCGAGACCCGCGTACAAAACCTGGATGTCGGCGACTATATCTTCCAGGTGGAGGTGCCCACCGAGGAAGTCACCGAGATCAAAAACGGCCAGCGCAAGCTGGTTAACCGCAAAGTGCTGCCCGGCTACATCCTGGTGCGCATGGATTTGACCGACGAGTCATGGGCTGCGGTGCGCAACACCCCCGGTGTCACCGGGTTCGTCGGTGCGACTTCGCGTCCGTCGCCGCTGTCGCTGGATGACGTGGTGAAGTTCCTGCTCCCGCAGGGGCAGGCGAGAAAGACCGCCAAGGGCGCCGCCGCCACTGCTGCGGCCACCGCTGAGGGTGGGCTGGAACGCCCGGTCGTCGAAGTCGACTACGAGGTGGGTGAGTCGGTCACCGTCATGGACGGACCGTTTGCGACCTTGCCGGCCACGATCAGCGAGGTCAACGCCGAGCAGCAGAAGCTCAAGGTGTTGGTGTCCATCTTCGGCCGGGAAACACCCGTGGAGCTCACCTTTAGCCAGGTCGCGAAAATCTAGTCGCATCCGCCGTGCTCCGGCTCGCCGGTGTGTCGGCACGCAGAGAGGGAAGGAACACCACAGCCGATGCCCCCGAAGAAAAAGAAAAAGGTCGTTGGGCTGGTCAAGCTGCAGATTGAGGCGGGTCAGGCCAATCCCGCACCGCCGGTCGGCCCGGCGCTCGGTCAGCATGGCGTCAATATCATGGAGTTTTGCAAGGCGTACAACGCCGCGACCGAAAGCCAGCGCGGCAATGTCATCCCGGTGGAGATCACCGTCTACGAAGATCGCAGCTTCACCTTTGCGCTTAAGACCCCGCCCGCCGCCAAGTTGCTGCTGAAGGCCGCGGGTGTGCCCAAGGGTTCGGCCGACCCGAGCCGGACCAAGGTCGCCAAGGTCAGCTGGGATCAGGTTCGCGAGATCGCCCAGACCAAGATGGCCGATCTCAACGCCAACGACATCGACGCCGCTGCGAAAATTATCGCCGGGACGGCTCGCTCGATGGGCATTGCCGTCGAGTAGCCCCGGACAACTTAAACCCGTGGGAGGGCCAGCTTCGGCCCGCACCGTCACCACAGCCAACGCAGATTGGAAGCAGAGAAGCAGATGAGTAAGAAGAGCAAGGCATATCGGGCGGCCGCCGAGAAGGTCGACCGCACCAAGCTCTACACCCCGCTGGAAGCGGCCAGGCTGGCCAAAGAGACGTCGTCGAAGAATCAAGACGCCACCGTGGAAGTGGCCGTCCGGCTCGGTGTCGACCCGCGTAAAGCCGATCAGATGGTCCGCGGCACGGTCAATCTGCCGCACGGCACCGGCAAGACCGCCCGCGTTGCGGTGTTCGCGGTGGGCGAGAAGGCCGCCGAAGCCGAGGCCGCCGGGGCCGATGCCGTGGGCAGTGACGACCTGATCGAGAAGATCCAGGGGGGCTGGCTGGAGTTCGATGCCGCCATCGCCACACCCGATCAGATGGCCAAAGTGGGCCGGGTCGCCCGGGTGCTGGGCCCGCGCGGCCTGATGCCCAACCCTAAGACCGGCACCGTCACCACCGACGTCGCCAAAGCCATCGCCGACATCAAGGGCGGCAAGATCAACTTCCGGGTCGACAAGCAGGCTAATCTGCACTTCGTCATCGGAAAAGCCTCATTCGACGAGAAGCGCCTCGCGGAGAACTACGGCGCCGCGCTCGACGAGATCCTGCGGCTCAAGCCGTCGACGTCAAAGGGGCGCTACCTGAAGAAGGTCACCATATCGACGACGACCGGTCCGGGTATTCCGGTCGACCCGTCGATCACCCGCCACTTCGCGGAGGCGTAGGGCAAGGCGCCGGTGGCGCCGCAGGCCGCAGCCGACCATCGAGCCCGGAGGCGTAGGGCAAGGCGCCGGTGGCGCCGCAGGCCGCAGCCGACCATCGAGCCCGGAGGCGTAGGGCAAGGCGCCGGTGGCGCCGCAGGCCGCACTTTCGCGCTGAGTTAGCCGCCGCACTCGGCGATGCGGCGCCGCAGAAACGCCCGTGCCGGCTCAGAACCGCTGACCGACAGCGCCTGCCGGTACCAGGGCAGCGCCTCGGCGGGCCGACCGTCACGGCGAAGCAGGTCGGCGCGGATCGACGGCACCAGGCTTGAGCGAGCCAACCGCGGGTCATCGACCACTGCGTCCAACGCGGCCAGACCGGCCGCGTAGCCGTCCCGAAATCCAACGGCCAGAGCCCGATTGGCGCGCACCACCGGTGAGGAGGTGATTTCCAGCAATCGGTCGTAGGCCGCGCAGATGGCCGACCAGTCGGTTTGTTCCCACGACGGCGCAGTCGCGTGCAGGGCGGCGATCACCGCCTGTGGCAGGTAGGGACCGGTCGATCCTGCGGCCAGCGCCAGCTGCTGCAGGCCGCGGGCGATGCGGCCACGGTCCCACCCGCGACGGTCTTGCTCCTCGAGCGGCACCAACGCGCCGGCAGCGTCCACCCGGGTCGCCCGCCGCGAATCGTGCAGCAGCACCAGGGCTGCCAGCGCGTGCGCCTCCAGTGCATCCGGCATCAGCCCACACAACTCGTCCGCAAGCCGAACCCCCTCGTCGCAGAGTTCGTCACGGATCGCCGACGGACCCGCCGTCGACCAGTAACCCTCGGTGAACACCGAGTAGATGCAACTGAGCACGTGCGGTGTGCGCTCGGGCAGCAGCTCGGCCGGAGGCACCCGCAGCGGGATGTTGGCGCGGCGGATCTTGTTTTTGGCCCGGGTGATTCGCTGGGCGACCGCGGCCTCGGTCTGCAGCATTGCGCGGGCGATCTCGGTGACGGTTAACCCGGATACCAGCCTCAGTGTGAGCGCCAGCTGCGACGCCCGGTCCAGCGCCGGATGCGCGCAGGTGAACATCATCCGCAGCTCGTCGTCGCGAACCGGATGCGGCTCGGAGTGGTCGGTGCGCATCCGGATATCGTCGAGATAGCCCTTCAAGGCGGCTAATTCCTTCCCGGGACGGATGGATTCGCGTCGCAGCCGATCGCGGGCGCGGTTGCGCGCAACCGTCACCAGCCACCCACCGGGATGTTCGGGTATCCCGTCGCGGGGCCAGGTGCGCAGCGCATCGGCGCAGGCTTCCTGGACGGCGTCCTCGGCGACGGTGAGGTCCCCGGACCACCGGGCGATCGCGGCCACGGCCGGTCCCCATTCCCGCCGGAAGACGCCGTCCAGGTCGGCCACGTTCTACAGGCCGGAGACTCCCGCCAGCTGGCGTAGCTGTACCGCGGTGGCGGGGATCATCGCGGCCAGTTTGACGGCCTCGTCGCGGTCGGCGGCGGCCAGCAGATAGAAGCCGGTGGCGATCTCGGCCCCTTCCGCGTAGGGTCCATCGGTCAACAGCAGCTGGCCGTCGCGGACGCGGACCGTGGTCGCCGTCGTCGGCTCGTGTAGTGGGGCGCCGCCGATAATGTGATCGCTTGCGGCAGTGGCGAATTCGCCGTGTCGTGCCGCCTCTGCCTGCCACTCCGGGGTGCCGGGGGCAAGGGCCGATCCCGGCGGCTCCAGCAGCAGCGCCAGCCACTGGCCGCCGGCGCGCGACCAATCGGGATCGAAGGGGTGGTAGATGGGCCGGACTTCGATAACACCGTGGCTGGCGGCCGGGATGTCGCGGGCCAGCGCCAGCGCTTCGTCGAGGTTTTCGGCCTCGAACACGTAGTACCCGCAGGCGACCTCCGCGGCCTCCGCGAACGGACCGTCGGTGACGGTCGGCGCGTTCGGCCCGCCGGTGATGCGCACGCCGGTCGCCGCAGGCGCCAGCGCGTCCCCGGCGCGGATCGCCGAGCCAGCCTTGGCGTGGAACTGCTGGTAGGCGGTCATCGTGGCGGCCCGCTCGTCGGGCGTGAGATCCCGCTCCGTGCTGATCAACAGGGCGAAATACTGCATTGTGGTCACCTCCGGGGTAGTAAGCGGGACCTGCTGCCCCACTCTCTACCTGTCCGACGAACAGCGCGCCAGCGATCCGACAAAGTCTCGGTGAGCAGCCACAAAAGCCCCCAATTCGAGCGCCAAATGGGCTCTTTTGCGTCTGCTCGGCGATCTTTACGCGACGGCACCCGGCTTGAGGTAGGTGACCAAAGAGCAGTCGAGGGCTTCGTAGGCAAAGTAGTCCCGACAGCCGCGCAGGTATTTCAGGTACCGGTGATAGACCTCTTCGGAGGTGATCTCGATGGCCTTGTCCTTGTTGGCCTCCAGCGCATCACCCCAGATCGTCAGGGTCTTGACGTAGTGCGGCCGCAGCGACAGTGGTTCGGGGACGATAAAGCCGGCTTTCTCGCCGTGCGAGATCATCATCTCGGTGCTGGGAAGGCGACCGCCCGGGAATATCTCGGTGACGATGAACTTGATGAATCGTGCGGTCTCAAAGGTGATTTTCTTGCCACGGGCGTGCAGGTCATATGGGTGGTAACTGACGCTGCTTTGAACCGTCATCCGCCCGTCGTCGGGCAATATAGCGAAACAATTCTTGAAAAAATCGTCGTAGTTTTCGAAACCGAAGTGCTCGAAGGCCTCGATGGAGACGATCCGGTCGACGGGTTCGCTGAACTGGTCCCAGCCACACCGCAGCACCCGGTGTGATCGATCGGTGTCGATCGCGTCGAGCACCTGCCGGGAGCGGGCCAGCTGGTTTTTCGACAAGGTCAGACCGATCACGTTGACGTCGTACTTTTCGATGGCCCGCTTCATGGTGGAACCCCAGCCGCAGCCGATGTCCAACAGCGTCATGCCCGGCCGCAGGTCCAGTTTGTCCAGGTTCAGGTCGATCTTGGCGATCTGGGCCTCTTCGAGGGTCATGCCATCGTGTTCGAAATAGGCGCAGCTGTAGGTGCGGCTCGGATCCTGGAATAGCCCGAAGAAATCGTCGGATAAATCGTAATGCGCCTCAATGTCTTCGCAGCGTGTCCGAAGCCGCGCGGTGGTGCTGGGGGTGTCAGACATTGTCGTTGTCATTCTCCTGGATGCTCGGCGGCTACGCACCACGAGTTGCCACTGATATGTAACCCTACCCAACGGTGTTCCGGCGGGTGCCGGCATGACACGGAATACCCGAGAAGCGAAGCCGGAACTACTTTTCCAGCGTGAATTGGTTGACGTCTATGTAACCAATTCGAAAACCCTTGGCGCAGCCGGTCAGGTACTTCATATATCGCTCGTAGACCTCTTCGGACTGGATCGCGACGGCCTCGCTCCGGTGTGCCTTTAGGGCGGCAGCCCAGTGGTCGAGGGTCATGGCGTAGTGCGGCTGCAGCGACTGCATGCGGGTCAGCGTAAAACCCGCTTTAGCCGAGTGCTCCCGCACCTTCTCGATCGACGGCAGCCGCCCCCCGGGGAAGATCTCGGTGAGGATGAACTTCATGAAGCGGGCCAACTCGAAGGTCAACGGCAGGCCACGTTCGACCATCTGCGGCCCGGTCAGCCCGGTGATCGTGTGCAGCAGCAGCACCCCGTCGTGGGGCATGATGCGGTAGGCCATGGCAAAGAAGTCGTCGTAGCGGTCGTGTCCGAAGTGCTCGAACGCGCCGATGGAGACGATCCGGTCCACGGGCTCGTCGAACTGTTCCCAGCCCGCCAGCAGCACCCGCCTGCTGCGCGGGCTGTCCATCTCGTCAAACATCTTCTGCACGTGGGCGGCCTGGTTCTTGGACAATGTCAGGCCGACGACGTTCACGTCATATCGCTCGATCGCGCGACGCATCGTGCCCCCCCACCCGCACCCGACATCCAACAGCGTCATGCCCGGTTGCAGACCCAGTTTTCCCAACGCCAGGTCCATCTTGGCGATCTGGGCCTCTTGCAGGGTCATGTCCGCGCGCTCGAAGTACGCGCAACTGTACGTCAGGGTGGGGTCCAGGAACAGCCGAAAGAAGTCGTCGGATAAGTCGTAGTGGGCCTGCACATCCTCGAAGTGCGGCCGCAGCTTCTCGGCCATGACTGTCGCACGCCTTTCCGGGGTCTAGGGCCCGTCGGTGGGTCGACGAGGGCCCCGCGAAACCACTCTGATCCACCCCAACGGGCGTTGCAGGCATGCTAGCCGATTCCGCCCAAGCCGCCTAACCTAACCGCGAAGGCCCACGCGGCGAGCGCGTTTTACGCCACTACTTGTGCAGCGTGAACTGGTGGACGTTGGTATACCCGTCGGCAAACAAGCTCCCACAGCCGGTGAGGTACTTCACATAGCGGTCATAGACCTCCTGCGACTGCGCCGCGAGGGCCTGGTCGCGGTGCGCCTGCAACGCGTCGGCCCACAGCGACAGGGTCCGCGGGTAGTGCTGCCCGAGCTCCTGCACCCCGGTCACGGTGAACCCGGCCCGGGTGGCGTGCTCGATGACCATGGCCACCGTCGGCAGCTGACCACCGGGGAAGATCTCGGTGCAAATGAACCGAACGAAGCGGGCCATCCCCAAGGTCAGCGGCAGGCCGCGGCTGTTGCATTCGTCCTGGGTGATCGCGGTGATGGTGTGCAGCAGCATCGACCCGTCCTCGGGTAGCGCGCGGTAGGCCATCGTGAAGAAATCGGGATAGCGCTCGTGGCGGAAATGCTCGAATGCGCCGATGGACACGATCCGGTCGACCGGCTCGTCGAATTCTTCCCAGCCCTGCAACCGCACGTCGACGTGGCGCGTCGTCGCGATCTCGGCCAGCTTCGCCTCGGCGTATTCGCGCTGACGTTCACTAAGCGTGAGCCCGATGACGTTGACGTCGTGGTTCTGGAGCGCCCGCTGCATCCCGCCGCCCCACCCGCAGCCGATGTCCAGCAGCGTCATCCCCGGCTGAAGCCCCAGTTTTCCCAGCGCCAGATCGAACTTGGCGTTTTGGGCCTCGTCGAGGGTCATGTCGGGGCGCTCGAAATACCCGCAGGTGTAGCCCATCGTGGGCCCCAAGAACAGCTCGAAGAACTCGTTGGAAATGTCGTAGATCGACTGCAGTAACGCGTAGCGCGGCTCTAATTTGGACACGCTGGGCAATCGTTCCGTACGCGGCGGCCGCGATCAAGCGACGACCCCAACGGGGTGCTCGGGCGGCGTGGGCGCCGGTGACGTCACCCCTCGGCGAAATTCCTCTTCAGCTCGCCGATGACCAGATCCCAGAGTTGCTCGGGCAGCTCGTGGCCCATGCCGTCGAGCAGCAGCAGGCGGGCGCCGCGGATGGCACGTGCCACCGCCCGTCCACCGGAGGGCCGCATCAGCTTGTCGGCGCGGCCGTGGATCACCACGGTCGGGGCGGTGATGCGCCGGTCATAGCGCACCAGACTGCCGCTGCCCAGGATGGCGCTGAAGTGCCGCGCTATCCCCCACGGGTAGTAGCTGCGCCGGTAGCTTTCGATCGCCTCCGCGCGGATCCGCTCCTCCGGAGCGGGGTAGCCGGGACTGCCGATGATCCGACTGACCCGCACGGCGTTGTCGACGATCACCTGCACCGGCGAGCCGGGCGGTGGCCCTTTGAGCAGCGCGAGCAGGGCGCGTGGTGCCGGCGGCGGCAGCAAAGGCCGGTTGTTGCTGGAGAAAATCACCGCCAGCGAGCGGGTCCGCTCGGCAAACCGCGCCGCGAAGATCTGCGCGATCATGCCGCCCATCGACGCCCCGACGACGTGCGCGCGGTCGATCCCGAGGTGCTCCAGCAGCGCCGCGGCGTCGTCGGCCATGTGCTCCAGGGTGTAGACCGATCGGCTGGGGATTCCCAGCCAGAACTTGATCAGCCGGGGAACCAGCGGTCCGCTGCGGTGCCGCCGATCGGTCTTGCCGGACAGGCCGACGTCCCGATTGTCGTACCGGATGACGCGCAGCCCCTGGGCGACGAGCTTTTCACAAAAGCCGGTGCGCCACAGCAGCAGCTGCGCCCCCAGCCCCATGATCAGCAGCACCGCCGGGTGGTTGGGGTCGCCCATGTCCTCGTAATAGATCTCCAGATCACCCGACCGCGCGGTGCCGGATCGCACCACGAGGGACCCGCTGGTGTCCGGCCGTGGGTCATCGCCCATGGGAGACACCGGCATCGGGGTTGTACTCGCGGCTGACCTCGACCATGAAGTTGGCGAAGTAGCCGGTGAGCTGCGGGTCGGACATCATCTGCCACGTCGGGGCCAGCAGCTTCAGGTAGCGCTCGACGTAGAGGAACTGCTTGCCGATCAGCACCAGCTCACGGGGCAGCTTGACGTCATAGGCGTCGGCCAGCGCCGAGAGCTGCCTGCCGATCTCCACGTACGACATGTCGCCGAGGGTCTTCATGGTCAGCGGGGTGGCGAAGGCCTCCAGGTCCTTGGCGGCCTGCGCCTGCGGGCGCGTGGTACCGACCGCACCCATCAGCACCACGATCTTGCCCGCAGCGGCGTGGTCCTTCTTCACCAGCAGCGCATACACCAGCTCGCGCAGCAGCCAGCGGGTGCGGGGGTCGATGCGGCCCATGATGCCGAAGTCGAAGAACACGATCTTGCCGTCGGCGTCGATGTAGATGTTTCCGGCGTGCAGGTCGCCGTGGAACAGGCCATGGCGCAGCCCGCCCTCGAAGAGGCTGAACAGCAGCGCCTTGACCAGCTTGGTGCCGTCGAACCCGGCCTTGCGGATCTCGGAGACGTTGTCGATGCGGATGCCGTGCACCCGCTCCATGGTCAGTACCCGCTCACTGGTGTAGTCCCAGTACACCTGCGGCACCCGGATGTCGCGACCCAGCGGGGAGGCGTTCATGTGCGCCACCCAGGCTTCCATCGACTGCGCCTCCAGGCGAAAGTCCAGCTCCTCGGCCAGGTTGTCGGCGAAATCCGCGACCACGTCTTGGGCCGAGAGCCGACGGCCCAGCTTGGCCAACTCGACCAGCTGGGCGAACCGTTTGAGGATCTGCAGGTCCGCGGCGACCCGGCGGCGGATGCCCGGCCGCTGAATTTTGACGACGACCTCTTCCCCGCTGCGCAGCGTGGCGTAATGCACCTGGGCGATCGACGCCGACGCGAACGGCTCCTCCTCGAAAGTGGCAAACAGCTCCGAGGGATCGCTGCCGAGCTCCTCGGCGACGAGTCTGCGCACTTCGGTGGGTTTGGCGGGCGGAACCGCGTCCAGCAGGCCGCGGAACTCCCGGGACAGCGACTCCCCGAACGCGCCGGGGCTGGAGGCGATGATCTGGCCGAACTTGACGTAGGTGGGTCCCAGGTCGGCGAAGGTGTGCGGCAGCTCCTTGATCACCTTGTATTGCCAGGGGCCGCGAGCGGGGAGCTTGCTCAGGACGCGGCCTGCGGTGCGGGTGAGCTGCCACCCCGTCACTGCGATCCGGGCCGCCTCGACCGGCAAGGACACCCGGCCCAGCTTGGCCGCCTCGCGGTGTTTGGTGGAACTCATCCCAGCAGTGTGCCAAATCGGTGCCGTGGGCTCCCAATGCGCGGCCGCCGGGCCCGGTGCGCCCGGCCGCCGCGCCGCCGGGTGCCGATCCGGCTGCCCGACGGCGAAAACAACCGTAGGGTGCGGTAATGCAGGTGATCTCCGCGGAGTCGACCGAGCTTTTCGTGGGGCCGCCGGACGCGCCGCAGCAGCTGGCCCGGGTCACCTACACCGGGTGCGCGCGGCCCACGCCGGTTCGGGTCCGCGGCCCCGGCCTGACCGGGGAAGCGGTGGCGCCCCCGGGGGACGGCGCCGTGGAGATCCCGGTCACCGTCGCGGACCCGCTGGTCGGTGAGTGCCGGCCCGCGGAGGTGCACGCCGGCGGCGCCGGCACGCCGTTCCCGTTCACCGTGGCCGAACCCGGTTGGACGGTGTTCATGATCAGCCACTTTCACTACGACCCGGTGTGGTGGAACACCCAGGGCGCCTACACCAGCGAATGGCGCGCGGACCCGCCGGGGCCGGCCCGCCAGGTCAACGGCTTTGAACTGGTGCGCGCGCATCTGCACCGGGCGCGCCGCGAGCCCGAGTACAAGTTCGTGCTGGCCGAGGTGGACTACCTCAAGCCTTACTGGGACACCCATCCCGAGGACCGCGCCGAACTGCGCCGGCTCATCGAAGACGGCCGCGTTGAGGTGCTGGGAGGCACCTACAACGAACCCAGCACCAACCTCGTCGGCCCGGAGACGACGATCCGTAACCTGGTGTGTGGCATGGGTTTTCAGCGCGACGTGCTGGGCGCGGAGCCCGCCACCGCCTGGCAGCTGGACGTGTTCGGCCACGACCCGCAGTTCCCCGGTATGGCCGCCGACGCCGGGTTGACGTCGAGTTCCTGGGCCCGCGGCCCGCACCACCAGTGGGGTCCGATGGCCGGCGGCGTGGCGCGGATGCAGTTTTCCAGCGAATTCGAATGGATCGCCCCGTCGGGGCGCGGTTTGCTGACCCACTACATGCCGGCGCACTATTCGGCGGGCTGGTGGCTGGACTCGTCGGCCTCGCTGGCCGAGGCCGAGCAGGCCGTTTATCGGCTCTACCGGGAGCTCAAAAAGGTGGCGCTGACCCGCAACGTGCTGTTGCCGGTCGGCACCGACTTCACGCCGCCCAACAACTGGGTGACCGCTATCCATCGGGATTGGGGCGCGCGCTACACCTGGCCGAAGTTCGTGTGCGCGCTGCCGCGGGAGTTTTTCGCCGCGGTGCGCGCCGAGCTGGCGGCGCGCGGGCGGCGACCATCGCCGCAAACCCGGGACATGAACCCCGTCTACACCGGTAAGGACGTGTCGTTCATCGACACCAAGCAAGCCGCCCGGGCCGCCGAACACACCCTGCTGGAGGCGGAGCGCTTCGCGGTATTCGCCGGGTTGTTGGCCGGCGCCGACTACCCGCAGGCCGCGCTGGCCAAGGCCTGGGTGCAGCTGGCCTACGGCGCGCACCACGACGCCGTCACCGGCTCGGAATCCGACCAGGTCTACCTTGATCTGCTCACTGGTTGGCGCGACGCCTGGGAACTCGGCCGCGCCGTCCGGGACAACGCCGTGGCGTTGCTCTCCGATGTGGTGGCCGGCGACCGGCACCCCACAGCGGTGGTGTGGAACCCGCTGGCGCACCGGCGCAGCGACATCGTGACCGCCCGGCTGCCGGGCGGTGGCGGGGTGCGGGTGATCGACCACGACGGCGTCGAGGTGCCGGCCCAGGTCGAGCACGACGGACGCACGGTCCGCTGGCTGGCGCGCGACGTGCCGTCGCTGGGATGGCGGGCCTACCGGCTGGTGGCCGGGGCGGGGGCCGGCTGGGAGCCGATTGGCGGACACGAGATCGCCAACGAGCGCTACCGGCTGGCCGTCGACCCGGCTCGCGGCGGCGGGGTGTGCGCCCTGCACGCGGACGGGCACCAGCTGATCGCCGCCGGCCGGGTGGGCAACGAGCTCGCGCTCTACGAGGAATATCCGGAACATCCCGTCTCCGGGGAAGGCCCCTGGCAGCTGGCGCCCAAAGGGCCGGTCATCCGCTCCTCGGAAACACCCGCCGAAGTGCGTGCCTACACCGGCCCGCTGGGTCAGCGGCTGGTCGTCCGCGGCCGGATCGGCACACTGGCCCGCTATACCCAAACGCTCACGCTGTGGCACGGCGTGGCCCGGGTGGACTGTCGCACCCGGATCGACGAGTTCACCGCCGCGGACTGCGTGCTGCGGCTGCGTTGGCCGTGCCCGGTGCCGGGCGCCCTGCCCGTCAGTGAGGTGGGCGACGCGGTCGTCGGGCGCGGCTTCGCGTTGTGGCACGACCAGAAGACCGGCCGGTGCGTGGACGCCGCCCGGCACCCGTGGACGCTGGACAACCCCGCCTACGGCTGGTTCGGGCTGTCCTCGGCCGCGCGGGTGCGTGTCGGCGCGGGCGTGCGCGCGGTGTCGGTGGCCGAGGTGGTGGTGCCGAGCGAGTCGATGTCTCATCGCCTGGCGCGCGACCTGATGGTCGCGTTGGTCCGCTCCGGGGTCACCGCCACCTGTGGCAGCGCCGACAAGCCCCGCTACGGCGACCTCGAGGTCGACTCCAACCTGCCGGATTTGCGGATCGCGCTGGGCGGACCGGGTCAGAACGTGTTCACCGCGACCGTGCTGGCCGAGGCCGACCCGGTGTACACCGCCGAACTCGACCGGCAGCTGGCCGCGACCGGGCAGGCCCGGGTCTGGGTGCCGGCGGCGTCGCCGCTGACGGTGACCTGGGTGCCCGGCGCCGACCTGCGTCACCCGCGCGCGCTTCCGGTGCTGGTGATCGCGACCCGCGACGGGGCGCGGTTAGACGCGGCGATCGCGTCGCTCGCCGACGACCTCGCCGACGCGGAGATCACCGTCACCCAACGGGCCCCCTCGGGGCTGGGTCCCTTCGGTGGGCGGACGGTGGCGTTACTCAACCGCGGAACGCCGGGCTGTGCCGTCGACCCGGACGGCACCCTGCACATCGCGCTCCTGCGGTCCTGCACGGGCTGGCCGTCCGGGGTCTGGATCGACGAGCCGCGTCGCGTCGCGCCCGACGGCGGGGGCTTTCAGCTGCAGCATTGGACCCACACCTTCGACTATGCGCTGATTTGCGGTGCGGGCGACTGGCGGCGCGCGGAGGTCCCGGCCCGCAGCGCGGAGTTCTCCCACCCGCTCATCGCCGTGATTGCGCGACGGCCCGCCGGCACCCTGGCGGCGGTGGGTTCGCTGCTGCGTGTCGAGCCGGCCGGCACGGTGCGGGTGGGCGCTCTCAAGGCGGCCGGCAACCCGCTAGCGCGCGGCAGCGCTCCGCGGGCGGATCCGGGCGCGGTGGCAATCCGCCTGGTCGAGACCACCGGTGTCGACACCGACGTGGCCCTCGACTCCCCGCTCGGCGCGGTGCGCGACGTGCACCACGCTAGCCTGCTCGAACAGCCCCGGCAGCGCGCGCGACGGGTCGCGCTGCGCGGCTTCCAGATCGCCACCCTGCTGGCCCGGCTCGACGTGCCCGAAGCGCTGGCGGGCCCGGCGGACCGGGGCGGCGCGCTGGCGCCCGAAGCCGAGGCCGCGCAGCCGCTCTACGCGCGCTATTGGCTGCACAACCGCGGGCCCGCCCCGCTCGGCGGCTTGCCGGCCGTCGCCCACCTGCACCCCCGGTGGATAACCGCGCAACCGGGCGGCACCGTGGCGCTGCGGCTGACCGCCGCCAGCGACTGCACCGATCGGGCGCTGAACGGCGTCATCGGGCTGCTCTGCCCGGGCGGCTGGACGGCCACGCCCCCCGCCGTACCGGTCACGCTGCGGCCCGGTGACCACCTGGAGGCCGACGTGGTGGTGACGGTCCCGGCGGCCGGGCAGGCAGGGCTGTATCCGGTGCGGGCTCAGCTGCGCCTCACCGGCAGCGAAGTGCCGTCGGCGTGGCGGCAGGTGGTCGAGGATGTGTGCACCGTGGCCGTCGGTGCGGTCGGGGAGGACCGGCTGCTCTATCTCGTCGACGGGCCGGCCGACGTCGACCTCGCGGCCGGCGACTCGGCGCGCCTGTCCGTCACGGTCGGCACCCACGCCCGCGCCGACCTGGCGCTGGAGGCGCACCTGATCAGCCCGTGGGGAACCTGGGAGTGGATCGGCCCAGCGGCACGCGGGGCCGTGCTGCCCGCTCGCAGCAGTGTCGAGCTGGGCTTCGACGTGACCCCGCCGGTGGGCCTGGAACCCGGTCAGTGGTGGGCCCTGGTGCGGATCGGCTGCGCGGGCCGGCTGGTTTACTCACCCGCGGTGAAGGTGACCGTGCGATGAGCATTCGGACGGCCCCGCCAACCCAGCGACGCCTCCACCGCTGACCCGGCCATGCTGACCCTCGCTTTGGACATCGGCGGCACCAAGATCGCCGCCGGGCTGGTCGAGCCCGGCGGCGTCCTGGTGCACAGCACTCGCCACCCGACGCCGAATACCCTTGACGCGGAGGAGGTTTGGGCAGCGGTGGCAGAAGCCGCCAGCGACGCGCTGCGGGCCGCCGGCGGCAGAGTCCGGGCGGTGGGCATTGCCTCAGCCGGCCCCATCGACCGCCGGGCAGGCACCGTCAGCCCGATCAACATCGCGAGCTGGCGCGGTTTTCCGTTGCGGGACCGGGTCGCGGCGGTGGTGCCGGGGGTGCCGGTCCGGCTGGGTGGCGACGGCATCTGCATGGCCTTCGGCGAGCATCGGCACGGCGCCGGTCGGGGCGCCCGCTTCCTGCTGGGCATGGTGGTCTCTACCGGGGTGGGTGGCGGACTGGTGCTCGACGGCGCCGTCTACCACGGTCGAAGCGGCAACGCCGGTCACGTCGGTCACGTCGTGGTCGACCCCGACGGCCAGCCGTGCGCATGCGGGGGCCGCGGCTGTGTCGAGACGGTCGCCGCCGGCCCGTCGATGGTGCGATGGGCGCGGGCCAATGGCTGGGCCGGGTCACCCGGCGCGGGGGCCAGGGAGCTGGCCGCCGCGGCGGCGGCCGGTGATCCGGTGGCCCGGCAGGCATTTTGTCGTGGTGCGGCTGCGCTCGCGGTGGCGATCGCCTCGGTGGCGGCGGTGTGCGACATCGATCTTGTCGTCATAGGCGGTGGTGTCGCCGACTCCGGCGGGGTGCTCTTCGAGCCGCTGCGGGCGGCATTGCCCACGTACGCCGGCCTGGATTATCTGGCCGGCCTGCGGGTGGTGCCGGCGGAACTCGGTGATGATGCCGGGCTGATCGGCGCGGCCGCCCTCGCCGGGCTCCGTTGAGCGCTCTGGGTCACGCTTGACACATCCGTCACGGGATTCACCAGAGGTCGGGGTGCTCTTTTGCCCACCTACGAGCGATTGTCGGGCTTCGGCCCGCGGCGTCGGCAGCCGTTAGTTAGTGGATCTGGCGTTCGCTACGGCGCGCGGCAGGCGGGCGCCTCGATCGGGTTCGAGGTCATCGCGGGGCTGGTCGAAGAGGTGCATCGTGAGTATGACGTCAACGTGTAATCGCTCATAGGCGGGCAAATTGGACCGTGACCCGCACGGTGATTCGGGTGGCGGCTGCGGCGCCGAGCCGCACCGTGTTTTGGCTGATCGCGGGGCCCACGCTATTGTTGTTGACGATCCACCGAAGACCGTTGGCCACCGAGAAATCGGTCGAAGGCCCGGGAGTGCCCCGGCGGCCCACGCAGGAGGACGAGGCATAAACCGTCGGCACCCGCCGACGTCCGCCCCGATCGCGTCCTGCGGCGGGGCGTTTGTCGTTCCCGGGCCCGGCCGCGAACGGCAAGTCGCCGGAACTGCGAGGAGGGCGTGCATGGGCCGGGCTGAAAAGGCCGCCACCGTGGCAGAGATCGCCGAACGGTTCAAGGCCGCTACGGCGACCGTGATCACCGACTACCGCGGTCTGACGGTGGCTGACCTGGCCGAGCTGCGCCGGTCGCTGGGCGGGTCGGCCAGCTACACCGTGGCCAAGAACACGCTGATCCGCCGGGCTGCCGCGGAGGCCGGGATCGAGGGGCTCGACGAGTTGTTCGTGGGCCCGACGGCGATCGCGTTTGTCAGCGGTGAGCCGGTGTCGGCGGCCAAAGCCATCAAGACCTTTGCCAAAGACCACAAGGCGCTGGTTATCAAGGGCGGTTACCTGGACGGCCACCCGTTGACCGTCGCCGATGTCGAGCGCATAGCCGACCTGGAGTCGCGGGAGGTGTTGCTGGCGAAACTGGCCGGGGCGATGAAGGGCAACCTCGCCAAGGCGGCCGCGCTGTTCAATGCCCCGGCATCGCGGCTGGCCCGGTTGCTGGCCGCGCTGCAGGAGAAAAAGGCAGCGGCGGCGGAATCCGCCCCGGCCGCTTCGGAAGACTCCGCCACGACACCGCCGGCGCCCGCCGAAACCGCATAACCCCCTATCGATCGATCAGGAAGGATCCACCCATGGCCAAACTCTCTACCGACGAGCTGCTGGACGCGTTCAAGGACATGACTTTGTTGGAGCTCTCCGAGTTCGTCAAGAAGTTCGAGGAGACCTTCGAGGTCACCGCCGCCGTCCCGGTCGCGGCGGCGGTGGCGGCCCCGGGCACGGCGCCGGAGGCCGGCGAGGAGGCCGAGGAGCAGACCGAGTTCGACGTCATCCTCGAGGCCCCCGGCGAGAAAAAGATCGGCGTCATCAAGGTGGTGCGGGAGATCGTCTCGGGCCTGGGCCTCAAGGAGGCCAAGGACTTGGTCGACAGCGCGCCCAAGCCGGTGCTGGAGAAGGTCGCCAAGGAGGCGGCCCAGGAGGCTAAGACGAAACTCGAGGCCGCCGGCGCCACCGTCACCGTCAAGTAGGCTGACCGAAAAGCGTGGACCGTCCCGGTGCGGCCAGGCAAGCATGGCCCCCGACGTCGCTGTGCGCTACAGTGACTCATGCCACAAGCGGGGCGGGTAGTGTGAGCAACGTCGGAGGAAGGATTTCGCATGGGCACCGCTATCCACGTTGAGGGGCTGACCAAGTCCTTCGGATCCCAGCGGATCTGGGAAGACGTCACGCTCGATATCCCGGCGGGTGAGGTCAGTGTCCTCCTGGGGCCGTCGGGCACCGGCAAATCGGTGTTCTTGAAGTCACTGATCGGTCTGCTGCGCCCGGAACGCGGTTCGGTGATCATCGAGGGCACCGACATCACCCAGTGCACGGCCAAGGAACTCTACGAGATCCGCACGCTGTTCGGCGTGATGTTCCAGGACGGCGCGCTGTTCGGGTCGATGAACATCTACGACAACACCGCGTTCCCGCTGCGCGAGCACACCAAGAAAACCGAACACGAGATCCGTGACATCGTCATGGAGAAGCTGGAGCTGGTCGGGCTGGCCGGTGACGAGAAGAAGTTCCCCGGCGAGATCTCCGGTGGTATGCGCAAACGCGCCGGCCTGGCCCGCTCGCTGGTGCTCGACCCGCAGATCATCCTCTGCGACGAGCCCGACTCGGGCCTGGATCCGGTGCGCACCGCGTATCTCAGCCAGCTGCTCATCGACATCAACGCCCAGATCGACGCCACCATCTTGATCGTCACGCACAACATCAACATCGCCCGCACGGTACCGGACAACATCGGCATGCTGTTCCGTCGCAGGCTGGTGATGTTCGGTCCCCGCGAGGTGCTGCTGACCAGCGACGAGCCCGTCGTGCGGCAGTTCCTCAACGGGCGCCGCGTCGGCCCGATCGGCATGTCCGAGGAAAAAGACGAGGCCACCATGGCCGAGGAGCAGGCCCACCTGGAGGCCGGCCACCACGACGGCGGTGTCGAGGAGATCGAGGGCGTGCCGCCGCAGATCACCGCCACCCCGGGCATGCCGGAGCGCAGAGCCGTCGCCCGGCGGCGGGCCCGGGTGCGCGAGATCCTGCACACCCTGCCCAGGAAGGCGCAGGAAGCGATCCTCGACGACCTGGAGGGCACCCACAAGTATGTGGGGCACGCCTTCGCCGACGAGGTCGGGCGCCATCACGGCGCCGATGAGGCACCCACCGCCGTCATCCGCACCCAGCGGGAGAACTGACGGCCGCCGCGCCCGCCCACCGGGGGAGCCGTCGACGATAACATTGTGCGTTGACCTCTTGACGGACGGGCGCAAACGGGTCAGTCTGTTGGTCAGCATTGGTGCACGAGACGGCCGAGACGCTAGCCGGCGCGGGTCCTGGTGGCACGACAGTTGAGGATTGCGCAGTCCTGCGCTATCGTTGGACGTTGCGCTGGCTACCTCTTGCCCACCTCACCCGCCACTTGACATCGTGGTCTTCTTCTGAGCCCCGCTTCGTGGCTCAGCGATCTGGTCGCGTGCGTGAGGCCCGGACAGATCGTTCGCCAGCCGAACCGACACAATTATCGCGGTGAAGAGGTCCGGCTGCCGTCGGATCCCGTGAGCCGCACGAGGTGCTGGAAGGATGCATCTTGGCAGTTTCCCGCCAGAGCCAGACAACCCCCCCAGGTACTAGCCAAAGTCCGCAAATTTCCTCGAACAATTCCGTCCCCGGAGCACCTAACCGAATTTCCTTTGCCAAGCTTCGCGAACCGCTCGAGGTTCCGGGGCTACTCGACGTGCAGACCGATTCGTTCGAGTGGCTGATCGGCGCGCCGCGCTGGCGCGAGGCGGCGATTGCCCGCGGCGAGGCCAACCCGGTCAGCGGCCTGGAAGAAGTCCTCTACGAGCTCTCGCCGATCGAGGACTTCTCCGGATCGATGTCGCTGTCGTTTTCCGATCCGCGCTTCGACGAGGTCAAAGCACCGGTCGACGAGTGCAAAGACAAGGATATGACGTACGCGGCCCCGCTGTTCGTCACCGCCGAGTTCATCAACAACAACACCGGCGAGATCAAGAGCCAAACGGTGTTCATGGGTGACTTCCCGATGATGAGCGAGAAGGGCACGTTCATCATCAACGGGACCGAGCGGGTTGTCGTCAGCCAGTTGGTGCGCTCCCCGGGTGTGTACTTCGACGAAAGCATCGACAAGTCCACCGAGCAGACCCTGCATTCGGTGAAGGTGATCCCCAGCCGCGGCGCGTGGCTGGAGTTCGACGTCGACAAGCGCGACACCGTTGGGGTACGCATCGATCGCAAGCGCCGTCAACCGGTCACCGTGCTGCTCAAAGCGCTCGGATGGACCCGTGAACGGATCATCGAGCGGTTCGGATTCTCCGAGATCATGCTCTCGACGCTGGAGAAGGACAACACCGGTAGCACCGACGAGGCGCTGTTGGACATCTACCGCAAGCTGCGCCCGGGTGAGCCGCCGACCAAGGAGTCGGCGCAGACCCTGCTGGAGAACCTGTTCTTCAAGGAGAAGCGCTATGACCTGGCCCGGGTCGGGCGCTACAAGGTCAACAAGAAACTGGGCCTGAACATCGCGCTCACCACGGTGACGTTGACCGAGGAAGACGTCGTCGCCACCATCGAATACCTGGTGCGCCTGCACGAAGGACACACCACGATGACGGTTCCCGGTGGTGTGGAGGTGCCGGTGGAAACCGACGACATCGACCACTTCGGCAACCGCCGGTTGCGCACGGTCGGCGAGTTGATCCAAAACCAGATCCGGGTCGGCATGTCGCGCATGGAGCGAGTGGTGCGGGAACGGATGACCACCCAGGATGTCGAGGCGATCACGCCGCAGACCCTGATCAACATCCGCCCGGTGGTGGCCGCCATCAAGGAATTCTTCGGCACCAGCCAGCTCTCGCAGTTCATGGACCAAAACAACCCGCTGTCGGGTCTGACCCACAAGCGCCGGCTCTCGGCGCTGGGGCCCGGCGGCCTGTCCCGGGAGCGCGCCGGGCTGGAGGTCCGCGATGTGCACTCCAGCCACTACGGGCGGATGTGCCCGGTCGAGACCCCGGAGGGGCCCAACATCGGCCTGATCGGCTCGTTGTCGGTGTACGCGCGGGTCAACCCGTTCGGGTTCATCGAAACGCCGTATCGCAAGGTGGTCGACGGCGTGGTCACCGACGAGATCGTGTACCTGACCGCCGACGAGGAAGACCGCCACGTGGTGGCGCAGGCCAACTCGCCGATCGACGCCCAGGGCCGGTTCACCGAGCCACGGGTGCTGGTGCGCCGCAAGGGCGGCGAGGTGGAATACGTGGCCTCATCGGAGGTCGACTACATGGATGTCTCGCCGCGCCAGATGGTGTCGGTGGCCACCGCGATGATCCCGTTCCTCGAGCATGACGACGCCAACCGCGCGTTGATGGGGGCAAACATGCAGCGCCAGGCGGTTCCGCTGGTGCGCAGCGAGGCGCCGCTGGTGGGCACCGGGATGGAGCTGCGCGCCGCGATCGACGCCGGCGATGTGGTGGTCGCCGAGAAGGGCGGCGTCATCGAGGAGGTGTCGGCGGACTACCTCACGGTGATGGCCGACGACGGCACCCGGCAGACCTACCGGTTGCGCAAGTTCGCCCGCTCCAACGCCGGCACCTGCGCCAACCAGCGTCCCATCGTCGATGCCGGTGATCGGGTGGAGGCCGGCCAGGTGCTCGCCGACGGCCCGTGCACCGACCACGGCGAGATGGCCCTGGGCAGAAATCTGCTGGTGGCGATCATGCCGTGGGAGGGTCACAACTACGAGGACGCGATCATCATCTCCAACCGTCTCGTCGAGGAGGACATTCTCACCTCGATCCACATCGAGGAGCACGAGATCGACGCCCGCGACACCAAGCTGGGCGCCGAGGAGATCACCCGCGACATCCCCAACGTCTCCGATGAGGTGCTCGCCGACCTCGACGAGCGAGGGATTGTGCGCATCGGCGCCGAGGTGCGTGACGGCGACATCCTGGTCGGCAAGGTCACCCCGAAAGGGGAAACCGAGCTGACCCCGGAGGAGCGGCTGCTGCGGGCCATCTTCGGGGAAAAGGCCCGTGAGGTTCGCGACACCTCCCTGAAGGTGCCGCACGGCGAGTCCGGCAAGGTCATCGGCATCCGGGTGTTTTCCCGGGAGGACGACGACGAGCTGCCGGCGGGGGTCAACGAACTGGTCCGCGTCTATGTCGCGCAGAAACGCAAGATCTCCGACGGCGACAAGCTCGCCGGCCGGCACGGGAACAAGGGTGTGATCGGCAAGATCCTGCCGGTCGAGGACATGCCGTTCCTGCCGGACGGCACCCCGGTGGACATCATCCTGAACACCCACGGCGTGCCGCGCCGGATGAACATCGGCCAGATCCTGGAAACCCATCTGGGCTGGTGCGCGCACAGCGGTTGGAGGATCGACACGTCCAAGGGCGTGCCGGACTGGGCGCAGCGGCTGCCCGAGGAACTGCTGGCGGCCGAGCCGAACACGCTCGTGGCGACCCCGGTGTTCGACGGTGCCCGGGAGGAGGAGCTGCAGGGGCTGCTGTCGGCCACGCTGCCCAACCGCGACGGCGACGTGCTGGTCGACGGTGACGGCAAGGCGAGGCTGTTCGACGGCCGTTCGGGGGAGCCGTTCCCCTACCCGGTGACGGTCGGCTACATGTACATCATGAAGCTGCACCATCTGGTGGACGACAAGATCCACGCCCGATCCACCGGTCCGTACTCGATGATCACCCAGCAGCCCCTGGGTGGTAAGGCGCAGTTCGGCGGCCAGCGATTCGGCGAGATGGAATGCTGGGCCATGCAGGCCTACGGCGCGGCCTATACGCTGCAGGAGCTGTTGACCATCAAATCCGACGACACCGTCGGGCGGGTCAAAGTGTACGAGGCCATCGTCAAGGGCGAGAACATCCCCGAGCCGGGCATTCCGGAGTCGTTCAAGGTGCTGCTCAAAGAGCTGCAATCGCTGTGCCTCAACGTCGAGGTGCTGGCCAAAGACGGTGCGGCCATCGAGCTGCGCGAAGGCGAAGACGAAGACCTGGAGCGTGCTGCGGCGAACCTGGGAATCAACTTGTCCCGCAACGAGTCCGCCTCCGCCGAGGATCTTGCTTAGTAGTTAATCGAGTTAATCGTCACGAGTCCCGCAAGGGGAAAGGGAGTTACGTGCTCGACGTCAACTTCTTCGATGAACTCCGCATCGGCCTGGCCACCGCCGACGACATCCGGCAATGGTCGTACGGTGAGGTCAAAAAACCGGAGACCATCAACTATCGCACCCTGAAGCCGGAGAAGGACGGTCTGTTCTGCGAGAAGATCTTCGGACCTACTCGGGACTGGGAGTGCTACTGCGGCAAATACAAGCGGGTGCGGTTTAAAGGCATCATCTGCGAGCGCTGCGGTGTGGAGGTCACCCGTGCCAAGGTGCGGCGCGAGCGGATGGGCCACATCGAGTTGGCCGCGCCGGTCACCCACATCTGGTACTTCAAGGGTGTGCCGAGCCGGCTCGGCTACCTGCTGGATCTGGCCCCGAAGGATCTGGAGAAGATCATTTACTTCGCGGCGTACGTGATCACCGAGGTCGACGAGGAGCTGCGGCACAACGAACTCTCGACGCTCGAGGCCGAGATGGCCGTGGAGCGCAAGGCCGTCGAGGATCAGCGCGACGCCGAGCTGGAGGCGCGGGCCCAGAAGCTGGAGGCCGATCTGGCCCAGCTGGAGGCCGAGGGCGCCAAGGCCGACGTGCGACGCAAGGTGCGTGACGGCGGCGAGCGGGAGATGCGCCAGATCCGCGACCGCGCGCAGCGTGAGCTCGATCGGCTGGAGGAGATCTGGAACACCTTCATCAAGCTGGCCCCCAAGCAGCTGATCGTCGACGAGAACCTCTACCGCGAGCTCGTCGACCGCTACGGCGAGTACTTCACCGGCTCCATGGGCGCGGAGGCGATCAAAAAGCTCATCCAGAACTTCGACATCGATGCCGAAGCCGAGGCGCTGCGTGAAATCATCCGAAACGGCAAAGGCCAAAAGAAAATCCGTGCTCTCAAGCGGCTGAAGGTGGTGGCGGCATTTCAGCAGTCCGGTAACTCTCCGCTGGGGATGGTGCTCGACGCGGTGCCGGTGATCCCGCCGGAGCTGCGCCCGATGGTGCAGCTTGACGGCGGTCGGTTCGCCACCAGCGACCTCAACGACCTTTACCGGCGGGTGATCAACCGCAACAACCGGCTCAAGAGGTTGATCGACCTCGGCGCGCCGGAGATCATCGTCAACAACGAAAAGCGGATGCTGCAGGAGTCGGTGGACGCGCTGTTCGACAACGGCCGCCGTGGCCGTCCGGTCACCGGACCGGGCAACCGTCCGCTGAAGTCGCTGTCGGATCTGCTCAAGGGCAAACAGGGTCGGTTCCGGCAGAACCTGCTTGGCAAGCGGGTCGACTACTCGGGGCGTTCGGTCATCGTGGTGGGTCCGCAGCTCAAGTTGCACCAGTGCGGTCTGCCCAAGCTGATGGCGCTGGAGCTATTCAAGCCGTTTGTGATGAAGCGGCTGGTCGACCTCAACCATGCGCAAAACATCAAGAGCGCCAAGCGGATGGTGGAGCGTCAGCGTCCACAGGTGTGGGACGTGCTCGAAGAGGTCATCGCCGAGCATCCGGTGCTGCTGAACCGCGCGCCCACCCTGCACCGGCTGGGTATCCAGGCGTTTGAGCCGATGCTGGTGGAAGGCAAGGCGATTCAGCTGCACCCGCTGGTGTGCGAGGCGTTCAACGCCGACTTCGACGGTGACCAGATGGCGGTGCACCTGCCGCTATCCGCCGAGGCGCAGGCCGAGGCCCGCATCTTGATGCTCTCCTCCAACAACATCCTGTCCCCGGCTTCGGGGCGTCCGCTGGCGATGCCGCGGCTGGACATGGTGACCGGGCTGTACTACCTGACCACCGAGGTTCCCGGTGAGATCGGTGAATACCAGCCCGCCACCAAGGATTCACCGGAGCGCGGCGTGTACAGCTCACCGGCCGAGGCCATCATGGCGATGGACCGGGGGGCGCTCTCGGTGCGGGCCAAGATCAAGGTGCGGCTTTCGCAGCTGCGCCCGCCGGCCGACATCGAGGCCGAGCTGTTCGGCCCGAACGGCTGGCGCCCAGGCGATTCCTGGATGGCCGAAACCACGCTCGGCCGGGTGATGTTCAACGAGTTGCTGCCGGTCGGGTACCCGTTCGTCAACGAGCAGATGCACAAGAAGGTGCAGGCGACCATCATCAACGACCTGGCCGAGCGCTATCCCATGATCGTGGTCGCGCAGACGGTCGACAAGCTCAAAGACGCCGGCTTCTACTGGGCCACCCGTTCGGGTGTCACCGTGTCGATGGCCGACGTGCTGGTGGTGCCGGGCAAGCAGCAGATCCTCGACGCCTACGAAGCACGGGCCGATAAGGTCGAAAAGCAGTTCCAGCGTGGTGCTTTGAACCACGACGAGCGCAACGAGGCGCTAGTGGAGATCTGGAAGGAAGCCACCGACGAGGTCGGCCAGCGGCTGCGGGAGCGCTACCCCGACGACAACCCGATCATCATGATCGTCGAGTCGGGCGCTACCGGGAACTTCACCCAGACCCGCACGCTGGCCGGGATGAAGGGCCTGGTGACCAACCCCAAGGGCGAGTTCATCCCGCGCCCGATCAAGTCCTCGTTCCGCGAGGGCCTGACGGTGCTGGAGTACTTCATCAACAGCCACGGTGCGCGGAAAGGCTTGGCGGACACCGCGTTACGGACCGCGGACTCGGGTTATCTGACCCGCCGTCTGGTGGACGTGTCGCAGGACGTCATCGTTCGCGAGGGCGACTGCGGCACCGAGCGCGGCATCATCGTCGAGTTGGCCGAACGCCAGCCCGACGGCACCCTGGTTCGTGACCCCTACATCGAAACCTCGGCGTACGCCCGCACCCTCGGCGCCGACGTGCTCGACAAGGACGGCAACGTCGTCGTCGAGCGCGGCCGGGATCTGGGCGACCCGGAGATCGACGCCCTGCTGGCGGCGGGCATCACCGAGGTGAAGGTGCGCTCGGTTTTGACGTGCGCCACCAGCATGGGGGTCTGCGCGACCTGCTACGGGCGGTCCATGGCGACCGGCAAGCTGGTTGACATCGGCGAAGCCGTCGGGATCGTGGCCGCGCAGTCCATCGGTGAACCGGGCACCCAGCTGACCATGCGGACCTTCCACCAGGGTGGTGTCGGTGAGGACATCGTCAGTGGTCTGCCGCGAGTGCAGGAGCTGTTTGAGGCCCGGGTGCCGCGGGGCAAGGCCCCGATCGCCGAGGTGAGCGGACGGGTCCGCATCGAGGAGAGCGACAAGTTCTACAAGATCACCATCATCCCCGACGACGGCGGCGAGGAGGTGGTCTACGACAAGCTCTCCAAGCGGCAACGGCTGCGGGTGTTCAAGCACGAGGACGGCACCGAACGGGTGCTGGCCGACGGTGACCACATCGAGGTGGGTCAACAGTTGCTGGAAGGCTCCGCCGACCCGCACGAGGTGCTGCGGGTGCAGGGTCCCCGCGAGGTGCAGATCCACCTGGTGCGTGAAGTTCAGGACGTCTACCGCGCCCAGGGCGTGTCGATCCACGACAAGCACATCGAGGTGATCGTCCGCCAGATGCTGCGCCGGGTGACCATCATCGATTCGGGCTCGACGGAGTTTTTGCCCGGCTCGCTCATCGACCGGGCGGAGTTCGAAGCCGAGAACCGTCGGGTGGTGGCCGAAGGCGGCGAGCCCGCCGCCGGTCGCCCCGTGCTGATGGGCATCACCAAGGCGTCGCTGGCCACCGACTCGTGGCTGTCGGCGGCGTCGTTCCAGGAGACCACGCGGGTATTGACCGACGCGGCGATCAACCGTCGCAGCGACCGGCTCAACGGCCTGAAGGAGAACGTGATCATCGGCAAGCTGATTCCGGCCGGCACCGGCATCTCCCGCTACCGCAATATCCAGGTGCAGCCCACCGAGGAGGCCCGCGCGGCGGCGTACACGATACCCTCGTACGAGGATCAGTACTACAGCCCGGGCTTCGGCCAGGGCACCGGCGCGGCGGTCCCGCTGGACGACTACGGCTACAACGACTACCGGTAAGCACTACCGGTAGGTACCGCGAGCAGACGCAAAAGCCCCCGCACGCACGGCGTGTCGGGGGCTCTTGCGTCTGCTGGGCGTGCAGTTATCCACAGCCGGTGCTGCGGTGGCTAGCCAATGCCGGGTAACGCGCACAAGCTTCGCGTGTGCATGCTGACGGGCTGGCGACCACCGCCGAGCTACTGACGGTGATCTCTCGCAAGCGTCTGGCCGGACTCGTGAAGGCGGGCAAGCTTATTCGGGTATGTCACGGGGTCTACGCGTACGCTGAGCCCGATGTGCTGGGCAAGCTGGCTGCGCTGGATCTGTTGGCCGGCCAACCGGTTGTTGCCTGCATGGGCACCGCTGCGGCGCTGTACGGGTTCGATACCGAAAGCACGTCGCGCGTTCACGTTCTTGATCCCGGCAGACGGATGCGGCCGTCAAACGGCCTGATGGTGCATCAGCGAATCGGCGCGCCGCTGCGACGAGTCGAAGGCCGGCTGGCGACGGCGCCGGCATGGACGGTGATCGAAGTCGCGCGGACGTTGCGGCGACCCCGCGCTTTGGCGACGCTGGACGCGGCGCTGCACATCGGCGCTTGTACCACAGGAGAATTGCACGCCGCGATCCGCGAACAAAAGGGCCGCCGCGGCATCGTCAAGGTCCGGGAGCTGGTCGGCTACGCCGACGGTCGCGCCGAGTCGCCAATGGAGAGCGAGGCGCGCCTAGTGTTTATCGACGGCGGACTGCCCATGCCCGAGCTGCAGTACAGCGTCGTGGACCGCTACGGCAGACTCTGGCGCGTCGATTTCGCGTGGCCGGCGGCAATGGTCGTCGCTGAATACGACAGTCTGGAATGGCACCTGGGCCGCGATGCCTTGCTGCACGACAGGCTGAAAACCGCCCGATTGCAGGAATGCGGCTGGACGACTATTCCGATGACGGTCGCCGACATCCGAGGCGATCCGATCGGGCTCGTCGCACGGATCAACGCCCACTTAGTGAGGCCTCGCCTAGCCGGCTGAGCACACGCAAAAGCCCCCTTTCCACCCCCGAATTGAGGACTTTTGCGACTGCTCGCCGAAAGGGCGAGGCATTACACTGGCCGGCGTGCTCATCGGCTCGCACGTCAGCGCGAAGGATCCGCTCGCCGCGGCCGAGGCCGAGGGCGCCGAGGTGGTGCAGATCTTCCTGGGCAACCCGCAGAGTTGGAAAAAGCCCCAGCCGCGCGCCGACGCGGCGCGGCTGCGGGCTTCCCCGGTGCCGATATACGTGCACGCGCCCTATTTGATCAACCTGGCGTCGGCCAACAACCGGGTGCGGATACCGTCACGCAAAATCCTCCAGGACACCTGCGAGGCGGCGGCCGAGATCGCGGCGCGAGCGGTCATCGTGCACGGTGGGCACGTCGCCGCCGACGACGACCTGGCGGCCGGTTTCCAGCGCTGGCGCAAGGCTCTTGACCAACTCGCGTCCGAGGTGCCGGTATACCTGGAGAACACCGCGGGCGGTGAGCACGCGATGGCCCGGCACTTCGAGACCATCGCCCGGCTCTGGGACCACATCGGGGACACCGGAATCGGCTTTTGCCTGGACACCTGCCATGCCTGGGCGGCGGGTGAACCGCTGGCCGATGCGGTCGACCGCATCAGGGCGATCACCGGCCGTGTCGACCTGGTGCACTGCAACGACTCGAGGGACGCGGCGGGTTCGGGCGCGGACCGTCATGCCAACATCGGCACCGGGCAGATCGACCCCCAGCTGCTGGTCGCGGTCGTCAAAGCGGCGGCCGCACCGGTCATCTGCGAGACCCCCGACGAGGGCCGCAAGGATGACATCGCCTTCCTGCGCGCCCACGTCGGCCGATAGCGAGGTACGTCCGACCGATCGGGGGGCCGGCCGGGTGGTCGGCGTTGTCCGGGCCTGCTTGCGCGCCCGCCCCCGGTGATCGTTACGGATCTTGTGCGATTGTCGGAATAATGTAATAGTTCGGGGTATGTCCGATACCCATGTCGTCATCAACCAGGTTCCGCCTCTTGAGAACCACAACCCCGCGTCCTCGCCGGTGCTGGTCGAGGCCCTGATCCGCGAGGGCGGGCAGTGGGGCCTGGACGAACTGACCGAGGTCGGCGCGCTCGCCGCCTCCGGGCAGGCCCGGCGCTGGGGTGAGCTCGCCGACCGCAACCGGCCCATCTTGCACACTCACGACCGCTACGGGCATCGAATCGATGAGGTGGAATACGACCCGGCCTATCACGAGCTGATGCGCACCGCCATCGCCCACGGCCTGCACGCCGCACCCTGGGCCGACGGGCGCCCGGGGGCGCACGTGGTGCGGGCCGCGAAAACCTCGGTGTGGAACGTCGAGCCCGGTCACATGTGCCCGATTTCGATGACTTACGCGGTGGTGCCGGCACTGCGGCACAACCCGGAGCTGGCGACGGTGTACGAGCCGCTGCTGACGAGTCGCAGCTATGACCCGCAACTGGCGGTGCCGACGACAAAGGCCGGTATCACCGCGGGCATGTCGATGACCGAGAAGCAGGGGGGCTCCGACGTGCGCGCCAACACCACCCGGGCGGTTCGCAACGCCGACGGTAGCTACTCGCTCACCGGACACAAGTGGTTCACCTCGGCGCCGATGTGTGACATCTTCCTGGTGCTCGCCCAGGCCCCGGGCGGGCTGTCGTGCTTCTTGCTGCCCCGGGTGTTGCCCGACGGCACCCGCAACCGAATGTTTTTGCAGCGCCTCAAGGACAAACTGGGTAACCACGCCAACGCCTCCAGCGAGGTCGAGTATGACGGGGCCATCGGGTGGCTGGTCGGGGAGGAGGGCCGCGGTGTGCCAACCATCATCGAGATGGTCAACCTGACCCGGCTGGACTGCACCCTGGCCAGCGCGACCGGCATGCGCACCGGCCTGGCCCAGGCCATCCATCACGCTCAACACCGGAAAGCGTTCGGTGCTTACCTGATTGACCAGCCGCTGATGCGCAATGTGTTGGCCGATCTGGCGGTGGAGGCCGAGGCCGCCACTATCGTGGCGATGCGGATGGCCGGAGCCACCGACAAGGCCGTCCGCGGGGACCGGACGGAGGCACTGCTGCGCCGCATCGGGCTGGCTGCTAGCAAATACTGGGTGTGTAAACGCGCGACACCGCATGCCGCCGAGGCGTTGGAATGCCTGGGCGGCAACGGCTATGTCGAAGACTCCGGGATGCCGCGGCTGTACCGGGAGGCGCCACTGATGGGCATCTGGGAGGGCTCCGGTAACATCAGCGCGCTGGACACGTTGCGCGCCATGGCAACTCGTCCCGAATGCGTCGAGGTGCTGTTCGCTGAACTGGCTGTCAGCGCCGGGCAGGATCGTCGGCTGGACGCCCACGTCGAGCAGCTCAAGGCCCAACTCGGTGACAGCGACACCATGGTCTATCGCGCCCGACGGGTTGCCGAGGACATCTGCCTGGCGCTGCAGGGGTCGCTGCTGGTGCGCCACGGGCATCCCGCCGTGGCCGAGGCGTTCCTGGCCACCCGGCTTGACGGACAGTGGGGCGGTGCGTTCGGCACCCTGCCCACCGGGCTGGATCTCGCACCGATTCTCGAGCGGGCCCTGGTGAAAGGATGACTCACGCGATCAGGCCGGTCGATTTCGACAACCTCAAGACGATGACTTACGAGGTCACCGATCGGGTTGCCCGGATCACCTTCAACCGGCCGGAGCGGGGCAACGCCATCATCGCCGACACCCCACTGGAGCTGTCGGCACTGGTCGAACGCGCCGATCTGGACCCCAATGTGCACGTCATCCTGGTGTCCGGGCGCGGCGACGGGTTCTGCGCGGGTTTCGACCTGTCCGCCTACGCGGAAGGCTCGTCCTCCGCCGGCGGCGGGGATGCCTACCGGGGCACGGTGCTCGACGGCAAGACCCAGGCGATCAACCACCTGCCGAATCGGCCGTGGGATCCGATGATCGACTATCAGATGATGAGCCGCTTCGTGCGCGGGTTCTCGGCCCTGATGCACGCCGACAAGCCGACGGTGGTCAAGATTCACGGCTACTGCGTGGCCGGCGGCACCGATATCGCCCTGCACGCCGATCAGGTGATCGCCGCCGCCGACGCCAAGATCGGGTACCCGCCCACCCGGGTGTGGGGGGTGCCGGCCGCCGGCTTGTGGGCGCACCGCCTGGGCGATCAGCGGGCGAAGCGTCTTCTGCTGACCGGGGATTGCATCACCGGCGCGCAAGCCGCCCAGTGGGGGCTGGCGGTGGAGGCACCGGATCCCGAAGACCTCGACGAGCGCACCGAGCGGCTGGTGGCCCGCATCGCCGCGGTCCCGGTCAACCAGCTGATCATGGTCAAGCTCGCGCTCAACACCGCCCTGCTGCAGCAGGGAGTGGCGACCAGCAGGATGGTCGGCACCGTGTTCGACGGGATCGCCCGGCACACCCCCGAAGGCCACGCCTTTGTCGCGGATGCTGTCACTCACGGGTTTCGGGAAGCGGTGCGTCATCGCGACGAACCGTTCGGCGATTACGGCCGCCAAGCGTCCGGGGTCTAGGCATGCCGAAAACGCTGGCGCGCATGACCGCGCGGTCGGTAGTGCTGTCGGTGTTGTTGGGCGCCCATCCGGCATGCGCCAGCGCTCACGAATTGAAAAGGCTCACAGCAGATTTCGGTATCAAGGATACGACACTGCGGGTCGCGCTGACCAGGATGGTCAGTGGTGGCGATCTGATCCGCTCGGCCGACGGCTACCGGCTCTCCGACCGGTTGCTGGCTCGCCAGCGTCGCCAGGATGAGGCGATAAGCATGCGGGTGCGGCCCTGGCGCGGAGACTGGACGACCCTGATCGTCACCAGCGTGGGCAATGACGCGCGTACCCGTGCGATGCTGCGGACAACTTTGCGCGGCAAACGTTTTGGCGAATTACGCGAGGGGGTCTGGATGCGCCCGGACAATCTCGAGCTCGCCCTGGATCCCGACGTCCGGGCGCAGGTGCGCATCCTGGCGGCCCGCGACGACGCGCCGGCCGCGCTGGCCGCGCAGCTCTGGGACCTGTCGGGATGGGCGCGAAGCGGCCGGCGGCTGCTCGACGAGATGGCCGCCGCTGCGGACATCCCCGGGCGTTTCGTGGTGGCGGCGGCCATGGTCCGCCATCTGTTGACCGACCCGATGCTGCCGGCTGAACTTTTGCCCGCGGACTGGCCGGGGCCGCAGCTGCGCGCCGCCTATCACGACTTCGTCGCCGAATTGGCGAGTCGACGCGACGGCACCCAACTAGACGGCACCCAACTAGTGGAGGCGAGATGACCGATGATGTGGTGCGGGTAGAGCGCCGTGGTCCGGTCACCACGGTGATTCTCAACCGTCCGGAGGTGCGCAACGCGGTCAACGGCCCGACGGCCGCCGCGCTGTACGCGGCGTTCGAACAATTCGACCGCGACGACACCGCCTCGGTGGCGGTGCTATGGGGAGAGGGCGGAACGTTTTGCGCCGGGGCGGATTTGAAGGCTTTCGGCACCGCCGAGGCCAATGCGGTGCACCGCACGGGCCCCGGTCCGATGGGGCCGACACGGATGATGCTGTCCAAACCGGTGATCGCCGCGGTCAGTGGTTATGCGGTCGCCGGGGGTCTGGAGCTGGCGCTGTGGTGTGATCTGCGGGTGGCCGAGGAAGACGCCGTGTTCGGGGTGTTCTGCCGGCGCTGGGGTGTGCCGCTTGTCGACGGCGGCACCGTTCGGCTGCCGCGGCTGATCGGGCACAGCCGGGCGATGGATTTGATCCTCACCGGGCGGGCGGTCGCGGCTGGGGAAGCGCTGGCGATCGGCCTGGCCAACCGGGTGGTGCCCAAAGGGCAGGCCCGCCGGGCGGCGGAGGAGTTGGCCACCCAGTTGGCGTCGCTACCGCAGCAGTGCCTGCGCTCGGATCGACTGTCGGTGCTGCAGCAGTGGGGGAAGACCGAGGGCGAGGCGCTCGACGTCGAATTCGCCAGCATCTCCCGGGCCGGTGCGGAAGCCATGCACGGGGCGAGCCGATTTGCGGCCGGTGCGGGCCGTCACGGCGCGCCGGATCCACCCGGGATCAGCCCCTGTTGATGGTGTTGCCCGAGCCGAGGTTGTCGATCTTCGGCGCGCCGGCCTTGTAGGTGACGGTGTTGTTGATCCCGGTGACCGTCAGCTGCTTGTCGATTTTGTCAAGGGTGATCTTGTTGTCCATCCCGGCGATGGTCACCGACGAGCAGGTGCCCTTGACCGTGAGGGTGTTATTACCGCCGCCCACATTCAGCGATTTGCCGTCGGCGCAATCCAGCTCGGCGGTCGTGCCCACCGAGCCGTAATTGAGCATGTTGCCCACCTCGAACTGGGCGACCGTGCTGGCCGTGGTGGTGCTCGAGGGAGCGGGGTGTTTGGTCTTGCCGCCGCAACCGGTCGGCCCGACGATGACCGCTACCACAGCAAGCGTCAAGATCAGCGCCCCGCTCACCCAACTCGGGGAGTCGCCGGCGGTGGGTGCCCGCATCCTTACCTCCATTCGTGGGGGTTCAACGGGGTTAGCGACCTGTTCGAGAGCCCTGTTCGAGCCTATGTGCAGTGGCGGGCCCACGGGCCGACTTCGGCCGTTCACCGCGCCGCCACGCGCCGGTCATCGACCCGGCACCGCGGCCCTGCGGCGGGCGGATACCGCCGTGATGTCCCCCTCGGTCGCTTTGACCTGCCCGACCAGTGGCGGGTATTGTGGTTGCTCGTGCCTGGCGGCCTAGGCGCTCGGTCAAGGCAGACGCGCCCGCCGGGTCAATTCGCATGTTCCTGCCGCATCGGGTGATTGCGGGCAAGCGCATGCGAGACGCCTGGCCGCGGGGCAGCGCAACTGGGTATAACTGCAGCACGAACACCGAAACCGTACGGACGCCACAAAGCAACAAAGCAACACAGCAACAAAGCAACACAGGAAGCCGGTAGATGCCAACCATTCAGCAGCTGGTCCGCAAGGGGCGCCGCGACAAGATCGGCAAGGTCAAGACCGCGGCCCTCAAGGGCAGCCCGCAGCGCCGTGGGGTATGCACCCGGGTGTACACCACCACGCCGAAGAAGCCGAACTCGGCGCTTCGCAAAGTCGCGCGCGTGAAGCTGACCAGCCAGGTTGAGGTCACCGCCTACATCCCCGGTGAGGGTCACAACCTGCAGGAGCATTCGATGGTGCTGGTGCGTGGCGGACGGGTGAAGGACTTGCCCGGCGTGCGGTACAAGATCATCCGCGGCTCGCTGGACACCCAGGGTGTCAAGAATCGCAAGCAGGCGCGTAGCCGCTACGGCGCCAAGAAGGAGAAGGGCTGATGCCGCGCAAGGGGCCGGCCCCCAAGCGGCCACTGGTCAACGATCCGGTTTACGGTTCCCAGCTGGTGACCCAGCTGGTGAACAAAGTTCTGCTCAGAGGGAAGAAATCGCTCGCCGAGCGCATTGTTTATGGTGCGCTCGAGCAGGCCCGCGATAAGACCGGCACCGATCCGGTCGTCACGCTAAAACGTGCGCTGGACAATGTCAGGCCCGCACTGGAGGTGCGCAGCCGGCGTGTCGGCGGCGCGACTTATCAGGTGCCCGTCGAGGTGCGCCCGGACCGCTCCACCACCCTGGCGTTGCGTTGGCTGGTCAACTATGCGCGCCAACGTCGGGAAAAGACCATGGTGGAGCGTCTGGCAAACGAAATCCTCGATGCCAGCAACGGCCTCGGGGCCTCCGTCAAGCGGCGTGAGGACACCCACAAGATGGCCGAGGCGAACCGCGCCTTTGCGCATTATCGCTGGTGAGAACCGCCAGCATCGAGCCGCTTGACGGCGATTGTTCGGCAGCGTGGCCGAAGTCGGAAGAAGAGCGAACGACAGTTAACCGGGTAAGCGAAAGAGTGGGAAGGCTTCTGTGGCACAGAAAGACGTGCTGACCGACCTGAGCAAGGTCCGCAACTTCGGCATCATGGCACACATCGATGCCGGTAAGACGACGACGACCGAACGGATCCTGTACTACACCGGCATCACCTACAAGATCGGCGAGGTGCACGACGGCGCCGCCACCATGGACTGGATGGAGCAGGAGCAGGAGCGCGGCATCACGATCACGTCCGCCGCGACCACCAGCTTCTGGAAAGACCACCAGATCAACCTGATCGACACCCCGGGTCACGTCGACTTCACCGTCGAGGTGGAGCGCAACCTGCGGGTGCTCGACGGCGCGGTCGCGGTCTTCGACGGCAAGGAAGGCGTCGAGCCACAGTCCGAGCAGGTCTGGCGGCAGGCCGACCGTTATCACGTGCCGCGGATCTGCTTCGTCAACAAGATGGACAAGATCGGGGCCGACTTCTACTTCTCGGTCAAGACGATGGAGGAGCGCCTCGGCGCCCGCGCCGTGCCGATTCAGCTGCCGATCGGTTCCGAGAGCGAGTTCGAAGGCGTCGTGGACCTGGTCGAGATGAACGCCAAGGTCTGGCGCGGTGAAACCAAACTCGGCGAGCGCTACGACGTCATCGACATTCCGGCCGAACTGGCCGAGACCGCCGAGGAATACCGCAACAAGCTGCTGGAAATCGTCGCCGAGTCCGATGAGCACCTGCTGGAGAAATACGTCGGTGGGGAAGAGATCACGGTCGAAGAGATCAAGGCCGCGATCCGCAGGCTCACGATCGCCATCGAGATCACCCCGGTGCTGTGCGGCAGCGCGTTCAAGAACAAAGGGGTGCAGCCGATGCTGGACGCCGTGGTCGACTACCTGCCCTCCCCGCTGGACCTGCCGCCCGCGATCGGGCATGCGCCCGGCCACGAAGACATCGAGGTGGTGCGCCACGCGACAGTCGAAGAGCCGTTCGCGGCGCTGGCGTTCAAGATCGCAACACACCCGTTTTTCGGGAAGCTGACCTATATCCGCGTCTACTCCGGCCGGGTGGACTCCGGCAGCCAGGTGATCAACGCGACCAAGGGCAAAAAGGAGCGGCTGGGCAAGCTGTTTCAGATGCACTCCAACAAGGAGAACCCGGTGGAGTACGCATCGGCGGGCCACATCTACGCGGTGATCGGTCTCAAGGACACCACCACCGGGGACACCCTCTGCGATCCGAACAATCAGATCGTGCTCGAGTCGATGACGTTCCCCGCCCCGGTGATCGAGGTGGCCATCGAGCCGAAGACCAAGAGCGACCAGGAGAAGCTCTCCGGCGCGATCCAGAAACTCGCCGAGGAAGACCCGACCTTCAAGGTGCACCAAGACCCCGAGACCGGCCAAACCGTGATCGGCGGCATGGGCGAACTGCACCTGGACATCCTGGTGGACCGCATGCGCCGCGAGTTCAAGGTCGAGGCCAACGTCGGCAAGCCACAGGTGGCGTACAAGGAGACCATCCGCCGCAAGGTCGAGCACGTGGAGTATGTCCACAAGAAGCAGACCGGCGGCTCGGGCCAGTATGCGAAGGTCATCATCACCGTCGAACCGTTCACCGGCGAAGACGGCGCGACCTACGAGTTTGAGAACAAGGTCACCGGTGGGCATATCCCACGCGAGTTCATCCCGGCGGTGGACGCCGGCGCGCAGGACGCGATGCAGTACGGTGTGCTGGCCGGCTACCCGCTGGTGAATCTGAAAGTCACCCTGGAAGACGGTGCGTACCACGAGGTCGACTCCTCCGAGATGGCTTTCAAGATCGCAGGCTCGCAGGCCCTGAAAAAGGCTGTGGCGCAAGCTCAGCCGGTTATCCTCGAGCCGATCATGGCCGTCGAGGTGATCACACCGGAGGAGTACATGGGCGATGTGATCGGCGACCTGAACTCCCGCCGTGGTCAGATCCAGGCCATGGAGGAGCGCGGGGGTGCGCGCGTGGTGAGGGCGCACGTGCCGCTGTCGGAGATGTTCGGCTACGTCGGCGACTTGCGGTCCAAGACCCAGGGCCGGGCGAACTACTCCATGTTGTTCGACTCCTACGCGGAAGTCCCGGCGCAGATTTCCAGGGAAATCATCGCGAAGGCGACGGGTGAGTGAGAGCCGGACAACGTCCCCGTGGCGCTGGAGAGTAGCCTTTCCCGGTTACTGTAGTGGCGCGGGCGCCGCCCAACGGAAAACATCAACACTGCTTTAACCAAGCACCAACAAGTCCAGGAGGACACCACAGTGGCGAAGGCGAAGTTTCAGCGCACGAAGCCGCACGTCAACATCGGGACCATCGGTCACATCGACCACGGCAAGACCACGCTGACCGCGGCCATCACCAAGGTTCTGCACGATAAGTTCCCCGATGTGAACGAGGTCAAGGCGTTCGAGCAGATCGACAATGCGCCCGAAGAGCGTCAGCGTGGCATCACCATCAACATCGCGCACGTGGAGTACCAGACCGAAAAGCGGCACTACGCGCACGTCGACGCCCCGGGCCACGCCGACTACATCAAAAACATGATCACCGGCGCCGCCCAGATGGACGGGGCGATCCTGGTGGTCGCGGCCAACGACGGCCCGATGCCGCAGACCCGCGAGCATGTGCTGCTGGCCCGTCAGGTCGGTGTCCCCTACATTCTGGTCGCGCTCAACAAGGCCGACATGGTCGAGGACGAGGAGCTGCTCGAGCTGGTCGAGATGGAGGTCCGGGAGCTGCTCGCCGCCCAGGAGTTCGACGAGGACGCTCCGGTGGTGCGGGTCTCAGCCCTCAAGGCGCTCGAGGGTGACCCGAAGTGGGTGGCCAGCATCGAGGAGCTGATGCAAGCGGTCGACGAGTCGATTCCCGACCCGGTCCGCGAGACCGACAAGCCCTTCCTGATGCCCGTCGAAGACGTATTTACCATCACCGGCCGGGGCACGGTGGTCACCGGCCGCATCGAGCGCGGCGTGATCAACGTCAACGAGGAGGTCGAGATCGTGGGCATCCGCCCGTCCACGATGAAGACCACCGTCACCGGGGTGGAGATGTTTCGCAAGCTGCTCGACCAGGGACAGGCCGGCGACAACGTCGGGCTGCTGCTGCGCGGCGTGAAGCGCGAGGAGGTCGAGCGCGGCCAGGTGGTCACCAAGCCCGGCACCACCACACCGCACACCGAGTTCGAGGGCCAGGTCTACATTCTCTCCAAGGACGAGGGTGGCCGGCATACACCGTTTTTCACCAACTACCGCCCGCAGTTTTACTTCCGCACCACCGACGTGACCGGTGTGGTGACGCTGCCGGAGGGCACCGAGATGGTGATGCCCGGCGACAACACCACCATCAAGGTCAAGCTGATCCAGCCCGTCGCGATGGAGGAGGGATTGCGCTTCGCGATCCGCGAGGGTGGCCGCACCGTGGGTGCGGGCCGGGTCACCAAGATCATCAAGTAGCCCGGCCGAAACGGCGCTCACCGGGTGGCTGGGCGCCGTTTCGCGTCCCGCCCGATTGGCCGGGCCCGACAGAGCCGCCGACGGGGTGCGGATCGCGTTGGCGTTCAGCGGCCCAGGTTGTCGATGCCGTCGCGAATGACGTCGAACGCGTCGCCGAGGGCGGTGAGCAGCGAGACCGACTCGTCCGCCAACCAATGCTCGTAGGCCGAGAGCGCGATGCCCAGCATCGTCCACGCGACGGTCTGCGGTATCAGCTCGGTGGCCCGCACACCCAGGCGGCGGGCGACGTATTCCGCGATCACCTCGCGCCATCCGGCGTACATCGTCATCGAATACGCCTGTAGTTCGGGGGTCTGCAGGATGATCCGCATGCGCTGTCGGTGCCGAAGGGTCTCCGAGTCGTCAAAAGTGTTGAACGCCAACAACGCTGTGCGCAGCGCCTCGCTCAGTGACATCTGCGGGTCGACGGGCTCGAATAGCTCCCGCAGGCGCTGCAGGTGAGCGTCGAAATCCCCCCACGGGATGGCGTATTTGGACGGGTAATAGCGAAATAGCGTGCGCCGCGCGATCTCGGCGGCCCGGGCGATATCGTCGACGCTGACCCGATCGAACCCGTGCGCGGCGAACAGCCCGATGGCGACATCGGCGATGTGATGCGGTGTCGTCGAGCGGCGCCGGCCCACCCGGGACTCAGGCGGCGTGACCCGCCCTTTCATTTCTGCACTCGATGCCATATCCTGACGACGATTCTGACCACGTCGACGCCACCTTGTCGACCTTTGAGGAGGGTATCCGCATGCAGCACCAGACCGACCCCGAAAACCAGACCGACGCCGACGCTCAGCTCGTCACCGAGACCCTAGTCGAAGAGGTGTCCATCGACGGGATGTGCGGGGTGTACTGACCGTGCACCAGCCCGCATCACCGCCGGGCGGGTTTAACCCCGATCGGGGATGGCGCTTGCATCCGCAGGTGGCGTTGCGCCCGGAGCCGTTCGGGGCCCTGCTTTATCACTTCGGTACTCGCAGGCTGTCGTTTCTGAAAGATCGCACCATCGTCGCTGTGGTGCAATCGCTGGCCGAGCACCCCGACGCCAGGTCCGCGTGCCGCGCCGCCGGCGTCGACGACCGCCGCCAGGGGCCGTACCTGCACGCGCTGGGCGTGCTGGCCGACTCGACGATGGTGATCCCAAGAGACCCCGGGGACCAGCCGTGACATCAGCCGTGCCGCGCCTTGTCGAGCAGTTCGAGCGGGGGTTGGACGCGCCGATTTGCCTGACCTGGGAGCTGACCTACGCATGCAACCTGGCGTGCGTGCACTGCCTGTCGTCGTCGGGCAAACGCGATCCGCGTGAGCTGTCCACCGCACAATGCCGGGACGTCATCGATGAGCTGGAACGCATGCAGGTGTTTTACGTGAATATCGGTGGCGGGGAGCCCACTGTGCGACCGGACTTTTGGGAGCTGGTGGATTACGCGACCGAGCATCGCGTCGGGGTGAAGTTCTCCACCAACGGGGTGCGGATCACCCCCGGGGTGGCGGCGCGGTTGGCCGCCAGCGACTACGTGGACGTTCAGATCTCCCTCGACGGCGCGACCGCCGAGGTCAACGACGCGATCCGCGGGCCGGGATCGTTCGCCATGGCGACGCGCGCCCTGGAGAACCTCGCGGCCGCGGGTTTTGCCGACGCCAAGATCTCCGTCGTCGCGACCCGCCGCAACATCGATCAGCTCGACGACTTCGCGGCACTGGCGCGCCGTTACGGCGCGACGCTGCGCATCACCCGGCTGCGGCCGTCCGGACGCGGGGCAGACGTCTGGGACGAGTTGCACCCGACCGCCGAGCAGCAGGTTCGGCTCTACGATTGGCTGGTGGCCAACGGTGAGCGGGTGCTCACCGGCGATTCGTTCTTCCACCTCTCGGGGCTCGGTGCGCCGGGGGCGCTGGCCGGGCTGAACATGTGCGGAGCCGGGCGGGTGGTGTGCCTGATCGACCCGGTGGGCGACGTGTACGCCTGCCCGTTCGCCATCCACGAGCGGTTTCTCGCCGGAAACGTGCTGACCGACGGTGGCTTTGCCGACGTGTGGAAGAACGCTCCGCTGTTTCGTGAACTGCGTGAGCCGCAGTCTGCGGGCGCGTGCGCCAGCTGCGGGCATTACGACAGCTGCCGTGGCGGTTGTATGGCCGCGAAATTCTTCACCGGTTTGCCGCTCGACGGGCCGGATCCCGAATGCGTGCAGGGCCACGCCGCGGCGGCGCTGGCCCGTACACGCGTCACACCGCGCCCCGGCAGCGATCACTCCCGCACCGGGCGGGTCGGCGGGCCGGTGCCGCTGACGTTGTCGGCCCGCCCGCCCGCACGTCTTTGCAGCGAAAGCCCGGTATAGCCGAATCTCGGCGCCGCGACCCGCGACCCCACCCGCCGGTGACACGACCCGGTGAACCTGATACGCAGGTGGCGGATGTTGCGGTTGCGCCGCGGCGCTCGTCGAGGCGGAAAAAATCAGCCCGAAGATTCAACAACCGGTACACGCCAGCCCAATTCGGCTTACCATCGGCGGGTGACTGTCTCCGCGGACCTGGGGCGCGTGACGTGGAGTCAGCTGCGCGGCGGGTCTGCGGCGGTGGTGATCCCGGTGGGGGCGACCGAACAGCACGGTCCGCATCTGCCGCTGGACACCGACACCCGGATAGCCACGGCGGTCGCCCGCGCCGTGGCCGAGCGGCTTGCCGGCGTGCGGTTTCCCGGGGAGTCATCCCCCCGCTGGCTGGTGGCCCCGGCCATCGCCTACGGCGACAGCGGCGAGCACCAAAGCTTCGCCGGCACGATCTCGATCGGCACCGAGGCGCTGAGCATGCTGCTGATCGAGTTCGCCCGGTCGGCGAGCAGCTGGGCGCGGCGGCTGGTGTTCATCAACGGCCACGGGGGTAACGTCACGGCATTGGGCCGCGCGGTGAGACGGCTGCGATCAGAAGGCCGCGACGCCGGGTGGTGCCCGTGCACCGCGGAGGGTGGCGACGCCCACGCCGGGCACACCGAGACGTCGGTGCTGCTGCATATCTCGCCCGCCGATGTGCTCACCGACCGGTGGTGCGCGGGCAACGGGGCACCGCTGTCCGACTTGTTGCCCTCGATGCGCCGCGGCGGAGTCGCCGCGGTGACCGAGGTGGGCGTCCTGGGGGATCCCACCACGGCGACGGCGCTTGCGGGGGAACGGATTTTTGCTGAGATGGTCGAGGGTGGGGTGCGCCGGATTTGCCGATGGCAGCCCGGGCCGGATGGGATGCTGACATGACCCGGAACCGACTGCCTAACGGGTTTGCCGTGCAAATCGACCGGCGCGTTCGGGTGTTCGGCTCCGGTTCCACGCTGCTCGGGGGTTCTCCCACCCGGGTGTTGCGGTTGGCCCCGCTTGCCCAAGGCATGCTCACCAATGGCCGGCTGAATGTGCGGGACGCGGTCAGCGCCGAGTTGGCCCGGACCTTGCTGGACGCGACGGTGGCCCATCCGCGGCCGGCAGGGGGGCCATCTTATCGTGACGTCACTGTCGTGATTCCGGTGCGCGACAATGCGTTTGGATTGTGGCGATTGGTAGCGGCGCTGCGGGGACTGCGGATCATCGTGGTAGACGACGGTTCCTCGAGGCCGGTCACACCCGCCGACTTCGCCGGCGCGAACTGCGAGATCCAGGTGCTGCATCATTCCCGCAGCAAAGGACGTGCCGCGGCACGTAATAGCGGATTAGCAGCGTGCACCACCGGTTTCGTCGCTTTTCTGGATTCCGACGTGGTGCCGCGCCGCGGATGGCTAGAAGCGTTGCTCGGACATTTTTGTGATCCCGCCGTCGCACTGGTGGCACCGCGCATCGTCAGCCTGAACCACAGTGATCATCTGGTTGCACGGTACGAGGCGGTGGGCTCGTCGCTGGATCTCGGCCGCCACGAAGCCCCGGTCATTCCCTACGGCTCGGTGTCGCATGTCCCCGGCGTGGCGATCATCGGGCGTACCTCGGCGCTGCGCGGCATCGGGGGTTTCGACGAGACTTTACGATCCGGCGAGGACATCGACCTGTGCTGGCGGCTTATCGACGCGGGTGCCCGGCTGCGCTATGAACCAATCGCGCTGGTAGCGCACGATCATCGCGCACGATTATCGGACTGGCTGACGCGCAAGGCGCGTTGTGGCGGTGCCGCGGCATCGTTATCGGCGCGCCATCCGGGCAAGTCGGCTCCGCTGGTGGTCTCCGGTTGGGCACTGACCGTCAGCTGGGTCGTGGTGGCCTTCGGCTCGAGTGTGGGCTATCTGGCTTCGCTGGCCGTTGCCGCCCTGACGGGTCGCCGAGTCGCGGCGGCCATGAGGGGTGTCGACACCAAGCTCTGTGATGTGGCTGCGGTCGCCGCCACCGGCTTATCGTCGGCGACACTGCACCTGGCGTCGGCGATGTGCCGGCACTACTGGCCGGTTGCGTTGCTCGCGGCGATAATGTCCCGTCGTTGCCGGCGAGCCGTCGTCATCGCGGCCATCGTTGACGGCGTGGCGGACTGGGCTAACCGCAGGGCGGCCGTCGCCGCAGAAACCCCATCGATCGGGTTGTTGTCCTATCTCTTGCTTAAACGCCTCGATGACCTGGCCTACGGTGCCGGTGAGTGGTGGGGTATCGCGCGGAATCGCAACCTCGGCCCACTGATACCACGGCTTCGGTCCTGATTGCTGCCTTGAGCACGCCCGTGCCCCACAGCGATGTGTTGATCATCGGTGCCGGCAGCGCTGGATCTGTTGTCGCCGAGCGTCTTTCTGCCGACTCCAGCTGCAGGGTCACGGTGCTAGAAACGGGGCCCGGTCTCACCGATCCGGAATTGCTGGCGAAGACTGTCAACGGGTTGCAACTGCCGATCGGCGCGGCCAGCCCGCTGGTCCGGCGCTATCTCACCCAACTCACCGTCCAGCCGCCCCATTACCTGCCGATCGTTCGCGGCGCAACGGTGGGCGGCTCCGGAGCGGTCAACGGTGGCTATTTCTGCCGCAGTCTGCCGGGTGACTTCGGCTGGGCTCCCGGGTGGGCGTGGCCGGATGTGCTGAACCACTTTCGGGCCATCGAAACAGACCTCGACTTCGACAGCGCCGCCCACGGCCGCGACGGTCCGATACCCGTTCAGCGCACCAACGAAATCGTAGGTAGCACAGCCGCTTTCATATCTGCTGCCGAAAAGGCCGGGTTCAACTGGATCGCCGACCTGAACGATGTGGGGCCGACGATGCCCGCCGGCGTGGGCGCCGTCCCGCTGAACATCGTCAACGGTGTACGAACCGGCGCAGGGGCAGCCTATCTGATGCCCGCGCTGACACGCCCGAATCTGACGCTGCTCACACAGACTCGGGCGGTGCGATTGCGTTTCTCGGGCAGCCGCGCCGTCGGTGTCGACGCTCTCAGCGATGACGGTCCGATAACTCTCACTGCGGATCGAATCGTGTTGTCCGCAGGCGCTATTGAGTCAGCACATCTGCTGATGCTTTCGGGCATCGGCGACGAGTCGATACTGCGTGCCGCCGGTGTGTCGGTGTTCGTGCCGCTGCCGGTGGGAATGGCCTGCAGCGACCACCCGGAATGGGTGTCGCCGACGAATTGGGCGGTTGCGGAGGGGAGACCGGTCCTGGAAGTCGTGTTGACCACCGCCGATGGTCTCGAGATCAGGCCGTACACCGGCGGTTTCGTCGTGATGACGGGCAATGGTACGGCGGGGCATCGAGATTGGCCGCATATCGGGGTGGCGCTCATGCAACCGCGGGCGCGGGGGCGCATCACGCTGGTCTCCCCTGACCCGGTGGTGCCGCCACGCATCGAGCATCGCTATGACAGCGAGCCCGAGGATGTGGCAGCGCTTCGCCGCGGAACCGAATTGGCCCGGGAATTAGCCGGTGCGGCAACGGTGATAGGGCCGCCGGTGTGGTCGACATCGCAGCATTTGTGCGGCAGCGCGCCTATCGGGACCGGACCCGAGCAGGGTGCCGTGGTCGACCAGCGCTGCCGGGTGCACGGTGTCGACGGCCTCTGGGTGATTGACGGCTCGATTCTGCCGAGGATCACCAGCCGCGGACCGCATGCCACGATCGTGATGCTCGGACATCGCGCGGCGGAGTTCGTCCGCTGAGTCAAAATCAGCGCACCGTGTCACCGCGGCCGGCATCGAGCGGACCCGCGGTCAAGGGATAGCCGTCGATCTTCCGAGTAAGCTGCGGGTGCGTGACCGGGGCGGCGAGCCCGCCGGCGCTCAGCGCAAGATTGTGCGTGACCGGGAACACCACGGCACCAGACACCGCCCTGCACGCGGCGCTGAGCAGGTCAGGCCGATGTCGGCGCGCCCGCATGGCGACCGCTGGTCTTTGAGGAAGACCGAGAGTTTTAGAGAGGTGGACAGATGACCACTCCACGACGTGCCGACCCGCGGCCGGCCATCTCGCGTGCCCGCTTAGTCGATGCCGCGGCGTCGTTGCTGCGATCGGGTGGCCCGGGCGCGGTGACCGTCGACGCGGTCACTCGCGCCGCCAACGTCGCCCGGGCCACGCTGTATCGCCATTTCCCCAGCGCCAAAGAGTTGCTGGCCGCGGCGTTCGGCAGCCTGCTGCCGCCGGCGCCGATGCCGCCGACGCACGGCTCGCTGCGCGACCGGCTCATCACACTGGTGCAGGCCCAAGCCGACTTGATCGCCGAGGCCCCCGGCATGCTGACCGCGATGTCGTGGCTGGCGCTGGGACCCAACCTGGAACAGATGCCGCCGGGTCGGCACGGTGCGGACGCGGACAGCACCGCCATCACCACGCTGCGGGAACGCATCGCCCAGCAGTATGCGGCGCCGTTCGATGCGATTTTCGACAGCCCGGAGGCGGCGGAGTTGGGTGAAATCGACCGTGCCCGCGCGATCGCTCTGCTGATCGGTCCGGTGGTGGTGGGCCGGCTTTCCACCCTGCCCGATTTCGACTATCGGGAGTGCGCACGCGCGGCGGTCGACGGGTTTTTATACGTGCAGCGCCTGCAGGGCAGGACGGTCGGCGCGACCGGCACCGAAGCGGCGGGTGCCTGAGCTCAGGAGCAACCGCGATTCGGACAGTTTGAGCTTTCCTTCGGGTCCGAGCGACGCGGGTGGGGCGCTGGCCCGCCGCCACAGCGGTGACTCGGTGTTGGCGCTCCGCTTCGGCGCGGTTGCCCCTAGGCTCAGGTCTCATGCAGGTCGGATCGGCTGCGCGTCGGGGTCGCCGGGGGCGGTGCGCCGCCGCGCTGATGGCGGCGGCGGTGTTGGCCGTGGGTTGCGGGGGCGGTGTCGGTGCGCTACCGCACACTCCCCGGCCGGCGGATGCCACCCCGGCGGATGCCGGGGTGGTGCGCGTCTCCTCGGGCGTGCTGCGCGGTCTGGTCGCCGCCGACTACCGGCTATTTCAGGGCATTCCCTATGCGGCGCCGCCGGTGGGGGCGCTGCGCTGGCAGCCGCCGCGGCCGGCGGCGCCGTGGTCAGGGATGCGCGACGCCAGCAAACCGGGCCCCCAGTGCATCCAGGGAAACACCCGCGAGCCCAGCTCCCGGCCGACTAGTGAGGACTGCCTTACCCTCAACGTGTGGACACCGGCGAGCGGGGCCGGCAAGCACCCGGTGATGGTGTGGATTCACGGCGGGGGCTTCGTCAACGGCAGCGGGGACCTCTATAACGCGCGGTGGTTGGCGGCCCGCGGCCACATCGTCGTGGTGACCATCAACTACCGGCTGGGCGCCCTGGGGTTTCTGGCGCACCCCGCGCTCGGACCGGCGGGCGAATTGGGCAACTACGGACTGGCCGACCAGCAGGCCGCACTGCGCTGGGTCCGCGACAACATCGCCAGTTTTGGGGGTGATCCGGCGCAGGTCACCATCGCCGGGGAATCCGCCGGGGCGATGTCGGTGTGTGACCATTTGGTGGCACCCGGGTCGGCGGGGCTGTTTCGCGCCGCGATCATCCAGAGCGGCCCGTGTCAGACCCAGGCAGACCTGGCCACCGCGCAGCGCCTCAGCATCGACTACGCCGCCGCGGTGGGCTGCCCGGACGTCGCCCTGGCGGCTCGGTGTTTGCGGGCACTGCCGGCCGGGGCGCTGACCCGACCGCCGTGGTACACCCACATCGGGGACTCCGACGCCCTGGTGACACCGGTGACCGGCACGCCCGCGTTGCCGGTCGACCCGGTCGGGGAGCTCGCCGCAGGCCGCGGGGCCCGGGTCCCGGTGTTGATCGGCATCAACCACGACGAATTCACCATGTTCGCGGCGCTGCGGTATCTGCGGCTGGACCGGCCGGTGACCGCCGCTGAGTATCCCCGGGTGCTGACGGACATCTTCGGCGCCGGCGCCCCGGCCGTGCTCGCACACTATCCGCCGGAGCGCTACGGCGGCGATGCCTCCCTGGCATACTCTGCGGCGGTTACCGACGGCATCTTCGCCTGCGTGGCCGATCGAATGGCGGAGGGGCTGCGCCGTGGCGCGCCGGTCTACGGCTACGAGTTCGACGATCGCAACGCTCCCGCTCCCAAGCCCCTGCGCCAGGTGCCGTTTCCGGTCGGCGCCAGCCACTCACTGGAGCTGCGCTACCTGTTCAATGTCGGCGGCGCCCCGCCGCTGGATGCCGCACAGCGCACATTGTCCGACCAGATGATCGGCTATTGGAGCCGGTTCGTGACCACCGGCGCTCCGAACATGCCCGGCGAACCGGTGTGGCTCCCGGTCGGCGGCGATCCGAACCACCGTGCGTGGATGTTGTTGCGTCCCGACGGCAGCCATGTCGTCACCGACTTCGGGCAATCACACCAGTGCTCGTTTTGGGCCACCCTGAAACGGAACCGGTGATGCCGGCCACGCGCCCGCGGGAAGTCGGCCACCAAAGGTCCACCAAAGGTATCGTGCCGACGCATCTGGGGTGAGGCCGGCCCCATGAGGCCCCATGGGGAGGTCGCGATGTCGGCGACGCTGCTGGGCTCAACGGGCCAGGATTTGGCCGCTACCATGTTCTAGGGCATACTATTCAGGTTGCCGTGCGCCGGGTTCGCGCCTGGCCAGGCATCCGAGTCGCGTCCGTGCGGGCGCGTGCGGTCCCCTCCTCGGAGTGCGACACTTTCAGCCGCTCATCAGGCTGCCTGCGGGTGACGCGACCGACCACGGGACCGGTGCACCAGGACAGGTAAACAGCGGCATAACGTCTAACGCGCTGGATCGATCGGATCGACCGGCGCCGAGTGGAACACCGGAGCCGAAACCGATAAGCGGCCCCGAGCGGGAGTGAGGTAATACAGCGTGGCGGGACAGAAGATCCGCATCAGGCTTAAGGCCTACGACCACGAGGCGATCGACGCTTCAGCGCGCAAGATCGTGGAGACCGTCATTCGCACGGGCGCCAGCGTGGTGGGCCCGGTGCCGTTGCCGACCGAGAAGAACGTGTACTGCGTCATCCGTTCGCCGCATAAGTACAAGGACTCGCGGGAGCACTTCGAGATGCGCACCCACAAGCGGCTGATCGACATCCTCGATCCGACGCCCAAGACCGTGGACGCCCTGATGCGCATCGATCTGCCGGCCAGCGTCGACGTCAACATCCAGTAGGAGAGCTAGACCGTGGCACGAAAAGGCATCTTGGGTACCAAACTGGGCATGACGCAGGTGTTCGACGAGAACAACCGGGTGGTGCCGGTGACGGTGGTGCGGGCCGGCCCCAATGTGGTCACCCGAATCCGCACGCCGGAACGCGACGGCTACAGCGCGGTTCAGCTGGCTTACGGGGAGATCAGCCCCCGGAAGGTCAACAAGCCGCTGGCCGGTCAGTATGCGGCGGCCGGTGTCAATCCGCGCCGGTATCTTGCCGAACTGCGTCTCGATGACCCGGAGGCGGCGGCCGAATACCAGGTCGGCCAGGAGCTGACGGCCGAGATCTTCACCGACGGCAGCTACGTCGACGTAACCGGCACCTCCAAGGGCAAGGGCTTCGCCGGCACCATGAAGCGTCACGGTTTCCGCGGGCAAGGCGCCAGCCATGGCGCCCAGGCCGTGCACCGCCGCCCGGGTTCCATCGGCGGGTGCGCTACCCCGGCCCGGGTGTTCAAGGGCACCCGGATGGCCGGCCGCATGGGCAACGAGCGGGTGACCGTGCAGAACCTGGTGGTGCACAAAGTCGATGCCGAAAACGGTGTGCTGCTGATCAAGGGTGCGGTGCCCGGCCGCAGGGGTGGGCTAGTGATGATCCGCAGTGCGATCAAACGAGGTGATAACTAGTGGCTGCCCAGGGGGAGAAGGCGTTAACGCTCGAGGTCAAGACACCGGACGGCAAAGTCGAGGGCACCGTCGAGTTGCCGGCCGAGCTGTTCGACGCCCCCGCGAACATTCCACTGATGCATCAGGTGGTCACCGCTCAGCTGGCGGCGGCCCGCCAGGGCACGCATTCCACCAAGACGCGCGGCGAGGTTCGCGGCGGCGGTCGCAAGCCCTACCGACAGAAGGGCACCGGCCGGGCCCGGCAGGGGTCGACGCGGGCCCCGCAGTTCACCGGCGGCGGGGTGGTGCACGGCCCCAAGCCGCGGGATTACCGCCAACGAACCCCGAAGAAGATGATCGCCGCCGCGCTGCGTGGCGCCTTGTCGGACCGGGCGCGCAACGGCCGCATCCACGCGGTCACCGAGGTGGTGGCGGGTCAGATCCCGTCGACCAAGAGCGCCAAGGCGTTTCTTAGCACCCTGACCCAGGGTAAGCGGGTGCTGGTCGTCATCGGGCGCAGCGACGTCACCGGGGCGAAGAGCGTACGCAACCTGCCGGGCGTGCACGTGCTGGCACCGGACCAGCTCAACACCTATGACGTGTTGCGCTCCGACGACGTGGTGTTTTCCCTCGAGGCGCTCAACGCCTACATCAGCGCGAACACCAAGCAGCGGCAGGAGGTTCCGGCCTGATGGCGACCCTCAGCGACCCGCGGGACATCATCTTGGCCCCGGTCATCTCGGAAAAGTCCTACGGGCTGATCGACGACAACGTCTACACCTTCCTGGTGCATCCCGATTCCAACAAGACGCAGATCAAGATCGCCGTCGAGAAGATTTTCTCGGTCAAGGTCGCGTCGGTGAACACCGCGAACCGGCCCGGTAAACGCAAGCGCACCAGGACTGGATACGGCAAGCGCAAGAACACCAAACGCGCCATCGTTACCCTTGCTCCGGGCAGCAAGCAGATCGACCTGTTCGGAACGCCGGCCTAGCCGAACGCAAGAGCACGAAAGAGACTTAACCGATATGGCAATTCGCAAGTACAAGCCGACGAGTCCGGGCCGTCGCGGCGGAAGCGTCTCCGATTTCGCCGAGATCACCCGCTCGGCGCCGGAGAAGTCGCTGGTGCGCCCGCTGCACGGCCACGGCGGACGCAACGCGCACGGCCGGATCACCACCCGCCACCGGGGTGGCGGGCACAAGCGCGCCTACCGGGTGATCGACTTCCGTCGCAACGACAAGGACGGTGTCAACGCCAAGGTCGCGCACATCGAGTACGACCCGAACCGCACCGCCAATATCGCGCTGCTGCACTACTTCGACGGGGAGAAGCGTTACATCATTGCACCCCAGGGAGTCTCGCAGGGCGATGTGCTGGAGTCGGGGCCCAACGCCGACATCAAACCGGGTAACAACCTGCCGTTGCGCAATATCCCGGCCGGCACCGTGATCCACGCCGTTGAGCTGCGGCCGGGTGGTGGTGCCAAACTGGCCCGCTCGGCCGGGTCGAGCATCCAGTTACTCGGCAAGGAGGGCAGCTACGCGTCCCTGCGGATGCCCAGCGGGGAGATCCGTCGCGTCGACGTGCGCTGCCGCGCGACGGTTGGCGAGGTGGGCAACGCCGAGCAGGCGAACATCAACTGGGGCAAGGCGGGCCGGATGAGGTGGAAGGGCAGGCGCCCGTCGGTCCGCGGTGTCGTCATGAACCCGGTGGATCACCCGCACGGCGGCGGGGAGGGGAAAAGCTCCGGTGGTCGCCATCCGTGCAGTCCGTGGGGCAAGCCCGAGGGGCGCACCCGTAAACGCCACAAACTCAGTGACAAATTGATCGTTCGACGCCGGCGCACCGGCAAGAAGCACTCGCGCTAGCAGTCGAGCCAGAAGTCGAGCGTAGCCAGGAGTCCGGAAAATGCCACGCAGCCTCAAGAAAGGCCCGTTCGTCGACGACCATCTGCTCAAAAAGGTGGACGCGCAGAACGAGAAGAACACCAAGCAGGTCATCAAGACCTGGTCTCGGCGGTCGACCATTACCCCCGACTTCGTCGGCCACACCTTCGCCGTGCACGACGGGCGCAAGCACGTCCCGGTGTTCGTCACCGAGGCGATGGTGGGCCACAAACTGGGTGAATTCGCGCCGACGCGGACCTTCAAGGGCCACATCAAGGAAGACCGGAAGAGCAAACGCCGATGACAACCACCGTGACCGAATTTCCGTCGGCGATCGCCAAAGCGCGCTATGTCCGAGTGTCGGCGAGCAAGGCCCGCCGCGTGATCAACCTGGTGCGTGGCAAGCCGGTGTCGGAGGCGCTCGACATCCTGCGCTGGGCACCGCAAGCGGCCAGCAAACCGGTGGCCAAAGTGATTGCGAGCGCTGCGGCTAACGCCACCAACAACAAGGGGCTGAATCCGGAGACCCTGGTGGTCGCGACGGTCTACGCCGACGAGGGCCCGACCGCCAAGCGGATCCGCCCGCGCGCGCAGGGCCGCGCCTTCCGGATCCGGCGGCGTACCAGCCATATCACCGTTGTGGTGGAAAGTCGTCCGGTCAAAGATCGGCGAGCGTCGCAGTCGGTTCGGTCCCGTCGTGCCCAAGCCAGTAAGGCCGCCGCCAAGGCACCGGCGGAAAAGGCGCCGCCGGCGACAAAGCCGCCAACCGCGCCGTCCACGGAAACCTCGAGGGCGCCCGCGAAGACTTCCGACGCGAAGGGAGGCTCGCAGTAGTGGGCCAGAAGATCAATCCGCACGGCTTTCGGCTCGGCATTACCACCGACTGGAAATCGCGGTGGTACGCCGACAAGCAGTACGCCGAATACATCAAAGAAGACGTCGCGATCCGCCGGCTGCTGCGCAATGGGCTGGAGCGCGCGGGAATCGCCGATGTGGAGATCGAGCGCACCCGTGACCGGGTTCGGGTGGACATCCACACCGCCCGCCCCGGCATCGTCATCGGCCGTCGCGGTACGGAGGCCGACCGCATCCGCGCCGATCTGGAAAAGCTGACCGGCAAGCAGGTTCAGCTCAACATCCTGGAAGTGAAAAACCCCGAGTCGCAGGCCCAGCTGGTGGCTCAGGGGGTTGCCGAGCAGCTGAGCAACCGGGTGGCCTTCCGCCGGGCGATGCGCAAGGCGATCCAGTCGGCGTTGCGCCAGCCCAACGTCAAGGGCATCCGGGTGCAGTGCTCGGGGCGCCTCGGCGGCGCCGAGATGAGCCGCTCGGAGTTCTACCGGGAGGGCCGGGTTCCGCTGCACACGCTGCGCGCCGACATCGACTACGGGCTGCACGAGGCGAAGACCACGTTCGGCCGGATCGGTGTGAAAGTGTGGATTTACAAGGGCGACATCGTTGGGGGCAAGCGCGAGGCGGTGGCTGCCCCGGCGGGGGCCGAACGTCCCCGCCGTGAGCGGCCGTCGGGAACGCGTCCACGCCGCAGCGGCGCCGGCGGCACCACGGCGACGGGCGTCGAGGCCGGACGGGCAGGAGCCGAGGAAGCCGATGGGGCCGGCGAGCCGGTACAAGCGCAAAGCACGGAGAGCTGAACCATGCTAATTCCCCGTAAAGTCAAGCACCGCAAGCAGCACCACCCCCGTCAGCGTGGTATCGCCAGCGGTGGGACCACGGTGAGCTTCGGCGACTACGGCATCCAGGCCCTGGAGCACGCCTACATCACCAACCGCCAAATCGAGTCCGCCCGCATCGCCATCAACCGGCACATCAAGCGCGGTGGCAAGGTGTGGATCAACATCTTCCCGGACCGCCCGCTGACGAAGAAGCCCGCCGAGACCCGGATGGGTTCGGGCAAGGGCTCACCGGAATGGTGGGTGGCCAACGTCAAGCCGGGGCGGGTGCTATTCGAGCTCAGCTATCCCAATGAAACGATCGCCCGGGCGGCACTTACCAGAGCAATTCACAAGTTGCCGATCAAGGCACGCATCGTTACCCGAGAGGAACAGTTCTGATGGCAGTTGGAGTTTCTGCTGGCGAACTGCGTGAGCTCACCGACGAGGAGCTGGCCGAACGCCTGCGCGAATCCAAGGAGGAGCTGTTCAATCTGCGCTTCCAGCTGGCGACCGGGCAGCTCAATCACAATCGCCGAGTTCGCACGGTACGCCGGCAAATCGCACGCATCCATACCGTGCTGCGTGAACGTGAGCTGGGTCTGGCCTCGGGGCCCGAAGGTGAGGAGTCGTGATGGCAGAGCAGCCGACGGGCCCGGGTGGCGACGGCGCGCCCAAAGACGCCCCGAGAGAAAAGGGTCCCAAGCATACTCCGCGCACACCCAAGCCCCGCGGTCGGCGCAAAACCCGAATCGGCTATGTGGTGAGCGACAAGATGCAGAAGACCATCGTGGTCGAACTGGAAGACCGGATGAAGCATCCGCTCTACGGCAAGGTCATCCGGACCACCAAGAAGGTCAAGGCCCACGACGAGAACGGCATCGCCGGTGTCGGCGACCGGGTGGCGCTGATGGAGACGCGGCCGCTGTCGGCGACCAAGCGCTGGCGCCTCGTCGAGATCCTCGAGAAAGCCAAGTAGTTATCGGCTTCCCGGGCGCCGGTGCCGCGACTGGTCCTCCTCGGTGTCGGGGCGATGCACTCGCCACGCTATCGTCCCGCCGGGCTGCTGGTGGCCTGGGGTGCCCACCGCATCATGCTGGACGGCGGCGGCTGCGCGGATCCCGGCCCGCCGCTGGATGCTTGGCTGGTCTGCGACGAGCACGCGGAGTTGGCACCGCAGATCCGGCGCCGCGCCGCTGAGTTGGGGGTGCGCCCCGCTGTGGGCCCGTTCCAGGCCGACAACACCCGGCTGCGCCCGCTGCCGGTGCGGCACACCTCGCATCCCACCTTCGGCTACCTGATCGAGACGGGCCGCAAGCGGGCGGTGTGGGCGCCGGAGTTCTGGGAATTCCCGGACTGGGCGGCGGGCTCGGATCTCATGTTCGCTGACGCCGCCGGATGGAATCGCCCGATCCGATTCGCCCACGGCGTCGGCGGGCACGCGTGCGTGCGGGACGTGGCCGAGGCGGCTCGCCGCGTGGCCGTGCGCCGGCTGGTCTTTGCCCACATCGGCCGGCCGAGCATCCGGGCGATCGGGCGGGGTGAGCTGCCGCCCTTCGGGGAATGGGGTTACGACGGCGCCGTGTTCTGGCTGCACTGAGCGCCGCGTGGTCGTGCGCCGGTTTGACACCATTTCGGCTATTCCACACCCCGCGGGTATAGGCTCGCCACACCGACGGTCATGCAGAACGGAGCCGGTGATGGCAGCGAAGTTTCGGGGCAGGATCGAGCTGGATATTCGCGATTCGCAGCCCGACTGGGGCCCGTACGCGGCCCCCACCGCGCCGGCGAACGCCCCCAACGTTCTCTATCTCGTCTGGGACGACGTCGGTATCGCGACGTGGGACTGTTTCGGCGGGTTGGTCGACATGCCGGCCATGAGCCGCATCGCCCACCGTGGGGTGCGGCTCTCGCAGTTTCACACCACCGCATTGTGCTCGCCGACGCGGGCGTCATTGCTGACCGGGCGTAACGCCAGCACCGTGGGCATGGCAACCATCGAGGAGTTCACCGACGGTTTCCCGAACTGCCACGGGCGCATACCCGTCGAGACCGCGCTGATCTCGGAGGTGCTCGTCGAGCGGGGCTATAACACCTACTGCACCGGCAAATGGCATCTGACACCATTGGAGGAATCCAACCTGGCCGCGACGAAACGCAACTGGCCGCTTTCGCGGGGCTTTGAACGCTTCTACGGATTCCTCGGCGGCGAGACCGACCAATGGTACCCCGACCTGGTGTACGACAATCACCCGATAACTCCGCCGGCGACGCCCGAGGAGGGTTATCACCTGTCGAAGGACATCGCCGACAAGACGATCGAATTCATCCGCGACGCCAAGGTGATCGCGCCCGCAAAACCGTGGTTCGCCTACGTGTGCCCGGGTGCCGGCCACGCCCCCCACCACGTCTTCAAAGAGTGGGCGGACAACTACGCCGGACGCTTCGATATGGGATACGAACGCTACCGCGAAATCGTGCTGGAGCGCCAGACCGCGATGGGAATCGTGCCGGCCGGCACCGAGTTATCACCGATGAACCCCTACCTTGACGTGAAAGGCCCGGCCGGACAGCCGTGGCCGCTGCAAGACACGGTGCGGCCATGGGCGACCCTGAACGCCGAGGAGAAGAAGCTGTTTTGCCGCATGGCCGAGGTGTTCGCGGGTTTCCTCAGCTACACCGATGCCCAGATCGGGCGGATCCTGGACTATCTCGAGGAATCCGGTCAGCTGGACAACACGTTGATCGTGGTGATCTCCGATAACGGCGCCAGCGGTGAAGGCGGGCCCAACGGATCGGTGAATGAGGCGAAGTTCTTCAACGGCTACATCGACACCGTCGAGGAGAGCCTGAAGTTTCTCGACCGCCTGGGCAGCCCGCAGACCTACAACCATTACCCGATCGGGTGGGCGATGGCCTTCAACACCCCCTATAAGTTGTTCAAACGCTACGCCTCCCATGAGGGTGGCATCGCCGATGCGGCGATCATCAGCTGGCCCAACGGGATCTCCGCGCACGGCGAGGTCCGTGACAACTACGTCCATGTCTGTGATATCACCCCGACCGTCTACGACCTGCTGGGAATCACCGCCCCGCAGGCGGTGAAAGGAATCCCGCAGAAACCGCTGGACGGGGTGAGCTTCAAAGCGGCGCTTTCTCATCCAAACGCCGACACCGGCAAGGACACCCAGTTTTACACCATGCTGGGCACCCGGGGGATCTGGCACAACGGCTGGTTCGCCAACACCGTGCACGCCGCCATCCCGGCGGGCTGGTCGCATTTCGACGCCGACCGCTGGGAGCTCTTTCACATCGCCGCCGATCGCAGTCAGTGTCATGATCTGGCCGCGCAGCGGCCCGACAAGCTCGAGGAACTCAAGGCGTTGTGGTTTTCCGAAGCCGCCAAGTACAACGGGCTACCGCTGGCGGATTTGACGCTGCTGGAAACGATGTCGCGATGGCGGCCCTATCTGGGAGGCGAACGGTCCAGCTACACCTACTACCCCGACACCGCCGGCGTGGGCATGGGCGCCGGCGCCGAGATACGCGGCCGCTCGTTTTCGGTGCTGGCCGACGTGACCATCGACACCGCCGACGCTGGCGGTGTGCTGTTTAAGCAGGGCGGCCGTCACGGCGGCCACGTGCTGTTCATCCAGGACGGGCGGCTGCACTACGTCTACAACTTCCTCGGCGAGCAGGAGCAGCTGATCTCCTCCCCCGCTGCGGTGCCGCCGGGTAGGCACCTCCTCGGAGTCCGCTACACCCGGACCGGCACGGTGGAAAACAGCCACACCCCGCTGGGTGAAGCCACCCTCTACATCGACCACACCCCGGTTGCCACGTTGCCGGACATGAAGACCCAGCCGGGCACCTTCGGGTTGGCCGGCGTCACCACCACCGTCGGGCGCGACAGCGGTTCGGGCGTGTCCGGCCGCTATCAAGCGCCGTTCACGTTCACCGGCGGCGCTATCACACAGGTCATCGTCGACCTCTCGGGCACACCTTATGTGGATCTGGAAAGGCAGCTGGAGCTTGTTTTTTCGCGCGACTGAAACGCCGCTGAGGCCGCTATATGCCGTGCCCGTCGCGGCATGTGCGACGGCGTTTCTCCTGGGTGCGTGCGAGAAGATCAGCGCAGGCACCGCTGTTCGGGCGGGTGGAACCTCGCTCCCGGCCACGACGACAACGCCCACAACGCAGACTGCGGTACCCGGGGTCGAGACGACATTGCCGGAGCACATTCCGCCGAATGCGTTCGCATGCTTTCCGCAGCCAAGCGGCATCGGCACCACCACCGTCGCTACGGTTTCCGATCCCGCCGCGCCGCGGATCACCGTGGCGGTGCCGGACGGCTGGACCTCATCACCAGGGGACGGCGACGTGGCGCTGACCCTGAGTGGGCCCGACGACATGACCGGGAAGGTCACCATCGCCGCGACGACCCTCGATCCGGCCGCGGCGTTCTCCGACTACGCCGCCTCGCTGCGCGGAGCGCATCCGCACGCCCAGGTCGACGTTGCTGCGGCCCAATTTTGCGGATACAGCAGCCAGAAGCTGACCGGAACATTCCCCGGGCCGAGCGGTGACATTGCTTTCGCCGACCGGATCACCGACATCTGGACCAACACCAAGACGTATTTGGTCACCATTCACCTGGAAGGGCCGGCCGGTGCGCCCGGATTCGACGCAGCCAAAGCCGCGTTGATGCAAGAGTTCGCCATCGTCATACCCTGAAGCGATGCTCACCGAGTTGGTCGACCTGCCGGGTGGATCGTTTCGCATGGGCTCGACCGGTTTCTACCCGGAAGAGGCGCCGATCCACACCGTGACCGTGGGCGCGTTCGCGGTGGAGCGCCATCCGGTGACCAACGCGCAGTTCGCCGAATTCGTCGCCGCGACAGGCTATGTGACGGTCGCTGAGCAACCGATCGATCCCGCGCTCTACCCGGAGGCGGACCTTGCGGACCTACGGCCGGGCGCGATGGTGTTCCGCCCGACGCCCGGCCCGGTGGATCTGTGCGACTGGCGCCAGTGGTGGCACTGGGCACCGGGTGCATCGTGGCGGCACCCGTTCGGGCCTGACAGCGATATCGCCGGCAAGGCCGATCACCCCGTCGTGCAGGTCGCCTACCCGGATGCCGCGGCATATGCGCGCTGGGCCGGGCGACGGCTGCCCACCGAGGCCGAGTGGGAGTATGCGGCCCGCGGCGGAACCATCACGACCTACGCCTGGGGCGACGAGGAGAAGCCGGGCGGGCGGTTGATGGCCAATACCTGGCAGGGCAGGTTCCCGTACCGCAACGACGGGGCTCTCGGTTGGGTGGGCACCTCTCCGGTGGGCACGTTTCCACCCAACGGTTTCGACCTGCTGGACATGATCGGCAATGTCTGGGAGTGGACGACCACCGAGTTTTCCGCGCATCACCGGCTCACTCAGCCGCCCAAGCCGTGCTGTGCACCGTCGGGTCCCGCCGACCCCACGATCAGCCAGACGCTCAAAGGGGGTTCGCACCTGTGCGCGCCCGAGTACTGCCACCGCTATCGGCCGGCGGCGCGTTCACCACAGTCCCAAGACACCGCCACCACCCACATCGGTTTTCGGTGCGTGGTGGATCGCTAGCGCCACGCAAGCACCGAAGCGATGGCCGGGCTAGGCGATCAGTTCGATCTCTGCCTCATGGCCGGGGGATTGAGCAAGTCGCCCGTCGCACGTTATTAGCGGCGCAGCGAGACCCTCGGCGAGGGCGACGTACACACCATCGGCGACGGTATGGGTGCTTCGCAGTTGGAAGGCGCGCCGGATGAAAGCCTTCGTCGGCCAACGACGGAGCGATAGGAGCTGGAAGTCGGCAACCGCGACGAGCCCTTCGTGATCACTGATCAGCTGGCGCATTACCGCTCGACGGATAGCACCGATCACCTCGACGTCGAAGTGGGCGGGGGTATGCACCGTCTCACCCCGCAATCGCCGGGCCACCGCCGCCCCAGGCCGCGTCGCGAGGAGCAGCTCGACAGCCGCCGAGGCGTCCAGCACGATCACTCGGACCGAGCTTCGTCAACCAGTTCAGCTGCGGCCACGCCGAGGTCCCGGCGCGGCAACGCCGCGAGGCGGTCAAGAACGTCGTCGAGGGCCGGCTCTGCAGCGATTTCCTCCAGTCGGGCAAGCAGGAAATCGCTCAGGCTCATCCGGCGCGCCGCTGCCCGGGCCTTCAACTCGCGAACCAGTTCGTCGGGCACGTTTCGGATCTGCACCATTGTCGGCATGCTGTAAACATAGCGGACATGTTCTCAACATGTAAAGTACTCAGTCGTCATCAGTCAAGTGCCGGATGAGGCGGTCGAGGGATTTGGCTGCGGGCGGGTCGTCACCTAGACTCTAGGGGTTGCCGTGGGCAGACCTTGGCCGACGCTGTTGGCGGCCCTGCGTGCCCTTCGGCAGCAAAGACCACGCACGCCAGGTCTCTGGCGGGAGTTCCCCGCCGGGACGGCACGCATGGGCGTGCACACGTTCAACCCGGTCGCCCGACGGGCAGGTTGCGCCGAGCCGCCGGGACAGCCGGGACAGGATTGAGGAGATCTGGTGATTCAGCAGGAATCGCGGCTGAAGGTGGCCGATAACACCGGCGCCAAGGAGATCCTGTGCATCCGTGTGCTGGGCGGGTCGGGGCGCCGCTACGCCGGCATCGGCGACGTCATCGTGGCGACGGTCAAGGACGCGATCCCCGGCGGCAGCGTCAAGCGTGGCGACGTGGTGAAGGCCGTGGTGGTGCGCACGGCCAAGGAACGGCGCCGCCCCGACGGCAGCTACATCAAGTTCGACGAGAACGCGGCGGTGATCATCAAACCGGACAACGATCCGCGCGGGACCCGGATCTTCGGGCCGGTCGGTCGCGAACTGCGGGACAAGCGCTTCATGAAGATCATCTCGCTGGCCCCGGAGGTGTTGTAGATGAAGGTTCACAAGGGTGACACCGTGCTGGTCATCTCGGGGAAGGACAAGGGCGCCAAAGGCAAGGTGCTGCAAGCCTATCCGGCCCGCAACAAGGTGCTCGTCGAGGGCGTCAACCGGATCAAGAAGCACACGCCGGTCTCGGCCACCCAGCGTGGTGCTCGAACCGGTGGGATCGTCACCCAGGAAGCCCCGATCCACGTCTCCAACGTGATGGTGGTCGACTCCGACGGAAAACCCACCCGAGTCGGCTATCGCATCGATGAGGAGACCGGCAAGAAGGTCCGTGTCTCCAAGCGCAACGGCAAGGACATTTAAGCGATGACCACCACTGACACACCGGCCAAGGTTCAGCCGCGGCTGAAGGTGCGCTACCGCGAGGAAATCCGAGGCTTGCTGCAGAAGCAATTCGGCTACGCCAACGTCATGCAAATCCCGACCGTGGTGAAGGTCGTCGTCAACATGGGTGTCGGCGAGGCGGCCCGCGACGCCAAACTGATCAACGCGGCGGTCAACGATGTCGCGATGATCACCGGCCAGCGTCCAGAAATCCGCCGGGCCCGCAAGTCGATCGCCCAGTTCAAGTTGCGCCAGGGCATGCCGATCGGCGTCCGGGCGACGCTGCGGGGCGACCGAATGTGGGAATTCCTCGACCGGCTCACCTCGATCGCGCTGCCGCGTATTCGTGACTTTCGCGGGCTTTCGCCCAAGCAGTTCGATGGGGCCGGTAACTACACGCTGGGGCTGGCCGAGCAGTCGGTGTTCCATGAAATCGACGTGGACAAGATCGACCGGCCGCGCGGCATGAACATCAGCGTGGTCACCTCGGCGACAACAGACGACGAAGGACGGGCGCTGTTGCGGGCTCTCGGTTTCCCGTTTAAGGAGAATTGAGCAGATGGCGAAAAAGGCACTGATAATCAAAGCCCGGCGCAAGCCGAGGTTCTCCGTGCGCGCCTACACTCGCTGCAGCAAGTGTGGCCGACCCCGTGCGGTCTACCGCAAGTTTGGGTTGTGCCGGATCTGCCTGCGCGAGATGGCGCACGCCGGTGAGCTGCCCGGGGTGCGAAAGAGCAGTTGGTGAGCGAAAGGAAGGTGAACCGGCGCTTACGACCCGCGCCGATGACGATGCAGAGCGCAGCGATGAGGAGGAGCGGCGCCGATTATGACGATGACTGACCCGATCGCAGACTTCCTGACCCGTCTGCGCAACGCCAATTCGGCATACCACGACGAAGTCCGGCTGCCACACTCCAAGCTCAAGGTCAATATCGCCGAGATCCTCAAGAACGAGGGCTATATCAGCGGTTACCGCGTCGAGGACGCCCGGGTGGGAAAGACGTTGGTCATCCAGCTCAAATACGGTCCGAACCGGGAACGCAGCCTGGCCGGACTGCGCCGGGTATCCAAGCCGGGCTTGCGGGTATACGCGAAGTCCAGCAAGCTGCCGCGGGTGCTCGGTGGTCTGGGGGTGGCGATCATCTCAACGTCGTCGGGTCTGCTGACCGACCGGCAGGCGGCCCGGCAGGGTGTGGGCGGCGAAGTAATCGCGTACGTGTGGTGAGGGGACCGAGGGATGTCACGTATTGGTAAGCAACCGATTCCGGTTCCCGCCGGAGTCGATGTGACGATTAACGGTCGGCACGTGTCGGTGAAAGGTCCCAAGGGCGCGCTGGAACTGAGGGTCGCCGAGCCGATCACGGTGTCCCGGAACGACGAGGGCGCTATCGTGGTGAGCCGCCCCGATGATGAGCGGCGCAGCCGCTCACTGCACGGGTTGTCGCGCACCCTGGTGTCCAACCTGGTCACCGGGGTCACGCAGGGCTACACCACCAAGATGGAGATCTTCGGTGTCGGTTACCGGGTACAACTCAAGGGCTCCAATCTGGAGTTTGCGCTGGGCTATAGCCATCCGGTGGTCGTCGAAGCGCCCGAAGGCATCACGTTCGCGGTCGAGTCGCCCACGAAGTTCTCGATCTCCGGAATCGACAAGCAGAAGGTGGGCCAGGTCGCGGCGAACATCCGTCGGCTGCGCCGTCCCGACCCGTATAAGGGCAAGGGTGTGCGCTACGAGGGTGAGCAGGTTCGCCGCAAGGTTGGAAAGACAGGTAAGTAGGTAAGTAGTGATGGCCGCAGCACAATCGGATATCGCATCGCGTAAACCGGCCGGGCAGAGCATTTCCGCGGTGCGCAGGGCCGCACGGCTGCGCAGGCACGCCCGGATCCGCAAAAAGATCTCGGGCACGCCGGAGCGTCCCCGGCTGGTGGTGCACCGCTCGGCACGGCACATCCACGTGCAATTGGTCAACGATGTCAACGGCACTACCCTGGCCGCTGCCTCCTCGATCGAAGCCGACGTGCGGGCGGTACAGGGCGACAAGAAGGCCCGCAGCGTGCGGGTGGGGCAGTTGATCGCCGAGCGGGCCAAGGCCGCGGGAATCGACACCGTGGTGTTCGACCGCGGCGGGTATACCTACGGGGGGCGGATCGCGGCACTTGCCGACGCCGCACGGGCCAGCGGGTTGAAGTTCTGATGACGGGCGCGCTCATCGAGCTGTCGAATACGACGGGAAGGACCGCATAATGGCGGAGCAACCGGCCGGGGCGGCCGTAGGCGTTGCTGACAGCCGCGCCGAGGGCCGGGACACGCGGGAAAGCCGAAGCCGTCGGGAGGGCAGCCGGACCCGCGACGGCGAGAAGACCAACTACCTGGAGCGTGTCGTCGCGATCAACCGCGTATCCAAGGTGGTCAAGGGTGGTCGGCGGTTCAGCTTCACCGCTCTGGTCATCGTGGGTGACGGCAACGGCCTGGTCGGGGTCGGCTACGGCAAGGCCAAAGAGGTTCCGGCCGCGATCGCCAAAGGGGTCGAGGAGGCACGCAAAAACTTCTTCCGGGTGCCGCTGCTGGGCGGCACCATCACCCATCCGGTGCAGGGTGAGGCGGCCGCTGGAGTGGTGCTGTTGCGCCCGGCCAGCCCCGGCACCGGCGTGATCGCCGGGGGCGCCGCCCGCGCTGTGCTGGAATGCGCCGGGGTGCGAGACATTTTGGCTAAATCGCTGGGCAGTGACAACGCAATCAACGTCGTGCACGCCACGGTGGCCGCGCTCCATCAGCTGCAGCGCCCCGAGGAGGTGGCGGCGCGGCGGGGGTTGCCGATCGAGGATGTCGCTCCGGCGGCGATGCTCAAGGCGCGCCGGGAAAGTGGGGTGCTGGCGACGACCGCTGCGCGTGAGGGAGCGGGATATCATGGCTGAGCTGAAGATCACCCAGGTGCGCAGCACGATCGGGGCCCGCTGGAAGCAGCGTGAGAGCCTGCGCACGCTGGGCCTGCGGCGGATTCGCCATTCGGTGATTCGTGAGGACAACGCCCAGACCCGTGGGCTGATCGCGGTCGTGCGTCATCTGGTCCGGGTGGAACCCGTCGACACGCCCAGCGGAGGTGAAAAGTGACGATCAAGCTCCACGATCTTCGCCCGGCGCGCGGCTCGAAAACCAAACGCACCCGTGTGGGTCGCGGTGAGGGCTCCAAGGGCAAGACCGCCGGTCGGGGCACCAAAGGGACCAAAGCCCGCAAGAAGGTGCCGGTGACTTTCGAGGGCGGTCAGATGCCCATCCATATGCGGCTGCCCAAATTGAAGGGGTTTCGCAACCGGTTTCGCATCGAATACGAGATCGTCAACGTCGGTGACATCAACCGATTGTTTCCTGCCGGCGGGTCGATCGGTGTCGACGACCTGGTGGCCAAGGGTTTGGTGCGCAAGAATTCGTTGGTCAAGGTGCTCGGCGACGGCAAGCTGACCGCCAAAATCGACGTGACCGCGCACAAGTTCAGCGGCAGCGCTCGGGAGAAGATCACCGCCGCCGGCGGATCGGCCACCGAACTATAAGCGGCAATCCGCGCTACCGCGGCGGCGATCGGGGCCACACGCTCACCCGGCAACAACCCGCAGCGCCGGTAGGCTCGACGCATGTTCGCCTTGCCGCCTGATCTTCCCGGCATCGGCGAGATGCGGGCCCTGGCTCGCCGCGTCGATGCCGCCCGCCATCACGGTGTGCCCAACGGCAGCGTGCTGGAACTGGATTTGCGGTCTGCGCCGCCGGAGACCGCCGGCTTCGACCCGGTTGCGATCATCACCGGTGGTGGCCGGCCGTTGGTGCTCCGCGACACCGTGGCCGCGATCCACCGCGCCGCCGAGGATCGGCGCGTCGCCGGGTTGATCGCGCGCGTGCAGCTTGCGGCGGAGCGGGTGGGGCCCGTTCAGGAGCTGCGCGACGCGATCACCGCGTTTACCGCAGTGAAGCCGTCGCTGGCCTGGGCCGAAACCTACCCGGGAACGCTGTCGTACTACCTGGCGTCGGCGTTCGGCGAGATTTGGATGCAGCCGTCGGGAACCGTTGGCCTGGTCGGTTTTGCCACCCACGCCGTGTTTTTGCGTAACGCACTCAGCAAAGCGGGCATCGAAGCCCAGCTCGTCATGCGAGGCGAGTACAAGTCGGCGGCAAACCGATTCACCCAGGATCGCTACACCGACGCGCACCGCGAAGCCGACACGAGGTTGCTGGAAAGCCTGCACGCCCAGGTATGGCAGGCGATCTCCGAATCCCGCAAGATCGCGCCCGACGTGATCGACCGGCTCGCCGACCGGGCACCGCTGCTGCGTGACGAGGCCGTGGCTTCCGGCTTGGTCGACCGGATCGGATTCCGCGACCAAGCGTATGCCCGAATAGCAGAACTTGTTGGCGCGAAGGGCATTTCACCAGAGACCGGAGATGCCGACATGGACCGGAACGCGCCGCCGCGGCTGTATCTGACGCGCTACGCCCGGGCGAGCGGGTCGAGACCCCCGGTACCGCTGGCGCGGGTACCGGGGCGCAAACCCAAACCGAAGATCGCCGTGGTCACCGTGGCCGGGCTGATCGTCAATGGACGCGGCGGCTCGACGATGCTGCCGTTCGGTCCCGCCACCGCCGGCGGTGACACGATCGCGGCGGCGCTGCGCGACGCGGCCGCAGACGACTCGGTGTCGGCGATCGTGCTGCGCGTCGACAGCCGCGGCGGCACCCTCACCGCCTCGGAAACCATCTGGCGGGCGGTGAGAAAGGCCCGTGATCGCGGCAAGCCGGTCGTGGCGTCGATGGGTGGCGTCGCGGCCTCGGGCGGCTACTACGTCGCGATGGGCGCCGACGCTATCGTCGCCAACCCGGGCACCATCACCGGTTCGATCGGTGCGATGGCCGGCAAGCTGGTGGCGCGGGAACTCAAAGACCGGCTGGGCATCGGGTCCGACGGGATACGCACCAACGCCAACGCGGATGCCTGGTCGATCAACGCGCCCTTCACGCCCGAACAGCAGGCCCGGGTCGAGGCCGAAATCGATCTGTGCTACCACGACTTCGTGCAGCGGGTCGCGGAGGGTCGCCACCTGAGCATCGAGGAGGTGGAAGCAGTTGCGCAGGGCCGGATCTGGACCGGCGCAGATGCTTTCGAGCGGGGTCTGGTCGACGAGTTGGGCGGATTGCAAACGGCGGTGCGGCGCGCCAAGATTCTTGCCGGCCTGGACGAAGACGCCGAGGTCCGCATCGTCAGCTACCCGAGTCCCTCGCTGTGGGAGTTCATCCGGCAACGCCCGTCTTCACGGCCGGCTACGGTGTCACTGCCCGATGCGGCCGGTGCGCTGGTCCGGGTGCTCGCCGGGATCATCGGTTACGTCGAGCAGGCGCTGAGCGGGACCGGTGTGCTGTGGCTGGGAGAGTCACGCTTCCGGTAGTTTTGCGGTGACGTAGCTCATTTCGCCGAAGACGCTCATCGTTTCGTCGTCAGGGAACTGAAAACCGTTGCGTGCATACAGCTCTCTGGCAGAGTGCGCGGTCACCTGCCAGCCCAGGGTGACAAGGTAGTCGATGACGCTGCGGCGTTCACCGCGATAGACGAGCTCTGCCATATCCAGGTCCAGGCCCAGGCGACGCCATCGCTCGGTGAGTCGCGGCGCTCGCTGCTCGAAGAAGGCATCGGGATTCGGCAGATATTCGGTGGCTACCCAGCTGCCCGGCGCGCTGAGCGCAGTGATGTTGTCGAACAGCCGATCCTGGGCGTCGGGCGGCAGGTACGGCAGCAGCCCCTCGGCGCTCCACGCCGTCGGCCGGTGCGCATCGAAACCGTGCCGCCGCAACATGGCCGGCCAGTCGTTGCGCAGATCGACACCGATCGCACGCCGATCCGCGGCCGGGCTAGCACCCAGGCCGTCCAGGGTGCGCGTCTTAAAGTCGATGACCTGCGGCTGGTCGATCTCGTAGACCACGGTGCCCGCCGGCCACCGCAGCCGGTAGGCCCGGGTGTCCAGACCCGAAGCCAGGATCACGGCCTGGCGCACCCCCGCGTCGGTGGCTGTGGTGAAAAACTCGTCGAAATACCTGGTGCGGACGGTGATCCGCTCCTTCATCGTCTGCGGACGCAGGAATACGTCGTCCTCGATCACGATCTCGCCGTCGATCATCCGCACGAAGGGCTCCAGCCCCACCGCTCGCACCAGCGGGTCGGCCAGCGGATCATCGAGCAGCGGCTCGGGTCCCTGCGAGGCCAGCGCCCGCGAGACCGCGACCATCGTGGCGGTCGTGCCGACGCTGGTCGCCAGATCCCAGCTGTCGCCCTCGGATCGTCCCGTTGTTCCCGTGCCGGTGCGCGCCATAGAGCCATCCCTTCACCCCACGCTCTTACTTAGCCAGTATAACGAGCTTTCGCCGCCGAGCGCTTCTCGGCGTCTCCCCGCACGCGGCGTGGCTGCCACCGACCCGCAGCGGTCGGTGGCGAGACCTGCCGCGACCCGTCCCGGCCGGGCGTGGTTGCGGTGGTGATGGTGTCATACCCGTTGGCGGGGTGGGCTCTACCGGCAAGAGGAACAGGACGGCAGCTCACTGATGTTTGACGGTTCGATTTGCGGCGCGTTGTTCTTATCGTGGCGGAAGCCGCTGGACGCCGGATACACCTTGGCCTTCAGGCGGTTGATTGACCCGAGGGGGCGGTGTGCCTCCAGGGTGCGCCATGAGTTGAAGGACAACAGGTCGTCGGCGTACACCCGACGGCAGTAGCAGTCGGAGTTCTGTCGACGGAAGATGAGTTTTGCAACTCGTTGCGGTGGAGGCGATGTCGACCACTCCCGGGTGGCGTCCTCGATCGCGTCAGCGTCCGTGCACAGTTGGGCACACACCTCATACTCTGCGTCGTGGCTGCGGAAAAAATCGGCGATCAGGATTCGATGGGCGTCATCTCCGGAGCCGGGGGGTATGCGTTTTCCTTGCAATCGGGTGACCGACTCCGACAGCGGCCGGACGCTGATCTTGGCGACGTAGGTTCCGTATCGCAGCGCCGAGGCCGTATTGAACGTGAGACCCAGGACGTGGTAGTTGGGTGTGGTGAACAGCTTCACGAGTTTGACCGCTTTGCCGAAGTACGGGATCGGGACGAGGCGGGACGGCACCGGAGACACCGCTTCCGTCACGCCTACCAGTGTGGCCAGGGCTTCGGTGAGGAGCTTCAGCGCCCAGTCGGGCATTCGCGTCAGCACATAGGCGATCGGCATCCCCACCCAGAGGTAATCACGGGCGTTGGCGAACGGGAACTCCGGGCTGTCGACCATCACGAAGTCCTGCGTGGTGAAGCCGTCATCCTGGGCCCGGGGCCCGGGCACACCGAGGACCTTGATCGCGATGGCTCGAACACCGCGGATCTGGTCGCTGTGCAGCGTGGGCTGCGTGCTGGAGATCCGCGCAATGACCGGGTATGTCGCGGGCGTCGCGAACAGCCCTTGACGCAGGTGCGCCGGGAGGCCGGGCTCGACCACCAGTTCTCCCTCCAGGACCGCGTGGCTTTTGGCGTGCGCGTCCCGCATCCCGTGTTTGAACTTTTTGAAGGTCCACTCGTTGTTGCGGTGCAGAATCTCGATGATCTTTTGGATGGTTTCCTCTTCGTGTGCGCCGGGCCGCTCCAGTTTCGGGCTGTATCGGACGTAGGCGGGGCTCGGTTGCCGGCCCGAGTCGGTCATCTGTGGCTTGTCCTTCCGCTTGTGCTGCCGATCCCGATCACGGCAAGGGCGGGTTCAAGTGCCGCCGATGCCAATCCCCGCAACTCGCGGCATGCGGACCGCAGAAACCCGCAACGCCACGGGCACCCGACGGGCCGATGCGGGGCCGACGCGATTTCGTCGAGCACCCGGATGTTCTCGGCGATGTCGCGCTGCTCTCCCTTGGCGACAGCGTCGAAAATCGCTGCCATGGGAATTCCCGGGTGATAGATCATTTCGCCGACCATCGCCATCTCGAGGTCGTGCTCGCGGACTATGTCGGCGTCGTCAGAGGCATCCGAGAGGTCCGCTGCGAACTGCCACGCGCGGTCACGCAAAATTTTCAGCGAGCCGTCGATCAAGTCGATTTCCTGCTGCTTTAGCACGGCGTGCACGTCAGCCAGCACCGGCGACACCGTGTCGATGCTGTCGATCACGGTGCTGGTCTCGCTGGCAAGGACGTCGTTGATCTTATTGAAGTCCTCATGCAGCCCGGCGAGGTTTCCCGCCGCGATCTCGTGTGCGGTGATTCCCAGATCCACGGCGATGTGCGCGTTGCACGCGCCGAGCAGGTGTTGCACGATTATCGGCTTCCCGTCGCTTGCCTGCCGCAACGAGAGCTGCCACGTCTTCGTGGGCGGGCCCAGCTGTGGGTGGAAATGCCCGTTGAGCGCATCGAAGTAGCGGTTGGCGAATCTGAAGTCGAACTCTGCCATCCGCGCGCAGTCCTGGAACTCGTTGTCGGCAATTGCCTTCCGCACGGCTAGGGTGATCCGCTTGTACAGCGCGGCGAAATAACCCACCCGGCTGGAATTGGCTATCGACCAGGAAATAATCGTGTCGATCGAATTGATGACCTCGTCGACCGAGTGGGCGTGGGTCAGCGGAGCCAGCGTGGGCTGTTTCGGCACCCCGATATTATGGCGCGCGGTGCCGCGTCGGCATCGGTATTCGCCGGCGACTCCGCGAGGCAACTCGCTAACCATTCAACCCCGCGAGTCCGCCGCCGAACCTGCGCGCCGGGGTTCGATTCGCATCTCCTTCCACCTGCGTCGCCGAGCGGTGGTGAGCGCAAAAACAGGTAGCGCGCTACGCGTGCCGGTCGGCGCTCGTCGAGCCTACGGTGCTTGCACTACGGCCGGTTCGACCGGTCGACGAGCCCGATCACAGCGGGACGCCATCCCGAGAGGAGACGAATGACATGTTGGATTCCGCAGCGCCACCTGCCTCCACAGCCGCTACCGTCGATAAGACCGCGCTCCCACCCCCGGGCGCATCCCTGGGTGGGGTGTCGTCCACCGAGGTCCTTCTCAGCGAACAGCAGGTGGTTTTCAGCACCGCAGCCGCGTCGGGGGTGCACCGCGAGAACGTCGTTCGCCGGTTGGTCGCCATCGCGCGGCGACGGTTCGCCCCCTCAACGGATGGCTCGCGCGCCCGTCCACGGTACTACCCCGGGCGTGGCGAATTTTACGAGGACGCCCGCATGGCACGCGAAATGGACAGACTATGACCCTCCTGATTGCCCTCGGCTGGGCCGTGCTGTTGGTGATGGTCATCGCGGGAATTCACAACCTGCAGTCGTGGCTTGAGCGGTGCGACTATGAGCGCCATTTCGAGGATTGACTTTCTCGCGTCGTGGGCCCACACCGCGCGGCGCGTTTAACCGTTGAAGCCGGTGCCGCTAACGGTTGCCTCGGGGGCATCACCTGATCCGTCGGCAAACGCGTCAGCCGATGTTCGCGGGCCGATCCACCCGGATGACAACGCTTCGATGGGCTTGTTAAAGCCATTTAAAGCCATTGGGAAGCCACTCGGTACGCCGGGAGAAGCCGCACGCCAGGGTAGCTAAACAGCCGTCGTCGACGGCGGCTCCCGGTTACACTCCCGCTATGGTGCGTCGGTGGCAGTTAATTGACCGCACGGCGGAATTCGACGCGATTCGATCCGCATGCATCGGACCGGACAGCGGCGGCGCGGTCTTGGTCGGGGCCGCCGGAGTCGGTAAGACCACCCTGGCCCGAACCGTCACCGCCTCGCTGCGTTCGCAGGTGCGCTGGATGGCGTGCACCGAGTCCTCGCGCACCATCCCGCTGGGAGCCATGGCCCACTTAGTGAGCCTGTCACCGTCGCGCGACCCGATCGCGCTGCTGGCCGCGGCGCGGAAATGCCTTGTCGACCGGCCGGACACCGTCATCGGCGTCGACGATGCGCAGTTGCTGGACCCATTGTCGGCGACATTGCTGCACCAGATCGCCATCGATCGGGCCGGCCGCATCCTCGCGATCATCCGCAGTGGCGAACCGGTGCCCGACGCCGTCACCGCACTATGGAAGGACGGCCACCTGCGGCGGTTGGATTTGCGGCCGTTCACGAAAGAGCAGACCATCGCACTGGTCGAATCGGTGCTCGGTGGGACGCTTGAGGGCCTAAGCGCCGACATCATGTGGGAGTCATCGGGCGGGAATCCGCTGTTTCTGCGCCATCTTGTCGAGGGCTCGCTCGACGCCGGGACATTAACCCGGGTGGACGAGGTATGGCAGCTCCGCGGACAGGCGGTCGTCCCGTCCGGCTTGGCGGCTTTGCTGCAAAGCCGTCTCGACGATGCCGGCAGTGACGTGGTGAACGCATTGAAGCTGCTGGCGCTGTGCGAGCCGCTCGCTATCGACGCGCTGGTCGAATTGGGCGGTGAGGACGCCGTGGACGCGGCGGAGGCGCGGGGCTTGATCCGGATCACCAGCGACGGCCCCCAGATCAACGTCCGATTCGGCCATCCGCTGGTTGGCGAGGTGGTCCGGCGCAGTGTTGGCACGGCGTCGGCGCGAAAGCTCAGAGGACGTATCGTCCGGGTTCTACGTAACCGCGAGCCGGACTCGGTTGCCAGCCGGATCCGAATCGCCGAGTTACTTATCGATAGCGACGAATCCGCCGACGCCGATCTGCTCGTCGCCGCGGCCAAGGACGCGATGTTTCTGTCGAATCTTCCGCTGGGGGAACGGATCGCGCGTGCGGCGTTCGAGCGTGGCGGTGGTGTGCGCGAAGCCGAGCTGCTCTCGCGCGCGCTGTTGTGGCAGGGCCATCCGGTGCAGGCGGACGAGATCCTCGCGCGGTTTGACCCCGAGACGCTCGACGAGCTGCAGTTGGTCCAGTGGGGCATTCCCCACCTTTCGATCCTGTTCTGGGCGATGGGCGACGTCGAACGCGCCCATCAGGTCTTGGCATTGTTGCGCCGACGTGTGCAGCACCCGAGCCTGAAGCTTATCGTCGACGCCACCGGATCCTCGATCGCCGTGCACGAGAACAGGATTGCCGAGGGAATCGCCGAAGCCGAGCGCGTGTTGGCCGACCCGCATGCCCCGAAACAGGCCATTGATTGGGCCGCGTTTGCGGCGGGCCTGGGCATGCCCGTTGCCGGCCGGGGCGGCGATTTCGAACCGATCGCCGCCAGGTGCCGTGTTGGGCGCAAGGCCACCGACGGCATGATCCGGGTCATGGTGCGCTATTGCGACGTGCTTGCGCTCACCGCCATCGGCGAACTGGATCTGGCCGATCGCCGCGCGGCCGACTACGCCGAGTTCTCCTCGATGGGCCAGCGGCTGGCGTGGGCTATCGCCAAGACCATGGCCGGGCTCATCGCGGTCTGCCGTGGCAGGCTCCCAGAGGCCGTCTCGGCTCTGGAGCAGGCGGTTGCGGCGCAGGCTGCCGAGGTCGCCATGCCATGGCGGCTGCCGGCACGTGCACTGCTGGCGAAGGCCTATGCGGCGCTGGGCCGCTCCGATGAGGCGCAGCGGGTGCTCGCCGACGCCGAGGAGCACAGCGGGCGACAGCACATGGCGATTCACGACCCGCAGCTGATGATCGCTAAATCGTGGCACGCCGCGGCAACCGGGCTGGAGCGGCGCGCGGACGAATTAGCCTTGGCTGCAGCTGACCTCGCACACCAGGCGGGTCAGTACGCCGTGGAAGCCGAGGCGCTGCACCATGCGGCGCGGTTCGGCGACCGCGATGTCGCGGGCCGGCTGACCGCACTTGCCGAGCGGGTTGAGGGATCGATGGTGACGCTCTACGCCCGCCACGCCGTCGCCGTCGCCGCCGCCGACGGCCCGGCTCTCGATGCCGTGAGCGCGCAATTCGAAGACGCGGGCGCGCTCCTTTCGGCCGCAGACTCGGCCGCGCAGGCCGCATCGCTGCACGATCGCGCGGGTCGGCGACGCGAAAGCCTGGCGTCGGCGGCCCGCGCACGGCGCCTGGCGGCTGCGTGCGGTGGAGCGGCGACGCCGGCGATCAAAGTCGCGGCCCATCCGTTGCCGGTCACCTCCCGCGAGCGCGAGATCGCCACGCTGGTGGCCGCGGGTCTATCGAACCGGGAAATCGCCGAGCGCCTGAGGTTGTCGATCCGCACGGTCGAGGGCCATGTCTACCGCGCATGTTCCAAACTGGATGTCGCCGACCGGGACCAGCTCGCGCGGCTGATGCGGGAAGAGTTCGCGAAATAGCACACCGACGATCGCGGGCGACCCGGTGGTGGCCATCGTCGTCAGGGAAAGCTCGCCTTCGTGAGCGCGGTGATGTGGCCCATACCGCCGGCTCGGTGTCGGTGATCGGCGGTGGCGGCACGTCAGCGAACCGTACGCCTGGTGCCGCGACCGACCCGCTGTTGGCGCTGTTAGTCTCATAGACTGTTCTACGCGTGCCCGGACCCTTCCCAGCTGCGGGTGCTTGGCGCGTGACCAGGATTGTGTAATGCCGGCCGGCCCGGTTGGCAATCCGCGGCCGGGTTCGGCCGCGCAGGAGGAAGAGTGCTTTCGGCTTTCATCTCATCGCTGCGGACAGTCGACCTGAGGCGAAAGATTCTGTTCACGCTGGGTGTCGTCATCGTCTACCGGATTGGGGCCTCACTGCCGTCCCCGGGCGTGAATTACCCGAATGTCCAGAAGTGCATCGCGCAGGTCAGCGGCGGCGAAGCCGGGCAGATCTACTCGTTGATTAACCTGTTCTCCGGCGGCGCGCTGCTGAAGCTGACGGTGTTCGCGGTCGGGGTGATGCCCTACATCACCGCCAGCATCATCGTGCAACTGCTCACGGTGGTCATCCCGCGGTTTGAGGAGCTGCGCAAGGAAGGCCAGTCCGGTCAGGCCAAGATGACCCAGTACACCCGCTACCTAGCGATCGCGCTGGCCATCTTGCAGGCCACCAGCATTGTCGCGCTGGCGGCTAACGGCGGGCTGCTGCAGGGTTGCAGCCTGGACATCATCGCCGACCAGAGCATTTTCACCCTGGTCGTCATCGTGCTGGTGATGACCGCCGGCGCGGCGCTGGTGATGTGGATGGGCGAGATGATCACCGAGCGCGGCATCGGCAACGGCATGTCGTTGCTGATCTTCGTCGGCATTGCCGCCCGCATTCCGGTGGAGGGCAAATCCATCCTGGACAGCCGGGGTGGGGTGGTATTTGCCGCGGTGTGCGTGGCCGCATTGATCATCATCGTCGGTGTGGTGTTCGTGGAGCAGGGCCAGCGCCGCATCCCGGTGCAGTACGCCAAGCGCATGGTCGGCCGGCGCATGTACGGCGGCACCTCGACGTACCTGCCGCTGAAGGTCAACCAGGCCGGTGTTATCCCGGTGATCTTCGCGTCCTCGCTGATCTACATCCCGCAACTGATCACCCAGCTGGTCCGCAGTGGCAGAGCCGGTATGGGCAACAGCTGGTGGGACAAATTCGTCGCCAATTATCTATCCAACCCCGGTAACTCGGTCTACATCGCTATCTACTTCGGGCTCATCATCTTCTTCACCTACTTTTACGTCTCGGTCACGTTCAACCCCGACGAGCGTGCCGACGAGATGAAAAAGTTCGGTGGCTTTATTCCCGGCATTCGGCCGGGCCGTCCGACCGCCGACTATCTGCGTTTCGTGCTGAGCCGGATAACGCTGCCGGGCTCGATCTATCTCGGGGTGATCTCGGTGCTGCCCAACCTGTTCCTGCAGATCGGCAACACCGGGACGGTGCAGAATCTGCCATTCGGCGGTACCGCGGTTCTGATCATGATCGGTGTCGGCTTGGACACGGTGAAACAGATCGAAAGCCAACTCATGCAACGCAACTACGAAGGATTTTTGAAGTGAGAGTCATTCTGCTGGGGCCGCCCGGGGCGGGAAAGGGCACACAGGCCGAGAGATTGGCCGAGAAACTCCGGGTGCCGCACATCTCTACCGGGGAGCTATTCCGGCACAACATCCGTGCCGGAACCGAGCTGGGTTTGCGGGCCAAGCGGTACCTGGATGCCGGTGATCTGGTGCCCTCCGAGCTGACCAACGCGCTGGTCGAGGACCGCCTCGACCAGCCCGACGCCGCGGCCGGCTTCGTCCTGGATGGCTACCCGCGTTCCCTGGAGCAGGCCCAGGCGTTGCATGACATGCTGCAGCGTCGAGGCGCGGAGATCGATGCGGTGCTGGAGTTGCGGGTCTCACAAGAGGAGTTGCTCAAGCGGCTCAACGGGCGGGGGCGTCCCGACGACACCGAGGACGTCATCGAGAACCGGATGAAGGTCTACCGTGAGGAAACCGCGCCGTTGTTGGAGTACTACTGCGGCCAGCTGAAGACCGTCGACGGTGTCGGCGCCGTCGACGAGGTATCCGCCCGGGCGCTGCGAGCGTTAGGGAAATAGCGGTGATCACCCTGGCGGGACTGCGCCAGCGCAAGGTGGTTCCGCAGCGCAGCGCGGGCGAACTGGACGCGATGGCCGCCGCCGGTGCGGTGGTCGCCGCCGCGCTGCGTGCGGTGCAGGGCGCCGCAATCGTCGGGACGTCAACCCTGAGCCTGGATGAGATCGCCGAATCGGTGATCCGCGACGCCGGCGCCACGCCGTCATTTCTGGGGTACCACGGCTACCCGGCGTCGATCTGCGTGTCGGTCAACGATCGGGTGGTGCACGGCATCCCCTCCGCCGCGGAGATCCTGGCACCCGGTGACCTGGTGTCCGTCGACTGCGGCGCAATCCTGGACGGCTGGCATGGTGACGCCGCCGTCACCTTCGGTGTGGAGACGCTCAGCGCGGACGACGATGCGCTGTCCCGGGCGACCCGGGAATCATTGGAGGCCGGGATCGCCGCGATGACCCCCGGCAATCGGCTGAGCGACGTGTCGCACGCCATCGAAATGGGGACGCACGCCGCCGAGGCCCGCTATCAGCGCAGGTTCGGCATCGTTGAGGGTTACGGGGGCCATGGCATCGGACGACGCATGCACATGGAGCCGTTCGTGCCCAATGAGGGAGCCCCGGGGCGCGGTCCGCTGCTGGCCCCGGGTTCGGTCCTGGCGATCGAACCCATGCTGACGCTGGGATCCGGCAAAACCGTCGTGCTCGACGACCGGTGGACGGTCATTACCGTCGACGGGTCGCGTGCCGCCCACTGGGAACACACCGTCGCAGCAACCGAGGACGGACCCCGCATCTTGACCATCGGCTAGCTCACACTAGCGGGGGTTCACACACCGGCGGGGTCGAGCGAAGCTGTCGACGCCGGCGCAAGAGGTCCGCGTTCACCGCAAATTCTCAGCTTGTGTCAGGCGGGTGATTATAGACTGAAGGGGCCAATCTCGAGTGCTGCCTCGGCACGCGTGGCGACGCAGTTTCTCGGGAAGAAAAGAGGCATCATGACCGGAGCGCTGGGCCTTACCAAGGCCGCCGATCGTGCCCAGACGCAGCAGCTCGAGTTCGCGGTGGAGGGCATGACCTGCGGATCGTGCGCGGCCCGCGTGCAAAAGACGTTGGCCAAGCAGCCCGGGGTGGCCGATGCCGAGGTGAACTTCGCCACCGGCATCGCGCACGTCGATTACCGGCCCGGTGAGGCCGATATCACCCGGCTGGCCGAGGCGCTGGATCGTCTCGGCTATCACCTCGAGCCGGTCACCGAGAGCCCACCGTCGCCGGGCGAGGAGAGTCGGCGCAAACAGCGGACCTGGTTATGGCGGGTGTGGCTGGCCTGGCCCCTGGGGCTGCTGGTGTTCGTCTTGACCATGTTTTGCTGCGATTACTCGTGGGCGCCGTGGTCGGCGTTCGCCGCGACGGTGCCGGTGCAATTCGTGGCCGGCTGGCCGTTTCTCAAGGGGGCCGCGCAGCGGGCGCGGGCGCTGACCGCAAATATGGATACGCTGATCGCGCTGGCCACGCTCACCACGTTCACCTACTCCACCTATGAGCTCTTCGTTGGCGGGCCGCTGTTTTTCGACACCGCGGCGTTGATCATCGCGTTCGTGGCGCTGGGCCGCTACTTCGAGGCCCGGGCCCACAGCAAGGCGTCAGAAGCGATCAGCAAGCTGCTGGAGATGGGCGCCAAGGAGGCCCGGCTGCTCGTCGACGGCCAGGAGCGCCTGGTGCCCGTCGAGCGGGTCCGGGTGGGGGACGTGGTGGTGGTACGCCCGGGGGAGAAGATCCCCGTCGACGGCGAGGTCATCGACGGGCACGCCGCCGTGGACGAGTCGATGCTGACCGGCGAGTCGGTGCCGGTGGATAAAGCGGTGGGGGATCACGTTGCCGGGGCGACGGTCAACACCGATGGGCTGCTGACCGTGCGCGCCACCGCCGTCGGATCCGACACCGCGCTGGCGCAGATCGTGCGCCTGGTCGAGCAGGCCCAGGCCGGCAAGGCCCCGGTGCAGCGGCTGGCCGACCGGGTCTCGGCGGTGTTCGTGCCGGCCGTCGGGGCCGTCGCGGCGTTGACGTTCGCCGAGTGGGCGCTGGTCGCCGCCAACCCGGTGGGTGGGATGAGTGCGGCGATCGCGGTGCTGATCATCGCCTGCCCGTGCGCGCTGGGTTTGGCCACCCCCACGGCGATCATGGTGGGCACCGGCCGGGGAGCGGACCTGGGCATCCTGATCAAGGGCGCCGAGGTGCTGGAGGGGTCGAAGAAGATCGACACCGTGGTGTTCGACAAGACCGGTACCCTCACCCGCGGGCGGATGCGGCTCACCGATGTGATCGCCGATGACCGGCACCAGGCGGATCGGGTGCTGCGGCTGGCCGCGGCGGTGGAGTCGGGCTCGGAGCATCCCATCGGCGCGGCGATCGTCGCGGCCGCCCGCGAGCGGGGGCTGCAGATCCCGGCCGCCACGGGGTTCGCCAACCGCGCGGGGCTGGGGATGCGCGCCGAGGTCGACGGGCGGCCGGTGTGTGTCGGGCGGCGCCCCCTGGTCGAGGAGCACGGTTGCCTGCTGCCCGAGCATCTGGCCGCGGCGGCCGAGGAGCTCGAAGAGCAGGAGCGCACCGCGGTGTTCGTCGGGGCTGACGGGCGGGTTGTGGGGGTGCTCGCGGTGGCCGACACGATCAAAGACGAGGCCGCCGAGGTGGTGCGCCGGCTGCACGCCCTGGGGCTGCAGGTCGCCATGATCACCGGGGATAACGCCCGCACGGCGGCCGCGATCGCCGGGCAGGTCGGCATCGAGCGGGTGCTGGCCGAGGTGTTGCCGGCCGACAAGGTGCGCGAGATTCGCCGGCTGCAAGACGAGGGCCGCAGGGTGGCGATGGTCGGCGACGGCGTCAACGACGCCCCCGCACTAGTGCAGGCCGATCTGGGGATCGCCATCGGCACCGGCACCGATGTGGCCATCGAGGCCTCCGACATCACGCTGATGTCCGGCCGGCTCGACGGTGTGGTGCGCGCGATCGAGCTCTCCCGGCGCACCCTGCGCACCATCCATCAAAACCTCGGGTGGGCGTTCGGCTACAACGCCGCCGCCATCCCCCTGGCCGCACTGGGGTTGCTCAACCCGATCATCGCCAGCGCGGCGATGGGATTCTCCTCGGTCAGCGTGGTGAGCAACTCGCTGCGGCTGCGCCGCTTCGGCCGAGGACGGACCGTTGCAGGAGCTTAACCATCGATTCCCCTGACTTTTCACCGATCGGAGCGGCTGAGCCACATGATCCATGACCTGTTGCTTCGTTGGATGGTCACCGGATTATTCGCGGTGAGCGCCGTTGAATCCGCCCGGTTAGCCATCCGCGAACGCCGACCGTGGACCACGTCGCTGACCCACGGGTTGCATTTCGCGATGGCGGTGGCGATGGCGGTGATGGCCTGGCCGTGGATCGTGCGGTTCCCGGAGGCGGGACCGGTGGCGTTTTTCTCGCTGGCGACCGTCTGGTTTGTGGCGCTGGCGATCTTTGCCGCTCGAACGACAACCTTGCGGGAATTGTATGGTTATCACGGATTTATGATGCTGGCGTGTGCCTGGATGTTTGCCAGTACGAACCGGGCGATGTCGGCGCCATCGATGCCGGGCATGGCTCTGGCGATGACCGCGATGGACATGCCGACCGGCGGTGGCCCGCCGGTGTGGTTCAGCGCCGTGAACTGGCTCGGTGCCTTCAGCTTCGCGGCCGCGGCGGTTTTCTGGACATCCAGATACGTCAAGGAGCACCGGCACCGGGTGGTCGGGCTCAGGCCGGTGCACGACCTGAAGCAGGCGATGATGGCTACCGGTATGGCGATCGAGTTCCTCGCCATGGTTTTCCCGATCTGATCCGATGAACTAAATCGGCGCTACACTCGTGTCACCACCGAAAGGCTGGTGATGGACAGGCCGGAAACCGGCGCAATGCGGATGTTGCACAGCAAGCACGCCGCGGCTTTGTTGCGCTACGTGTACCGGCTGACCGGGGATACGACGCAGGCCCACGATGTGGTGCAGCAAACGCTGGTGCGGGCGTACCAGCACCCGGAGGTCGTCGACGGCAATGAGCGGTCGGCACGCGCCTGGCTGTTCCACGTGGCCCGCGGCCTGATCTTCGACAACGCGCCCGGTGCCCGCTTGGGCACGGAGATGATCTCGTCCAACGGTTTTGGAGCGCCGCCGGGGGCCGTTCGGGATGAAGTTGACGCGGCGCTGGACCGCACGCTGGTCGCCGACGCGATAGCGCAGCTTCCCGCCGGGGATCGGGCCGTTGTTCGACGCGCGTACTATTACGGCTGGACCACCGCACAAATCGGTGCCGATCTGGGGATCGCAGATGACATGGTGAAATCACGCCTGCATTACGCGCTGCGAACCCTGCGGCAGCGGCTGCTGGAGATGGGGGTGGCACAATGACCGCGTTCCCGCAGCAGGGAACGCCCGCCCCCGAACCGCGGGGTCAAGGCGATCACCGCTACGCGTTGTGGGACGCCGCCTACGTGCTGGGGTCACTGTCGGATGTCGACCGGCGCGAATTCGAGGCGCACCTGGGAGAATGCGCATCCTGCCGGGACGCGGTGACCGAACTTTCTGGCATGCCTGCGCTGCTGTCGTTACTCGACCGCGAGGAGATAACCGACGAAGATGAGGTGGCGGCCGTTCGGTCGGCGAGGCCGCGGCCCGTGATGCTCGAAACGGCAGCCGCGCCGGACCGGGTTGACGTGCAGGCTTCGCTAGCTCCGCCGGCGGCGGTGGGTTACGCGCCGGAGACCGTCTTCCCGATCTTCCGCACCGGCAACTACGCCCCGGTGCCCGACGAGCTGACCGCCTTCGACTTGCCCGTCGAGGGGGCCATCCCCGCCGAGTTGAACGGGTGGTATCTGCGCAACGGGCCCAACCCGCGGGAGGCCGCCGGCCACTGGTGCACCGGCGACGGCATGATCCACGGGGTCCGGCTGGAGAACGGCCGGGCGGCCTGGTATCGCAACCGCTGGGTGCGCACCGAGAGCTTCGAGCGGGCATTTCCGGTTTACAACCCCGACGGCAGCCGCAACCTGCACTCCAGCATCGCCAACACCCACGTCGTCCGCCACGCCGGCAAAACACTGGCGCTGATGGAGTTCGCGTTGCCCTACGAAATCACCAACGACCTGAAAACGTTGGGCGCCTATGACTTCGGTGGCAAGTTGAGGGATTCGATGACCGCACACCCGAAGATCTGCCCAATTACGGGCGAGTTGCATTTTTTCGGCTGCGGCAACATCTTCGAGCCTCATGTGACCTATCATCGCGCCAACGCCGACGGTGAGCTGATCGTCAACCGGCCTCTTGACGTTCCGGGTTTGACGCTGATGCACGATTTCGCGTTGACCGCCGAACATGTCGTTTTCATGGATCTGCCGCTGGTGTTCAACCTCCGGCTTGCGCTGGCGCAGCAGGACGAGCGCAGCGACCTGCCCTACCGCTGGGACGATCACTACGGGGCCCGCCTCGGCGTGCTGCGCCGCGACGACCCCTATGGTCCGGTGCGCTGGTTCGATATCGACCCGTGCTATGTCTTCCACATTGCCAATGCCTACGATGCGAGATCGGCCGGCGGAGGGTCAATTGTGCTGGAAGTAGTCCGCTATCCCGAAATGTGGCGCAACAGCAGTGAATTCCAGGTCGACGCCGCGCTGTGGCGCTGGACGATCGACCTGGACGCCGGTGACGTCGCAGAAACTCAGCTCGACGAGCGTGCTGTGGAATTCCCGCGCGTCGACGACCGACTGGTCGGCACGGCCGCTCGCTACTCGGTGGCTGTGAGCAGCGGCACCCTGGTCCGCTACGACCTTGAGCGCGATACCGCATCCGAGCACCGTTTCGGCCACGCCGGTTTGCCCGGCGCCCCGGGCGAGGCGGTGTTCGCCCCGTCGCCCGGGCTGTCGGACGAATCATCCGGCTGGTATTTGACCTACGTCTACGATCCGGCGCGCGACGGCAGCGACCTGGTGATCATCGACGCGTCGGACTTCGAGGGCGCGCCGGTCGCCCGGGTCCGGCTCCCGCGGCGGGTGCCGCATGGATTCCACGGAAACTGGATCCCGGATTGAGCACGGGTGCGGGAACGGCGCTGAACTGAGCAGGCACTCGACTCGTGTCCATGACAGGAGGTGATCGAGTGCCTCGAGTCACCAGCACGCTGGACTACGAAGCCGCGTTGATGAAGGTGCTCTACGACGAGCATGCGGCGGTTTTGTGGCGGTATGCGCTGCGGTTGACCGGCGACGCGAGCCGTGCCGAAGACGTCGTCCAGGAGACGCTGCTGCGGGCGTGGCAGCATCCGGAAGTGATCGGTGACACCGAACGGTCGGCGCGGGCGTGGCTGTTCACCGTGGCCCGCAACATGATCATCGACGAGCGGCGCAGCCCACGATTCCGCAATCAGGTCGGTTCCCTGGACGACTCGAGCGCGCCCGAGCGGCTCACACCGGACGCGGTGGACGCGGCGCTGGACCGGCTGCTGATCGCCGACGCGATGGCCCAATTGTCGGCCGAGCATCGGGCGGTGATCGACCGGTCCTACTATCGGGGATGGACCACCGCTCAAGTCGCCGCCGACCTTCAGATCCCCGAGGGAACGGTGAAATCGCGACTACACTATGCGCTTCGGGCGTTGCGGCTCACGCTGCAAGAGATGGGGGTGACACGATGACGACGCCACGGGGACTCGGTCCTCCCGGCGACAGCGTGTCGAAGGACGACGATCACCGCTACGCGACGTGGGACGCCGCGTACGTGCTGGGCGCATTGTCCGCCGCCGACCGGCGCGAATTTGAGGCGCACCTGACCACGTGCCCGGCGTGCCGGGAGGCAGTCAGCGAGCTGAGTGGAATGCCGGCCCTGCTGTCACAGCTCGACCGGGACGAAGTGGCCGCGATCGGTGACGCCGGCCGGGCATCGCCGGAGGTTTCTCCGCAGCTGCTGTCGTCGTTGCTGGCCACCGTGCGGCGGCGCCGCCGCCGTAGCCGCATGCTGGCCTGGACAGGCTCGGCGGCCGCCGCGGTCGTGCTGGCGATCGGTGTGTTCGTCGGCGTTGCCGGCCATGCGGTGACGCCTCCGGCACCGCAGACGAGCGTGGCGGCGCTGCCGATGGCGCAGGTCGGCACCACCACACTGGCCTCGACGGTGTCGGTCAGCGGCCAACGCTGGGGCACCTTCATCCTCATGAGGTGTGTCTGCCTGGCCCCGGTGTATGCCCATCACGACAGGCTGGCGATGGTGGTGGTCGGTCGCGACGGCAGCCGGACTCGGCTGGCAACCTGGGTGGCCGAACCCGGACACACTGCGACACCCGCGGCCAGCATCTCGACGCCGGTTGACCAGATTGCCGCGGTGCAAGTGGTTTCGGCCGACAACGGCACGGTGCTGCTGGAGCGCGGGCTGTAACCTTCCGACCGGTATCGGCGGTATCCCCGGCCGGTCGGCGGGGTCGGGCTCACACTCCGGGTTTGGGGTCCGCCACCCGGACGGGGCATGCTTGCTGCATGCATCTGATTACCGGAGTGCGTGACCCGGCGGCAGGTTTTCCACTCAGTACCGCCGTGGACGATGCGGGCGAGCGTCGGCAGGCCAACCGCGCGGTGGCAGTGAGTGCCGTCGGCCTGGCGCTGACCGGGCTCATCGAATTGGCGATCGCACTGGTGTCCGGCTCGGTGGCGCTGTTAGGTGACGCCCTGCACAACTTGTCGGACGTCTCGACCAGCGTCGTGGTGTTCGTCGGGTTTCGGGCATCACGCCGGATCGCCACCGCGCGATATCCCTATGGCTACGAACGCGCCGAGGACCTCGCAGGGATGGGTGTGGCACTGGTGATTTGGGGCAGCGCTCTGGTCGCCGGCATGGAAAGTGTCAGCAAGCTGCTCCGTCACGGTGGCACCACGCACCTGGGGTGGGGGATCGCCGCGGCGGTGGCCGGCATCGTGGGCAATCAGCTTGTGGCCCGCTACAAGCTGGTGGTGGGACGGCGGATCAGCTCGGCAACCATGGTGGCCGATGCCAAGCATTCGTGGCTCGACGCGCTGTCCTCGGCCGGGGCAATGGCGGGGCTGATCGGCGTGGCACTCGGCTGGACTTGGGCCGACGCGATTGCCGGGATCATGGTCACCGGCTTCATCTGCCATGTCGGCTGGGAGGTGACCTCTGATATCACGCATCGGCTGCTCGACGGGGTCGATCCCGAAATCATCACGATCGCCGAAACCGTCGCCACCACGGTGCGCGGTGTCACCCATGCGCATGCCCGAGCCCGCTGGACGGGGCGGACCCTACGCGTTGAGATCGAAGGCTTCCTGGACCCTGACACCGCACTCGCCGCAGCCGATCGGATCGGCCGCAGCGTAGCCGACGCGCTGGCGCCACAACTTCCCGAAATGCGCAGCTTCACCTGGACGGCGCGAGCCGCCTGAGCTGAACGGCATTCAACGACGCATCCAGCTATGGAATCGACCGTGCGGGTCATAGGCCGATCGCACTTCGTCCAGGCGCGCCATGTTCGCGTCGGTGATGAACTTTGCCGGCCGCCGAGCGAGGTTCTCGTCGGCGAGCGCGATGCCGGTGGCGAGGTGCGACATCGCCGCCATGTTGGAACCGGCCCAGTTGCGGTAGCGTTCGTCGTCGGCAGGATGCTGCCAGACGGTGTAGAGCGCCAGGTAGATCTCGTCCTCCAATCCGTACACCGCGTCCGCTCGGTCCGGGGAGGGCTTCCATCCGGCGAAAAGGAAATGCGAGGGGTGCGGCGGCATCGTTTCGATGATTTTGCGGATGCCGGGCAGTAGTTCTTCGGCGGAAGCCGAGGTGAACATGTTGTCGGCGATATACCGGTAGCCCTGCGGATAGTTGCCCGAGGTTGCCGTATACCAACCGGCCAAGGTTGTCGGCGCGTAGGGAAGACTGATGATCGCCTGATCGGCGACCGGGCAGGTGCCCAGCAGCGCAAGGGCTTTCGCCGCCTGCTCTTCGGACTCGGCGAAGACCGGCGACGCGACGGCGACGCCGGGCTGGTCGAGCCCGGCCGCCGGAAAGCTGCGTGACGCAAGGATTTGCAGTTCGACCCGGTCGTCGACCTCGGGACTGATGGAGCGTCCCCAGGCATACACCTCCTCGGCGACGTCGATCGGGTACAGGTACAGACAGGTGCCCCAGACCGCCGGGCGCCGGTGCAGCCGCAGGGTGAACGAGGTGACCACCCCGAAGAAGCCCGGCCCCGCGCCGCGGGCGGCCCAATACAGATCGGGATGGTTGTCGGCGTCGCAGTAGATCGTCTCGCCGTCGGCGGTGATGACCTGCAGCCCGAGTACGCTCTCGCACGCCGGCCCGACCACCTTGCTGTTCCAGCCATAGCCGCCCTGCAAAAGGTAGCCGCCGAGACAGATGCCTGAGCAATGGCCGGCAGGAAAGAACAGGCCTTGGGCGTCCAATTCGGCCGCAAAGACGCTGGCGACCTTTCCGGGCCCGACGCGCGCGGTCATCCGGTCTGTGTCGACGGCGCAGTGATCGAGGCGGCTGACATCGAGCAACATGCCGCCGTCGCGCAGGTGGCTGGCCGTCCAGCTGTGTCCACCGGAACGCACGCCGACTTGCAGGCCGTGCGCGCAGGCATAGCGGATCGCGGCGACAACGTCCCCGACATCACCCGCTTGCACAATCACATCGGGGAAGCGTTCGGGTAGCAGACCGTTCCACACCGTCTGGCGGCGAGCGGCTTCGTATCCGTGCGCGCCTCGAAAGAAGGTTTGTTCGCCAGGAAGTGAAACCACTGAGCTCCTTTGACTTTCGTACGGCGGTACCGGTTAAGGCGATGCCGTTACCGACCGCTCGGATGGGGCGGGAAGGGCGGATGCCAGGTAGGTTGCGATTTCGCGGGCTAAGGGTGTGGCGTGGCGGCGGATCGCTCGCAGTGGTCCATTGGGCGGGATGCCGTATCCAATCGCGAACATCCCGTCGCCGAGATGCGAGGCGAAGCCGCCGCGCGGGTTGCCGTTCTCGTCGAGGACGCCGAGATGCCCGACCAGGCCGTCGAGATCGGTGCGAAAGCCGGTGGCGGCGATGATCACCTGCGGCGCGACCGATGTGCCGCCGGCGAGGACGACGCGCCCGGATTCGACCGCCGCCACCGCAGCGACCACCTCGATGCGCCCGGCCCGTACCAGGGGCACCAGCTCGTCGGCCAGGGTGGGGATGCGGCCTTTCTGTTCCACTGTTGCTTTCAGTCCGAGTGGCGGCTGCTGAAAGCCGCAAGCCGACAGGTCACCCCACAACAGGCGGTTGAGGCGGGCGATGAGCGGATCGATCGTACCCGCCGGTACCCGCGCGAACAGCTCGAGGAAGATGTCCGACGGGAACGGCCCCATCGCGCGGCGCACCAGATGCGGCGGGGTGCGCACCGCGAGCCAGATCCGGCGTGCGCCGTCGTAAGCGAGCTGAACAGCGATGTCGGCGGCCGAATTGCCGGCGCCGACGACCAGGACGTCGCGGCCCCGGTAGGGCCAGGCGTTACGAAATTCGCCGGAGTGAACGAGCTCACCGTTAAAACACGCCAGGCCGGGCCAGGCAGGGATGATCGGTGTGTGGTACCTGCCGGTGGCGAGCACGACGACGCGTGCCCGGATTTCGCCCGAGGAGGTGTCCAGTAGCCAGGAGTTCGCCGCGCGCTCGATCCGGTTGACCTCGCACCCGAGCTGAACCGCGATGTCCTGCACTCGTACATAGCGGTCGAAATAGCGGACCATGTCCTCTTTGGTGGGCCAACGGCCGGCCGCGAGCGGGATTCGTTGTCCGGGAAGATGTGACAAGAATCCGCTGGTGTTGAGGCGAAAGTCGTCATAGCGGGTGCGCCACGACACCGCCGGCGTCGCAGCCCTCTCGATGACACGGGCCTTGATCCGGTGCCGATGCGCCAGCTGGCGTGCAACAGCCAGACCGGAAGGCCCCGCGCCGACGACAACGACGTCGGAGCGGCTTTGCCGGCCGCCTCGTGTCATCTCACCGTCGCCCAGCGTTTTACGCGTCCCCGCTTTCGGGTCGGGCCGGTCGGAGACGAGCGATTACTGAGCAAAGGCGGCATGAGTTCCTCTCCACGAATCCGCCGGTAACACGATCGAGGACCCCGCGTGGTTCATCGGGGCCTCGGGTGCCGCGGTGAACTTCTCGTCGACGTCTGCCGTGTCAGCACCTGGAGGTTGGAGATGAGTCCGTTGGTGGTGGTCATTTTTTCGGCTGCGGCGCCGTTCGCCGGATTTGGCCTGCTGAAGCTGCAAGCGCGACTTGAGCTATGGGCTTATGAACGGCACGCAGGAGACTAGGTGAGGTGCCGATTTGAGGCTTCGGATCCTGGTTGTCGGCGCCGGCGTGGGCGGCATTTCCGTTGCTCGGGGACTCCTGCGCGACGGGCATGACGTCACCGTCTTCGAACGGCGGCCGGATACGGCTCCGGGTGGCGGTGCCGTCACCATCTGGCCCAATGGCGCGACGGTTTTGGGTCAGCTGGGTGTGGATATGGACGGGGCGGGGCAACCGCTGTCCGGTGTTCGGGTCGTGACAGCCACCGGTCGCCCGATCACCACCGTGGACCTGGCCGCGCTCGGGGCCCGGCTGGGCGCGCCCGTTCGGATGGTCCCTCGTCGAATCCTGCTGGAACGGCTGTTGGAAGGCTTTCCGGGCGAGCGCATCCGGTGCAACTCTCGCGCGGTCGCGGCGGTCAATACGCGCAACGGGGTGCGAGTCGAGTTCCAGGACGGCCGCGCGGCGGAAGGAGACGTGTTGATCGGCGCGGACGGCCTGCACTCGATGGTTCGAGATCTCGTCGGCGCGCACCCTGCGAAGCCCACCGGCTGGTGCAGCTGGCAGGGACTGGCCACCCTTCCGGACGGCTGCGCCAAACACGTCGCCTTGATGGCTATCGGCCGGCACGGAAACCTCGGCCTGTGGCCGGCCGGCGGCCGCGAGCTGCAGTGGTGGTTCGACCTGCGATGGTCACCGGACTTCATCAGGCCGGCGCGTCCGATCGACATGATCCGGTCGCATTTCACCGGATGGTCCGACGCGGTGGATCGAGTGCTCGCGACATTGACCGACGGCGATCTGGCGCGGTCGCCGTTCCCGCATTTTCGGCATCCGATTCCGCGCACCGGCGCAGGCGCGATGACGTTGCTCGGCGACGCCGCGCACACGATGCCGCCCACCCTCGCGCAGGGGACCAATCAGGCGCTGCTCGACACGATGGTGTTGTGCAAGGCGCTGGCGGATTTCCGGAATGCAATGAACGCCGGCACCGCCGATCTGCCGGGCGCGTTGCGCTGGTACGAGAAGACGAGGCGGCGCCGGGTGCAGGCGGTGTCCTGGGTGACCACGCTGCAGGTATCCCGCCCGGAGTCGGTGCTCCGGCCCGCGGCGGTGATTCCGGACCGGGTCATGACCCTGGCGCTTGCGACGTTTCTGGGTTCGGTAAGTCACCGGCGGCTGTCCGCGGAGGTCAGCCGGGACCTCGCGGGCGCGACGGCCATCCCGGTCGGTCAGCCGCGATGACCACGTCGCGGGTGCCGCCGGCCACCCTGGCCCGCGTTGTCGAGTGGACGCGCCATCACCTGTATCGGCTTCATCAACGGCTGACACCCGCGCCGGCAGCGATGATGGAGATGATTACCGCCGCCTGGATGTCGCAGGCGATCACCGCGGCGGCCGAACTCGGTGTGGCCGATGCCCTCGCCGACGGGCCGCTGCCGATCGACGAGTTGGCGGCCCGGGTGGGGGCGGACGCCGACGCGCTGCGGCGGCTGCTGCGGGCGTTGATCGGCCGGGGCATCTTCCGTCATCGCCGAGACGGCCGTTATGAGCTGAATTCCCTCGGCGCAACGCTACGCTCAAACGCGCCGGTGTCGATGACGTCGGCGGCCCGATTTTACGGGTCGGCCGAGCAGCGGGAACGCTGGACCCTGTTTGCACATTCGGTCCGGACCGGGGATTCGGTTGTCCCGCAACTGCGCGGTAAGGAGAGCTTCGACTACTTCGCCGAGCAGCCCGAGCTTGCCGAACTGTTCAACCAGACCATGACCGCTATTTCGGAGCTGACGACGGCACCGGTGGTCGCCGGTTACAACTTCAGCGCCTACCCGACGATCGTCGACGTCGGCGGCGGGCAGGGCCAACTGCTGGCGGCCATCCTGGCCGCGGCGCCGGCTTCCCGGGGCGTGCTGTATGACCTGCCGCGGGTGGTCGGGCGCGCCCCGAGGCTGCTGCGCGAGCACGGTGTGGCTGACCGGGTGCGCATCGTCGGGGGGTCGTTTTTCGACAGCGTTCCCGGCGGCGGTGACGCCTACATCCTCAAGAACATCATGCACGACTGGCCCGACGAGAAGGCGGTGCAGATCCTGCGTAATGTTCGCGCGGGCGCCGGATCCCGGGCCACGGTGCTGCTGGTTGAGCTGGTCATCCCCGGGCACGACCGTGACTTCCCGGGGAAATGGGCGGATCTGGAGATGCTGCTGAATTTGGGCTCCCGGGAACGCACCGCCGTTGAATACCGAAACCTGCTCCTCCGGGCGGGATTCCGGATGACACGGGTGGTGGCCACGGCATCACCTCTTAGCGTGGTAGAGGCCAGGGCGCTCGTTGGGGAATTTCCCGCGCCGTGAACTCAAGTCGCCCGCGAGCCGTGTACAGGGCATGCTCAGAAAGCACCGGGTGGTCGACCACGTCGTCGGGCACCTCGCGGGAATCGGCATCGAATACATCTTCGGTGTCGACGGCGCCAACATCGAAGATCTGTACGACGCAGCATATTTCTGGCCTGATATCACCGCGGTGCTGGCCAAGCACGAGTTCTCCGCGGCCACGATGGCCGACGGCTACAGCCGCAGCGGCGCCGGCCTGGGTGTGGTGGCGGCGACCTCCGGCGGGGGCGCGCTGAACCTCGTTCCCGGTCTGGGGGAGTCGTTTGCCAGCCGGGTGCCGGTGTTGGCGCTGGTCGGCCAGCCCGCGACCACGATGGATGGCTGCGGCAGCTTTCAGGACACCAGCGGTCGCAACGGTTCGCTAAACGCCGAGGCACTGTTCTCCGCGGTGTCGGTATTCTGTCGGCGGGTGCTGATGCCCGCCGACATCGCCGCGTCAGTGTCGGCTGCCGTGGCGGCGGCGCGAACCGGCGGACCCGCGGTGTTACTGCTGCCGAAAGATATTCAACAGTCCGTCGTGGCGACCAACGGCTTCACCGCTGCTGGCGAGCGCCCGCGGGTTATCGGTGACCCGCATCCGATCGTGCAAGCGCTGCGCCGGGTGACCGGACCGGTAACGATCATCGCCGGCGAGCAAGTCGCCCGCGATGACGCGCGGGCCGAACTGGCATCGCTGCGGGCGGTGCTGCGTGCGCGGGTTGCGTGTGTCCCCGACGCCAAAGACGTCGCCGGTACACCGGGTTTGGGGCTATCGTCGGCACTCGGGGTCACCGGAGTCATGGGTCACCCCGGTGTGGCGGGGGCGGTGGCGGCCAGCGCGTTGTGCCTGCTGGTGGGCACCCGGTTGCCGGTGACCGCGCGCACCGGTCTCGACGACGCGCTGGCGGCGGTGCGCACGATCTCGATCGGATCCGCGCCGCCCTACATTCCGTGCACCCACGTGCACACCGACGATCTGCGGACATCGCTGCGGATGCTGACCGGCATGCTCACCGGGCCCGGGCGGCCAGCCGGGATTCGGGTGCCCGATATGGTGTCGAGCAGCGAGTTGAGTCCGCCGGTGTTCGATGGCGCCGGGGTGCGCTACCGCGACGCCATGGGCGTGCTCGATCGCGTCTTGCCCGACGGTGTCGACATTGTCGTCGACGCCGGCAACACCGGCGCGGCGGCCGTGCATTACCTGCCGGCGCGGCGCCGGGGCCGCTTCGTCGTCGCGCTGGGCATGGGCGGCATGGGCTACAGCTTCGGCGCCGGTATCGGGATGGCGTTCGCGCGCGCGAAACACCGGCCACCCGGCGGGCGCGTGGTGGTGATCGCGGGGGATGGCGCGTTTTTCATGCATGGCATGGAGGTGCACACCGCGGTGCAGTATCGGCTGCCGGTGACGTTCGTGTTGTTCAACAACAACGCCCACGCCATGTGCGTGACCCGCGAACAGCTGTTCTACGGCGGCCGGTACAGCTACAACCGGTTCGGCCCGAGCCGACTGGGGGCCGGTTTGGCGGCGATGTTCCCGGGGCTGGCCTGCGTCGAGGTCACCGACCCCGACGGGTTGAGCGCGGCGATGCGCACGGCCCTCGATCTCGACGGGCCGGCGGTGGTCAGCGTCGAATGCGCGGCCGACGAAATCCCGCCGTTTGCACCATTCCTCAACGGCCAGGTAGCCAACATTACTGCCAGACAACAGATCCCAACTAGTGAGGAGAACACAACCGATGTCGCTGCCAGCGCTTGACGATATCATCGCCCATAGGCGCACCACCGAGCCGATCGAGGGACTGGTGCGAATCGAGACCTCACCGCTGGAGCAGACCGCCCCGGTCCTTATGGCCAAGTTGCGCTCGGTGTACCCGCACGACGAAGTCTTCGGCCAGTACTGCACGGTCAACGACTACATCGACTGCCCGCCCGGCGAGCTGTTCGAATACCTGGCCGACACCCGCAGCCTCGAGGAGTGGACCTACACCCTGCGCGGCTTCACCCCCACCGACGAGCCCGGACTTTGGGTGGCCTACGACCGGTTGCTCCCGGACACCAAGATCTACACCCGCACCGCGGCCAATGCCGAGGCCCGGACCGTCGACTACCACTGCGCCTGGGATCAGGGCAAACACCTGTGGATGATCTACCTGATGCGGGTGCTGGACGCGCAGGTGGTGCTCAACCAGCCGGGTTCGGTTGTGCTGTGGACCAATTGCCGTCACCCGTTCTACGACGAGAACCCGTATCCCGAGGCTGCTCCCTCCGGGCGCACCGGCTGGGTCGGTGACTTCTGGGATCTGTTCGGCGCCGGCCATGCGCTGGAGCTGAACAATCTGAAGACGATCGCCGAGTACCGGCACCGCAACGGCCTGCCGATCACGCCGGCCTGGATGAGATGAGGTCACCGTGAACCGGCCCACCGTCAGCCTGACCGATGTCTCCGGCTACCTTCCCGGCGAGCCGGTCAGCGCCGACTACTATGCACAATTCGCCGATTCCGACGAGTTACGTGACAATCTCATGTTCCGTGCGCCCGCGTTTCGCCACCACGTCGGGCCGGAGGAAACCGCGATCGACATGATCGAACGAGCCGCGCAAGGATTGGTCGAACGCCACGGCCGGGATGCCCTTGCCAATGTCGACGTGCTGATCACCCACACCCAGCTACCGGACATCCCGTTCTACGGCGCGGGGGGTGGTGTCGCTCACCGGCTGGGCATGCGCCCGTCCTGGGTGCTCGACCTGCACAACGGCGGGTGCGCGGCATTCGTGCTGGGGCTCAAGGTCGCCCGCCGTCTGCTGGCGTCGGGGGAAGGACGGACCGCCCTGATCGCGGTCGCGCAGAACGCTGCCGGCCAGGTTTTCGACCAGCCGGGAGTGCGCCGCAAGGCGCAGGCGGCGATTCCCGGTGACGGCGCCGCGGTCGGCCTTGTCACACTCTCCGATCGATCACCCATCCTCGACGTCGAGTGCCGCACCTACGGCGAGTATGCCGGTGACATGACCCTCACCATCGACCCGCCCCGCAAGTGGTGGCAGCCCGGGCCCGGCGAGGGGTTCATCGGTTTCACCGAAACCAGGATCGCCAAGGTGCTCGCCCGCGGCAACCGCCAGGTTCCCGAGGTGGCACTCGCGGTGTGCGATCGAATCGGCATATCGCCCAAAGACATTGACTTGCTGGTCACCAACCAGCCCAACCGTGTTTTTCTGCGTAACTGGCGCGACGCCCTGCAGGTGCCATGCGAACGCCATCGGGATACCTTTGATGAGTGCGGTAACCTCTTCGGTGCCGGCATCCCGATCAACCTGCACCGCGCGATAACCGACGGGCAGATCCATGCCGGCGATGTCGTTTTGATGGCCGCCTTCGCTCATGCCGGTGACTTTGCCGGCGCGGCCGTCGTGCAGTGGGGTGGGTGAGATCGATGATCGAAGCGGCGCAAGCGAGGTCGGCCGCCGCTGAGATCCTCGGCGCGCTGTCTCCGGCGGTCGATCCGTTCGCATTGGCCCTCAACGAGAGCCCGTTCCCTCCATTACCGGCGGTGCGCTCGGCTTTGGTTCGCTCTGTCGACACGGTCAACCGCTACCCGGAGTTCCGGCCCCGACGGCGCGGTGCGCATCGCCGTCGGCGGCCGCGCCTCCACCCTGGCGGTGCTGTCCGCGCTGGGAAAGCCGCCGCGCTGACCCACCCACGGCCAAAAGTGCGGTAAGAAAGAGCGTGGCCGCCGAGCAACCCGATAAGCGATCCGCCAAACCCGACCCGATCGCTCAGGCGAGGGCCAACTGGGAGCGCGCCGGCTGGGGCGAGGTCGCGGACGGCATGGTCGCGGTGACCTCGGTGATGCGGGCTCACCAGATCTTGCTCGCTCGGGTCGAGGCGGCGCTGCGCCCGTACGATCTGAGCTTTTCCCGCTTCGAGTTATTGCGTCTGCTGGCGTTTAGCCGCACCGGGGCGTTGCCGATCACCAAGGCGTCCGACCGGTTGCAGGTGCACGTCACCAGCGTCACCCATGCGATTCGCCGGCTGGAAGCCGACGGGCTGGTCAAGCGAGTGCCGCACCCTACCGACGGGCGCACCACCCTGGTGCAGATCACCGATTTGGGCCGTTCCACGGTCGAAGACGCCACGATCACGCTCAACGAGCGGGTGTTCGCCGATATCGGGATGTCCGTCGAGGAAGCCCGGGCGTTGGTGGCGTCGATTGAAACGTTGCGCCACAACGCCGGGGATTTCTGACTCGGATCGAGGTCGCCACGAAGCGCACGCGTGCCCGCGCGGTTGATCCACAGCGTACCGGGGAGGACTCTTGTCGTCCGCCTAATAGCATTTCGAATCTGATCACATAACGCACTCGACGGCGACGCCGATTTGGCGCTGATGTAGGTGTCCCCGGACCTGATCGACTTCGATTGGCCCGATGCGTCATGGCCGTGCACAATCGGCGGCAAATCGCACTATGTGTGGGGGATGCGTCACTGTCCCGTCTCAAGGTTGTGGAGCGGGCCGGCCGTACCTCCGAGGCAGTAACGCCAACAGCTTTGGCCTCATTTGCTTCAAAAATCACTTGCGCCACAGTAGTTCCGCTTGGGGATGACGTCCGCGGTTGTCGAGCCATTGTGATAGCATTCGAACATGCATTCGAGTTGCTCGCGGGAGGCGATCGTCGAGGTCTTCGACGCCCTGGAGGCCGACATGCGCCGGGCGCTGGGGCTGTCCTGTGATGCGCTGACGACCCCGGAATGCCTGGCGATGCTGCAGCGCTGCGAAATAGTGCGGCGCCTGCTGCCGGTGATCGAGCATCCGTTGATCCATAAGGTCGCCGAGCAGGCCGACCCCACCGATCTGGGCGGCACACTGCCGTTTGCGCTGGCCGAGCGGTTACGCATCACCCGCGCGGAGGCCTCCCGCCGGGTGACCGAGGCCGCCGATTTGGGGCCGCGCCGGGCGCTGACCGGCGAACCCTTACCGCCGCGGCTGAGCGCCACCGCCGCCGCGCAGCGCGCCGGGCGCATCGGCGCCGGTCATGTGCGGGTGATCCGGGAGTTCATCCACCGGCTGCCCGGCTTCGTCGACCTGGACACCCGCCGGCAGGCCGAGGAGCGGCTGGCCGGGCTGGCCCAGGAGTATCGCCCCGAGCAGCTGGCCAAGCTGGCCGACAAGCTCAGTGATTGTGTAAACCCCGACGGCACTTTCACCGATGGGGATCGCGCGCGCCGCCGCGCAGTAACGTTGGGCCCCCAAGACCCCGACGGCATGTCGCCGCTGCGGGGCTGGCTGTCCCCGTCCGCCCGCGCCGCCCTGGAGGCGGTGCTGGCCAAGCTGGCCGCCCCCGGCATGGCCAACCCCCACGATCGCACGCCGGTGCTGGATGGCGCACCGTCGGAGGAGGCGATCCAACGCGACACCCGCGGCACCGGCCAGCGCAACCACGACGGGCTGCACGCCGCGCTGCGGGCGATCTTGGCGTCGGGGAGGTTGGGCCAGCACAACGGGTTGCCGGCGTCGATCATCGTCACCACCAGCCTGCACGAGTTGGAGGCCGGCGCCGGGCGCGCACTGACCGGCGGTGGATCGCTGCTGCCGATGGGTGATGTCATCCGGCTGGCCTCCCACGCCCACCATTACCTGGCGATTTTCGACAAGGGCAGGGCGATCGGGCTCTATCACAGCAAACGACTCGCCTCACCGGGTCAACGAATCGTGCTCTACGCCAAGGACCGGGGGTGCACCGCGCCGGGCTGCGACGTGCCCGGCTATCTCACCGAGGTGCACCACGTCACCGATTTCGCCGACTGCCAGCGCACCGACATCGACGATCTGACCCTTGCCTGCGGCAGCCATCACCGACTCGTCACCCGCGGTACCTGGATGACCCGCAAACGCAAAGACGGCACCACCGAATGGCTCCCGCCCGCTCATCTCGAGCACGGCCGGCCGCGAATCAACCTGTTCCATCACCCCGAGAAACTCCTCCGCGAGGACGATGACGACGATGACGACGGCCCGTAGCGCTCGCAGCGCCGCTACGGGTGCGCCCCCACGAAGACGATCGATCGCGGCCACCGTCGCATCGGGAACCTTCGGTTCTCGACCGACGGCCGCCAAACAGTGCTCATGACCGCGGTCCCAGCCCCCGGGTCGCGACCGGATGCAAAGCCCGCCGGCGCGCCAACGGCGGTGAGGCACCCGCGCGGCCTGCAAACGCGCAGACCGCGGTTCGTTCCGGCTGCGACTCGGGGCATATCGAACCACCCGAGACGTTAACGGCCCCGGCTGCCAGCGCCTGCCGCGGCGATGGTTGCCCACTGAGAAGCGCTTCGGATCGCCGCTCAGCTCCTGCGCAGCATCTCGATGACCGCGCTGAAGTCCTTGTCGGGATGCTCGGCGGCGAACTTGGCGTAGATCTCCGCGGCATGCCGGCCCAGCGGGGCGGCCGAACCGGTGGATGCCACCGCATCCATCGCCAGACCCAGATCCTTGTTCATCAAGGCGGCGGCGAAGCCCGGCTTGAAGTCGTGGTTGGCCGGCGACGTCGGCACCGGCCCGGGCACCGGGCAGTTGGTGTGCACCGCCCAGCAGTTGCCGGTCGCACCGGTGATGACGTCGTAGAGCGACTGGGCGGACAGCCCCAGCCTCTCGGCCAGCACGAAGGCCTCGCCGATCGCGATCTGCTGCACCGCGAGCACCATGTTGTTGCAAAGCTTGGCGGCCTGGCCGGCTCCAGCCGCTCCGCAGTGAATGATTTTGCCCGCCAAGGGTTCCAGCACCGGTCGCGCGCGCTCGACGGCGGATGCGTCGCCACCGACCATGAAGGCCAAGGTGCCTGCCACAGCACCCGCTACGCCACCGGAGACGGGAGCGTCGATTTGGGGATTTCCCCGCGATTCGGCCAAGGCATGCACCTCGCGGGCGTGGTTGACCGAGATGGTGGAGCTGTCGATGAATAGCGCGCCGGGCGCCGCGGCGGGCAGGACCTCGGCGTAGCAGCGTTTGACGATGTCACCGTTGGGCAGCATGGTGAAAACCACCTCCGCGTCGGCTACCGCTTCGGCGCCGCTGTCGAACACGACGACACCGTTTTCGGCGGCGGCCGCGGCGGCCTCGGGCATCGGGTCAAAGCCGTGGACACGATGGCCCGCGGCCACCAGATTCGCCGACATCGGCCCCCCCATGTTGCCTAAACCCAGGAAAGCGATCCTGAAGAAATTGGTCATCGGCTCTCCCGTGCGGTGGTGCGGACTCGCGCGGCTTCGGCGCGGCCGATGACCATCCGCATTATTTCGTTGGTTCCCTCCAGGATTCGGTGCACTCGCAGATCACGCACAATCTTCTCCAGACCGTACTCGCGCAAATAACCGTAGCCGCCGTGTAACTGCAAAGCCTTATCGGCGACATCGAAACACGCGTCGGTGACATAGCGTTTGGCCATCGCGCACAGCTTGACCTTATCGGGGTCGTCACTGTCCAGCGCACTCGCAGCCCGCCACAACAACATTCGCGATGCTTCCAAAGCGGTGGCCATATCGGCCAATGTGAACCTTATGGTCGGCTCGTCGAGCAAACTGGCACCGAACGCCTGGCGGTCCCGCAGATACGGCACCGCTTTGTCGAACGCGGCCTGCGCACCGCCGAGCGAGCACGCCGCGATGTTGATCCGGCCGCCGTTGAGGCCGTTCATCGCGATACCGAAACCGGCGCCTTCGCCGTCTACGCCACCCAACATCGCGTCCGCGGGGACCCGTACGCCTTCGAACACCACCTGGGCCGTCGGTTGCGCATTCCAGCCCATCTTCTCTTCGTGGGCGCCGAAACTCAGCCCGGGAGTCCCTTTCTCGACGACGAACGTCGATATCCCGCGGGGGCCTTCGGCTCCGGTGCGAGCCATCACAACGTACACATCCGAGGCTCCGGCGCCGGATATGAACTGCTTGACACCATCGAGAACGTAATCACCGCCCTGCCGGACGGCGCGGGTGCGCAACGCGCCGGCATCCGAGCCCGCCCCGGGCTCGGTCAAACAGTAGCTGGCGATGGCATCCATCGTCGCCAGCCGCGGCACCCAGATCTTGCGCTGCTCCTCGGTGCCGAAGGCATCGATCATCCAGGCGCACATGTTGTGGATCGACAGGAACGCGGCGATGCTCGGATCGGCGATGGCCAGCTGCTCGAAGATACGCACCCCGTCGAGCCGGCGTAACCCGCTTCCCCCCACGTCGTCGCGGCAGTAGATCGCCGCCATCCCGAGTTCGGCCGCCTCGCGCAACACGTCCACCGGGAAGTGCTTGGTGGCATCCCATTCCAGGGCATACGGGGCGATCCGTTTCTCGGCGAATGCGGCGGCCGTCTCGACGATCACCCGGTCCTCATCGCTGAGGGCGAGAAGTTGCATCGTGGCGCCTATTTCATTGTCGGGATGACGAACTCGGCACCGTCTTTGATGCCCGACGGCCAGCGCGAGGTGACGGTTTTGACCTTGGTGTAGAACTGGATCGACGCCGGCCCGTGCTGGTTGAGGTCACCGAAGCCGGATCGCTTCCAGCCGCCGAAGGTGTGGTAGGCCACCGGGACCGGGATCGGCACGTTGACCCCGACCATGCCGACCTGTACCCGGGAGGTGAAGTCGCGGGCGGTGTCGCCGTCGCGGGTGAAGATCGCCACCCCGTTGCCGTACTCGTGCTGCGACGGCAGACGCAGCGCTTCCTCGTAGTCGTGGGCGCGGACGATACACAGCACCGGCCCGAAGATCTCGTCGGTGTAGATCGACATGTCGGGGGTGACATGGTCGAACAGGGTCGGCCCGATGAAGAATCCGCCTTCCAGGTTCGCGTCACCGAATGTCAGGTCATCGCTGCGGCGCTCGCGGCCGTCGATCACCACTTCGGCGCCCGCCGCCTCACCCTGGTCGATGTAATCGCGCACCCGCTTTAACGCGGCCTCGGTCACCAGCGGCCCGTAGTCGGCCTTGGGATCCAGGCTGTGGCCCACCCGTAGGCCGTTGACGCGCTCAATAAGCCTGGCGCGCAACCGCTCCGCAATTTGCTCACCGACGGGCACCGCAACGCTGATCGCCATGCAGCGTTCGCCGGCACTGCCGTACCCGGCACCGACCAGTGCGTCGACGGCCTGATCCAGGTTGGCGTCGGGCATCACGATCATGTGGTTCTTCGCGCCCCCGAAGCATTGGGCCCGCTTGTCGTTGGCGGCCGCTGTCGCGTAGATGTAGTGGGCGATATCGGAACTGCCGACGAAACCGACCGCCTTGATGTCGGGGTGACTGAGGATGGCGTCTACGGCCTCTTTGTCGCCGTGGACGACCTGAAATACGCCGGGGGGCAGGCCGGCTTCGGTGAACAGCTCGGCCAGCCGTACGGGTACTGACGGGTCTCGTTCAGAAGGCTTGAGAATGAACGCGTTTCCACACGCGATAGCGGGGCCCGCCTTCCACAGGGGGATCATCGCCGGGAAGTTGAACGGCGTGATACCGGCGACGACGCCGAGCGGCTGGCGCAACGAGTAGACGTCGATGCCCGGCCCGGCGCCTTCGCTGAACTCGCCTTTGAGCAGGTGGGGTATGCCGATGCAGAACTCGATCACCTCGATCCCGCGCTGGATGTCGCCGCGGGAGTCCGACAGTGTCTTGCCGTGTTCGAGCGAGAGCAGCTCGGCCAGCTCATCCATGTGGTCGTTGACCAATTGGACGAAGCGCATCAGCACTCGCGCCCGGCGCTGCGGGTTCCATGCGGCCCAGCCCTGCTGTGCCTCCACGGCCGATGCCACCGCGGCGTCGACATCGGCCTTGGTGCCCATCGGCACGGTGGCCTGGACCTGGCCGGTGTTGGGGTTGAACACATCACCGCTGCGCGGGGATTGCCCGGCGGTGCGCCGGCCGTCAATGAAATGGGGAATCTGCGTGGTCATGGGGTGTCCTTGGCGGCTGGGGTAGATATCCGGAATACTTGCATATCCTAGTAACCGTCGTCTGGGTTGGCAAGTTGGCCGATGGGTGACGCCGGCAGGCTCCACGTCCGGCGTGGCCGATAACGCGACGCCGAGTAGCTGGAGCCCCACTTCCACATCAGCGCCATGCTGCCGACCAACAGCAGGCCCACCTCGGAAACCCCCGAGGAATTCTGGGACAACTGGCTGTGGTGCAGCTGGGCGGATCGGGAAACCGGATACCAGCGCTCCGTCACGGTGTCGATCTACCAAGCGACGGACGGCGAACGGGAGGTCGATGGGGTCCGGGACATGATGCGGGACGAGTGTTCGGAGCGGGCTGAATCTACCGACTCCGAACTCGGAGGCCTACGAGATCACCGGCCGGCGGCCTCGCCTACCTGGTGTCGCGCAGAGTGCGAATGAACTCCTGGGCCTCCTCCCAGGTGGGCAGCAGGCCGGCCGCTTGTACCTGCTCCAGCGTCTGCGCGTCGCGGTCACGTTCGGACATGCGAAGCCCAAACCCGTCGATCGCAGGCCAATCGATTCCCAGCGCCGGGTCCGTCGCGCAGATGGTGTGCTCTCGCGCGGGATTGTATTCACTGGAGCATAGGTAGATCACTGTCGAATTATCCTGCAGCGCGAGGAAGCCATGTGCCAGGCCTTCGGAGATGTACACCGATCTGCGTTCTTGGTCGTTAAGCAGCACCGAAGTCCACTGACCGAATGTCGGTGAGCCCACACGAATGTCGACCACGACATCAAACACCGACCCGTGCAAGCAGGTGACGTATTTGGCCTGACTCGGCGGCAGCTGAGCGAAATGTAAGCCGCGCAGGACACCAGTCGAAGACACCGAACAGTTGGCCTGGCGGACATTCAGGCGGTGACCGGCAAACGCGGTGAACGTTCGCTCGGTCAGCCATTCGAAAAATAGTCCCCGGGTATCGGAATGCAGCAGTGGGACAATCTCCCAGGCACCCGGAATGTCGAGTTCGCGGACCTGCATGTCACTGACCGCGTTGTTCGTATCGGTCCTCAACGGCATCCTTGAGCGGGCCCCACCATGATTCGTTGTCGCGATACCACTCGATCGTATCGCGTAGCCCCTCCTCGAAATCGATATGCTTTGGAGCCCAGCCCAATTCACTATATAATGCGGAGGGATCGATGGCGTAGCGCACGTCATGCCCAGCGCGGTCCGGGACATGATCGAAATCGTCGGGGTCGCGGCCCATCATTTTCAACAGCGTGCGCAGCACGGTCAGGTTGTCTCGCTCGCTTTCGGCTCCGATGAGGTAAGTTCGGCCGATCTGGCCTTTTTCGAGGATTCGCCAGACCGCCTCGTTGTGGTCGTCGACGTGGATCCAGTCGCGGATGTTAGCTCCGCTACCGTACAGCTTGGGCCGCCGCCCGGTGAGCACATTGGTGATCTGGCGGGGAATGAACTTTTCCACGTGTTGGTACGGGCCATAATTATTCGAGCAATTGGAAATGGTCGCGCGCACGCCGTAAGACCGTACCCAGGATCGCACCAGCATATCGGCGGAGGCCTTGGTCGCCGAGTACGGGCTCGAGGGGTTGTAGGGTGTGGACTCGGTGAAGCGTCGGGGGTGGTCGATCGCGAGGTCGCCGTAGACCTCGTCGGTGGAGACGTGGTGCAACCGCACACCGTGGCGCCGTACCGCTTCCAAAATGGTGAACGTCCCCATGATGTTCGTGCGCAGGAAGGGCGCGGGGTCGGCCAGAGCGTTGTCGACGTGGGTCTCAGCAGCGAAGTGCACAACCACGTCGGATTCGGCAACCAGCCGGGAAACCAGGTCGGCGTCTGTGACATCGCCCTGGATCAACCGGATCTCGCCGGCGACGTCGGCGAGAGACTCGCGGCTGCCCGCATATGTCAGCGCGTCCAACACGGTCACGGCGTGCTCGGGATGGTGGCGCACCGCGCTGTGCACGAAATTGGCGCCGATGAATCCGGCGCCTCCGGTGACCAGCAGCCGCATGCTCAAACCATAGCCCGGCCGACGCTGCGGGCCGGGAGGCCCGCGGAGGAGGCGGGCGCTCAGTTCGGGTCCGGCCGACGCTGCGGGCCGGGAGGCCCGCGGAGGAGGCGGGCGCTGGTCCGGCCGACGCTGCGGGCCGGGAGGCCCGCGGAGGAGGCGGGCGCTCAGTTCGGCGGCGCCAGCGATAGCGCACCGGCCAGGTCGGCCAGTGTGCGCAGCAGGTCGTCGGGCTTTCCCAGCACTTGGATCGCCACGTGGTCGGCGCCGGCGTCGAGGTGCTGGTTGAGCCGCTCGGCGACGGCTTCCGGGGTCCCGGAGGCCACTAGCGCGTCGATCAGCTTGTCGCTACCAGGTTTGCGCACGTCGTCCTTGGTGAACCCGAGTCGGCGCCAGTTATTTACGTAGTTGCTCAAGCCCAGGTAGAAGTCGATGAACCTGCGACCGACCGCGCGGGCTTCCCCGGTGTCCGCGGTGAGCACCACCTTGTGCTCCGGGGCCAGGAACGCGGCGTCGCCCATCAACTGGCGGGCCCATGCGGTGTGTTCCGGTGTGGTCAGATACGGGTGGGCGCCGGCGCTGCGGTGCGCCGCCAGCGTCAGCACCCTCGGGCCTAGCGCCGCGATCACCCGGCGGCCGACCGGCACCGCGGCGGCGTCTAGGTCATCGAGATAGCCGACGAGCGCGTCGTAGGGCCTTGTGTAGTGCTTCGTGTGCTCGGGGTGGCCGACCCCGATACCGAGTAAGAATCGACCCGGGTATCGAGTTTCGATGCGCCGGTAGGACTCGGCGGCTACCGCGGCGGGGGCCGACCAGATATTGATGATCCCGGTCGCCAGCTGCAGGGACGTTGTCTGGGCCAGGGCCGGCTCGACCCAGGCCAGGCCGGCGTCGGGTGACCCGCCGATCCACACGGCCCCGTAACCGAGCGACTCGATCTGTTTCGCGAGGTCGGGAGTTATCCAGCGGGTCCCCAGCCAGACACCGAACCGGCCCAGGTTGGGCTTGAGCGACACCGTCTTGCTCATCGGCCTCCGTTTCTGTGGTCGGGAGTCTATGGCCGGGAAGGGATCCTCGCTCACCTGAAGGCCAGCCCGACCGGCGCTGGGGTCCGTCTCCCACCTCTGATCCACCTCTGATGAGGACCTGAGGAGAACCTGGTCAGCGACGCGGGCGGCCAATTGCGCAGTTGTCCGCGAGAGCTCGGCAGTTGTCGTTTCCTCCCAGATCCTCCCAGACCGCCAGGTGGCCGAGCGAGCCGATGGGCCCCGCGGGTTGAGCGGTGCGAATTCCAGCAGACCCGCCGCTGTGGTGCCGACAATGCGCGCCGGTCGGGCAGCGAGGGGATTTTGCGTGTGGTGCGTTGCTGCGGGTATCGTGGATCGTCGGTGCGGCGTCTGTGCCGGCTCTTTGCGTGTCCAGTACTCGCGGAACTTCCTGCCACCTGTTCACGTTTGCAGTCCGAACACGTGCTGCACCGAATCGGGCGCACTGACATTGACGAACAGAACGAAAAGCAAGGACACGGAGGACGGCCGAAAGGTAATGGCCAAAAAGGATGGTGTCATCGAGGTTGAGGGTCGGGTGATCGAGCCCCTGCCCAATGCGATGTTCCGCATCGAGCTGGAGAACGGACACAAGGTGCTCGCTCACATCAGCGGCAAGATGCGCCAACACTACATCCGCATTCTGCCGGAGGACCGGGTGGTGGTGGAGTTGTCTCCTTATGACCTGTCCCGGGGACGCATCGTGTACCGCTACAAGTAGCAGCACGACCGACCGACACTGTCGAAGACCACCGAAGCGCGAGAATAGGACCGCGAGAATAGGACCAAAGTGCCGTGAAGGTGAAGCCGAGCGTCAAGCCGATATGCGATAAGTGCCGGGTGATCCGCCGGCACGGGCGGGTCATGGTGATCTGCCCCGATCCGCGCCACAAGCAGCGACAGGGCTAGCCGCGCACACCGCACGCGATCCCCATCACAACTGAATGCAGACCTCCCAGTACCTGTGAGCGGGTCGGCCGCTCATTCACACCCGGAACGGAGGCCGGGGCCCGCCGGCAGGCGGGAACGGACTGGGACCAGACCTCCGCGAAGAAAGAGGTAATGCCACGCATGGCCCGACTGGTCGGCGTCGACCTGCCGCGCGATAAGCGCATGGAGGTCGCCCTCACGTATATCTATGGAATCGGCCGAAGCCTCTCCAACGAGATTTTGGCCGCGACCGGCATCGACCGGGATCTGCGAACCAAGGATCTCACCGATGATCAACTGGCGCGGTTACGCGACTACATCGAGGCCAACCTGAAGGTGGAGGGTGACCTGCGCCGCGAGGTGCAGGCCGACATTCGCCGCAAGATCGAGATCGGCTGCTACCAGGGTCTGCGTCATCGTCGCGGCCTGCCGGTGCGCGGCCAACGGACCAAGACGAACGCCCGGACCCGCAAAGGACCCAAGCGCACCATCGCAGGCAAGAAGAAAGCCAGGTAACTCATGCCACCGAAGAAGGCAACCGCAGCGCCGAAGAAGGGCCAGAAGACCCGCAGGCGGGAAAAGAAGAATGTGCCGCACGGCGCCGCCCACATCAAGAGCACCTTCAATAACACGATCGTGACGATCACCGATCTTCAAGGCAATGTGATCGCCTGGGCATCATCGGGTCACGTGGGGTTTAAAGGCTCACGCAAATCGACCCCGTTCGCCGCTCAGCTGGCTGCGGAGAATGCCGCCCGCAAGGCGCAGGAGCATGGTGTCCGCAAGGTGGACGTATTCGTGAAGGGCCCGGGCTCGGGCCGCGAGACCGCGATCCGGTCGCTGCAGGCCGCCGGGCTGGAAGTCGGTTTGATCGCCGATGTCACCCCCCAGCCCCACAACGGCTGTCGCCCACCCAAGCGGCGGAGGGTCTAGTCAGGGTCTAGGAGGTAGAGAAGAATCGATGGCTCGTTACACGGGACCCGTCACCCGCAAATCGCGCCGACTGCGCACCGACCTCGTCGGTGGTTCCCAGGCGTTCGAGAAACGTCCCTATCCACCCGGTCAGCACGGGCGCGCCCGGATCAAAGAGAGCGAGTACCTGCTGCAGTTGCAGGAGAAGCAGAAGGCCCGCTTCACCTACGGCGTGATGGAAAAACAGTTTCGCCGCTACTACGAAGAAGCGAATCGCCAGGCCGGGAAGACGGGTGAGAGGCTGCTGCAGATTCTGGAAAGCCGGCTGGACAACGTGATCTACCGTGCCGGGTTGGCCCGTACCCGCCGGATGGCCCGCCAGCTCGTCAGCCACGGCCACTTCCTGGTCAACGGCGTGAAGGTCAATATCCCCAGCTACCGGGTCTCGCAGTATGACATCATCGACGTGCGGGACAAGTCATTAAACACCGTGCCGATGCAGATCGCGCGCGAGACCATGGGCGATCGCCCGATCCCGAGCTGGATGCAGGTCGTCGGGGATCGCCCGCGCATTTTGATCCACCAGCTGCCCGAGCGGGCACAGATCGACGTCCCACTCACCGAGCAGCTGATCGTCGAATACTACTCGAAGTAAACGTCCTGCACCGCCGGTGCGGGAACCTAAGCAGCATCAAATAGCGGGTGCTGAGAAGGAGAAGGAAACACATGCTGATCTCGCAGCGACCCACACTCTCTGAAGAGGTCATCAGCGATAACCGGTCCCAATTCATCATCGAACCGTTGGAACCCGGGTTTGGTTATACCCTTGGCAATTCGCTGCGTCGCACGCTGCTGTCGTCGATCCCCGGCGCGGCGGTCACAAGTATTCGCATCGACGGCGTGCTGCACGAGTTCACCACGGTTCCGGGGGTCAAAGAGGATGTCACCGACATCATCTTGAACCTCAAAGGTTTAGTGGTGTCTTCCGAGGAAGACGAACCGGTGACGATGTATCTGCGCAAGCAAGGCCCGGGCGAGGTCACCGCCGGTGATATCGTGCCGCCCGCCGGCGTCACCGTGCACAACCCCGAAATGCACATCGCGACGTTGAACGACAAGGGAAAGCTGGAAATTGAGTTGGTCGTCGAGCGCGGTCGGGGGTATGTCCCGGCGGTTCAGAACAAGGTGTCGGGAGCCGAAATCGGCCGCATCCCCATCGATTCCATCTATTCACCGGTGCTCAAGGTGACGTACAAGGTGGATGCCACCCGCGTTGAGCAGCGCACCGACTTCGACAAGCTGACCATCGACGTGGAGACCAAGAGCTCCATCACCCCGCGGGACGCATTGGCGTCGGCGGGTAAGACGCTGGTGGAATTATTCGGCCTGGCACGCGAACTCAATGTGGACGCGGAGGGCATCGAGATCGGGCCGTCGCCCGCGGAAGCCGACCATGTCGCGGCGTTTGCGCTGCCGATCGAGGACCTGGACCTCACCGTGCGCTCGTATAACTGTCTTAAACGTGAAGGGGTGCACACGGTCGGCGAGCTGGTGTCGCGCACCGAGTCTGACCTGCTGGATATCCGTAACTTCGGGCAGAAATCCATCGACGAGGTGAAGGTCAAGCTGCACCAGCTGGGGCTCTCGCTCAAGGACAGCCCGCCCAGTTTCGATCCGTCACAGGTGGCCGGTTACGACGCCGCCACGGGAACCTGGTCCAACAATAGCGGTTACGACGATCAGGACTACGCCGAAACCGAACAACTCTGATCGCCCCACGACCGCGCGGCCGTGGGGTACCCCACGTAAGGCCCGGGGAGAAGTGGGGCAACCAAGACCCAGCCCGCACTCAAGACAGGAGCATCACTCATGCCCAAGCCCACCAAGGGTCGTCGCCTCGGCGGGTCGTCGTCGCACCAGAAAGCGATGCTGGCCAATTTGGCCACGTCACTTTTCGAGCATGGCCGGATCAGGACCACCGAGCCCAAGGCCCGGGCGCTGCGGCCGTATGCCGAGAAGTTGATCACGCACGCCAAGAAGGGCACGCTGCACCACCGGCGTGAAGTGCTCAAGAAAATCCGCGACAAGGACGTGGTGCATACCTTGTTCGCCGAGATCGGTCCGTTCTTCGCCGACCGCGACGGCGGCTACACCCGGATCATCAAGGTCGAGCCGCGTCAGGGTGATAACGCCCCGATGGCCGTGATCGAGTTGGTGCGGCAGAAGACGGTCACCTCGGAGGCGAACCGGGCGCGTCGAGCGGCCGCCGCGCAGGCGAAGATCCCCAAGGCCGAGCCGCCGAAGGCCGCGGACCGGAAAGCCGAGACCCCGACGCCCCAGCCGACCGGGGGGGTGGCCGCCGAGACCGCCGGGGACGTCCTGGCCCCGGCCGAGAATGCCGAGGTCACCGGGTCACTGCCCGCCGAGGTGGAGACGCCCGGGCCGCAGGCCGGGGGAGAGAACGCTGACACGTCGCAGTGACTCCCCTTGGCGGCGGCTCGGCCGGCGTGCCCGCCACCGACGCCGGTGGCGGGCACGTTCGCCTGCGACTTGATATCGCTTACGACGGAACTGAATTCGCGGGCTGGGCAGCGCAGGCCGGGCAACGGACCGTGAGCGGCGTTCTTGATGGGGCACTGTCCACGGTGTTCCGGACTCCGGTGCGACTGCGAGCGGCCGCACGCACCGATGCCGGTGTGCACGCCACCGGCCAGGTGGCCCACGTCGATGTTCCCGTCGATGCGCTGTCGAACGTCTATCCGCGCTCACCCCGCCCAGCCGAACCGGAATTCCTGGCGCTGGTGCGGCGGCTGAGCAGATTCCTGCCCCCCGATGTCCGGGTCCGCCGCATCGTTCGGGCGCCGGCGGGTTTTGATTCGCGGTTTTCAGCACTGCGGCGGCACTATGTCTATCGATTGACGACGGCGCCCTTCGGGGCCGAGCCGCACCAGGCCCGCTACGTCACGGCCTGGCCGCGGGCCCTGGATGTCGATGCGATGGCAGCCGCGGCGCAGACCTTGCTGGGCCTGCATGACTTCGCGGCGTTTTGCCGCCCTCGTGCCGGTGCCACCACGATCCGGGAGCTGCAGCGGTTCGACTGGTCTCGTGACGGTGATCTGATCACCGCCTCGGTCACCGCGGATGCGTTCTGCTGGTCGATGGTGCGCTCGCTGGTCGGTGCGCTGCTGGCCGTCGGGGAGCACCGGCGCGCGGTCGGCTGGTGCCGCGATCTGCTCACCGCCACGCGGCGGTCGAGCGAGTTTGCGGTCGCGCCGGCGCAGGGCCTGACGCTGACGGGGGTGGACTATCCGGCGGACGGCGACCTGCCCGCGCGGGCCCGGATTACCCGCGATCTTCGGTCGCGTGCGGTGGATGCGCCGTCGCATCGGTGAAATTCCGGGCACGGCGGATCTGATGCGCACCGAAAGTGGGTTACCGCAGCTTGCCCGCCACGAAGTCGGCGGCCTGATCGACCAGGCCGGACGTGATGTACGCGTTGGCATCGTGCTGCGGCCAGTTGGCTGCCCAGCTGTTCGCGTCGGCCGGGTTGCAGACCGGATCAGCGCCGTGACACAAATCGATTGTCCGGTCGTTGTAGACGGGATTGAAATTCGTGATCGGTCCAACCCATTGGCTTCCGTTGCCGAACAGTGCGATCGCGGCGATGTGGGTGTCGTCTCCCGGCGGGAGGGGATTGTGGAAACCGAGCATCCGGTAGGGGACCGCGATCACCATGTCGGTGACCGCCGCGCCCAGCGAATAGCCGCCCAACACCAGGCGGGTGTTCGGGCAGTTGTTGATCATGGACTGAACGTGGCGGCTCATGTCGTCGGCACCGATATCGACTTCGGTGTCGGCGGGGTAGTGCACCGGATAGACACCGATGTCCCGGTTGACCTTGGAGCGCAACGCGCTGATGAACGCGGCACCGACCAACCCCACACCGGGCGGCTCCAACCGGCCCCGGGCAAACACCACCTCGGCATCGGGGCAGGATGCGGCGAAAGCCGTGGGCACCCGTAACCCCGGGAGCGCCGATATCGTGCTCGGCGCCGTCGCCAGTGCAGCGGCCAGCAACCCGGCCGCCGCAGACCTGGCCCAGCGGTGTGCGGTGCGTGACCGGCTAGCCGAAACCGATTGGGCCAGCATGGGGATCCGACGCGGCGGGTCCGGCGAGCGAAGCCTCATCGCCCGATGGTAGCGAACGGGTTGAGCGGTCGTGTTAATGGACAACGGTGGGTGCCGCGGCGACAGCGGATTCACCGGGCGTCGGCTCGGGGGGCTGGCCAGGCGTGACGGGCTGGCCGGGCGTGACGGGCTGGCCGGGCGTGACGGGCTGGATAGCCGAGAGCCGTGCCGCGACGAAGCGCGCCGCCTGGCTGGTGTACGCGGGTATATAGCCTTCGGTGTGCCCGCTCCACTCGTTGCCCTGACCCGCATGACAGATCGGATCGGTGGGGTTGCACAGGTCGATGGCCCGGGAGCCGAAGAGCGGACTTTGGGTTGTGATCGGCCCACCGGAGCGGTCGGCCACGTTGCCGAAAGTGACCACCGCCGCGATCATGTTGGCGTACTGGGCGGGCAGCGGGCTGCCCCAGCTAATGCCCCCGACGGGAACCCCGGTGACGATGTCGACAACCGATGCGCCCTGCGAGTATCCGCCCAGCACGAGTGGGGTGTTCGGACACTTGTCGGCCATGGACTCGATGTGGTTGATGGCGTCTTTCGCGCCGTCGTCGCCGTGCAGTTGAAGAAGACTGGCCTTGTAGTTCACCGCGTACACGCCGATGTTCTTGCCGGTGTCCTGACGGAGCGAGTCGACGAAGGCCTGCCCGACCCGTCCGATGCCGGGCGGCTCGTCGGTACCTCGGGCGAAGATCACCTCGGCATCCGGGCAGTCGCTGGCAACGGCGACCGGCCCGCTCGCCGGAATGGCACCGGGCAGGGCCCACAGCGCGCCGGCAGCCAGCAGTGCGCCGGCGCCCAGGCCCGCAACGCGACGGGCAAGCCGCACCCCCCGGGGGTCACCCGCTCGCCGGAAGCTTGCCCGATGGTTGTGCACGAAAAAATGCTACCGGGCGTCTGCGGGAAGCGCGTTACGGCCACCGGGGTTCGTTGGTGCCGATGAGGCCCGGTCCGCGATCGGTGCGTGCGCGGCCCGCCGTTGCTGTGGATCGATGACGGCGCCGTCGGCGCCCGCGGCCTAGGGTGAGGCTGCAGGGCTGCCGAGCGGGGGACGACAATGGCGCGCCGACCAACAACGCGATTGCAGGTCAGTGGTTACCGATTTCTGATGCGCCGGCTGGAGTGTGCCCTGCTGCGCAGGGATAGCTACCCGGTCGACGAACCTCTCCGCGCGCCGGCGGTGTCACTGATCACCGGGTGCGCACTGGCGGCCGTCGTCGCCACCGGGTGCGCCCTGCTTGCCGTCATCCGGCCGCAGCCGCTGTTGGGCCAGGAGCCGATTGTGATGGGCCAGCAGTCCGGAGCGCTGTACGTGCGACTGGGCGACACTTGGCATCCGGTGCTGAACCTGGCCTCGGCCCGGTTGATCGCGGCGGCAAATGTCGACCCGGCACCGGTGCCCGAAGCCGCGCTGCGCGGCACCAAACGCGGTTCGCTGCTGGGAATTCCGGGTGCCCCGCAGTTGCTGGGCCCGCCGCTCGCGGACCCCGTCTGGACAATCTGCGACACCCAAAGCGGGGCGTCTTCGGGTACGACGCTCATCGTCGGGCCCCGGGACGGGACGGTGACCCCGCAGTCCGCCCCCGAGCAGACCGTGCTGGTGACACCGGACTCCGGTTTATCGACCTACCTGCTCTACGGCGGACGACGGGCGATCGTGAACCTCTCCGACCGCGCGGTCGTCCGGGCACTGCGGCTGGAAGACGCCGTTCCGCACGCTGTTTCGTGGTCGCTGCTGCAGGCGGTGCCGGAGGTGCCGCCGATCACGGCTCCCCGGATTCCGGGTGCCGGCGGGCACGGACCGGGACCGCTGTCGGGGTTTGCGGTGGGCAGTGTAGTTGCCATCGCGCGCGCCGACGGCCAGGAGTACTACCTGGTGCTTCGCACCGGTGTCCAGCGCATCGGACGGGTCGCGGCCGATCTGATTCGTCTTGCCGCCTCTCCGGGTGCCGGCGCGATCATCGGGGTGGCGCCGGCCGTGATCGGTGCCGCCGCGCTCGTGAACACGCTGCCGGTATCGAGCTTCCCGGATCGGGCGTCACCGCCGCTGGCCGGGGATTTTTCCACGCTGTGTGCGACCTGGGTGTCGACCCGGGCGGACCGCACAGAGGTCTCGTTCCGCGCGGCGGGCACCCCGCCCGTCCCCGCCGGTCAGACGGCGGTGACCCTGTCGCAGGCCGACGGCGCCGGACCGGCCCTGGACCGCGTCTATCTTCCACCCGGCCGCAGCGCCTACGTGCGTGCCACCGGCCTGTCCGGGGATCACCCCCAGTCCGGCACCCGATACTTGGTAACCGACACCGGTGTTCGGTTCACCATCCACGACGACGACGCGGCGGGTGACCTCGGTCTTCCGTCGGCGGCGACCCCGGCACCCTGGCCGGTGTTGGCGACCCTGCCGTCCGGGCCCGATCTGGGCAGGGAAAACGCCTTAATCGCCTGGGATTCCGTTGCGGCCGGGCCGCTGCGCCGGCATCCCCGCCCGGCGGAGACGTCCCGGCCCAGCGGTAGCGGCGAGGACCACGACGAGTAGCGCCAGACAGGCCGCGGCGCCGGTGAACGCGGTGCTGCGGGCGCGACGGTCGGCTGGCCGGGGCGCGGGTGGCGGAGCGATCACCGTCGGCGCTTTGGCGGTGTCGGAACCGGCGTTCGGTGGCTGCGCATCGGTACTGACCGCCGCCAGGGGGTCGACAACGCCGTTGCCGACAACCGGATCCCAGCCGCCCGGCGGGTGATGTGCGGTGGTTTCGATGCGCTGCATCACTTGCCGTGCGGTCAACACCGGGAACCGGGCGCGGATCAGCGCCGCGAGTCCGGCGACGACCGGCGCGGCGTAACTGGTGCCCGACAGCGCCGCCACGCCCCCCGGTCCCGCAGCCGCATTGACCACGCCCTCGCCGGTGGGGCTAAGGGAGGTGACCGCCTCACCCGGGGCCGCGACGTCCACCCACGGTCCGGCGAGCGTGAACGACGATGGCGCGCCTGCGGTATTCACCGAACCGACACTCAGCACATAGTCGTCGTACCATGCCGGGCTGACCGCGACGGTGACCTCGTCCCAGGTCGCCGCCGACCGCTGAGGCGGGCATTGCGCGGTGCCGCCGGTGTTGCCGGCCGCGGCGACCACCACGACGTTCTTGACGTCGACCGCATAGGCCAGTGCGGCCCCGAGCGCCCGGTCGTCGAGCCCCGACGTGACCGCAACGCAGGCGACCGACGAGATGTTGATCACCGACGCGCCGAGATCAGCGGCCGTCCGCACGGCTTTCGCCATGGTCTCGACGTCGCCGACACCGGTGCTGGAGCGGTTGCCGAGCGGAGCGAACTTGGTGCTGGACTGGCGGATGCTGATGACGGTGGCCTCGGGAGCGACGCCGCTGAAGTCGCCGGACTTCGGCTCCGGCGCGGCCGCAACGATACCCGCCACCACGGTGCCGTGCCCGTCGCAGTCTCGGGTGCCGTCGCCGGTGAACACGTAGTCACCCCCGGCCACCAGATGCGGAAGCCGGCGATGCGCCGATACGCCGGTGTCGATAATCGCCACCCGCTGCCCCGACCCGCGCGTGAGCCGCCAAGCCTGCGGTAAGCCCAGACCGGAAAGCTGGCCGGGAGCGCCGCCGCGGCTCGCGCCGGAGTCGGCCACCAGCGCGGTGCACGGTTCCCGCTGCACGGTGGGCTCCGGCGGCGCCGGCGGCGCCGGCTCCGGCAACCGGCCGGGGTCGATCGGTGGTGGCGACACCGCCCGCGCCGCCGGGGTGACCCCCGGCGACAGCAACGCCAGCGCCACCACCAGCACCAACCGCAGCACAGGGGACGCCGACACGTTCACCTCAGGTTCACGAGGTTCAGTTCGCGGGCGGCGTCGTAGCCGCCGCATATCCAGCACACCACCGGCACCAGCGCCGCCAGCAGCAGATACTCGACCAGCTCAACCCCGCGGCGCCCGACGGGGGAGATCCCGATCGCCGGTGCGATAAGCGCCACGCACAGCGGGAACCCGGCGAACATCACGGTCGCCGCGCCGATCCACACCGCGTGCTGCGGGAAACCGGCCGCCGCCCCGACGAGGGTGATGCCGATCGTGACCAGCGCGCCGGCGAGCAGCACCAGGATGCGCCGGAGGTCGACCTGGGCGCGGGCGCGCAGCAAGAGCGCCGCGCCAACCAGGCCGGCGAACACAACGCCGCCGAAACGCGGTGTTGGCGGGTAAACCGCGCCGACCACGATGGCGCCCGTAGCGGCCGCCGCCGAGCACGCCGCCGTCAGGCTGGTCAGCCAGTTGTCTGCATGGATCGCTTTGGCGCCCAAAGACTCCGGATCCGGTGCCGGCGTCGCCGGGTCGCCGGGGCAGGGCAGCCGGGGCGTCAGGCCGGCCAGCTTGATCGATACCCGCGCGGCCGCCTCGAGCAGGCCCAGCGCTACCACCGCCGATATCGAGCCGATCGCCGCCGGCCGGGCCCCGATCAGGATTTCGGCCAGCGCGGTGAGGGCGATGAGAACCGCGAAACCCGCGATTGCGGTCAGTGTGACGGTGCCGCAGCCCGTCGCCCGGATCGTGGCGACGGCGGCCACCGTCGCGGTCAGCGCGGCCAGCAGCACGTTGGGGGCCCCCGGGTCGCCGGGTACCGCGACAAACCCGGCAACCGCGGAGAATCCGGCGGCCAGCAGGCCGAGCGTCAGCACGGCACCCGGGTGCCGGCGTGCCCGCCGCGCCCACGCCGCGCCCAGCACCCCCGCAGCGCCGGCCGTCGCCGCGACGGCAACCGCGGCACCGGCGCCTGCGCGGTTGTCGGCTGCAAACGAGTGCCGCAGCAACACCAGCGCGCCGCTGCCCGCCAGCCAGCCCGCCGAGACGACGGCGGTGAGCAAACCCGCCCGACGGGTCCACGGGTGTGCCGCCGTCTCGAGCGTGGTGCGCAGTGCCTGGGCGGTGTCGTCGAACCGCGGGGCGGGCAACTCGATTGTGCGCCGGGTCAGCAGGAGAACGGCGCCGTCGCGGATGCCGTTCTGCGCCAATGTTGCCGAAGCATCCAGCGCGGGTAGGCCCGGCCGGGACAGCTGGTACCCCGCTGTCGCCTCGCCGCCCGGACCGCTGCCGCGGCCGTCGCCGCCCGCCAGGATATCGACGATCGCGGGTATCAGCACCGCCACCGGCACCGCGGCGGGCAGCGCCAGGTCGGCGTGAAGCGCATCGGCGTACACCGAGACCCGGCGCAGACAGCGATCGGATTCCGACACCCGGGACCCCCTTTGACCGAAGACTCGTATCGGCACGTTAAGCGGTAGCGCCCGGCGATGCGCCCGCTGATCCACAACCGGCTTGCGGCCCGGGGGCGTCCCGCTTACGGTGCCCCGATGACGCATCGCGACACCGGCGCAGCGACGACGGGGTTCCTGCCGGCGCCGCGGCGGGTGCCACCGGCGGTCGCGAGCGGCGAGATCGCGGTTGCGCCACCCCCGGCGCTCCCGCGCTCGTCACGAGCCGGTGTGCCGGCCCGCCTGCTCCCGGTCATCACGGCCCTCGCGACGGTGGTCATGACGACCGCGTTCTGGCGCACCGGTTCCACCGGCGCGCATAACCCGATGTATCTGGCGTTCCCGGTGATGATGCTGGTCTCGGTGGGCCTGAGCGCCGCGGCCGGACGTGATCGCGGGCGCGGCGGCGACATCGCCGCCGACCGCGCCGACTACCTCGACTACCTGAACGGGCTGCGCGACTCCGTCACCGAGACCGCCGCCGCGCAGCGCTCGTCGCTGAACCGGTGTCATCCCGACCCGGGCTCGCTGTGGACGTTGATCGGCGGGTGCCGGATGTGGGAGCGCCGCGACTGCGACCCCGACTTTTGTCATGTCCGCGTCGGGGTGGGAACCCGGCAACTTGCCACCCCGCTGGTGCCGCCATCACCCGGGCCGGCGGACCGAACGGATCCGGTCACCGCCGCGGCGCTGCGCCGCTTCATCGACACGCACGCGACGATCGCGCAGGCTCCGCTCACGGTCGCGCTGCGCGAACTGGCCGTCGTGGCGGTGGACGGCGACCCGTCGCCGGCGCGTGGACTTCTGCGCGCGGTGCTCTGCGAGCTTGCCGTGCTGCACCCCCCGGACCGGTTGCTGATCATCGCCGTGATCGGCGACCCCGAGCGAATCTACTGGGATTGGCTGAAGTGGTTGCCGCACAACCGAAATACGTATGCCACCGATGCGGTGGGCGCCGCCCGGATGAGCTACTCGTGCGCGGCCGAGGCCGAAGGCGCGATCAAGCACCTGCAGCGGTGCCGGCCCCCCGGGACGGCGGTACCGCACCTGGTGCTGCTCGTCGACGGGGTCCACTGCGATGAGCGCCTCACCTCCCGCGGGATCACCGGCCTGACCATCCTGGAGGTCGGCAGCGGGTGCCAACCGGCGGGCGCCGGGGGTCTGCGGCTGTGCGTAGCCGCGGAAACACTGGTCATCGGGGGTGAGGGCGAACCGGTCGGCCGGCCGGACCGGATGGATCTCCTCGACGCGCTGGTGTGCGCCCGCCGGCTGGCCGGGTACCGGTTGGCCGGGCCGGGCACCGCCGGCGCCCGGCACGACGGGCGCTGGCAGGATCTCCTCGGCATCGGCGACGTCGCCGCATTCGATCCGACCGCGCTGTGGCGCAACCGCCACCACGGGGATCGGCTGCGTGTTCCCATCGGCACCACCGCTGCCGGCACGGCGGTGGAACTCGACATCAAAGAGCCCGCCGAAAACGGCATGGGCCCGCACGGGCTGTGCATCGGCGCTACCGGGTCAGGTAAATCGGAGTTTTTACGCACCGTCGCGCTGGGCATGATGGCCCGCAACTCCCCTGAGGTCTTGAACCTGGTGCTGGTGGACTTCAAGGGCGGTGCGACGTTCCTCGGCCTGGACGGGGCGCCCCACGTCGCCGCCATCATCACCAACCTGTGTGACGAGGCGCCGTTGGTGGCCCGCATGCGCGATGCACTGACCGGCGAGCTGAACCGCCGTCAAGAGTTGCTGCGAGCGGCGGGCAATTTCGTGAGCGTCACCGCCTACACCCGGGCGCGCGGCCCCGGCTGCCGGTTGGCCGCGCTGCCGGCGCTGCTCATCATCGTCGACGAGTTCTCCGAACTGCTCAGCCAGCACCCTGACTTCGCCGACGTGTTCGTGGCGATCGGGCGGCTGGGACGGTCTTTGGGGATGCACCTGCTGCTGGCCAGTCAGCGACTCGACGAGGGCAGGCTGCGCGGGCTGGAATCGCACCTGTCCTACCGGGTGTGCCTGAAAACCCTTTCCGCCAACGAGTCCCGGATCGTCCTTGGAACCCAGGACGCCTATCAGCTGCCGAACACGCCCGGTGCCGCCTGGCTGCGGACGGCGACGGGAGAACTGATCCGCTTTCAGAGCACGTTCGTCTCCGGACCCTGCCCGACGGCCCCGAGCGCGGCCACCGGTTGCGCGCAGACCGCGGTGTACCGGTTCGGCGCGACGCCGGCCGGGCGGGTCAGATTCCAGTCACCCGCACGCGCCGACGGCGGTGCGACGCCCGAGCGCACCGTGTTGCGGGCGGTCATCGATCGGCTGGCCGGGCATGGGCCGCCCGCGCACGAGGTGTGGCTGCCGCCGCTCGGGGCGGCACCGGCGCTGGACCGGGTGCTGCGCGAGGCCGCGGCTGCGACCGCTGAGTCAAGCCCCGAGCGGCTGGCCGTGGCGATCGGGGTCGTCGATCACCCCTTCGAGCAGCGCCGGGCCCCGCTGATCGTCGACTTGTCCGGGGCCGCAGGCAATGTGGCGGTGGTGGGTGCACCCCGATCGGGGAAGTCGACCGCGTTGCGCACCCTGATCACCGCGCTCTGCGCCACCCATGACCCCGACCGGGTGCAGTTCTACTGCCTGGACTTTGGCGGGGGGACGCTGGCCGCGGTGCGGGCATTGCCGCAGGTGGGGTCGGTGGCCGGCAGGGCCGAGCCGCAGCTGGCCCGGCGCATGATCGCCGAGCTGGAGTCGGTGGTTCGCGAGCGGGAAGCCGTGTTGCGTGACCCCGGCCGGGACCCGATCGGCCGGGATCCCCGGCAGCGGGCGGGGCAAACCGATGCCGGGTGCCGTGCCGACGTTTTTCTGGTCGTCGACGGCTGGGCGAGGCTGTGTCACGAGTTCGACACCCTCGAGGGCCCGATCACCGCCCTTGCGGCCCAAGGACTGTCGTTTGGCGTGCACGTGGTGTTGTCGGCGACCCGGTGGGCGGAGATCAGGCCCGCCCTCAAAGACCAGATCGGCACCCGAATCGAGTTGCGACTGGGCGACCCCGCGGAGTCCGAGCTGGACCGCAAGCAGGCGCGGCTGGTTCCCCCTGATCGCCCGGGCCGGGGGCTGTCCCGCGAGGGGCTGCAGATGGTGATCGCCCTGCCCAGGCTGGACGGGGTGTCGTCGGACGCCGGATTGGCCGGGGCCGTCGCCGAGGCCGGCGAGTTGCTGCGCCGCCGCTACGGACGGTCCGTCGCCCCGCCGATACCGCTGCTGCCCGCGCGGGTGGACCGGGACGGCCTCCTCGCGCGGGCGGGTAAGAGGCTGCGGCCCCACATTCTGCTGGGCGTGGAGGACCGCCGGCTGCAGCCGGTCCCCGTGGATTTCGCGCGGTGTTCGCATCTGCTGATCCTGGGCGAGAACGGCTGCGGCAAGACCAGCGCCTTGCGGTTGCTGTGCCGCGAAATCGTGCGAACCACCACCGCGGCGCACGCACAACTGCTCATCATCGATTACCGGCGCACCCTGCTCGGCGTCGTGGAATCGGATCACCTTGGCGGCCATGCGATATCAGCGCCGGCGCTGGATACGTTGCTGCCCGGTCTGCTCGAACTGCTGCGCCGGCGGTTGCCGCCGCCGAACGCCACACCGGCGCAATTGCGAACCGCATCCTGGTGGTCGGGCCCACAGCTGTATGTCGTCGTCGACGATTACGATCTGGTCGCCACGACCGCCGGTAACCCGCTGGCACCGCTCATCGAATACCTGCCGTACGCCAGAGATGTCGGCCTGCATGTGGTGGTGGCCCGGCGCAGCGGGGGTGCAGCGCGCGCCGTGTTCGAGCCGCTGCTTGCCGGCTTGCGCGATTTCGGCTGCGGGGGGTTGATTATGAGCGGCCGGCCGGAGGAGGGACCGCTGATCGGGTCCGTGGGTCCGGTACCACTGCCACCGGGGCGCGGCATCCTGGTCACCGGCGGGGGTGACCAGCAGGTGGTGCAGGTGGCCTGGAGCCCCCCGGCGTGAGCCCCCACCGCGCGATCGTCGAGACGGGCCCCGGAGGGATACGCCGATTGTGTTGCGGCACAGCCACCGTCGACAGCGATATGGCCGGCATCGCGCTGGAGGCACTGGATGACACGGTCGCCCTGGTCGACGAGCGCCCGGTTGCCGTCGCCTCGTTGTGGCGCACGGTGCTGGGGTCGCTGGACTTAGGGAACCCGGAAACCCACAACGACGTGGTCCTCGTCTACCCATCGTGGTGGTCGCCGTCGCGGGTTGCCGTGCTCACCGCCGCTGCCGGGGTTTTCGCCGGCAAGGTCGAGGCCCACCGCAGGTGCTGGCTGCTCGCCGGGGGGGCCACCACGGGGCGACCGGCGGTGGTCGTGGAGATCGCCGAACGGCTGGTGATGGTGACCGGCGCCCAGCGCGTTGCCGAGCCCCGCCGCGGATCCCCCAGAGGCATCGCCGAGCGGATTGCGCGGGTGGTCGCGGAACTGACCGGGGGTTCGGGCGCGACCGTGTTGATCGACGCCCCGGGCACGATCAGCGGGGCGGCGGAGTTGGCGGCGATGGTGGCCACGGCGGTGCGCCTCAACGGCTCCGGCGTGACCGTGGCGGTGGTTGACGACCGTCGGCTGCGACGGCTTGCCCTCAGGAAGGGTTCGGCCGCGTCGGATCCGCCCGCACCCCCTTCCGCGGAACGCGCGTACGGTGCCGGGTTGCGGCACCGCAAGCGGCGCCCGGCGCGGGTTCTGCCGGCGGGTCTCGCGCTGGCCGCCGCGCTGGCGGCGCTCACGGTCGGGAACCAGCGTGCGCCGGTCACCGGGAGAACACCGACGACGTTTCTGGTAACCGAGCGGATCGCGCTGACGGTTCCCGCGGCGTGGGGGGTGCAGCGGGTCGACGCCGGGCCCGGCCCGGCACGCATTGAGCTCACCTCCCCGTCGGACCCGGAGGCGGCGCTGCACGTCACGCAATCGCCGGTCGGGGAGAACACCCTGCGCGCCACCGCAGAATCACTGAAACACGCCCTGGATGCGCAACCTCCCGGCGTCTTCGTCGACTTCGACCCGGCCGGGCAGAGTGCCGGGCGGCCCGCTGTGACCTACCGTGAAGTGCGCTCCGCGCATGACATCCGGTGGACGGTGGTGCTCGACGAGGGGATCCGCATCGGTGTCGGATGTCAAAGCCGGCGCGGCGGTGAGGAGGCCATGCGCGGGGTGTGCGAGCAGGCGGTGCGCTCCGCCCGCGCGGTGCAGCGAGCAACCAAGTAAAACCGAAGTAAAACCAATGAACCGGAAAAATCGGGAACCGAACGAAAGGCCCCGTAGTCGTACTTGTTGTGAGCACATCGGCAGTGACCAACACGCTTAACACCGACTTGGACTTGATGCGCTCCGTCGCTGCCATGACGGACGCCCGTAACGAGGAAATCCGGGCGATGCTGCAGGCATTCATCGGCCGGATGAGCAGCGTGCCACCGTCGGTGTGGGGTGGGCTCGCAGCTACCCGGTTCAAAGCGGTGATAGAGCGCTGGAACACGGAGTCCCTCAAGCTGCACCAAGCCCTGCACACCATCGCCGAGACCATCCGCCACAACGAGGCCGCGTTGCGCCAGGCCGGCGAGATCCATGCCCATCGCATCGCCGTGTCCGGCCAGACCCTGTGAGCGGGGCACCGATGGATCCCGTGTTGTCGTACAACTTCGACGAGATCGAGTACTCCGTTCGTCAAGAGATCCACGCCACCTCGGCCCGGCTCAACGCCGCGCTGGAGCAGCTGAGGTCTCAGATCGCGCCCTTGCAGGAACTCTGGACGCGAGAGGCCGGCGCCGCCTACCGGGCCGAGCAACTCAGGTGGCATCAAGCGGCCGGGGCGCTCAACGAGATCCTGGTCAACCTCGGCAACGCGGTCCGAGACGGCGCTGAGGACATGGCCGGTACGGATCGCCGGGCGGCCGGAAGCTGGTTGGGGTAGGGGCCGGATGCCGCGTCGGTAATCGGGCCGCGGCCCAGCCCGCTGGATGAAGCCTCTGGGGGAAACCCCTGTGTGGTCCCGACGGAGGAGAGCCGTCGGGACCACACAGTCGGGTGCGCACCCCTCGGCAGGAGTTTTGACCTGCGCGGATGCCCGCCGGTAAGCTGTCCGGTTGGCGTGCGGTACGCCGTGCGGTGTGCAGGGGCCCGGGTCAACGTCGGTCGCCGGGAGCAATCCCCGCCGTCCACGCCGGACCGGCACCCGGGGTGCGATACCGGGATCGATCCAGCTCCCGAAAGACGGGCTCGCAGAGAAAGTGGGGTAAGCGCTTTGCCTACGTACACGCCGAAGGCCGGTGACACCACGCGGTCGTGGTATGTCATCGACGCCACGGACGTGGTGCTCGGCCGCCTTGCCGTCGCCGCGGCCACCTTGCTGCGCGGCAAGCACAAGCCGACCTTCACACCCAACGTCGACGGCGGTGATTTCGTCATCGTCGTCAATGCCGCCAAGGTCGCCCTCAGCGGCGATAAACTGCGGAAGAAACTGGCCTACCGCCACTCCGGTTACCCCGGCGGCTTGCACTGGCGCAGCATCGGTGAGCTGATGGCCAAACACCCTGATCGGGTGGTCGAGAAAGCGATCGCCGGCATGCTGCCCAAGAACAAGCTCGGCCGGCAGATCAAGCGCAAGCTGCGTGTCTATGCCGGCCCCGAGCATCCCCACATCGCCCAGCGACCGGTTCCGTTCGAGATCAGGCAGGTGAGGCAATGACACAGACCGCTGAGACCGAGGCCGGTGCGCCCGCGGAGGCTGCCACCGGCGCGGCGCAGCAGCGGGAAGCCCCCGCCTCCTTTGTTTTCGAGCGTCCGATCCAGACCGTCGGCCGTCGCAAGGAAGCCGTCGTGCGGGTGCGGCTGGTTCCCGGCACCGGCAAGTTCGACCTCGACGGTCGCAGTCTGGAGGACTACTTTCCCAACAAGGTCCATCAGCAGCTCATCAAAGCCCCGCTGGTCACCGTCGACCGGCTGAACAGCTTCGATATCTACGCCCATCTCAACGGCGGCGGGCCCTCCGGCCAGGCCGGCGCGCTGCGCCTCGCCATTGCCCGGGCGTTGATCCTGGTTTCGCCCGAGGATCGGCCCGCGCTGAAGAAGGCGGGATTTCTCACCCGGGACCCGCGGTCGACCGAACGCAAGAAGTACGGTCTGAAAAAAGCCCGCAAGGCGCCGCAGTACAGCAAGCGCTGACATTCGTCGGGCGGGCGCCCCGTGTCACCATGCGGAATCGCCGGCCGGCGGGTCCGCCGACAGCTTCGCCACGGGGATGCGGTGTGTCGCCGGTGAGAGGTGTGTTCGCATGGGTCGACTGTTCGGCACCGACGGTGTCCGCGGAATCGCCAACCGCGAGCTGACCGCCGAGCTGGCGCTCGGCCTGGGCGGCGCCGCGGCTCGCAGACTGGCCAGCCCGGATCCCGGTCGACGGAAGGTCGCGGTGGTCGGCCGTGATCCGCGGGCCAGCGGCGAGATGCTGGAGGCCGCGGTGATCGCCGGGTTGACCAGCGAGGGTGTCGACGCGCTGCGGGTCGGTGTGCTGCCCACCCCCGCGGTGGCCTACCTGACCCGCTGCTATGCCGCCGACTTCGGGGTGATGATCTCCGCGTCGCACAACCCGATGCCGGACAACGGGATCAAGATTTTCGGCCCGGGCGGGCACAAACTCGACGATGCCACCGAAGACCAGATCGAGGATCTGCTGGCCTCAGGACCCGGTCTGCGGGCCGTCGGCGCGGGAATCGGGCGCGTCATCGACGCCGGGGACGCGATCGATCGCTACCTCGGCCAGCTGGTCACCGCCTGCCCGACACGCCTCGACAGACTGACCGTGGTCGTCGACTGCGCCCACGGGGCGGCGTCGGTGGCGGCCCCGCGCGCCTACCGCGCGGCCGGTGCGCGGGTCATTGCGATCAATGCCCGCCCCGACGGACTCAACATCAACGAGGGGTGCGGGTCCACGCATTTGGATCCGCTGCGCGCGGCGGTGCTGGCCCACGGCGCCGATCTGGGGCTCGCGCACGACGGGGACGCCGACCGCTGCCTGGCGGTCGACGCCGAGGGGGAGGTTGTCGACGGCGACCACATCATGGCGGTGCTGGCGCTGGCGATGCGGGAGGCCGGCGAGCTGGCCCGCGACACCCTGGTGGCCACCGTGATGAGCAACCTCGGGCTGCACCTGGCTATGCGCTCGGTGGGGATCACCGTGCGCACCACCGACGTCGGTGACCGCTACGTTTTGGAGGCGTTGCGCGCCGGGGACTACAGCCTCGGCGGCGAGCAATCCGGGCATATCGTGATGCCCGCGCTGGCCACCACCGGTGACGGTATCCTCACCGGCTTGCGGTTGATGTCGCGGATGGCGCAGACCGGGTCGTCACTTGCGAGCCTGGCGTCGGCGATGCACGCACTGCCGCAGGTGCTGGTCAACGTCGAGGTCACCGACAAAGCCACCGCCGTCGCCGCGGCGCCGGTCCGCGCCGCGGTACGGCAGGCCGAGGCCGAGCTTGGTGACACCGGGCGAATCCTGGTGCGCCCCTCGGGAACCGAACAGCTCATCCGGGTCATGGTGGAAGCGGCCGACGAACGTGTGGCACGGCGGCTGGCGAGCCGGGTCGCCGAGTCGGTGCGGGTGTCGAGCTGAGCCGCCCGAATGGAACCGCGGCGCGGGGCCGGGCGTCGTAGCAGTTATGGGATATCGGGACACGGCCAGTATCGACGTCGCGGCGGTGCGGGCACTCGCCGGGCGTTTCCAGGCCACCGCGGAGATCCTCGACGAGGTGGCACGAAACCATTTGGCGTGTTTGACTTTCGGCGGGGCGGCGGCGGGGCGGGCACACAGCGCCCGCGGGGACGCGCTGCGCACCGCGCTGATGCGGTGGGCCGCCGAGGTGTCGCAGTGGTCGCTGGCGACCGGTGAGATCGCCAGGGCGTTGCGGGCCAGCGCGGACCGGTACGCCGACGCCGAACTGCGCGCCGCGTCCGGGATCGGCTGACCGGTGGCCGCGCGATACGACGTGGCGGCACGCCACGCCGAGGGCACAGCCGCCGCGGAGCACACCCAAAGTTACGTGTGGGCTTGTCATCTGCTGGGGTATCAGCATCCCGACCTGACCGCGCACGGCTCCCAGGTCCGCGACTGGTATGCCAGCGAGGCCGGTCTCGACCTGCACGCGCTGGATCGCGACGGCGCCGAACTGCGGGCTGCGGCCGCCGCGGTCGAGGAGGCACTGCGGATCCAGCGAGACCAACTCGCCGAACTCGCGGCGAACTGGGCGGGATCGGCGGCGGCCGCCACCGTCGAGTCGCTGCGGCGTCATTGCGGCGCCGCCGCAACGGTGGTCACCGGTGTCCGGACTGCCGCCCAGGGCTGCGCGGACTTGCTCGACCAGCTGTGGCAGCTGGTCGACGCCAAGGTGACGACGGCGGTGGCCATCGATGACCGCACCCTCGCACAGCGTCCGGCGTGGTTGGCTGCCGCGCAGGCGGTGACGGCCGGGGCGGGGGACCGGCCGGCCGCGGACGAGATGGTGAGCCGAGAAGTAAAGCCCTACGTAGATAGCGACATCCGCACGGATTGGCTGACTGCAATGCGCTTTACCCTGGAGTCGGTGGCGGCGTCCTACGACGCGCTCACCGACCGGCTGTCCACGCTACCCGCGGCACAGTTCCGGCTTCCCGGTGATCTCGGGTGCGGCTGCCCGGAACCGCCGGCCGAACCGGTTCTGCCACCCAACCCGGACGTCGCCGTCCCGGTCACGCCCGCTGCGGCGGGATCACCCCCAGGGGGTGTCACTGCGGTGTCCCCGGCCGCGGACTCGTTGCCTACCGTTGCCGACGATCCTCTCCTCGCCCCGTCGCGCCCGTCGCCGATCACCGCCCCGAGCCCATCGCATGGTCCGATGGCCGACGTCGGGGATGCGCTGACCGCACCCCCGGTATCGCAACCGGGGGCGCCGTTCGGGGAGGGCGGCGGGCTGCCCGCCGGTGCCGGGGACCTCGGCGCGTACGGCGGCGGCGGGGGTCTGGGCAGCCTCGGCAGCCTTGTCGGCCAGATCGCCGACGTGATCAGCGGCCTGGTGGGCTCCCTGGCCGAGGGACTGGCCGATCCGTCCGGTGTCGACGGGGTGCTTGATGACGGGGCTGACGACGACGATCCCGATCTGACCGACGCCGAGGAACCCGACGCCGAGGAACCCGACGAGCCACCCGACGGCGAGGAGGCAGCCGACCGTCCGGGCGAGGGGGAGGCCGACGACCGCCCCGGTGGGCGGACGGACCAGCGGCCGGACGAAGAAAAGCCCGCCGGCGCGCCCGACGACCCCGGCGAGGGCCCTGGGATCCCCGGAAGCAATGCGCCGCCGGCGGGCAGCCCGGGGCCGGCTACCCCGACCGGCGGGCCATCGGCGGTTGGCGTGCCACCGCCCGGCGAACCCACGCCACCGGCACCGCCGGGCCCGCAGCCGGGGGGACAGACCCCGTGTGCGACCGCCGCGGAGGGTCTTCCCCAGGTCGGGCGATGACGGATCCCGCCCGGCGGCGATCTCCACAGACACACCGATCAGGCGGGCAGCAGCCGGCGTAACTGTTCCAGGTAGCGCACCGACTCGTCGCGGTCTACCGCCAGGGTGTTGACCAACAGCGTCGTCACCCCGGCGTCGGCGAACGCGGCTACGCGTTCGGCGACCCATTGGCGCGGACCGACCAGCGAGATGGCCCGCGCCAACTCGTCGGGTACCGCATCGATGGCCTCCTTCTTGCGCCCGGCCAGATACAGCTCCTGAATCCGGTCGGCCACCGCGCCGAACCCGTAGCGGGTGGCCAGATTGTGGTAGAAGTTGCGCCCTTTGGCCCCCATGCCCCCGATATAAAGAGCCAGCTGGGGTTTGATCCACGCCAGCCGCTCGTCGACGTCATCGCCGACGGCCAGCGCTGCGCCCACCATCACGTCCAGCGAGCCCAGCCCCGGATCCCGTTTGGCGTAACCGGATTCCAACGCGCTGCCCCACACCGACCGGGCCTTCTCCGGATAGAAGAAAACCGGCTGCCAGCCCTCGGCGATCTCCGCGGTGAGTTCCACGTTCTTCGGTCCCAGCGCGGCAATCGATATTGGAATACGCTCGCGCACAGGACGATTGATGATGTGGAGCGGCTTGCCCAACCCTGACCCGCGGTCTGGCGGCAACGGGATTTGATAATACCTGCCGGTGTAGCGCACCGCCTCGCGGCGCCACACCTGCCGGCAAATCTCCACAACTTCGCGGGTTCGGCCCAGTGGGGCGTCGAACTGCACACCGTGAAAACCCTCGATTACCTGCGGCCCGGAGGTGCCGATGCCCAAACGAAATCGGCCGCCGGACACGAAGTCCAAACCGGCGGCGGTCATTGCCAAAAGCGTCGGGGTGCGAGTGTATATCGGCAAGATCCCGGAGGCCAGCTCGATCGTCGACGTCTTGGCGGCCAGATATCCCAGCTGGCTGACGGCGTCAAAGGAATACGCCTCGGCGACCACGGCGATGTCGATGCCGGACTTTTCCAGTTCGACGATCTGATCGGCGGCTTCGCGAAACCCGCCCGAGTAGTCCACGACGACGCCGATTCGCACCAACGACACATATCACGACGGGGACGCCGCGTTGCGGCGTCCCCCCTGGTTGTCCCGGCGTCGGCGCTACCGCTTCTACCGGTGCAGCAACGCGACAATTTTGTCCTCCGGGCTGGCGGGCTTCGCGACCTCGTCGGCGGGGGTGGTGTAGGGCAGACGCACGTCCGGGTCAGCGAAGGCGCGATAGGTGCTGTCGCCACCCAGCGTGGCGAGCAGATACCCGGTCAGCAGCGCCCGGACCGCGTTTTGCGTCGGGCGGTGCGGACCGCCCAGCCCGAACGCCTTCGTCAGCCGACGGCCCTCGGCCAGGCCCTCGGCCCGGCCTTTGCGGATAACCCGCAACACCGCGGTGCCCCACGCCTGTGAAAGCTCAACAGCGTTGAAGCGTAATGACTTTGCATCTCCCGGTGCACTGAAGATCACGCCCGGTACGGTCAGTGTCGCGGCGGGCTGTTGCGCGGACGGCGCGGTGACCGCCGGAAAGATGGCCGCCACCGCTGCCGGTTTGGGTCGCATGCCGGCCGCGGCGAACACCGCGGCCGAGCCACCGAAACCATGCCCCGCCAAACCGAGCTTGGCGGGGTGCACGCCGATGGCGCCGGGCCCCAGACGCACCCCCGACACGATGTCGAGCGCGGTGCCCAAATCGTAAGCCAGATTCAGCACCGAGGGCGCCGGTCCTCGTTCGGTGTCCGGGGCGGCGGCCACGATGCCCCAGGACGCCAGGTGCTCCAGCAGACCGCCGTAGCGGCCCACGCCGGTGAGCCAGTCGTGGCCGAAGGCGATGGCGGGCAGCCTCGACCCCGCCGCGGGTGTGTACACCACCCCGGGCAGGCCGACAAACGCCAGGTCGCCACGCAAAACGCGGTGCGGGCCGCGGCGGGCGAGAGCGGCGGCGAGCGCGCGAAGGCTGGTCACCCGTTGACGGTAGCGCACCGTGGCGGGCCGGCTCGACTGCCCGACGCGAGGGTGCCGGGCCGCCAGGACAGCCGTGCCCACGGCGGTGCTGCACTACCCTGAGGGGCTATGTGCGGGATCGTCGGTTACGTCGGGTACCGCTGCGCCCGCGACGTCGTGATGAATGCGCTGCACCGGATGGAATACCGCGGCTACGACTCGGCCGGCATCGCCCTGGTCAACGGGAACGGCGCCCTGACCGTGCGCCGGCGCGCCGGGCGGCTGGCTAACCTGGACGCCGCGGTGGCCGAGATGGCGCCGGCGGCGCTGACCGGCACCACCGGTCTCGGTCACACCCGCTGGGCCACCCATGGGCACCCCACCGACCGCAACGCGCACCCGCACCGCGATGCCGCCGGCAAAATCGCCGTCGTCCACAACGGCATCATCGAGAACTACGCGACCCTGCGCCGCGAACTGGAGTCATCCGGTGTGGAGTTCGCCAGCGACACCGACACCGAGGTTGCGGTGCACCTGGTCTCGCAGGCGTATCGCCATGGCGACACCGCCGGTGACTTCGTCGCCTCGGTGCTGGCCGTGCTGCGCCGACTGGAGGGCCACTTCACCCTGGTGTTCGCCAACGCCGATGAGCCCGGCACCATCGTGGCGGCCCGCCGCTCGACGCCGCTGGTGCTTGGGATCGGCGAGCGGGAAATGTTCGTCGGCTCCGACGTGGCGGCGTTCATCGAGCACACCCGCGAGGCCGTCGAACTGGGTCCGGACCAGGCGGTGGTGATCACCGCCGACGGCTATCGGATCAGCGACTTTCACGGCAACCCCGACGACGCGAGCGCCCGCCGGTTTCACATCGACTGGGATCTGGCGGCCGCCGAGAAGGGCGGCTACGCGTACTTCATGCTCAAGGAGATCGCCGAACAGCCCGCCGCGGTGGCCGACACCCTGTTGGGCCATTTCGTCGACGGCCGGATCGTGCTCGACGAGCAGCGGCTCTCCGACCAGGAGCTGCGCGACATCGACAAGGTGTTCGTGGTCGCCTGCGGCACCGCGTATCACTCGGGGCTGTTGGCCAAGTACGCGATCGAGCATTGGACCCGGCTGCCGGTGGAGGTGGAAGTCGCCAGTGAATTCCGCTACCGGGATCCCGTGCTGGACCGCAGCACCCTGGTGGTGGCCATCTCCCAGTCGGGGGAGACCGCCGACACCCTGGAGGCGGTGCGGCATGCCAAGGCGCAGAAGGCCAAGGTGCTGGCGATCTGCAACACCAACGGCTCGCAGATCCCGCGCGAATGCGATGCGGTGCTCTACACCCGCGCCGGCCCCGAGATCGCCGTGGCCGCCACGAAAACGTTTCTGGCGCAGATCGTCGCCAATTACCTGCTGGGACTGGCGTTGGCGCAGGCCCGCGGGACCAAATACCCCGACGAGGTCGAGCGCGAGTACCGCGAGCTGGAATCCATGGCCGATCAGGTAGCCCGGGTGCTCACCGGGATCGAGCCGGTGGTCGCGCTGGGGCACCGTTTCGCCCGGGCCTCGACGATCCTGTTCCTGGGTCGCCACGTCGGTTACCCGGTGGCGCTGGAAGGGGCGTTGAAACTCAAGGAACTGGCCTACATGCACGCCGAGGGCTTCGCCGCCGGCGAGCTCAAGCACGGCCCGATCGCGCTGATCGAAGACGGCCTGCCGGTCATCGTCGTGATGCCCTCGCCGAAGAACTCCGCCACTTTGCACACCAAGCTGCTATCCAATATCCGTGAGATCCAGGCCCGCGGCGCGACCACCATCGTGATTGCCGAGGAGGGCGACGATACGGTCCGTCCCTACGCGGACCATTTGATCGAAATTCCTGCGGCGTCGACGCTTTTTCAACCGCTGCTGGCCACCGTCCCGCTGCAGGTGTTCGCCGCGTCGGTGGCCCAGGCCCGCGGCTACGACGTCGACAAGCCGCGCAATCTCGCCAAGTCCGTCACCGTCGAATAGCGGAGCTGCGCTGCGGAGCAACCGAATGCGGGTCGTCGGCTTCACCCCGTTGCGTCCATTGTCAGGGCGCAGGGACGGTGGCGTCCTAGTCGCGGCTGGCGGTGACGTAGGCCAGCGCGTCGAGCACCGTCGCCTCCTCTTCGTCGTCGGCTGGGGCTGGAAAGCCTTGGGAGGAAAGTAGTTCCGCCGCGGCGATGGTAGTGGTGTGCCAGCCGCGGGCGCTGAGGTATGCGGCCACGTCGTTGCGGTCACCCGGATACCACAGGTCCGTTATCTCCAGGTCCAACCCGTGCTCACGCCAGCCATCGGCGAACCGGCGCATCCGCTGCGCCAACATCGGCATCACCCGGCCGGCGGCTGCCATGTTCTCGGTGGCCAACCGGCTGTGCACCGCGCTGAGCAGGGTGATGTTGTCCAGAAGGCGGTCCTGGGCGTCCGGCGGCAGGAACGGCATCAGGCCTTCGGCGCTCCACGCGGTGGGCTGGGCCGGGTCGAAACCGGCTGCCGTCAACGCGGCCGGCCAGTCCTGGCGCAAATCGACGGGCACTGTTCGCCGCTCGGCGGTCGGGGAAGCGCCCAACTGTGCCAGCGTTCTGGTCTTGAACTCGATGACCTGCGGCTGGTCGATCTCATACACCGTGGTCCCGGCCGGCCAGGCGAGCCGATACGCGCGGGCGTCCAGGCCTGAGGCCAAGATGACCGCCTGACGGATTCCGCTCGCGGTGGCCGCGGTGAAAAAGTCGTCGAAGTATCGGGTGCGCGCCGCCATCATCTCGCCCATCCGCGCCATCCCCCACGCGCCACCGTCGTCGACCTCGGCGGGATCCAACTCGCCGGTGACCAAGCGGGTGAAGAAATCCACCCCCACCGCCCGGACCAGCGGCTCGGCGAACGGGTCATTGATCAACGGGTTGGGGCCACGACTGGCCAAAGCGCGTCCCACCGCGACGCCGGTTGCGGTGGCTCCTACGCTGGTCGCGAGATCCCAGGTGTCGTTGTCCGTGCGTGGCATGGCACTCCCTTCCAAAATTAGTTAGCAAATTTAACTTCAGTCTTATCGTCGACTGTACGCGGCAACCTGAGCGTGGCGGCCCGGCCGGGTAGCGCCGGTGAAGTTTCGGTGCCGGCCAACGCATCGCCCGCAGGCGTGGAATCCTGGCGGTGATGCGCTCCTACTACTGCGTTGACACCATCCGTGCGGCCGAGGCGCCGCTGCTGGCCAGCCTGCCGGACGGCGCACTGATGCGGCGGGCCGCTTTCGGGCTGGCCACCGCGTGCATCCGGGAGTTGGTCGCCCGCACCGGCGGGGTCGCCGGCCGGCGGGTGTGCGCGGTGGTCGGATCCGGCGACAACGGCGGCGACGCGCTGTGGGCGGCGACCTTCCTGCGCCGCCGCGGGGCCGCCGCCGACGCGGTGCTGCTCAACCCGCAGCGCGCCCACCGCACGGCGTTGGCGGCGTTCCGCAAGGCCGGTGGACGGGTTGTGCAACGGGTCGCGACCGAGAAGACCGATCTGGTCATCGACGGCGTGGTGGGTATCTCGGGCTCCGGGCCATTGCGCCCGGAGGCGGCCGAGGTGTTCGCCGCCCTGGAAGCCCCGGGGGCGGGTGGGATCCCGGTGGTGGCCGTCGACATTCCCAGCGGTATCGACGTGCACACCGGGGCGATCACCGGCCCCGCCGTGCATGCCGCGCTGACCGTCACCTTCGGCGGGCTCAAACCCGTGCATGCGCTCGCCGACTGCGGCCGCGTCGAGTTGGTCGATATCGGACTCGACCTGCCGCCGGCCGACGTGCTGGGTTTCGAGGCCGCCGACGTCAAGGCCCGCTGGCCGGTGCCCGGCCCCACCGACGACAAGTACACCCAGGGAGTAACCGGCATCCTGGCGGGCTCGTCGAGGTATCCGGGTGCGGCCGTGCTGTGCACCGGCGGCGCGGTCGCGGCCACCTCCGGCATGGTCCGCTACGCGGGCAGCGCGCTGCGTGAGGTGCTCGCGCACTGGCCGGAAGTCGTCGCCGCGCCCACCGCCGCCGCCTGTGGGCGAGTCCAGGCCTGGGTCGTGGGCCCGGGCATCGGGACCGACCAGGACGCCGCCGCCGCGCTGTGGTACGCCCTGGACACCGACCTGCCCGTCATCGTCGACGCCGACGGGCTGACTTTGGTGGCGGCTCACCCGGAGCCGGTGGTCAACCGCGACGCGCCGACGGTGCTGACACCGCATGCCGGGGAGTTCTCCCGGCTGGCCGGCGGGCCACCCGGTGAGGACCGGGTGGGCGCCGCCCGTGAGCTCGCCGCCAGGCTGCAAGCGACCGTGCTGTTGAAGGGGAATGTCACCGTGATCGCCGATCCCGGCGGCCCGGTCTACTTAAACCCGGCCGGCCAGTCGTGGGCGGCCACCGCCGGATCCGGTGACGTGCTGTCCGGCATGATCGGTGCGCTGCTGGCCGCCGGACTGCCGGCGGCCGAGGCGGCCGCCGCGGCGGCGTTCGTGCACGCGCGGGCGGCGAACCTGTCGGCCGCCGATCCCGGTCCCGGCCCCGCGCCAACGTCGGCGTCACGCATCATCGAGCACATCCGAGCCGCCGTGGCCGGCCTCTAGCGGCCGCACCGACGACGCGAGAAACGTGAGAAAGGATCTGCCGTGCCCCAGACCGTGCCCCAGCACCCGCCCATCCCGCACTCGATCAGCCCCGCCTACACCGGGCGGCTGTTCACCGCCCCGGTCCCGGCGCTACGGCTGCCCGACGAGTCGATGGATCCCGAGGCCGCTTACCGCTTCGTGCACGACGAGCTGATGCTGGACGGCAGTTCCCGGCTGAACCTGGCCACCTTCGTCACCACCTGGATGGATCCCGAGGCCGAGAAGCTGATGGCCGAGGCGTTCGACAAGAACATGATCGACAAGGACGAATACCCGGCCACCGCGGCCATCGAAGCGCGCTGTGTGTCGATGGTGGCCGACCTCTTCCACGCCGAGGGCTTGCGTGACGACGACCCCACCAGCGCCACCGGGGTCTCCACCATCGGGTCTTCCGAGGCGGTGATGCTCGGCGGGCTGGCGTTGAAATGGCGCTGGCGAGAGCGCGTCGGCGCCGGCTGGAAAGGCCGCACCCCCAATTTGGTGATGGGCTCCAACGTGCAAGTGGTCTGGGAGAAGTTCTGCCGCTACTTCGACGTCGAGCCCCGATATCTGCCGATGGAAAAGGGCCGCTACGTGATCACCCCCGAGCAAGTGGTCGAGGCGGTCGACGAGGACACCATCGGCGTGGTGGCGATCCTGGGCACCACCTTCACCGGGGAACTGGAGCCGGTCGCGGAGATCTGCGCGGCCCTGGACACCCTGGCGGCCGGCGGCGGTGTGGACGTGCCGGTGCACGTCGACGCGGCCAGCGGGGGTTTCGCGGTGCCGTTTTTGCACCCGGGCCTGGTGTGGGATTTTCGGCTGCCCCGGGTGGTGTCCATCAACGTCAGCGGCCACAAATACGGGCTGACCTACCCCGGCATCGGATTCATCGTGTGGCGCAGCCACGAACATCTGCCCGAGGAACTGATCTTTCGGGTCAATTACCTGGGCGGGGATATGCCGACGTTCACGCTGAACTTCTCCCGCCCGGGCAACCAGGTGGTGGGGCAGTACTACAACTTCCTGCGGCTGGGCCGTGAGGGCTACACCCAGGTGATGCGGACGCTGTCGCAGACCGCGCGCTGGTTGGCTGACCGGCTCGCCGCCAGCGGGCAGTTCGAGCTGATCTCGGACGGTTCGGCGATCCCGGTGGTGTGCGCCCGGCTTCGCGGGGCCCGCGACTACACCGAGTTCGACGTTTCCCACGAGCTGCGGACCTGTGGCTGGCAGGTGCCCGCCTACACCATGCCGGCCGATGCCGAGGACGTCTCCGTGCTGCGCATCGTGGTGCGGGAGGGCTTCTCCGCGGACCTGGCCCGGGCGCTGGGCGACCACATCATCACCGCGTTGTCCCATCTGGACCGGCTCAAACCCGGTGGCTACTTCACCGCCAGGCACTTCGCCCACTGACGCCCGGCGGCAACGCGGCGTCACCGGGCCGGTGCGGCCGTCGGCGCTTCTGGGACAATCGGGTGCGAGACACTCATGCAGACAACCCCGCTGTCCGCTACGGCACCGACGTCCGCCGGCCTGCTCGCCGAGGCGGCGGTGGATCTGCGGGCCGTCGCGCACAATGTGCGGCTGCTGCGCGAGCGTGCCGGGTCCGCGCAGCTGATGGCGGTCGTCAAAGCCGACGGCTACGGGCACGGCGCGGTGCCCGTCGCCCGCACCGCACTGGCGGCCGGAGCCGCCGAGCTCGGCGTGGCCACCATCGACGAGGCGCTGCAGCTGCGGGCCGACGGCATTACCGCACCGGTGCTGGCGTGGCTGCACCGGCCCGGGACCGATTTCGGGCCCGCGCTGCGGGCCGGTGTGCAGATCGCGGTGTCCTCGGTGCGCCAACTCGCGGAACTGCTCGACGCGGTGCGCCGGACCGGTCAGCCGGCAACGGTGACCGTCAAGGTCGACACCGGGCTGAACCGCAACGGGGTGGGCGCGGACCAATTCCCGCAGCTGCTGACGGCGTTGCGCCGGGCCGCCGGTGACGACGCCATCCGGTTGCGGGGCATCATGTCGCATTTGGTGTATGCCGATAATCCCGACCATCCGACCAACGAGGCTCAGGCCCAACGGTTTCGCGAGATGCTGAGCCAGGCCGACAGCCAGGGGGTGCGCTTCGAGGTGGCGCACCTGGCGAATTCGTCGGCCACGCTGACTCGGCCCGACATGGCGTTCGACCTGGTGCGGCCGGGGATCGCCATCTACGGGCTCAGCCCCATCCCCGGGCGCGGCGATATGGGCTTGGTGCCGGCGATGACGGTGAAATGCGCGGTCGCACTGGTACGCGCGATCCGCGCCGGGGAGGGGGTGTCCTACGGGCACACCTGGATCGCCGAGCGCGACACCGCCGTGGCGTTGCTGCCGGTCGGCTACGCCGACGGCGTGTTCCGGGCGCTGGGCGGGCGCCTGGAGGTGCTGATCAACGGTAAGCGCCGACGTGGGGTCGGGCGGATATGCATGGACCAATTCGTCGTCGATCTCGGCCCCGGCAAGGTCGACGTGGCCGAGGGGGATGAGGCGATTTTGTTCGGGCCCGGCACCCACGGCGAACCCACCGCCCAGGACTGGGCCGACCTGCTCGACACCATCCACTACGAGGTGGTGACCAGTCCCCGGGGACGCATTATCAGGACGTATCGCGAGGCCGAAACCGTTGAGCGATAACGGTGCGCGGCGGGTGCGGTGGCGCACGCGCTGGCTGGCGGGTGCTGCCGGGTTGACCGCGGTGGGCGCGGTCGCCGGGGCCGGCATCGCGCGCTCGATGACCCGGCACACCACCGCCGAGGACCCGTACGCGGGCGAGGATTTCACGATGCTCGACGGCGACCGGAACTCGTGGGTGAGCACCCCCGACGGGGTGACGTTGGCGGTGCGCGACGTCGGGCCGAGGGACGCCCGGCTGACCGTGGTGTTCATCCACGGATTCTGTTTGCGCATGGATTCGTTTTATTTCCAGCGGGTTCGGCTAACCGACGAGTGGGGTCCGCAGGTGCGGATGGTTTTCTACGACCAGCGCGGGCATGGCCGTTCCGGCGAAGCCTCCCCCGACACCTATACGGTGCCGCAGCTCGGTGTGGACTTGGAGACGGTGCTGCGGGCCGCGGTGCCGCGCGGCCCGGTGATTCTGGTCGGGCATTCCATGGGCGGCATGACGGTGCTGTCGCACGCCCGGCAGTTCCCGCACCACTACGGCAGCCGTATCGTGGGCGCCGCGTTGATTTCCTCCGCCGCCAAAGGCGTGTCGCGATCCCCGCTGGGCGAGATCCTGAGGAATCCGGCGCTGGAGGCCGTGCAGCTCACCGTCCGGTACGCGCCGAATCTGGTGCACCGCGGGCGGGGCGTGGCCCGGCCGTTGATCGGACCGATCCTGCGGGCCGCCTCCTACGGTAACGAAAAGATCAGCCCGAGCGTGGTGGCGTTCTCCGAGCAGATGATGCACGACACCCCGATCGCCACCGTGGTGGGTTTTCTGCACGCGCTGGAGGTGCACGATGAAAGCGCGGCGTTGCCCACGCTTTCGAGAATCCCGACGCTGATCGCCTGCGGTGAGCACGACCTGCTCACCCCGCCGGGGTACTCCAGGGCGATGGCCGCCGCGCTCTGGGACGCCGAACTGGACATCGTTCCTGACGCCGGGCATCTGGTGCAGCTGGAACAACCCGACGCCATCAACGACGGGTTGATCCGGCTGGTGGAGCGGGCCACCCCGGGCAGACTGGTCGCATTGACCCGGCGGTTGCGTGAGCGAGCCCGCCCTCATGTGTGATCCGCCGAACCGGCCGCCGGGCGAGGCTCAGGGCTTGGCCTCGCCGGGCTGGCGATCGCCACGGTCCGGCAGGGCGATGCTGGCGCGTGTCGAGGACACCGTGGCGCTGGGATCCCAGCTGGGTAAGCAGCTGCGCGCCGGCGATGTGGTGGTGTTGTCCGGTCCGCTGGGTTCCGGAAAAACCGTGCTGGCCAAGGGGATTGCCGAGGGCATGGATGTTGAGGGGCCGGTGATATCGCCGACGTTCGTGCTCGCCCGGGTGCATCGGCCCCGCCGGCCCGGTGCACCGGCGATGATTCACGTCGACTGCTACCGGCTGTTGGATCACCAAGGTGGCGAGCTGCTGGCCGAGCTGGACTCGCTGGACCTAGACACCGAGCTTGACCAGGCGGTTGTCGTGGTGGAGTGGGGAGCGGGCCTGGCCGAGAGGCTCTCCGAGCGGCATCTCGACGTCCGTCTCGAGCGGGCCGGTGACACCGATACGCGGATCGCCACCTGGCGGTGGAGCGGACCATGGAAGCTATGAGCGATGATTCCGCTCGGCTGGTGCTGGCACTGGACACCGCCACCCCCGCGGTCACCGCGGGGATCGTGCGGCTGAGCTGTTTGCCCGGCGGCCGGGTCGACGTGCTGGCGCAGCGGGTTACCGTCGAGGCCCGGGCACACGCCGAGCACATCACCCCGAACGTGTTGGCTGCGCTTGCCGATGCCGGGTTGGCGATGGCGGATCTCGACGCCGTGGTGGTGGGTTGCGGTCCCGGACCGTTCACCGGCCTGCGGGTGGGGGTGGCCACCGCCGCGGCCTACGGGCATGCGCTGGGCATTCCGGTGCACGGGGTGTGCAGCCTGGATGCGATCGGCGTGCTGACCACTGGTGAGACGCTGGTGGTCACCGATGCCCGCCGACGAGAAATCTACTGGGCGCGTTACCGGGACGGTCACCGCACCCACGGCCCGGCGGTCACCGCCCCGGCCGACGTCGATGCCCGCGCCGTGCAAGCGGTGGCCGGCTCACCCGAGCATGCGGCGCTGTTCGCCCTGCCGCGGTGCGGGCCGGCCTACCCCACACCCGCCGGTTTGGTGGCCGCGGTGGCCGACTGGTCCGAGGAGGCGGCGCCGCCGGTGCCGATGTATCTGCGCCGGCCGGACGCCAAGACGCTGCTGGAGCGCGCGGCCGCCCGCGGCGCCGGCGCGGAGGTCCAGGACCCGGGAAGCGACCGCACCGTCAACACCCCCATGGGCGTCCCGGGGCCCGTCGTCATCGACGCGCTGACATCCGGGGACGCCGAGCGATGCGCCCAGCTGGAGGCCCAGCTGTTCGACGGCGACGACCCGTGGCCGAAAGAGGCGTTCGTCCGGGAAATCACCGCCCGGCACAACCATTACGTGGGAGCGCGCGTTGGCGACTTGCTCGTCGGATACGCCGGCATCTCCCGGTTGGGGCGCACGCCGCCGTTCGACTACGAGGTGCACACCATCGGCGTCGACCCCGCTTACCGGGGCCGGGGCATCGGCCGGCGGCTGCTCGAGCAGCTGCTGAGCTTCGCTGCCGGCAGCCCCGTGTACCTGGAGGTCCGCACCGACAACGCGCCGGCGATCGCGCTATATCGCAGCCTGGGATTCACCGAGGTCGCGCTGCGCCGGCGGTACTACCGGGCCAGCGGGGCCGACGCCTACACGATGCGGCGGGATCCCGCATGACGGTCATCCTGGGAATCGAAACGTCCTGCGACGAAACCGGGGTCGGCATCGCGCGGCTGGGCCCCGACGGCACCGTGACGCTGCTGGCCGACGAGGTCGCCTCCAGCGTCGACGAGCACGTCCGGTTCGGTGGTGTGGTCCCCGAGATCGCCTCCCGGGCGCACGTGGAGGCGCTCGGACCGACCGTGCGTCGCGCGCTGGCCGCGGCGGGGCTCACTGACCGGGCGAAACCCGACATCATCGCCGCCACCGTCGGGCCCGGCCTGGCGGGCTCGCTGCTGGTGGGCGTGGCCGCGGCCAAGGCGTATGCCGCCGCCTGGGGGGTGCCGTTCTATGGGGTGAACCACCTGGGCGGTCACCTGGCCGCCGACGTCTACGAGCATGGGCCGCTGCCGCAGAGCGTGGCCTTGCTGGTGTCGGGCGGGCATACCCACCTGCTGCACGTGCATTCGCTCGGCGAGCCGATCGTCGAGCTGGGCAGCACCCTCGACGACGCCGCCGGGGAGGCCTACGACAAGGTGGCGCGGCTGCTGGGGCTGGGTTATCCGGGTGGCAAGGCGCTCGATGAGCTGGCCCGCAGCGGTGACCGTGACGCCGTCGTGTTCCCCCGGGGCATGAGCGGGCCGCGGGACGACCCCTACGCGTTCAGCTTCTCCGGGCTGAAAACCGCTGTCGCGCGCTATCTGGAGGCGCACCCGGACGCGGTGACGGCCGATGTCGCGGCGGGGTTTCAGGAGGCCGTCGCCGACGTGCTGACCGCGAAGGCGGTGCGCGCGGCCACCGCCCTGGGTGTGTCAACCGTGCTGATCGCCGGGGGGGTGGCGGCGAACTCGCGGCTGCGTGAGCTGGCCGCTCAGCGCTGCGCGGAGGCGGGCTTGACGCTGCGGATCCCTAGCCCGCGGCTGTGCACCGACAACGGCGCGATGATTGCCGCATTCACGGCGCACCTGGTGGCCGCGGGAGCACCGCCGTCGCCGCTGGACACCCCCACCGACCCGGGCCTGCCGGTGGTGGCGGGACGGCTGCCCTGACCGGCGCCCGGGTCGGCCGGTTAGATGTCGTTCGTTTCCCGGGTGACGATGAGCAGGTCGTTGCTGGTCGCCCAGGCCTGGGTGAAGGTGGCCATGGGTATTCGCTCGTCGCGCCCGTTGGGGGTGCCGCTGTCGTTGAGGTGCACGACGTTGTCGCGGGTGTCCACACCGGTGATCACCACGGCGTGATCGGCCCGGGTCCGCTGCCCCTTGCCCGGGGGGTAATCCCACAGCGTCTCGGCGTTGACCCCGGCGATCAGTTTGTGCCCCCCGGCCAGATCCCGCTCCACGGTCTGCATGGTGTTGCCCTCGGTGAGGCTGGACTGGATCCCGTATTTCTGCAGCAACACCACCAGGTCCTGCGGGGCGCTGCCGTCGAAGAAGTAGATGTCCCCACGGTGGGCCACGCTTTTGCTGAAGATGCCGCGCAGCTCGATCCCGATTTGGGAGGGTTCCCTCCCGGTGAGCTGGCCGACCACGTCGGCGACGGCCATTAGGCCGCAGTCTTGCTGGTGCTGGTAGCGCCAGTAGGGGGCGGCGGCCTCGGGGTTGCCGTACATTTGGCCGTCCGGGTCGGCTCTGGAGACTCCGATGCCGGCCGCGGCCGACGCGATAGCGGCCGCAACGACCAGTGCGCCCACGCCGGCGGTGCGGTTTCGGGTGGCGATGCCGGTGACCATGAGCCCCATTATTAGCGATTATTAGCGGTAGTAGCGGTCACCGGTTGACGTGTGGTTGCCGGCCGGCGTTGGGATCGGCAATCCGGGGATCGGCGTGAACGCCGGGCGCGTCCCGGGAAGCAGTGAGCCGGCCTTGAGTGCTAGCACTCTCATGTATAGAGTGCTAGATGGCAATCGGACAATCCGAGTGTCGGCACCCGCGACGACGGCACGAGGGCACGGACGAATGCCGAAGCACCTGGTAATCCGACAGGTACGGGGCCGGTCCCGGACCTAGGGCCAAGACCGGTTCGGGACGACGGCCCCGGACCCCGATCTCAACTAGTGGAGGGCTCCAATCGTGGCGAAGGTGAACATTAGGCCACTCGAGGACAAGATCCTCGTCCAGGCCAACGAGGCTGAGACCACAACCGCGTCCGGTCTGGTTATTCCCGACACCGCCAAGGAGAAGCCGCAGGAAGGCACCGTCGTCGCAGTCGGCCCCGGCCGGTGGGATGAGGACGGTGAAAAGCGGATCCCGCTTGACGTGTCGGAGGGCGACACCGTGATCTACAGCAAGTACGGGGGCACCGAGATCAAATACAACGGCGAGGAGTATTTGATCCTCTCGGCCCGCGACGTGCTGGCTGTCGTCAACAAGTAGCGCAGGCGATGTCCCGCCCCGGCGATCCCCGCGACCACCCGTGGGCGATTTCCGGGGCGGTGCATAGCAAGGGTCACATCGCCCGGTGCCGGGTACCTCGCGGACCGGATCGGCGCCGGGCCGGTTAGACGAGACAGGACCGACCTATGAGCAAACTGCTCGAATACGACGAAACCGCACGCCGCGCCCTGGAGAGCGGAGTCGACAAGCTCGCCGACGCGGTGCGGGTGACGTTGGGCCCGCGGGGCCGGCACGTGGTGCTGGCCAAGGCGTTCGGCGGACCGACCATCACCAACGACGGCGTCACCGTCGCGCGGGAAATCGACCTGGAAGACCCGTTCGAGAACCTGGGCGCCCAGTTGGTCAAGGCGGTGGCGACCAAAACCAACGACGTCGCCGGTGACGGCACCACCACCGCCACCGTGCTGGCGCAAGCGCTGATCAGGGGCGGGTTGCGCCTGGTTGCGGCCGGGGCCAACCCGCTCGCGCTCGGGGCGGGAATCGGCAAGGCCGCCGACGCGGTGTCCGAGGCGTTGCTGGCGGCGGCAACACCGGTGTCCGGCCAGACGGCGATCGCGCAGGTCGCGACCGTGTCCTCGCGGGATCCGCAGATCGGCGCGCTGGTCGGCGAGGCGATGGCCAAGGTCGGCCACGACGGCGTGGTCAGCGTCGAGGAGTCCTCGACCCTGACCACCGAGTTGGAGTTCACCGAGGGTATCGGGTTCGACAAGGGGTTCTTGTCGGCGTATTTCGTCACCGACTCGCAGGCCCAGGAGGCCGTGCTGGAGGACGCGCTGATCTTGTTGCACCGCGACAAGATCAGCTCGCTACCCGACCTGCTGCCGTTGCTGGAGAAGGTGGCCGAAACCGGCAAACCGCTGCTGGTGATCGCCGAAGACGTCGAGGGTGAGGCGCTGGCGACGCTGGTCGTCAACGCCATCCGCAAGACGCTGAAGGCGGTCGCGGTCAAGGCCCCGTATTTCGGTGATCGCCGCAAGGCCTTCCTGGAGGATCTGGCGGTGGTGACCGGTGGCCAGGTGGTCAACCCCGATGTCGGCCTGCTGCTGCGCGAGGTGGGACTGGAAGTGCTCGGTTCGGCACGCCGGGTGGTGGTCACCAAGGATGACACCATCATCGTTGACGGCGGTGGCACCCCGGAGGCCATCGCCGCGCGTGCCAAGCAGTTGCGCGCGGAGATCGAGGCGACCGACTCCGACTGGGACCGCGAGAAGCTTGAAGAGCGGCTGGCCAAGCTGTCCGGCGGGGTGGCCGTCATCAAGGTGGGCGCGGCCACCGAAACCGCGCTCAAGGAGCGTAAGGAAAGCGTCGAGGACGCGGTGGCGGCCGCCAAGGCCGCCGTGGAGGAAGGCATCGTCGTCGGCGGTGGGGTGGCGCTGTTGGCGGCCCGCAAGGCGCTTGCCGACCTGCGTGCCTCGCTGAGCGGCGATGAGGCACATGGCGTCGACGTGTTCTCCGAAGCGCTCAGCGCGCCGCTGCACTGGATCGCGGCCAACGCGGGCCTTGACGGCTCGGTCGTGGTCAGCAAGGTCGGCGAGTTGCCCCCGGGGCACGGGCTCAACGCGGAAACGCTGCGCTACGGCGATCTGGCCTCGGAGGGGGTCATCGACCCGGTCAAGGTCACCCGGTCGGCGGTGCTCAACGCCGCGTCGGTGGCCCGGATGGTGCTGACCACCGAAACCGCTGTGGTCGAAAAGCCCGCCGAAAAGGACGAAAACGGCGAGCACGGCCACGCGCACTAGCGCAGCGGCCCGGCGTGGAGTTGTCAGGGCGCATCCCCGGCCCCAACGCGCCGGGGATGTCCTCTCGTCGCGGTGACACCATCAGGGCGGGTTCGTGGACCAGGCGCCGATCTCAGAACGGCCCACGAAAACGCTTGCGCGCGCGGTGATGTCGGCCAAGACCTGATCGGCCAGGGTCGCGGGCTCGATTTCGCCCGGTGCAACCCGACCACACCGCTCCAGCTCGGGCAGCAGGGTTATCAGCACGTCGGTGGTCAGCCGCACCTGCTCACTGCCGTCGACGCCGGCACCGATCACGGTCTCCATGGCGAGTCTCGGCGCCGGAAGACCGGCAGCGGCGTACACGGTCGGCAGTTTGGCGCCCATCTCCGGGTCGGCACCCCCCGCCAGCAAACCCTCGACCACCAGGCGACAGCATCGCTGCCAGCTCGGCACGTGCGGGGCCGAGTGCGCGCGTGCCCACTCCGGCTCCTGGAACACGACGACGCCGCCGGGGGCCAGATGCCGTAGCAGCCCACGCAGCCACCCCACCGGATCGGGTTGGAACATCAGGACGTACCGGCCGACGATCGCATCGAACGGGCGATCGAACGTCAGCTCCGCCGGGTCGCCGCCGAGGAACCTCACGTTGCCGGCACTCAGCGAGGCCGCCCGTCGCCTGGCGACCTGCAGCGCGGCCGGGGCGCGCTCGACGCCGATAACCTCACCGGCGGCACCGACCAGCTCGGCCGCCAGGAACGCGACGTCGCCGATACCGCTGCCGACGTCGAGCACCCGCATCCCCGGGGCGAGCCCGGCCGCCGAAAAGAACCGGCGGGTGATCGGCCCGATCATGCGGGCCTGGACCGCTAGCCGATCAAGTTCCTCGTCGGAGTGTCCGAGCACGTACGTGCGGGCCGGTGGGTGTCCCCCGTCAGCACCAATCGCCGTCGGATCGACCACGGTGGGAACGGTATTGGCTCGTTCACGTGAAGACAAGCGGGCATCAGTCGGCACCGGCCCGCGGTAGCTTCGGCGATGTGCCTTTCGTCCCGATGTCAGGCAGTGCGGCGAATCCCCCGGGTGCGGCCCAGACCTCGCTTGAGCACCAGGTCGCGCTCGGATTCGGACATGCCGCCCCAGATGCCGTACGGTTCGCCCACTTCCAGGGCGTGCGACCGGCACCGTTCGATCACCGGGCAGCGCCGGCAGATTTCCTTGGCGCGGCGCTCGCGTTGCAGGCGGGCCCGGCCGCGCTCGCCGTCGGGGTGGAAGAACACCGAGGAGTCGATGCCCCGGCAAAGACCCTGAAGTTGCCAGTCCCAGATATCGGCGTTGGGCCCGGGTAGTTGCTCCGGCTGTGGCATTAGAATTCCCTCTCTCATTAACCCCTATCGGGGAAAGTTCGCGAACGCGCGAGTCGTGCAACTGATTCGAGCGGTTGTCGCCGATGACTGCTCGCCGATGCTAAACGTACGGGTGCCGCACAAATTCAGTCAATAGGGGAGCGGGTTGCCGAAAGCGTAATGATCGCTGACAAATTTACTTCCCGTTCATCGTGGCGACGCAGTTGACCGGCGCTGACAGCCCCGTCATGAGGTCGGAAGATGCCGCGATTTTGCAGCTTAAGCGCGACGGCGGGAAAACGTCATAATTGGTCTGGCGGTTCCCATGGTTTAATATTGCGATAACATAATCACCACGAAGTTTTAACTAATGGGTTCCACGATCTTCGCGATTTCCGCCGGCCGCGATCCGGCGATCGAGACGGTGGAAGCGAGGCTGGCGGCGGCCGCCTTCGGGAGCCAGCCCGGCTACTGGCCGCTGCCGGCGGCGCGCACGCCCCAGCAACTGTGGCTGCGGGCCGTCGCCGCCGGTGGGCAGGGTCGTTACAGCAGCGCCCGCGCCGACCTGGTGGCGCTGCTGCGCGGTCGCCCGTCCGGGCGATTGGGCTCGCTCGCCCATAGCGCGCAGGGCTCGTTCTTGCGGCAGCTCGGTTGGCACCGGGCGGCCCGACACTGGGACGGTCGGGCGTGGGCGCTGGCCGGCACCGATGTGGAAGCCGGGGCCGACGCGCTGGTCGGACTGGCCGCCGATGCGCTGGGGATCGGGCGCTTCGCCGTGGCGGGAGCATTGCTGAGGCGCGCGGAAACCGTGCTGGCCGCCGCGGAGGTGCCGACGGAACCCGCGGGCCGGCTGGTGGTGCGCCGGGAGTGGGTGACCGCCGAGCTGGCCATGGCCGTCGGCGACGGTGCCGCCGCGGTCGATCATGCCCGGCGGGCGGTTGAGGTGGCACACACCGGAATCACGTCGGTGCGCCACCGGGTGAAGAGCCAGGCGGTGCTGGCCGCCGCTTTGTGCAGCGCCGGAGCCGTTGATCGGGCACGCGTCGTCGCCGACGCCGCCCTGGACGCCTGCGGTCGGTGGGGGCTGGTCCCGCTGCGCTGGGCGCTGGCTTGTCTGCTGATCGATATCGGAAGCGCAACCCACACCCCACAACACCTGCGTGAGATCCGCGACGGGTGTGCGCAACAAGTGCGTCACGGCGGCGGGACCTGGAACGGGCGCTGACGCCGGCCGAATGATCAGCGGCCCCGGCGATACCTGTCGGCGTCCGATGTCGCCTCGTTCAGCGAGGCGTCGGCGTAACCGCGGCAATAGTCCCAGGTGACGTAGGCGTCTGGTTCCGGATCGTAAGCCGGTTCGTGCGGGCGCACCGTGCCGTCGATCAGCAGCTGCAGCAGGTTGGCCCGCAACATGTCCCAGTCATGATAGTGGTCCTGCTGGCACTCGTCGCAGCAAACCACCAACCCACGGATCCCCTTGGGCGCCAGGAGAGCCTCGTACACGGCCAGGTCCGCGAGGTCGCTTTCCACCGCCAGCCGCTCTTGCGGATCCAGCGGCTGGGCGGGCTCGACGTCATCCAGTGCCGCCGACGGGTCATTGGGGTCGTCGGCAAACGGGTCGGGTGGCAAACCCGGTGGCAGATAGTCGCGCACGCTTCCACATTACGCCAGCCTCGCGGGGATCGCGCCAGCGACTCGGTCCGCGCTGCGGTGTCGGCGCTTCATTGCCGGGCATTGCGCCGGGCATTGCCGGCATTGCCGGCGACGCGCGCCCAATCACCTCCCAGCGGTCACACGGTGCCCGGCGCGCCCGACCGGCCGTGCGGCGCGCACCGTCGTCCGGGCGGCGGGTAGCCGATAGGATGGTTTCGCACTGCACATCAGAAGGGCCTGATCCATGTCTTCTGGCATGTCCCCGATGGACGGCGCCGGCCCGATCGCCGGCCCCCACGCCCGCGTCGGCGTCGTGGCCGAAGACCCCGTGCCCACGGGGGGCGACGATCCGCACAAGGTGGCGATGCTGGGGCTCACCTTCGATGATGTCTTGCTGCTGCCCGCGGCTTCGGACGTGGTGCCGGCCACCGCGGACATCGCCAGCAACCTCACCAGGAAGATCCGGCTCAAGGTGCCGCTGATCAGCTCGGCGATGGACACCGTGACCGAGTCGCGGATGGCCATCGCGATGGCCCGGGCGGGCGGCATCGGCGTGCTGCACCGCAACCTGCCCGTCTCCGAACAAGCCGCACAGGTCGAAACCGTGAAGCGATCCGAGGCGGGCATGGTCACCGATCCGGTCACCTGCCGCCCCGATGACACGTTGGCGCACGTCGACGCGCTGTGTGCGCGCTTCCGGATCTCCGGGCTGCCCGTGGTCGACGACTCCGGCACACTGGTCGGGATCATCACCAACCGCGATATGCGCTTCGAGGTCGACCACTCCAAGCGGGTCGCCGAGGTGATGACGAAAGCCCCGCTGATCACCGCCCAGGAGGGCGTGTCCGCCGATGCGGCGTTGGGCCTGCTACGCCGGAACAAGATCGAGAAGCTGCCGATTGTCGACGGGCGCGGCAAACTGACCGGGCTGATCACCGTCAAGGACTTCGTCAAAACCGAGCAACACCCGCTGGCCACCAAAGACGCCGACGGCCGGCTGCTGGTGGGGGCCGCCGTGGGGGTGGGCGATGACGCCTGGGTGCGCGCGATGGCGCTGGTCGACGCCGGGGTCGACGTCCTGGTCGTCGACACCGCGCACGCCCACAACCGGCTGGTGCTCGACATGGTCGGCAAGCTCAAGGCGGAAGTGGGTGAGCGGGTCGAGGTGGTCGGTGGCAACGTTGCCACCAGGGCCGCGGCCGCCGCGCTCGTGGAAGCCGGCGCCGACGCGGTCAAGGTCGGTGTGGGCCCAGGGTCGATCTGCACCACGCGAGTGGTGGCCGGCGTCGGCGCCCCCCAGATCACCGCCATCCTGGAAGCCGCCGCCGCGTGTGCCCCGGCGGGCGTGCCGGTGATCGCCGACGGCGGGCTGCAGTACTCCGGCGACATCGCCAAGGCCCTGGCCGCGGGTGCCTCCACCGCGATGCTGGGATCGTTGCTGGCCGGCACCGAAGAGGCTCCCGGAGAGCTGATCTTGGTCAACGGCAAACAGTACAAGAGCTACCGCGGCATGGGATCGCTGGCCGCGATGCGGGGCAGGGGTGTATCGGCGGGCCCTGCTGAAGGCGTGGCCAAGTCCTACTCCAGGGACCGCTACTTCGCCGACGACGTTTTGTCCGAGGACAAGCTGGTGCCGGAGGGCATCGAGGGCCGGGTGCCGTTCCGCGGGCCGCTGGCCACGGTGATCCACCAGCTCACCGGTGGCCTGCGCGCCGCCATGGGATACACCGGCGCCGCCACCATCGAAGCCCTGCAGCGCGCGCAATTCGTCCGGATCACCGCGGCGGGCCTCAAAGAGAGCCATCCCCACGACATCACCATGACCGTCGAGGCGCCGAACTACTACGGGCGCTGAGAGTGAGACCCGCTGAGTGAGATCCGGTGCCGAAGCCACCCCCCGCGCCCAGATCGCCGTGCCGCGGGCGGCCGGCGGGATTCTGGCCGGATTTCTGCGCCACCCACACCCGCCGACGACGACCAAGGCTGATCTTTGATGCGTGATCTGGTCGAGATCGGCATGGGCCGTACCGCGCGGCGCACCTACGAGCTCGCCGACGTCAACATCGTGCCGTCCCGGCGCACCCGGTCCTCGAAAGACGTCTCGACCGCCTGGCAGCTCGACGCCTACCGGTTCGAGATCCCGGTGGTCTCGCACCCCACCGACGCGCTGGTGTCGCCCGAATTCGCCGTTGAGCTCGGGCGGCTGGGTGGGCTGGGGGTGCTCAACGGCGAAGGGCTCATCGGGCGCCACCCGGACTATCACGCCAAGATCGCGCAGGTCATCGAGGCCGCTGAAAAAGAGCCCGAACCCGCGGCGGCGATCAGGCTGCTGCAACAGCTGCACGCCGCGCCGCTGGATCCGGATCTGTTGGGCGAGGCGGTCGCGCGTATCCGGGAGGCGGGTGTCACCACCGCGGTGCGGGTGAGCCCGCAAAACGCGGCGGCGCTGACCCCGGCACTGGTGGCGGCCGGCATCGACCTGCTCGTCATCCAGGGCACGATAGTCTCTGCCGAGCGGGTCGCCAGCGACGGTGAGCCGCTCAACCTGAAGACGTTCATCTCCGAGCTCGACGTCCCGGTGGTGGCCGGTGGTGTGCTCGACCACCGCACCGCCCTGCACCTGATGCGCACCGGAGCCGCCGGCGTGATCGTCGGCTACGGCTCCACCCGCGGAGCGACCACCACCGATGAGGTGCTGGGCATCAGCGTGCCGATGGCCACCGCCATCGCCGACGCCGCCGCCGCCCGCCGGGAATACCTCGACGAAACCGGGGGCCGCTACGTGCATGTGCTGGCCGACGGGGATATCCATACCTCCGGCGAACTGGCCAAGGCGATCGCCTGTGGCGCCGACGCGGTGGTGCTGGGCACACCGCTGGCCGGGGCGGCGGAAGCGCTCGGCGACGGGTGGTTCTGGCCGGCCGCCGCCGCGCATCCGTCGCTGCCGCGCGGCGCGCTGCTGCAGGTCGCCACCGGGGAGCGCCCGCCGCTGCGGCGGGTTCTCACCGGGCCGTCGGACGACCCGTTCGGTTCGCTGAACCTCGTCGGCGGTCTGCGCCGGTCGATGGCCAAGGCCGGTTACTGCGAGCTGAAGGAGTTCCAAAAGGTCGGTCTGACCGTGAGCGGCTGAGCGCCATGAGTGGGGTTGATGCGGTGCAACCGGATTACCGACCGGATTACGATGTCCTGATTGTCGGGTCGGGTTTCGGCGGCAGCGTGTCCGCGCTGCGGTTGACCGAAAAGGGCTACCGCGTGGGGGTGCTCGAAGCCGGCCGTCGGTTCTCCGATGAGGACTTCGCCAAGACCTCCTGGAATTTGCGCAAGTTCCTGTGGGCGCCCAAGCTGGGCTGCTACGGCATCCAGCGCATCCACGTGTTGCGCAATGTGATGATCCTGGCCGGTGCCGGCGTGGGCGGCGGGTCGCTGAACTATGCCAACACGCTCTACGTGCCGCCGGAGCCGTTTTTCACCGATCCCCAGTGGGGCCATATCACCGACTGGCGCGCCGAATTGATGCCCCACTACGAGCAAGCCCAACGGATGTTGGGCGTGGTGCGCAACCCCACCGTCACCGACGCCGATCGCCTCGTCAAGGAGGTGGCCGACGAGATGGGGTTCGGCGATACCTGGGTGCCGACCCCGGTCGGAGTGTTTTTCGGTCCGGATGGCACCACAATGCCGGGCCGGGAGGTGCCCGATCCGTATTTCGGCGGGGCGGGACCGGCGCGCACCGGATGCCTCGAGTGCGGTTCGTGCATGACGGGCTGCCGCTACGGAGCCAAGAACACCCTGGTGAAGAACTATCTTGGTCTCGCGGAATCGGCTGGTGCGCAGGTGATTCCGATGACAACGGTGACCGGGTTCGAGCAGCGGGCCGACGGGGTGTGGGAGGTGCACACCGTGCGCACCGGGCGCTGGCTGCGCAAGCGGAAACGCAGGTTCACCGCAACGCATTTGGTGCTCGCTGCCGGCACGTGGGGCACCCAGCATCTGCTGTTCAAGATGCGCGACACCGGCAAGCTGCCCGAGCTGTCGGAGCGGCTCGGCATGCTGACCCGGACCAACTCCGAGTCGATCGTCGGCGCGGCCCGGTTACGGGTCAAACCCGACTTGAACCTGACCCACGGGGTGGCCATCACCTCCTCGATTCACCCGACCCCCGACACCCACATCGAACCGGTCCGCTACGGCAAAGGATCCAACGCCATGGGGCTGCTGCAGACCCTGATGACCGACGGGTCCGGCCCGGAGGGCACCGCCGTGCCGCGATGGCTGCAGTTGCTGTACCGGGTCGGCAAGGATCCGCGCGTCCTGCTGTGGCTGCCTCCGCGCCGGTGGAGCGAACGCACCGTGATCGTGCTGGTGATGCAGAACCTCGACAACTCGATCACCACGTTCACCAAGCGGCGGATGCTTGGCCGGCGCCGCTACACCAGCAGACAGGGCCACGGGGAGCCCAACCCGACGTGGATTCCGATCGGCAACCAGGTCACCCGCCGGATCGCCGAGAAAATCGGCGGCGTCGCCGGCGGCACCTGGGGTGAACTGTTCAACGTACCGCTAACCGCCCATTTCCTCGGCGGCGCGGCAATCGGCGACAGTCCGCAAAGCGGTGTCATCGACCCGTATCACCGGGTGTACGGCTATCCGACGCTCTCGGTTCACGACGGGGCGGCGATCTCCGCCAATCTCGGTGTCAATCCCGCGCTTTCCATCACCGCGCAAGCCGAGCGGGCGGTCTCGCTGTGGCCGAACAACGGCGAGCACGACCAGCGGCCCCGCCAGGGCGAGCCGTATCGCCGGCTGGACCCGATCCCGCCGCGGCATCCGGTGGTGCCGCCCGACGCGCCGGGCGCGCTGCGCTGGTCACCGATCGATCCGCTCAGCTCGGCCGGCTGAACTCGCCGCGGCGAACACCCTCAGGCCGCGACCGGGTCGAGTAGCGCGCCGCCGATCACCCGGCTGGGTTGCCCGTGCACATCGACGGGCACGTCGCCCATCACGGTCACCCGGTGCAGCAGCCGGTACTGGCCGTCGTAGTCGTCGACGGCCCGGTGCTGAGTCGCCCGGTTGTCCCAGATGGCCACGTCACCCGGTTCCCAGTTCCACCGAATGGTGTTCTCGGGCACTGTGATTCGCCGTTGCAGCAAATCCAGCAGCAGATGCGATTCGTGATCGTCCAACCCGAGGAACCCGCGCACGAAACCTCCTGCCAGCAGGGTGCGCTCCCCGGTCTCGGGGTGCACCCGCACCACCGGATGCTCGGTGCGAAAGTCCGGCGTCTCGAACGCCTCGCGAAACGCTTGCTCCTTGTCGGTCTGTGCTTGCGGGTGCACATAGTCGTAGTGGTTGGTGTGCAGCGCCCAGAGATTTTCCGCCAGGAGCTTGAGCGGTTCGGGTAGCGCCGCGTAGGCCGCCGCGGTGGAGGCCCACAGCGTCGACCCGCCGTAGCTGGGCAGCGTGACCGCCCGCAGGATCGAGGCCGCGGGGTAGTTGGCGGCGAAGGTCATATCGGTATGCCACCGGGTGGCTTTGCCGTACTCGGAGTTGATCGGGGTGATGATCGGTGGGCTGCCGGCGAGATACCGTCCGGCCGGGTGGGCGATCGGTGTGCCCAGCAGCCGCGCGAACGCGAGCTGCTGGTCGTCGTCGAGGTGGTGCTGGCCGCGGAAAAAGATCACCCTGTGGGCCAGCAGCGCCTGGCGAATCGCCGAGACCGTGGCCGGGCTGAGGTCCCCGCCGAGCCGCACCCCGTCGACCCGGGCGCCAATGCGGCTGCCCAGCTTCGTCACGGTCAGCGGTGTTGTCGAAGAAGAAGATGTGATGGTCGAAGGGGTCATCGTCGTTCCTTAACCCGAATGCTGCGCTGGACTGTGTAGTCATGCGACTACACCGCTTATCGGTTAGTGTAGTCATGTGACTACGGATGGCGCAACCGGGAGGCGCGCCGAAACGCCCGTCGGCCGGGAAGAGGTGGCGGCGGCCGTTCTGGCCGCTGCGGCCGACCTGTTCGCCGAGCGAGGTCCGGCCGCGACATCGATCCGCGACATCGCGGCCCGCTCGAAGGTGAACCACGGGCTGGTGTTTCGCCATTTCGGCACCAAAGACCGGCTGGTTGGGGCGGTGCTCGATCACCTCGGCCTGACGACGAGCAGGCTGGTGCAGGCCGGCGCGCCGCCGGCGGAGGTGGAGCGGGCTTTCGACCGGCATATCCGGGTGATGGCCCGGGCACTTCTCGACGGCTATCCGGCCGGGCAGCTGCAGACCCGGTTCCCCGGGGTGTCGCAACTGCTTGAGCGGGTGCGCCCGCGCTACGACGACGACCGCAGCGCCCGGCTGGCGGTCGCTCACGCGGTTGCCCTGCAACTGGGCTGGCGGCTCTTCGAGCCGTTCCTGCGCTCCGCGGCCGGCATCGACGAGATGACCGAAGCGGAGTTGCGCGAGGCGGTAAGCGCCGAGGCCGCCCGGATCGTCGAACCGCGCTGACCGCAGGTCGGGGGGCGGTCGCGGGCGCGCCCGCACGCCGCCATCAGTCCAGCTGGCTGACCGCGGGCGCGCGCGGCCTGACGAGCCGCCGGCGTGTCGGCTCCCGGCCGGGCGGCTGTTGGGGCGGCGGCAGCAACGGCACCCGCGGTTGCAGGGCAACGGTGCAGGGCGCATCCGTGCTCAGCGTGAGGTCCTCCCCGGCGTGCCGGATGGTCAGCGACCCCCCCGGCCCGTCGCGCAGGGTGTAGGTGACGTCGGCGTGGGTGACATGCACGGTGAGCCGAAACCCATGCCAGCGCAACCGAAACCGCAGATCCGAAATGCCGTCCGGCAGGGCCGGGTTCAGCGACAGCACGCCCTCATCGTCACGCACCCCGCCGAAGCCGGCGACCAGCGCAATCCAGGCCCCGGCCAGTGACGCCATGTGCAGCCCGTCGCGCGTGTTGTGGTGCAGGTCGCGCAGGTCGATCAGCGCCGCCTCGTAGGCGTAGTCATGCGCGAGGTCCAGATGCCCGACCTCGGCGCACATCCCCGCCTGGGTGCAGGCCGACAGCGACGAGTCGCGCACCGTGCGCCGTTCGTAGTAGTCGACGTTGCGGGCCTTCTGCTCGGGGGTGAATGCGCGGCTGTGCCACTGCATCGCCAGCACCAGATCGGCCTGCTTGATCACCTGCGCGGAGTACAGCCGGACATACGGCGCGTGCAGCAACAGCGGGTAGGTCGCGTTGGCTTTGAAGTCCCATTCCGCAAGGGTGGTGAAGCCCTCGCATTGCTGGTGCACGCCCAATTCCTCGTCGTAGGGAATGTGCACGGCGTCGGCGGCGTCCCGCCAGGCGGCCATCTCCTCGGTGCTGACACCCATCGCGTGGGCCGCCTCGGGGTGGCGGGTGCAGGCCTCGGCGGCGGTGCGCAGGTTGTGGGCCGCCATCAGATTCGTGAACACGTTGTCGCGGACGACGGCCGTGTACTCGTCGGGACCGGTCACCCCGTCGAGGTGCCAGACGCCGTGGCGGTCGTGGTGGCCCAATGACAGCCAGAGCCGAGCGGTTTCCACCAGCACCGCCAGGCCGCACTCCTTTTCCAGCGAGTCGTCCCCGGTGACCACCCGATAGCGCTCGAAGGCCGCCGCGATGTCGGCGTTGACGTGCCAGGCTGCGGTGCCGGCCGGCCAGTAGGCCGAGCATTCCTGCCCGCGGATGGTCCGCCACGGGAAACACGCGCCGGCAAGACCGAGTTGGGCCGCGCGCTCCTTGGCGAGGTTCAGGATCGATGCCCGCCACCGCAGCGCGTCGGCGGCCGCGCGGGGAGCGGTGTAGGTGAGCACCGGGAGAACGAATGCCTCGGTGTCCCAGAAGGCGTGCCCGTCATAGCCGGTTCCGGTGAGCCCCTTGGCCCCGATCGCGCGCCGCTCGGCGCGCGCGCTCGCCTGCAACAGGTGAAAGAGCCCGAAGCGCACGGCTTGCTGGCTTTCCGGGTCGCCCTCGACCTCGACGTCGGCGCTGTCCCAGAAGTCGTCGAGGTAGGCGCGCTGCGAGTCCAGCAGCCCCTGCCAGCCGGAATAGCGGGCGCCGGTCAGCGCGGCGGCGGCCTGGTCGCGCAGCGCCGGGCGGGACCGCAGACTCGACCAGCCGTAAGCCAGGTATTTGACGATGCGCAGTTTCTGCCCCGGGCGAAGCCCGCAGATCACCGTGGTCCGGGCCAGATCCGGGCGGGCGTCGGTGGCGACTTCGACCCGCCCGGGCACCTCGACCTCATGGTCCATCGCGGCGGCCATCATCAATCCGCTGGCCCTGGTCCGGTGCATCAGCAGCGCTCCCTGGCCGATCTGCTCGTGCTCGACGGCCTCCAGCGGGTGCTCCAAGGCGGCCGCCACCCGCGGGTCCCCCGAGAACTCCGGCTGGTCCTCGTTGGTCACCAGCTCGGATTGCACCGTGACCCGGACGAATTCGTCGAGCGCTTCCACCACGTATTCGATCGCGGCGACGGCGCGGTGCGCCAGCGACACCAGCCGGGTGGAGCGGACCTTGACCTGTTTGTCCGCGGGCGAGCGCCAGTGTGCGTGGCGGGTCAGCGTCCCGGCCCGCAGGTCGAGAACCCGCTCGTGGCTGATCAATTCGCCGTAGCGGACGTCGAACGGCTCGTCGCCGACGAACAACCGCAAAATCTTGCCGTTGGTGACGTTGACGATGGTCTGGCCGGCCTCCGGATACCCGTAGCCGGCCTCGGCGTAGGGCAGCGGGCGCACTTCATAGAACGAGTTCAAATAGGTGCCCGGCAGCCCCCACGGCTCACCCTCGTCAAGGTTGCCCCGTAACCCGATGTGCCCATTGGACAGCGCGAACACCGACTCCGATTGCGCCAGGATGTTCAGGTCCAGCCGGGTCTCGCGGACGTGCCAGGGTTCGACGGTGAAGGCTTCCTCGGTGATCATGATCGGGCCTCCAGCAGCTCGGCAAGGTCGGTCACCACGATGTCGGCGCCGTTGCGGCGCAACTCCTCGGCGTGGCCGACCCGGTCGACGCCGACGACGAAGCCGAAGTTGCCCGCCCGACCCGCCGCCACGCCCGACAGCGCGTCCTCGAACACCGCCGCCGCGCCGGGGGTGACGTCGAGCAGCTGGGCGGCGCGCAGGAAGGAGTCCGGGGCGGGCTTGCCGGCGAGGTGTTCCTCGCGGAGTGTCACCCCGTCGACGCGCTGGTGGACGAACCTGTCCAAACCGCTGGCTTCCAGCACGTCTCGGGTGTTGGCGCTGGCGGACACCACCGCCACGCGGAGGCCGGCCTCGGTGACCGCCTGCAGGTACCGCCGCGAGCCCTCGAACACCTCGACACCCTCCTCCCGCAGGGTCTTCTGGAACATGTCGTTTTTGCGGCGGCCCAGCCCGTACACCGTCTCGGCGTCGGGGGGATCATCCGGGCTGCCGTCGGGCAACCGGATCCCGCGACTGTCCAGGAATGACCGCACCCCGTCTTCACGCTTCTTGCCGTCCACGTATCGCAGGTAGTCGGTGTCGGGGTCGAAGGGGACGAACGTCTCGCCGGTGCGCTCGGCCCGCCGGGCCAGATAGTCATCGAACGTGGCCTTCCACGCCCTGGCGTGCACGCTCGCGGTGTCGGTGAGCACACCGTCGAGGTCGAACAGACAGGCGCGCACCGTATCCGGCAGACCGAGCATGCGGACCTCGCTTCCCCGGTAGGTCGGGCGACACCGCGTCACCACGCCCGCTGTGCTGGCGACGGCGATTCCCGCGGCTACGTCAGTATCACGTCGATCTCTCGATTGCGCATTCTCGGACCGAGTGCGGCGATGACGCGGGACGCCCTCGCGGGGCAGGATCGCGGCATGGGGTCAGCGAATGCACGTTCTCCCTATATACCGGACACCCGACGATCGGGAACATCGGGATAGGTGACTTCCGCGGGATGGGGCGCGGGATCGGATATGCGTCGCCGGCCGGGGTTGCCCCGGGGGCGCACACACCACCGTGAGCGCGCTACCCTCGGACGGGGCGAGAACGAGCCGCGGGGCCCTTTCGGGAGAGGTCGCCATGAGCTATCGGCACATCACCGTCGATCGTGACCGGTTCGTCACGATCTGCATGAACCGCCCCGAGCGCCGGAACGCCTTGTCTTTGGATCACATGCTGGAGTTGATCGACGCGTTTCGGGCCGCCGGGGCATCGGAGTGCAGCGGAGTTGTCCTCGCCGGCGCCGGCCCGGTGTTTTGCGCCGGCCACGACTTTGCCGACATGGTGGGCCAAGACCTGGGCTTTATGCGTCATCTTCTCGGTGTGTGCACCGAGCTGATGGCGACCATCCAGTCGATCCGCCAGCCGGTGATCGCGAAAGTCCAGGGACTGGCCACCGCGGCGGGCTGCCAGTTGGTGTGCTCGTGCGATCTGGCGGTGGCCTCGACCGGGGCCGGTTTTGCCCTTCCGGGGGGAAAGGGGGGCTGGTTTTGTCACACCCCGCTGGTCGCGGTGGCGCGCTCGATCGAGCGCAAGCGGGCGTTGGAGATGGCCTTCACCGGCGATCCCATCGATGCGCACACCGCGCTGGAGTGGGGCCTGGTCAACCGGGTGGTGCCCCCCGAGCAGCTCGATGCCGCCACCACGGAGCTGCTGACTCGCGCCACCCGGGGAAGCTTTGCCTCCAAGGCGCTGGGCAAGGCGGCGTTTTACGCCCAGGTCGACCTCGACCAGCCCAAGGCCTATGCGCACGCCGTCGAGGTGATGGCCGCGGCAAGCCAGCTTCCCGACGCCCGGGAGGCGATGGCCGCCTTTTTGGAGAAACGCCCGCCGGTGTGGGCAGAGCCGACCCCGCTGGAGCACAAACCGGCGCAGGGTGACTGACGTCCAAGCCACGAGTGGGCGGCGGGCGGATAGCGCTCGGTCCGGGTGCCAGGGGATCAGAATCGGGGGCGCTCGTGGACGCGGGCCCCGCGCGGCGGGCGCCACTAGACTCGCTGCCAATGGGCCAATCCGCTGACCTCGCCGCACCCCGTCCCGTGCTGGTCGTCGATTTCGGCGCGCAGTACGCGCAGCTGATCGCCCGGCGGATTCGGGAGGCGCGGGTGTTTTCGGAAGTCATCGGCCACACCGCCTCGATCGAGGAGATCAAGGCCCGCAGGCCGCGGGCCGTCGTGCTCTCCGGCGGGCCGGCCAGCGTGTATGCCGAGGGTGCCCCGCAGCTGGATCCGGCCCTGTTCGAGCTGGGTGTTCCGGTGTTCGGCATCTGCTACGGCTTTCAGGCCATGACCCAGGCCCTCGGCGGCACCGTCGAACGCACCGGCACCAGCGAGTACGGCCGGACCGAACTGAAAACCCTGGGCGGCGAATTGCATTCGGATCTGCCCGAGATTCAGCCGGTGTGGATGAGCCACCGGGATGCCGTCACCTCGGCACCGACCGGGTTCGAGGTGGTGGCCACCAGCGCGGGCTCGCCGGTGGCGGCCTTCGAAGACCGCCGACGGCGCCTGGCCGGGGTCCAATACCACCCCGAGGTGATCCACACCCCGCACGGCCAACACGTGCTGAGCCGGTTTCTGCACGAGTTCGCCGGGATCGGCGCCCGGTGGACCGCGGCCAACATCACCGACACCCTGGTCGAGCAGGTGCGCAACCAGATCGGCGCGGGCCGCGCGATTTGCGGGCTGTCCGGCGGGGTGGATTCCGCGGTGGCTGCCGCGCTGGTGCAGCGCGCCATCGGCGACCGGTTGACGTGCGTGTTCGTCGATCACGGCCTGCTGCGCGCCGGGGAGCGCGCGCAGGTGCAGCGCGATTTCGTGGCTGCCACCGGCGCCAACCTGGTCACCGTGGACGCGGCGGCGACCTTCCTGGATGCGCTGTCGGGGGTGACATCGCCCGAGGGCAAGCGCAAGATCATCGGTCGGCAGTTCATTCGGGCCTTCGAGGGTGCGGTGCGAGACATCCTGGGCGACAGTGCTTCTGGGGCTTCCGGGGCCGCTGGCGGAAACATCGAGTTTCTGGTGCAGGGCACGCTGTATCCGGACGTGGTGGAGTCCGGCGGCGGTAGCGGCACCGCGAACATCAAAAGCCACCACAACGTCGGCGGACTGCCCGGCGATGTGAAGTTCAAACTTGTCGAGCCGCTGCGCCTGCTGTTCAAAGACGAGGTGCGCGCGGTCGGCCGCGAGTTAGGTCTGCCGGAGGAAATCGTTGCGCGCCAGCCATTTCCGGGCCCGGGTCTGGCCATCCGGATTGTCGGCGAGGTCACCGCGCAACGGTTGGACACCCTGCGGCGCGCCGACGCGATCGCGCGCGAGGAACTGACCGCCGCCGGCCTGGACGGCCTGATCTGGCAGTGCCCGGTGATCCTGCTGGCCGACATCCGCTCGGTCGGTGTGCAGGGCGACGAGCGCACCTATGGGCATCCGATCGTGCTGCGGCCGGTGTCTAGCGAGGACGCGATGACCGCCGACTGGACCCGGGTGCCCTACGAGGTTCTCGAGCGCGTCTCGACCCGGATCACGAACGAGGTTCCCGAGGTCAATCGTGTGGTGCTGGACATCACCAGCAAGCCGCCGGCCACCATCGAATGGGAATAGCCGGGAATACCCCGGCTTCACCCCTTGACGTTGCCGGGGGAGAGGCCTTTACTCGATGGTATCGAACATTTATTCGAAAAGAGTGGCAACCCGGCTGTTGTGCCGCAGGTAGTACCGGAGGTGACGATGGCGACGGTCCCGGCCCGTGACCGGCCGGACGGCGGGGGGGCCGAGCGGCTGGGGGCGTTGCGCAGGCAGCTGGCGGCGGTGTCCGGGAAAGTGGGTGCCGGACGCTGCGGGCGCGCCGACCGGAACGTTTGCGACTCAGAAACGCGGCTGCCGATTCCGCCGGCGCTGGCGGACGTGCTGCCCGGTGCGGTGCCGCGGGGAACGGTGGCGGTGTTGTCGGGAGCCCGCTCGCTGCTGCTGAGCATGGTGGCCGCGGTCACGGCCGCGGGCGGGAACGCGGTCATTGTCGGTCAGCCCGATATCGGACTGCTCGCCGCGGTGGAGATGGGGGCGGATCTGAGCCGGGTTGCGGTGATCCCCGATCCCGGGACCGATCCGGTGGAGGTGGCCGCGGTCCTTATGGACGGGATGGATGTGGTTGTCCTCGGTTTGAGCGGACGCTCGGTGCCGCCGGCCCGGGCGCGGGCGCTGACAGCCCGTGCCCGTCAGAAGGGCTGCACCCTGCTGGTCACCGACGGCGACTGGCATGGGGCGGCGATACACCTGCAGGCCCGGGTCTGCGGCTATGAGACCACCTGCGGCACCGCCGTTCCCGGTTTCGGGCGGATCGGCGGGGTGCGGCTTCAGGTCCGCCGGGCGCGGGGACGGGCGGTCCGGGCGCCGGCGGGGTGAGGTGAGCGCGGTGGATGCGGTGGCCTCCCGGGTCCTGGCGATCTGGTGCATGGACTGGCCCGCGGTCGCCGCGGCGGCGGCCGCGGGGTTGCACCCCACGGCCCCGGTCGCGGTAAGCCTGGCCAACCGGGTGATCGCCTGTTCGTCGGCGGCGCGCTCGGCGGGGGTGCGCCGGGGGTTGCGGCGGCGGGAAGCGCTGGCCCGCTGCCCGCAGCTACACGTCGTGACGGCGGACACCGACCGCGACGCCCGCTTTTTCGAAAAGGTGATCGCGGCGGTAGACGAGCTGACGCCCCGCTTCGAGGTGCTGCGACCGGGACTGCTGGTGTTGCCGGTGCGTGGGGTGGCCCGCTTTTTCGGGTCCGAGCGGCACGCCGCCGAGCGGTTGAGCGATGCGGTGGCCGCGGTCGGTGTGGAGTGCCAGGTCGGCATCGCTGACCGGTTGCCCACCGCGGTGTTCGCCGCGCGTGCGGGCCGTGTGGTGCCGCCGGGAGAAGACGCGCGGTTCCTGTCGGCGCTGTCGATCCGCCAACTGGCCACCGAGCCCAGCTTGTCCGGACCGGGGCGGGAAGAGCTGACGGATCTGTTGTGGCGGATGGGGATTCGCACCATTGGGCAGTTCGCTGCGCTGGCGCGCACCGACGTCGCTTCCAGGTTCGGCGCCGATGCGGTGGCCGCGCACCGGCTCGCCCGCGGCGAACCGGAACGCGCGCCGTCGAGGCGGGCGCGGCCCCCGGAGCTTCACGCCGTGCTGCACTGTGATCCGCCGATCGACCGGGTCGATGCCGCAGCGTTCGCCGGGCGCTCGCTGGCCGCCACCTTGCATCGGACGTTGCTGGCCGCCGGGGTGGCCTGCACCCGGTTGGCCATTCACGCCGTCACCGCCAACGGCGAAGAGCTGCACCGGGTGTGGCGGTGCGCCGAGCCGCTGACGGAGGATGCCACCGCCGATCGGGTGCGCTGGCAGCTGGATGGGTGGCTGCACAATCGAACCGCTGCAAATTGCCCCGCAGCCCCGGTGACGTTGTTGCGGCTGCAGGCGGTGGAGGTGGTTTCCGGCGGGGCGCTGCAGTTGCCGCTATGGGGCGGCCCCGGTGAGGACGACAGGCTGCGGGCCCGCCGGGCCCTGGTGCGGGTGCAGGGCCTGCTCGGCCAGCAGGCGGTGCAGGTGCCGGTGCTCAGCGGGGGTCGCGGGCCGGCCGAGCGCATCACCTTGACCCCGCTGGGCGACCCGCCGGTGCCCCAAGCCGACCCGCGCCCGCCGTGGCCCGGTCAGCTGCCCCAGCCCTCACCGGCGGTGCTGCTCGACGATCCGGTGGAATTGCTTGACGCTCAGGGTCATCCGGTGCGGGTAACCAGGCGGGGAATGTTCTCCGCCGATCCGGCGCGGCTGATCGCCCACGGTCGAGTCGATCGGCTGCGCTGGTGGGCCGGACCCTGGCCGGTCGACGAGCGGTGGTGGGATCCGGATGGTGCGGCGGCCCCGGGTGGGCGCATCGCCCGCGCCCAGGTGCTTCTGGAGGGTGACCCGGGTACCGCGCTGCTGCTGTGCCACCGCCGGCACCGCTGGTATCTGGAGGGGCGCTACGAGTGAATCGCCGGCACAGGCGCGGCCACGGCAAAAAACTGCAAACCAAGAACTGCAAACAAAAAGCTGCAAACGTGCCACCGTCAGTGCCCGTTCGGCGAGCCCAGCCGGCGAGCGAACCGCCCAACCCGTTGGATGTAGCGGTCGAAGAACACCGGCGGATCGACATCGATACCGATCTGCGCGTTGGGCTTTCGACCCCAACAACCTAACCGGTCGACGACCGTCATGCCGCGGGTCAGGCTCCCCGTCAGCTCGACATCCACCGTCGCCGGCTGTGTGGCCACCAGTTGCGGATCCAGGGCGACCGCGGCGGCCAACGGATCATGCAGATGCGCCAGATATCCATGGCCGCGGTCCTGGTAGGCCTCGAAGTAAAACCGCATCGCGTCCTCGATCACCCGGATCAGCGGGTTGGCGGCCGCCGAGCGGCTGCCACGTTCGTCCTCCGGGCTCAGCAACCTCGTTTCCGAGCCGGCGACCGCCGCCACCCGTGCGAGCAGCTCCGGCGTCATGACGATCTTTCGGGTCAGCTCCAATCCGCACAAAATCGGAAGTTCGTGCCGCCCTTTCTCGTTCGAGACCGCAGCCCAACCGGCGAATACCTCGGCCGCGGCCTCGGGATCCACGCTGATATTGAATTCGGCGACCGCCGTGGTGTTGCCGCGGTAGTCGTAGGCCCCGCCCATGATCACCAGCCGGCGCAGCAGCCGCGGCAGCGCCGGCTCGGTGCGCAGCGCGAGCGCCAGATTGGTCAGCGGCCCGGTGGCCACGCCGATCAGCTCTCCCGGATGGCTGCGCGCCGCCCGCACCCAGGCCGTGGCGGCGTCATAGCTGGTGAGCCGGCGGTCGCCGGGTGGCAGCTCGGCATACCCTAGACCTCGCCCGCCGTGGGTTTTCTCACCGGTGCGCAGCGGACCCCGCAACGGCCCGTCGGCTCCTTGGGACACCGGTATTTCGGCGGCACGGCACACCTCGAGCAGACCGAGATTGTTGGCGCAAACCTGCTGCACCGCCGCATTGCCGGCGGTCGAGGCGATACCGACGAGGTCGGCTTCCGGACTGGCCAGCAGATACACCAATGCCAGCGCGTCGTCGACGCCGGTATCCACATCGGCGAAAACCGGGAACGCCGCGACGTTCACCGCGGCAAGGATACCGGGTGCGAGCCGCGCCGAGATCGCCGGATTACCAGTGCACCCCGGGCAGCAGACGGACCGCTTTTCTGACCGGCCCGGTAACGCGCATCCGGGGGACGGCGCGGGCCGGGCGTTTCGGCCGGCCCGGCACCGGATGTTCGACCGCGGTGTCGGGGGAAACCAGGCCGCGGGCCGCCGGCGAATCGGGGTAGCCCAGGTAGAGCTGGTGCAGGATCCACCGCGAGAGCCGCGGCGCGAGATAGTAACCGATCTCGGCGAGCGTGCCCAGCGGGGTGTCGATGCGCACCGGCTTTTCGATCAACGCCCGTACCACCATCGCGGCGGCGTGCTCGGCGCTGATCGGGCGCACCGGGTGCAGCCGCGCCGACGGCACGATCATCGGGGTGTCCACCAGCGGCATGTGGATGGTGGTGAAGGTGATGTGATCAGACACCGTCTCTGAGGCCACCACGTCGGCGAACATGTCCAGGGCGGCCTTGCTCGACAGGTACGAGCTGTAGTTGGGGTGGCGCGCCAGCACACCACCGCTGGAAACGTTGACGACGTGGCCGAAGCGACGCTCCCGCCAGTGCGGCAGCAGCGCCAGCACCATTCGGACCGCGCCGAAGTAGTTCACCGCCATCGTCCGCTCGTAGTCGTGCAGCCGGTCGGTGGAGTTGATCACCGATCGCCGGATCGACCGGCCGGCGTTGTTGACCAGGTAGTCGACATGATCGAAGCGGCCCAGGATGTCCTTGACGGTGTGCTCCACCGACGCGGTGTCGGTGAGATCGCAGGTGAAAGCATGGGCCTGACCGCCGTTCGCGCGGATCTCGGCAACCAGTTCGTCGAGCGCCGCGGCGTTGCGGGCCAGCGCGAACACCGTGGCTCCCCGCTCGGCCACCGCGATCGCCGAGGCCCGGCCGATACCGCTGGACGCGCCGGTGATGATGACGTGCTTGCCCACCAGCGGTCCGGCCGGATCATCCCGACGCGCCCGGTCCGGGTCCAGATGCTCCGCCCAGTACCGCCACAGCCGGGGCGCGTACGTCGTGAACTCTGGTACGTGGATTCCACTGCCGGACAACGCCTCCCGAGTGTTATCGGAGGTAACCGCGGGTGCGGTGTCCAGCAGGTCGAGGATCTCGGCGGGAACACCCAGCTGGGTGGCCAGCACGTCGCGGACCACTCTGGCCCGACCGCGCGCGTGAAGCAGCGGGGTCGCCGCCGCTCGCGGCAGCGACCCGCGCAGCCGCGGTAGGCCCGCAGCTTCCGCGACGGCGCGGTAGATGCCGTGCAGCCCGATGCTTTTCGGTGCGGTCAAGTGAAACGTTTGGCCGTCGCGGCCTGTGATGTGCATCAGTTCGACCATCGCGGTGACGACGTAGTCGACCGGGACGATGTTGGCGGCCCCGACGTCGGGCAGCACGACCGGGATGAACCGGGGCAACCTGGCTAGCCGGGCCAGCGCCGGGAAGACGTAATACGGTCCGCCGATCTTGTCCATCTCGCCGGTGCGGGAATCGCCGACCACCACGGCGGGCCGGTAGATCCGGTAGCGCAGCCCCGGTGTCGAGCGCACCAGCAGCTCGGCTTCGAACTTGGCGCGGTGATACGGGGTCGGCATCCGCTGGCCGACGTCGAAGTCGGCCTCGGTGTATTCACCGGCGAAATCGCCGGCCACCGCGATCGACGACACATGGTGAAGCGTGGCGTGCAGCCGCTGCGCCAGCTCGATCACGGTGCGGGTGCCGTCGACGTTGACGGCGCGCAGCTCGGCTTCACCGGCGCTGATGTCGTCAATCGCCCCGCAGTGCACCACGTGATCGACGCTCCCGAGGTCGCCGACGCCGTCCCCGGTCCACCCGAGATTAGGCTGGGTCAAATCGCCGACCAATGGTTTTACCCGCTCATCCCACTCGGCGGCGAGGCGTTCGAAGCGGCCCAGGGACCGGCGGCGCACCAGCACCCGGATCTCGGCCCCGGGTTGGGTCGCCAGCAGCCGGGACACGAGCCGGCGCCCGATGAATCCGGTACCGCCGGTAACGAGATAACGCATGCCGTCCATGGTGACGGCCGGCGGCCGCGGCCGTCAACCGAGGGTGATGCCACCGCCGGCGCGCACCGCGGGCGCTCAGTTGAAGCTGCGGATGCCGTCCCAGTCCACCAGGGTCCAACCGGCCGTCGGACTGCCGGTGATCACCACCCGGCCGACGTTGGGCAGCGGGTGGCTGGCCAGCAGGCTGTCCTTGGGGTTTTTGACGTTCATCAGGGTCCAGATCATGATCGCCGTACCGTGCGAGAACACCACCGGCTTGTTGTGGCGGCTGTCGTAGATTTTCTGGACGGCGGCGCTGAACTCGCTGTTGAACTCGTTGCCGTCGACCGATCCCGGGATCGCGTCTCGGCGGTCGCTGTTCAGCCAGTCCTTGGGGGCCAACAGATAGGTGGAGTTGGCCATCGATTGCGGTTTGTGATTAAACCAGCCGGCGTCGATTTCGCGCAGGCCGGGCAGGATTTCAACCTGTTTGCCCAGCTCCTCGGCCAGCGGCGCGGCGGTCTGCTGGGTTTCGACCATGCTGGAGGCATAGACGGCGTCATAACCGTTACGGGCGAGCTGGTGGGCGAGCTGTCGAGCCTGACCGCGGCCTTCCTCGGTGAGTTCCGGGCCGGGCACGTCGGTATCGATGATGTTCTCGGCGTTGCTGCGTGACTGGGCGTGCCGGACGAACGTCAGGGTGATGGCGCGCGGGTGCGGGGTGCCGCCGGAACAGGCGGCCACGGCTATGGTGGCGGCCAGGGTGGCGGTCAGGGCGAGGGCGGCTTTGCAGACGGTGCGAGTGGGCATGGCGATAGCCTGCCTCCCCGACGGCGATGATGGGGAGTGTTTTCGCGGTTGGGTGAAGAAAAATGACTCGAATAACCTCATCACAGGGAAAAGATATAGGAGACCCGCATGGCGATCGACCCGAATGCCGTCGGCGCGGTGACCGAGCCGATGCTCGTCGAGTGGACCGACCGTGACACCATGCTCTATGCGCTCGGGGTGGGTGCCGGCACCGCGGACCTCTCCTTCACCACCGAGAACAGCCACGGCATCACCCAGCAGGTGCTGCCCACCTATGCGGTGATTTGCTGCCCTGCTTTCGGGGCGGCGGCGAAGATCGGGTCGTTTAACTGGGCCATGCTGTTACACGGCTCGCAGGGCATCCGGTTGCACGCCCCGCTGCCGGCCGCGGGCAAGCTCTCGGTGATCTCCGAGGTCACCGACATCCAAGACAAAGGGGAGGGCAAGAACGCCATCGTCATGCTGCGCGCCCGCGGCCGTGACCCCGACTCGGGCGCCCTGGTCGCCGAAACCTTCGCCACCCTGGTCATCCGCGGTGCCGGTGGATTCGGCGGAGTGCCGGGCCGGCGCCCGGCCGCACCGGACATCCCCGACCGGGAGCCCGACGCCCGGATCGCGCTGCCCACCCGGGAGGATCAGGCGCTGATCTACCGGCTCTCCGGTGACCGCAACCCGCTGCACAGCGACCCCTGGTTTGCCAGGGAGATGGCCGGCTTTCCCAGGCCGATCATGCACGGGCTGTGCACGTACGGTTTCGCCGGTCGCGCGCTGGTCGCCGAACTCGCCCAGGGGATCGCCGCCAACATCACCTCAATGGCCGCCCGGTTCAGCGCCCCGGTGTTTCCCGGCGAGACGCTGACCACGTTGATCTGGCGCACGCAACCGGGCCGGGCGGTGTTTCGCACCGAGGCGGCCGCGCCCGATGGCGCCGATGGGGCCGCGCGGGTGGTGCTCGACGACGGTACCGCGGAATACACGGCGACATAGGCGACATAACTGGCGACAGAACAGGATTGACGGTTCGCCGTCGACCACGACGTCGGCTCGGGTAGCTTGTTGGCCCATGGACATCGCGCTGCGTCCGGGCACCCCCGATGACGCCGGGATTTGCGGACGGATTTGCTACTCGGCGTTCCGCTCGATCGCCGCCGCGCACAATTTCCCCACGGACTTCCCCACGCCGGAGGCCGCGATCGAAACCTTGGCGCAGCTGTTTGCGCACCCGGGCTTTTATTCGGTCGTCGCCGAAGCCGAGGGCCGGATTGTCGGGAGCAATTTCCTCGACGAGCGTGGCCAGGTCTGCGGAGTCGGCCCGGCCTCGGTGGATCCCGCCGTGCAGAACCGTGGCATCGGCCGCCGGCTGATGCTGGACGTCATGCGCCGCGGCGCGGCCCGGGGCGCACCGAGTGTGCGGCTGTTGCAAATCGCCTATCACAATCGTTCACTGGCCCTGTATGCCACGCTGGGGTTCGAGGTGCGCGACCTGCTGGGCTGCCTTCAAGGGCCGCCACCGCGAGTCGAAATCCCCGGCTATCGGGTCCGTCAGGCCACCCCGGCCGATCTCGACGCCTGCAACACCTTATGCCGCGCAATCCACGGACACGACCGGGGCGGCGAGCTTGCGGACGGCATTTCTCTGGGCACGGCGATGGTCGTCGAACACGGCGGACGGATAACCGGCTATGCCAGCGGGATCGGCCTGTACAACCACGCGGTCGGGGAGTGCAACGAGGCTCTCAAGGCCCTTATCGCCTCGGCCAAGCGGATCGAGAGCACCGGTGTCCTGGTGCCCACCACCAATGCCGAGCTGTTCGGGTGGTGCCTGCGTAATGGCCTGCGGATCGTGGACCTACGGACCCTGATGACCACCGGGCTCTACTCCAGCCCACGCGGCGCCTACCTGCCGGCCATCCTCTACTGAGGGCACGAGTAAGGGCACGCCCTCCAGCCCCGGGTGATCGGCCGGGCGGGTCTACTTCGCGAACAGCAAAACCGACTCCCGGCTCAGCGCTTCCAGACGAGCCACCGCCGTTTGGATACCCCGGGCCAACTCCTCCACATCGGGTGCCGCGTCGTAGTCGGCGGTGATACCGAACACCAGGTCGTCGGCGTAGCTCAGCACGGCGATCCCGGTACGCAGCCGCAACGCGATCGGCGGGATCGGCAGCAACCGCACCACCGTGCGGTCCATCATCCGCAGCCGGCGCCGTGGCCCGGGAACGTTGGTCGCCAGCGCCACGACGCCGCGTTGCGGCAGCCGCGTCAGCAGTCGAATCATCAACGAGGACACCACAAACGGAACGTGATTGGCGGCTGTGACGAGGACGTGGGCGGCGTGGCGCTGCCCACCCTGCTTGGCGCGGCGCAACCGGCTGTGCACGACACGCAACTGCTGAATCGGGTCGTCCTGCTCGACGGGCAGGTGCGGCAGCATGATCGAAATGCGGTTGCCGGGCTCCTCCAGCGCGTCCGGCGGGCGCACCGAGACCGGCACCAGGGTGCGCAGCGTATTCGCGCGCGGCTGCTCGCCGCGATGCAGCAAAACCTCCCGGAAGCCCTCGGTGATCGCCGCGAGGGCAACGTCGTTGATCGTCACGCCGAACTTGCGGCACACCCGCTCGACGTCGGCGAGGGGGACCCGGACCGCGCGGTAGCGCCGCATCGCGGTGACCGGGCCCACCAGCGAAGACCCGCCCGCCGGGCGCATCAGGGCGCCGGCGATTTCCGCGGTGCCGCTGACCGCGCGCGCGGCGGCGGCGGTGACGGCGCCGGCGGCCCGCCAAAACTCGTCGAGCGGCTTGCGTGGGGCGGCGTCGGGCACCGGCCGCAGCTGCACGGGGGGTCGTGCGGCCCGGCTCGGGCCGAGGTGGTGGGTGAAGACGGGGCCGTCGGCGTCGTCACACAGCCGGGTGAGGATGCGGGTCGCCGAGATCCCGTCGGCGACACAGTGATGGATCTTGATCAGGATCGCCCACCGGTTGCCCTGCAGCCCCTCGATGATCCAACATTCCCAGAGCGGGCGGTCCCGGTCCAGGCGCCGCTCCAACACGTCTCCGACCACCCGAAACAGCTCCGGGTCACCGCCGGGCCGGGGAAGCGCCACCCGGCGCAGGTGACGAGCGAGGTCGAAGCCGGGATCGTCGACCCACTTGGGGGCGCCCACGTCGAAGGGATGCGTCCGCAGCACCTGGGTGCCCCGGGGTATCGCGCGAATCCGTTCTGCCAGTACAGTTTTAAACCGGTTGTCGCTGGGGGCGGAGCCCTCGATGATGGCGATCCCGCCGATCGCCAGGCTCACGCGGCGGTCGGAGTCTTCGGCCATCAGGAAACCGGCGTCGAGCGTTTTGAGGTGCTCCATGACCGGTCACCACCGTTGCCTGTGGGAATGGGTAGTGGCTTCGAGTATCCGCCGTCAATCCCCCGCGAGATGTAGCCGGAAGATTAAATCTTCTAAACAGCTGTTTTGCGGTGGTGTGGCAGCGCCGCCGCGGGGCCGGCCTCGTTAATCGAACGTATATTCGATACACTGTGGGCGCTGTGGGCTGGAGCAACGGACCACCGAGCTGGGCGGAGATGGCGCGGGTGCTCGACGGCAAGCCGCGCCGCGCCGGCGCGCCGCCTGTGGGTGAGCCGGGCGATGATGCGCCGTTCTCGCGCCGGCGCGCGGGCGGCGAGCCGCCGGGCGTTGGCCGAAGGGAACGCTCGCCGGTCGCCTACGCCGAGCTGCACGCGCATTCGGCGTTCAGCTTTCTCGACGGGGCCAGCACCCCGGAGGAGCTGGTGCAGGAGGCCGCCCGGCTGGATCTGCGCGCCCTCGCGCTGACCGACCACAACGGCCTGTACGGGGCGGTGCGGTTCGCCGAAGCGGCCGCAGAACTGGACATTCGCACCATATTCGGCGCCGAGCTGTCCCTGGGGCACGGTGCTCGCACCGACGGGCCGGATCCGCCGGGCCCGCACCTGTTGGTGCTGGCCCGCGGCCCGGAAGGCTATCGCCGGTTGTCGCGCCAGCTGGCCGCCGCGCACCTGGCCGGCGGTGAAAAGGGCAAGCCGCGCTTTGATTTCGACGCGCTCTCCGACGCCGCGGGCGGGCACTGGCACGTTCTGACCGGCTGTCGCAAAGGCCATGTCCGCCAAGCACTTTCCAAGGGCGGGCCGGAAGCCGCCGCCGCGGCGCTGGCGGAGCTGGTGGACCGGTTCGGCGCGAAGCGGGTCAGCGTCGAGCTGACCCATCACGGCCATCCACTCGACGATGAACGGAACGCGGCGCTGGCGGCGTTGGCGCCACGCTTCGGCGTGGGAGTGGTCGCGACCACCGGCGCGCATTTCGCCGACCCGTCACGGGCCCGGCTGGCGATGGCCATGGGCGCGATCCGGGCCCGGCAGTCCCTGGACTCCGCCGCCGGGTGGCTGGCTCCGCTGGGTGGCTCGCATCTGCGGTCCGGTGCGGAGATGGCACGGCTGTTTTCCTGGTGTCCCGAGGCGGTGACCGCCGCGGCCGAACTCGGCGAGCTGTGCGCCTTCGGGCTGGCGCTCATCGCCCCGCGGCTGCCGCCGTTCGGCGTGCCGACAGGGCACAGCGAAAACAGCTGGCTGCGTGCGCTGGTGAGGGCCGGGGCGCTGCGGCGCTACGGACCGCCCGAGCGGGCGCCGCGGGCCTACGCGCAGATCGAGCACGAGCTGCAAGTCATCACACAACTGAGGTTTGCCGGCTACTTCCTGATCGTGCACGACATCACCCGGTTCTGCCGGGAAAACGACATCCTGTGTCAGGGCAGGGGCTCGGCGGCCAACTCCGCGGTCTGCTACGCCCTCGGCATCACCGCCGTCGACCCGGTGGCCAACGAGCTGCTGTTCGAGCGCTTCTTATCGCCCGCGCGCGACGGGCCGCCCGACATCGACATCGACATCGAGTCGGACCGGCGGGAAAAGGTCATCCAATACGTCTATGACACATACGGCCGGGACCATGCCGCGCAGGTCGCCAACGTCATCACCTACCGGGAACGGATCGCGGTGCGCGACATGGCCCGTGCGCTGGGCTTCGGGCAGGGCCAGCAGGACGCCTGGAGCAAACAGATCGGCCGCTGGAACGGGCCGGCCGGATCACCCGACGTCGAGGGCATCCCCGAGCAGGTGATCGAATTGGCGACCCAGATCCGGAATCTGCCGCGGCACCTGGGCATCCACTCGGGCGGCATGGTGATCTGCGACCGCCCGATCGCCGACGTGTGCCCGGTGGAGTGGGCACGCATGAAGGACCGCAGCGTCCTGCAGTGGGACAAAGATGATTGTGCGGCAATCGGTTTGGTGAAGTTTGACCTACTCGGGCTGGGTATGCTCTCCGCGCTGCACTACGCCATCGACCTGGTGGCCGAACACCAGGGCGTGGAGGTGGATCTGGCCCAGCTCGACCTTTCCGAGCCGGCGGTGTACGAGATGCTGGCCCGCGGTGATTCCGTCGGGGTGTTCCAGGTGGAGTCCCGGGCACAGATGGCCACCCTGCCGCGGTTGCGGCCGCGGGTGTTCTACGACCTGGTGGTCGAGGTCGCGCTGATCCGTCCCGGACCCATTCAGGGCGGCTCGGTGCATCCGTATATCCGGCGGCGCAACGGCATCGACCCGGTGGTCTACGACCATCCATCGATGGTGCGAGCGTTGCGAAAGACGTTGGGGGTTCCGCTGTTTCAGGAACAGTTGATGCAGCTCGCGGTGGACTGCGCGGGGTTTTCCGCTGCCGAGGCCGATCAGCTGCGCCGCGCCATGGGGTCCAAGCGCTCGGCGGAGCGCATGCAGAGGCTCCGCCGCCGGTTCTACGAGGGCATGCGCCGGCTGCATAACGCCCCCGACGAGGTGATCGACCGGGTATACGAAAAGCTGGAGGCCTTCGCCAATTTCGGCTTTCCGGAAAGCCACGCGCTGAGCTTCGCGTCGCTGGTGTTCTACTCGGCGTGGTTCAAGCTGCACCACCCCGCGGCGTTCTGCGCGGCGCTGCTGCGGGCCCAGCCGATGGGCTTTTATTCCCCGCAGTCACTGGTGGCCGACGCCCGTCGCCACGGCGTGGTGGTGCACGGCCCCGATGTCAACGCCAGCCTGGCGCACGCCACCCTGGAGAACGCCGGGACGGAGGTGCGACTGGGGCTGGGCGGTGTCCGCCATATCGGGGACAAGCTGGCCGAGAAGCTGGTCGAGGAGCGAAAAGCTCACGGGCCGTTCACGTCTTTGTTGGATTTGACGTCTCGGGTGCGGCTTTCCGAAGCCCAGGCCGAGGCGCTGGCGACCGCCGGGGCGCTGGGCTGCTTCGGGATGTCCCGGCGTGAGGCGCTGTGGGCGGCCGGGGCGGCGGCCGCGGAGCGGCCCGACCGGTTGCCCGGTGTGGGCTCGTCGCCGCACATCCCGGCGCTGCCGGGGATGAGCGAGCCGGAGCTGGCCGCCGCCGACGTGTGGGCCACCGGCGTCTCCTGCGGCAGTTTCCCCACGCAGTTCCTGCGGGCGGATCTGGATGCGCTGGGGGTGCTGCCCGCCGACAAGCTGCCCAGCGTGCCCGACGGCGAGCGCGTGCTGGTCGCGGGGGCGGTGACCCATCGGCAGCGGCCCGCCACGGCCCGGGGGGTGACGTTTCTCAACCTCGAGGACGAAACCGGGATGGTCAATGTGCTCTGCACGCCGGGGGTGTGGGCGCGCCACCGTAAGCTGGCGCAGACGGCGCCGGCGCTGGTGATCCGCGGCCGGGTTCAAAACGCCAGCGGCGCCGTCACCGTCGTGGCCGAGAGACTTGACGGCATCCGGCTGACGGTTGACTGCCGCTCACGGGACTTTCGCTGACAGTTGCATCACCGGGACCCCGGGCTGGGCAACGGTGGCCTAGGGCAAGCCTGCCGGTGACGCCTTGCGCGCGTTCGCCGGTCATCGGGTGACCGGAGCCGGGAACTGGAAAATGTAGTCTCCAGCCATGACCTTGAACCTGTCCGTCGACGACGTTCTCACCACCACCCGCTCGGTCCGCAAACGCCTTGACCTCGACACGCCGGTAGCACGGGAGCTGCTGATGGAATGCCTTGAGCTAGCGCTGCAAGCGCCCACGGGGTCCAACGCGCAGGGCTGGCAATGGGTGTTCGTCGACGACGCCGACAAGAAAAAGGCGATCGCCGATATCTACCTGGCCAACGCCACGGGCTACCTCAGCCTGCCCCCGCCGGAATACCCCGAGGGGGACAGCCGCCGCGAGCGGATGCCGCTCATCCGCGATTCCGCGAGATATCTGGCCGAGCACATGCACCGGGTGCCGGTGCTGATGATCCCGTGCCTGCGGGGCCGGGTGGAGCAGGCACCGCCGGGGCAGAGCGCGTCATTCTGGGCGTCGCTGTTTCCGGCGGTGTGGAGTTTTTGCCTGGCGTTGCGCTCCCGCGGGCTCGGGTCGTGCTGGACGACGCTGCACCTGCTGGGCGACGGCGAAAAGCGGGCCGCGGAGATCGTGGGGATCCCCTTCGAGGAGTACAGCCAGGGCGGGCTGCTTCCGATCGGCTACACCAAGGGCACCGACTTCAAGCGCGCCAAGCGGCTGCCGGCGCGGCAGGTCACGCACTGGAACACCTGGTAGCCCTCAAGTCGCCCCGGCGTAACCGTGCTGGCGCCACGCCTCGTAGACGGCGACCGCGGCGGCGTTCGAGAGGTTCAACGACCGTCGGCCCGCCAGCATGGGGATCCGCACCCGTTCGGTGATGTGGGCGTCGGCCAGGGTCACCGCATCCAGCCCGCAGGGCTCCGGCCCGAACATCAGCACGTCACCCGCCCGGTAGCCGACCTCGGTGAACAGCGTGGCCGCATCGGTGGTGAACGCGAAAACCCGCGCCGGCGACAACGCCTCCCAGGCGGCCTCGAGGGAGGGATGAACGGTGACCGACGCCAGGTCGTGATAGTCCAGCCCGGCCCGGCGCAGCTTGGCTTCCGAGAGCTCGAAGCCCAGCGGCTCGACCAAGTGCAGCTCGCAGCCCGTGACGGCCGCCGTCCGGATGGCATTGCCGGTGTTGGGTGCGATGCGCGGGGAGTAAAACAGCAGCCGGAACACCCATCGATCATGGCAGTCGAGCACACCCGTCGGCGGTGGCGAGTTGCCACACCCGGCTCTCGGGGTGCGGGCCCGCTCGGCGGATCCCCGGTCGTCAGTAACAATGGTGGCGACCCCGGCCGCGGGCTGTCATACTCGTCGAATTGCCAGGCGTATATCGCTCGCCTATCTGCCCAGGGGCGGGCGGATTGAGCAGGAAGTCTCATGAACGACTTGCTAACACTGCGTGCGGGGGCGGTCGGTAGCCCGGCCGCGGCTCGGTGACGGTGTTTGCCCGCCCGGCCGAGGAGGCCGTGGCGGTGACCGACGAGTCCGCCACCGCGGCAGCGCAGGCCGGGGCGGGTGCCCGTCCGCCGGGCTGGTCGCTGCGCAATTGGCCGGTTCGGTGGAAGGTCGTCGCGATCGTGCTGGTGCCACTGCTGCTGTCGGTGGCTCTCGGCGGAACGCGGGTCTACGGCGCGGTGACCGATGCCCGCAACCTGCGACTGGCCGCGGAGCGCGCCGAGGTGGTCCCGGCGATAGCGAAGTACCTCTCGGCGTTGGATGTCGCGGTGCTGGCGAACTCCGGTGCGGGCGACGTCGCGGGGGCCAAGAAAAACTACGACGCTCGCCGACACGAGTTGCGCGCCCGGCTGGCCGACACCGATGTGTCCCCCGACGTGCGCTCCGCGTTGAACACCGTGCTCGACGGCGGGCAGGCACTGCTGGACAAGGTGGCGTCCGACAGCATCGGTTTGCGGGAGCGGGTGACCGCGTATGCGCCGATCCTGATGACCGCGCAGAACGCGATCACCGGGTCGGTGCGTGTCGACAGCGAGCGGGTCCGGGCCAAGGCAGCGGGTTTGAGCCGCGCGGTCGGCGTGCGCGGCCAGATGATGATGCAGCAGCTTCTGGTCACCCGGGGAGCCGACCTTCCCGAGCCGGAGTTGCGCGTCTCGATGATCACTCTGGCCGGTACCGAGCCCTCGACCCTCTACGCGCTGGGTGAGGTGCTCGGCGCCGGCTCACCCGAAGCCCGCACGCTGCAGCAGCAGATGGTGGACCGGATGGCGATCATGTCCGATCCGGCCAGCACCCTGGTCAACAACCCCCAGCTGCTCCGCTCGATACAGACCAGCGACGCGATCGCGGACCGGGTGATCAAAGACACCGTCGCCGCGGTGACGAAGTCGGTCCGGGAGCAGGCGGCGGCCCGGCGCGATGCGGCCATCCGCGACACGGTTCTGGTGCTGGCCGGTGTGGTGACCGCCCTGGTGATCGTGCTGCTGGTCGGGCGATCGCTGATCCAGCCGCTGCGGGTGCTGCGCGACGGCGCGCTGAAGGTCGCCCACGAGGATCTCGAGCGCGAGATCGCGCGGGTGCGTGCCGGCGATGAGCGGGCTCCCGAGCCGCTGCCGGTGTACACCACCGAGGAAATCGGCCAGGTCGCGCACGCGGTCGATGAATTGCACTCCCAGGCGTTGCTGCTGGCCGGCGAGGAGGCCCGGCTGCGGCTTTTGGTCAACGACATGTTCGAGACCCTGTCGCGGCGCAACCGCTCCCTGGTCGATCAGCAGCTGGCGCTCATCGACCGGCTGGAGCGCAACGAGGAAGATCCCGGCCGGCTCGAGAGCCTGTTCCGGCTCGACCACCTGGCCGCCCGGATGCGCCGCAACGCCGCCAACCTGCTGGTGCTGGCGGGGGCACGGGTTTCCCGCGACCCGCGGGGGGTGATGCCGCTGTCCGCGGTGATCAACGCCGCGGCCTCCGAGGTGGAAGACTATCGCCGGGTGCACACGGCGATGATTCCCGAGTGCACGGTGGCCGGCGCCGCGGCCGCCGACATCGTCCACCTGTTCGCGGAGTTGATCGACAACGCGCTGCGCTACTCGCCCCCGGAATCGTCGGTCCGGGTGTGCGGGGAGCGACGAAACGACGGCGGGGTTGTGGTGCAGATCATCGACTCCGGGCTGGGGATGACCGACGGTGATCGGCGGGTGGCGAACATTCGGTTGCGAGTGGGCGGCGAGGTCACCCCCGACAACGCCCGCCACATGGGTCTATTCGTGGTCGGGCGGCTGGCCGATCGGCACGGTATGCGGGTGCGGCTGCGCAGCTCGGCAACCGGGGAGCGCGCCGGCGGCACCACGGCCGAGGTCTATTTGCCGCCGGGCGTTCTGGCCGGCCGCGCCGCCGGCAACCGGGTCCCCGTCCCGCGGGCCGCGGCCAGCAGCGAGCCATGGCACGCGGCCACGGTCGATGCCGGGACCGACGGCCGGGATGCCGGGACCGACGGCCGGATCGTCGCCTCTGCGGTGGCCGTCGCCGACCCGGACGCATCGAAGCGCAACGGGCCGCATCCGGCTGCCGGGCTGCTGCCCCGCCGCGACCCGGGGTCCAGCGGTATCACCGACCTTCCGGCCCGGCCGACGGCGCCCGGCGACGCCGTTGAGCATGCCCCGCGACTCCCGCGGCGCGAGCTTCCCCCGCCCGGGGGGGACCACCCCGCCCACCACCACCCCGACCGGCCGGCGGCCCGGCAGGTCTCCGACACCTCGGGGTATTTCTCCGCACGGCCGCGGGCCGCTCGCGACGGCGCCCCGGACGCGGATGCGGCGCGGGGCGGCGAACCCGGGCCGGGGCCCGCCGACACCCCCACCGAGGATGTGATCTATCAGCGGATGCTTGCGGAGTACCTGGTCGATCCGCACGAGCTGGGCCGAAGTAGCGACCTGGACTGGAAATCGGTGTGGGACCGGGGCTGGTCGGCGGCGGCCGCGGCGGAGAGCGTTCCTATCCGCTCGCACACCGACCACGGTCTGCCGGTGCGGGAGCCCGGCGCCCGGCTGGTACCCGGGACAGCCGTGCCGGAGCCTTCAGCATCGGGCGAATCACCCATCACCGCGGTTGCGCGGCACCGGGCCCCCGAGCAGCACCGGGAGAACCGGGTGGCAGCAAACGGTGGATCGCATGCCCGGCGGCCGTGGGCGGATGCGTCGCCGCTGCCGGACCCGGACGCCGTCCGCGCCTCCATCAGCAGCCATTTCGGTGGCGTGCACGCGGCCCGATCGCATGCCCGCGAGACCCATCGAGGACCCGATCACGAATGACCCATCTCGCACCCGACAACGCGCTGGATTGGCTGGTATCCAACTTCGCCCGCGAGGTGCCCGGGGTGGCGCACGCGGTGCTGGTGTCGGTCGACGGTCTGTTGATCGCCGCCAGTGAACATCTGGCCCCCGACCGGGCGGATCAGCTTGCGGCGGTCGCGTCCGGACTGGCCAGTCTCGCCACCGGGGCCGCACAGCTCCTGGAGGGCGGGCAAGTGTTGCAGTCGGTAGTCGAGATGCAAAACGGCTATCTCCTGTTGATGCGGGTCGGTGACGGCTCGCACCTGGCGACGCTGGCCGCCGGCTCGTGTGACATCGGTCAGATCGGTTACGAGATGGCCATGCTGGTCGAGCGGGTGGGCGGGGTGGTGCAGTCCTCCCGGCGAACCGAGCCCGATCTGCAGCCGTGAGCCGACATGGGCCGACATGAGACGCCGCAACCCGCGGGTGAAGCGAGCCTCGTCCGCCCATACACGCTGACCGCCGGGCGGACCACCACCAGCGTCGAGCTGCCCTTGGAAGCGCCGGTGCAGACCCTGCAGCCGGCACCGACACCCCGATGGCCCCCCGAGGATATCCGGTGCGAGATCCTCCAACTGTGCACCGACCGTCCTTCGATTGCCGAACTCTCGGCCCGTCTGGACGTGCCGATCGGTGTCGCCCGCGTCTTGGTGGGCGATCTGGTCACGTCCGGCTACCTTCGGGTGCAGCCGACGCTGACCGACCGTTCGACGAGTGACGAACGCCGTGAACTCATAGGGAGGACGCTCCGTGGCCTACGAGCGCTATGAGGGGGGGTACCACCCGGTTGCGGGGGCGCGGGCGCCCGCCTCGACGAAGATCGTCATCGCGGGTGGATTCGGTGTCGGGAAGACCACATTCGTGGGCGCGGTTTCGGAGATCATGCCGCTGCGCACCGAGGCGATGGTGACCGACGCCTCCACCGGTGTGGACATGCTGGAGGCGACCCCGCAAAAACGCACCACGACCGTGGCGATGGACTTCGGCCGGATCACCCTGGATGAGGATCTGGTGTTGTATTTGTTTGGCACGCCGGGGCAGCGCCGATTCTGGTTCATGTGGGATGACCTGGTGCGGGGCGCGATCGGCGCGATCATCTTGGTCGACTGCCGTCGCCTGCAAGACAGCTTCGCCGCGGTTGACTTCTTCGAGCACCGCAACCTACCGTTTCTGATCGCCATCAACGAGTTTGACGGTGCGCCAAGATATCCCATAGCCGAGGTGCGCGAGGCGCTGACGCTGCCGGAGCACGTCCCGGTGATCACCATCGATGCCAGAGACCGGCGCTCGGCGACCGACGCGCTGATCGCCGTGAGCGAGTATTCGCTGGCGTCCCTCGCCCCGGCGACGATGCGGCCCGAAACGGCCCGCTGAGGAGCGGGGCAATCAAGGACGCTTGAGCCTGATCTGCCAGCGCACGAAAACCGCGTACGCCACGGACAACACCCCCAGCATCGCCATGTCGAACAGCCACGCGTGCGGGGTGTGTGCCCAGTGGCTGTCCTGCGGGCACAGGTTGGGGGATATCAGCGCCCGCACGTCGACGGTCGAGGCGGTCGCGGCGTAGCCCCAGCGAGCCGGCGTCAGCCAAGACAGCGGGTCAAGCTTTCGGTCGGTCACCGTGATCATCCCGCCGGAGAGCACCAACTGGGTCATGACCGACACCACCAGCAACGGCATGATCTGATCGTTGGAGCGGGCCAGCGCCGAGAGCAACAAGCCGAGCAGCGCCGACGCGACGCAGGTCGCGGCGACACCCACAAACAATTCAACGGCGGCGTCCGCCTTGGTGGCACCGAAGACGACGGCCCCTCTGGTCGGCGCCCCCTTGCCGAGCACGACGATGCTGGTCGTGATCGCCGACTGGATGACCGCGAACACGCAAAACACACCGATCTTGGCCAGCAGATAGGCTCCGGTCGACAGGCCGACCGCCTGCTCCCGGAGAAAAATGGGGCGCTCACCGGTCAGGTCGCGAATGGTCAGCGCGGTGCCCGTAAAGACGGCACCGACGTTGAGCAGCACCAGCAGCTGCGCGGGTTCGGTCGGGGTGTTACCTTCCAGCGCGGCGGGTCCGAATCCTGTGGCGCCGCGAACGGCCAGCGCCAGGGCGCCCATGACGAACGGCACCACCGCCAGGAATGTGAAGTAGGCGCGGTCGGCCACGATCAGCCGAACCTGGCGGCGGGCGATCGTGGAGAGCTGCCGCCACACACTGGTGTGTGCCGCGGCGCCCAACTCGGCTTTCGGCGCTGGTGGCGCCGCGCTCGGCGGCGGCCGGTTTTGGGCCAGGAAACGCCGGTTGGCGGCGTCCGGGTCGTCACCGACCTTGGCGAAAATATCGGCCCAGTTGGTGGTCCCCATCACCGCGCCGATGCGGGCGGGTGGTCCGTAGAACGCGGTCTTGCCGCCGGGTGCCAATAGCAGCACCTGGTCGCAGATGTCGAGGTAGGTCAGCGAGTGGGTGACCACCAGCACGACGCGGCCGGCGTCGGCCAGCTGGCGCAGCATCAGCATGACCTGCCGGTCCAGCGCCGGATCCAAACCCGAGGTTGGTTCGTCAAGAATCAGCAGCGACGGGCCGGTGAGCAGCTCCAGGGCGACCGAGGCCCGTTTGCGTTGCCCCCCGGAGAGCTTGTCCACCCGGGTATTGGCGTGCGTGGTGAGCTCGAGCTCGTCGAGAACCTGGGCCACGACGTGCTCACGGTCGGCTTTGCTGGTGTCGGGCGGCAGCCGCAGCTCGGCGGCATACCCCAGCGCCTGGCTGACCGTCAGCTGGCGGTGCACGACATTGTCTTGCGGGACCATGCCGATCCTGCTGCGCAATATCGGGTACTCGGCGTGGATGTCGTGGCCCTCAAAGGTGACCGTGCCCCGGCTGGGGCGGGTATAGCCGGCGATCAGCCTGGCCAGGGTGGTCTTGCCGGCGCCGGAGCCCCCGATGATCGCGGTGAGCGTGCCGGGTCTGGCCGTCAACGAGATGTTGGTGAGCAGCTTGCGGCCGTGCTGGATGCTGAAATCGACGGTGTGCACCTCGAGCCCCCCGGTGCGGGTCGCGGCCTCGGTGCGGCGGACCAGGGTGCCGTCGCTGAACACCAGGTCGACGTTGCCGATCGTGACCACGTCACCGTCGGTCAACACCGCCGATTCCACCCGGACCCCGTTGACGAATGTGCCGTTGATACTGCGGTCGCGGATTTCGGTGCCGTGCGGCGTGGCGAGCAACATCGCGTGATGGCGCGACGCCAGGACGTCTTGGACCACGATGTCGTTGTCGGTGGCCCGACCGATCGTGACGGAGCCGGGTGGGGCCTCGGGCTTGGATCCGGGTGGCGGCTCCGCGGGGGTCCGCGGTGGCCGGCCGGCGGCCCCCCGGTGCCGTCCCACCTCGAAGGTCAGGCGGGGACCCTCGGGATTTCCGATGTTGATGCTCTGGCCGTCATGGATGTCAATCAGCGGCACCCGCTGACCGTCGACGAAGGTGCCGTTCCGCGATCCGTTGTCGATGCCCAGCCATCGGCCCTGCTCGAAGCGCAGCAACAGGTGCGACCGGGAAATCAGTGGGTGAGCGACCCGCATGTCGGCGCGCAGGTCACGTCCGACAACCACATCATGGCCGGGCGTGAAGCTCCGTTCGACGCCGTCGTAGCGAACCGTCAAGACCGGCGGAGCGGATGCGGTCACCCCCTCAGTATTGGGTGGCGGGCCCGTTATTTCGCGCCGTGTCGGGCGGAATTCGCCGGGCCGTTACCGGTGATTAGCGGGACCGCTCAGCGACGCTTCAGCCGGATTTTCCACCAGACGATGCCGGTGTAGGCGACCGACACCACCACCAGCATCGCCATGTCGAACAGCCAGGCGCTCGGCTTGTGCGCCCAGTGCTGGTCTTTGGGGCTGACCGGGCCCGGCACCAGTTTGTCGATGTTGATCGTGGATGCCGACGCCGCGTATCCCCAGCGCGCGGGCGTCAGCCACGACAGCTGGTCGAGCACCGTGCGGTCGGTCACCCAGATCATGCCGCCGGAGAACACCAGCTGCGACATGATCGACACCACCAGCAACGGCATGATCTGGTCTTGGGTTCGGGCGATGGCCGACAGGGCCATGCCGAGGATCGCCGAGGCCACGGCGGTCGCGGCGACCGTGACGAACAGCTCCAAGCGCACGCTCCCAAGCATTACGGCGTCGGTAGGCGGCGGGCCCCAGTAGGCCAGCGTGATGGTGGTGGCGATGGCCGCCTGGATGATCGCGAACACCGAGAACACCACGAGCTTGGCGGCCAGATACGCCGCGGTCGAGAGGCCGACGGCCTGTTCTCGCTGGAAGATGGGGCGTTCGCCGATGAGGTCGCGGATGGTCAGCGCGTTGCCCATGAAGACCGCGCCCACATTGAGCATCACCAGGATCTGCCCCGGCTGATCGGGATTATCACTTATGGGGTTGGCGATTCCCAGTCCGGTTTTGCCGCGCACGGTCGCCGACAGCACGCCGATGAGGAACGGCAACAACGCCAGAAACACCGTATATCCGCGGTCGGAGACGACCAACCGGATTTGGCGGCGCGCGATCGTGGAGAACTGGCGCAGCACGTCGGTGCGTACCGGCTCACCCAGATCCCTGGGCGCCGCGGTGGTCTGCACCGGTTCGCGGCGCCGCCCCTCCCGTTCCAGGAAGCGGCGGTTGGCCTCGTCCGGGTCGGCGCCCACTTTCGCGAAGATGTCCGCCCAGTTCCTGGTTCCCATAGCCGACTCGATCTGGTCGGGCGGGCCGAAGAACGCCGTTTTTCCGCCGGGTGCGATCAGCAGCAGCTGATCGCAGACATCGAGGTATGACACCGAGTGGGTGACCACCAGCACGACGCGGCCGGCGTCGGCGAGCTGGCGTAGCATCAGCATGACCTGGCGGTCCAGCGCGGGGTCCAGACCGGTGGTCGGCTCGTCAAGAATCAGCAGCGACGGGCCGGTAAGCAGTTCCAGCGCCACCGAGGCCCGTTTGCGCTGGCCGCCGGAGAGTTTGTCGACCCGGGTATCGGCATGCTTGGTCAGCTCGAGCTCCTCGAGCACCTGGGCGACGGCCTGGGCGCGGTCGGCCTTGCTGGTGTCGGGTGGCAGGCGCAGCTCCGCGGCATACCCCAGCGCCTGGTTGACCGTCAGCTGGCGGTGCACCACGTCGTCCTGCGGGACCATGCCGATCCTGCTGCGCAATGAGGCGTATTCACGGTGGACGTCATGGCCCTCGAAGGTGACCGTGCCGGAACTCGGGCGGGTGTACCCGGCGATCAGCCGGGAAAGCGTGGTCTTGCCGGCGCCGGATCCGCCGATGATCGCGGTAAGGGTGCCGGGCCGGCAAGTCAGCGAGATGTGGTCGAGAAGTTGCTTTCCGTCGACGCTAAAACAGACCGAATTGACTTCGAGACCCCCGGTGCGCGCCGCGGCTTCGGTGCGCCGGACCAGGGTGCCATCGGTGAATACCAGGTCGACGTTGCCGATGGTGACCACGTCGCCCTCGTTCAAGATCGCCGACCCGACCCTGACCCCGTTGACGAACGTCCCGTTGACGCTGCGCGCGTCGCGGATCTCGGTGCCGAGCGGCGTGGGCACCAGGAACGCGTGATGACGTGAGGCCAACACATCCTGGATGACGATGTCGTTGTCGGTGGCGCGACCGATGGTCGCCGAGCCCGCCGGCTTCTGGGGTGCTGCGGCCCCGGGGCGCAGCGCCTGAATCATCTTTGTCGCCAGGTTGGCCACTTCCGGTGGTTTTGCGGCGGCGGGTGCCATCTGGGTTCGTGGCTGATAGCTGGCGGGCGGCGCCGGAGGAGCTGCGCTGTGTGGTCGCCAGGTCCCCGGCGCCGGTTGTGGCGCGCCATAGGGTCCCCGCTGCCCGCCGCCGGTCGGATACATCGGCCGGGGTGGCGCCGGCGCAGCCGACGGCGGCGCGGTAGGACGCGGCCGCGGCGCCGGCGCCCAGGAACCACTGGTCGGGCGCACGGGCTGCGACGGCGCCGAGGGCGGTTGGACTATCCGCATGGTCGAGGTGAGCGGTGGCCGGCCCGCCATGCCCTGGTGCCGGCCGATCTCGAACGTGAGCCGCGGCCCGTCGGGGTTGCCGATGTTGATGCTCTGGCCGTCGTGGATGTCGACCACGGGCACCCGGTGACCGTTGACGAAGGTTCCATTCAGGGATCCGTTGTCGATCGCCAGCCACCTGCCCTGATCGAAGCGCAGCAACAGGTGCGCCCGGGAGACCAGCGGATGGGTGATGCGCACATCGGCGCGCAGGTCACGTCCGATCACCACGTCGTGGCCCGCCGCGAAGGTGCGTTGCGACCCGTCGTAGCGGACCGTCAACACCGGCGGGGATGGCTGGCTCATTGCAGCACCAACTGTAGCGGGTTGGCTCACCGCACCGACTGTAGCGGTTTGCGGCCAAGCGGCCTACGAACGAACCGCGCCGCGTCACCTGAAACACTTCCGCGGCCACCGCGCATCCGCCCGGACCAGCAGATGCCCCACCGGCCGGCGTGGCCGGGCATGCCGCGCCGGACGGCGGATGTCAGACTGTCTGACGTGACTGCTATCGCGCTGGACGGCAAGGTTACCCGCGATGAGATCTTTGCCGACCTGAAGCGGCGGGTGGCCGTCCTGACCGCAGCGGGCCGCACACCGGGGCTCGGCACCATCCTGGTTGGTGACGACCCCGGTTCACAGACCTACGTCCGTGGCAAGCACGCGGACTCGGCCAAGGTGGGCATCACCTCCATCCGCCGGGATCTGCCCGCCGACATCTCTCAAGTCAAACTGAACGAAACCATCGACGAGCTCAACGCCAACCCCGAGTGCACCGGCTACATCGTGCAGCTGCCGCTGCCGAGGCATCTCGACGAAAACGCGGCCCTGGAGCGCGTCGACCCGGCCAAGGACGTCGACGGTCTGCATCCGATGAACCTGGGCCGGTTGGTGCTCGGCGCCCCGGCGCTGTTGCCGTGCACGGCGCGCGGCATCGTGCATCTCTTACGCCGCTACGGCATTGAGATCGCCGGAGCCCATGTGGTCATCATCGGCCGTGGCGTGACGGTCGGCCGCCCGTTGGGGCTGTTGCTCATCCTGCGTTCGCACAACGCCACGGTGACGTTGTGCCACACCGGAACCTGCGATCTGCCCCGGTTGACCCGCCAGGGGGACATCGTCGTCGTGGCCGCGGGTGTGCCGCACCTGCTCACCGCCGAGATGGTGCGCCCCGGCGCCGCCGTCGTCGACGTCGGTGTCACCCGCACCGAGAACGGGTTGGTCGGCGATGTGCATCCCGACGTGTGGGAGGTCGCCGGTTACGTGTCGCCGAACCCCGGCGGCGTCGGCCCGCTCACCCGGGCGTTTCTGCTGACGAACGTCGTCGAGCTGGCGGAGCGGCAATGAGTGCCCGCGAGACGATCCGGGCGCAGGCGCCGATCCTGCTGGTTGGGTTGATCTTCCTTGCGGGGTTCGGTTTGGTGGCGGCGAATTTCTGGCGTCGCGGGGCCTTGCTCATCGGCATCGGGGTGGGCGTGGCGGCGGCGCTGCGGCTGGTGTTATCCGATGAGCGGGCCGGCCTATTGGTGGTGCGCAGCAAGGCAATCGACTTCGTCATGATGGCCGTGGTCGCGGCGGCGATGGTGTATATCGCCTCGACGATCGACCCGTTGGGGACGCGCTAGGCACCCGGCAAGCCCGGCAACTGAGGAAAATTGGGCATGTTGCCGTTGGCGATTGATGTCATCATCGACGGGCAGTACATCGATATCGCAAGGCTGGTAAACATTCCCGCCATGGCCGGTGACATCCCGGTGTTGCCGGTGATGCTCGACACCGCGGAGGCGAGCGTTCCGCCGGGCTGGGCCAGCATGGGACAGATCGACTGGCCAAGCGCCACCGTGCTTGCGGGGTCGCCGTAGTTGACACCGGCGTGGGTTAACGCGGCCAAAAATCCGTCGTCGACCGAGTCCGCCCGGGCCGGCGCAGCGGCCACCGCCGCTGCGGTGGCCGCTGCGCCGAGAGACATCGCCAGCGCGGGAATGACCATCGGCTTTCGGGCCGCGCGTTTCGCCGGCATGTCGGCTCCTTACGTGTTCAAGATGCGCTGACAGCACCCAAAAGGCTCTTCCACGACCATGATCGATCGCCGTCACACCGCCGACACGACGCGATAAAGACGGGGTAAAGATTACCGGGCGCTTAACTACCCGGTGCAAAAGGGGCGCCATGACCGCTATGAGGAGGCCAGCGTGGCCCGAACGCAGACCGTGACGTAGGGCAGCGCCAGACCGGTGGTGTTGGCCAGCGCCGGATGAGTGGCCAGCAACTCGCGGACTCGCTCCAGGGTCTTGGCGCGCACCTCGGCCGGCGACGTGATGCAGTAGCTGCGCGAGGCGACCAGGTCGATCAATGCTTGTGGCGTCAGATAATTCGTCCACTCGACGTGATGGCGTTGCTGCTCGGCGAACGGCGGGGGCAGGGTCACTTTGTTGTGCACCGGGTCGCCGTCGCGGCCGATGATGCGACCCAGCTCGCGCACCCAGCCGAGCCGCTCGTCGCGCGTGTTCCACACCAGACCCAGCCGCCCGCCGGGCCGCAGCACCCGCGTCACTTCCGGAATTGCCCGGGCAGGATCGAACCAGTGCCACGCCTGGGCAACCAAGACAGCGTCAACGCTGTTGTCGGCCAGGGGAATCTCTTCCGCGGTGCCCAGCAATGCGGGCGTTTCGGGCAGCGAGCTGCGCAGCACGTCGAGCATCTCGGGGATCGGATCGACCGCCACCACGTGCAACCCGCGTTCGACCAGCCGGGCGGTCAGCTTTCCGGTCCCCGCGCCCAAGTCCAGCACGTCGCGAGCCCCCGCGGGCAGCAGCCAATCGATCGCTTCGGGCGGATAGGATGGCCGGCCCCGCTCGTAGGCGGCGGCCTCCGCGCCGAACGATAGCGAACGCTCGTGCCGTGAGCGGGTCACCGCCAATGCACGCCTTCGGCCGGGGCGGATTCGAGAGCCAACTCCAGGGTTTGCCGGATCAGCTCGCCAACGGCCTGCCTCTCCAGCAGAAACCCGTCGTGCCCGTAGATCGAGTCAACAACCTTCAGTTCGGCGCAGCCCGGCAGCAGGTCCGCCAACTCCTCTTGCAGGCGCAACGGGTAGAGCCGGTCGGAGGTGATGCCCGCGACGACCACCGGCACCGGGCAACCGCTCAGCGCCGCAGCCACACCGCCCCGTCCACGGCCGACGTCGTGGCTGTTCAGTGCCTCTGTCAACACCACATAGGTCCCAGCGTCAAAGCGCGACACCAGTTTTCGGCCCTGGTGTTCCAGATAGCTTTGCACCGCGTAGCGCCCGCCGGTTACCGGATCTGCGTCGTCCTGGGGGTCGTTGGCGAATCGGATGTCCAGGTCCAGCTCGCCACGGTAGGTCAGGTGCGCGAAGCGGCGGGCGATCTGAAGTCCGGTGTCAGGCGTGCGCCCGGTGCCGTGGTAATCACCGCCCTGCCAGTTCGGGTCGGCCTTGATGGCCGCGATCTGGGTTGTCTGGGTTCCGATCTGATCGGCGGTGGCACGTGCCCCCACCGCCAGCAGCAACCCGGAGCGGACCCGGTCAGGATGGCTGACGATCCATTCCAGTGCTCGCGCACCGCCCATCGACCCGCCGACCACCGCGGCCACCTCGGTGATGCCCAGGGCGGCCAGGGCAGCGACATCGGCCGCCACCTGGTCGCGCACCGTAATTCTGGGGAACCGTGAGCCCCATGGCTTTCCGTCACGCGCTAGTGAGCTGGGCCCGGTCGAGCCGCGGCAACCACCCAGCACGTTGGTGGCCACCGCACACCAGCGGGTGGTGTCGATTGGCGCGCCCGGCCCGGCCACACCGTCCCACCAGCCCGGTGTCGGATGCCCCGGGCCAGCGGGCCCGGTGATGTGTGAATCACCGGTGAGCGCATGCAGGACCACGACCACGTTGTCGCGGGTCGGTGACAGCTCGCCCCAGCGCTGCACGGCGATACAGACGTCGTCGATCACCGCTCCGCTTTCCAGCCTCAGCGAGCCGATGTCGATCAAGCCCACTTCGCCTTCGGCGGGCAGTGTCTGTATCGGCACGTCGGAGATCGTCATCTCAGACTCCTCAAAAGGCAGCCACGGACTGCGGATCGGTGGTGGTTCCGCGGTGTGCTCGCGCGGCCGCGAAGCCGAGCTCTAGATCGGTGAGAATGTCGTCGATGCCCTCGAGGCCGACCGCCAGCCGCACCAGCCCCGGGCTCACCCCGGTGGACAGCTGCTCCTCGGGGGTGAGCTGGGAGTGGGTGGTCGAGGCCGGATGGATCACCAGCGAGCGCACGTCACCGATGTTGGCGACATGGCTGTGCAGCTTCAGCGCGTTGACGAACGCCTTGCCCGCCTCTACCCCACCCGCCAATTCGAACGACAGCACCGCTCCGGTTCCTTTGGGCGCCAGTTTTTTTGCACGCTCAAACCAGGGTGATCCGGGCAGCCCTGCGTAGTTGACCGAGAGGACGTCCTCGTGACCGGCGAGGAACTCGGCCACCCGCTGCGCATTGGCAACGTGCCTCTCCATCCGAAGACTCAACGTTTCCAGGCCCTGGGCCACCAGAAACGCGTTGAACGGCGAAGCCGCCGAGCCATAATCACGCAGCAGCTGCACGCGGGCCTTGATCGCGAACGCCGGCGGACCCAGCTCGGCGTATACCACGCCGTGATAGCTGGGATCGGGTGTGGTGAATCCGGGGAAGCGTCCGCTCGTCCAATCGAAGGTGCCGCCGTCGACGATTACCCCCGCGATCGCCGCGCCGTGCCCGCCCAGGTACTTGGTAGCGGAGTGCACCACGATGTCGGCGCCGTGGGCGATCGGCTGTATCAGATAGGGGGTGGCAATGGTGTTGTCGACGATCAGTGGTACGCCGTTTTCGTGGGCGACCGCCGACACGCCTGGGATGTCGAGAATGTCGATCTGGGGATTGGAGATGGTTTCGCCGAAGAACGCCCTGGTGTTCGGTCGGACCGCGGCCCGCCACGAGTCCGGGTCGTCGGGATCATCGACGAAGCTGACGTCGACGCCGAGCTTGGGCAGCGAGTAGTGAAACAGGTTGTAGGTGCCGCCGTAGAGCCGCGGGCTGGACACAATGTGGTCGCCGGCGCCGGCAAGGTTCAGTATCGCGAATGTCTCCGCGGCCTGCCCCGACGCCAGGAACAGCGCCGCCGCACCGCCTTCCAGCGCGGCGATGCGCTGTTCGACGACCTCGGTGGTCGGGTTGCCGATCCGGGTGTAGATGTTGCCCGGGATCTCCAAACCGAACAGGGCCGCGGCGTGGGCGGTGTCGTCGAAGGTGTAGGAGGTGGTCTGGTAGATCGGCAGGGCACGCGCGTTGGTAACCGGATCCGGTCGTTGGCCGACGTGGATCTGTTTCGTCTCAAACGACCAGTGCGCGGTCGGGTCGCTGTCGCCGGTGTCGTTGTGCGAGCTCATCTGGGGTGCTTTCTGCTAGGGGTTCGGATGGGTGGGTCTCGCGCCCGCAATCATCTATGACGCCATCGGTGATGACGTCAGTCGGCGGCCATCGGCTCAATGACAACGACGCATAGCGGGCCAACCCACATAGGCGCGCATCAGGTTTCCCTGTCTACTCGGGGGGCCCGTCATGGCGGACCCGCGCTTGCCGCGTAGCCGGTGGTGGCTACTCAACCTGGTCATCACCCGGGGCACCCCACCGCGGTTGGAGGGTTGCCGGCCAGCAAGCCGGGGCTTGGCGCTGGCGCTCATGACCGAGAGAAAGGTTATCGCATGACCCCGACCCGGCGCCACCGGGGGCGAAAGCTACCCGTCAGTAGCCCACAGAGCGCTGCGCTCGACTGTGGACGGTCAAATCGCTCCTTGTAGTCTGGCCTGGGAGTGGCCGATTGCGACGGGCTACCCGGCCGGCCACAACCGCTCACCAGGCGATCGTCGCGTAGGAGGACTGGGGTTCACATGTCCAGCGGATCCAAGATCAAAGTCGAAGGCACGGTAGTAGAGCTTGATGGCGACGAGATGACTCGTGTCATCTGGAAGCTCATCAAAGATATGCTGATTTTTCCGCACCTGGACATCACTCTCGAGTACTACGACCTGGGCATCGAGCATCGCGACGCCACCGATGACCAGGTGACGATCGACGCGGCGTATGCGATCAAAAAGCACGGCGTCGGCGTCAAATGCGCGACCATTACTCCTGACGAGGCACGGGTCAAGGAATTCAACCTGAAGAAGATGTGGCTCTCGCCCAACGGGACGATCCGGAATATATTGGGCGGTACAATTTTTCGCGAGCCGATCATAATCTCGAATGTCCCGCGACTGGTGCCCCACTGGACCAAGCCGATCGTCATCGGCCGCCATGCCTTTGGCGATCAGTACCGGGCGACCAACTTCAAGGTCGACCGGCCGGGCACCGTCACCCTGACCTTCGTTCCCGAGGACGGCGGTGAGCCGATCGTGCATGAGATGGTGCGCATCCCCGAGGACGGTGGTGTGGTGATGGGGATGTACAACTTCAAAAAATCCATCCAGGATTTCGCCCGGGCGTCATTCGCCTACGCGCTGCAAGAGCACTATCCGGTGTATCTATCGACGAAAAACACCATCCTCAAGGCCTATGACGGCATGTTCAAAGACGAGTTTCAGCGCATCTACGACGAGGAGTTCAAAGACGAGTTCGAAGCGGCCGGGCTGACCTATGAACACCGGCTGATCGATGACATGGTGGCGGCCTGCCTCAAGTGGGAGGGCGGCTACGTGTGGGCGTGCAAAAACTACGACGGCGACGTGCAATCCGATACCGTGGCCCAAGGCTATGGGTCGCTGGGGTTGATGACGTCGGTGTTGATGACGGCGGACGGCAAAACGGTCGAGGCCGAAGCCGCTCACGGCACGGTCACCCGGCATTTTCGCCAATACCAGCAAGGCAAGCCCACCTCGACCAACCCGATTGCCTCGATTTTCGCCTGGACCCGCGGATTGCAGCACCGCGGCAAGCTGGACGGCACCCCCGAGGTGATCGACTTCGCCCGGAAGTTGGAGGAGGTCGTGATCGGCACGGTCGAGGAGGGGCAGATGACCAAGGATCTGGCCGTGCTCATCGGTCCGGAGCAGGGCTGGCTGAACACCGAGGAGTTCCTCGGTGCAATCGCCGACAATTTGAAAAAGGCGCTCGGCTAGCGCACCGCTAGCCCGCCGAGGGTGCCACCGTTTGGATCGGCCGACTGTGCTGGTCGAGAAAGTCGGCGATGACCTCTGTGATCCGCTTCGGCGCCTCGAACATCGGGATGTGCCCGAGACCGTCCAGGGTGATCACCAAGGTTGTGTCCGGCAAGTGGTCGGTGAAATGCGCACCAAATCTGCGCGGAGGCACCACCCGATCCCTTTCGCACAACACCAGTTGGGTGGGGACGGCGGTAGCGGCCAGGTCGATCAGCCCGGGCAGCAGCAACGATTTGACGAGCAGCTGGAAGTAGGCCGGGCAATGCGCGAGGTCGTCGATGATGGCGCTGAGTTCGCGCTCGCTGACCCCCTCCGGGGATCCGCTGATCGGCAGCGTCCCTATTCGCCGGCTCCACGGCAGAAGCAGCATGCGCGGACCCAGCCAGCGCGCCAGCAGCCACACCGGCAGGCCCCCAGCGAATTTGCCGATCACCTCGAACTTCGTTAAACTCCAGCGCTTCCAGCCGCCTGCGGGCGCGATCGCCGTGACGGTCCGCGCCCGTCCGCGGCTCTCCAGTTCGAACGCCACCCACCCGCCGAGCGAGTTGCCGACGATGTGTACGGTGTTCCAGCCCAGGTCATCGAGCTGGCGCTCGACGTGGTCGGCCAGCACCGCGGAACTGAGGAATCGTGTTTGCGGGGCCGGGCCACCATGGTGGCCGGCCATCGTCGGCGCGTACACCTCATAGCGGCCGGTGTCGGCCAACCGCTGTGCGACGGTCTCCCATACCGTCTGCGACATCAAAAACGGGTGCAGCAGCAGGACCGGTTCGCCGGTTCCCAGGTGGATCGGCGCGCGGCTCATGGTCCGGGGCATGACGCCGACATTAGGGTGATACCGCCGGTACCGCAAGCCGTGAGCGCGGGTGTCGCGTCACCGGGTGGTCGCAGAGCACCGCCCGGAACCAACGTGACAAGATCGGACCATCATGACCATCGCCAGCGGACCTCGGCGGGTCTTTTCCGGCGTGCAGCCCACCGCCGACTCTCTGCACCTGGGTAACGCGCTGGGCGCCATCACGCACTGGGCCGCGCTGCAGGACGATTACGAGGCGTTCTTCTGTGTGGTCGACCTACATGCCATCACCGTCCCGCAGGATCCCGAGGAGCTGCGTCGCCGCACCCTGCTCACCGCCGCGCAGTACCTGGCACTGGGTATCGATCCCGCCCGCAGCACCGTTTTCGTGCAGAGCCATGTGCCGGCCCATACGCAGCTCGCGTGGGTGCTGGGCTGTTTCACCGGTTTCGGGCAGGCCGCGCGGATGACGCAGTTCAAAGACAAGTCGACGCGTCAGGGAAGTGAGTCGACCACCGTCGGTTTGTTCACCTATCCGGTGTTGCAGGCCGCCGACGTGCTCGCCTATGACAGTGATCTGGTACCGGTCGGTGAAGACCAGCGTCAACACCTCGAACTGGCGCGCGACGTCGCGCAGCGGTTCAACAGCCGCTTTCCGAACACTTTTGTCATTCCCGAGTTGCTTATCCCCAAGACGACCGCCAAAATCTACGATCTGCAAGATCCGACGGCGAAGATGAGCAAATCCGCGGCCAGCGACGCCGGGTTGATCAGCCTACTCGATGATCCGGCGTTGTCCGCCAAGAAGATTCGCTCAGCTGTGACCGACAGTGAGCGAGAAATCCGTTATGATCCCCAGGCCAAGCCCGGTGTGTCGAATCTGCTGACCATCCAGTCGGCCGTCACCGGTGTCGAAATCGACACTCTCGTTCTGCGATACGCCGGGCACGGCTACGGGGATCTGAAAAAGGACACCGCCGAGGCCGTCATCGAATTCGTGCGACCGATCAAGGCCCGGGTGGACGAATTGATGGCCGACACTGCGGAATTGGAGGGCGTGCTCGCTGCGGGGGCGGAGCGGGCCCAGGATGTGGCCGCCAAAACGGTTGACCGCGTTTATGACCGGCTCGGGTTTCTCCCACGGCGTTTGTAAGACCCGGGTTCGCCATGGAGGAAACGGACACACCGGGAATTCTGCATCGGCTGCGGGCGCGGTACGGGTGGATCGACCACGCCATCCGGGCCAACGAGCGCTATAACGACCGCAAGGGGAATTTCTACGCAGCCGGCCTCGCCTACTACACGATCTTCGCGTTATTCCCGTTGCTGATGGTCGGTTTCGCGATCGCCGGATTCATCCTGGCGCGTCGGCCCGATCTGCTGGCCGAGATCGACAACCGCATCAGATCCTCGGTGTCGGGCGATCTGGGGCACCAACTGACCGACGTGGTCGGGTTGGCGATCGCCTCGCGCACGTCGGTCGGTGTCATCGGCCTGATCGTCGCGGCGTGGGCGGGTCTGGGGTGGATGGCGAATCTGCGTGAAGCGCTGAGCCAAATGTGGAAACAACCCACCAGGCCCACCGGTTTTGTGCGAACCAACCTCTCGGATCTGGCGGCCATGACCTGCGCGGTTGTGGTGATCCTTGCCACCGTCGCGCTGACCGCGCTCGGGGATGCGGCGGGCATGGCCAAAGTCCTGCGATGGCTCGGCGTCCCCGATTTTCCGGTGTTAGGCGGGTTTCTCCGGGCCGCGTCATTGGTGGTGTCTTGGCTGGTGTCATGGTTGTTGTTCACCTGGGTGATCGCACGGCTGCCGCGAGAGGCGATCAGCTTTAACAGCTCGATCCGGGCCGGCCTGATCGCGGCGGTCGGCTTCGAGTTGTTCAAGCAGGTGGCGTCAATCTACTTGCGAATGGTTCTGCGCAGCCCGGCGGGGGTGACGTTCGGCCCGGTAGTGGGCCTGATGGTGTTCGCATACCTCACCGCTCGGCTGGTGCTGTTCGCCACCGCGTGGGCGGCGACCTCACCGGACGGCTGACACCGGGCTACCGGCCGACCCGCCACCGACCGTTGGCCATGACCGCGGTCACCCGCAAATCCTGATCCAGCACAACCAGGTTGGCGTCCAGGCCGGCCCGCAGTACGCCGACCCCGTCCAACCCGAGGACGCGGGCCGGCGTGGCCGAAGTCATCCGCACAGCGGCGGCCAGCGCCGCATCCGAATGCGCGTCGGCCACGGCGCGAAAGAGCCGATCCATGGTGGCGGTGCTGCCGGCGATGGTCGCCGTGTTACGCACCCGTGCCACCCCGGAGACGACCTCGACCGGCAGCGACCCTAGCCGAAACGAGCCGTCGGGCAACCCGGCCGCCGCGGTGGCGTCGGTTACCAGGGCCACCCGGTCCGGTCCGGCGAACTCGACTACCGCGCGCACCAGGGCGGGGTGAACATGCACTCCGTCGGCGATCAGCTCGACGGTCACCCGCGGATCTTCCAGCAGGGCAAACGCGGGCCCGGGCTCGCGGTGATGCAGCGGGCGCATCGCGTTGAACACATGGGTGCCGACCGTGGCGCCGGCCGCGATGGCCTGTTTCGTCTGTTCGTAGGTGGCGTCCGTGTGGCCGATGGCGACCACGACATCCGCGTCGAGAAACCGGTCGATGGCTCGGCCGCTTGCGTGCAGCTCCGGCGCCAGGGTCACCATCCGGATCGCACCGGCCCCGGCGGCGAGCACCGCGTCGATCTCCGCAGGATCGGGATCGCGCAGCCGGTCGCGGTCGTGGGCACCGGGGTGGGCCGGGCTCAGCCACGGCCCCTCCAGATGGATGCCGGCGATAAGCCCGGCGGCCGCCGCCTCGGCGAGCGCCCGCACCCCGGTGAGCAGCTCGGCGGGTGACGCGGTGACCAGGCTGGCCAGCGTGGTGGTGGTGCCGTGCCGCGCGTGAAACTCGGCGGCGCGCGCGATTTCGGCCGCGCGGGCATCGCCGTAGGATGCGCCGTCGCCGCCGTGCACGTGCACGTCAACGAAGCCGGGCACCACCACCGAGTCGGCGAAGGCGACGTCAGCCGGCCGGGGTGGTGCGCCGGCGCCGCAATCCCGGATGCGTCGACCGGATGTCTCTAACCAGCCCGGCCGGCAGACCCGGTCGTCGAGCACGATAGCGCCGGCGGCGATCAGCGTCACGTTTGTGTGACCCGCTTTGGGCCGCGTGGGGTGCCGTCGGCGACGCGCCTCACCCGACGAAGCGTAGCCAACGCCGGTTAGCGTCTGCTCATCGTGAGGGTCCCCTTGGTGGTGAGCACCTTCGCGGCGGTGATCTTCTCCGCCTTGCGGGCCTCCCGCTCCAGGTAGCGCTGCTTGGACACCTCGAACTTGTCGCAGGCCTCCTCCAGCTCCTTGACCAGCACCGCCAGGTCGTCGCGCATCCATGCGGCCTCACCGGTAAAATCCTCGCGTTCGAAGATGCGCCACTTTCTCAGCACCGGCATCACGACCTCGTCGAGATGGATGCGCGGGTCGTACACGCCGCCGACGGCGATGATCACGGCCTTGCGGCGGAACTCGGGCACCGTGAACCCCGGCATCTTGAAATTCCGCAGCACCCGGTGCACCGACTTCATCGCCTGGTTGGGCGCAATTTCCAGGCCGGCTGCGGTGACGTCGCGGTAGAAGATCATGTGCAAGTTTTCGTCGTGGCCTAACCTGGCCATCAGCTGGTCCGCGATCGTCTCATTACAGGCCTTGCCGGTATTGCGATGCGACACTCGGGTGGCCAATTCCTGAAACGACACGTACACAACGGAGTCGAACAGGCTTTCGGCGAACAAGTCGCCCTGGTGGTTCTGGCCCGGGCTGAAGCCCCGAGTCATCTGCTCGATGCGAAGTTTCTCCAATTCGACCGGGTCGACCGCGCGGGTCACCACCAGGTAGTCGCGCAATGCTGTGCTGTGTCGGTTCTCCTCGGCGGTCCAGCGGTTCACCCATTGCCCCCAGGGGCCGTCCATACCGAAGTTCATCGCGATCTCGCGGTGATATGCGGGGAGGTTGTCCTCGGTCAGCAGGTTCTGGACGATCGCCACTCGGGCGACGTCGGAGAGCCGGCACTGCTCAGGCTCCCAGTCCTGACCGCCAAGGGCGTAGAAGTTCTTGCCGTCGGACCAGGGAATGTAGTCGTGCGGATTCCACTCCTTGAACTTTGCGAGGTGACGGTTGAGGAGGCGCTCCACCGTCGGCTCCAGCTCTTTGAGCAGTTGCTCGTGGGTCAGGTCTTTGGACATGGCACCTTCCAGTTATATGTGTCTGACAGTTGCGGGTAATATATCTGTGCAATCCGGTTACATACAAGTTGGACACGCCGAGGTGCCTGATTCGTATTGTGCGGAGCATGCGGGGCGGCCGTCGGCTAACCGGCGGGTGCCGCGGTGGTGGGGCCCGGACGATCGGGCTCTCGGGCTCAGTGCTGGGGTCGGCGGTTCATGGAGCGCGCGAGCGTCATCAATCCGAACACGATCAGCGTGCCGATGACAGCCACTCCCGCCCGCACCGGCAGCGCATCGGCGGGCGATGCGATCGCGCCGCCCGGGGCGGCGTCGCGGATCCCGTCGGCGCCGGGCTTGTTGGCGAGCAGCGCCGGATCAGGTTCGATCAGCGTCCCGACCCGGGTGCCCGGCGTGGTAGCGAACCCGTAATCCAGCAGATGCGCCGCTTGTTCCCAGGGCGGAATCGGCTGACGGGTCCCATGCAGCAGCACCGCCATCAGCCTGCGCCCGTTCCGGTTGGCGGCGCCGACGAACGTCTGCCCGGCGTCGTCGGTGTAGCCGGTTTTGCCGCCCAGCGCGCCGGGATAGTTGTACAGCAGCTGGTTGTCGTTTTCCAGCTGGTAGCCGGGGTGATCGCCGTGGCCGGGGAAATCGAATGTCCGGGTCGCGACGATGCCGGCGAAGGTGGGGTTCTGCCACGCGTAGCGGTAGAACAGGCCGATGTCGTAGGCCGAGGTGCTCATGCCCGGACCGTCCAGCCCGGACGGTGTCGCCACCCGGGTGTCGCGTCCTCCGAGCTTGCCGGCCAGCGTGTTGATCTTCTCCAGCGCGGTCTGCATGCCGCCGAGCTGCATGGCCAGGGCGTGCGCGGCGTCGTTGCCGGAATGCATCAGTAGCCCGTGCAGCAACTGGTTGACGGTGTAGGTGCCGTCGGGGGCCACGCCGACCTTGGTTCCTTCGACCGCCGCGTCTTCGGCGGTCCCGGCCACCGTGGTGTTGAGGTTGAGCTCGTTGAGCGTCGCCATGGCGATCAGCACCTTGATGACGCTGGCCGGACGGTGACGCCCGTGCGGATCTTTGGCGGCGATGACGGCGCCGCTGTCCAGATCGGCCACCAGCCAGGCGTCGGCGGACACATCCCCGGGCACCGGCGGGGTGCCGGGGGCGGTGATCACCCCGCAGCCACCCAGCGCGGTGCCGCCGACCGGGGTCGCGGGCACCGGCAGCGGAAGAGGCGGGTCACCGGCCCTGGGGATCTCTGACGTGTCGACCGCGGGCGGGGTAGCGACCTTGTAGGGGCAGCCGTCAGGCGCCGCATCGGGTTCGGCGGCTGCGCCCGGCATGGCCGGCAGCGAGAACGCCAGCAAAACCGTTGCCGCCAGGCAGGATGCGACGCGTGGAGTAGTCATCGTCTGTGCAGACTAGGCGATGAACGCCCGGATCCCGCGGAGCCGCGCTGTGCAGCTGGGAATAGCTGGGAATAGTGAGGCGGCGGGCCGCGAGAGTGTGTCCAACGACGGCGTTACTCGAGAAACGCGTCGGCAGTTGCACTTTCGCGACCGGATAAGACGCTGCGCAGGATGGCTTCGATGGTGTCGAACTCGGCCGGACCGCTGATCAGCGGGGGTGCCACCTGAATCACCGGGTCACCGCGGTCATCGAGGCGGCAGTACAGCCCGGCCGCAAAGAGCGCCGAGGACAATTGAGGCAGCAGCCGCCGGCGTTCCTCGGCGGTGAAGGTTTGCCTGGTGGCCTTGTCTTTGACCAGCTCGAGCGCGTAGAAGTATCCCTCGCCGCGGACATCGCCGACGAGGGGCAGGTCGTAGAGTCTCTCCAGCGCGGCGCGCAGCAGCGGGGCGTTGCGTTTAACGTGGTCGTTGAGGCCCTCGCGCTCAAAGATGTCGAGGTTGGCCAGCGCGACGGCCGCCGACACCGGATGTCCGCCGAAGGTGTAGCCGTGCGCGAACATCGTCTCACCGTCGGCAAACGGTTCGAACAGCCGGTCGCTGGCGATCATCGCCCCGATCGGCGAGTACCCGGACGTCAGGCCCTTCGCGCAGGTGATGATGTCGGGCAGATAGCCGCCGTCCCCAATATCGCAGCAGGCGAACATCGACCCGATCCGCCCGAACGCGCAGATCACCTCGTCGGAGACCAGCAGCACGTCGTAGTGGTCGCAGATCTCGCGCACCCGCTGGAAATACCCGGGGGGCGGCGGGATGCAGCCGCCGGCGTTCTGCACCGGTTCGAGGAAGACCGCGGCCACGGTGTCCGGGCCTTCGAATTCGATCGCCTCGGCGATCCGGTCGGCGGCCCACCGTCCGAAGGCTTTGACGTCGCTGCCCAGCGGTTCGGGTGCGCGGTAGACGTTGGTGTTGGGCACTTTCACCGCACCCGGCGTCAGTGGCTCGAACGGTGCTCTGAACTTCGGCACGCCGGTGAGCGCCAGCGCCCCCTGCGGGGTGCCGTGGTAGGCGATCGCCCGCGAGATCACTTTGTATTTGCCGGGTTTGCCGGTCAGCTTGAAGTACTGTTTGGCGAGTTTCCACGCGGTTTCGACGGCCTCGCCGCCGCCGGTGGTGAAGAACACCCGGTTCAGGTCACCCGGGGCGTACCGCGCGAGACGTTCGGCAAGCTCGATCGCGCTCGGGGTGGCATAGGACCACAGCGGGAAGTAGGCCAACCTGCGGGCCTGCCGGGCGGCGGCCTCGGCGAGCTCGTCACGCCCGTACCCGACCTGCACCACGAACAGCCCGGACATCGCATCGAGGTAGCTCTTGCCCCGGTGGTCGAAGATCCACACACCCTCACCACGAGTGATGATCGGCGGGGTGATGCCCGCGCCGTGGCGGGCGAAATGGCCCCACAGGTGGCGATCCGCCTGGGCCGACAAATCAGGGAACTCCATCCCAGTCATCTTGCCTGGGGCTGCGCCGGCCGCGGCGGAGCACCAGGATATTCGCGATCTGCGGGCGTGGCTAACCACGGTGGTCAGCCGGTTGGCTCTCGACCGACTGCGGTCGGCGGCGCACCGGCGCGAAACCTATGTCGGCGAATGGCTCCCGGAACCGGTGGTGACCGGTCTCGACGGCGCTGATCCGCTCTCGGCGGTGGTGGCCGGAGAGGACGCGCGGTTTGCGGCGATGGTGGTGCTGGAGCGGCTCAGTCCCGGTCAGCGGGTGGCGTTCGTGCTGCACGACGGCTTCGCGATTCCGTTCAACGAAATCGCCGACGTCCTGGGAACCAGCGAGGCGGCCGCCAGGCAGTTGGCCTCGCGGGCCCGTCGCGCGGTGGCCAACGAACCACCGCCGGACCTGGACCCCGCCCACAACGAGGTGATCGGCAAGCTGATGGCCGCCATGGCCGCCGGTGACCTGAACGCGGTGGTGTCGTTGCTGCATCCCGACGTCACGTTCACCGGCGATTCGAACGGCAAGGCGCCGACGGTGGCGCGGGTCATTCACGGTCCCGACAAGGTGGCCCGGTTCCTGTTCGGCCTGGCGCGACGCTACGGCCCGGCGTTTCTCACGGCCAACCAGCCGGCTCTGGTCAACGGCGAGCTGGGTCTCTACACCGCGGGCAGTCCGGCCGGCGACGGGTATCGGGAGATGCTGCCGCGTATCCTCGCCATCACGGTGCACGACGAAAAGGTTTGCGCCCTATGGGATATCGCCAACCCGGATAAGTTCAGCGGCTCTCCGATGAGGTCGAGTCCGCCCACGGCACCCGGCACGCGTCACCGGAGCTGAAGCCCTGCTCGGTGATGCCCAGCGCCGCATTCATTCGTGAGCCGCTCGATGTCGAGGCCCTCGAGGCGCTGCAGCATGGCCCCGAAGTCCACGCGCCACGAGCAGCCAATGCTGCGGGCAGCCCAAAACACCGCCAGCTCACGCACATTCGCGGGCAGCTGCTTCGACGCCTTTTCCAGCATGGTCTTGTGGACGGCATTGGCCACCAGCAGCCGCGGGTGATGCGCGGCGACGGTGAACGGCTCAGGGACTTCACCGAAGCGTCGTTTGGCGTACCGATACATCGCGCGGATCCACAGCGGTGCGCGTTGCGGGGACAGGGGTTCGACGCGGGTTTTCTGTGTCATACCGTCAGACGCGGTAGCCGCGGAATGTGTGACGGCACGCAGCAGCTTGAGCCGAAGGTTCAGCTTCAGCACTGGTGCTTCATCTGTCACACGAGTCACCGCTCAGGTCAAGTGGGTATTTGCCCGCCTTCGAGCGATTTCGCGATTGATGTCGTACCAGCATGCGATGGTCTGACGATGAACGACGTGCGGCGCCTGCGTTTGCGTGGAATCGAACTCCGCTACACACTCACGATGCACCTGTTTGACCACGGTCCCGCGACCATCACCAACCTGGTCGAGGCGCTCGCCTCGCAGGGCTTCGACGTTGGTCAGCCGGCGCCGAAATCGGTGTCGGACGCGTTGCGGTGGGAAATGCGACGGGGCCGCGTGCGCCGGCTCGGGCGCGGCCGCTACGGTCCGGGGCGGATGCCACGTGGCACGGAGCATCGCATCCATCAACGGGTGCTGGCACTGCGCGCCGAAAATCGCTCAGAGCCGGGCACATAGCATGTTGACCTGCGCGGTGACTCGCGTGGCAGACGTGGCGGATGTTACCGGCGCCAGCGGCGTGTCCTTGCAACCTCGCAATGGTGGACACCCGCTCAGCGCGCGCACATCAGCGCGCGCTTCACCTCCTGGATCGCCTTGGTCACCTCGATGCCGCGCGGGCAGGCCTCGGTGCAGTTGAACGTGGCGCGGCAGCGCCAAACCCCGTCGACGTCATTGAGGATGTCCAGGCGCTCGGCGGCGGCCTCGGTCGCGGCTGTCGAAGATGAAGCGGTGCGCGTTGACGATCGCCGCCGGGCCGAAGTAGCTGCCCTCATGCCAGAACACCGGGCAGCTGGTGGTGCAGGCGGCGCACGGGATGCATTTGGTGGTGTCCTCATAGCGGGCCCGGTCGGCCGGGCTCTGGATGCGCTCTCCCGTCGGCGGGTTGCCGCTGGTGATCAGGTACGGCTTCACCGCGCGGTAGGCGTCGAAGAACGGCACGCATCAGCACCTTGCAGGCCAGCCGGTTGACCCCGTTGATCCGCATGGCGTCCGAGCCGCACACACCGTGCGCGCAGGATCGCCGGAAGGTGAGCGTGCCGTCGAGATAATCCTTGATGTACATCAGCAGGTTGAGCACCCGGTCGTTGGGCAGGCCGGGGACCCGGAAGCTTTGCCAGCCGCCGGTATCGGCGTACTTGCCCGGTCCTCCGGGTCGAACCGGGCGATCCGCAGCGTCACCATCACCGCACTCTCGGGGACCGGCGGCGGGTGCCCCAGCACAAGCGTGAACACCATCGACACCCCCAGCAGCGTGTTCAGCCAGAAACGGGTGGAGTCCTTGCGGGCATAGTCGTCGATGATGGTGCGCAGACCGTTGCCGCCGTGCAGTTGCGCCAGCCACAACAGCAGCAGGTCCCAGGTCTGCCAGAACGGCGAATGCAGCGCACCGCCACATAGTTGAAGTCGATGCGGTAGACACCGTCGTCCCACATCAGCATCCGAACAGGTGCCCGAGCGCTAAGAACACGAGGACAACGCCGGAAAACCGCATGAACAGCCAGGCGTATTTCTCGAAGTTGGGCATGCCGGCACGGTGACGCGACGCCCGCGGATTGTCCAGCCCGGCGGGGCGGTCGTAGCTGCGCGCCAGCGCCGGTGCGATCTGGCGTGTGGTGCTCATGCGAAGCGCTCCATCATGTGGATGCCGATCACTACCGTCGCGGGAACCATGACCAGCAGCCAAATGATGCCGATCACCCGCAACATCAGCCGCTGATAGCGCGGGCCGTGCGTCCAGAAATCGATCAGAATGACGCGGATCCCGTTGAGCGCGTGGTAGAGCACCGCGGCCACCAGCCCAAGTTCCATCGGCCCGACGATCGGCGTCTTGTAGGTTTCGATGACTTCGTTGTAGGCCTGCGGACTGACCCGGACCAGCGCGGTGTCCAGCACATGCACGAACAGGAAGAAGATGGTGGCACCGGTGATGCGGTGCAGCACCCACGCCCACATGCCGGGATCACCCCGGTACAGGCTTCGGCGCACCTGGGGTGCCGGCCTAGCAGACGTCGCCGTCATCAGCCTCCTGTCATGATGGCGACCCGCTGCGCCCGGTTTCGCCGCGCTTGCGATCGCCACGGGTGTCGCGGGGCGGACGGTAAACCCATTGGCGGTTTCGATGAACCGGCCGCGGCCGCCGACGCCCGCGTCGGCGGCAAAGTTAGGGTGGCCGTGGGAATTGACCGACGGCCTCACGGCGCCGCCGGATGTGTTCAGAGGATGGCTGGCATTGCTATCATGACCGACGCGATTGACTGGAATTTGCTGCGGGACAAGGCAACCCAAGCAGCACTGGCAGCCTATGCGCCGTATTCGCGGTTTCGGGTGGGTGCGGCGGCGTTGGTCGACGATCGGCGGGTGGTCATCGGCTGCAATGTGGAAAATGTCTCCTACGGGCTGAGTCTTTGTGCCGAATGCGCGGTGGTGTGTGCCCTGCACTCGACCGGTGGCGGCCGGCTGGTGGCGCTGGTGTGCGTCGATGCGGCGGGTTCGCTGCTGACCCCCTGCGGGCGGTGCCGCCAGGTGCTGCTCGAACACGGCGGGCCGCAGCTGTTGATTGATCACCCGGGCGGGCCCCGCCGGCTCGGTGACCTGCTGCCGGACGCATTCGGAGCCGACGAGCTGCCCCGGTGGTCCCCATGAGCTTCGACGCACCGACGGTGATCAGGACCAAGCGGGACGGCGGCCGGCTCTCCGACCCCGAGATCGACTGGGTGATCGACGCCTATACCCACGGGCAGGTCGCCGAGGAGCAGATGGCGGCGCTGCTGATGGCGATCTTCCTGCGCGGCATGGACTACGGTGAGACCGCGCGCTGGACGGCGGCGATGGTGGCATCCGGTGATCGGCTGGACTTCACCGATCTGCGCCGCGACGGCAAGCCGCTGGCAACGGTGGACAAGCACTCCACCGGCGGGGTTGGCGACAAGATCACGCTGGTGTTGGTGCCGGTGATCGCCGCCTGCGGGGGTGCGGTGCCCCAGGCGGCCGGCCGGGGGCTCGGGCACACCGGTGGCACCCTCGACAAGCTGGAGTCGATCGCGGGCTTCACCGCGTTTCTGTCCAATCAGCAAGTCCGGCAACAACTCCGCGATCTCGGTGCGGCCATCTTCGCGGCCGGGAGGCTCGCGCCGGCCGATGCCAAGCTGTACGCGCTGCGCGACATCACCGCCACCGTGGAATCCCTGCCGTTGATCGCCAGCTCGGTGATGAGCAAGAAGCTGGCCGAAGGGGCGGGCGCGTTGGTGCTCGATGTGAAGGTCGGTTGCGGGTCGTTGCTGAAATCGGAACCACGGAGTCGGGAGCTGGCGCACACCCTGGTGCGGCTGGGCGCGGCGCACGGGGTGCCCACCCGGGCGCTGCTGACCGACATGACCTGCCCGCTGGGCGCCAGCGCCGGCAACGCGCTCGAGGTCGCCGAGGCGCTGGAGGTGCTGGCCGGCGGTGGGCCACCCGACGTCGTGGAGCTGACGCTACGGCTGGCCGGCGAGATGCTCGAGATCAGCGGCATCGCGGGCGGTGATCCCGCGCAGACGCTGCGCGATGGGACCGCGATGGACCGCTTCCGGGCGTTGGTTGCTGCGCAGGGCGGTGACTTGTCGGTACCGTTGCCGATCGGTGCGTGTTCTGAGACCGTGACCGCGGGTCGGAGCGGCACAATGGGCGACATCGACGCGATGGCGGTGGGGATGACGGTGTGGCGGCTGGGTGCGGGCAGGGCCCGGCCGGGCGAGCGGGTGCAGCCCGGTGCCGGCATCCGGATTCACCGGCGCCCCGGGGAACCGGTGGTCGCCGGTGAGCCGCTGTTTACGCTGTATACCGATACCCCGGAGCGTTTCGGGCCCGCGATGGCCGCGCTGGAGGGCGGCTGGAGCGTCGGCGACACACCGCCTGCGCGACGGCCACTGATCATCGATCGGATCACCGCATGACGACACCGCTGACGCTGGAGATGATCGAGAAAGCGCCGAAGGCGCTGCTGCATGATCACCTCGACGGCGGGCTGCGCCCGGCCACCGTGCTGGACATCGCCGGCCGGATCGGCTACGACGAGCTGCCCGCCACCGACGTCGAGGAGCTGGGCCGCTGGTTTCATACCAGGTCCTACAGCGGCTCACTGGAGCGCTATCTGGAGCCGTTCTCCCATACCGTGGCGGTGATGCAGACCGCCGAGGCGCTGCACCGGGTGGCCTACGAGTGCGTGGAAGACCTCGCCGCCGACAACGTGGTGTACGCCGAGGTGCGGTTCGCCCCCGAACTGCACATCGAGCGCGGGCTGTCGTTCGACGAGGTGGTCGACGCCGTGCTGGCGGGTTTTGCCGACGGCGAGAAGGCCGCGGCCGCCGAGGGCCGCACCATCACGGTGCGCTGCCTGGTCACCGCGATGCGCCACGCCGCACTGTCGCGGGAGATCGCCGAACTGGCGATCCGGTTCCGGGACAAGGGGGTGGTGGGGTTCGACATCGCCGGCGCGGAGGCCGGCTACCCGCCCACCCGGCACCTGGATGCTTTTGAATACATGCGAGACAACAACGCGCGCTTCACTATTCACGCAGGTGAGGCGTTCGGACTGCCGTCCATTCACGAGGCGATCGCATTCTGCGGTGCCGACCGGCTCGGTCACGGCGTGCGGATCGTCGACGATATCCACGTCGATGACCACGGCACGGTGCGACTGGGTCGGCTGGCGTCGATATTGCGCGACAAGCGAATCCCGTTGGAGTTGTGCCCGAGCTCCAACGTGCATTCCGGTGTGGTCGACAGCATCGCCGAGCATCCGTTCGACCTGCTGGCCCGGGCCCGGTTCCGGGTGACCATCAACACCGACAACCGGTTGATGAGCGATACGTCGATGAGCCGTGAGATGCACCGGTTGGCCCAGGTGTTCGGTTATGGCTGGAGCGACTTGGAGCGCTTCACCATCAATGCGATGAAGTCGGCGTTCATCCCCTTCGATGAGCGGTTGGCGATTATCGACGAGGTGATCAAGCCGCGGTACGCGGTGCTGATCGGATAGCACACACCATCGGCGTGACATCGGCGTGAACACTTGTCGACCACATTGACCGTGCCGCGCCGCGCGGTCTGTACTTGACGGCGATGACGTTGCCATTGCTGGGCCCGTTGACGCTTTCGGGCTTTGAGAACCCCTGGTTTTTCCTGTTCCTGCTGGTCGTGGTGCTGCTGGCCGGCCTTTATGTGGCGGTCCAACTCACTCGCCGCCGCCAGACTTTGCGCTTTGCCAACATGGACGTGCTGGAGCAGGTCGCGCCGCATCACCGCAGTCGGTGGCGCCACCTCCCGACGCTTCTGCTCGTGCTGTCTTTGGTGTTGCTGACGACCGCAATGGCGGGGCCGACTCACGACATCCGGGTTCCGGTCCACCGCGCGGTGGTGATGTTGGTGATGGACGTCTCGGAATCGATGGCGGCCACCGACGTCGCACCGAGTCGCCTGGGCGCCGCGCAGCAGGCCGCTACGCAGTTCAGCGAGGAGCTCACGCCGGGTATCAGCCTCGGTCTGGTGGAGTTCGCGGCCACCGCGACGCTGTTGGTTGCCCCGACGACCGACCGCAGCGCCGTGGAAGCGGCGATCAAAAGCCTCAAGCCTTCTCCGAAAACCGCGACCGGCGAGGGGATTTACACCGCGCTGCAGGCGATCGCCACGGTCGGCGCGGTGATGCCCGGCGGCCCCGGTCCACCACCCGCGCGGATCTTGCTGCTTTCCGATGGCGCCGAAAACGTGCCAATGAACCCGAACGCCCCGCAGGGGGCGTTCACCGCGGCCCGGGCGGCGAAAGCCGAAGGGGTGCAGATCTCCACGATCTCCTTCGGGACGCCCAACGGCACCGTCGTCTATGACGGCGCCACCCTTAAGGTGCCCGTCGATGACCAAACGCTGCAGAAAATCTCCGAGATCAGCGGCGGTCACACGTTTCACGCCGATAGCCTAGAGGCACTCAATAGCGTCTACACGACCTTGCAGCAGCAAGTCGGCTTCGAGACCGTGCACGGGGATGCCAGCTTCGGGTGGATTGTGCTCGGCGCGATCGCGATGGCCGGTGCCGTGCTGGCGGGTCTGCTGCTGAACCGCAGGCTGCCGTCGTAAAACGGCTTGCTTCATCAGACTCACGTAGGTACGCGCCGGTTGATCACCAGCGCCAGCACGGTGGCGAGCACCGCAGCGATGACGGCCAGGCGCAGCCAGCCGGCGCTGGCAGGGCCCCGGACCGTGCGATATCCGATCTGCTGTTGGATCGCGTCGTAGCTTTGGTTGAGTTCATCGATGTTGCCGGCGGTGTAGGCCTGGCCGCCGGATAACCGGGCGATGGTCTTCATCTGCTCGGGGTCGGCGGGCACCGGGATCAGGTGGCCGTCCAAGTCGATGGAGCCGGTGCGGGTGCCGAACGTGATCGTCGAGATGGGCACCCCCTGAGTCTTGGCCAGCCGCGCTGCGGTGTAGTCGCCGTGCGGGTTGTTCGGGTCTTCCGGAACGTTTTCGGCGCCGTCGGAAAGCAGGACGATGCGAGCCGGCAGCGGCCCACCCCCGGTGACGGTGGCCGTGGTGCTGATCGCCTGCAGGGCGGTGAAGATCGCGTCCCCGGTTGCCGTGCTGTTGGCGAATTGGAGGTTCTTCAGTGCCGCCAAAGTCTGCTGATGCTGCACGGTGGGGGGCACCAGCAGATACGGCGTTCCCGCAAACGCGACAAGCCCGAGATCGATGCCTGGCGTCAGCTGGCTGGTAAACCGGGCGGCGGCCCGTTCGGCAGCCCGCAGGCGATCAGGCGGAACATCGGTCGCGCGCATCGACGGCGAGACGTCGATCACCAGCACGATGACGGCGCGGCTGCGCGGGATGAGGATGCTGTGGCTGGGCGTGGCCAGCGCCACGGTCAACAGCGCCAGGCCGACGAGCGAAACAATGATGGGTAGGTGCCGCCAGGCCGACTGCGGCACAGTCTCCTCGGTGAACCGGCGCAGCCGCTGCCGACGACGCGCCTGGGTGATCAGATAGACGGCCAGAAGGGCCAGCGGCACCAGCCCGAAGAGCACCATGCCCGGGCGCTGAAACCCCGACAGCGGCAGCGGGCCTATTCCTGGCAGTGTCATACCTCGTCGGGACGCCCTTTTCTGCTAGCTTCCTGCTGGCGACGCCAGTAAAGAGCAATCTTGATCCGGCGTCAAACGATGGCCGGCCGCGGCGGCCCAATCGCGGCGTTATTCGCGCCTTAGCCGCGACTCCACGAACCGCTCGAGTTCCTCCCATTCGCGGACCGCTTGGGCATCCGGCGCCGCGGGCTTGCCCACCGAGTCGGGTTCTAAGACGTAGGCCACCAGCCGGCCCAGCGGCCGGTCGGGCTGCAGCGCCTTGTCGACGGTGGTGTCCTCGGCGTAATCGCCGACATCGCGGAGCAGCTCGACGGCCAGGTCGAGCTGCTCCCGGTCCACCGCGTCCGGCCCGGCGGCGAGATCATCGGCCAGCCCGGTCAGCACGTAGACGTTCTCGTCGGTGACCTGGATCGCCAGCGAACCGTCGGTCGCGGCGGTGCGGATGTCGTCGTAGGTGCTCAGGTCGGACAAATCATGGTCGTGCTCGTCGGCAAGATAGCGCGCCAGCGCCCGCTCGGAGGTAAACACGCTGATCCGCCCGTTGCGGCCCAGAAAGATCGGCCGGTCGTCGAAATAGCAGCGAAGCGTGTAGAAGGTACCCGAGCCGGTCATGATCCGGATCGGGTCGATACCCACCTTGAGCCAGAAGTCCTCGTCGCTGCCCAACACGACGCCCTCACCGGTCGCGGGGGTGGTTTCGCTGTCCTCGGGGGACCTGGCGTCATCGGCGGTGTCAACCGGGGTCTCGTCCTCCTCGGCGGTCAGCGACTCGTCGTCCGCGCCGTCCGGTTCCCCCTCGTCCACGGGCTCTGCCAATTCCTCTGCCGCCCGAGCGGCGAGCTGCGCGTCCACATCGGGGGTGCGCACGATGCCGTCGATCGCGGCCAACACATCGTCCCAGCTTCGTCCGATGATCTCGGCGATCCCGTGCCACCGTTTGCGGCCGGCCCTGCCGGTGAAATGGTCGATTCCCCCGGCGAGCAAACCCAGGCTCGGGTTGCCGTTGAAGAATTTCGACACCGCCGTCAGCTCGCAGACCGACCCGATCGCCGACACGATCTCCAGCGTGCCCGCCAGGGCCGCAACCGACTCCTCGGTGGGCTTTTCCGCAACCAGCTCCTCGACGGCGGCCAAGTCGAACCGCTTGTCCTCGGCCGGATTCAGCTTGTGTGCGTTCGCCTTGGCCAGATCCGGCCACGCCGGGTGGTCCACCAGATCGTTGTCGGTGTCGGTGCGCACGAAAGCCACCAGGTCAGCGACGGTCTCGAAGGCGTACAGGTCGTCGTCCTTACCCAGAAACGCCTCCCACTCGTCCCCGGAATCACGCCAGCGGGGTGCCCACAACGTGTAGCGGTCGCCGGCGGTCAGGCTCAAGCAGATGGGCACTAGCTCAGCAGCCATGCGGCACAGAATAGCGACGGACGGCCGCGCGCCGGTACCGAGTCCGCGGCCGGCCGCTTCCGATCCCGGACGCCGATCGGTCAGGTGTTCCAAATATCAGTGATTGCAGGGGCTTTCGCCGCATAACCGGTCTTAGCGAGTCCGTACATCTGTTCCAGGGTCGATAACAGGTTGTAGTGCCTGATCGGCTCGGCGTAGGCCCCGGTCTTCACATTCGCACCGTAGACGATCGTCGGAATGTGGTTACCTGCGGTGTTGTCATCCTCGTCCCAGGTCAAAATGAGCAGGCTGTTGTTGGTCTTTGCCCATTCGGCGTAGGCGGACAGGTTGCTGCGCAGCCACGCGTCACCGCGGGCGATCGAGCCGTCGTGCATGTCGTTGTCGGCGTTGGGGATGACGAACGACACCGTGGGCAAAGCGGCGTAGTTCGCCGGTGCCGGAAACTCGGAGAACGGCACCGAACAGGTTGCGGGCACGTTGGTGAAGCTGACCCAGGGCACGTGCTTGCGCACGTATTTACCGGAGCTGCACACGGTCGAGCCGACGGCGGGCAGGCTTTCCGCGTATCCCGTGAAGGTGTATCCGGCGGCGAGTAATTCGGAGGCCAGGTTGGGAGTTGCGCCGAGGTTGACGGGGCAGCTGTCCTCTTTGAGCCCGAACGTGCTGCCGGCGAACAGGGCGAAGTAGTTCGGTTCGCTGGGGTGTGTTTCGGCGAACGACTGCGTCATCATGGCGCCGTTGGCGGCCAGCGCATTGATGTAGGGTGCCGACGGGTTGCCGATGATATTGGCCTGAGAGCGGTTCTCCTCCACGACGATTACGACATGCGCGGGGGTCGGCAGGGCGGACGCGGCGAATTTCACCGGGGGGCTGGGGTTCACGGCGGGCGCCGTGGGGCCGAAAGCCATCGCCGCGGCCAGGACGCCGATCAGCCCGCCTGCCGGACCTCCACCCGGCATCCACCGCCGCAGCCGCCGCATGCCCGGAGTATAGGAGGCGCTATGACCTCGACGAGTCCGCCCGCGAGCGTGTCCGGCACCGGTTAGTGTCGAACCTCGTGGAGGTGCGTGTCGTTGATCACCCGCTCGCGGCGGCCCGGCTCACCGCGCTACGCGACGAGCGCACCGACAACGCCGGATTCCGGACCGCGTTGCGCGATTTGACGCTGATGCTGGTCTACGAGGCCACCCGTGACATGCCGTGCGAGCCGACTCCGGTGCGCACGCCGCTGGCCACGACGCTGGGAGCACGGCTGGTGAAGCCACCGCTGCTGGTGCCGGTGCTGCGCGCCGGGCTGGGCATGGTCGATCAGGCCCATGCGCTGCTACCGGAGGCCCGGGTGGGGTTCGTCGGTGTTGCCCGCGACGAGCGGACCCATCTGCCGGTGCCGTATCTGGAGTCGCTGCCCGACGACCTGAGCTCCCAGCCGGTGATGATCCTGGACCCGATGCTGGCCACGGGTGGGTCGATAACGTACACCATCGGGCTGCTGCACTGCCGCGGCGCGGCGGACATCACCGTGGTGTGCGTGGTAGCGGCGCCGGAAGGCGTTGCCGCGCTAACGAAAGCGGCGCCGAACGCACGGTTGTTCACCGCGGCGGTCGATGAGGGGCTCAACGAGATCGCATATGTCGTGCCGGGTCTCGGCGATGCCGGTGACCGCCAGTTCGGGCCGCGCTGAGCTACCAGCGGCGCACCGCGGCAACCAGTTCCTCGCGCAGCCTGCCGGCTCGCTCCCGGGCTGCGCGCAGGTCCTCGGTGACCGCACAGCGAACCTCGATGTAGCACTTCAGTTTCGGCTCCGTGCCCGAGGGGCGCACCACCACCCGGGCCGACATGCCGGCGGTGTCGCCGGTGAAGACCAGCACGTCGGCGCGGTGCGGCCCGCGCGCGAGATCCACCGTGCTCACGGGGAGCCCGGCCAGTCGCTTCGGCGGGGCCGCGCGCAGTCGCCCCATGAGTCCGGCGGCCTCATCGACGCCGCCGACCCGGCGCGACACCGCCGCGACCTCGTGCACGCCGTGCCGCCGGGCGAGTGCGTCCAGCATGTCGAGCATCGAGCGCCCCTGGGCTTTCAGCGCCGCGGCCAGATCACACACCAGCACCGCGGCACTGATGCCGTCCTTGTCGCGCACCGCCGCCGGGTCCACGCAGTATCCGATGGCCTCCTCATAGGCGTAGATCAGGGTGGCCCCGGGCAGCTCCGCGTCCGCGCGTGCCAGCCATTTGAAACCGGTGAGGGTCTCGACGTGCCGCACCCCGTAATCCGCGGCGATCGCGGCGAGCATTCGGGAGGAGACCACACTGCTGGCCACCACGCCGCTCGCCGGCAGGTTGGCCTGGGACGAAATGTAATCGCCTAGCAGCCAACCGGTTTCGTCGCCGCAGAGCATTCGCCACCCCGCGGGGGTGGGTATCCCGACCGCGCAGCGGTCCGCGTCGGGATCCAAGGCGATGGCGACGTCGGCGCCGACGTCGCCGGCCAGCGCCAGAAGCGCATCGGTGACGCCCGGCTCCTCGGGATTGGGGACCGTGACGGTGGGGAAACCGGGGTCCGGAGCGAACTGTGCAGCCACGGTGTGCACCTCGGTGAAGCCCGCACGGCGCAACGTCTCCACGGCCGGCGCACCGCCCACCCCGTGCAACGGGGTGAGGGCGATCCGGACCGAACCGGTGCCGCGCCGGACCTGCGCGGCCCGCCGGATGTAGTGCTCGACCAGCCGGGTTTCGGCGGGCTTGACCGTCTTCCTGCGGATTCGGTCGGCGAACGGGGCGGCGGCCATCGCGGTTTGGATCTCTTGGTCGGTGGGGGAGGTGATCTGGATGCCGTCGCCGCCGTAGACCTTGTAGCCGTTATCGGCGGCCGGGTTATGCGATGCGGTGATCTGGATCCCGGCCGCGGCGCCGGTGTGGCGCACCGCGAACGCCACCACGGGTGTGGGAACCGGGTCGGGTAGAAGCACTACCGAAAAGCCCTCGGCAGCAAGCACTTCCGCGGCAGCAGCGGCAAATTCGTCCGACCTGTGCCGGGCGTCGCGGCCGACGATCACCGCCGAGCCGCTGCGCCCGTGATCGGTTAGCACCCGGGCCAGCGCCCAGGTGGCGCGCAGCACCACGGCCAGGTTCATGGCGTCCGGCCCGCCCCGCACCGGCCCGCGCAGCCCCGCGGTGCCGAAGGTCAGGGGCCGAGCGAACCGCGCGGCAAGCTCGTCGGGCCCGCAGGCGGCGAGCTCGGCGGCGGTCACCGGGTCGGGGTCGTGGATGATCCACTCCTGGGGTGTCACGGCGGGCCTCCCAGCCGCTCGACCACGGCGCCCAGCAGGGCACCCATCCTGGTGGCCGACGCGGCACCGGCCGCGAGCACCTCGGCGTGGCGGAGCGGCTCGCCGGTGATCCCGGCCGCCAGGTTGGTCACCAGCGAGACGCCCAGCACCTGGGCGCCGGCCGCGCGTGCCGCGATGGTCTCGTGCACCGTGGACATGCCCACCAGGTCGGCACCCAGCAGCCGCAGCATCCGGATTTCGGCGGGGGTCTCGTAGTGCGGTCCGGGCAGGCCCGCGTATACGCCTTCCGGGAGCTGCGGCTCGACGCGGCGGGCCAACTCCCGCAGCCGCGGCGCGTACGCGTCGACCAGGTCGACGAATTGCGGTCCGACCAAAGGGGACCGCGCGGTGAGGTTCAGGTGGTCGCTGATCAGCACCAATTGGCCGACCCGCAGGTCGGGGCGCAGCGCCCCGGCCGCATTGGTGAGCACGACGGTGCGCGCCCCCGCGGCGCACGCCGCCCGGACCGGGTGCACGACGTGGCGCAGGTCGTGGCCCTCGTAGGCGTGCAGGCGCCCGGCCAGCACCAGCACCCGGTGTCCGGCGATGGGCACCGAGAGCACCTGGCCGCTGTGCCCGACCACGGTGGGCGGGGTGAATCCGGGTAATTCGGCCATGGGCAGCACGTTGCTGGCGGCGCCGAGTTCGGTGATGGCCGGGGCCCACCCCGATCCGAGGACGATCGCGACATCGTGTTCGGTGACCCCGGTCCGCTCGGCGATGGCCTGCGCCGCTTGCCGCGCGAGCGCGTCGGGATCGGGTGCACCGGTCACGGCCATTGAGGCTAGTCGTCGTGATCGCCCGGCAGCTCCGGGTGAGCAGCTGCGGGTGAGATACTGGTGAAATGCCCGCTGCCCCCGCATTCGCCGCTGTCGAAGACGCGGTGTGTCGCCGGGGCGGCTGCCGGGGTGAGCCGTCCCGAGCTATCCGCACCGAACCGAAACCGGTGGCGGGCAGAACAATTCAGGTTGTCGAGGCGCCGGCCGAACCGCAGCGGGTGCCGGCGGCTCGCGACCGGTGGGTGGCGAGATGAGCCTGACGGAGAGCACCGAAAGGTGGCTGGCGGCGCACCACGGCGACCTGGTCGAATGGCGACGACACATCCACCGCTACCCCGAACTCGGTCGCCAGGAGTACGCCACCACCCAGTACGTCGCCGAGCGGCTGGCCGACGCCGGCCTCAACCCGAAGGTGCTGCCCGGTGGGACCGGCCTGACCTGTGACTTGGGGCCGGAGAACGAGACCAGGATCGCGTTGCGGGCCGACATGGATGCGCTGCCGATGGCCGAGCGCACCGGCGCGCCGTACGCGTCGACGATGCCCAATGTTGCGCACGCCTGCGGGCATGACGCGCACACCGCGATCCTGCTCGGCGCCGCGCTGGCACTGGCCTCGGCGCCGGAATTGCCGGTCGCGGTGCGCCTGATTTTCCAGCCCGCCGAGGAGCTGATGCCCGGTGGCGCGCTGGACGCGATAGCCGCCGGGGCGCTGACCGGGGTGACCCGGATCTTCGCGCTGCACTGCGACCCCCGGCTTCTGGTCGGCAAGGTGGCGGTAAAGCCGGGGCCGATCACGTCGGCGGCCGATCAGGTCGAGATCAGCCTGTACTCACCGGGCGGACACACCTCACGGCCGCACCTGACCGCCGATTTGGTCTACGGTCTGGGCACGCTGATCGTCGGGCTGCCCGGTGTGCTCTCGCGTCGCATCGACCCGCGTCACGCTACCGTCATGGTGTGGGGGGCGGTCAACGCCGGCACCGCCGCCAACGCCATACCGCAGAGCGGCGTCCTGTCCGGCACCGTGCGCACCGCCAGCCGCCAGACGTGGGATTCGCTGGAAAACGTCATCCGCCAGGCGGTGTCCGCGCTGCTGTCGCCGCTGGATATCCGGCACACGCTGCACTACCGCCGCGGCGTGCCGCCGGTGGTCAACGAGGAGGTTTGCACCCGCATCCTCAGCCACGCCATCGAAGCGCTGGGCCCGGAGGTGCTGGCCGACACCCGGCAGTCCGGGGGCGGCGAGGATTTCTCCTGGTATCTGGAGGAGGTTCCCGGCGCGATGGCCCGGCTCGGGGTGTGGTCGGGTCAGGGACCGCAATTAGACCTGCATCAACCGACATTCGATCTCGACGAGCGGGCCCTGGCGGTCGGGGTGCGCGTGCTGGTCAACGTCGTCGAGCAGTCGGCGGGGTTCTAAGTCCCCGGGCCGATGTTGCGGGCCGGGCGGGTGCGCAGGTCATGCACGTAATCGGGTGGCGCCCCGGCCATCTCGGCGGCATCGGCCATGACGCCCAGGTAGTGCGCCGACGGCAGCCCGCCCTCCCAGGCATCCAGCACGTAGAGCCAGGCGAGCACCGGGTCCGTGGTGGTGTAGGAGGACAAGCGCTCTACCCGGCACCGGATCTTCTTGTGGATCCCCAGCTCCGAGCCCTCCCAGCGGTCCAGGTTCTGTTCGTCGGCGGGGGTGACGTCATAGAGCACGACGAAGACCTTCGAGTTCGGGTCCTCGACGACGGTGGCCAGCGCGCCCTCCCAGCCGATGTCCTCACCACCGAATGTCAGCCGCCACCCGTGCAGCCAGCCGGTCCCGGCCATCGGCGAATGGGGTGCCCGCTGTGCCATCTGCTCCGGATCCATGTTCGAGCCGTAGGCGGCGTAGAGCGGCACGGAGAAAGCTTAGATGGCGCGCGCCCGCTCGGCGTAGGTCCGAGCGGTTGGCTAGGTTAAAGCCGTGGCGACCCGTATTGTGATCCTCGGGGGAGGGCCGGCCGGGTACGAGGCGGCGCTGGTCGCCGCCCCCCGCGACGCCCGGGTGACCGTGATCGACTCCGACGGCATCGGCGGGGCGGCCGTGCTGGCCGACTGTGTGCCGTCGAAGACGTTCATCGCCTCCGCGGGGTTGCGAACCGAATTGCGGCGGTCGTCCCGGCTGGGTTTCGACATCGACCTCGAAGACGCCAAGATCTCGCTGGGCCAGATCCACGAGCGGGTCAAAGCCCTGGCCGCCGCGCAGTCGGCCGACATCACCGCCCAGTTGCGCAGCGTGGGCGTGGAGCTGATCACCGGGCGGGGCGAGCTGGTCGACCCCGGTCCGGATCTGGCGCGTCATCGCATCAAGGCGACCGCCCGTGACGGCGCCACCAGCGAACACGACGCCGACGTCGTGTTGATCGCCACCGGTGCCACCCCGCGGATCATGCCGACGGCGCGGCCCGACGGCGAACGCATCCTGACCTGGCGCCAGCTCTACGACCTGGACTCGTTGCCCGACCACTTGGTCGTGGTGGGCTCGGGCGTCACCGGCGCGGAGTTCGTCAACGCCTACACCGAACTGGGTGTCGCGGTGACGGTGGTGGCCAGCCGGGATCATGTGCTGCCCTACGAGGACGCCGACGCCGCGCTGGTGGTGGAGGAGTCGTTCGCCGAACGCGGTGTGCGGCTGGTCAAAAACGCCCGGGCGGAATCGGTCACCCGTACCGGCGCCGGGGTTGTGGTGAGGATGACCGACGGGCGCACCGTGGAGGGCAGCCATGCCCTGATGACCATCGGATCGGTCCCGAACACCGGGGGCCTGGGCCTGGAGCGGCTGGGCATCGACCTCGGACCCGGCAACTATCTGCGGGTCGATCGGGTGTCGCGGACGTCGGTGCCCGGGATCTACGCCGCCGGGGACTGCACCGGCTTGCTGCCGTTGGCGTCGGTCGCGGCGATGCAGGGCCGGATCGCGATGTATCACGCATTGGGGGAAGCGGTCACGCCGATCCGGTTGCGCACCGTCGCGGCGACGGTGTTCACCCATCCCGAGATCGCGGCCGTCGGTGTGCCCCAGTCGGCGATCGACGACGGCTCGGTGCCCGCCCGGACCATCAGGCTGCCGTTGCGCACCAACGCCCGGGCCAAGATGTCCGAACTGCGGCACGGCTTTGTCAAGCTCTTCTGCCGGCGCGCCACCGGCGTGGTGATCGGCGGTGTGGTGGTGGCGCCGATCGCCTCCGAGCTGATCCTGCCGATCGCGGTGGCGGTGACAAACCGCATCACGGTCGACGAGCTGGCGCAGACCCTGGCCGTCTACCCGTCGCTGTCGGGGTCGATCACCGAGGCCGCCCGCCGGCTGATGGCCCACGGTGACCTGGACTAGCCACGGTAGCCTTGGGGGCAGCTCGTCTACCGATGAGTAACCGACTGGAGGCCTTTCCGTGAGCGACCCGATCCGCCCGCCGGGGTACGCGCCGGCCTGGCCGGCATCCTTTTTAGGGCCTTCGCAGCGGGCGTCGGCCTGGGAACGACTGGGCACCGAGCAGTTCGACGTCGTGGTCATCGGGGGCGGCGTGGTGGGCTCGGGATGCGCCCTGGACGCGGCGACCCGGGGGCTGAAGGTGGCGCTGGTCGAGGCGCGTGACCTCGCCTCGGGCACCTCGAGCCGGTCGTCGAAGATGTTTCACGGCGGGCTGCGCTACCTCGAGCAGCTCGAGTTCGGTTTGGTTCGTGAGGCGCTCTACGAGCGCGAGCTGTCGTTGACCACCCTGGCGCCGCACCTGGTCAAGCCGCTGCCGTTTCTGTACCCGCTGACCCGGCGGTTTTGGGAACGTCCGTACGTGGCCCTCGGCATGCTCCTTTACGATCGCCTTGGAGGTTCGAAATCGGTTCCGCCGCAAAAGCATTTGACGCGCGCGGGTGCGCTGCGGCTGTGCCCCGGGTTGAAGCGCAGCTCGCTGATCGGCGGTATCCGCTACTACGACACCGTCGTCGACGACGCGCGGCACACCATGACGGTCGCGCGCACCGCCGCGCATTACGGCGCGGTGGTGCGATCCTCCACCCAGGTGATCGCGTTGCTGCGCGAAGCCGACCGGGTGATCGGCGTGCGGGTGCGCGACTCCGAGGACGGTGCGATCACCGAGGTCCACGGGCACGTGGTGGTCAACGCGACCGGGGTGTGGACCGACGAGATCCAGGCGCTCTCCAGGCAGCGGGGGCGCTTTCAGATCCGGGCCTCCAAAGGTGTGCACATCGTCGTTCCGCGGGACCGGATCGTCAGCGACGTCGCGATCATCCTGCGCACCGAGAAGTCGGTGATGTTCGTCATCCCGTGGGGAAGCCATTGGATCATCGGAACCACCGACACCGACTGGGGTCTTGACCTGGCGCACCCCGCGGCGACCAAGGCCGACATCGACTACATCCTGGGCACCGTCAACACCGTGCTGGCCATTCCGTTGACCCACGCCGACATCGACGGCGTCTACGCCGGGTTGCGGCCGCTGCTGGCGGGGGAGAGCGACGAGACTTCCAAGCTGTCCCGTGAGCACGCGGTGGCGGTGACCGCTCCCGGCCTGGTGTCCATCGCGGGCGGCAAGTACACCACGTATCGGGTGATGGCCGCCGACGCCATCGACACTGCGGCGCAGTACATTCCGGCGCGGGTGGCACCGTCGATCACCGAGAAGGTCCGGCTGCTGGGCGCCGACGGCTACTTCGCGCTGGTCAACCAGGCCGAGCGGGTGGGCGAACTGGCGGGGCTGCACCCCTACCGGGTGCGCCATCTGCTGGACCGTTACGGGTCGCTGATCAGCGAAGTGCTGGCGTTGGCGGCCGACCGCCGCGACCTGTTGAACCCGATCACGGCGGCGCCGGTCTACCTGAAGGTGGAAGCCGCCTATGCCGCCACCGCTGAGGGCGCGCTGCACCTGGAGGACATCCTGACCCGGCGGATGCGGATCTCCATCGAATACCCGCACCGGGGTGTCGACTGCGCCCGCGAGGTGGCCGAAGTGGTCGCGCCGATACTGGGCTGGACCGACCGCCAGATCGACCGTGAGGTCGACACGTACGCCGCGCGCGTGCACGCCGAGATCCTCTCGCAGACCCAACCCGATGACGCGTCTGCGGACGCGTTGCGCGCCAGCGCACCGGAAGCGCGCGCCGAAATCCTCGAACCGGTGCCGCTTAATTGAGGCCCGAACCGACCCCCAGGCCCAAAGGTAGCCGCACCGGGGGCTACCGTCATCGGGAACTGCCCGACGAAGTGCCGGTGCCGTTCGACATCCCGGTGATCTATCGCGACGACGACATCGTGGTCGTCGACAAGCCGCACTTCCTGGCGACCATGCCGAGGGGCTGCCACGTCACGCAGAGCGCGGTGGTGCGGTTACGGCGCGAACTAGGGTTGCCGGAGCTGAGCCCGGCCCATCGGCTGGACCGGTTGACCGCCGGGGTGCTGTTGTTCACCGTCCGCCGTGAGCTTCGCGGGGCCTACCAGATGCTGTTCGCGCGCCGCCGGGTGCACAAAACCTATCTGGCGCGGGCGGCCGCTGATCCGGCGATCGAGTTGCCGTGCCTGGTACGCAGCCGGATCGTCAAACGGCGCGGCTGGTTGCAGGCCGTCGAAGAGCCCGGTGAGCCGAACGCCGAAACCCTGGTGGAGTTGGTAGCGCCGGATGGTCTTTACCGCTTGACGCCGCGAACCGGACGCACCCACCAGTTGCGGGTGCACATGGCCTCGCTGGGACTGCCGATCCAGGGAGATCCGTTGTATCCCAACGTTATCGACGTTGCACCCGATGACTTCACGATGCCCCTCCAATTACTGGCACACACCCTGGAATTCGCCGACCCGCTGACCGGTGAGCCGCGCCGCTTCGTCAGCCGGCGGTCGCTTCAACCGCATGAGACTCCCGCACGGCCCGGCGCAGGCCCGTCGGCCGGCGATGGCCGAACCGTTGCCGTCAGCAACGCTCGGCCCCCCGGGGCATGATCCGCAGCGGTTCTCGATCACCCCTGGGTGGCGGGTCCGGTGCGGGCGCCATGGCGTCGCGGCGCGTCCCGTCGGGCGCGCGGAGCCCGTCGAATACCTGGGTGGTGTTCCGCAGCGACGCCACCACCGCCCGGGTAGGGGCTGCGCCCTGGGTGACGGCGCGCAGCGTGTCCCACGCGCGAGTGGTCAGGGAGCCCGCCTTGCAGGAGCCGATTGTCGCAAGAGCGCTGATGCCGAGATGGTTCTGCAGTGTGAGCACGCTGGTGTCCTCCAGTAGTCCGGCGAGGTCGGTGAGTGATCTTCGGCGACGTCGTCGGCGCACTTTCAGTGACCAACGCGATGACCCTATCGGCAGGTAATCGGGTCATAGGCCAGTCAACGGTGACCAACCGTTGGGTGGCAGTTTTTCTGCCCATCCCCTTCTGCCCATTCCCTACGGTAGGTGCCCGCAGCCGGAAAGGCAACGCCCCACGCTGTTCCGGCGTGTCGGGATTCCAGGCTACCGATACGGGGATGACGGCCCGGTACCGGCGGTGCACCATCGCGTGAACAACATCTGAACGGGGCCCAAGCCCGGTGAATCGCGTGCCGCCCAAGTTGTCAACGCTGACACGACGGGCAGTAGAACATCACCCGACCGCCGCCGGTGTCCCGCATGATCAAGGTGCCGCAGCGGTGGCACTGCTGTCCGAAGCGTCCATAGACCCAAAGTCGGCGGCCCGCACGGGTGTCGCCGGTGGTGCAGCGGGCCCACCGGAAGCGGTTGGCCCACAGCATCTCTCGCGCGCGGGACACGAGCCGTGCCGGGTCGGCGATGACGCCGACCGGCGTGTTCGGCAGATGCCCGCTGACGAAACACAATTCATTGCAGTACACGTTGCCGATCCCGGCCATCACCCGTTGGTCCAGCAGTACCTCCGCGAGGGGCCGGCCCGGATCGGCGATGAGGTTGGCGGTGGCGACACGGGGATTCCAGTCCTCGCCGAGCAGATCCGGTCCCAGGTGCGCGACCACGTCGCCGTCGCGGTCGCGGTCGAGGATCTCCAGGACGGCCAGGTCGATGCCGAGGGCCCGGATACCGCCGGCTTCCAGGATGATCCGGGTCCGGTGGTCGGCACGCTGGCCTCGGCTGCCCACCCGCCAACTGCCGTCCATCTTCAGATGCGAGTGGATGCTGGCCGGCCCGACGCGGATGAACAGGTGCTTGCCGCGGCTGAGCACCTCGTCGACGACGTGGCCGCTGAGATCAACGGTCGCGAACCGCGGCACCCGGATGTCGCAGCGCGTTAACATGCGGCCCGCCAACGCCTGCCGCAGCGTGGCGGCGGTGTGCCAGACGGTGTCGCCCTCGGGCATCGGTTAGCGCAGCCTCAATCCGCGGGGTGTGCTGGCGAACCCGGCACCGACCAGTGCCGCATAACTCGGCGAGTCCCGCAGCTGCAGCACCGGCACGCCGTTAATTCGCTCGACCAGGATCGAGTCGACTCGTCGGCTGCCCACCAGATCCGCCAGCGCGGCGGCCGCCGCGTGGTTGGCCCCGGGATCGTCGGTGAAGCTGAGCAGTGAGCGGCCGCCGCGCTCCACAAACCACGCCAGCTCGCCGTCCACCAGCACCACCAATGCCCCGGCCTTGCGGCCCGGACGGGCCCCGGCGTCGTCCGCCGCGGTGGGGCACGGCCAGGGCAGCGCCGCCCCATACGGGTTGGCCGGATCGGCCGCGGCCAGCACCACGGCGTGGTGTTCGGGGCGCTCGGGGTCGGCGAGGGAGCCGGGCTCGTCGAGGTAGCCGCGCAGCCGGTCGACCGTGGAGGCGGCCGCGAACTGGGCGCCGCCCAGCGATTCGATGAAATACCCGCGCTGGCAGCGGCCGGCGTCCTCGAATCCGGTCAGCACCTTATAGAGCGTGGCGAAACCACCCGGCAGTCCTTCGGCCGCGACGGCGCCCTTGGTCACGACGCCGTGGCGGTGCAGCAGCAGCTCGGCTTGGTGGTGGGCCCGCAGCGTGGAGTCCGTTTCCGGCTCCGGCAGCGCGGACCAGCGCCCGGCCACGGTGGGGTCGGCGGCGCGGGTCGCCGCATGCGCGACGCTATAGCGGCTCAACCTGGGGGGCCGGCGGCCCCAGTGACCCTGCCGGTGCGCGGGCGTGGCGCGTCGGCGGGTGCCGGGGCCGCCGGATAACATCGCCCGCACCGGCGCGAAGGTGTCGCCGGTCACCCAGCCGGCCCAGACCAGCTCCCACAACGCCGTTTTCAGCTCCTGCTCGGTGATTGCGGCCTGGGCGAGCTGGCGGAAGAAAAAGGCGCCGCCGCCGGCGAGCGTATCCAGGATCACCCGGTGGGCGTCGGTGAACTCGATCGGGACCCCACCGGCCAGCGTCAGCGGCGCGCAGTCGGCGGTGTGAAAGGCGATCCAGCCATCGTTGCCGGAAATCGATCCGCAGCCCGACCAGATCACCTCCCCGGAGGCCAGCAGCTCGTCGAGCATCGCCGGTGAATAGTCACGCACCCGCGCCGTCAGCACCAGCGGCTCGACCGCCGAGGCCGGCAGCGGGAAACCGGCGAGCTGATCGATAACGGCAGCCAGACCGTCGATCCCGGACGCCGACTCCGCGCCGACCTGCTGCCAGGCCGGCAGGAAGCGCGCATAGGCCGCGGTGCTGACCGGCTCGATCTGGGCGCGCAGCGCCGCGAGCGAACGGCGCCGCAGGATCCGCAGCACCTCGGCGTCGCACCATTGCTCGCCCACCGCGTCCGCGCTGAACTCGCCGCGTACCAGGAGGCCGTCGGCCGCCAGCCGACCCAGCACGTCGGCGGTCACCGACAGCCCCAGGCCGAACCGGGCGGCCGCCTCGGCGGTGGTGAACGGCGCCCGGGTGCGGGCGTAGCGGCCGAGCAGCTCGCCCAGAGGGTCGGCGACCGCCTCGGTGAAGCTGGCCGGCACTCCGACCGGCACCGCGACCCCCAGCCCGTCGCGCAGCCGGCCGATGTCCTCGACGGCCACCCACCAGGTTCGTCCGGCGAAGGACACGCTCAGCGCGCGTTTTGCGGCGTGCAAACCCGCCAGCCAGCCACCCACGTCGGCCCCGCCGGCGCGCTCGGACACCTCCTGCTCGGTCAGCGGGCCCAGCAGCCGCAGCAAATCGGCCACCGCCTCGGCATCCCGGGCCGCCCGTTCCGGCGAGAGATGCTGCAGCTGGCGTCCGGTTGCGGCCACCACGTCCGGGTCGAGCAGGTCCCGCAGCTCGACCCGGCCCAAAAGCTCGGCCAGCAGCCTGGTATCCAGTGACAGCGCCGCGGCGCGGCGCTCGGCGAGCGGACTGTCGCCCTCGTAGATGAACGCCCCGGCGTAGCCGAACAGCAGCGAGGCCGCGAACGGCGACGGGGTCGCGGTCTCGGCTTCGGCCACCCGCACCCGGCGCTGCGCGATGCCGGTCATCAACTCGGTCAGGGCCGGCACGTCGTAGACGTCCTGCAGGCATTCGCGCACCGTCTCCAGCACGATCGGGAAGTCGGGGTATTTGCGGGCCACATCGAGCAGTTGGGCGGCGCGCTGCCGCTGGTGCCACAGCGGGGAGCGGCGCCCCGGGTGGCGCCGCGGCAGCAGCAGGGCGCGGGCCGCGCATTCCCGGAACCGCGACGCGAACAGCGCCGAACCGCTCACCTCGGCGGTGACGATCGGGTCGATTTCGTCGGGATCGAACACGAATAACTCCGCACCGGGCGGCGAGCTCCCGGCGTCCGGGCCGCACTCGGGGAGCGTGTCGGGTAACCGCACCACGATGCCGTCGTCGGAGGCCGTCGGTTTCTCGTCGATGCCGTAGCGGTCCCGCAGCCGCCTCGCGACCGCCAGCGCCAGCGGGCCGTGCACCCGCAGGCCGTACGGCGAGTGCAGGATCACCCGCCAATCGCCGAGTTCGTCGCGGAAGCGTTCCACCAGCAGCGTCGTGTCGGTGGGGACAACAGCCGTGGCCCTGCGCTGATCCTGCAGCAGCCGCCACAGGTTGTCGGCGGCGTAGGCATCGAAACCCAGGGCAGCGCAACGCGCATCGAATGCCGTGCGATCAAGGCGGGCGAGTTCGCCGGTGAACGCGCCGATCGCACGGCCCAGCTCCGCCGGGCGCCCGGCGTCGTCGCCGCGCCAGAACGGCAACCGGGCGGGCTCTCCCGGCGCGGGGATCACCAGCACCCGGTCGGGGGTGATCTCGGTGATCCGCCAGCTGGTCGCGCCCAGCGAGATCACATCGCCCGGGCGTGACTCATAGACCATCTCCTCGTCGAGTTCCCCGACCCGCGAGGGCTTTTCGGTAGCCAGCCAGACGGTGAACAGCCCGCGGTCGGGGATCGCGCCGCCGGAGGTGACGGCCAGCCGCTGCGCGCCGGGGCGTGCGGTCAGGGTGGCGGTGTCGCGGTCGTAGACCAGCCGTGGCCGCAACTCGGCGAACTCCGTGGACGGATATTTGCCGCTGAGCAGATCCAGGGTCGCCTCGAATGCGCTGCGCGGCAGCGTGGCGAACGGCGCGCTGCGCCGCACGGTGTCGAACCAGCGCTCGACGTCCAGCGGCCCTGCCGCGGCCGCCGCCACGGTGTGCTGCGCCAGGATGTCCAGCGGGTTGGTGGGCACCCGCATCGTCTCGATCTGCCCGGCGAGCATGCGTTGAGCGGTGACCGCGCAGCGAATCAGGTCGGTGCGGTGCTTGGGAAGCAGCACACCTCGGGAGGTTTCGCCGACCTGATGGCCGCCGCGGCCGATGCGCTGCAAGCCGCTGGCCACCGAGGGCGGTGCCTCCACCTGGACCACCAGGTCGACCGCGCCCATGTCGATGCCGAGTTCCAGGCTCGAGGTCGCCACCACCGCTTTGAGCCGGCCAAGTTTGAGATCCTCTTCGACCGCAGCGCGTTGCTCCTTGCTGACCGAGCCGTGATGAGCGCGCGCGAGCACCGGTGCGGCGCCGTAGGTTTGGCCGCTCCCCAAAAGCTGTGCGGGCGCGCCCCCCGCGACCTGGGGGTTGCTGACGACGGGTAACTCGACACCGCAGCGTTGGGCATGGATCTCGTTGAGCCGGGCGGTAAGCCGTTCAGCGAGTCGCCGCGAGTTGGCGAACACGATCGTCGAGTTGTGCGCTTCGATCAAGTCGGCTAGGCGGGCCTCGACGTCGGGCCAGAGGGTGTTGTTCGCCAGGTTTGCCATATCGGGCACCGGCACCTGCACGGTCAAATCGAGGGTTTTCGGCGATGGGGGCGCGACGATCGTCGTCGGGGATTGGCCGGACAAAAATCGCGCCAGCTCCCGCGGTGGGCGCACGGTCGCCGACAAACCGATCCGCTGTGCCGGGCGCTGCAAGAGATTGTCGAGGCGTTCCAGCGACAACGCCAGGTGCGCACCGCGCTTGGTGCCGGCGATCGCGTGCACCTCGTCGACGATCACCGTTTGCACCCCGGCCAGGGTCTGGCGGGCGGCCGAGGTCAGCATCAAAAACAGCGACTCCGGGGTGGTGATCAGCACGTCGGGTGGCCGGGCGACGAGCTGGCGGCGCCGTGCGGGCGGGGTATCACCCGATCGCACGCCGACACTGATCTGCGGGACGGGCCGGTGCCGGCGCTGGGCGATTCGGGTAATCCCGGCCAGCGGCGTGCGCAGATTGCGTTCGACGTCGACCGCCAGCGCCTTGAGCGGCGACACATACAGCACCCGGGTGCCCGCAGAGCGTGCCGGTGCGCCGGCCGCCCGGCTCAGGCTGTCCAGGGCCCACAGGAACGCCGCCAGCGTCTTCCCGGAGCCGGTCGGCGCGATGACCAGCGTGTTGTGACCCTCGGCGATCGCCGACCAGGCGCCGGCCTGAGCCGGGGTCGGCGCGGGGAACGTGCCGGTGAACCATTCCCGCGTCGGTTCGGAAAACAGGGCCAGCGGGTCTGGCCGCGCTGCAGCGCTCACCGGTCGCTCGGGTCAACCCACTGCGGCCCGTGGCGCGGCACCCGGGCCCGGCCGGTTACCGGGCCGTTCACCACCGGCGAGCGTGGCGAAAGCCGCCGGCGCGGGAGTTCTGAGCCGCTCGAGCCCGTCATGATGCGCGGAACGCTCAGCACCGTTCGAGCGTCAGCGCTGCCGCCAACTGGGCCGGAATCCCGGGCACCCGGGAAACCGCGTCCAGCAGCGCGTGCGCGCAGGCGTCGGAAAGCTGGCCTGCGTCGGTAGCGAGGTCCATGATCCGCTGGCGGCACAACTCGAAGGTGAACGCCAGCCAGCCGTGCACCACCATCCGCAGGATGCGCTCGACTTTCGGGTCAAGCTCCATGTCGGGGCCCCCGATCTCGCTGATGCGGCTCATCACGTGTTCCAGCTGCCGGTTTTTGGCTTCGTCGTCGATACCGAGCAGCACCGGGTCCGAACGGCCGATGCCGACATAGGCGGCCCAGGCGGAGTGCGGGTGCTCTTGCTGATACTGCATGTAGGCGAGCACGCCGGTACGGACCTCGTCGAACAGTGTCTGGCCCGGCAGTGGCAGGTGGCTGGTGGCTTCGATCAACCGGTCGGCCTCGTCCTTGACGACCGCGGCGAAAAACGCCCGTTTGTCGGGGAAGTAGTGGTACATCAGCGCCCGCGACACCCCGGCACGCTCGGCGATCTCGTCGATGCGGACCTCATCGTAGGGTCGTTGGCCGAAAATCTCGGCGCCCAGCGCCAGCAACTCGGCACGCCGGTCGTCCGGGGTCAGCCGCCGGCGCCTCGCTTGCATGACACCGATGTTAACGTGCCGGTGCTCGCCCACTACGCACTAGTGACAATTTGACAATTTCTTATCAGGTTCTTACCGGCAAATTCTCACCGGCAGATTCTCACCGGCGGATCGGTGACCGTGCCCTGGTGGCTACCCGTCCAACGATCACGCCGGGAACTCAGCTGCCGAAACCTCCACCCGCAGACGGGGCGGGAAGGTCCCCGGTGCCCGGAGCCGTTGCGTTCAGCCGGCCGGCGGCAAAGGCGGCACCCTGGTCGACCATTGCACCGTCCTCCGCATAGCCCTGGTGGGCGGCGAAATTCATCCCGTCAGAGCACACCGGGTCCTCGGCAGCGCACAACTTGATGGTCTTGGCCTGATAGGCCGGGCCGATGACGACCGGCGGCTCGCCGAGGAAGTTCATGGCCCGGGCGTTGGGCATGCCGAACAGGACGATCGCGGCGACGTGATCGGCGACCTCGGGCGCCAGCGGTTTGGGTACGGTCGCGGGGTCGATTCCGTCGGGCACCGCCGGCGAGGTGACAAAGCCCATGACGGCCGCACCCTGGGAGTACCCGCCGAGCACCATCTTGGTCTGGGGACAGCTCGATACCGTGGACACCAGGTGAGCACCGGCGTCCTTAATCCCCTCGATGCCGGTGTCCCAGTGGTCGCTGGCCGGGTAGTTGACCGGGTAGACGGCCATCGACTTTGCCCCCACGCGCGGGCGCAGCGAAGCGACGAACGCCTCTCCGGTGGGGCCCAGCCCGGGCGGCTCCCCGGTACCCCGGGCGAAGACGACGTCGATGTCCGGGCACGGCTGGGCGGACGCGGCCGGAGCCGCAAAGCCCGAGAGGGCCGGGGCGGCGAAGCCCCCCGCCGCGAGCATCGCACAGCCCACGAAACGACACAGGCGAGGTGTGGTCATGGCCGATGAGGTTCCCATGCACGCATGACCTTAAACCTGAAGTTGTCGAAATTCTCGGTAAAAGATTCTCGAACCCCGCTCTTCCCGCGGGACCTGTGGGGGTCACCGCACCGCCGCGGCTGACGGCGGGCGCGGACCATTGCCGGACCGCCCGAGGACCACTTAAAGGAAGCGCACACCCTGTGCCAGCGGTAACTCCGAGGAGTAGTTGACGGTATTGGTGGCTCGGCGCATATAGGCCTTCCACGCGTCGGAACCGGATTCGCGGCCGCCGCCGGTCTGCTTCTCGCCGCCGAACGCGCCGCCGATCTCCGCACCCGAGGTACCGATGTTGACGTTGGCGATGCCGCAGTCCGATCCGTCAATGAAGCGTTCTGCCTCGCGGATGTCGGTGGTGAATATTGCCGACGAAAGACCTTGTGGCACACCATTATTGAGCGAGATCGCTTCGTCCAGATCATCGTAGGTCAACACGTAGAGGATCGGTGCGAACGTCTCGGTCGCGACGACGGGCGTCTGTGACGGCATGCGCACCAGTGCCGGCGCCACGTAGTACGCGCTTTCCGGGAACCCCTCGTGCCGGCGTTCACCGCCGATGACCTCACCGCCGTCGGCGCGAGCCTGCTGCAGTGCCGCCACCATGGCGTGATAGGCGGTCCGGTGGATCAGCGGCCCGACCAGCGTGCCCTCGGCCGACGGGTCTCCGATCGGCAGCCGAGCGTAGGCGGCGAGGACCCGGGCCACCACCTCGTCGGCCACCGAGCGGTGCACGAGCAGCCGGCGCAGGCTGGTGCAGCGCTGCCCGGCGGTGCCGGCGGCGGCGAACACGATGGCCCGTACCGCTAAATCCAAATCCGCCGACGGCGTCACGATGGCGGCGTTGTTGCCGCCCAGCTCGAGCAACGCCCGGCCGAAACGCCGGGCGACCCGGGGGCCGACCTGTTCACCCATCCGCACCGAGCCGGTCGCCGACACCAGCGCGATCCGGTCGTCGTCGACCAGCCGTTCCCCGAGGTCGCGGCCGCCCAGGACCACGCCGCTCACCTCCGGTGGCGCCTCGGCGTCCGCGACGGCCCGGGCGATCAGCGCCCGGCAGGCCAGCGCGGTCAACGGGGTCAGCTCGGAGGGTTTCCACACCACGGTGTCCCCGCAGACCAGCGCCACCGCGGCGTTCCACGCCCAGACCGCGACCGGGAAGTTGAACGCGGTGATCACGCCCACCACCCCGAGCGGATGCCAGGTCTCTAGCAGCCGATGCCCGGGACGCTCGGAGGCGATGGTGCGCCCGTAGAGCTGACGTGACAGGCCCACGGCGAAGCGGCAGACGTCGATCATCTCCTGCACCTCGCCGAGGGCTTCGGAGGTGATCTTGCCCACCTCGATGGTCACCAGGGTGGCCAGGTCGTGCCGGTGGATGGTGAGCAGCTCGCCCAGTCGGTGCACCACCGCCCCACGCACCGGCGCCGGTGTGCGGCGCCACACCGAGAACGCTTGTGCAGCAGCGGCAATCGTGTCATCGGCCTGTTCCGGGGTGGTCTGGGCGACGGTGAACAGCACGTCGCCGGTGATTGGCGTGCGCGCCGGCAGCCCCGGGGCATTCGGGTCGCCGAGGCGATCGGGGACGCCGATCTCTTCGAAAACGCGCCGCACTCGGGCGCGTAATTCCTCCGCGGCGGGCAGCCGGTTGGTGCCCGCCCGCGAGCGATGCCGGTCGGGCGGTGAGCCCGAACCACGCCGGGCGCCCGGTTCGGTCGCGCTCACCTGCGGACCTCCTGGGGCGGGCCGTCGCTGCGATAGTCTCCGCCCATGGGTGAGTCGCTCGACGACATCGACCGGACGCTGGTGCGCGCGCTGGTCGCCAACGGGCGCGCCACGCTGGCGGAGTTGGCTTCCGGCACCGGGCTGTCGGTGTCGGCGGTGCAGTCGCGGGTGCGCCGGCTGGAATCACGCGGCGTGGTGACCGGGTATACGGCCCGGATCAACCCGGAGGCGGTGGGCAACCTGCTGTCGGCGTTCGTGGCCATCACCCCTCTCGATCCTTCCCAACCCGATGATGCGCCCGCCCGCCTCGAACAGTTCGAGGCGATCGAGTCCTGTCATTCGGTGGCCGGCGAGGAGAGCTACATCCTGTTCGTGCGGGTTGCGTCTCCGCGGGCGCTGGAAGATCTCCTGCAACGAATCCGCACGGCGGCAAACGTCCGTACCCGCAGCACCATCATATTGCACACATTTTTCAGCGGACGCCAATATATACCGTAACCTTTCCTGGACAATCGTTAATATTCCGTAAAAAACCGCGCTATCATGGTTTTATGATTGCGGCAGCGGCGGTCGATCGGGACATCCGACCGGGTCAGGTTCGTGCGGTGCTGTCCCGCAGTATGTTGCTCGACGGTCTCGACCTGGTGCTGGATCTGAACCGCTCGGCCGGTTCTTACCTGGTCGACGCCCGTGACGGTCGTCGTTATCTGGATATGTTCACCTTCGTCGCATCCTCGGCACTGGGCATGAACCACCCGGCGCTGGCTGAAGACGAGGCGTTCCGAGCCGAGCTCACCGAGGCGGCGATCAACAAACCCAGCAACTCCGACGTGTATTCGCTGCCGATGGCCCGCTTTGTGCAAACCTTCACGCGGGTACTGGGCGACCCGGCGTTGCCGCATCTGTTCTTCATCGACGGTGGCGCCCTGGCGGTCGAGAATGCGCTGAAGGTCGCATTCGACTGGAAGAGCCGGTACAACGAGGCCCACGGCATCGATCCCACGCTGGGTACCCGAGTGCTGCACCTGCGCGGGGCCTTTCATGGCCGCAGCGGCTACACCCTGTCGCTGACCAACACCGGATCCGTTGCCGTGGCGCGTTTCCCGAAGTTCGACTGGCCGCGCATCGACGCGCCCTATATCCGTCCCGGGCTGGATGGGCCGGGCATCGAAGCGCTGGAAGCCAAGTCGCTGCAACAGGCTCGCGCGGCGTTCGAGGCACACCCGCACGACATCGCCTGTTTCATCGCCGAACCCATCCAGGGGGAGGGCGGCGACCGGCATTTCCGGCCCGAGTTTTTTGCCGCGATGCGTGAGCTGTGCGACCACCACGACGCCCTGTTGATCTTCGATGAGGTGCAGACCGGCTGCGGGTTGACCGGAACCGCCTGGGCGTACCAGCAATTGGGGGTCGCACCTGATGTGGTGGCCTTCGGCAAAAAGACACAGGTATGCGGGGTGATGGCCGGGCGCCGAGTCGACGAAATCGCCGACAACGTGTTCGCCGTCCCTTCTCGGCTCAACTCGACGTGGGGCGGCAATCTCACCGACATGGTTCGGGCGCGGCGCATTCTCGAGGTGATCGAAGCCGAGGGACTGTTCGAGCACGCCGCCGAGCAGGGCCGCTACCTGCGCGCCCGGCTCGACGAACTGGCCGCCGGCTTTCCGGAACTGGTGCTCGACCCCCGCGGGCGCGGTTTGATGTGCGCCTTCAGTCTGCCGAGCACCGCAGCGCGCGACGAGTTGATCCGCCGACTGTGGGAGCGTCAGGTGATCGTGCTGCCCAGCGGCACCGACAGTGTGCGGTTCCGCCCGGCACTGACGGTGTCCCGCGGGGAGATCGACGCGGCGGTCGGTGCCGTCCGCGGCGCGTTGGCCGACATGCGATCGGCGGGCTGATTTTTCGAAGGTTGCCGGCGGTAGTCGACGAATATGCGTGACGAACTCGGCGTCAGAGCACGGTTGCGCGCAGAATGGTACTGATGCCGCCGGTCGGGCGATGACGCTGCGGACGGCCGAACCCGCAGAGAGGTTCCCAGGATGCAAAGACCACGCGAGAGCTGGCCCGGCGACCCGCTGGGCCAGGAAAACGGCGAGGTCCAGGCGGCGGTCCGGTTCGCGGCCCTGGCCACCGTCGCCGGTGTGGGTTTTCTCATCCTGGCCGCGTTGTGGGTCAGCACCTGCAGCGGGGAACTGAGCGTGGACACCGCGGCCTGTGGCAAACCCCAGCGGGTGCTGTTGGCGTTAGGGGCGCCGGCGATCCTACTGGGCTGCGGGATCAGGGCTTTCGTGCGGACCTATCGGGTCTGGCATGAACGGGGCATCTGGTGGGCGTGGCAGGGCGCCGGATGGTTTTTGCTGATGCTGATGCTGTTGACGCTTACCCTGGGTGTTCCCCCGATCGCGGGCCCGGCGCTGGGCGGCTGACGGCCGTCGGCGGTGCGCCGCTGGGCCGGGGCTGGGTCCGGCGTCGTTGTCGATGGCGGCTGCGCCCGCCCCCTACGTGGCGTGGCTTTCGGCCACCGCCGCGCGGGCCGAGCCGCACCGCCGCTCAGGCCGAGCTAAGGCCGCCGCAGCCGCCTAGCCGCGTTTACGATGACGGTGCCCCCGGCGGTGATCGGCCGCCAACCGCAGCCCGCTAACGGCAGCCAAATGGCGGCCCGGCTCTTAGCCGACGTGCTGGCGCGGCCGGCTCTCGGGATGCGCGGCATGCCATTGTGCGTCGATACGGGCCACGCGGCGGCGTTCCACGACACACCAGAGCGTTCCGGCAATCGTTCCGAGCACGGTGATAAGCCCCGTCGTCGCGAGCCACTCATAGTGTTCGTAGGCCGCAGCCGCGGCGGTGGCGATCATCCCGAATAACGCGACGACGAGCAGGATGAACCCGGGCCAGAGCAAATTGTCCTTCATCGTCATCCCGGCGTGCGGCAGCGTGGTCCGCCAGCGATCCGTCGGATCGTGATGCGTATCTCCCATCGGCTCCCTCCGTCCTCGGCGAGTGAGCAAATACTACTTCGGCGACGGACCCGACGAAATGCCTTGATTTAGCGGTGACCGGCGGATTTTACCGGTGACCGGCGGTTCCGCCGCCGTGCAACGGCACTAAGCCGCCGTCCTGCAGGGTCCCGCGGCAGCCCGCGCCGGCTGGTCAGGCAGCGCCGGCCTCACCGCGAACCAACACGTCGGGCACCGAGATCGCCCCGATCGTTGTGACCAGCCACACCACAACCGTGGTGGCCACCCACGACGCGATGCCGTCGATGCGAAGCCCTTCGGTGAGCGCCGAGGCGAGACCGAGGGCGACAACGGTGAGTGCCAGACCGGTTCCGCCGAGCATCAGCGACGCATAGGCACGAGGTAATTTCACGATCAACAGAGATAGGCCTGCCTGCGCCACCGCGAACAGCAGCGTTGCGACGATGAACCCCGACGCCGCTACCGCGACCCCGGGAACAACCCACGCCGCGACCAGGAGCCCCATCGCCCACGATCCCAGAAACACAACCCCACGCAGCAGGATTTGCTTCATAGTAGTCAGCGTAGGGTGTCAGACCGGGGCTGTCATCGGCCCGTCCCGGGACGAGTGCGGCGCCGGCCGATGTGGTGCGGCCGCCCCGGCCGTGCGCGGAGGGGTGAATTGTGTTGTGGCGACAGAGGTTAGGTCAAAGCGACGGATTGGGGCGGCGCCGCGGCGGTGGTTGCAACGGCCTGTTTTAATCCCTGCGACAAGCGGGTACCCAGGGTCGCATGACCTGGATGAAGCTGATGGGCAAAGGCCCGGGTGCGGCTCACCGCGACTCCCCGATCATCGGGGAGAAGACCACCAGGGGTGGAGCCGGGGGTGCTCATGACTGAGCCGCTCGAAGGCGGTTCGGGTTCGATGCGGGCGGCGCCGGGAGGTCATCTGACCGCGGAACCCCCGGCCGACCGGCCACGACGGGGTGATCGCGCAATCGAGTTGCGGGTCGGCGCACGTCTGGAAAACCTGGCGGTGCTGCGCACGCTGGTCGGCGCGGTCGGCACCTTCGAGGACCTGGACTTGGACGCGGTGGCGGACCTGCGGCTGGCGGTGGACGAGGTGTGCACCCGGTTGATCCGCTCGGCGGTCCCGGACGCCACCCTTGTTGTGGTCGTCGACCCGCGAGATGACGAATTGGTGGTGGATGTTTCGGCGAAGTGTCGGACCTACGATGTGCTGGCGCCGGGCAGCCTCAGCTGGCACGTCCTGAGGTCGTTGGCCCACGGCGTGCACACCTTCCACGATGACCGCGGGCCCGATGAAGGCGGCGGGGTGTTCGGGATCAGCCTGACGACGCGACGGGCGGGCCCCGGCAGGTCCAGGTGACGTCGCGAGCTGTCGGGGCCGCCAGCTCGCGAGCCGATGAATACGCCGACGTTCGCGAGATGTTTCGCGAACTGGCGCGCCTCGATGCTGACTCGGCCGAGTTCCGGCGCCATCGAGACCAGATCGTCAACCGCTGCCTACCGTTGGCCGATCACCTCGCGCGCAGATTCGAAGGCCGGGGTGAACCCCGTGAGGACCTGGTTCAGGTCGCGCGGGTGGGGTTGGTCAACGCGGTCGACCGGTTTGTACCCGCCACCGGTTCGGATTTCGTGTCCTTCGCGGTGCCCACCATCATGGGTGAGATCAAGCGTCACTTTCGCGACAACAGCTGGTCGGTCAAGGTTCCCCGGCGGCTGAAGGAGTTGCACCTGGAGCTCTGCGCCGCCGCCGCCGAATTGTCGCAACGGCTCGGCCGGGCGCCGACCGCATCCGAACTCGCCGAAGAACTCGCCGTGGACCGCACCGAGGTGGTCGAGGGTTTGGTGGCCGGAAGCTCTTACCGCACGTTATCGATCGACAGCGGCGGCGGTGCCAGCGACGACGAGGGGGCTGCTATCACCGACCGCCTCGGTGATCTGGACGCCGGGCTCGAGCGGATCGAGAATCGAGAAGCGTTGCGCCCCTTGCTGGATGCACTGCCCGAGCGCGAACGAGTGGTGCTGGCGCTGCGGTTCTTCGAGTCGATGACACAGTCGCAGATCGCCGAGCGGGTCGGAATCTCCCAGATGCATGTGTCGCGGCTGCTCGCTAAATCGTTAGCGCGACTGCGCGACGCGTTGGAGTAGCACGCCCGCGTCTTGCCGAATAACGGTCATTTGATCTCGGCGAGTACCGTGCCCTGGGTGATAGCGGAGCCGGCCTCGACGGCCAGTCCGGTGATGGTGCCATCCTTGTGCGCGGTCACCGGGTTCTCCATCTTCATCGCTTCGAGCACCACCACCAAGTCCCCGGCGGCAACCGTCTGTCCCTCCTCGACCGCGACCTTCACCACGGTGCCCTGCATGGGAGCGGTCACCGCATCGCCCGATGCCGCAGCTCCGGCGAGCGCACCCCGCTTGCGGGGCCTGGGTTTTCTGCGGATGACACCGGCGGGAGCGCCGCCGTTGGACAGTGCCAGGTTGGCGGGTAGTGACACCTCAAGGCGGCGGCCGCCGACTTCCACGACCACCTTCTGCCGCGGTCGGGCACTCTCGTCCTCGAGGGGCTCGCCGCCGGTGAAGGGTTCGATGGTGTTGTTCCACTCCGTCTCGATCCAGCGGGTATGCACCGAGAAGCCGTTCTCATCCCCGACGAACGCCGGGTCGCGCACGATCGCCCGGTGAAACGGGATCACCGTGGCCAGGCCCTCGACCTCGAACTCATCGAGGGCGCGCCGGGCGCGTGCGATGGCCTCCTGGCGGGTGGCACCGTGCACGATCAGCTTGGCCAGCATCGAGTCGAACTGGCCGCCGATGACCGAGCCCGTCTCGACGCCGGAGTCCAGCCGCACTCCCGGGCCGGTGGGCGGGTGGAATTTGGTCACCGGCCCCGGTGCCGGCAGGAAGTTGCGCCCGGGGTCTTCGCCGTTAATCCGGAATTCGATAGCGTGTCCCCGCGGCTCGGGGTCTTCGGTGATGTCCAGCGTGTCACCGTTGGCGATCTTGAACTGCTGCAAGACCAAATCAATACCCGCGGTTTCCTCGGTGACCGGATGCTCCACCTGCAGCCGGGTGTTGACTTCCAGAAACGAGATCAGACCGTCCTGGCCCACCAGGAACTCCACGGTCCCGGCGCCGTGGTAGTGCGCCTCTTTGCAGATCCGCTTGGCGGATTCGTGAATCTCCCGGCGCTGGGCATCGGTCAAAAACGGCGCCGGCGCTTCTTCGACCAGTTTTTGGTAGCGACGCTGCAGTGAGCAATCCCGGGTGCCCGCGACCACGACGTTGCCGTGCTGGTCGGCGATCACCTGTGCCTCGACATGACGTGGTTTGTCCAGGTAGCGCTCCACGAAGCACTCGCCGCGGCCGAACGCGGCCGTGGCCTCGCGGACCGCCGACTCGTACAACTCGGGGATTTCGTCGAGCGTGCGGGCCACCTTCATGCCCTTGCCGCCCCCGCCGAAGGCCGCCTTGATCGCGATCGGCACCCCATACTCTCGGGCGAAAGCCACCACCTCGTCGGCGTCCTTGACGGGATCGGGGGTGCCGGGCACCAGGGGGGCCTGGGCGCGGGCGGCGATGTGCCGGGCGGTGACCTTGTCACCGAGGTCGCGGATCGCCTGCGGGCTGGGTCCGATCCAGATCAGGCCGGCGTCGATGACCGCCTGCGCGAAGTCCGCGTTCTCCGCCAAAAACCCATAGCCGGGGTGAATGGCGTTGGCGCCGGACTTCGCGGCGGCATCGAGGAGCTTACCGAAGTCCAGATACGACTCCGCCGATGTCTGTCCGCCCAGTGCGAACGCCTCGTCGGCCAGCCGGACGTGCAGCGCCTCGGCATCGGGCTCGGCGTACACCGCGACGCTGGACAGGCCGGCGTCGCGGGCCGCGCGGATCACCCGCACCGCGATCTCACCGCGATTGGCGACCAGCACTTTGGAGATCCTCGAGCTGGCATGACTGGGCACTGCGCCTCCTGTCTGGCATCTCAGCGGAGATTCTCTAAGAGAATTTCTTACAACGGTGTCGGGGGAAGTCTAAGCGCCGCGCCGCGAGTCGGCTCAGCCGGTGTCTTAGCCTCGGGCCGCCTGGCGTAATCGCTGCTTGATCCGCGCCAGCATCGCTGACATCCCACGCAGCCGCAGCGGGCTGATCAACGCCGCCAGACCCAGATCGGCGTAGAAGTCTTCGGGCACGGCAAGAATGTCGGTGGCGGGCTGTTCATCCAGGCCGGCCGCCAGGATCGCCGCGAACCCGCGGGTGGTGGGCGCCTCGGCCGGAGCACTGAAATACAGCCGGACCCGCTGCGGGTCACTGGCATCGACGTGCAGGAACAGTGGGGATTGGCACTCGGGCACCGGCTCCATCGCCGCCTCTTGCAATTCGGCGGGCAACGGCGGCAGGTCGTTGGCGAATTCCAGCAGCAGCCGCAGCTTGTCGGGGCCCTGAACTTCGGCGAAGTCGGACACCACCTCGGCCAGCGGCGCGGGCAGGGTCATAGCGCCGGTACTTCTCCGGGTTCCTCGCCGGCGACGATCGGCACCCGCACGGTGTTGCCCCACTCGGTCCACGACCCGTCGTAGTTGCGGACACCGGGCTTGCCGAGCAGGTGCGTCAGCACGAACCAGGTGTGGCTGGATCGCTCGCCGATGCGGCAGTAAACGATAGTCTTGTCGTCCGGCTTGATGAAGCCGTAGATCGTCTCCAGCTCCTCGCGGCTGCGAAACCGCCCGGTCTCATCCACCGCTTTCCCCCAGGGAATGTGCACCGCCGTCGGGATATGCCCGGCGCGCAGCGCGCCCTCTTCGGGGTAGTCGGGCATGTGGGTGCGCTTGCCGGTGTACTCCTCCGGTGAGCGCACGTCGATCAGCGGCTGGCTGCCGAGGCTGGCCAGGACGTCATCTTTGAACGCGCGAATCGGTTCGTCGTTGCGCTGCACGACCGGGTAACCGCTCGAGGTTTTGGTGGGAACCTCCAATGTGGTCTCGCGGCCCTCGGAGAGCCAGAGATCGCGCCCGCCGTTGAGCAGCCGCACATCGGGATGGCCGAACAACGTGAACACCCACAGCGCGTAGGCCGCCCACCAATTGCTCTTGTCGCCGTAGATCACCACGGTGTCATCGCGGGCGATGCCTTTGCGGTCCATCAACTCGGCGAATTGCTCGCCGTTGATGTAGTCCCGCACACGTGGCTGGTTGAGGTCGGTATGCCAGTCGATCTTCACCGCGCCGGGAATATGGCCGACGTCGTAGAGCAGCACGTCCTCGTCGGATTCGACGATGACCAGGCCGGGTTGGCCCATGTTGGCGGCCAGCCAGTCGGCGGTGACCAGCCGTTCCGGGTGGGCGTAGGACTGCAGGCTGGGGCTTGGGTCTGGCGGTAGTGGCACGTCTTAAGCCTACCTACCATGACCTTGCCCGGGCCAGCCGCCGGAATCGGCGCCCGTGGACGTGGTCTCGGTGACCGGATTGGCCCTCCACAACGCCGCGATTGACAACCCGGCCCGGTGCAGCAGTGAGCGCGTTGCCGGCAGCCCCAGGCCCACCACCGCCGACGGGTCGCCGTCGACGTTGTCGATGAACCAGCCGCCCAGCCCGTCCAGCGTGAATCCACCCGCGACCCGCAGGGATTCCCCACTGGCCAGGTAGGCATCGAGGTCCTCTGGTGATGGTACGCCGAAATGCACAGTGGTTACTGATGTTTCAATGCCACGGTAGATAATTTGGTTGTGTTGCAATCGGATTACGCAGTGCCCGGTGTAGAGTTGGCCGGCCCGGCCCGCCATCGATTGCCAAAGCCCCCGGGCCTCAGCGATGGATTGCGGTTTGCCGCAGAGTCGGTTGTCGATGTGCAGCATCGAATCGCAGCCGATGACAACACAATCTGCCGCGATCTCACGATCGACGTCGACGGCGACCCGTTCGGCCTTTACCTGGGCCAGGGCACCCACCACGTCCCGCGGTGAGGTGTCCGGTGCCAGTGCGGCGGTGACGGCATCCTCATCGACAGCCGGGGTCAGGACCAGCGGTTCGATGCCCGCTTGGCGAAGCACCTTGAGCCGCCCCGGAGACGAGGACCCGAGCACCACGCGGGTCATCGGCGCCGCTTCGTGATCCCGGCTTCGCCGGCATCGTCGTCCCCGGTGGGGATCATCGGCGCATGTGGGTCCGTTCCAGCAGCGTGACGCGCTGCCAGCTGAAGATGGGATAGCGCAGTTTGTCGACGGGATGTCCCCACATGTTGCGCTCGACGGGTCCGGGGTCGGCCGGGCCGGCGCCGATACTGCCCAGAACCGCGATCAGCGCGGCCAGCTCCTCATCGGTGGGCTGGCCTTTCACGATCTGGATATGGGGCTCGTGTTGGTCATCCGACTCGGTGGGGGTTGGCTGGTTCGTCTTACTCCCGTCGCTCACTGCGTTCGCTCCGCTCGTTCGACTCGGTGGGGGTTGGCTGGTTCGTCTTACTCCCGTCGCTCACTGCGTTCGCTCGCTCGTTCGACTCGGTGCGGCTGGTTCGTCTTACTCCCGTCGCTCACTGCGTTCGCTCCGCTCGTTCGACTCACGGGTGCTCACAGGGGGATGTTCCCGTGCTTCTTGGGTGGCAGCTGGGCGATCTTTCGTTCCAAAAGCCGCAGTGAGGTGGCGACGTAGCCGCGAGTGTGTGACGGCGGGATGACCGCGTCCACATATCCTCGCTCGGCGGCGATGTACGGGTTGACCAGGGTGTCCTCGTACTCCTGCTGCAGCTTCAGCCGCAGCGCGTCGACATCCTCGCCCTTGGCGGCGGCCTCGGTGAGCTGCTGGCGATAGACGAAGCCAACCGCGCCGGAGGCACCCATCACCGCGATCTGCGCCGTCGGCCAGGCGACGCAGACGTCGGCGCCCATGTCCTTGGAGCCCATCACGCAGTAGGCACCGCCGTAGGCCTTGCGGGTGATGACGGTGATCTTGGCGACGGTGGCCTCGCCGTAGGCATAAAGCAGCTTGGCGCCGCGGCGGATGATGCCGTTGTACTCCTGGTCGGTGCCCGGCAGAAAGCCCGGCACGTCCACCAGCATGACGATCGGGATGTTGAAGCAGTCGCAGGTCCGCACGAAGCGGGCCGCCTTCTCCGAAGCGTTGATGTCCAGACAGCCGGCGAACTGGGTGGGCTGATTGGCGACGATACCCACCGGACGGCCCTCCACCCGGCCGAACCCCACAATGATGTTGTTGGCGTAACCGGCCTGCACCTCGAGGAATTCGTCGTCATCGAGGATGCGGGTGATCACCTCGTGCATGTCGTAGGGCTGGTTGGGGGAGTCCGGGATCAGGGTGTCCAATTCGAGGTCCTCGGTGGTGAGGTTGTCCTCGATGGCGCCCTCGGCAACCGGTACGGCGTATCGCGGCGGATCGGCGTAGTTGTTGGGCGGAAGGTAGCTCAACAGGTCGCGTACCCAGTCGAAGGCGTCCTGCTCGCCGGAGGCGACATAGTGGGCCGTTCCGGATTTCGCCATGTGGGTATGGGCCCCGCCTAACTCCTCCATCGTGACGTCCTCGCCGGTCACGGTCTTGATGACGTCCGGGCCGGTGATGAACATCTGGCTGGTCTGGTCGACCATGATCACGAAGTCGGTCAACGCCGGGGAGTAGACGTGCCCGCCCGCGGCGGCCCCCATGATCAGCGAGATCTGCGGGATCACCCCGGAGGCCAGGATGTTGTTGTGGAAGATCCGGCTATAGAGGCCCAGCGAGACCACGCCCTCCTGAATGCGTGCGCCGGCGCCGTCGTTGATGCCGATGAGCGGGCGGCCGGTCTTGATCGCCAGCTGTTGTACCTTGACGATCTTCTCGCCGTACACCTCGCCGAGGCTGCCGCCGAACACCGTGGCGTCCTGGCTGAAGATGCACACATCGCGCCCGTCGATGGTGCCGTAGCCGGTCACCACGCCGTCGCCCAACGGGCGCTTGGCGTCCAGGCCGAAGTTGGTGCTGCGGTGGCGCGCCAGGGCGTCCAACTCGACGAACGAGCCCTCATCCAGCAAGGCGTAAATGCGCTCGCGGGCGGTCAGTTTGCCCTTCGCGTGCACCTTCTCGACCGCGTCCTCGCCGACCGGATACCGGGTCTCTGCGGTCCGCTTGCGCAGCTCAGCCAGCTTGCCCGCCGTGGTGTGGATGTCGATGGTGTGCTCGGCGGCGGGTTCGGCACGGTGGTCGGTAACGCTTGTCATGGCCATCGAGCTTAGCCGTCGGGTCCCGTCCGGCCCCTAAGCTGGGCGGCGATGGACGGTGATGTGCCCAGGCCGCCGCTGGATGCGCCGACGATAGGTGACGGTCTGGTGGGGCCGGGGCTGCCATGGCGCCGGCTTGACGTGGTCGAGGAGACCGGCTCCACCAACGCCGACCTGCTGGCCCGGTGCGCGGCCGGCACCGACATCGACGGGTCGGTGCTGCTCGCCGAATACCAGAACGCCGGCCGCGGACGCCACGGCAGGCAATGGTCGGGCCCGCCCCGTTCCCAGATCGCCATGTCGGTCGGGGTCAGCGCGTCGTCGGTTCCCCCCTCGGGGTGGGGCTGGCTGACGTTGGCGACCGGTGTGGCGGTGGTCGACGCGCTGGCCGAGATGCCCGGCGTGCAGGCGGGTCTGAAATGGCCGAACGACGTGATGCTCGGCGGCGGCAAGCTGGCCGGTATCCTCGCCGAAGTCGCCGCGCCCGCCCCGACGATCGTGGTGGGCCTGGGGCTCAACGTCACGATGACGGCCGACGAAGCACCCGATGACGCGGCCACCTCGTTGTTGCTGGCGGGATCACCAGCCGACCGAAACGCGCTGACCTCCGGTATTCTTCGTGCACTGGCCAGACGCATCCGGCAGTGGCGCGCCGGCGGGGGCGCCGGTCGGGAGCTGCACGACGACTACCGCCGCTACAGCCTGACGCTGGGTCGGCGGGTGCGGGCGACGCTTCCCGGTGGCCGCCATCTCGTCGGCCTTGCCCGGGACGTCGACGAGTTGGGCCGGTTGCGCATCGACACGGGCGAACACACGGTGACGCTATCGGCCGGCGACATCACCCACCTGCGAGCGCTCTAGGTGCCGGCGTGCGCTATCCCGACAATGTGTTGGCCGGCGACGAACAGGTGGTCGTGCATCGCACCCGCACTGGAATTTTGCGACATTCCGCGGGTGGCACAAGTGCCCGCGCTGCCCTATCACGAGGTCTTCGACACCCTCGAGTCCGATGAATCGCCCAGCTGACGAAACCGGTTGGCGCGCGATCGCCACGAGCGCAGCAGGGTGACGTTGCCGCCCTCGATGTTGTCTTCGAAGACCTCGGCGAATCCGCCCGCCGTGAGGGTGGACTCGAGTGCCTTCTCGGGGTTGCGCCCGAACTCGTCGGGGAACACCCAGCGCCGGAACGCCCAGAAGCGGAACGCCATCTGCAGCAGATTGCCGATGATGTAGGCGGCGATGAAGTCGGCGATGTTCTCCACCGTCAACGACACCGTGGGCACCCGCAGCTGCAGGATGTAGTGGGAGACCCACAACGGTGCCAGGGCGAGCAGCACGCCCCCCCCGCTGAACGCGAAGAACAGCAGCGCCTCGTGGTGGCGTTCGCGGCCGCCGCGGTCGCGGAAGCTCCACTCCCTGTTCAAGATGTAGGAGGCGATGACGGCGACGATCCCGGAGATGACCTTGGCCGTCACGGGTTTGGGCTCGAGCACGGTGAGCTTTAGGGTGTAGAAGATCGCCGAGTCGATGACGAACGTGGTGGCACCGACGATGGCAAACTTGATCAGCTCGTGATGGCGTTCGACGTATGGTCGGACGAGCCCAGGTAACCGCGCGATCGTGGCATCGGCAAAGGACACAGTTTGGCAGTGTACGTACCGCCGGTGACCCGTGCGCCGCGACGGTGTCACCACCGTTAAATACTTGCTCAGCCGCCATGACACCATGAATGGCGTGCCCGCAGCCCGCGCCGCTGCGCCGCTGGTCGCCATGGTCGGCGGCGGTCAGCTCGCCCGGATGACCCACCAGGCGGCGATCGCGTTGGGTCAGTCGCTGCGGGTGCTGGTCACCGATGCCCACGAGCCGGCCGCTCAGGTCACCCCGGATGTGGTGATCGGCTCGCACACCGACCTCGACGACCTGCGCCGCGTGGCGGCCGGGGCGGACGTGGTGACCTTCGATCACGAGCATGTCCCGATCGAGCTGCTGGAGAAGCTGGTCGCCGAAGGCGTCAACGTGGCACCCTCGCCGCAGGCCCTGGTGCACGCCCAGGACAAGCTCCGGATGCGCCGCCGGCTGGCGTCGGTGGGCGCGCCGGTGCCGCGTCACGTCGGCGTCGAGAGCCTCGACAACTTGGCCGATATCGACGCCTTCGTCCGGCGGATCGGGGGTCCGGTCGTGGTCAAGGCGGTCCGCGGTGGTTATGACGGGCGCGGAGTGCGGATGGCGCGTGATCTGGCGCATGCGCGGGAGACCGCGGCCGAGTTTCTGACCGCCGGCGTGGCGGTGCTGGTCGAAGAGCGGATCACGCTGCGCCGGGAGTTATCGGCGCTGGTGGCACGCTCCCCCTTTGGCCAGGGCGCGGCCTGGCCGGTGGTCGAGACGGTGCAGCGGGACGGTATTTGCGTGCTGGTGATCGCGCCGGCGCCGGACCTGTCCGAGGACACCGGCACCGAGGCGCAGCATCTGGCCTTGCGCTTGGCGGCCGAGCTGGGCGTCGTGGGCGTGCTGGCGGTCGAGTTGTTCGAGACCACCGCGGGTGCGCTGCTGGTCAACGAGCTCGCGATGCGGCCGCACAACTCCGGGCACTGGACCATGGACGGGGCCCGCACCAGTCAGTTCGAGCAGCATCTGCGCGCGGTGCTCGACTACCCGCTCGGGGAGACCGCCGCGACCGTTCCGCTGACCGTGATGGCCAACGTGCTGGGTGCCCCGCAGCCGCCGGCGATGACCGTCGACGAACGACTGCACCACCTGTTCGCCCGGATGCCCGACGCCCGAGTTCACCTCTACGGCAAGGACGAGCGCCCGGGCCGCAAGATCGGGCACGTCAACCTGCTCGGCGCCGACGTCGCCGATCTGGCGACCCTGCGGGAACGCGCCGAGCGGGCGGCACACTGGTTATCCCACGGACAGTGGACCGACCGATGAGCCCCGCCGGCGGCGATGCAGAGCGCAGCGATGAAAAGGAGCGGCGCCGATGACCCGACAACCCCGAGTCGCGGTGATCATGGGCAGCGACAGCGACTGGTCGGTGATGACCGCGGCCGCCGAGGCGCTGGCCGAGTTCGACATCCCCTTCGAGGTGCGGGTCGTTTCGGCGCACCGCACGCCCGCGCTGATGCTGGACTACGCCCGCGGCGCCGCCGACCGCGGCATCCAGGTGATCATCGCCGGCGCCGGAGGCGCCGCCCACCTGCCGGGAATGGTCGCCGCCGCCACGCCGCTGCCGGTCATCGGGGTGCCGGTGCCGCTGGCCCATCTCGACGGCCTCGACTCGCTGTTGTCGATCGTGCAGATGCCGGCCGGCGTGCCGGTGGCCACGGTCGCTATCGGGGGTGCCCGCAACGCGGGTCTGCTGGCGGTGCGCATGCTGGGGTCCGCGGACCCCGGGCTGCGCACGCGGATGCTGGCCTTCCAGGAGCGGTTGGCGGAGACGGTACGGGCTAAGGACAACTCGCTTCAAGGTAAAGTTACCGGCGAATAGCCAGCGGCGACGCCGCCCATCGGGTAAACCCGAGGGCACTGCGGGTGCCGGGGAAGCCGGGTGATCGGGCACAGCGAGGAGGCCGAGGTGGGTAAGTGGGCCGGAAACCCGTCGTTCGATCTGTTCCAACTGCCCGAGGAGCACGAGCATTTGCGGGCGGCGGTGCGTGCGCTGGCGGAAAAAGAGATCGCCCCGTACGCCGCCGACGTCGACGAGCGCTCCCGATTTCCCGAGGAGGCGCTGGCCGCGCTTAACGCTTCGGGGTTCAACGCCGTCCACGTTCCCGAGGAGTACGGCGGGCAGGGGGCGGATGCGGTCGCGACCTGCATCGTGATCGAGGAAGTGGCACGCGTGGACGCCTCGGCGTCGTTGATCCCGGCCGTGAACAAGCTGGGCACCATGGGCTTGTTGCTCAGCGGTTCCGAGGAGCTGAAGCGACAGGTGCTGCCGGCGGTGGCGTCCGGAGAAGCGCTGGCGTCGTATGCGCTGTCCGAACGCGGATCGGGCAGCGACGCGGTGGCTATGCGCACCCGCGCCAGGCCCGACGGAGACTCCTGGGTGCTCAACGGGTCCAAATGCTGGATCACCAATGGCGGCAAGTCGACTTGGTACACGGTCATGGCGGTGACAGACCCGGACATGGAGGCCAACGGGATCTCGGCGTTCATGGTGCACAAGGACGACGAGGGGTTTTCGGTTGGCCCCAAGGAACGCAAGCTCGGCATAAAAGGCTCACCGACCACGGAGTTGTACTTCGAGAATTGCCGCATCCCGGGGGATCGGATCATCGGCGAGCCCGGCACCGGGTTTAAGACCGCGCTGAAGACGCTGGATCACACCCGCCCGACGATCGGCGCCCAAGCGGTGGGTATCGCCCAGGGCGCGCTGGATGCCGCGATCGCCTACACCAAGGAGCGCAAGCAGTTCGGCCAGCCGATCAGCGATTTTCAGGGTGTGCGGTTCATGCTCGCCGACATGGCGATGAAGCTGGAGGCGGCCCGGCTCATGGTGTACACGGCCGCCGCCCGCGCCGAACGCGGCGAGACCGGGCTCGGTTTCATCTCGGCGGCCTCGAAATGCTTTGCCTCCGACGTCGCGATGGAGGTCACCACCGACGCCGTGCAGCTGTTCGGTGGCTATGGCTACACCCGCGACTTCCCGGTCGAGCGGATGATGCGCGACGCCAAGATCACCCAGATTTACGAGGGAACCAACCAGATTCAGCGTGTGGTGATGTCCCGGGCGCTACTGCGCTGACGTGGCCTCCGGGGTGGTGAGGAACTCGCCGTTGTGTTGGCCCGCGGCGGGAGGCGGGTCGGTCACCGCCGCGGTGAACGTGGTGTAGCGCGCGGGGGTGCGAATCACGGTAACCGCTTCCTGGCCACCGCCAACTTTCAGGGCCAGCTTGTTTTCCGCAAACAGCGGGGTGGCGACGACCTGTTTCCAGGTGTAGGGCAGGCACGCCATTATCCCGTTGCGGCACAGCAAGTCAACCCATTCGGAAGCGGTCCTGGTGAGTAGTGTCGCCTCCAATTCGTCGGTCAACTCGGCGTAGTGGATCGCTCGCGATCGCTGATCGGCGAACCGCGCGTCGTCGAGAAGGTCGCAGCGGCCGAGGACCCGGCACAGCAGCACCCAATGTTTGGGCACGTAGGCGCTGATGACGACATACCCGTCTGCGGCGCGAAAGGCACCTGAAGGTTGCGCCGCAAACCCCACCGTCTTGCGGCCCGCGGCGCGCGACACCGGTTGATCGCCGGGCGGGTTCAGATGCACCGTCAACTGGCTGGCTTGCAGTCCCACCGCCACGTCATACATTGCGACGCTGATGACGTCGGCCACGCCGTGGCGTTCCCGGTTGAGCAGGGCGGCCAGCACCGCCTGGGCCAACACGTGACCGCTGGCATTGTCGACGAGCTGAAACGGGATGAGTTGCGGTCGGCCGTCCGGGGTGCGCATCCCGGAGGTCATGCCGGCTTCGGCCGCCACCGTCAAGTCGATGCCCGGCCGGCTGCCGTGCGGGCCGTTACCGCCGTAGGCCGAGAGCCGCGCATAAATCAGTTTGGGGTTGCGTGCCTGCACGTCGGCGGGGCCCAAGCCGAGCTTTTCCATCACCCCGGGGCGGAACGCCTCAAGGATCACGTCCGCGGTGTCGGCGAGCCGCAGGATCTGCTGCTTGGCTTCTTCGGCGCCAAGATCGACCATCACCGATTTCTTGCCGCGATTATTGGGAAGAAAATACGCGGGCAGCGACGGGCGCCCGGGAAGGACCGAGGTGAGGTGGCGGGCGGCCTCCCCGCCGGGCGCCTCGATCTTGATGACCTCGGCGCCCAGGTCGGCAAGTACCTGTCCGGCCAGCGGCCCGGCCACGTTCTGGGTGAAATCCAACACCCGAAACCCCTGAAGAGGCTTGGGGCCATCGCCGTCGGGCATCTGCGGCCCTTTCCCTAGCGCGCGCCGTCCTTGGTGTGCAGTACCGCGGTGCAGTAGTAGTTGTCGGCGTAGTACGCCCCACCGTCTTGGGTTTGCGGCACCGGTAATCCGTTGTCGGCCAACAGTTGGCCCTGCGATATGCGCACCGTGCTCCAATGGTGGCCCGCCAGGTAGCTCACCACATCGTTACGTTCCCCGGAAAACCACAGGTCGTCGAGTTCCACGTCGAGACCGTGCTCGTACCACTTCCGGGTGGCCGCCCGCAGGATTTGCTGGTTGCCAGGGGAATTCCCGAAGACCTCGGCAACCAGCCGGCTGCCGGCGGCGCTGAGTTCGGTGATGTTGTCCAGCAAGCGGTCCTGGGCTTCGGGAGGCAGGAACGCCAGCAGGCCTTCGACGACCCACGCGGTGGGCCGCGTCGTGTCGAACCCGGCCTCGCGCAGCGCCGTCGGCCAATCGTGGCGCAGATCGATCGGTACCGTCCGCAGGTCGACGGTCGGCTCGGCGCCGAGTTCGGCGAGCGCGGCGGTCTTGAACTCGATCACCCGCGGTTGGTCGATCTCGAACAGCGTCATGCCGTCCGGCCAGGGGAGTCGATAGCCGCGGGTGTCCAGACCCGAAGCCACGATCACCGCCTGGCGGATTCCGGCCGCGACGGCGTCCGACAGGAACGTGTCGATGAAACGGGTGCGCGCGGCCAGCACGTCGGTCATCCGCTGCATCCCCCACGGCAAGTCGGGAATGTCAACGTCGACCGACTCGAGTTCGCCGGTGGCCCACCGGGTGAAAAAGTCGATGCCGACCGCCCGGACCAGGGGCTCGGCAAACCGGTCTTCGATGAGCGGATGCTCAGCTCGGGTGGCGCGGGCCCGGCCCGCGGCCACCATCGTCGCGGTGGCCCCCACGCTGGTTGCCAAATCCCAGGTGTCGTTTTCGGTGCGTACCATCGCCGCCAGTGTAACGGCAGACGCGGCGCAATCGCCCGCGGCGAATGCGCGCCCGATCGAGAGACCCCCGTCAGCCGACCGTTCGCCGGGGAAGCGCCACCGGCGATTGCGGATTCGGCGATTATGGATTCAGACGGAGAAGGAGCGCCGGTGACCGACTTGGACCTGCGGAAAAATCTCGTGACGCGCGTCAACGTGGGCGACATGCTGACCCGTACCGCTTGGCGACTGCCTGGGAAAGAGGCCGTGATCGACGGCCCGCGCCGGCTGACCTATGGCGAGCTGAACGCCGCCGTGAATCGGCTGGCCAACGCGCTGCTGACCGCGGGTTACCACCGCGGCGATGTGCTCGCCCTGGCGTGTGGTAACAGCGTCGAGTTCTTGCTCACCTATTACGCGTGTGCCAAAACCGGTGTGGTGTGTGTGCCGATCAATCTCGCGTGGGGACCGTCCGAGACGGCCTACGTGCTGGGGCACTGCGGCGCCAAAGGAATACTTGTGGAAAGCCAATTGGCCGAGCTCGTCGGTGCGGCGCTCGACCGCCTCGAACATCGCACGGTGACCGATGTGATCGTCGCACCCGGTACCGGCAGGCAATGGGGATCCACCGGTTCGTGCCACTGGCGGGCACTGGGCGAGTTCGTCGGCGACGCCACCGACGCCGAGCCGGAATGCTTCGTCGCCGACCGGGACCCCATCACCTACCTCTACACCAGCGGCACGACGTCGGCCCCCAAGGGGGTGGTGAGCAGCCACCTCGCGGTCTACCTGGAGTCGCTCACGGCCCCTTTGGTGTTGGGTCTTGGTGCCCAGGACCGCGCGGCGGTGATGATGCCGCTGTTTCACACCGCTCAACTCAACGGGTTCACCACCGCTTTGATCTACGTCGGTGGCACCGCGGTGTTGATGCGGGCGTTCGACCCGGCCGCGCTGTTGGCGACCATCGAGGCCGAGCGCCTCACGCAGATCTTCGGGCTGCCGATGATGTACCGCGCGATGATGGATCACCCCGATATCACCGCACGCGACCTGTCGAGCCTGCGCCTGGCGCTGTATGCGATGGCACCGATGCCCGACACCGACCTGCGCAGGGCCATGGAGGTTTTCGGCTGCCGGTTCGCGCTCGGTTTCGGCCAGACCGAGATGAACCCGCTGACCACCGTCTTTCCGCCCGAGTATCAGCTGTCGCACGCGGGCTCCGTCGGCCTGCCGGTTCCCAATGTTCAGGTGGGGATCATGGACGATGCCGGCCGGCTGCTGCCCGGCGGCCAGCCCGGCGAGATCGTCTACCGTGGCCCGCACGCGATGGAGGGCTACCTGCGCGACCCGGAGGCCACCGCCGAGGCATTCGCGCATGGCTGGTTTCATTCCGGCGACATCGGCCGCTTCGATGCCGACGGGCTGCTGTGGTTCACCGACCGCAAGAAGGACGTGATCAAGACCGGGGGTGAGAACGTGGCCTCCATTGAAGTCGAGAAGGCGCTCTATGAGGCAGAGCCCCGGATCCAGGAGGTGGTCGTGGTGGGAGTGCCGCATGAACGCTGGACCGAGGCCATCGTGGCGATCGTCACCCCCAAGCCGGACACCCGGCTCACCGAGGAGGACGTGCTGGCTGCGGCCCGCCACCGACTGTCGGGGTTCAAGGTGCCCAAGGCGGTGATCTTCACCGACAAGATGCCCCGCACCGCGACGGGCAAGGTGCAAAAGAACCTGCTACGGGAGCAGTACCAAGACTTTTTCTTTCCAGGACTAAACGGAGGGGGAGGTCGGTGTCCACTGCGCCGGTCGCGGTCCCGGCGCCCGGGGACGTGTCGACCGACGTGGCGTGGATCGGTTCCCGGCTGTTTCACGGGTCGGGCGGTGGTGCCATCTCGCGAAAACTGCGGTGCGCGTAGACGATCGGTGAGGCCTCACCCAGACGAACGTGCCGCACCAAGCCGAGCAGGATGGTGTGGTCGCCGGCTTCAATCCGCTGTGCGGTCTCGCAGTCGACGGTGGCCACCGCGTCAACGAGCGCCGGACAGCCCAGGGCGGTGTCGGTGAATGATGCGCCCGCAAACTTGTCGGCGCCCTTGCAGGCGAATCTGCGCGCCAGGGCGCGGTGCTGTACGCCGAGAATGTTGACCGCGAACGCTCGCGTTGCCAGGAAGGCCGGGTGACAGTCGGCGGTGCGATCCAGACACGTCAGGACCAGCGGTGGAGCCACGGACACCGCGGTGAATGCGGTGGCGGTGAAGCCCCGTGGGCGGCCGTCGGCAGCCAAGGTGGTGACCAGGGTCACCCCGCTGGGAAAGCGGCTCATCGCCTCGCGGAACAGCGCTTGGGTCACTGCGGTGTCTTGGCCGACGGTCATCGTGGCGCCCGGTAGACGTCGTCGGGCAGATCCTCGGGCAGATCGAGGAGAGGACCGAGCTTATCCCGCTTGCTGCGCAGGTAGCGAAGGTTATCTGCGGTGACGCCGCAGCGCGGCGCTACCCTGTCGAGGCCGTAACCGGGCGGACCGGGCGGACCGGTGTACTTCGCGGGAGTGAGCGGCATGTCACGGTGCTCGGCAAATCGCTGCAGGATCCGAGACATCGTCGGTTACTCGAAGCAGTGGGGGGCGTGGCCGAATTCCGCCCAGTCTTGCGGATCGTGGGTGATCCACACCGTGGCGTCGGCGCTGTCGCGCAACAATTGCAGCCGCCGGATGGAGCGCAGCGACTGCTCGGTGTTCGCGTCGTAGGGCATCGGCACCACGGCTTCGAGGGCCTCACGCAGATGCACCGTGTCGCCGGTGAGGATGAAATTGCGACTGGGCAGGCGCACCAGCAGGCTCAGCTCCCCGGGGGTGTGGCCGGGCGTGAACAGGATCACGACGCTGCCGTCACCGAACACGTCGTGGTCTACCCCCGGGATCTCCCGCCACCGGAACCGCCGGGCGGCGTCGATGTCCGCTTGCCGGAAGAACGCCGCGCCTGCGGGGTCGGGCCAGTACGCGTAGCGGATATCTCCCTGCCCGACGAAGAACTCGGCCTGCGGGAACAGATACAAACCGCCGCTGTGATCGAAGTGGGTGTGCGAGACGATCACGTATTTGACATCCGACGTCGCATAACCCAGCGCCTGCAGCTGACGGTCGATCGCCTGCTCGGGACTGAAGCGCAACCCGAGCAGCCCGGCGAGTTCCCCGTAGACGCCTTCGGGGTCGGTCGCCGCCGCCGGGACCAGGCCGGTGTCGAACAGCACCAGCCCTTTGGGGTGCTCGATGAGGTAGGCGGGCATGGGGATGGTGCACTCGCCGGAGGCGCCGACCATGAGAATCGACTTATCGAGGGTGAACGTCGGCGAATCCAGCGCCCACAGGCGCTTTGCCGTGCCGAACGCGGTCATTGGCGGGGCATCGTCGTCAGGTCCCGGCCACCGCCGGCACGGCGACATCCAGGTTCACCGAGCTGTCTTGGCGCGCCGGGCTGCCGCCGCATTCCTTGCGCAGCACCGGCATGATCTCCTCGGCGAAGTACTGCATCTGCGCCTCGATCTCCTCGCCGGCGAAGCCCCCGAGCTCAAACCAGGCGTTGAACATGAAGTCCTCATAGCCGCACTGGTCTTTGACCTTCATGATGGTGTCGATCACGTAGTCCTTGGAGCCGTGGATGGCGACCTCCTTTTGGCGCAGCAGGTCCGCGGTGACCTTCATGTTCAGGTCGTACATGGGCTCGTCGGCCTCGGCCAGCACTGCGGCGAACCCGAACGGCCCGTAGTAATCCCACTGCAGCTCCATTCCGCGTGCGGCGCGATCCAGATCGCCCAGCCCCTTGTCGACCACATGGATGTAGCGGCAGGTCACCACGCCGCGGCGCTTCTCGGCATCCCAGCCGTGTTTGAACTGCCCGCGGCCCTGGCGGTCCGGCCATCCCGCTTTCTCCGCAGCGTCGTAGTACAACTCGATGTTCTTACGCAGCCGCGAGTTCGGTTCGACAATGAAGTAGCCATTGATGCCGTGCTCGGCTGCCCACTTGATGGAGCGGGAGCTGGTCAGCGGCTCCCAGATCTGGGGGTAGGGCTTCTGCAGCGGCTGCGGGTAGACGGGAAACTCCAGCAGCTTGGTGGTGGTCGCCTGGACCGGGTTGCCGCCCGAGTACATGTCCGGCGGCCCCAGCTTGAGCACCTGCTCCAACGACCGGCCCACGCCCGGACGGCTGAAATAGGCGATCGTCTGCTTGTGATTCCACTTGGTGTAGGACGGCGGCAGCGACAGGAATTCGCCGTGGTGGCTGAAGGAGTCCTGGGTCCAGGCCTTGATGATGGTCTCGTAGGCCTCTTCGTAGTAGGCGCGGTTGCGTTCCTGGTCCTGGATGGTCGACCCATAGGTCCATCCGAAGGTTTCGTTCTCCCGCGGCTGATAGCCGCGGCCGATGCCGAACTCCAGGCGCCCCCCGCTGATCACGTCGAGCATCGCGGCTTGCTCGGCGATCCGCACCGGGTGCCACCAGGTGATGATGTTCGCCGCTTGTGCCAGCCGGATCCGCTTGGTCCGAGACGCGATCGCCGCCTCGCTGAGCAGCGGATTCGGCGACAGTTCCGCGCCTTCGGGCTGGAAGTGGTGCTCGGTTTGAAACCAGTAGTCATAGCCGAGCTGGTCGGCGAGAATGCCTTGCCGCACCTGGTTGACGATGGTTCGCTGGGCGGCGGCATGGGTCTCGGCCAGCGTGCCGTCGTTGACGGTGACCGACACCCCGTCCACGTCCACCGCGACCCCGGGCAGGTCGGATGCACCGTTGTGGAAGACCCCGATCTCGATCATCTCGCTCCTTATCGTTGTGGGTCTCGGCCGCGCCGGACCGCGTCAGCGTTAGCTTGCTCCCGGTATCGGCTGATGATGCGTCCCGAAACGGGACACCGAGAGAAACGGCGGCCGCCGAAGCGGGTCGGGTTACGTTCAGTCATCGCGGCCTTGCCCGGGGGGTCGGTGCGCGGGGTGGGCGTGCGGGTGGCCGGGGTGCGGCGGGCGGCCATGTCCGTGGTCATGGCGTACCGGCTCACCGGCCGCAGCCCCGTGCTCGCGCAGCGTTTGCTCCTGGCGCTGCAGTTCGCGTTCCAGTCGCCGGTTGTCGCGGCGGGCGCGGGCCACCCAGGCGCGCGCCGCCGGGGGCGTCAGGTGGCACAACCCGGGCACGTCGGGATACTCACGGCAGGACGGCGCCCGGTCACCGGAACCGTCCGCCGCGGGCGGCCGGGCGACACCGCCGAGGCTCACCGGGCGGTAGCACCGCCGCGCCGGAGCGCCGCAGGCCGGGCAGGGCATCACGCTCGGCGGTGGTGTCGCGACGAGCCGCTCCACCCGGCCGGAGCAGGTCGTGCAGCGGTAGTCCACCAGGATCACCGGGCCGGCACCTCCCCGGCGGGGGCGCGCAGCGCCGCGCGAGCGGCCGGATCGGCGAACCGGGCGCGCAGCGCCTTCTTGTCGAATTTGCCGACCCCGGTCTTGGGAATCTCCGGCAGCAACAGGACCTCGTCGGGTATCCACCATTTGGGTAGGCGGTCGGCCAGATACGCCCTGAGTTCCGGCTCGGTCAGCACATCCCTGGCGACAACACAGGCCAGTGGACGTTCCAGCCACCGGGGGTGCGGCACCGCCACCACCGCCGCCTCGATCACCGCCGGGTGGGCCATCAAGGCGTTCTCCAATGCCACCGAGGAGATCCACTCGCCGCCGCTTTTGATCAAGTCCTTGGCCCGGTCGGTCAGGCGCACGTACCCGTCCGGGTCGATGGTTCCGACGTCACCGGTGTAAAACCAGCCGTCGCGAAAACTCTCTGAGCTGCGGGGATCGTCAAAATACTCGCGGGCAACCCAGGGTGAACGCAGCAGAAATTCGCCCACGTGGGTGCCGTCCCACGGCAGTTCCCGGCCGGCCTCGTCGACGAGCCTGATCTCGCACAACGGCAGCGGCAGCCCTTGGGCGGCGCGAACCGCGTCCCGCTCATCCTCGGCAAGATCGCGGTGCTTTTCCTTCAGCTCGGTGAAGGTCACCAACGGCGAGGCCTCGGTCATGCCCCAGCCCTGGGCCACGCTGACCCCGTGCACGTCGCGCCACCAGCGCATCAGGCCGGTAGGTGGTGCTTGTCCGCCCAGCCACAGCACCTGCAGCGAAGAGAGGTCATAGGCTCGCCCGGCCGACAGCAGCTCATCGCGCATCATCACCCCGACCGTGACCGCGCCGACGGCATGGGTGACCCGACACGCCTCGATCAGCTCGAGGTAATCGCGTGCCTGCGGGTGCGGGCCGGGCAGCACCAGGGTGGTGCCCTGCAACGCGGCCGCATACGGGATGCCCCAGCTGTTGGCGTGAAACATCGGGCTGATGGCCAGGAAGGTGGCGTCTTCGCGCACGCCGATCGACCCGTGCACGCACAACCCCAACGTGTGCAAAACCAGGCTGCGGTGGCTGTACACCACGGCCTTGGGATCACCGGTGGTGCCGGAGGTGTAGCACACGGCCGCGGCGGTGTTCTCGTTGAATTCCGGTGCACCGCCATCGCCGCGACCCGCGGCCAGCAGGTCCTCGTATCCGTAAACCGGGCACAGCCGGGTCTCGGGGACCCTGGGCGCCATCACGACGTAGGCCCGCACCCCGGGCAGCTGCGGTGCCAGCCGCTCGGCCAGGGGGATCTGATCGGGCTCCAGCAAAAGCACCCGGTCCCCGGCGTGGTTGATGGTGTAGCGAATCTGCTCGGGAGGCAGCCTCAGGTTCACGGTGTGCAGCACCGCGCCCATGCAGGGCACCCCGAAATAGGCCTCGTAGTGCCGGTAGGTGTTCCACGCCAGAGTGCCCACCCGGTCGCCGGCACGCACACCCAGCGCCGCCAGCGCCTCACCGAGCCGGCGAACGCGATCCGCGAACTCCGCGTAGCTGTAGCGGTGGATGCCCTCGCCGGTGCGCGCAATGACCGGTTTGTCGCCGAAGACGTGCTCGGCGCGCCACAGCAGCCGGTGGACCAGCAGCTGGTGGTCCATCATCAGTGCGCGCATGTGTGCGCCCTTCCGCTCTCCTCCCGCGAAGCGGAGTCCACGGCATACGCCATAACCAGGCACTTCGGCTGCCACGCGAACCGTCGCCATTCTGGCATCAGCGGAAGCCATTCTGGCATCAGCGGAATCAGAAAGCGTGTCTCAAAACGGCACATCGTTGCCCCGGTCGATACGGGAAACTCACTGTAACGTGGCTCACATACCGAGATAAGCGGAGGATCCAGGTGGCGGTTGCACGGGCATCAACCAGCCATGCCGCGATGGAGAGCGCGAAAGCCCGGTTGATCAACGGAGAGCCGATCAGCCACAGCGTTCGCGACGAAATCCTCACCTCGTGGCGTCGCTCCCGAATGCTCGGGGCTGATCCGGACCGGTTTGCGCTGCCATACCGGCCCGAGTTCGACGCGCAGAGCCCGCTGCTGCGTGCCGCGATTCCCGTTGTCGATCGGCTGGCCACCCTGCTGGCGGACACCAACACCGCGATCATCCTGTCCGACCCGCTCGGCCGCATCGTGGCCCGCCGGGTGGGTCAGGGCGCCCTGATGCGCCACCTCGACCGGGTGTGCGCGGCCGAGGGTTTCGTCTACGCCGAGGACATCGTCGGCACCAACGGCCTGGGCACCGCGGTGGAAATCGGCCGGGCGATCCAGGTGGTCGGACCGGAGCACTTCGCCGAGCGGCTGGCGGAGCTGACCTGTGTCGGCGTGCCCATCCTCGATCCGCTCACCCGACGACTGGTGGGCGTGATCGATTTGACCTGTCACGTGCGCGACACCAACGGTTTGCTTCGCCCCCTGGTGGAACAAGCCAGCCGGGACATCAGCGAGCGGCTGTATCACCAGCGCAGCCTGGACGAGCAGGCGTTGCTGCAGCATTTCCTGCAAGCCGGCCACACCAGTTCGCAGGCGCTGGTCGCCATCAACCAGCGGATCATGATCGCCAACGCGCGGGCGTCCCGCCTGCTCGCCGGCGTCGAACACGCCCTGCTGTGGGAACAGGCGGGCCGGATGATGACGATCGGCACCGGTGGCGAACACGACCTCGCGTTTCCGGGTGAGACGGGTTTGCGGGTGCGGGCCAGGGCGATCCAGGAGGCCGGCACACCGATCGGTGCGCTGCTGGAGATCCGGGAGATGGCACAGCCGCCGGGTCCGCGACCGACGGGCGACGACGGCGCCGACGAGCTTCCCGGTGTGGCCGGTCGCAGCGCCGCGTGGCGAGGATGCTGTCGGCTTGCCCGCGACGCCGCGCGCCGCGGCGCCTCGCTGGTCCTGTCGGGCGAGCCCGGGGTGGGCAAGTTCACCGTGGCCAAGGCGCTGCACGAGACGGTGCACCCGGGGGCCGCACTGGTGGTGGCCGACGCGGCCGCGGTGGCCGTCGAGGGCCCGTCGCCGTGGTTGTCCCGGCTGCGTCACCAGGTCGCCGGCCCGCCGCACGGGACCCTGATCGTCCGCAACGTGGATGTGCTGGAACCGGCGCTGGTGCGCGGCTTGCGCGCACTGGCGCAGGATCTTCCCGCGGGTGGGTGGCTGTTCATCGCGACCGCGACCGGCCTCGGTGACTGTGATCCGCTAACAACGTTTCTCGACGCGGTGCGGGTCGAGGTGCCGACGTTGCGGGAACGGCCCGAGGATCTGCCGCCGCTGGTCGCCGCGCTGGCAACGCGCCAGGCGCGGCGCACCGGGCGGCGGCGCGAGTTCAGCAGCGAGGTACTGCAGGCCTTCCAACGGCTGTACTGGCCGGGCAACGTCGCCCAGCTGGCCGAGCTTGTCGAGACCCTGACCTCGGGTGCGCAACCCGGTCCGGTCCGCCTGACCGAAGTTCCAGCCGACCTGCTGCGCGCGGCGACTCGCCGCCCCGTCAGCCGCTTCGAGCGCGCCGAAGTCGACGCGATCCTGGCCGCGCTGCACGAAACCGGGGGCAACAAGAAAGCGGCGGCGCAACGCCTGGGGATCTCACGCTCCCGCCTGTATCGCAAGTTGCACAGCGTCGGCATCGATATCGACCACGCGTTTTACTGAGCGTTTTACCCGAGAGCCTGGTTGGCGCTGCGGCCCGATCACCTCACTGGGCGGTGTAACCGCCGTCGATGACGAGTTCGGAGCCGGTGACGAATGAGGACTCGTCCGATGCGAGAAACAGGGCCCCGTAGGCAACCTCCTCGGGTTTCCCGGCCCGGCCCAGCGGGGTGGCCCGAATTAACGGGGGCAGCGCGTCGGGCGGCACTTGCTCGTCGATCATCGGGGTGGCGATGACACCGGGGTGCACGGAGTTGACCCGGATGCCCTGCGGGGCGTACTGGATCGCGGCGGTCTTGGTCAGCAGCCGAACGGCGCCCTTGGTGCCTTGGTATGCGGTCGCGGCGCCGCTGCCGATGAGGCCATAGATCGACGAGACATTGACGATCGAGCCGCCCCCTGCCCGGCGCATCGCCGGCACGCAGGTCTTCATGCCCAGCCACACACCGGTCTGGTTGACCGCGATGATGGTGTTCCACAACGCCAGGTCGGTGTCTTCGACCCCCGCCATGCTCAGGATTCCCGCGTTGTTGACCAGGACGTCCAGCTTCCCGTAGCGGTTCTCGGCCTGCGTGACCGCGTTCGTCCAGTCGCTTTCACGAGTCACGTCGAGGCGCATCGCGTAGACCTCGCGGTTGCTGCCAGCCAACTCGTCGCGAAGAGCGTACACGTCATCTTCCCGCACATCGCCGATCACTAACCGGGCGCCCTCGGCGGCGAACAAGCGGGCCTCCGCGGCGCCCTGCCCGCGGGCGGCCCCGGTGATCAACGCCACCTTGCCCTGGAGTCTGTCGGCCACCGGGACCCGCCCTTCCGCTCGCGCCTTCGAAAACCGTTCATCGCGCAGTATGCCCGCTGCGGAGGCCGGGGAGGTGTCGCGTTTCGGGACGCACCCTGGATTGCGGGCGACGCCCGCTCGGCGCGGCCCTCGGAAGCGCGCCGGGGTTACCGCTAGCATCACGGGGATGACCCACCCCGTCGGGAACCGCGCCCGTCACGCCGGAGACACCTGCTGCGACGACGATTCACCGCAGTCCGGCCGGGAAGCGGCATGGCACCGGCTCGCCCGGTGGGCGCGACGGCTGGCCTGGGTGAGCCTGGCCGCGATGCTCACCGAAGGCGCCGTGGGGTTGTGGCAGGGCTTGGCGGTGGGATCCATCGCACTGACCGGCTGGGCGCTGGGCAGTGCGCCCGAGGCGCTGGCCAGCGCCATGGTGATCTGGCGGTTCAGCGGGGTGCGCACCCTCTCCGCGACCTCCGAACGACGGGCCCAGCGCGGTGTCGCGCTGTCGTTTTGGCTGACGGCCCCCTACATCGCCGCCGAATCCGTCCGGGATCTGTTCGGTGCGCACCGCGCCGAGACCTCGCGGATCGGCATCGCCGTGACCGGCATTGCGCTGGTGTTGATGCCGGTCCTCGGCCGGGCCAAACGCAACCTCGCGCTGCGGTTGGGCTCGCCGGCCACCGCCGGCGAGGCCACCCAGAATTATCTGTGCGCCGCCCAGGCCGCCGCGGTTCTGGTCGGTCTTTCACTCTCCGCCGCCTGGCCCGGCGGCCGGTGGTGCGATCCGGTGATCGGTCTGGGCATCGCCGCCGTCGCGGCCTGGCAGGGCATCCGGTCGTGGCGGGGCGAAGACTGCGGATGCTGAATCATCACCGTCAGCACCCGGGCTGTCGGCGTGGCCCCGCGCACCGGGCGCCGCCGGCGATCGCCCCTGCTGGTCGAGGCGGTAGCGGATCAGCCGGGAGCTGTTGGCCACCACGGCCACCGAGGAGGCGTTATGCAGGATCGCCGCCAGCACCGGTGACAGCGCGCCCCCGGCGCCGATCAGCAGTCCGGCGGCGTTGACCGCGATGGACATGGCGTAGTTCTGCCGGATCACGTCCACGGCCCGGGCACCCAGGTCGCGCACGTCGAGCAGGCGCTGCAGATCGTCGTTGGCCAACGCGACATCGGCGGTCTCGACGGCGACGTCGGTTCCGGCCAGCCCCATGGCGATCCCGATGTCGGCGGCCGCCAGCGCGGGCGCGTCGTTGATCCCGTCGCCGACCATCCCGACGACGTGACCCTGCTGCTGCAACGCGCGCACCACTTCGAGTTTGTCCTCGGGCAGCACCTCCGCGCGCCACTCGTCGATGCCCAGCTCCCCGGCGACCGCCTCAGCGGTCTGGGGGTGATCACCGGTGAGCATGACGATGCGGCGGATGCCGGTGTCCCGCAACTTCTTCAGCACGTCGACGGCCTCAGGCCGCACTTCGTCGCGCAGGCTGATCAGGCCGACCAGCGTGCCGTCGACGGCGAGCAACAGCGGGGTCTCGGCTTGGCGTCGCAGCTTGTGCACCCACTCGGCCGCCTGCGGGGACACCTCGACGTTTTCGGCCTGCAACAGCGAGGGGCTGCCCAGCAGCAAGGTCCGGCCGTCGGCCCAGGTCCGCATGCCCAGACCCACCAGCACCTCGCATTCCTCGTGCGGCGGAATGCTGATGCGGCGTTCCTCGGTCGAGCGGATCACCGCTTCGGCCAGCGGATGGCGGGAGTGGATCTCCGAGCTGGCCGCATAGGCCAGCACCTGCTCGGGTTCCCAATCCTCATGCATGGCAACGATATTCGTTACCACTGGGCGCCCGACGGTGAGCGTGCCGGTTTTGTCGAACACGATCGCGTCCACCTGGCCGGCTTGTTCCAGGTGTGACCCGCCCTTGATCAGGATGCCGCGGCGGGCGCCGTTGCCGATCGCCGCGCTGATCGCGGTCGGGGTAGCCAGCCCCACCGCGCACGGGCAGGCGATGAGCAGCATCGTCATCGCGCGCCGGACATCCCCGGTGACCGCCAGGGTGAGCACGGAAACGATGAACGACGTGGGCACGAAACGCCGGGAGAAGTTCTCGCCGACGGTTTGAATCGGCGCCCGGTCGTGCTGGGCCTCTTCGACGCGGGCGATGATGCGGCCGATCGCGGTGTGCCGGCCCACCGCTCGGGCCCGCACCACCAGGCGGCCGCGCACCACCACCGAACCGGCGTGCACCGTCGCTCCGGGGAGGATGCTGACGGGCAGGGTCTCCCCGGTGATCGCCGACTGGTCGACAACCGCCTCACCGTCGACCACCTCGCCGTCGACCGGGATCGCCACGTGATCGTGCACCACCACCTCGTCGCCGATGCGCACCGAGTCGATCGGCACCTGGATCTCGTCTCCGCCGTCCAGGCGAATCCACGCCGTGTCGGCGCTGCCGCGCAGCAACTCCGAGATGGCCCGCCGGGTGCGTCGCAAGGTCAGGTCCTGCAGGTACTCGCCGATATTGAGCAGCCACAGCACCGTGAGCGCGACCACGTTCTCGCGCAGCACCAGGCTGGCCACCGTCGCCGCGGACACCAGGGCATCGGTGCCCGCCCGGCCGGAGCGAATCGAGCGCAAGGCGCCGCGCAGGAACGGATAGCCGGTGAACACCGTGACGCCGGTGGCAACCAGTCGGCCGGTCGGGCCCAACAGCGGCGGCCGACCGAACACGTAGCGGCGCACCCCGAGCAGCGCCAGCGCCGCCCCGCCGGCGACCATGCGCAGTACGTCGGCGTTGCGGATCTCGGCCGAATGCGGGGCGCGCGCCGGGATCAGGTCGACGGGAACGTCAGCGGCCGCGCGGATCGCCGCCAGCACCCCGGCGCGATCGCAGCGTTTCGGCGAATACCACACCACGACGGACCCGGTACGCGGATAGCCATGCACCGCGCGCACGCCGGGTTGCTTGGCCACCGAGTCCTCGACGGCCACGGCGCGACGGGCATCGCCGGACACCCACGCAACCCGGACCCGCATCCGTCCGGCGGCATCCGAAATAACCTGCAGGGCAGGACCCCTCGCGATAGTCATGTCACCGGTTCCAGGTCACCGGATCAGTGTTCGTGCCGCTCGGTGTCGCCGAGGGCCGGGGCCGGCACCTCTTCCCCGATGCGTTCTCGGGCTTCGGCCATCACGTCGGCCAGCTTCAGCCGGGCCGATTCCGCCGCCTCCTCGGCCCGCCGGGTCCCCCGCAGCCCCCATTCCGCGGCGGTGACGGCGGCTTGGTGGAAGGGAACTTTGGTCACCGCCTTGCGCAGCGCCTCATAGCCGGCCGCCCCGATCACCCCGGTGAGCGCCAGCGTGGCCGTTTTCGCGACAAGCCCGTGCATCGCCATTGTTTAACCTTCCTCCCGTGCTGCCTCGTCGGCGCGACCGCCGTCTGGGTGCCAGATTAACATAGAAATATTGCTATATCAACATGAATCTGAACGGCTATCGGTCGCGATCATCCGACGCGGGTGCTATTTTCCTGGTTAGCTTCGTTCGGCGAGTGGGTCTGGTCCGGACGCCAAGTGGGTGTGCCGTCGCGGTGCTGCGGCGATCGGAACCTGGCCAAGGTGTGGGGTATGCGTTCGGGGCGCGATGGGTCCAGGCGGCCTCGCGGTTCGCGGGCTGGTGGGCGAAAGCGGATGTGGGGGAGGCTGTTTCGGCTACGCGGAAGGGTTGCTGCCAATGCCGGTCCCGATGCCGCCCACCGACGCGTTGTTTTTGGCCGCCGAGACACCGAAGCGGCCGATGCACGTCGGCGCACTGGCATTGCTGAGCGGACCCGAGGGCGGCCACCCGCACCACGTGCGGGAGATGTTCGCCGCCGCGCTGGCGCGTGAGCGGGTAGCGCCGCTGTGGCGGCGGCGCCCGCGTCGCTCACTGACTTCGCTCGGACAGTGGTACTGGCACACCGACACCACCGCCGACCTGTCCTACCACGTACGGCTGAGCGCGTTGCCGCGCAACGCCGGGATGGCCGGGTTGTGGGATTTGGTGGCAGAGCTTCATTCGGAGATGCTGGACCGGTCCCGCCCGCTGTGGCAATTGCACCTGATCGAGGGCCTGGGCGACCAGCGGTACGGGCTGTACGTCAAGACCCACCACGCGATGGCCGACGGTGTCTCGGCGATGGGCCTGCTGCAGCGAACCGTCAGCGCCGACCCGGATCGGCGCGGCATGCCCGCGATGTGGGAGATCGCCGGTCACGCCCGATCGTCGGATACCACGGCGACCGCGGGCAGGGCCGGTGGCTTAAGCGCCGCACGTCGGGTGATGGAAACCGCCGAAGAGTGGGCCGGCATGGTGCCCGCCATGGCCGACACCGCCTGGCGGGCGCTGCGCGGCCGCGGTGGCCCGCTGAGCCTGGCCGCACCACATACCCCCCTGAACGTGTCGATGAGCAATTCCCGGGTCGTCGCCGGTTGCACCTTCCCGATCGAGCGGCTGCGGCTGGTGGCCAAGCACGCCGACGCCACCCTCAACGACGTCGTGCTCGCCATGTGCTCGGGTGCGCTGCGGCGTTATCTGCTCGCCCGCGAGGCTTTGCCGGCCGCGCCGCTGGTGGCGATGGTGCCGGTCTCGCTGCGGGAGGCGGAGAATTCCGGGGCGCCAGGCGACGTTCCCGGCAACAAGATCGGGACGTTGATGTGCTCACTGGGCACGCATCTGGCCGATCCGGCCGAGCGGCTGGCGGCGGTGCAGGCGAGCATGCGCGACGGCAAGGCCGCACTCGCACGCCGCAGCCCGTTACAGGTGCTGGCGATGAGCGCGGTGGGCGCCGTCCCGCTCGCGCTCGCGATGGTGCTGGGCCGTGCGCCCGGGGTGCCGCCGCCACCGAACGTCATGATTTCCAATGTTCCCGGCCCGGTGGGACCGCTGTACTGGAACGGCGCTCGCCTGGAAGCGCTCTACCCGGTGTCGGTTCCCGTCGACGGGCAGACCCTCAACATCACCTGCACCAGCCTCGACGGCCAGATGTCGTTCGGCCTGACCGGCTGCCGCCGCGCCGTACCGCAGATCGGCACGCTGGCCGACCTGCTGGGCCGCGAGCTGGATGTGCTGGACGCCTTCCACCGGCTCCCGGAAGCCCGCCGCGAGCGACACCACGATCGGCGGCCTCGCCGGCGGCCGAGTTCGCCGCGATCCGGCCAGGCCCCGGCGATGCGTTCGTCGTCGCGGTCCGGACCGCAGCGGCCGCTCGGGCCGCGGTAAACGCCGCCGGGCGCGCCCGGGCTTGGCTCAGGCCAGGACGCGGGTGATCTTCTCGGCCTCGATCCTGCGCGGCAACGCCGAGGGGTCGGGGTTGACGACCTGCACCAGCGAGGCGCCGATCGCCAGGACGGCCAGCACATTGTCCACCAGGTCGCCGGGCCGGTCCCAGGACATGGTGGATAACACCCGGTCGGCTGGTGTCAAAGCCCTGGCCGCCGCGGAGTTTTCACAGGCGGTCAGGACCTCGCCGACCGATCGACCGGCCAGTGCCGGGCCGGGATGGGGTTCGGGGATGATCCGGTCGGCGTGCACCCGAACAGCGGTGGCGTAGTCGGTGACGCCGACCGGCAGATCGGGAGCCGGCCGCCCGAACGGATCCAGCGAGAGCACCGCCACCTCGCCGCCGGCACCGACGGCCGCCTCCGCAGCGTGGACCCGATCAGCGGTGCACAACGCGACCTCGGCGGGGCCGCCGAACACGACCTGTGCGCCGATCCACCAGATACCGAACAACACCGCCGCGGTCTGCCAGTGCGCCGGCAGCAGCACGGCGACCCGGCTGGTCCTCCCGGCGCCCAGTTCGTCGCGCAACAGGTTGCCGGTCTTGGCGGCCCAGTTGGCCAGGGTGGCCGCGGACAGCTCGATGCGCTCGCCGGCAGCGTCGTCGTAGTAGGTGATGCGCGGTCCCACCGGGTCGGCGCGCAGCATCGGGCCCAGGATCGCGTCGGTGAGCGTGGTCAGTTCACACACTCCGGGTGCTCGGAGCCGGCGGTCAGAATCGGCGACGGCGGGGGAGCGCCGGTGTCGCCCGGACCCTGCTGCGACGCGGCCGGCTTCGCCGCGGCGGTGCCCTCAAGACCGGATCCGGGGCCGGTGTAGTCGTTGGAGAGCACCACCCGAACGGATCCGGGCGGCACCGACGGATCGGCGATGACGGGCAAGCCGCCGAGGTCTTTAGACACCGCCTGCGCGCCCAGGTCGTCGGTCTTAGCGGCCCGCACCTGGCTAGCGGTCACATGCCCGGTTTCGTTGTTGGCGACGGTGCCCGCGGTAAACCCTTTGGCGGTCAACACCTCTGACACCGCAGCGGCCAATCCGTTGATGTCGGTGTCATTGAACACGTTGGCGGTGGTCTTGCTGGGCGTGTAGGTCAACTCTTCGGTTTTGCCCTGATCCTGGGCACGCAGCAAGCCGGCGACCCAGTCGCGAACCTGGTTGGGATCCACCCGCACCACGCTGTGCATGCCGTCATCGCTCCAGCCGGCTTCATCGAGCACCGGAATGGTGGCGAAGGCGATATTGCCGGCGGCCAGCTTCTGCAACTGCTGCACGAAATCCATGATGTCCCACCCGGAGGAGATCACCACCGACCGTTGGATGGCCTGCTGCAGCCGGTTCAGCGTGGCGGGGTGTGACAGCGTCTTGCCGGAGATGACCTTATGGGCGAGTGCGGCCATCACCGCCTGCTGGCGCACCACCCGATCCAGGTCGCCGCGGGGCAAATCGTGGCGCTGGCGGACAAAGCTCAATGCCTGGGGGCCGTTGAGCTTTTGCCAGCCCGCCGGAAAGTCGGCACCCGAAAATGGCTCGTACACCGGTTCTTTGAGGCACACGTCGACACCGCCGAGGGCATCGGTGATCAGGGCGAAGCCCAGCAGGCCGATCTCGGCATAGTGGTCGACGGTCACCCCGGTCAGGTCGGCGACCGTTTCGATCAGGGCCTCCCGGCCGGCCTCCGTACCCCGCGCCTCGGCCTCCGCCGGCGCCACGCCCGACTTGACGAGGCCGGCCCGCTTGTCCTCCCTGACTTGCCCGTAAACCCCGTTGATCTTGGTCTTGCCCAGACCCGGTGCCTGGACATAGGTGTCGCGCGGAATCGAGATCGCGGTGGCCGATTTTCCGTTGTTGGGGATGCGAATCAAGATGATGGTGTCGGTGTTGGTGACGACGTCGTCACCCGCGCGCAGCGCGGCCAACTCCTCGGCGGACAGCGGGTTGCCGTGGGCGTCGGTGCGGCTGTCCATGCCGACCAGCAAGATGTCGATCGCACCGTCGTCGCCGCCACGGCCCAGCGAGGGGGCGAACATGTGATAGATGCCGTCTTCGAAGGTGTGGAGCTTGCTCCACGCGACCCCGGTGCCGAGCACCACGGTGACGGCCGCCGCGGTGGCGACCATACGGCTCACTCGCTGAACATCCATCACTTTAGATTACTTCCGCTACAGCCCCATCGTGGGGACGAGGGTCCGGCGTGCCAGACTCAACCCGTGCAGAGCGAAGCGCTGCGCTGGGGGTGCCTGCCGGTCGCAAGCGAGGGCGGCCGCGGATGAGCCCGCCGGCCAGGATCGTGATCACCGGCGCCGGCGGGCAGGTCGGGAGGTTTTTGGCGGCGGCGGCCGCCGACCGGGGCGGCGACGTGCTGGCGCTGACCTCAGCGCAGTGGGATATCACCGACCCGGCCGCCGCCGAGCGCATCGTGCAGACCGGCGACGTGGTGATCAACTGTGCGGCCTACACCGACGTCGACGCCGCCGAGAGCGAGGCGGTCAGGGCGTATGCGGTCAACGCGACCGGCCCGCGGTATCTGGCGCGCGCCTGCGCGCGCGCCGGCGCCCGGCTGATCCACGTTTCCACCGACTATGTGTTCAGCGGCGAGTTCGGCGGCCGGCCGCCGCGCCCCTATGAGCCCGGCGACCAGACCGGTCCGGTGAATGCCTACGGGCGCACCAAGCTCGCCGGCGAATCGGCCGTTCTGGCGGCATGTCCGGACGCCACCGTGGTGCGCACCGCCTGGGTCTACACCGGGGGGGCCGGCAACGACTTCGTCGCCACCATGCGCCGGCTGGCCGCCGGCGACGGCGTCGTGGAGGTGGTCGATGACCAAACCGGCTCACCGACCTACGTCGCGGATCTGGCCGCGGCGCTGCTGGAGGTGGCCGACGGGCGGGTTGGGCGGGCGCCGGCGGGCATCATGCACATCGCCAACGACGGGGCGGTCACCCGCTACGGTCTCGCCCGCGCGGTGTTCGAGGAGCTGGGGGCCGACCCGCGGCGGGTGTTGCCGGTCTCCAGCGACCACAAGCCGCGGCCGGCGCGCCGACCGCGCTACTCCGCGTTGTCACCCCGGCTGTCGGTGCAGGCCGGTCTCTCGCCGCTTCGGCCATGGCGGGATGCGGTGGCCCGGGCATTGTCCGCGGCGCAGTCCCCGCGACCGTTACCCTCGACGCGTGAGTGACATTCTGCCGGTGGTGACGGTGACCTACTCCCCGGGGCCGCACCTGGAGCGTTTTCTGGCATCGCTGTCACTGGCCACCGAGCGGCCGGTGCGGGTGCTGCTGGCAGACAACGGCTCCACCGACGGGGCCCCGCAGGAGGCGGTGGCGCGCTACCCCGATGTGCGGCTGTTCCACACCGGGGCCAACCTCGGTTACGGAACGGCGGTGAACCGTGCGATCCTCCAGCTCGCCAAAGACGGCGAGGTCAGCGACGAGTGGGTCATCGTGGCCAACCCGGACGTGCAGTGGGGGCCGGGCAGCATCGACGCGCTGCTGGACGCCGCCGCCCGCTGGCCCCGCGCGGCCACCCTGGGCCCGCTGATCCGGGAGCCCGACGGCTCGGTGTACCCCTCGGCGCGCCAGCTGCCCAGCCTGATCCGCGGGGGCATGCACGCGGTGCTCGGACCGATCTGGCGCGACAACCCGTGGTCGACGGCTTACCGCCAGCAGCGCCTGGAGCCCAGCGAGCGCCCGGTGGGCTGGTTGTCGGGTTCGTGTCTGCTGGTGCGCCGCGCGGCCTTCGACCAGGTCGGCGGCTTTGACGAGCGTTATTTTTTGTACTTCGAGGACGTCGACCTCGGCGACCGGCTGGCCAAAGCGGGTTGGTTGAACGTCTATGTGCCGTCCGCTGAGGTGCTGCACCACAAGGGTCATGTCACCCGGCGCGATCCGGCCGGCAACCTGGCGGCCCATCACAGCAGCACCTATATCTTCCTCGCCGACCGGCATTCCGGTTGGTGGCGCGCGCCGCTGCGATGGACGATGCGGGCCGGATTGCTGGCACGCTCGCGGTGGATGGTGCGCCGGTCGCGGCGCGCACAGGCAGAAGGGCGGCGGACACGGTGACCCACCCCGAGGTCGATGCGGTGGTCTTAGTCGGCGGCAAGGGCACCCGGCTGCGGCCGCTGACCCTGTCGGCGCCCAAGCCGATGCTGCCGATCGCCGGGGTGCCGCTGCTAACGCACCTGCTGTCGCGAATCGCGGCGGCCGGTATCGAGCACGTGGTGCTGGGCACGTCTGATCGGCCGGCGGTGTTCGAGGCGGAATTCGGTGATGGGTCCAAGCTGGGTTTGCAAATCGAATACCTGACCGAGGAGCACCCGTTGGGAACCGGCGGCGCCATCGCCAACGTCGCGGGGCAACTGCGTTACGACACCGTGATGGTGTTCAACGGCGACGTGCTCTCGGGCGTGGATCTGGGTCGGCTGCTCGAGTACCACCGCGACAGCCGGGCCGATGTCACTTTGCACCTCACCCGGGTTTCTGACCCCCGGGCATTCGGCTGTGTGCCCACCGAGAACGGCCGGGTCACCGCATTTCTCGAAAAGACCGAGGACCCGCCGACCGACCAGATCAATGCGGGTTGCTATGTCTTCTCCCGCGAGATCATCGGCCGCATTCCCCGGGGCCGGGAGGTCTCGGTGGAGCGCGAGGTGTTTCCGGCGCTGCTGTCCGCGGGGGTCAAGATCTGCGGCTATGTGGACGGCAGCTACTGGCGGGACATGGGCACGCCGGAGGACTTCGTGCGGGGTTCTGCGGATTTGGTGCGTGGCATTGCCCTGTCTCCGGCCCTGCACGGTCACCACGGTGAGAAGTTGGTGCACGACGGGGCGGCGGTGTCCCCGGGGGCGGTGCTCATCGGCGGGACGGTCGTCGGGCGGGGCGCCGAGATCGGCCCCGGTGTCCGGTTGGACGGTGCGGTCATCTTCGACGGCGTGCGGGTCGAGGCCGGCAGCGTGATCGAGCGGTCGATCATCGGCTTCGGGGCTCGTATCGGCCCGCGGGCACTGATCCGGGACGGTGTGATCGGCGACGGCGCCGATATCGGCGCCCGCTGTGAGCTGCTGCGTGGTGCCCGGGTGTGGCCCGGGGTCGTTATTCCCGACGGCGGTATCCGCTACTCCAGCGACGTCTGAGTCGCCCGGGAGACCGGGTAGGCCAGCGCGTCGTCGCTGCCCGGCGGCAACGACTCCACCGGCCACCAGCGCAGATTCATCGACTCGCGGCTGATCGCGATCTGCGCCCCGGGCGGCGCGTGGGCCGTGAACTGCGGGTCCAGGTGGCGGGTCGAAAGGCCCGGTGAGCAGCTGACCGGGGCACTTATTTGCTCATTTGCGCACCAGCAGATCCGCGGGCGGGGCCGGGTCCCGCGGTTGTACCGGCTGGTGGGGGTAGCCGATCGCGATGGCGCCCAACGGTTCCCAGTCGTCGGGCAGCTCCAGCTGGGCGCGCACCACCTCGGCCGCGAAGATCGTCGATCCGATCCAGCAGCTGCCCAGGCCACGCACCGCCAGCGCGACCAGCAGGGCTTGCACGGCCGCGCCTCCCGCGACCGTGAACATGGTGTGCTCGGCGGTGCTGCGAGCGGCATCGGGGTAGCGGTGCGCGCCGTCGGCCACCAGCATCGGGAGAACGACTTCGGGTGCCTCGTAGAGGATCTGGCCCCGCGCCACCCGCCGCTCCACGGCGTCGGTGGGCCGGCCGTCGGCGATCAGGTCGGAGCGCCACTTGGCGCGCATCGCGTCCAGCAGCCGGGTGCGAACCGGGGGTGTCTGCAGCCACACGAACCGCACCGGGTGGGTGTGATGCGGGGCCGGGGCGGTCAGGGCCTCGGCGACGGCGGCCTCGAGGAGGTGCGCGGGCACCGGCCGGTCGGCGAACTGGCGGATCGACCTGCGCAGCAACTGGGCCTGTCGGCGGCCCAATTCGAGGGCTTCGGCGGTGCCGAGCCAAAACAGATCCTCGTCGCCGGGTCGCAGCAAGTCTTGTGCCGTGGAGCCGTTGTCGGTCACGATGCGGCCGCCAAGTCCGCGCACCACCGCCACCGGCACGGCGCCCAGTTTGCCTTTGACCAGATCCGCCGCGGCCGCGATCTCGTCGGCCACGGCGATTTCGCTGACCCGCAACTCGTTGCCGTGCCGGTCGAAGGCGCCGGTATACCTGTGCAGCACAGTCAGACCGGCGGCGCCGACGGCGGCGTCGATCTGGCCGGTGCGCCAGGCGCGGCCCATGGTGTCGGTGACCACGACGGCGACCGTGACACCGAGACGTTCCCGCAAGGCGGCGCGCAGCGCCGCGGCACTGGCATCCGGGTCGACGGGCAGCAGCGCCAGTTCGGCCGGGCCGACGTTCGAGGCGTCTACCCCGGCGGCGGCCTGCACCACACCCAGGCGGCCCTCGGTGATCAGGGTCCGGCCCTTGCGGGCCAGCACCCGCACCGACTCCTGGCTGATCAGCTTGCGCCGCAACCGGTCTCGTTTCACGGCGTCGTTGGGTGCTGGTATCAGCCGGCCCTCGCACTTCGACACCACCTTGCTGGTCACGACCACCACGTCGCCGTCGCGCAGCCAGGGCGCGGCCGCCGCCAGGGCCGCGCCGAGGTCGTCGCCGGGCCGGAATTCGGGAAGCCCGGCGACGGGAAGGATCTCGACGGGCGAGCCGGAGCCGTGGTCCGGCGGCACCGGATCCCCGACGTTCACGCCGGCACCCCCGCCAGCTCCAGGCCGGCGCTCACCATCTTGGCCGTCGCTTCCGGGTCGGTCATCAGCAGGGGAACCGATCGCACGGCCACACCGTCGATCGCGGCGTGCTCGCCGTCATGCACGAGCCAGCAGTCCAATATCCCGGTGTCGCTGCGGGCCCCGTAATAGCGGCCCACCGCCTCCGCGGTGGACTCCACACCGATTGCGGTAAGACACTCATAAGCCATGCCGCGCAACGGCTTTCCATCGATGATCGGCGAGTATCCGACAACCGGGGCAGTGGCTGAGCGCAGTGCCGCCCGGATGCCGGGGACCGCCAGGATGGCGCCGATACTCACCACCGGGTTCGACGGCGCCAACAAAATGATGTCAGCCTCGGCGAGGGCTTGCGCCGATTCGGTTGCTGCGCTGGCCGTTTCAGAACCGATGAAGGCGAAGCCGTGCGTGGGCACCTGGGCGCGGTAGCGCACCCACCATTCCTGAAAATGGATTGCCCGCCGGGTGCCGTCAGCAGGGTCGGTGATGACCACGTGGGTTTCGCACCGATCGTCGCTGGCCGGCAGCAACCGCGCCCCCGGCCGCCAGCGGTCGCAGAGCGCAGCGGTGATCTGCGACAGCGGGTAGCCGGCCCGCAGCATCCGGGTGCGCACCAGATGGGTTGCCAGATCGCGATCGCCCAGGTGAAACCAGTCGGGTTGCACACCGTAGCGGGCCAGTTCCTCCATTGCGTGCCAGGTTTCGTCGCGGTGGCCCCAGCCGCGCTCCGGGTCGACACCGCCGCCGAGGGTGTACATGCAGGTGTCCAGATCGGGGCAGACCCGCAGCCCGTGGATCCAGGCGTCATCGCCGATGTTGACGATCGCGGTCAACTCGTGGTCACCGCTCGGAAGGTGTTGGGGGGCAAACTGACCCAGGCCGAGCAGGCGCTGCACCCCAAGCAGGAAACGGGCGCCGCCGACTCCGCCGACGAGAACCGTGACCTTCACACCGCAGACAGTACGCGGAGTTCGCGAGGCCGCGGGGGTGGGCCGCGCTTCCCCATCTCCCGGCGACAGCCGGCGAGAGCGCAACCAGCCCACCCGGTGCGACACGCCGCAGGCCAAAGCACCGCAGAACCGCCAAATTTTGATCACGAGATGGTATGAAATTGCATTCCGGATCTTGACCGCGGTTGCTTACGCGTGTGTAATCACATGAGTGTCATTTCTCGGCCCGACCAATTACCGTGTCGCAGCCGGGATTCGGTCACATGTTCGAATATTGAGATGGTCGCAGATCCAACCACATCACAATAGCGGGCGACATTCACGAACAACCAGGTGAGGAGTCGGAGCATGTCCTGTGAGCACCTGCGGGGCGTGGTGGGAGGCACCCCGCACGTCAATGCCGGCACCGCGAGAACGGCCGCGATAACACGGCCGCATTTGAGTTTGGTTGCCGATGCGCCCGAGCTATTTCCGCGGGTGGCGGTAACGGCGGTCACCAGGGAGCAGTGGCAAGACCGGGCATTGTGTGCGCAAACCGACCCCGAGGCGTTCTTTCCCGAAAAGGGCGGCTCCACCCGCGAGGCCAAAAAGATCTGCCTCGGCTGTGAGGTCCGCGCCGAGTGTCTGGAGTACGCCCTGGCGCACGACGAGCGTTTCGGCATCTGGGGTGGTCTCTCCGAGCGGGAGCGCCGCCGGCTCAAGCGCGGCGTCGTCTAGCGGCGCGGGCGATCAGCCCCCGTTCTCATCGATCGTCGGGTCGATCACCGACGGCTCGACGTCGAGATAGGTGGCTACCTGAGCCACCAGGATTTCATGCAGCAATTCACCCAGTTCCACGGTGTCCTTGGCGCGTCGCTCAATCGGCTTGCGGAACAGGACGATTCGCGCCCGCGTAGCGTTGCCGCGGACATCGACTCCCGCGGGGATCAACCGGGCCAGCGGGATCGCGCCGTCAGCGAGCACCTCGGGCGGCCACTGCACGCTGTCGGGATCCTTAGGGGCAATCCGGGGGATCTCGTCGACCGCGATGTCCAGTTCCGACAGCCGCTCATGCCAGCGCTGCTCGATGGGTTCATACGCCTCCAGCACGGCCATGTCGAATCGCTCGGCCCGGCTGCGCCACCCGGGCACCGTCGGCGGTAGCAGCGGCCCGCGGATATCCCGGCCCCGCCGCAACGCCGATCTGCCCGGCGACCGGGCGCGTCGGTGGAAGCCCCGCGAATCACCCATTGACCGATGGTAACGGTTGCACATCGCGGCCCGGGGCACTGCGCGTGTCCGGCGCTGCCGGGCCGTTTGTTGACGATAGCCTCTGGGTCGTGACCGTTCCCCGTCGCTGTTGCCGGCCCGGGTGTCCGCATTACGCGGTGGCGACGCTGACGTTCGTCTATTCGGATTCCACCGCGGTGATCGGTCCGCTTGCCATCGTGCCCGATCCCCATTCTTGGGATTTGTGCGTGGGTCACGCCGGGCGGATCACCGCGCCGCGGGGCTGGGAACTCGTCCGCCATCCCGGCCCGCTGCCCGCCAATCCCGATGAGGACGACTTGGTTGCGCTCGCCAACGCGGTACGTGAGGGGCGGCAGCGGTTGACGACCGCCCCCTCGCTTAACGGTGTTCCTCCACAAGCAGCGGATGCCGCCGCCGATTCCGGCCGACCCGTCGGTGGCCACGCCGGCATGGCGGATGCCGGGCGGCACGCCCCGACCGGGCGCTCCAGCCGCGCCGGACGCCGGCGGGGCCATCTGCGGGTGCTGCCCGATCCCCCCGACTAGCGGCGGCTCGGCGGAAACTCACAGGGGTTCGGCGCAGCGACGGGCAACCGAATTCGCAACGACTAGGCTTGGGTGCCAAGAGTCCACGTCGTCAGGAGCCCGGTATGTCTCGGCCCGTCGCGGCTGTCAACCACGTGATCAAGGCCTATGACGTGCGGGGATTGGTCGGCCAGGAGATCGACGAGTCGCTGGCAGCAGACATCGGCGGCGCGTTCGCCAGGATGGTGCGCGGGGAGGGTGCGCGCCGGGTGGTGATCGGCCACGATATGCGAGACAGTTCGCCATCGCTGGCCGCCGCCTTTGCCCGCGGGGTTCTCGCTCAGGGCCTGGATGTGGTGCGCATCGGCCTGTCCTCCACCGATGAGCTGTATTTCGCCTCGGGGCTGCTGGATTGCCCCGGCGCGATGTTCACCGCCAGCCACAACCCGGCGGCCTACAACGGCATCAAGATGTGTCGGGCCGGCGCCAAACCGGTGGGTCAAGACAGCGGGCTCGCCGCAATCCGAGACGAGCTGATCGCCGGTGTCCCCGGCTATGACGGGCCGCCCGGCCAGCTCACCGATCGCGACGTGCTGGGTGACTACGGAGCGTTTTTGCGCTCGCTGGTGGATTTATCGGGGCTGCGTCCGCTGCGGGTGGCCGTCGACGCCGGCAACGGGATGGCCGGGCACACCGCTCCGGCGGTGTTCGGCGCGATCGATTCGATTACCTTGCTGCCGTTGTACTTCGAACTTGATGGCAGGTTTCCCCACCACGAGGCCAACCCGCTCGATCCCGCGAACCTGGTGGATCTGCAGGCCTACGTGCAAGAAAACGGCGCCGATATCGGGCTGGCCTTCGACGGCGACGCCGACCGGTGCTTCGTGGTCGACGAACGTGGCCGTGCGGTCGCGCCGTCCACGGTGACCGCCCTGGTTGCCGCGCGCGAGCTGAACCGGGAAGCGGGTGCGACCGTGATTTACAACCTGATCACCTCGCGGGCGGTGCCCGAACTGGTGCTCGAGCGTGGCGGCACGCCGGTGCGTTCCCGTGTCGGGCACTCCTACATCAAGACCCTGATGGCCGAGACCGGCGCGATTTTCGGTGGCGAGCATTCCGCGCACTACTACTTCCGCGATTTCTGGGGCGCCGATTGCGGGATGCTGGCCGCGTTGCATGTGCTGGCCGCCCTCGGCGAGCAGCGGCGGCCGTTATCGGAGCTGACCGCCGACTACCAACGCTATGAGTCCTCCGGCGAGATCAACTTCACCGTTGCCGACGCGGCGTCGGCGATCGACGCGGTGCTGAGGTCCTTCGGCCCCAGGATCCGCTCCGTCGACCACCTCGACGGGGTGACCGTGGACTTAGCCGATGGCAGCTGGTTCAACTTGCGCAGCTCCAACACCGAGCCGCTGCTGCGGTTGAATGTCGAGGGGCGCAGCGTCAAGGAGGTCGAGGCGGTGGTGCAGCAGGTCGCTGGGCAACTGGCTGCAACGGGTGCCGTGCGCGAGCGACCGCGTGAAAAGGCGCGGCGGTGAACGCTATTCCTGCCGTGATCGACCTCGATGACGCCCCCGGCCTGATGGCCGCCGACCGTGACGGTCTGCTGCGCGCCGCGGCGAGCGCGGGCGCGCAGGTGCGGGCCACCGCCGCAGCGCTCGACGAGGGCCTTTTGGACTCGGTGCGCGAGCAGGGTCGCCCGCGCACCGTGACCTGGGTGGCCGGCCGGGGCACCGCCGAGACCGCCGGCGCCATGCTGGCGGCGGCGTTGGGCGGTCTGGCCGACGAGCCGATCGTTGTCACGGCCCAGCCACCGCGGTGGCTGGGGACGCTCGATGTGCTGATCGTCGCCGGCGACGACCCGGGCGACCCCACGCTGGTCGGTGCGGCTGCGGCCGGGGTGCGTCGTGGCGCTCGGGTGGTCGTGGTGGCGCCCTACGAAGGTCCGCTGCGCGACGCCACGGCGGGCCGGGTCGCGGTGCTGTCGCCGCGGCTGCCGGTGCGCGACGAATTCGGGCTCTGTCGATACCTGGCCGCCGGCCTGGCCGCGCTGGGATGCGTGGACGCCAAGCTTGGCACCGACCTGGCGGTGCTGGCCGACCAGCTGGATGCCGAGGCGTTGCGCAATAGTCCCGGCCGCGAACTGTTCACCAACCCGGCAAAGACGCTCGCCGAGCGCATGTCCGGCCGGCGGGTGGCATTGGTCGGCGACTGTGCGGCCACCCTGGTGCTGGCCCGCCACGGGTGCTCGGTCTTGCTGCGGGTAGCCCATCAGGTGGCCGCCGCGGCCGGGCTGGCGGATGCCGTGGCGGCGCTGCGCTCCCCGGCGGTGTTCGGGCCCACCCCGGTGGAGGCGCTGTTTCACGACGACCAGATCGACGGTCCGCTGCCCGAGCGGCTGCGGGTGCTGGCCTTGACGTTGCCCGGCGACCGGACGGTGGTGGCCGCGCGAGTCGCCGGGCTTGACGACGTGGACCTCGTCGGCGCCGAGGATGTACCCGATTCGCCCGATTCGCCCGGCAGTGCGACGCCGCCGGGTGCGCGACGGACCGAGCAGCAGCTGGCCATTTTGGCGCTTCGGCTGGAAATGGCCGCGGTTTACTTGCGACTGGTGCGGGGATAACACGATCGTGGAACTGCTACGCGGAGCGATACGGACCTACGCTTGGGGCTCGCGGACCGCAATCGCCGAATTCACCGGACGACCGGTGCCGGCCGCTCACCCCGAGGCCGAACTGTGGCTGGGCGCGCACCCCGGGGACCCGGCGTGGCTGGAAACCGAGCACGGCGAAACATCGCTGCTAGACGCGCTCACCGCCGATCCAGACGGACAGCTCGGCACGGCGGTGCGGGCCCGTTTCGGGGAAACGCTGCCGTTCCTGGTCAAGGTGCTCGCGGCCGAGGAGCCGCTGTCGCTGCAGGCCCATCCCAGCGCGGCGCAGGCGCGGGAAGGCTATCAGCGCGAGGAGCAGCTCGGCATTCCGGTCACCTCGCCGGAGCGAAACTACCGCGACAGGAGCCACAAACCCGAGCTGGCTATCGCGCTGGCGCCTTTTGAGGTGCTGGCCGGGTTTCGACCGCCGGGGCGCACCGTGCAGCTGCTCCGGGCGTTGGCGGTCTCAGACCTCGACCCGTTCATCGATTTGCTGAGCGGCCAGTGCGACGCCGACGGCCTGCGAGCACTGTTCACCACGTGGATCACCGCTCCGCAGCCCGACATCGACGTGCTGGTGCCCGCCGTGCTCGACGGCGCTATCCACTATGTCAGCTCGGGGGCGACGGAGTTCGCTGCGGAAGCCAAGACGGTGCTGGAGCTGGGGGAGCGCTACCCCGGTGATGCCGGTGTGCTGGCGGCGTTGTTGCTCAACCGGATCAGCCTGGCCCCGGGGGAAGCGATCTTCGTCTCGGCCGGTAATTTGCACACCTATTTGCGCGGGGTAGCGCTAGAGGTGATGGCCAACTCCGACAACGTGTTACGCGGCGGGCTTACCCCCAAGCACGTGGATGTGCCCGAGCTGCTGCGGGTGCTGGACTTCACCCCCGCTACCGAGGCCCAGTTGCGGGTCCCGACACACAAAGACGGACTCGAGCTGGTCTATGACACGCCCGTTGAGGAGTTCGCGGTGTCGCTGTTGAGCCTCGAGGACGGCTACCTCGGCCATCAGGTCGACGTACCGTCGGCACACGACGGGCCGCAGATGCTGTTGTGCACCGAGGGGCGCGTGACGGTCTGCGGGAAGTCGGGGATGCTCACGCTTCGCCGCGGCATGGCCGCCTGGGTGGCGGCCGACGACGGGCCGATCCGGCTGCTGGCGGGCCGGCCGGCCGCGTTGTTCCGGGTGACCGTGGGCCTATGAGCGGAACGGGGAGCGGTAGGGCGGCCTCCGCTAGCAGGCGGGCCATCATGGCGGCACTGGCGGCCAACGCCGGTATCGCGTGTGCCAAGTTCGCCGGGTATCTCATCACCGGCAGCTCGTCGATGCTCGCCGAGTCGGTGCACTCGCTGGCCGACACCGCCGATCAGGGCCTGCTGCTGCTGGGCCAGCGGACGGCGGTCAGGCAAGCCGACAGCCTGCATCCCTTCGGCTACGGGCGCAGTCGCTACTTTTGGTCCTTTATGGTCGCGCTGGTGTTGTTCGCGGTCGGATCGGTGTTCGCGCTCTACGAGGGCTACCGCAAGATCACCCACCCGGCGTCGCTGAGTTCACCCGTGGTGGGGATCGTGATCTTGGTGGTGGCAATCACGCTGGAAAGCTACAGCTTTCGCACCGTGATAGCCCAGTCGCGGCCGTTGAAGGGCAACGACGGCTGGTGGCGGTTTATCCGGGGCTCCCGCAATCCCGAGCTGCCGGTGGTGTTGCTGGAGGACACCGCGGCGCTGATCGGGCTGGCGGTCGCGCTGGCCGGCGTGGGCCTGACGGCGGTCACCGGGGACCCGGTGTGGGACGGCCTCGGCACGATCGGCATCGGGGGGCTGCTCGGGGTCATCGCGATCATTCTGATGGTCGAGACGCACAGTCTGCTCATCGGCGAGGGCGCCACCGGGGCCGAGGACCGGGCCATCCGCGCGGCGCTGGAGCACACCGCGCACGTTGATCGCCTGATCCATCTTCGGACCCAGTACCTGGGCCCCGACGAGATGCTCGTCGGGGCCAAGATCGCGCTGGCTCCCCAGGTGCAGCTGGCAACCGTGGCGGCCGTTATCGACGCCGCCGAGGCCAATATCCGCGCGGCGATACCGACCGCGCGGGTCATCTATATCGAGCCCGACCTGGATCGGTCGGGCACCCGGTAGCGGCCGCGCCGCGTCCGCCCGCGCTTTCCGGGCGCGGCGGTCCGCTCCGTCACCAGCGTCTGCCCGGACGGCAACATCCTCGGTTCCGTCTCCCCGGGTCAACAACCGCGACACCCGGACAACCCCGGCAACCCAGCGAGCACCCAGGAAACCCGCCACCCCACGAGGCAACCGGCAGCTGACACGCACCAAGACCGTGCTCACAGAACCACGGCAAAAATCCAGGCGACCCACGACCGTTCGGGGCCGCCCACCGGGCGAAACTCAGTTTCACCCAGTGTTGAGGAACGGTGTCGGACAACCCGGGCGGTCGGCCCCGGCCGACGGCACCGGATCGCCGCCGTCCAGAAGGGCGAAGCGACGCAAAAACTCGCCGCGCAGCTGCGCACCGTAGTCGGTACTGTGCCCACGAAAGGAACAAGAAACGCAAAAGGCAAAAGGAAAGACGGAAGCAAAGCTGAAAGGAAAGGTGCATGACCGGCCGCTGGCGCACGAAGTCGGTCGAGCAGTCGATCGCCGGCACCGACGTACCGGGAACGCGGCTGCGCAAGGAGCTTAATTGGCGCGACCTGGTGGTATTCGGGGTCTCCGTGGTGGTCGGGGCCGGTATTTTCACGGTCACCGCGTCCACCGCGGGTGACATCACCGGGCCGGCCATCTGGGTCTCTTTCCTGATCGCTGCGGTCACCTGCGGTCTGGCGGCCCTGTGCTACGCCGAATTCGCTTCGACCGTTCCGGTTGCGGGCAGCGCCTATACCTTTTCGTATGCCACCTTCGGCGAATTTTTCGCCTGGACTATCGGCTGGAACCTGGTGCTCGAGCTGGCGATGGGCGCGGCCGTGGTGGCCAAAGGCTGGTCGAGCTACCTCGGCACGGTGTTCGCCTTCATCAACGGCACCATCGCTGTCGGCTCGTTGAAGGTCGATTGGGGCGCGCTGCTGATCGTCGCGCTGGTGGCGGTGTTGCTTTCGCTGGGCACCAAGTTGTCGTCGAAGTTTTCCGCGGCCGTCACCGCGATCAAGGTTTCGGTGGTGGTGCTGGTCGTCATCGCCGGCGCTTTTTACATCAATCCCGCAAACTTCTCGCCGTTCATCCCGCCGCCCCGGGCCGGCCGCGCCGGAACGGGTGTCGACCAGTCGGTGCTGTCGCTGCTGACCGGCGCCCATACCAGCCACTACGGTTGGTATGGCGTGCTGGCGGGGGCGTCGATCGTGTTTTTCGCGTTCATCGGGTTTGACATCGTGGCGACCATGGCAGAGGAAACCAGGTGTCCACAGCGTGACCTGCCGCGGGGAATCCTGGCCACGCTGGCAATCGTCACCGTGCTTTATGTCGCGGTTTCGGTCGTGTTGTCCGGGATGGTCCCCTACACCGACCTGCGGACCACCCCGGCCGGCCGGCACGCCAACCTGGCCACCGCGTTCGCCGTTGACGGGGTGTACTGGGCATCGGGCGTGATCTCCGTCGGTGCGCTGGCGGGGCTGACAACGGTGGTGATGGTGCTGATTTTGGGGCAGTGCCGGGTGCTGTTGGCAATGTCGCGTGACGGACTGCTGCCCCGGCCATTGGCCAAAACCGGCCCCCGCGGCACGCCGGTGCGGATCACCGCACTGGTGGCGTTGTCGGTGGCCGCGGCGGCGCTGGTGTTACCGATGGGCAAGCTGCAGGAAATGGTCAACGTCGGAACGCTGTTCGCGTTTGTGCTGGTGTCCGCGGGGGTGATCGTGTTGCGCCGCACCCGACCGGACGTGCAGCGGGGTTTCCGGGCCCCCTGGGTGCCGCTGCTGCCGATCGCATCGGTGTGCGCGTGCCTGTGGCTGATGCTCAACCTCACCGTGTTGACCTGGATCCGGTTTGCCGTCTGGATGGTGGCGGGGACGGTGATCTACCTGGGCTATGGTCGCCGGCACTCGGTGCTGGCCGGCCGCCGGGCGGCACACCCCGCGGCCGAGCGCTCCGGTGGCTCGGCGCGGCTGCGGGCCGGATGACGGAGCCACGGGTAGGGTGCTCAACCGACTCAACCGGCCGGCTTTCCCACCCCCGCTGCGTCGTGGCTAACGTGGAGCCCAGCCAAGCAGTTGCACCGACGACGATGGGGTTCAGGATGACGACTACGGAAACGGCACTGACCGCCGATGTTCGCAACGGCATCGAGTTCAAGGTCGCCGACCTGTCGCTGGCGGACTACGGCCGCCGCGACATTCAGCTCTCCGAACACGAGATGCCGGGGTTGATGTCGCTGCGTCGCGAATACGCCGGGGTTAAGCCGCTGAAGGGCGCCCGCATCTCCGGCTCGCTGCATATGACCGTGCAGACCGCAGTGCTCATCGAAACCCTCGTCGAGCTGGGTGCCGACGTCAGGTGGGCGTCGTGCAACATTTTCTCCACCCAGGATCATGCCGCCGCGGCGGTGGTGGTGGGCCCGCACGGCACCCCCGAGGAGCCCCGTGGTGTCAGCGTGTTCGCGTGGAAGGGTGAGACCCTCGACGAGTACTGGTGGGCTTGCGAGAAGGCGCTGACCTGGCCCGATCCCGACAAGCCGGTCAACATGATCGTCGACGACGGCGGGGACGCCACCCTGATGGTGCTGCGCGGCAAGCAGTATGAGAAAGCCGGTGTGGTGCCGTCCGCCGACGAAGACGACCCGGCCGATCTTAAGGCGCTCCTGAACCGGCTGCGGCAGGGTTTCGAGGCCGACAAGACCAAATGGACCCGGATCGCCGGGTCGGTCAAGGGCGTCAGCGAGGAGACCACCACCGGTGTGCACCGGTTGTACCAATACGCCGCCGCCGGGGATCTGCCGTTCCCGGCGATCAACGTCAACGACTCGGTGACCAAGTCCAAGTTCGACAACAAATACGGTTGCCGGCATTCGCTGATCGACGGCATCAACCGTGGCACCGACGTGTTAATCGGCGGCAAAAACGTGCTGATCTGCGGTTACGGTGACGTTGGCAAGGGCTGCGCGGAGTCGATGAAGGGCCAGGGAGCCCGGGTCACCATCACCGAGATCGACCCGATCAACGCGTTGCAGGCGCTGATGGACGGCTATGACGTCAAGACCGTCGAGGACGTGATCGGCGAGGTCGACATCGTCATCACCGCCACCGGCAACAAGGACGTCATCACGCTCGAGCACATGAAGGCGATGAAAAACCAGGCGATCCTGGGCAACATCGGGCACTTCGATAACGAGATCCAGATGGCCGCGTTGGAACGCTCCGGTGCGAGCAAACTCAACATCCGGCCCCAGGTCGACCTGTGGACCTTTCCCGACACCGGTAAGTCGATCATCGTGCTCTCCGAGGGCCGGCTGCTCAACCTCGGCAACGCCACCGGGCACCCGTCGTTTGTGATGAGCAACAGCTTCTCCAACCAGGTGATCGCCCAAATCGAACTGTGGACCAAAAACGATAAATACGACAACGAGGTCTACCGGCTGCCCAAGCACCTCGATGAGAAGGTGGCCCGGGTGCACGTCGAGGCGCTCGGCGGCAAGCTGACCAAGCTCACCAAGGAGCAGGCCGACTACATCGGTGTCGACGTCGACGGCCCCTACAAGCCCGACCACTACCGCTACTGAGGGTCTGTTTCGGTCGGCGCGTGGCGACCGGGGCAACGTCGCGGGCGAGATCGCGACCGGCTGCGGTGGCAGTGTCCCGGTCAGCGAGGACCGCCTGGCGCGCTGCGGCGCACTGCCGCCGAATGTCGGCAGGCGGCCGGGTTTTCTGGGTAGGCTCGCGCCGTGTTGATCGCCATCGAAGGGGTGGACGGTGCCGGGAAGCGCACACTCTGCGACGCCCTACGCGCAGCGATCGAAGCCGATGGGCTCTCGGTGGCCACATTGGCGTTTCCGCGCTACCGGGAGTCGGTGGTGGCCGATATCGCCGCCGAAGCGCTGCGCGGGCAGCACGGTGACCTGGCGTCATCGGTCTACGCCATGGCGTTGCTGTTTGCACTGGACCGTGCGGGCGCCAGGGACCAGATCGGCGGGCTGTGCCGCGACCACGACGTGGTGATCCTCGATCGCTACGTGGCCTCCAACGCCGCCTACAGCGCCGCGCGCCTGCACCAGGACGCGATGGGCGAGGTGGCGGCCTGGGTGTACGCCATCGAATACCGCCGGCTGCGTCTGCCGGAGCCGGATTGCCAAGTGCTGCTCGGTGTGTCCCCCGAGCTGGCCCGGCGGCGGGCACGCCGCCGGGCCCGGCTGGACGCCGGCCGCGGGCGCGACAGCTACGAACGCGACGACGACCTTCAGCGGCGCGCCGGCGCGGTGTACGCGGGGCTGGCCGCCGCCGGATGGGGTGGGCGATGGGTGGTCGTCGACGCCGGGGTGGACCCCCGCCGGCTGGCCGCCACCCTGATCCCCCGGTGAGCCGGGGTCTTCGGTCGCTGCCCCGGGCGAGTGTTTGCCGGCCTCGTCTGCAAGAAACGCGCGTGTGATACCTCAGATTTGTCGCGAACTGGTGACACCATGGACACCATGAAGCAAAGGATTCTGGTCGTCGATGACGACGCCTCGCTGGCCGAGATGCTGACCATCGTGCTGCGTAACGAAGGGTTTGACACCGCGGTCATCGGCGACGGCAGCCAGGCGCTCACCGCGGTCCGCGAACTGCGCCCCGACTTGGTGCTGCTGGACCTGATGCTGCCGGGGATGAACGGTATCGACGTCTGCCGGGTGCTGCGTGCGGACTCCGGTGTGCCCATCGTGATGCTGACCGCCAAGACCGACACCGTCGACGTGGTGCTGGGGCTGGAGTCGGGCGCAGACGATTACATCATGAAGCCGTTCAAGCCCAAAGAGCTGGTCGCTCGGGTGCGCGCGCGGCTGCGGCGTAACGACGACGAGCCCGCCGAGATGCTCTCGATCGCCGATGTCGACATCGACGTGTTGGCCCACAAGGTCACCCGCAATGGTCAGCAGATTTCGCTCACCCCGCTGGAATTCGACTTGCTGGTGGCGCTGGCACGCAAACCCCGCCAGGTGTTTACTCGTGATGTGCTGCTCGAACAGGTGTGGGGTTACCGACATCCCGCGGACACCCGTTTGGTGAACGTGCACGTCCAGCGGTTGCGAGCGAAGGTCGAGAAAGACCCGGAGAACCCGCAGGTGGTACTGACCGTTCGAGGAGTAGGTTACAAGGCCGGACCTCCGTGATCCGCGCCGGCGACGATGCAGAGCGCCGCGATGCCGGCGATATTCGGGGGCGGCGCCGGTGATCTTGACCTCGAGGCGGCGTATTCACCGCCGCTCGGCACCGCTGACGCGCGGGCTGACCGCGCTAAGTCGAGCCGTGGGTGTTCTTTGGCGTCGTTCGTTGCAGCTGCGGGTAGTGACACTGACCCTGGGGCTTTCGCTCGCGGTGATTTTAGTGCTCGGCTTCGTGCTGACCAGCCAGATCACCAACCGGGTGCTTGACATAAAACTCAAGGCCGCAACCGAGCAGATCGAGCGGGCGCGTAACACGGTGAGCGGCATCGTCAATGGTGAAGAGGCGCGCTCCCTGGACAGTAGCCTGCAACTCGCGCGCAACACGTTGACATCGAAGACCGACCCGACCTTGGGTGCCGGTCTTGCGGGTGCGTTCGACGCGGCACTGGTGGTTCCCGGTGACGGCCCGCGGGCCGCCACCGCGGCCGGGCCCATCGACCAGGTTCCCGTCGCCCTGCGAGATTTCGTCAAGGCCGGGCAGGTGGCCTACCAGTACGCGACGGTGCGCACCGAGGGCTTCTCGGGGCCGGCGCTGATCATCGGCACCCCGACGCGCTCGCGGGTGGCCAACCTGGAGTTGTACCTCATTTATCCGCTGAACAACGAGCAGGCCACGATCGCCCTCGTGCGCGGCACCATGGCCACCGGCGGTCTGGTGCTGTTGGTGTTGTTCGCGGGCATCGCGCTGCTGGTATCGCGTCAGGTAGTGGTGCCGGTGCGCTCCGCGTCGCGCATCGCTGAACGGTTCGCCGACGGGCATTTGTCGGAGCGGATGCCGGTGCGCGGCGAGGACGACATGGCCCGATTGGCGCTGTCGTTTAATGACATGGCGGAGAGTTTGTCGCGACAGATCACCCAACTCGAAGAGTTCGGCAATCTGCAGCGCCGCTTCACCTCCGATGTCAGCCACGAGCTGCGGACCCCGCTGACGACCGTGCGGATGGCCGCCGACCTGATCTATGACAACAGCGAAAACCTCGACCCGGCGTTGCGGCGGTCGGCTGAGCTGTTGGTCAGCGAGTTGGACCGGTTTGAGGCGCTGCTGAACGACCTGCTGGAAATCTCACGGCACGACGCGGGTGTGGCCGAGCTGTCCGTCGAGTCGGTCGACCTGCGCTCCACCGTGACGAGTGCGCTGACCAGCGTGGGTCACCTGGCCGCCGACGCCGGTGTCAAGCTGATCGTGGATCTGCCCGAGTCCGCGGTGATCGCCGAGGTCGACGCGCGCCGGGTGGAGCGCATCTTGCGCAACCTGATTTCTAACGCCATCGACCATGCCGAGCACAAGCCGGTGCGAATTCGGATGGCCGCCGACGAGGACACCGTCGCGGTCACCGTGCGCGATTACGGGGTAGGGTTGCGGCCCGGCGAGGAGAAGCTGGTGTTCAGCCGATTCTGGCGGGCCGACCCGTCGCGGGTACGGCGCTCCGGGGGGACCGGGCTGGGTTTGGCGATCAGCCTCGAAGACGCGAGGCTGCACCAGGGCCGGCTGGAGGCCTGGGGCGAGCCCGGCAAGGGCTCCTGCTTCCGGCTGACGCTTCCGTTGGTACGCGGACACAAGGTCACAACCAGTCCGCTACCGCTGAAACCGATTGCACCGGAACGATATTCTCAACACGAGCGTGAGCACGCCGAAAGGAGCGGGTAATGCGGCGGCTGGCCGTGTTGCTCCTGGCTGTGGTACTCGCCGGCTGCGCCGGGGTGCCCGGCATGTCGGCACCGCAGGCTATCGGTACCGTGGAGCGGACTGCTCCGTCGAACCTGCCTAAACCGGCCGCGGGCATGGATCCCGATAAACTGCTGCGCGAATTTCTCAAAGCCACAGCCGATCCGGCGAACCGGCACCTGGCTGCCCGGCAGTTTCTGACCCAGTCGGCATCCAATGCCTGGGATGACGGGGGCAGCGCCACCCTGATCGACCATGTGATGTTCGTCGAAAACCGCGGTGCGGACCGGATTTTGGTCACCATGCGGGCCGATATTTTGGGTTCGTTGTCTGACATGGGGGTTTTTGAAACTGCTGAGGGCGCACTACCGGATCCGGGGCCGATCGAATTGGTCAAGACACCCGGCGGCTGGCGCATCAATCGGCTGCCCAATGGGGTGTTTTTGGATTGGCAGCAGTTCCAGGCGACCTACAAGCGCAACATGCTGTACTTCGCCGATCCGACCGGGAAAACCATGGTTCCCGATCCGCGCTATATCGCGGTGGCCGACCGCAATCAACTGGCTACCGAATTGGTGTCCAAGCTGATTTCAGGTCCGCGTCCCGAATTGGCGCACGCGGTGCTGAATCTCCTGGCGCCGCCGCTGCGCTTGAGCGGCCCGGTTACCCGGGCCGATGGCGGAAAGACCGGCGTCGGGCAGGGTTATGCCGGTGCGCGGATCGACTTGCAAAACCTTTCCACCACCGATCCGCACAGCCGGCAATTGGTTGCCGCGCAGATTATTTGGACGCTGGCCAGGGCGGACATCAAGGGGCCGTATGTGATCAACGCCGATGGTGCTCCCCTGGATGACAGGTTCGCCGACGGGTGGACCACCTCCGATGTCGCGGCCACTGATCCGGGCGTGGCCGACGGCGCCGGCGCCGGGGTGCATGCGTTGGTGGGCGGGTTGTTGGTAGCGCTGGACGGACAGCATTCCGTCCCGGTGCCGGGAGACTTGGGGCGGATACCGGATCAGACCGCCGCCGCGCTGTCGCGCAGCGGGCATCGGGTGGCGTCGGTGGTGACCCAGCACCCCGGCTCCCCGGATATGGCGGCCACGCTGTGGATCGGTGATCTAGGTGGTGAGGCGGTGGCGTCCGCCGACGGGCGCAGTCTGTCGCGGCCCAGCTGGGCGCTCGACGACGCGGCATGGGTGGTGGTCGACACCACCAGCGTGCTGCGGGCTATCCGGGAGCCGGCTTCCGGGCAGCCCACCCGCATCCCGGTGGATTCCGCGGCGGTATCCAGCCGTTTCCCGGGGCCGATCAGCGAGCTGCAGCTGTCGCGGGATGGCACCCGGGCGGCGATGGTCATTCAGGGGCAGGTGATCTTGGCCAGTGTCGAGCAGCGGCAGCCGGGCCAGTTCGCCCTGACCTACCCCCGACGGCTGGGATTTGGGCTGGGGTTTTCGGTGGTGTCGTTGGCGTGGCGCACCGGTGATGACATTGTGGTCAGCCGCACCGACGCGGCTCATCCGGTGTCGTACGTGAACCTGGATGGGGTGAATTCTGATGCGCCCAGCCGTGGTTTGCAGCCTCCGGTGTTCACGGTTGCGGCCAACCCGTCAACGGTGTATGTGGCCGCCCCCCCGGGGGTGGCGCAGTTGTCGACTTCGGCGCCGGAAAACGAGCAGGGCTGGTCGATCGTGGAGGGGTTGGCGACACCCGGGGCGCTGCCGGTGCTGCCGGGCTAGCAGCACTTTTCGGATCTAGTCGTCGGATCTAGTCGCCGGTGGCTTCGCCGCGGTTCTCGGCTAGCTCGCGGGCACGCTTTTGAGGAAGTCCCTGCCGATCGCGTCGGCGGTGAGGATCGCGTCGATGACCGTCTCCGGGACGACTTCGAATGGCTCGTTGTGAATGGTTTCGCCGGGGGCGGTAGCACGGTCGGCGATCGGCGCCAGGCGTTCCCGAGTGGCGTCGCCAAGGCCGATCTCGTTGAGAGTGATGGGCAGATTCACCGCTCGGGAGAACCTCAACACCTCGGTGAGCGTTTCCTGCGGCGCCCCTTCGAGCACCAGCTGCACGAGAGTGCCGAACGCGACTTTTTCCCCATGGTAAAAATCGTGGGTTTCGGGGGCTACGGTCAGACCGTTATGGACAGCGTGGGCAGCCGCCAATCCGGCTGATTCGAAGCCGAGCCCCGAAAGAAGCGTGTTGGCCTCGACGAGCCGTTCGAGGGCCGGCGTGACCGACCCGGTGGCAACGGCGGCCAACGCGTCGGTGCCGTCAGCCAGCAGCGTTCGATAGCACAGCTCGGCGAGACCCAGGGCGGAACGCGTCGACGCGCCCCCCCGCATGTTGCGGACCGAGGTGGCGGCGCAGGTCCGGGCCTCGAACCAGGTGGCCAGCGCGTCACCCATGCCGGCCGAGAGCAGCCGCGCCGGTGCCTGCGCAATAACCGCGGTGTCGACCAAGACCAGCTCGGGGTTCTGTGGATAAATGCGGTATTCCTCGAAAACGCCGTCGTCGGAATAGACCACCGACAGGGCGCTGCAGGGGGCGTCGCTGGAGGCAATCGTCGGGCAGTTCACGATCGGAAGACGCAAATCAGCCGCGGCGGCGCGCGCCGTGTCGAGCACCTTGCCGCCGCCGGCGCCGATGATGGTCCGGGCCGAAAGCTCACGCGCCTGTGCCTTGACCCGTTCGATCTCGGTATTGCAGCATTCGCCCGTGAAATGGTGCACGCCGTAGGTGATGTTCTCGGCGGCCAGGCTGGTTTTCCAGGTGGGGCCCAACAGGTGAGCGACCCGTTGGCTCGCCACGATCAGCGCGGGGCCTTGCAGGCCGATCGTGGTCATTTCGGCGCCGAGGGCGGCAGTTGCGTTCTTGCCCTGGGTGTAGCGGGTCGGGGAGCAGAAGACCGAAAGCATTATCAGCCTGCCTTCCTATGAGTTGGTTTCGTCGGGTTGCAGCGGGCGACCGCCAATCGGCGCCGGAGCGTATCGACCGCTTTCGACGATGGTGAACACGGTAGAAGGTGCGGCTCACGGGATGGGGGTCGCCCCACGCTGTTTTGTGGCGTCGTTTTTGTGACGCTACGCCCCTGTCACCCGCTGCTGCCACACTGCGGTTGTGCTCGATCTCATCCTGCCGTTGGCATGCGGCGGCTGCGGCGCGCCGGCCACCCGCTGGTGTGACGTGTGCGCACAGCAACTCGAGGTCGGCCCCGACCAGCCACACGTGGTGAGCCCGCGCGTCGACCCGACGGTGCCGGTGTTCGCGCTCGGGCGCTACGCCGGTGTGCGTCGTCAAGCGATCGTCGCGATGAAAGACCACGGCCGTGCCGATCTCATCCCGCCGCTGGCGCGCGCCCTGGCCCTCGGTGTGCATCGGCTGCTGACCTGGGGAATGCTTCAGACGCCGCTGACGATCGTGCCGGCACCGACGCGACGCGCGGCGGCGCGGCGGCGCGGAGGTGATCCGGTGAGCCGGGTAGCGGTGGCCGCGGTGGCGGGTCATCCGGGGATCGGGGTAGTTCCGGGGTTGCGCCTTAAGGGGTGGGCCCGCGATTCGGTCGGCCTGAGCTGCGCTGCGCGGGAGCGCAACATCGTCGGCCGGGTGGTTTTGCGAGGGCCGCTTCCCGAAGCCGGCGAGGTGCTGATCGTCGACGATGTCGTCACCACCGGGGTGACGGCGCGGGAGTCTGTTCGTGTCCTGCGAAGCGCGGGTGCTCGGGTAGCCGCGGTGCTGACGCTCGCCGCCGCCTAATTCGCCACCGGTACCTGAGGGGTGCTCATCGGACCGCGGATGTCAACAACTCGCAACAGGTGCGCGCAAGCACTAGCACTTGCCGGTGAACACAGGCTACCGTCGGATCAGATACCCGTGAACCGACTCGCGGTGACGATTTTGCGAGGTTGAGCGCCACTTCACCGGTAGCGGTAGGAGGTGACTTCCCGATACCTTTCATCCGCGGGTGGTCTGCCGCAGATGCTGCGTGAACCCCCGCCGGCAGCTGTGGATCAAAAGCAGGGCACGCCCGGCGCGTGCAACGCGAGAGAGAAACGAGATGTCAGGTATGTCAAGCCAAATCGTGGATTCCGGCCAGGGGGGTTCAGGAGTGGTTGAAGCCCAAGAGCGGGACGAGGCGGCACCGCGTGCCGAGGTCGTCGTCAAGGGCCGCAACGTCGAGATCCCCGATCACTTCCGCGTCTACGTTTCGCAGAAACTCGCCCGCATGGAGCGGTTCGACCGGAGCATCTACCTGTTCGACGTCGAACTCAAGCACGCACCCAACCGCCGCCAGCGCAAATCGTGTCAGCGTGTCGAAATCAGCGCCCGCGGCCGGGGGCCGGTGGCCCGCGGCGAGGCCTGCGCCGACAGTTTCTATGCCGCGTTCGAATCCGCCGTCAACAAGCTAGAGAGCCGGCTGCGTCGGGTCAAGGATCGCCGCAAGGTCCATCACGGCGACAAGACCCCGGTCTCGGTGTCCGAGGCCACCGCGACGGCGGTGCCGCCGACGGCCTTCAGCACCGAGGCTGCTGCGGCGCATGAGCATGGCGGTGCCGCGACCGACCACGAACCCGGCCGGATCGTGCGTGTCAAGGAACACCCGGCCACGCCGATGTCGGTCGATGACGCGCTCTATGAAATGGAGCTTGTCGGCCACGACTTCTTTTTGTTCCACGACAAAGACACCGACCGGCCGTCGGTCGTCTACCGTCGCCGCGGCTACGACTACGGCCTGATCCGGCTCTCCTGAACCCCCGGCGGGCCCCGGCCGTCGGGTTGTCAAAGCCCGTGGGTCGACGCGGCACCCCGCAACGTGCGGTCACCTAGGATGGACTGGCGAGAACGCCCAACCACACCGTCTACCCATAGGGGACCTAGCTGTGCTGAGTAAGTTGCTGCGGCTCGGTGAAGGCCGCATGGTCAAACGCCTGGCGAAGGTCGCCGACTATGTCGAGACTTTGTCCGATGACGTGGCCAAGCTCACCGACGCCGAGCTGCGGGCCAAAACCGACGAGTTCAAAAAGCGCCACGCCGACGGGGAAAGCCTCGATGACCTGCTGCCCGAGGCGTTCGCGGTGGCCCGTGAGGCCGCCTGGCGGGTGCTTGATCAGCGCCCGTTTCACGTGCAGGTGATGGGCGCGGCGGCGCTGCACTTCGGCAACGTGGCCGAGATGAAGACCGGTGAAGGCAAGACCCTGACCTCGGTGCTGCCCGCCTACCTCAATGCGCTGGACGGCAAGGGTGTGCACATCGTGACGGTCAACGACTACCTGGCCAAGCGCGACAGTGAGTGGATGGGCCGGGTGCACCGCTTCCTGGGCCTGGATGTCGGGGTGATCCTGGCGGGGATGGGCCCCGACGAACGCCGTGCCGCCTACGCCGCCGACATCACCTACGGCACCAACAACGAGTTCGGCTTCGACTACCTGCGCGACAACATGGCCCATTCGCTGGACGAATGCGTGCAGCGCGGCCACCACTACGCCATCGTCGACGAGGTCGACTCGATCCTGATCGACGAGGCGCGCACCCCGCTGATCATCTCCGGCCCGGCCGACGGCGGCACCAACTGGTACGCCGAGTTCGCCCGGATCGCGCCGCTGATGCAAAAAGACGTGCACTACGAGGTTGACCTGCGCAAGCGCACCATCGGCGTGCATGAGGCGGGCGTGGAGTTCGTCGAAGACCAGCTGGGCATCGACAACCTCTACGAGGCCGCCAACTCCCCGCTGGTCAGCTACCTCAACAACGCGCTGAAAGCCAAAGAGCTGTTCCACCGCGACAAGGACTACATCGTCCGCGACGGCGAGGTGCTGATCGTCGACGAGTTCACCGGCCGGGTTCTGATCGGCCGGCGCTACAACGAAGGCATGCACCAGGCCATCGAGGCCAAAGAGCACGTCGAGATCAAGGCCGAAAACCAGACGCTGGCCACCATCACGCTGCAGAACTACTTCCGCCTCTACGAGAAGCTGGCCGGGATGACCGGGACCGCCCAGACCGAGGCGGCCGAGCTGCACGAGATCTACAAGCTGGGTGTGGTCAGCATCCCGACCAATAAGCCGATGATCCGCACCGATCGGCCTGATCTCATCTATAAGACCGAGGAAGCGAAGTACCAGGCGGTCGTCGATGACATCGCCGAACGCTACGAGAAAGGCCAGCCGGTCCTCGTCGGCACCACCAGCGTCGAGAAATCCGAGTACCTGTCCCGGTTGCTGACCAAGCGGCGCATCCCGCACAACGTGCTCAACGCCAAATACCACGAGCAGGAGGCGGCCATTATCGCCGAGGCGGGCCGCCGCGGCGCCGTCACCGTCGCCACCAATATGGCCGGCCGGGGCACCGACATCGTGCTGGGTGGCAACGTCGACTTTCTCACCGACAAACGGCTGCGCGAGCGTGGCCTTGACCCGATACAAACACCCGAGGAGTACGAACGGGCCTGGCACCAGGAGTTGCCCCTCGTCAAAGCCGAGGCCGCCAAGGAGGCCAAGGAAGTGATCGAGGCCGGGGGGCTGTACGTGCTGGGCACCGAGCGTCACGAGGCCCGGCGCATCGACAACCAGCTGCGCGGGCGCTCCGGGCGTCAGGGCGACCCCGGCGAGTCACGCTTCTACCTGTCGCTGGGCGACGAACTCATGCGCCGTTTCAACGGCGCCACCCTGGAGGCATTGCTTAATCGGCTTAACCTGCCCGACGACGTGCCGATCGAGGCCAAGATGGTCACCCGCGCGATCAAGAGCGCGCAAACCCAGGTCGAGCAGCAAAACTTCGAGATCCGAAAGAATGTCCTCAAATACGACGAGGTGATGAACCAGCAGCGCAAGGTGATCTACGAGGAGCGCCGCCGCATCCTCGAAGGTGAAAACCTCAAGGAGCAGGCGCTGTCGATGATTCGCGACGTGATCACCGCCTATGTCCACGGGGCGACGGCGGAAGGCTACGCCGAGGACTGGGATCTGGAAAAGCTGTGGGAGGCACTAAAGACGCTCTATCCGGTGGGGATCGACCACAAGCAGCTGCTCAACAGCGACGCGGTCGGTGAACCCGGTGAGCTGACCCGTGAGGAGCTGCTGGAGGCGCTGCTCAAGGATGCCGAACGTGCTTACGCCGCACGGGAAGCCGAGATCGAGGCGCTTGCGGGTGATGGCGCGATGCGCCAGCTGGAGCGCAGTGTGCTGCTCAACGTGATCGACCGCAAGTGGCGCGAACACCTCTACGAGATGGACTACCTCAAAGAAGGCATCGGGCTGCGCGCGATGGCGCAGCGGGATCCGCTGGTCGAATACCAGCGCGAGGGCTACGACATGTTCATGGCCATGCTCGACGGCCTCAAAGAGGAGTCGGTCGGATTTTTGTTCAACGTGGCCGTCGAGGCGATGCCCGCGCCCCAAGCCGCCGCGGAGCCCGATGAGCTCGTCGAGCTGGCCACCGCGGCGGCGGCCACCGCTCAGCAGCGGGTCGCGGCCGGGTCACCCGGGGCGACTCCGAATACCGTGCGCGCCAAAGGTGTTGACGACGAGTCTCGGGCACTGACCTACACCGGACCCTCGGAAGACGGGTCTGCCCAGGTGCAGCGCCGCGGCGACGGTTCCCCCCGGACACCGGCGGCGGCGCACGCCGTGCCGGGTGCCAGTCGGCGGGAACGGCGCGAGGCCGCGCGCCGTCAGGGTCGTGGCCCCAAGCCGCCGAAATCGGTGAAGAAGCGGTAGGCGGTAGGGCGACGAATTCGCTTCCCGCAGCTAGTCCTCGACGAGCTCGGCGATCCGTTCCAGAGTGGCGCGCATCGCGTTCTCGGTTTGCTTGGCGGCCAGCTTGACCAGTGGTCGCTGCCGATCGGTGGATATGTCCCACGTTTCCCGCACCAGGGTGCCGCCGTCGGTCGGGGTCAGCTCGTAGCGCCAGATGCGGCCGCCGATCAGCCCGCCCAAAGCGGTGGTCTTCCAAGCGATGCGGCGATCCGGCTCGTACTCGACGACGGTGTTGCTGGTGCGGTAGGGCAGAAACAGCGATTCCCGCCGGCCCCGCATCGCCATGGTGAACGTCGTTCCCAGCGATAACGGCACCGAATCCCGGGCGGCGTGGTCGACCCCGCCCGACCCGTCGAAACTGGCATGTTTGCCGGCGTCGGCCAGCAACGCGAAAATCTTGCTGGCGGGCGCGTTGATGGCTCGCTCGACACTGATGGTATTTGGGTCCATCCGCCTACAGTACGGCGGCTCGGCGGGCCGAATCCACGAAATCGGTCCCGAGCGCGCCGCATTGCCGGTGTTGTGGCAGGTGGTGGAGGATCAAGCGCATGGACGTCAAGGAGGTGCGGCTACCGGGCATCGGTGTGCGCTACGAGTTCACCAGCCACGACGGTGACCGGATCGGCATCATCGCCCGGCGCAGTGGGGGCTTCGAGATTTGCCGATACGCCCGCGACGACCCGGACCGGGCGCAACCGCTGCTGCGCTTCACCGATGACGAGGCCGACGCGGTGGCCCAGATCCTGGGTGCACCCCGGATCGCCGAACGGTTCACCGAGCTGACCCGGGAAGTTCCCGGGCTGGATGTCGGGCAGGCTCACATCGAGCCGGGCAGTCCGTTCGTGGATCGTCCGCTCGGCGATACCGGTGCCCGTAGCCGCACCGGCGCGTCGATCGTGGCGATCGTGCGCGACAAAAAGGTGCTGCCGTCGCCCGCGCCGGCGGAAGTCCTGCGCGCCGGAGATGTCCTGGTCGTGATCGGCACCGAAGAGGGCATCGCCGGGGTCGAGCAGACCGTCGACAAGGGCTAAGCCGGTGGCGATCCCGGTGGCGCTGCTGCTGCAACTGGGCGCCATCTTGACCGTGCTCGCCCTGTTGGCCGGCGTCGCACGGCGATTCGGGTTGTCGGCGATACCCGTATATCTGCTTGCCGGCCTGGCGCTCGGCAAGGGGGGAATCGCCCCGGTGGCCGCCGCAGGTCAATTTATCACCACGGGCGCCCCGATCGGCATCGTGCTGCTGCTGTTGACCTTGGGTTTGGAGTTCTCTGCGGCGGAATTCGCCAGCAGCCTGCGCCACCACCTGCCGTCCGCCGCGCTGGATCTGGCGCTGAACGCCACGGCCGGTGCGCTGGCCGGGTGGCTGGTGGGGCTCGACGGGGTCGGCATGCTGGCTCTGGCCGGCGTCACCTACGTCTCCTCCTCGGGGGTGATCGCCCGGTTGCTGGAGGACTTGCAGCGGCTCGGCAACCGGGAAACACCGGCGGTGCTGGCGGTGCTGGTGCTCGAGGACTTCGCGATGGCGGGCTACCTGCCGCTCTTTGCGGTGCTCGCGGCGGGCGGCACGTGGTTGCCCGCGGTGGCCGGCATGGTCGCCGCGGTCGGCGTGTTATGGGCGGTGTTTACCCTGTCGTATCGCTGGGGCCACCACGTCGGGCGGCTGGTGACCCACCCGGATTCCGAGCAGCTGCTGCTGCGGGTTTTGGGCGTCACCCTGCTCGTGGCCGCGGCGGCCGAATCGGTGCATGCGTCGGCCGCCGTCGGCGCGTTTCTGGTGGGGCTCACCCTGACCGGTGAGACCGCGGAGCGGGCCCGCAACGTGCTCGGCCCACTTCGCGACCTGTTCGCCGCGATTTTCTTTCTCGGGATCGGCCTTTCCACGGATCCTCGAGAGCTGCTCCCGGTGCTGCCGACCGCCCTGGCGCTGGCCGCGGTCACCGGTGCAACCAAGGTGGTCACCGGGGTTGTCGCCGCCCGGCGGGACGGTGTGGCGCGCCGCGGGCAGTTGCGGGCCGGTGCCGCGCTGATCGCCCGGGGCGAGTTTTCACTGGTCATCGTCGGATTGGTCGGCTCGTCGATCCCCGGGCTCACCGCGCTGGCGATGTCGTATGTGTTCGTCATGGCGATCGCCGGCCCGCTTCTGGCCCGTTTCGCCGGTGCTCCAAGGCCGGTTGTCGCCGGCGTGCAGAAGTAGCGCGGAGGTAGCGCGGTTGCGGATCGATCAGCCGATGTGCAGGGCGACTATCTGCCACCGGGTTCCGCCGGTGGCGGGCAGCAGTTCGACCCGGCAGGCGATGGCGTGCACGCGGCGCCCGCGGCTGTAGGTGCCGAACACCTCGGCGGCGCGGAACTCGCCGTCGCGGCCGGCCGTTTGCAGCCGCAGCCGGCGCAGCACCGCCGCCCCGTGCCCGCCCACCGCCCGGTTTCCCGCGAGCACGGCGTCGAGCAGGCCCGCCGCCAACACCGGACGCAGCTGGGCCGCCGGGCGACGACGGTCGATGACTTCCAGCACTCGGCGCAGTGCCGAGTCGGCGAAAATCGCCGCCTGCCGCATCGGCGGGGAAAGGCCGGGCGCTTCGGGCGCCGGCGGCCGCGGGCCGCCGGGCCGCTGTGGCGCGCGGGTGGGGCGCTGCCGCAGCGTCGCGGGCGACACGCCCCGGCAGTGCTCGACGGTCCCCGGCGGCGGCTCATAGTCCACGACGGGTGTGACGGCGAACGCGGCGCGCGGTTCGGGCGTGCGGGTCAACTGGCACCTCTCCAGTGTTCGGGCTACCGGATGGGCCTGCTGGAGAGTGGCAGACAACAGACAACCGCCGATGATCATCGCACAACTCGCGTTGTCAGGTATGCGCCCCGCGGCCCGGCCGAATCGGCGGTACCGTGACGGCAGGTCTCGATCGGCGGATCCCGGGCGGATCTCGCGACGGATGCAGGGAGGACGGCCGCCATGGTGACCCGGCTGACCACCGCGGACGCCGCCTTCTACCGGTTGGAGAACACCGCCACCCCAAGGTATCTCGGGTCGGTGTGGATTTTGCGCCGGCCGCGTGCCGGGTTGAGCTATGAGACCTTGCTGGACACCGTCGAAAAGCGGCTGCCGCAGGTGCCGCGGTATCGCCGGAAAGTCCGCGAAGTGACGATGGGCCTGGGCAGGCCGGTGTGGGTCGATGATCGCGATTTCGACATCACCTACCATGTCCGCCGGTCAGCGTTGCCGTCGCCGGGCAGCGACGAGCAACTGCATGAGCTGGTCGGGCGGCTGGCCGCGCGGCCGCTGGACAAATCCCGGCCGCTGTGGGAGATGTACCTGGTCGAAGGCCTCGCCGACAATCGCATCGCGCTCTACATCAAGTCCCATCAGGCACTGGTCGCCGGGGCGGGCGCGGTGGCGCTCGAGCATGTCATCGCCGATCGGACGCGACACCCGCGATCGTTCCCCGAAGACATCTGGGTACCGGAGCGCGACCCCAGCGGCACGCGGCTGCTCCTGGGCGCGATCGGTGACTGGATATCCGGCCCGCGGGCTCAGCTGCACGCCACAGGTTCCGCACTTGCGGGCCTGGCAACGAATTCCGGGCACGTTGTGCGCCCCGGTCGGCGGCTCCTCGAGATGGCGCGCACCTGGGCCCGGGGCGCCGCGCCCAGCAGCCCGCTTAATGCCCCGGTCTCCCGCCACCGGCGTTTCACGGTTGCCCGCGGGCGCCTGGACGATTACCGGACCGTGCGGGCCCGCTACCACTGCGACGTCAACGACGTGGTGCTGGCGGTGATTACCGGTGCATTGCGCAACTGGCTGCTGTTGCGCGGTGAGCCGCTGGCGCCGACCGCGACGATCCGCGCGATGGCACCGATGCCGGTCTACCCGGACGATCATTCCGATTCGGGCCGCCGCGGTGGGGCGATCGGCCAGGTGGCACCGTTCCTTGTCGACCTGCCGGCGGGGGAGGGTAACGCGGTGGTGCGGCTTTCGCAGATCGCCCACGCCACCGAAACGCACCCGACGGCCCCCAGCCTGATCGACGCGCGCACCATTTTGACGATGCCGGGCTTTGTCCCACCCACCCTGCACGCCATGGGCATTCGGGTCGCCAGCGGTTTTTCCTCGCGGTTGTTCAACCTGCTGATCACCAACGCGCCCGGTACCCAATCGCAGATGTTTGTCGCCGGCGCCAGGCTGCTGGAGACGTACCCGGTGCCCCCACTGCTGAACAACCAGGTGCTGGCCGTCGGTGTGACGTCCTATGACGGCATGCTGTATTTCGGGATCAACGCCGACCGTGAGGCGATGAGCGATGTCGATGTGCTGCCGACGCTGCTCGGCGAATCACTTGACGAACTGCTGGAAGCGGCCCGGTAATCGGGCTACCCGGGCCGGGACGCTGACATAGCATTGGCTGGTGAGCAAGGCCGGTAAAAACAGCGCCGCAACCGAGGCGGACGGCACCGGGCCGATGGCGCGTAAGCTCCCCAACCACGTCTATAAAGCCGAATTGTTCCGGCTACAAACAGAATTCGTCAAACTGCAAGAGTGGGTGCGCCATTGTGGAGCGCGCATCGTGGTGATCTTCGAAGGTCGTGATGGCGCGGGCAAGGGGGGTACGATCAAGCGGATTACCCAGTACCTCAACCCGCGGGTGGTGCGGATCGCGGCACTGCCCGCCCCGACCGATCGAGAACGTGGCCAGTGGTACTACCAGCGATATATCGCGCATCTGCCGGCCAAAGGGGAAATGGTACTTTTCGACCGGTCGTGGTACAACCGCTCCGGTGTCGAGAAAGTCATGGGATTCTGCACCCCGAAGGAATACGTACTGTTCCTGCGCCAGACGCCGATCTTCGAGCAGATGCTCATCGACGACGGGATTCTCCTGCGGAAGTATTGGTTTTCGGTGTCCCAGCAAGAGCAGCTGCGACGGTTCAAAGCACGCATGAATGACCCTGTGCGGCAATGGAAACTCACCGCCATGGACCTGGAGTCGGTGTATCGGTGGGAGGATTACTCGCGGGCCAAGGACGAGATGATGGTGCATACCGACATTCCGGCAAGCCCCTGGTATCTCGTCGACTCCGATATCAAAAAGCACGCCCGGCTGAACATGATGGCGCACCTGCTGTCCAGTATCGACTATCACGATGTCGAGAAGCCGAGGGTCGAGCTGCCCGCGCATCCGGTGGTGAGCGGCAACTACCAGCGCCCGCCTCGCGAGTTGTCGACCTATGTCGATGATTACGTGGCCACGCTGATCGGGGCTTGAGGCGTGCCGGCGGGCATCCGGGTTGGCGTCTCGTGACGCGGGTCTACATTCCGGCCACCCTGGCCATGCTTCAGCGTTTTGTCGCCGACGAGTCGCTATGGCCGCCCGGCGGCACCGCGTTCGCGGTGACGCCGGCGTTGCGCGAGGCGTACCTCGAGGGTGACGATGACGAGCTCGCCGAGGTGGCGCTGCGGGAGGCGGCGCTGGCCTCGCTGCGGCTGCTTGCCACCGACACGCCTGACGAGTTGCCGCCGCGGCGCGCGGTGGTGGTCGCCGACGTGGACGACGTCACCTCGCGCCCCGACCTCGACGCCGCCGTCGTCAGGCTGGCGGCTCCCGTGGCGATCACCCGGGTCATCGCCGTGTTCGTCGACACTGCTGACGCCGAGGCGGACGTGGTGGCCGCGCGAGCGGTCATCGACGCGGCCGATCTCGGTGACGAGGACGCGGAACTCCTCGTCGGTGACGCCCAGGACCACGATCTGGCGTGGTACGCCACCCAGGAGCTGCCGTTTCTGCTTGACCTGCTGTAACCCCGATCGATCTGCCGACGATTGCCCTACCAGAGCAAGTTACGGTACCGTAGGTTCGTCGAGGATGGTTGACTTCCGGGCCCATCGCAAGGAGCTTTGTCACGAACACGTTTCCCAGGAACATGAAAACGACCAAGGTGACTGCCAAGGTTACCGCCAACCTCGTCGACACCAAGCCGCCCACCGTCGTCGGCGCGGACCGCCATCCGGGATGGAACGTGCTGCGCAAGCTCGGCACCCGCATCACCACCCCGCTGTTGCCCGACGACTACCTGCATTTGCTCAATCCGCTATGGTCGGCGCGGGAGTTGCGGGGCCGCGTGCTGGAAGTCCGCCGCGAGACAGCCGATTCTGCAACTCTGGTCATCAAACCGGGATGGGGTTTTAGCTTCGACTACCAGCCGGGCCAGTACATCGGGATCGGCCTGCTGGTGGACGGGCGCTGGTGGTGGCGGTCGTATTCGCTGACGTCGAGTCCGGTGACCGCCGGTGCCCGCCGGCGATCGCGCACCGTGACCATCACGGTCAAAGCGATGCCGGAAGGGTTTCTGTCGGCGCATCTGGTGGGTGGGGTTGAACCCGGCACGATCGTGCGTCTGGCCGCCCCGCAGGGCAATTTCGTGCTGCCCGATCCGGCGCCGCCGGCGATCCTGTTCATCACCGCGGGATCCGGGATCACGCCGGTGATGTCGATGCTGCGGACGTTGGTGCGCCGTAACCAGATCACCGACATCGCGCACCTGCACTCGGTGCCTACCGCGGCGGATGTCATGTTTGCCGACGAACTGGGCGAACTGGCTCGCAGCCACCCCGGTTACCGGTTGCGGATCCGCACCACCCGCACCGAGGGCCGACTCGACCTTGCCCGGCTGTCCGACGAGGTGCCCGATTGGTCCGAACGCCAGACCTGGGCCTGCGGGCCGGAGGGCATGCTGCACCGGGCCGAGCAGGTCTGGTCGTCGGCGGGAATCGCCGAACGGCTCCACGTGGAGCGGTTTGCGGTGTCGCGGGCGGCCCCGGCCGGGGTGGGCGGCACGGTCACCTTTGCGCAAAGCGGCAAGAGCACGGCCGCCGATGCCGCGACGTCGCTGATGGACGCCGGTGAGCGGGCCGGTGTGCAGATGCCGTTCGGCTGCCGGATGGGTATCTGCCAGTCGTGCGTGGTTTCGCTGCTGGAGGGCCACGTGCGTGATCTGCGGACCGGTGTCGAACACGAGCCCGGCACCCGGATTCAGACCTGCGTCTCGGCCGCATCCGGCGATTGCGTGCTCGACATCTAACGATTACTCCCTGGTAACCTACGCTTTCGTAGGTTACGATAGCGTAGGTCAGTGACTACCGACCCGGAAGGCGACAGATGGCGATCACCGATGTGGACGAATACACGCGCCTGACCGACGCCGACATCGACAGCCTGGCCGCCGAGCTGGACGCGATCCGCCGCGACATCGAAGATTCCCGGGGCCAACGCGACGCCCGCTACATTCGCCGTACCATCGCCGCGCAGCGTGCGCTGGAGGTGACCGGGCGGGTGTTGTTGACCGCCGGCTCGCGGCGGCTGGCGTGGTGGGCGGGCGCCGTCACCCTGGGCGTGGCCAAGATCATCGAGAACATGGAGATCGGCCACAACGTCATGCACGGCCAGTGGGACTGGATGAACGACCCGGAGATTCACTCCTCGACCTGGGAGTGGGACAACCTCGGGGCATCCAAGCACTGGCGCTACAGCCATAACTTCGTGCACCACAAATACACCAACATCCTGGGCATGGACGACGACGTGGGCTACGGCCTGCTGCGGGTCACCCGTGATCAACGCTGGAAGCGACACCACCTGTTCAACCTACTGTTTAACACCATCCTGGCGATCGGCTTCGAGTGGGGAGTGGCGTTGCAGCACGTGGAGCTCGGCAAGGTTTTCAAGGGCCGGGCCGCCCCCGAGGACACCCGGGCCCGGTTGCGGTTGTTCGCACGCAAAGCCGGTCGCCAGCTGTTCAAGGACTATGTCGCCTTCCCGGCGCTCACCGGGCTCTCACCGGGCGCGACCTTCAAATCGACGCTGAAGGCCAACGCGCTGGCCAACGTGATCCGCAACGTATGGTCCAACGCCGTGATCTTCTGCGGGCATTTTCCCGACGGCGCCGAGAAATTCACCAAGACCGACATGGCCGGAGAGACCAAGGGCCGGTGGTATTTGCGGCAGATGCTGGGCAGTGCCAACTTCAACGCCGGGCCGGTGATGCGGTTCATGAGCGGCAACCTGTGCCATCAGATTGAGCACCACCTGTATCCCGATCTGCCCAGCAACCGGCTGGCCGAGATCTCGGTACGGGTGCGCGAGGTCTGCGACAAATACGATCTGCCCTACACCACGGGCCCGTTCTTGCTGCAGTACGCGAAGGCGTGGCGGACGATTGCCAAGCTGTCGCTGCCGGACAAATATCTGCGCGCCACTGCCGACGATGCGCCCGAGACCCGCAGCGAGCGGATGTTCGCCGAGTTGGAACCCGCTTTGGTGGCGGGCACCGATCCGGCAACCGGCCGCCGGCGTGGCCTTAAGACCGCGATCGCAACCGTGCGGGCCTGGCGACGCAACAAGCGGGCCAAGGCGGTTGATGCCACGCCACCGGGCAGCACGCGCCGGCCGTGCGGCCTAGCGGCTTAGGTGATCGCGGTCGGCCCACGCTACGTTTCCCGCAGCACGGCCAGCAGCCGCCGGGCGGCGGCCACCCGACGAGCTTGCGCCGGCGAGGTCAGGCGATCCAGGGCGCACTCGGGGTCGGCTGGCGGACCCAGGTGTCCGCAGCCGCGCGGGCAGTCCTCGATGGTCGTGGCCAGATCGGAAAACGCCAGGAGCACGTCGTCGGGCTTGATGTGCGCCAATCCGAACGAGCGCACGCCGGGGGTGTCGATCACCCAACCGGAATCGGGAAACGGCAGCGCCACCGACTGCGCCGACGTGTGCCGCCCCTTTCCGAACTCGGTGACCTCACCGACAGTTCGATCTGCCTGTGGCACAAGACGATTCACCAATGTCGATTTGCCCACTCCGGAATGTCCCAGCAACACGGTCACTTTCCCGGTCAACAAGGGAGCGACGGCATCAAGCGGGTCGTCGCGCCCTGCGGTGACGATGGTCAGATCCAGGCCGGTGAACTGCGCGGCGAACGGTTCCGGTGGGGCGAGGTCGGTCTTGGTCAGGCACAAGATCGGGGTCAGCCCGCCGGCGTAGGCGGCTATCAATGCCCGGTCCACCAGCCCGGTGCGCGGCGGCGGGTCGGCCAATGCCACCACGATCAGCAGCTGGTCCGCGTTGGCCACCACCACGCGCTCGGTGGGGTCGGTGTCATCGGCCGTGCGCCGCAACACCGTTCGCCGCGGCCCCCGACGGACAATGCGGGCCAGGGTGTGCGGACGCCCGGACAGGTCGCCGACCAGGTCGACGTCGTCGCCGACGACGATTGGCGTCCGGCCCAGCTCGCGAGCCCGCATCGCGGTCACCCGGCGCTGCGGATCCCCGTCGAGCACGCAGCCCCAGCGGCCCCGATCGACGCTGACCACCATGGCCGTTCTGGCGTTGGCATGGCGGGGGCGGGTCTTGGTCCGCGGCCGCGATCCTCTACCTGAGCGGATCTTGACGTCGGACTCGTCGTAGTCGCCGAGCCTCACCCGCCGGGCCCCTGACCCGCCATGTCCGCCCAGAGCCGCGGAAACTGGGGCAGTGTCTTGGCCGTGGTGGCGATGTCGTCCACCTCGACCCCGGCGACCCGAAGCCCGACGATCGCGCCGGCCATCGCCATCCGGTGATCGGCATACGAGTGCCAGACGCCCGGCCGCAGCGGTGTCGCGGTGATCACCAGACCGTCGGGTGTCTGCCGGCAGTCGCCGCCCAGCCGGTTGATCTCGGTGCTCAGCGCGGCCAGCCGGTCGGTCTCGTGGCCGCGCAAATGCGCGATCCCGGTGAGCCGTGACACCGACCCCGGGTCGGCCAGTGCCGCCAGCGCCGCCAGTGCCGGTGTCAGCTCACCGACATCGTGCAGGTCGGCGTCGAGGCCGCCGTAGCTCGCTGATCCGCGAAGTTCGAGGAACGAATCGGTGTGAATGACAACGGAGTTCAGCCGTCTCAGGAGACCCAGAACGGTATCGGTGGGTTGGGTGCTGCGCTGCGGCCAACCGGTGATGCGTACCGTGCCGCCGCTGACCACGGCGGCCGCCAGGAACGGAACGGTGTTGGACAGATCCGGTTCCACGGCCCAGTGCCGGGCCGCCACCGTGCCCGGCCGCACCGCCCAGCGATCGGGGACCGAGTCGTCGATGTCGACCCCGGCTTGGCGCAGCATGGCCACCGTCATCGCGATATGAGGTGCCGAGGGCAGTTCCGGACCGATGTGCCGCACGGTGAGCCCCTCGACGAATGCGGCCCCGCACAGCAGCAGGCCGGAGACGAACTGCGAGGACGCCGAGGCGTCGATTACCGCGGTGCCGCCGGGCACCGATCCGCGGCCGCGCACCCGAAACGGCAGACCCGCGCCATCGACGTCGACGCCGAGACCGCGCAACGCGTCCAGCAGCGGTGTGATCGGGCGGGCCCGGGCTTGCTCGTCACCGTCGAAGGCGACCGGCGCGGCACCCAGCGCGGCCAGCGGCGGGACAAAACGCAACACCGTGCCGGCCAGACCGCACTCGACGCGGGCGTTCGGGGGCACCGCGATTCGGCCGCGGACCAGCAGTTCGGATCCGGCCGCGTCGACCCGCAGACCCAGGGTGCGCAGCGCTGCGATCATCAGGTCGGTGTCGCGGCTGCGCAGGGCACCGCTGATGGTCGAGGGACCCTGACCCTGCGTGGCCGCCAACGCCGAGAGCACCAGCGCCCGGTTGGTCTGGGATTTCGAGCCGGGCACGGACAGGGTCGCGTGCACCGGTCCCGATGGGCACGGGGCCGTCCAGGTCGTCACTCGTCCATCATCGCTTGTCCTGAGATCATGGAGGGGTGTGCGGTCGATTTGCGGTGACCATCGACCCGGCGCAGCTGGCCGAGAAGATCACCGCGATTGACGAGGCCACCGGCCACGGGGTTGCCGGAGGCCCGAACTACAACGTGGCCCCGACGGCCACCATCGCGGTCGTGGTGAGCCGGCACGGCCAACCCGGCGATCAGCCGACCCGGCGCGTTCGGGCGATGCGGTGGGGGCTGGTGCCACCGTGGGCGAAGCCGGGTCCCGCCGGCGGGCTCGAGGGCCAGCGGCCGCAGCTGATCAACGCCCGCGCGGACAAGATCATTACCTCGCCCGCGTTCCGGTCGAGCGCTCAATCCAGGCGCTGCCTGGTTCCGATGGACGGCTTCTACGAGTGGCGTGTCGCAAATGACCTGCCCAGCGGTATGAAGCGGCGCAAGACGCCGTTTTACATCTACCGCGAGGACGGCGAGCCGCTGTTCGTGGCGGGCCTGTGGTCGGTGTGGCGGCCGGCCCCCGCCGCCCCCCCGTTGCTGAGCTGCGCCATTATCACCACCGGCGCGGTCGGTGAACTCGCCGGGATCCATGATCGAATGCCGTTGCTGGTGCCCGAGGGTGACTGGGATCGCTGGCTGGACCCCGACGCCCCACCGGATACCGAGCTGCTGGTCCGCCCGCCCGAAGTCAGCGGTGTCCGGATACGTGAGGTCGCCACGCTGGTCAACAACGTGCGCAACAACGGTCCCGAGTTGATCGAGCCGGTCGGCCCACGGCGCGAGTCGCCGACACTGCTGTAGCGGCAGCAGCGCGCCGGCGTGCGCGGAGGGCGACGGCGGGGGAAACCCGGTGTCCGTTGGGCGGCGGAGAAGGGCGCATTACGGCAGCATTACGGCCGGCATTACGGTCGGAGGTAGCCCGGAGGATTGACGGAGTCCACCCACAGGTCGACGACGAGCTCGGCGCCGGGCACCACGTCATATACCGACAAGTCGGTCACCCCCGACTCCAGCAGCACGTCCTCGCACAGCAGCGAGTTGCCGGTGAAGTCGCGGGCGGGCTTGTTGAGGATGACGTAGGCGGCGTCGGCGTACACCTCGGGTTTACGGGCTTTCGCCATCGCCTCATCGCCGCCCAGGAGGTTTCGCACCGCGGCGGTGGCGACCAGGGTGCGCGGCCACAAGGTGTTGGAGGCGATGCCGTCGGCGCGCATCTCCTCGGCGATCGCTAGCGCGCACAACGTCATCCCGAACTTGGCCATCAGGTACGCCGTGGGCCGGAGCCATTTGGGCTCCAGCCGCACCGGCGGGGAGAGCGTCAGGATGTGCGGGTTCTCCCGGCCTTTCAGGTGTGGAATGCACGCCCGCGACACCGCATAGGTGCCACGCACCTGAATGCCGTTCATCAGGTCGAAGCGCTTCAACGGTACTTCGGTAATGGAGCCAAGGTTGATCGCCGACGCGTTGTTGACGCAGATATCGATACCGCCGAACTGTTCGACGGTGCGCGCCACCGCGGAATCCACCGAGTCGGCGTCGCGGACGTCACCGACGATCGGCAGTGCCTGCCCGCCGGCCTCCTCGATCTCCCGGGCCGCGGTGTAGACGGTTCCCGGCAACTTTGGGTGTGGTTCGGCGGTCTTTGCGAGCAACGCGATATTGGCTCCGTCGCGCGCCACCCGCTTGGCGATGGCCAGGCCGATCCCACGGCTGGCACCCGAAATGAACATGGTCTTGCCGGAAAGCGACATGGCCGTCACCCTAGCGTTATGCCCGGTTGCACCGCCGGCGTGGCCCGGCGCCGGGTGAGGCCGGATACCGCGCCGGAAATAGCGGGCCGGTGTAGACGGTTGACTGAGGCGATCTGGCGTGCCTGCCCCGGGCCGCAGCAGACGGCCACGGTGGCGGCCTCTAGATTGGTGAGGAGGGAAGTCTGGTGTCGGCGGCGATGAGTCTGCTGGACGGGAAGCCGTTGACGCATTGCCTTGAGGGCCCGGTGTTGGCATCGGAGCCGTCCGGTGGCACTGCGGCGGAAGGGACTGTGTTACTCACCATGGCCGATGTCGATGGCGCGACTGGGCCCGAGGTGGCGGAGGGTCCGGAGCCCGCCGGCGCCGAGGAAACCGACGAACAGCTGACGGCGCGTTTCGAGCGTGACGCGATTCCGTTGCTGGACCAGCTCTACGGCGGCGCGTTGCGGATGACGCGCAATCCGGCCGACGCCGAAGATCTGCTTCAGGAGACCATGGTGAAGGCCTATGCGGGTTTCCGGTCCTTTAAGCAGGGCACCAACCTCAAGGCGTGGCTGTATCGGATTTTGACCAACACCTACATCAATAGCTACCGCAAGAAGCAGCGCCAACCACCGGAGTATCCGACCGAGGAGATCACCGATTGGCAGTTGGCGTCCACGGCCGAACACTCCTCCACCGGTTTGCGTTCGGCCGAAATCGAGGCCCTCGAGGCGTTGCCGGACACCGAGATCATTGAGGCGTTGCAGGCATTGCCGGAAGAGTTCCGCATGGCGGTCTATTACGCCGACGTCGAGGGCTTCCCGTACAAGGAGATCGCCGAGATCATGGATACGCCGATCGGGACGGTGATGTCGCGGCTGCACCGTGGCCGGCGCCAGTTGCGCGGCCTGTTGGCCAATGTGGCCAAGGAGCGGGGCTTCACCCGCGGGGGATCAAGCACCCGAGGAGGTGTCGCCATGACCGAGTTTTCGTGTGGGCGCAACCCCGCTGACCATCCGGGTCATGTCGGCGGCAGCGAATTCACCCTCGACTGCAGGCAGGTGATCGCCGAGATCTGGACCCTGCTGGACGGGGAATGCACACCCGACACCCGAAAGAAGCTGCGACAGCACTTGGAGGACTGCCCCGAATGCCTGCGGTACTACGGGCTTGAGGAGCGGATCAAGGCGCTGATCAGCAAGAAATGCAGCGGCGAGAAAGCCCCCGAACGGCTGCGCGAGCGGCTGCGGCTGGAGATCCGCCGGACCACCATAATTCGTGACCGGCAGCCCTTCTAATCCCTCAGCGCGGCCGTTGCTACGAAGCGTTGGGACGTTTGCCGTGGTTGGCCTTGCTGTACTTGCGGTCGCGTTTCTTGCGGCCACGCTTGGCCATGACTGCTCCTCCCTGCAGGACCTGACGCTACGTCAGTCTCTCACGGGAGTCTCTCACGAGGCCGGCGGTACCCGGGATCGACTACACCACCGGGCTGGTGGTCACCGACGTATTCGGGCTGAGGTAGCCCGGTGATGCGGGATTCTGTCCCGGCAACAGCGGGCCCTGCCCCGGCAGCGCCGGGGTTTGCCCCGGCAACAGCGGACCGGTAGAGCCGGGAGTCAAGGGATTGGCACCGGAGGCGGCGGGCATGAAGATCGGGCCGAGGCCGGGGAACACCTGATTGAGGAGAGAATCGAGCTCGCCGAAGATCGCGTTGGCGGCACTTACGCCCGCGGCGGGGTTCGGCGCGACGGGAGCGGGATCGTCGACGAGCACCGGCTGCTGGGGGGAGGCTCCGGCGACCCCGCTGCCGAGCCCGATCACGCCTAGTGCCGCCAATGCGAGCCCCGCACCGGCGGTCGCCCGGGCCAACGACCCCCGATTCTTAACGACCGTAAACATGTTCACGGACAAGGGAGACTCCTCTCACGCAAGCAACGAACGAAGAGTGCTTCACACACTTAAATCACTGTGGTAACGATTCTGCTCAGAAATCACAGCTGTAAGACGACACGATCACAAATCGGATTCTATAGATTCACTTACTAATCTTGGGGTTCGCTTATTCTGCTGCTAGTCGGGGCGACGTGTGGCTCTTCACAGTCCTGAGCCACGCCACCCGCAGCAGAGTCGATGCTCACCGATCAGCCGCCGATTGTGGTTCGATGGAGCGACAGAATTACCCAAGCATCGACTCGGGGATGAATGAGGTGATGATGGCTGAGGACGTCCGCGCGGAGATCGTGGCCAGTGTGCTCGAGGTCGTGGTCAACGAGGGCGACCGGATCGGGGAGGGTGACACTCTGGTGTTGCTGGAGTCGATGAAGATGGAAATACCCGTCATCGCCGAAGTCGCCGGCACGGTCAGCAAGGTGAATGTCTCGGTGGGCGATGTCATCCAGGCCGGCGACCTAATAGCGGTGATCAGTTAAGCCGTTGATTTTCTGTGCCGGCCGTCCGGGATCGGCCCGGAGGTAGCAGATGTCGACTCTGGGTGACCTGCTTGCTGAACACACCGTGCTGCCGGGGAATGCCGTCGACCACTTGCACGCCGTGGTCGGGGAGTGGCAGCTGCTGGCCGACTTTTCGTTCGCCGATTATTTGATGTGGGTTCGCCGCGATGATGGCGCGTTGGTCTGCGTAGCGCAATGCCGCCCCAACACCGCGGCTACCGTCCTGCTGACCGACGCGGTGGGCACGGTGGTTGCCGCTGACCGCCTGCCGCTGGTGGCAGCCGCGTTCGAATCGGGCACGATAGGAAGAGAAAATAATGCGGTCCAACACTTTTCGTGGCAGCAGAAAGGCCTGAACGTAGAAGCCGTGCCGGTGCGCTACGGCGAACGGGTAGTCGCGGTGCTGACACGTCAAACCGCTCTGACCGCGACCCGCAAATCCAGCCCGCTGGAAACCGCCTACCTGGACTGCGCCGCGGATCTGGTCCACATGCTGTCGGAGGGCACCTTTCCCAACGTGGGTGACGTCGCCATGGCACGATCCAGTCCCCGGGCCGGAGACGGCTTTATCCGCCTTAATGTAGACGGTGTCGTCTCCTATGCCAGCCCGAATGCGCTATCGGCCTACCACCGGATGGGCCTAACCTCGGAATTGGAGGGTCACAACCTTATTGAGGTCACCCGGCCGCTGATATCCGACCCGTTCGAGGCGCAGGAAATGGCCGAGCACGTGCGCGACTCACTTACCGGGGGGGCAAGCATGCGGATGGAGGTCGACGCCGGTGGTGCTACGGTGCTGCTGCGCACACTCCCGCTGGTGGTGCATGGCTCGGCGGCAGGTGCAGCGGTGCTGGTCCGTGATGTCACCGAGGTGAAGCGCCGCGATCGCGCGCTCATGTCGAAGGACGCCACGATCCGGGAAATTCATCACCGCGTCAAGAACAACCTGCAAACGGTGGCGGCGCTGTTGCGCCTGCAGGCGCGCCGGCTGACCAACGCCGAAGGACGGGAGGCATTACTGCAGTCGGTGCGCCGGGTGTCATCGATCGCCTTGGTGCACGACGCGCTGTCGACGTCGGTGGACGAGCAGGTGAACCTCGATGAGGTGATCGATCGGATCTTGCCGATCATGAACGACGTGGCGTGTGTGGACTCGCCGATCCGGATCAGTCGGGTCGGTGCGCTCGGTGTCCTGGACTCCGACCGCGCGACGGCACTGATGATGGTGATCGCCGAACTCGTGCAAAACGCCATCGAGCATGCGTTCAAGCCCGAGGCCGACCACGGGCAGGTGACGATCCGCGCGGAGCGCTCGGCACGTTGGCTGGACGTGGTGGTCCACGACAATGGGCGCGGCCTGCCTGAGGGCTTCAATCTGGAACGGTCCGATCGCTTGGGCCTGCAGATTGTCCGGACGCTGGTATCGGCCGAACTGGACGGCACACTGCACATGCAGGCCGCCCCTGCGGGCGGTACCGACGTGGTGTTGCGGGTTCCGATCGGCCGCCGCTCCAGGCCGACCCAATGACGGTGCAAAGGCGCATAGTGCGGCCCCGGCGACTGCCGGGGCCGCACTATGCGCAAATGCCGTGGTGAGGTCAGACTCCGCTGCGCGCCGTTGTCCGGACATTGCGACGCTTCAGTGCGCGCCGCTCGTCTTCACTCATTCCGCCCCAGACGCCGGAGTCCTGGCCCGTGTTCAGCGCCCAGGTGAGGCACTCTGTGGTCACCGGGCACCGGGCACAGACCAGTTTCGCTTCAGCGATCTGCGCGAGCGCCGGGCCGCTGTTTCCGACCGGGAAGAACAGCTCCGGATCCTCGTCGCGGCAGACCGCCCTGTGGCGCCAATCCATACGTCGTTACTCCTTACTATGTGCGCAGCACAGCGCACTGGCGTTTTCTTCGGCTGTTACCTGCACGAAAAAGGTTTCGCTACCGTTACGTGCGACCTGTTCGATCGTGTCACAGGCTCGACGGATGTCAATAGTGCACGTTAACACGTGGGAAATCTCACTTTGATGATTCGTTTCCGCAACCCGTACCCCGGTGCCCCAGGCTGAGCCCGCAGTTGCCCCCTGAGCCGGCCTAGTAGGTTCGATCACCGCAGCTCAGAACGGGTTTTCGTGGGTGGGGCGACCACCGCCAGGGCATTGGGAACCGCCCGGAACGTCATGGTTTCGCGCACGCCGAGGTAATCTCCGTCGAACTGGCTGGCGATCGGAGCCCCGGCCGAAGTGACCCGCAGGCAGGCCACATCATCGTCGCGGATGAGCTGTTTGGCCTGTAACTTGGGCCGCTTCGACAGCATCTGGCGGAGCAGCCGCAGCGTAGGGATCGCCTTCATGCTGGTGAGCGCGAACACTCCCAAACCCGTGTCGAAGCTGCAGCCCGGATTGGTCACCATCGGACGGTTGTTGCTGTAAGTCCACGGGCTGGTGTTGGACACCCAAACGAAGTGCACGCCCGGGATGGGCTCGCGATCAGGCAACTGCAGCGTCAGTCTCGGCTCGCGGCGCGCGTAGGCCATGGTGATGGGCACCGCCACCCGCCAGTAGCGCAACGGGGTGACCTTGACACCCTTATCGCGTTGCGCCTCGACCGCCGCCACCACCTCGGCGTCGACACCCATGCCGGCATTGAGCACGGCCCAGCGTTCGCCGCAGTCGATCAGCCCGATGCGCCGCCACTCCTGGCGGCGTTCGTAGGCGTCGAGAAGGCTAAGCAGCTGGTTGGTGGCGTCGATCGGGTCGGGCGGGATGCCCAGCGATCTGGCCAGAGCGTTCGCTGACCCGCCCGGCACTATCGCTACCGCCGGAACGTGGCCTCTCGGTAGCGGGCCGGGCGGGCCGAGCAGGCCGTTCACCACGTTGCTTACCGTGCCGTCACCGCCATGCACGACGACGAGATCGACTCCGTCCTTGGCGGCCGCACGCGCTATTTCCCCTCCGTGACCACGGTAGCCGGTGTGCTCGACGGTGAGTTCGAGGCGGCTTCGCAGCGCATGCGCGAGCAGGTCACGACCGGCCGGGGTGGTGGAGGTGGCGGTGGGGTTGACGATCAGCACGGCGCGCATGACGCCCGAGCTTAGGCCCGGCGACGATGCGGGTCGTGGAGCGACCCGGGGAGGAGCGGGCGGTTGGGGTGGGCCCGGCGACGATGCGGGTCGTGGAGCGACCCGGGGAGGAGCGGGCGGTTGGGGTGGGCCCGGCGACGATGCGGGTCGTGGAGCGACCCGGGGAGGAGCGGGCGGTTGGGGTGGGCCCGGCGACGATGCGGGTCGTGGAGCGACCCGGGGAGGAGGCTACGCTGGTGGCGTGATTGTTCCGGCCACGGTACGCGGGGCGGGACTGATCGTCGCGGTACAGGGCATGGCCGCACTGGGGGTCGCCGCGGCTCTGGTTGTGCGTGGCTTGGCCGGAGCCGACCAGCGCCTGGTCAACGGTTTCGGCACCGCGGTGTGGTTCGTTCTGGCCGGTGCCGGGGTATTTGCCGCCGGATGCGGGCTGTTGGCCGGCAAGCGTTGGGGACGTGGGCCGGCGGTTTTCACGCAGTTGCTTCTGCTGCCCGTCACCTGGCATCTCGCGGTGGACTCGCACCGGCCGGAGTTCGCGATCCCGGCGGGGATCATGGTGGTGGCGGTGTTGGCGTTGCTCTTCAGCCCGCCCGCAGTGCGCTGGGCGGCCAGCGGCGAGCAACACGATCTGGCCGGCTTCGCCAATCGCTCGCGGAGAGCCGAGCGCTGATTCGCCGATTCAGTTGCGCAGCGGCTGTGCTTGTTCATCCTCGGACTGCCCCAAACGTGCTGCGTGGATTTGTGTTTCGCTGATCACACGCCGATAGGTGCTGCGCTCGCTCAGCCTTCACCGAATCGCGCCGTCCGGCGGCAGTCATCGACGGGTGCGGTACGGCCTGGCTGATGTGTGCACCTCCTGCGCTACTCCCAGGGCGGTCAATATCGTCGCGAATTTCGTTGTTGTCTCGTCAATTTCCTCATCAGGGTCGGATTCGGCGACGATGCCGCCGCCGGCATGGGCGAGCGCGCTGCGGCGGTCGGCCGACAGTTGCGCGCAGCGGATGGATACTACCCACCGGCCATCTCCCCGCATGTCGCACCAGCCAACCGCTCCGGCGTAGAAACCACGGTCGCCTTCCAGCGCGGCGATGAGCCCGGACGCGGCATCCGCCGGGACACCGCCGACCGCCGGGGTCGGATGCAGTGCCAACGCCAGATCCATTGCGGTGGTGGAAGTGTCACGTAACAGACCGGTGATCGGTGTGCACAGATGCCACAGCGCCGCGGTGCGGCGCAATTGGGGCCTGGGCGCGATCGTCAGCCGGGTGCACAGTGGGCGCAGGACGTCATGCATGGCGTCCACGACCAGTTGGTGTTCGCGGCGATTCTTGGTCGACGCGGCCAAAGCGGCACCAATGGCGACATCAAGCTCAGGGTCGTCAGCGCGTGGCGCCGAACCGGCGAACGGCTGGCACGTCACCCGGTCGCCCTGGCGGGCGACCAGCAGCTCCGGACTGGCGCCGACCAGGGCGCTACCCGAATAGCCTGGGCCGGCCGCCGACAGGTCCACCAGATACCCGAAAGCGGCCGGATCGGTGGTGAGCAGCCGGCGCAAGATGATCCGGCCGTCCAACGGGCCGTCGGCGAGCAGCCGTAACGCGCGAGCGAGCACTACTTTACGCAACCCGGAATCGGTCGCCGCCAGCTGATCCCGTGCCTGGCAGATCCGGATGCGGTGCTGCTCGGGCGGGGGTAACGCCGCGGCGATACGCGTCGCCGGCAAGGGCGCGTCCGGCCAGTCAGGCGGCCCGCCGGTGCGCCGCACGGCGTCGGGCACCATCAACGCGACCGGTCTGGTCACGTCGAACGGTAACGCGCCCACCAGCATCGGCACCCTGGTAGACCGCAGCGCTGATTGGGCGGCGGTGACCTCGGAATAACAGGCCGTCACGCGGTCGGCGATCAGGGTCCCGTCTGGCCCGCACAGCGTGAACGGCGGTTCCACGGACCCCGCCCCCGTATCACCGGTCACCCTGGTGCAACCGGATCCGGGCAGCCGGCCAGCCCGAGCGCGACCAATTGATGCGCCCCATGCTCGAAACCACACACCGCGATCGACCCGGCCGCCATGCTGAAGCGCAGCCCCTCGGCCAGCGCCAGCTGGAGCCAGCGGGCGATCACCGCGCGGGAGAAATGGCCGTGGCCGACGAACACCACGTCGCGTGATCGCATGTGCCGCAACCCCACCCCGATGGCTTCATCGGCGCGATCGCGGACCTGGGCCACGCTTTCCCCGCCGGGGCACCCGTGCGTCCACACCAGCCAGTCGGGCACCGATTGCCGGACCTGCTCCGTGGTCAACCCCTCGTAGGAGCCGTAGTCCCATTCGGCAATCAGCTCGGTTACCTCGTCGACAAGCAGCCCGGCCAACTCGGCGGTGGCCAGCGCGCGCCGACGCGGGCTGCAGATCACCGTCGGGTTGTCGAGCTGCAACCGCTTCAGGATCCCGGCGGCCGCTTGGGCCCGTTTCCGCCCGGTGGCGGTCAACTCCAGCTCGGTGCGCCCGGTGTGCCGGCCGGACTGCGACCACTCGGTCTCTCCGTGCCGTAACAACACCAGCCGGTGGTTCTGCACGCCCATGCGGATCGATTGTGCCGCACCTTCGCTACTTGGCTCGCGGCAGGACGAGAAAGTGCCAGGATGTCGGTGTGACGAAGACCCGGATACTGGCGGTGGCCAACCAAAAGGGTGGGGTGGCCAAGACGACGACGGTGGCCTCGCTGGGTGCCGCGATGGTGGCGGAGGGCCAGCGGGTGCTGCTCGTCGACCTTGATCCGCAAGGCTGTCTGACGTTCTCGCTGGGACACGACCCGGACAAGCTGCCGGTATCGGTGCACGAAGTGCTGCTCGGCGAGGTCGAGCCGGCCGCGGTGCTGGTGACCACAGCGGAGGGCATGATTTTGCTCCCGGCCAACATCGACCTGGCCGGTGCGGAGGCGATGCTGCTGATGCGCGCCGGCCGCGAGTACGCGCTCAAACGCGCGCTGGACAAGCTGTCCGGGCAGTTCGACGTCGTCGTCATCGACTGCCCGCCCTCGCTGGGGGTGCTGACCCTCAACGGGTTGACGGCCGCCGACGAAGTGATCGTTCCGCTGCAGTGCGAGACCCTGGCGCACCGCGGCGTCGGCCAATTCCTGCGTACCGTCGCCGACGTGCAGCAGATCACCAACCCCCGCCTGCGGTTGCTGGGTGCGTTGCCCACGCTCTACGACTCTCGCACCACCCACACCCGCGACGTCCTGCTTGATGTCGCCGACCGCTACGACCTGCCGGTGCTGGCCCCGCCCATCCCGCGCACGGTGCGGTTCGCCGAGGCCACCGCGTCGGGGGCGTCGGTGCTGGCCGCCCGCAAGAACAAAGGCGCACAGGCCTACCGCGAGCTGGCGCTGGCGCTGCTCGAGCATTGGAAATCCGGCCGGTCGCTACCCACGTTCACCGTGCCGCTCTGACGTTCGGGTGACCCGTCGGCGGTGGTCCGCGCCGAGACCGCCCGGTAAAACCCGTTCAACCCAGAGCGACCACCACGGTGTCGCGTTGCTCGAACACCCGCGTCCCGGAGACGGCCGGGATCACCGCCGATTTGGCAGGCCCCCGGCTGACCGGCAGGTAGCGCTCATTGGCGCCACTGACCGGGTCGTAGACCCCCATGCCCCCGGTGACCGGGACCAGCAGCCGGCCCGCCATGATCGTGGCCGGTCCGATCGGGACGGCGGGCCCAGCCGCGGCAATGGTGTAGCGGTACGTCAGGCTCGCCGCGTCGAACACCATCACGGCATCGCCCGTCCACCAGCTCACCAGGTTGCCGGGCCGCGACACCGCCGTCGACGGCGCGGCCGGGTGCGGCAGCAGGGTGCTGGCGACCGTGGTGCCGGTCTCGTCGATCACCTCGACTCTGGGCGTCGGGGACGGCAGATATACCGCCGTGGTGGTGTCCGAGACGGTCAGCACGCGGGCATTGGAATCCGCGCCGATCCCCGGCTCCGGGACAACGCGTTGCTCGGGTTCGTCCTCTTCCTTGCCCGGGCGCAGCAGGACGAGCCGCAGACCGGTCTGCTGACCGCAGGCCTCAAGCACCGCGGCCGCTGACGAGCTGGCCGCCGCCGAGACCAGGGTGCATCCGCTGTGCAGCCCCCGCGCCGAGGGTTTCACCCGGGCGTCGGTCTCGCCGTAGGACAGCATCCGGACCATGTCCGAGCGCCACAGTTCCAGTCGAGTGTCGCCCACCGATAAAACCGTCGTCCCGTCGGAGCTGACGTGCACGTGGTCGTCGGCGTAGCCGGTGCGGGCCGGCCCGCGACGCCCGGTGGTCGCGTCGATGGTGCTCACCTGGCCGCAGCCACGGTCGTCCCGATACACCGCGACGGCGTAGCGATAAACCCAGGACACCGCGCACAAGTCGCTGTCACGCGAGTAGCTCCAGCGCACCTTGCCGGTGGCCGGATCGCGGCCGTCGACCTCCCGTCCCTCGCCGGTGACGACCGTGCCGCTCACCACCACGGGCCGAGCGGTGGCGGTGCTGGTGGCGGTCCAAAGCTGACGCAGCGCGTCCGGCACCGCCCGGGCCGGTACCGGCGGGGGTGGCAGTTGGGTGGCCGGCCGGCTGATGGTGGCCCGGGCGTCGCTGGTCCACCAGATCAGGGCCGCGACCGTGGCCACCACGACCGCGATCGCCACAGCGGCCGCCACATCGGCTGTGGTGCGGCGTTCGGGTCTGACCATGCCCCGCCCGGCAGCTCAGTTAGCGCCGGCGGCCAGTACTTCCGGCGGCGCTGCCCGGTGCGGGCGCCGGCGGCGACTGTGGCGCACGGCATCGGACTGCGGCTGCGGGGCGGCCTCGCCGGCGGTGCCGGCGTGGCCGGTCACGGGTTTGCCACCGCGGGTGCGCCGTCGCGACCGGACCCGGTTGCGGGGTCGGATGGTGCGCGACCGCCGGCGCTCGGGGTCGGGCTGGTGGCGGTCGACCGCAGAGGAGCCGGCCCCGCCGACGCTGCCGCCGGCATCGGCCGGAATGTTCAACTCGGTGTATAGATGCGGCGAGCTGGAGTAGGTCTCGGCCGGCACCGGGCAGCCCAGACCCAGTGCTTTGTCGATCATCGCCCAACGCTCCAGCTCGTCCCAGTCGACGAGGGTGACGGCGATCCCGGCGCGGCCGGCCCGGCCGGTGCGGCCGATGCGGTGCACGTAGTTGTGCTCGTCGTCCGGGCACTGGTAGTTGATGACGTGGGTGACCTCGTCGATGTCCAGACCGCGAGCGGCCACGTCGGTAGCGACCAGCACGTCGATCCTGCCGGTGCGAAACGCCGCCAGCGCCTTCTCCCGGGCCGCCTGTCCGAGATCACCGTGCACCGCGCCGGCCTTGAAGCCACGTTCGGCCAGCTCGTCTGCCACCTTCTGTGCGGTGCGCTTGGTACGAGTGAAAATCATGGTGGCGCCGCGGTCCCGGGCCTGCAGTATCCGGCTGACCAACTCCACCTTGTCCAGCGCGTGAGCGCGGTACACGAACTGTTCGGTGGCGTCATGCACGGCCGAGCTGTGCGGTGCCTCGGCGCGTATGTGGGTGGGCCGGCTCATGAATGTCCGCGCCAGCCTGATGACCGTATCCGGCATGGTCGCCGAGAACAGCATCGACTGCCGGTTGTCCGGGATCTGGCGCAAGAGGCGCTCGATGTCGGGTAGGAAACCCAGGTCGAGCATCTCGTCAGCTTCGTCGAGCACCAGCACCGACACCCCGCCCAGCCGCAGATGGCCCTGCTGGGCCAGGTCAAGCAGCCGGCCCGGGGTCCCCACCACCACGTCGGCACCGGCGCGCAGTCCGTTGATTTGCGGCTCGTAGGCACGCCCGCCATAAATGGCCACCACCGACGTTCGGCGGCCGTCGGGGGTGGTGAGGTACTTGGCCGCGGCCGCCAGGTCACCGGTCACCTGCAAGCACAGCTCGCGGGTGGGCACCACGACCAGGGCCCGTGGAATGCCGGTCAGCGGCTGCGCGCTGGCCGGCGCGGTAACGCGCTGAAGCAGCGGCACCCCGAACGCGAGGGTTTTACCCATGCCGGTGCGGGCCTGACCGATGACGTCCTCGCCGGCGAGCGCCAGCGGCAGTGTCAGCTCCTGAATGGCAAAGGGACGGTCAATGCCGTCGTCGGCGAGCGCGCGCACTATTTCGTCGCGGACCCCGAGTTCGGCAAACGTGGGATGAGTTGTCGTTGGAAGGTGGGTCATGCGCAGGCAATGGGCCTTTCGGTTTTCGGTTGGTCACGTCTCGTCGCGGTCCACGCGCGCACGAGCGGACTCCCGAAGACGTTGCCGAGTCGCGGGCCCTGCGCTGAATCAGGCGGGCCAACCGTGCACGCACATTTCGCATTAGCGGCCGTAACGAAACAGCCGCTACATCTCATAGTAGCGGGTCGGTCGCCGCGGTCCCGCTTCGCGCAGCGTACGCCGGCCAACGCGCCGACTAGAGTGTTGCCATGTCTTCGCTGTCGGGTGCCGATCGGGCGACCGATCCACCTGCGCCGCGCCTGCCCGCGGATCATCCCGGGGTCAACGAGCTGTTCGCGGTGCTGGCCTACGGCGAGGTGGCCGCGTTTTACCGACTTGCCGAGGAGGCGCGGATGGCACCGGACCTGCGGGGGCGGATTTCGATGGCGAGAATGGCGGCCGCCGAGATGGGGCACTACGAACTGTTACGCGAAGCCCTGGAGCGCCGCGGTGTCGACGTGATACCGGCGATGGCCAGGTACGCGTCGGTGCTCGACGACTACCACCGGCTGACCACGCCGAGCACCTGGCTGGAGGCTTTGGTGAAGACCTATGTCGGCGACGCCCTGGCCGCCGATTTCTACCTGGAGATCGCCGACGGGTTGCCCGACGAGGTCGCCGATGTGGTGCGGGCAGCGCTGGCGGAGACCGGGCACTCGCAATTCGTTATCGCCGAAGTGCGGGCCGCGGTGACGTCGAGCGCCAAGCAGCGCAGCCGGCTTGCGCTGTGGTCCCGACGCCTGCTCGGTGAGGCGGTCACCCAGGCCCAATACGTGCTGGCCCTGCACGACGAGCTGGCGGATCTGGTGCTGTCCGCCGCGGAAGGGCTGAGCCAACTGGGGGCGTTTTTCGACCGTCTCCAGCAAACCCACGACAGGCGAATGCGCGAACTGGGCCTGCGGTAACCCGCTGGTGCCGTCGCTCGCCCCGGGCGAGCCGGAAGGTCAGCGGGTGCAGGTTGCGATCATCGTATTGCCGGTGGACGCCACGATCGTCTGACCCTCGGCGTCGATGATCGCGCAGTTGAGCCGGGCGTACAGGCTGGTCGCGACGACGGAGCGGGTCTGTACCCCGGGGTCGAGGACCACGGTCTTTCGCCATGGCAGCGCCACGTTGAAGTCGGTGCGGGGCAGGCCCTGGGCGTCGGTGTAGATCACGGTCACCAAATCGAGGAGTTGTTTGGTCCCGGTCACCGTGTAGACGACGGCGCGCGGATTCACGGCAGGCGGTGCGGGCGGGCTGGCTGCCGGCGGTGGGGCGCTCGGTTCCGCGGTGGGGGTTTCGACGGGACCCGCGGTGGGCGTCGTGGAAGGCGGCGGTACCACGGTGGTAACCGTTTCGGGGGGGAGCACGGCGGTGGGCGCCGTTGTCGGGTTTGCCGGCCGCGGCACGGCGGTCACGGTTCGGCTCGGTGAGGGAACCACGGTGGCGGTAATTGACGCGCTGTCCCCCCCGTTGACGATGACGACGGTGGCGATGACGGCGAGCACCAGCACACCGCCGGCGATTGCGGCGACCGGGCGCCAGTGATGGCCGTCCGCCGCCGCGGACCCGTCGTCGGTGCGGGCCGCGTCATCGTCCGGGGAATCTTCGACGGCGATGCCGAGGTGGTTGGTGGTGCTGATGATGCTGATGATATCGATGGCTCTTGACCGTGCCTACGTGATGTCTGGGCGTGTCGGGCGATCGCTGCGGCAGTGGTGATGCCGGATTGCCGCCCCGGTGCTCCGGGCGGCCGGGTCCCATCTGCCGCGTGCGTCCACTAGCCTGCTGCTAAGACGGTGTTGTCTGAAGCTTTGTCTACAGGTGGACGGAAGGGACCGGCGTGGAGGTCAAGATCGGTATCACGGACAGCCCCCGCGAGCTGATATTCACGACGAGGCAAACACCCGATGAGGTCGAAGCATTGGTCACCGCCGCCCTGCGCAAGGACTCCGACGTGCTGAGCCTGTCCGACGAGAGAGGACGCCGGTTTTTGATCAACACCGCCAAGATCGCCTACGTCGAGATCGGTGTCGCCGACGTGCGCCGGGTGGGTTTCGGGATCGCGGTGGAGTCCGCCTAGCCCCGTCGAGCCCCCACCTGGCCCGACGACGATACGGGCCGTAACGCAGCCTGGGGAGGCGTGGGGCGGCCACCTTTTTAGGAACGGGTAAGCGTTAGGAACGGGTGAGCGGCACGTGTGAGAGCCCGCCCCAGGCGAACTGCACGGTGCCCTCCACGGCTTCTTCTTTGGAGATCGGACGATCGGCGTCCAGCCAGTACCTGGCGCAGTCTACGCTGATGCCCACTAGTCCGACCGCGATCATCCGCGCCCGATGGGGCTCCAGCCCGGAATCGGCACTGATCAGGTCGAACACCGCGTCGGTGCACGCCTCGGTGGCCACCCGCACCTGTGCCGCGACCTGTGGCTCGTTGACGTAGTCGTTTTCGAAGATGAGCCGGTACCCCTGGTTCTCATGCTCGATGAAGTCGAAGAACGCCTGCACCGCCGCGCGTAATCGTTGCCGGTTGTCGGTTGTGGTGCGCAACGCTTGGCGCACGCTGGACACCAGATTGTCCACATGCCGCTTCAGCACCGCCAAATACAGTTCCAGCTTACTTGAAAAGTGTTGGTACAGAACAGGTTTACTAACTCCAGCCCGCTCGGCGATTTCGTCCATGCCGGCCGCGTGGTAGCCGCGGTCGACGAAAACCTCGCTGGCGGCGACAAGCAGTTGGCTTCGGCGCTCGTCTCGGGGCAGTCGGTTGCCGCGTCGGTTGATGGCCGCGTTGTCCGATGACGCATCGCTGTCGGACGGTTTCCCGGCGCCCGGTGCCGCCGCGTTGGCGAGATCGCTCATCGAGTCCTCAATGTGAGTTGGGGTCGCCGCGGGCTGTCGCTCCTCGCAGGCGGCTCGTCGCACCGACACTACTACCGTTGGGTTGGTTCCCCCGCATCACCGGCGCGATGCCCTGGCCGGCGCAAAGGGCCGCCGGGACTATCAGGCGCGCCGCAGGTCACAGCGTGCCGCGGCTGTGTCATCCTGGGGCTGTGACATCGTCGCGGCACTGGCAAAGCACCGGGCGGCTGCCGATGCTCCGCGACGACTGGCGAGAGCCATTACGCGCGCAGCGTGACCCCCTCGCCGGGAGTTCCGGCCGGTCACGGACCGACCGCGACCGGCGCCGGTGGCGCAAACAAACCCGGCTGGGTCGCTTCGTGTCCACCTACGGGTGGCGCGCGTACGCGCTGCCGCTCCTGGTGGTGCTCACGGCGGTGGTGGTGTACCAGACGGTGACCGGGACCAGCGCGCCGGCCCCGGCGTCGCGGGGACCGGCTCAGGGGCCCCCGGCCATCGGGGCGGTGGGCACGGCGATCATCGACGCGCCACCCCCTGGCCTGGGCCGCCTCGACGCCGGCCTGCCCACCGGGATGCTGCCGGACGGCGGTCCGTTCACCTCGGCCGGTGACAAGAGCTGGCATGTCATTCCGGGCACCGAGCCGCAGGTCGGCCGCGGCACCGCCAAGGTGTTCAGCTACACGGTGGAGGTCGAAAACGGCATCGATCCGGCGATGTTCGGCGGCGACGATGCGTTCGCCCGGATGGTCGACCAGACGCTGGCCAATCCCAAAGGCTGGACGCACAATCCACAGTTTGCGTTTACCAGGGTCGATAGCGGAAATCCGGACTTTCGGATCTCGTTGGCGACCCCGATGACGGTGCGTGAGGGATGCGGTTACGAGTTCCCGCTGGAGACGTCCTGCTACAACCCGTCGTTCGGGCCCGCGGGTCAGGCGAGGGTATTCATCAACGAGGCGCGGTGGGTCCGCGGGGCGGCCCCCTTCGAGGGCGATGTGGGCTCCTACCGGCAGTATGTGATCAACCATGAGGTCGGCCATGCGATCGGGTATCTGCGCCACGAGGCATGCGACAAGCAGGGCGGGCTCGCGCCGGTGATGATGCAGCAGACGTTTTCCACCGCCGATGACGATGCCGCGAAGTTCGACCCCGAATGGGTCAAGCCGGACGGCAAGACCTGTCGCTACAATCCCTGGCCCTATCCGACCGCCTGATTCGGCTGCGACCAGACCGGGCGGTGAGCCGGCAAATCGGGAGGCGGACCGACGCCACTGGGATCCGGTCGGCGGATCCGGTCGGCGGGAAGCTGCCCGGTCCCGTTACCGTTGACCTGTTTACCCCTGTTTGCCGTGGACAAAGAGAACTGCTGTGATGGTGGTGGTTAGCACTGGTGCGAAACGCGACATTGCCTGGGCAGGTGGGCCGAGCATCGGCGGAGGAGCGAGCCGAGAAATCAGAAAGAGGAGATAACGAGGAGACAGTGGTGTCGACATCGTTGCCGCCGCTGGTGGAGCCGGCGGCCGAGCTGACCCGAGAAGAAGTTGCCCGCTACAGTCGGCATCTCATCATCCCCGACTTGGGCGTGGACGGGCAGAAACGGCTGAAAAACGCCCGGGTTCTGGTGATCGGGGCCGGTGGGCTGGGGGCGCCGGCGTTGCTGTATCTGGCCGCGGCCGGCGTCGGCACCATCGGCATCGTTGACGATGATGTCGTCGACGAGTCGAACCTGCAGCGCCAGATCATCCACGGCATGTCCGATGTCGGCCGACCCAAGGGGCAGTCGGCACGTGACTCGATCGCCGAGATCAACCCGCTGGTGCAGGTGCACGTGCATGAGGTGCGGCTGCAGCCGGCGAACGCCGTCGATCTGTTCCAGCAGTATGACCTGATCCTGGACGGCACCGATAACTTCGCCACCCGGTATCTGGTCAACGATGCCGCCGTGCTGGCGCATAAGCCGTACGTGTGGGGGTCGATCTACCGCTTCGAGGGTCAGGTCTCGGTGTTCTGGGAGGATGCACCGGGCGGGCGCGGTCTTAACTACCGCGACCTGTACCCGGCACCACCGCCGCCCGGCATGGTGCCGTCCTGCGCCGAGGGCGGTGTGCTGGGCATCTTGTGCGCGTCCATCGCGTCGGTGATGGGCACCGAGGCCATCAAGCTGATCACCGGGATCGGTGAGCCGTTGCTCGGCCGGCTGCTGATATACGACGCCCTGGAGATGAGCTATCGCACGATCACGATCCGCAAAGATCCGTCGACTCCCAAGATCACCGAGTTGGTCGACTACGAGGAGTTCTGCGGTGTGGTGTCCGACGAGGCCGCCAACGCGGCCGCCGGGTCCAGCATCACTCCCCGTGAGCTGCGTGAGCTGCTGGACTCCGGCAAGAAGCTGGCCCTGATCGACGTCCGCGAGCCGGTGGAGTGGGCCATCAACCGGATCGACGGCGCGCAGTTGATCCCGCAATCGTTGATCAACTCCGGTGAGGGTCTGGCCAGGCTGCCGCAGGATCGGACACCGGTGCTGTACTGCAAGACGGGGGTGCGCTCCGCGGAGGCGCTGGCCGCGGTGAAGAAGGCGGGTTTCTCCGACGCGGTTCACTTGCAGGGCGGCATCGTGGCGTGGGCCAAGCAGATCCAGCCCGACATGGTGATGTATTGATCATTGCGGGAGTTCAGCGCGGTTACCCTGAGCCTGTGAGTGTCGAGGACCGTTTGAGTGTCGAGCGGCCGCCCGAGCACGTTTTGGCGGCGTTCGGCCTGAGCGGTGTGCGCCCGGTGCCGCTGGGTGACGGGTGGGAAGGCGGCTGGCGGTGCGGTGAGGCGGTGCTGTCGATGGTGGTCGACCACGCCCGCGCCGCCTGGTCGGCGCGGGTACGGGAGACCCTTTTCGTCGACGGTGTGCGTCTGGCCCGGCCGGTCCGCTCCACCGACGGGCGCTACGTGATTTCCGGCTGGCGGGCAGATACCTTCGTGGCCGGCGCACCGGAGCCCCGGCACGACGAAGTCGTCTCGACCGCGGTGCGGCTGCATGAGGCCACGGCCAAACTGGAGCGGCCCCGGTTTCTCACCCAAGGGCCCACGCTGCCGTGGGCGGATGTCGATGTTTTCATCGCCGCCGACCGTGCCGCGTGGGAGGAGCGGCCGTTGCAATCCGTTCCACCGGCGGCGCAGGTGGCCCCCGCGACGGCCGACGGGCAGCGGTCCGTTGATCTGATCAACCAGCTCGCCGGGCTGCGCAGGCCAACGAAGAGCCCCAGTCAACTGGTGCACGGAGACCTTTATGGGACGGTGCTTTTCGAGGGTACCGCGGCGCCCGGGATCACCGACATCACGCCCTACTGGCGACCCGCCTCGTGGGCGGCGGGAGTGGTCGTCGTCGACGCACTTTCCTGGGGTGACGCCGACGACGGGCTGATCGAGCGGTGGAGTGCGCTACCGGAATGGCCACAAATGTTGTTGCGTGCGTTGATATTCCGCCTAGCGGTTCATGCGTTGCACCCGCGGTCCACTGCGGACGCCTTTCCGGGGCTGGCTCGCACCGCGGCTCTGGTCCGGCTGATGCTCTAACCCCATTGCCCGGCTCCTCCCCGACCGTAACCCGGCCGCATCGTCGCCGGAAGAGAAGTCGTAACGGGCCTCACGCAACGCAACCCGGCCACCGACACTCAGTACCCCTTCGGCACGCAATAGTTCCAGCTGCCGGGCGGCGAGATGCCGAGCCGGGCGTCCGGATGCGCTGATCACCCGGTGCCAGGGCAGGTCGCCGGAGTCGGTGCGCATGACCCATCCGACGATCCGCGGACTGGCAAGTCCGGCCGCGGCGGCGATATCGCCATAGGTGGCGACCCGCCCCGCGGGGATGGCCGCCACCAGCGCACGGACCCGTTCGATCTGGTCATCGGAAACTCGCGCCATGGTCAACAGTTAGCAGTTAGCGATCGCAGTCAGCGGATCTGCTCGCGGATCACCGCGGCGACTTCAGCGGGCTTGGCCTGCGCGACCATGTGCCGGCACTCGAAATCCAGCAGCCGAAAGTCGGCTCCCAGCTGCCGCCGAAGCCCGGTGACGAGCTCCCTGGCGACATACGGCGGAGAAGTCCACTTCGCCCGCACAAGGGTCGTCGGAGTTCCCTTGTGCGGCAGCACAATAGCACGGGCTAGCTCACTCCAGTAGGAGATCATCGCCGGCAGGCTGATCCGCCAGCGGTAGCGACCATCGGGCAGCGCGACCAGGTGCTCCTCGAGCTCGGCGTCAAGCACGGCGGGCGCCACGTCAGCCCAGGCACCCGCCGCCTTGTCCGCGCGGGCTTCCGTGGCGCTCGGATAGTCAGGGGAGGCTAACATCGCATCGGCGATCGCGCGCACCCGCTCGCCGTTCAAACCGATCGCCGGGTCCAGCAGCACCAGCGCCGTGACCAGGTCCGGGCGCTGGGCGGCCAGATGCAGCGCGACCGCGCCGCCGAACGAGTGCCCAACCACCAGCACCGGGGCCTCGGCGCGCTCCTCGAGCACAGCGGCCAGCGCCCGGACGTTGGCGTCGATGGTCCATGGTGCAGCCCATGACGACCTCCCATGGCCGAGCAGATCGGGTGCGGCCAGAGCGATTTCCGCCAAGTGGTCGAAGGCCAGCCGTTGCCAGCGCTGCCCGTGGCCGGTCAGCCCGTGTAGTGCCAGCACCCGCGGGGGGCCGGGCGGTCCGTAATGGTGAACGTAGAGGTCGCAGCTCACGACTAGATGGTGCCAGGGGGGTGCGCCCGCGGTCGGCCGGCCCGCCGCATCCGGCGACGGGTCCGCATGCCGACAGCGCGAAATATGTGTTCAGAGCCACAAGTTATACCTGGCGTCAAAACCAAGCTGGCTCGATGAGCGGGGAGGTGATGACCATGCCGAGACCTCGTGATCCCCCGGCTGAATTGCAGCGGCCCCTCAACAACCGTCGAACAGCGCTACCCACCCGTCGGGGAAGCGAATGGCGGCCTGGCGAGACCACGACCAGCCGCAGCGCAGAAAACCCTGAGCACCTGAGCGCGGGCAACGGAGGGCTACGTCAAAGTGGCCCAACCCCTGTCAAGCCCCACTGTGGTGCCCTCTGATGAAAGACATCTCAGGAAGTTGAAAGTCAAGCCGTGAGTGGGAGAGGAGGTGGAAACGCCCGGTGTTCGTCGTAGGGCTGGCCGGTTTGCAGGCAGTGGTGAAGCTGGCCGAGGAACTTGTTGAACAGGTGCCGTTGGGCTTGGCGGTTCCAGTCTCCGGCCGCGCGGCGGGCGTCGTAGTGGCGGCGGGCTCCCGGGGAGCTGCGCAGCGCGGCCAGCGCCCAGATCGACCCGACAGTTGCCAGGCGCCGGTTCTTGATATGGCGGTGTGTCACTATGGTTTTCTTGCCGCTGGCTCGGGTGATGGGGGCGGATCCGGCGAAGGCCTTCAATCCGCGGGCGTCGGCGAAGCGGGTTCGGTCGTCGCCGATCTCGGCCAGCACCCGGGCGCCGGCCAGCTTCCCCAGCCCGGGAAAGCTGGTGATGATCTCGGCGTCCGGGTGTCGCTCAAAATGGGCGGTCGCCGCCTCAGTCAACTCATCAGCGGCGGCGCTGGCGGCCTGGAACTGGCGCAGCAGCGCCGTCAGCTGAATGCCCATGGCGTTTTCGACTGCGGGCGGCTGGTGCAGGTAGGTGCCGGTGAACACCGCGCGCAGCCGCTCGACGTCGCGGTCGAGGTCGCGGCGGCGGCCGGCTTTGATCAGCAGTCGGCGCAGCCGCGCCGGGGTCAACCGGGCAGCCTCGGCGGGAGTGGGTGCGGCGGCCAGGATGGCGCGGGCATCGGCGCGGGCCAAACCCCCGCTGGGCAGCCCGGCAAAGGCGATGATCGCGGCCGGGTAGAAGTCCTTGAGCAGGTCACGGATCTGGTTGCCGATCTGCTGGCGCGCCCACACCGCGTCTTGCTGAGCCCGGGCCAGCACCCTAATGGCCTGGGCCAGCTCGGTGTCGGCAGGCAGCGGGCGGTGCGCGTCGGGGTCGGTGCGCACCATGTTGGCCAGCAGCACCGCGTCGGTGGCATCGGATTTGGCCCCCGACAGCGCATACCGCGCCCGATAGCGGGAGGCCGCCAGCGGGTTGATCGGATAGATCACCCGACCGGTCTCGCGCAGCGCAGCGACCCACAGCCCGCGGTCGGTTTCGATCCCCACCGGGATCGGATCATCGGCGGTGTCGCCGGCATCGGCCAACAGCGTCAACAGCTGGGCGAAGCCGGCCGCGTCATTGCTGACCCGTCCGCGCGCCACCACACGCCCGTCGTCGTCGACGACCGCGACATCGTGATGATCAGTGGCCCAATCAATTCCACAAAACAGTGCCAAGGCATCCCTCCGGTACTCGGTGATTGTGTTGTCCCCGGCGGAGTTGTGCGGCGCCCTAATCGCAGGACTCGATGGTCCGTCATCTCAGTAGCCGTCCGTGACTCCAGCCCACCGCGAGACCTCGTTCTATCGAAGAGCTCAAGGCTCGGGAACAACCATCAGGAAGTCAACCCCGCGGCAAGCTCGGGCAACAGCATCCCACCACCCACACACGTGACCTGCCGCCAGGCGCGCCGCTCTTTCACAAGGCGTCGAACGCCGGGAGACACCAGGCATCAACCCGGCGGCAGACCCCGCCAGAAACAGACCCCGGTCAACACGACCAGCACCCATCCCTACTAACCGATTAGGAGGCAACAAACCATGCCCGACGAGCGTCGGCCTCGCGAGGCGCGCTGGGTCGGCGCGCGGATTTTGGATACCGCCGAAGGGGTTCTCATCGCCCTGCGCCGCTGCCGGCTCGACGAGGCGTTTGTCGACATCATGCAAACGGCTAAACGACACAATGTGAACGCAGTCGAGCTGGCGGGCGCGCTGGTCAGCATCGCCGAAAGCCAACACGGCAAGAATCTCGATGACCCCGCCGTCGCCGCAGCCCTTACCGCGTGGGGCCACTTGTTTGGCGCTAGCGCGCGCGATCGCGCGCCCGCCGAGGCGCTGCCCGGTGAGAACGCCTAAACGGTAGGGAAGGCGGGTCTCCCGCTACCGTTCAGGCGCGACCGCTACCGTTTAGGCGCGACCGCGCGGGGCTGTCAGCGGGGGAATTCGCCCTCCTCGTCAGGAATGGGGACGACAATCGCTTGATCGATCAGGTCGGCCTCATTGGCTTCGCGCTCGTTGATGTCGGTCAGATAGGAGATGTCCAGGCCCGCATCGTCCCCGGAAACGATCGCTCGTTGTTCAGCCGCGTCGGCTTCAGGTTTTTCGCCGGTCCCCGCGGTTTCCCTGGCGTCCATCGTTCGAGCCCCTCCTTCCCCTTCTCGACCCGACGCTACCAGCTGCCGCGCGTTGACCAGCCTTCAACTTGGCATTATCCAAGCGCAACTGGGTGTTGTGAGACTCCAGTTGGCTGTTTCGGCTTTCCAGATCCAGTATCCGAGCGATACCGGCAAGGTTGACACCCTGCCGGACCAAATCGGTGATCTGCTTGAGTCGGTCGAGGTCGTCGTCGCTGTAACGACGGGTGCCGCCAGGGGTGCGGGACGGCCTCAACAGTCCCCAGCGCTCGTAGAGCCGCAACGTCTGCGGACCGATTCCGGACAGCTCGGATGCCACCGAGATGCCGTATACGCCGCGCGCAGACCGCGAGGTGGTGTCATCGCTCGAATGGCGGTCTCTGTCGCGAGGAAACCTGTTAGTGTCCACATACATAAAGATACCATGTCAGACATGGGTAATCTATGTACCATAACATAGGTTTATACCCGGCCTTCTCTCGCTACTGTCTCACTCTGTCGATCCGTATCGGTTCGGGCTCCGAGGCATCCACATCCGCATCACACTGCAAGGATTCCGTTTAACGCCTGGTTGATCCGGGTTCAGGGTAAGAAAATATCTATCTTATGCTTGCATAAGTCTTCACGAAGTGGTATTACAAAGCTATGTCCGCAGACATAGATGATCTGCACTAGCCCGGGAGGTGAACATGGTGTTGATCCGCACCGATCCGTTCCGTGAGCTGGACCGGCTGACCCAACAGGTGCTGGGGACGGCGGCCCGTCCGGCGGTGATGCCGATGGATGCCTGGCGGGAAGGCGACCGGTTTATCGTCGAATTCGATTTGCCTGGTGTGAAGACCGACTCGCTTAACCTCGACGTCGAGCGCAACGTGCTGACCGTCCGCGCGGAACGCCCCGAACTCGATCCGAGCCGGGAGATGGTCTCGGCGGAGCGGCCGCGCGGCGTGTTCAGCAGGCAGCTGTTTCTCGGAGAGAATCTGGACACCGACAAGATCGAAGCCAGCTACCATGACGGGGTGTTGCGGCTCACGATTCCGGTGGCCGAGCAGGCAAAGCCGCGGCGCATCGCGATCAGCCACGACAGCGAGCGTACGGCGATTAAGGGCTAGCAACCCCGGGTCGCGCGCCCGGCCGGTCAGCCGGGAACGCTCCCCACCGGTGCCGGGCGCGCCTTACTCCCGGATACTCGCGGTCGGTAGCGGCGGAGGTGCTGCGTCGACGGTCGACGATCCGGGTGGTCGCGGGTAACATCGAGGTGTTCAGCGCGTGCACCCGGGCATCTCACGCCGGCGCGGCGAAAGGCGCGATATTCACAGATGACCGACCCCTACACGGTGCTGGGTGTGTCGCCGACCGCGACGCAAGACGAGATAACCCGTGCCTACCGGCGTCAATTGCGTACTTTTCACCCCGACAGCCGACGCGACCCCGCGAATACCGGCGCCGATGAGAAGCTGCAAGAAATCCTTGCCGCCTATGCGCTGCTGCGCGACCCGTGCCGGCGCGCCGAATACGATCGCAGCGCTCATCCGGTGAAGCATGCCGGCACGCCCACCGGGCCGGTTCGGATTGTGGTCACCCGCGTGCAACCCCGGGATGATCGGCCTCCACTGTGGGCGGGGCCGGTTCGCTGGCACCGTTAACCGCGGCCCGCCCACGCACGGCGACGGCCAAGGTCTAGGTGTCGGACCCTCGTGGTGTGATCCCCGCATGCAACGCACTTGGGATTTTCCGGCGCGGGCCGTGCTGGACCCGGGTTTGCGCGGGCGGATACGCATCCTGGGAGGCCCCGGCACCGGGAAGAGCAGCCTGCTGGTCGACGCCGTCGCTGCCCGGATCGCCGCGGGCATCGACCCGGCATCGACCCTGCTGATCCCCGGCACTGGCCGGCTCGACACCCGGGCCCGCAGCGCATGGACGACGTCGGTGTTGGCCGCGCGCCCGGGGGGCCCGCAACCCACCGTGATCCGGGAGCCGTTGGTGCGCACCGTGCACAGCTACGCCTACGCGGTGCTGCGCCGGGCCGCTCAGCGCCGCGGCGAGCGGCCGCCGCGGCTGGTCACCGGTTCCGAGCAGGACGCCATCATCCGGGAGCTGCTCGCCGGCGACGTAGCGGACGGTGCGGTCACCTGGCCGGTGGCGCTGCGCCCCGCCCTGGGCACGGCGGGCTTTGCCACCGAGCTGCGAAACCTGCTGTCACGCTGCGCCGAACGCGGGGTGGGCCCGCTTGAACTGCAGCGACTGGGCCGATCATGCGGACATCCCGAGTGGACGGCAGCAGGCCGGTTCGCGCAGCAGTACGAGCAGGTGATGCTGTTGCGGGCGGCGGTGGGAGCCGCGGCCCCGCAGGCCAGCACCCCGGCGTTGGGTGCCGCCCAACTCGTCGCAGCGGCGGGGGATGCCCTGGCGGCCGATCCGCAGCTGCTGGCCGACGAGCGCTCCCGGATCCGGGTTCTGCTGATAGACGATGCCCAGCAGCTGGATCCGCAGGCCGCCCAGCTGGTTCGCCTGCTGGCGGCCGGCACCGAGCTGACCCTGGTCGCCGGAGATCCCAACCAGGCGGTGTTCGGCTTTCGGGGGGCCGAACCGGCCGTGTTGCTGGCCGATGACACCCCCGCGGTGACGTTGACGGTGTCCCATCGTTGCGCGCCCGCGGTGGCGCACGTCATCAGCGGGGTCGCGAGCCGGCTTCCCGGTAGCGGCGCCGGCAGGCGTATCGACGGCACCGGAACCGATCACGGATCGGTCACGGCGCGCCTGGCGGCCTCGGCACCGGCGGAGGCGGCGCTGATCGCCGACGCGCTGCGGCGCGCGCACCTCATCGACGGGATGCCCTGGTCGCAGATGGCGATCATCGTCCGATCGGTGCCGCGGGTGGGGTCGCGGTTGCGGCGAGCGCTGGCCGCGGCCGGTGTCCCGGTGGCCGTGCCGGCGGACGGTGTCCCGTTGGCTCAGCAACCCGCGGCACGGGCCTTGCTGACGGTGCTGGCGGTCACTGCACATGGGCTCGACGCGGAGCGCGCACTCGACCTGCTGACCGGTCCGATCGGGCGTGTCGATCCGGTGGCGCTGCGGCAACTGTGGCGGACACTGCGCCGGGAGGCCGCCGATCGCGCCCCCGATGACCTCGGGCACCTGCTGGTGGAGGCGCTCTCCGGCGACCCGCCCGCGCGGCTGCCGCCGGCACAGGCGCGCCCGCTGCGTCGGGTGCGTGCCGTGCTGGACGCGGCCGCCGGCTGTCACCAAAACGGCCTGGACCCGCGTTACGCCCTGTGGGCGGCGTGGCGGCGATCCGGTCTGCAGCGCCGCTGGTTGACGGCCAGTGGGCGGGGCGGACCGGAGGGCGCCCAAGCCGCCAGAAACCTGGACGCGGTGAGCGCGTTGTTCGCCGTCACCGATCGGTATGTTTCCCGCACGGCCGGCGCCTCACTGAGCGGACTGCTCGAGCACGTCATCGGGCTGCAGCTGCCCCCGGTCAGCCCCGATCCGGTGGCACCCGCGGAGCATGTCACCCTGCTCAGCGCGCACGCCGCGCTGGGACACGAATGGGATTTGGTGGTCATCGCCGGACTGCAGGACGGGTTGTGGCCGAATACCGTTCCGCGCGGTGGCGTGCTGGGCACCCAGTTGCTGCTGGATGTGCTCGACGGGGTGAGCCGGGAAGCCTCGATGCGCGCGCCGCTGCTGGCCGAGGAGCGCCGACTGCTGATCGCGGCCATGGGAAGAGCGCGCCGGCGGTTGCTGGTGACCGCCGTCGAGGGAGAAGCCGCAGACGGTGAGGTCGGGGCCGCGCTGCCCTCGGCGCTGTTCTTCGAGATCGCGCAGTGGGCCGGCGGCGATGATGATCCGGACACGCTTCGACCGGTTGCCGCGCCGCACGTGCTATCGGCGCCGGCGGTGGTGGGACGGTTACGCGCCGTGGTGTGCGCGCCGGAAGGCACCGTGGACGAGGCCGATCGCGGCCGTGCCGCGACGCAGTTGGCGCGGCTGGCCCGGGCCGGCGTACCGGGTGCCGACCCTGCCGGATGGCACGGCCTGATCCCGCTCAGCACCGTCGAGCCGTTATGGCGCGGCGCGGATCACGGTGTCACGTTGACCCCGTCGAGCCTAAGAACGCTCCTCGACTGCCCACTGCGCTGGTTGGCCGAATGCCACGGCGGTACCGACGGCGCGGATCTGGGTTCGATGACCGGCTCGCTGCTGCACGCACTGGTGGCCCGGCCGGCCGGCAGCCCGGCCGCGCTGCTGGCCGAGCTGGACCGGGTGTGGCACCACCTGCCCTACGACGCGCCGTGGTATGCGGCCAACGAGCTGGCCCGCTACCGGGGCATGATCCAGGCCTTCCTCGAATGGCGCTCTCAGACCCGCCACGAGCTGGTTGAGGAGGGCGTCGAGGTCGACGTCGACGGGGTCATCCACACACCGGGTGGCCCGCCGGTCCGGCTGCGTGGCCGGATCGATCGGTTAGAGCGCGACCGGGCGGGCCGGCTGGTGGTCGTCGACGTGAAAACGGGTAAGACGCCGATCAGCCGGCAAGACGCGCAGCGGCACCCTCAGCTGGGGGCCTATCAGCTGGCGGTGGCCGAGGGGTTGTTGCCTTTCGGCGAGGAGCCGGGTGGCGCACGTCTGGTCTATCTCGCCGCAAGCGGGGCTGCCGGCGCCACCGAACGCGAGCAAGACCCGTTGACACCGGCGGCCCGCGAGGAATGGCGCGCGCTGGTCGGGCAAGCGGCCGCCGGGAGCGCCGGGCCACACTTCCCGGCCCGGGTGAACGAGGGCTGTGTGCACTGCCCGATCCGGCCAAGCTGTCCGGCCCACACCGTGACCGGATCGGGGGACCGATGACCATCCCACCGCCGCGTTACAGTCCGGCCGAGCTGGCCCACGCGCTGGGTCTTTTCGAGCCCACCGCCGAACAGGCCGCAATCATCGCCGCGCCCCCCGGCCCGCTGGTGGTGATCGCGGGTGCCGGTGCCGGCAAAACCGAGACGATGGCCGCGCGGGTCGTGTGGCTGGTCGCCAACGGCTACGCCGAGCCCGGTCAGGTGCTGGGGTTGACGTTCACCCGGAAGGCCGCCGGGCAGTTGCTGCGCCGGGTCCGGTCCCGGCTCGCCCGACTGGCCGGCACCGCCCTGGCCGGGAACGGCCCGCCCGGGCCGGCCGCGGAGCCGGCGGGCAGCCCGATGGTGGCCACCTATCACGCCTTCGCCGGCGCGTTGCTGCGCGACCACGGCCTGCTGCTGGCCATCGAGCCCGACACCTTGCTGTTGGGCCAGACCGAGCTCTGGCAGTTGGCCTTCGAGGTGGTCAGCGGGTACCGCGGTGAGCTGCGCACGGATAAAACACCGGCCGCGGTCACCTCGATGGTGCTGCGGCTGTGGGGTCAGCTCACCGAACACCTGGTTGACATCGACCGGCTGCGGGAAACCGATGCCGAGCTCCACCGATTGGTGCACACCCTGCCGGCGGGTCCGCACCAGCGCAGCGGCCCCAGCCAGTGGTTGCTGCGGATGCTGGCCGCCCAGACCGAGCGTGCCGCGCTGGTGCCGTTACTGGATGCGCTGCAGCGCCGGATGCGCGCCGAGAAAGTGATGGACTTCGGTCTGCAGATGGCGTCCGCGGCCCGGCTGGCGTCGGGGTTTCCCCAGGTCGGGGAGCAGCTGCGGCAGCGTTACCGGGTCGTGTTGCTCGACGAGTACCAGGACACCGGATACGCCCAGCGCGTCGCGTTGTCGTCGCTCTTCGGCGGCGGCGCCGATGATGGGTTGGCGCTGACGGCCGTCGGTGACCCGATCCAGTCGATCTACGGCTGGCGGGGCGCCTCGGCCACAAACCTGCCGCAGTTCTCCACCGACTTTCCCCGCTCGGACGGTACCCCGGCGCCGGTCCTGGAGCTGCGCACCAGCTGGCGCAACCCGCCGGAAGTCCTCGAGGTGGCCAACGCCGTCTCGGCCCCGGCGCGGCGACGCGCGGTCGCGGTGCATGCCCTGCGCTCGCGTGTCGGCGCGCCACCCGGCACGGTCCGCTGCGCGCTGCTGGCCGACGTGCGGGCCGAACGCGAGTGGGTCGCCGATCACCTGCAGCAGCGCTACCGGCGGGCCGCGGCCGACGGTGTCAGCCCGCCCACCGCCGCCGTGCTGGTGCGGCGCAACAGCGAAGCCGCCCCGATGGCCCGGGCGCTGCACGCCCGCGGCATCCCGGTGGAGGTGGTGGGGATGGCGGGGCTGCTGTCCATTCCCGAGGTTGCCGACGTGGTGGCGATGCTTCGAGTGGCCGTCGACCCGACCGCCGGTGCCGCGGCGATGCGGGTGCTCGCCGGCCCGAGGTGGCGCCTCGGCGCCCGCGACATCGCCGCCCTGTGGCAGCGCGCTCGGGAACTTGCCGGCGAGAAACCCGTTGGCGCGATGCTTTCCCCCGCGATGCCTTCCCCGCAATGGATTGCCGCCCGATCCGGTTCGGGTGCCGAAGTCCCATGCCTGGCCGACGCGCTCAGCGATCCGGGGCCGGCCAGCCGGTATTCCGCCGCGGGATATCGGCGCATCCGGGCGCTGGCCGGGGAACTGAGCGCGCTGCGTCATGGCCTCGGTCAGCCGCTGCCCGACCTCGTCGCCGAGGTGCGCCGGATGCTGGGCGTTGACTGCGAGGTGCGCGCCGCGCACCCGGGACCCGCGGACTGGACCGGCGCCGAACACCTCGAGGCGTTCGCCGACGTGGTCGGCGCCTACACCGAGCGGGCCTCCCGCAACGGTGGATCCGGGCCCTCGGCCGCGAGCCTGCTGGCCTACCTGGACGCCGCGGCGATGGTCGAGGATGGATTGCCGAGCCCTCAGTTCGCCGCCGCCCGGGATCGGGTCCAGGTGCTCACGGTGCACGCGGCCAAGGGTTTGGAGTGGCAAGTGGTGGCGGTGCCGCATCTCTCGGCCGGGGTGTTCCCGAGCACCGCACCGGCCCGCACCTGGCTGACCGACCCCGCCGACCTGCCTCCGCTGCTGCGGGGTGACCGCGCGTCGGCCCACGCCCACGGCGTACCGGTTCTGGACACGTCGGACGTCAGCAATCGAAAACAGCTGTGCGACAAGATCTCCGCACACCGCCACCAGCTCGAGCAGCGGCGGGCCGATGAGGAACGGCGACTGTTGTATGTAGCCATCACCCGGGCGGAGGACACGCTGCTGCTGTCCGGCCATCACTGGGGCGCCACCGGGATCAAAGCGCGGGGCCCGTCGGAGTTCCTGGGCGAGCTCAAGGACGTCATCGACCGCTCGGCGGCGGCCGGTCGGCCTTGCGGGGTGGTGGAGCAATGGGCGCCGCCACCTGCTGCGGGTGACGAGAACCCGCTGCGCGACACTGCCGTGGAGGCGACGTGGCCTGCCGACCCGTTGGGGGCGCGCCGCCACGACGTGGAACGCGGGGCGGCGCTGGTCGCCGCGGCGCTGTCGGCCGAGCCCCCGGCGCCGCCCACCGGGACCGACGGCTGGGCGGTTGACGTCGATGCGCTGCTGGCCGAACGGCCCCGCGCCGCACCGCCCGCTGCGCGCGCGCTGCCCACCCAGCTGGCGGTGAGCAGCCTGGTGGAGCTGGCCCGCGACCCGGTGGGCGCGGTGCCGCGCCTGATACATCGGCTGCCCACGTGTCCAGATCCCAATGCGGTGCTGGGCAACGCTTTCCATGAGTGGGTGCAGCAGTTCTACGGTACCGCCCGGCTGTTCGAGCTCGACGACCTGCCCGGCGCGGCGGACAGCGACCCGGAGCGGTCGACCTGCGAGGAGCTCGCGACGTTGCAGGCGGCGTTCACCGGCTCGCAGTGGGCGGCCCGCACGCCGGTCGCGGTGGAGGTGCCGTTCGAGATGCCGATCGGAGACACCGTGGTGCGCGGACGCATCGACGCGGTTTTCGCCGAGCCGGATGGCGGGGTCACCGTGGTGGACTGGAAAACCGGCGAGCCGCCGGCGGGCCGGGACGCGATGCGGGCGGCCGCCATCCAACTGGGCGTCTACCGTTTGGCCTGGGCTGCACTGTGCGGCTGCCCGGAGTCGTTGGTGCGCGCCGCGTTCCACTATGTTCGCAGCGGAATCACGGTGGTTCCGGACGTGCTGCCCGGCCCCGACGAGCTGGCGGGGTTGCTGGCGGCGGCCCGCACCGGCAGCACCGGCCGGGGCGCCGGTGCCGGAGTCGCTGCGTGGGGCGGAGGTCGGTCGCGGTCATGATGCTTACATGGTGTCGTGCACCGCACACCGATGACGGATCGCCATGCTCAGACCTAAATCGCCACCAGGGGGTCTTGACGAGTCTCTGACCGCCCAGCCCGATTACGCACTGGTCGGGGTGCTGCGGATTCCGCAGAGTCGGGACCCTACACGCGCCATCTGGGGGCGGGTGGGCGTCGTGGTGCTCGCGTTGCTGTTCACGGCGGTCGTCGTCTACCTCGGCCGTGGCGGGTACACCGACGTGCGAGGTAAACCGCTGTCGCTGCTGGACTGCGTGTACTTCGCCACCGTGTCGCTGACCACGATCGGTTATGGCGATGTCACCCCGATCACCGAGTCCGCAAGGCTGATCAACATCTTGCTGATCACTCCGCTGCGGGTGGCATTCCTGATTGTGTTGGTGGGCACCACCGTGCAGGTACTCGCCGAACGTCAGCGGCAAGCACTCAAGATCCGGCGATGGAGGAGGACAATGCGCAACCACACCGTCGTCGTCGGCTACGGCACCAAGGGCCGCACCGCGATCGCCGCCATGCTCGGCGACGATGTCAAGCCCTCCGACATCGTCGTGGTCGACGTGGACCGGGCGGCACTCGACCATGCCAACGCGGCCGGCCTGGTCACCATCCACGGCAACGCCACTCGATCCGACGTCCTGCGGCTCGCCGGCGGCCCGCAGGCCGCGGCGATCATTGTCTGCACCGGCCGCGACGACACCGCGGCGCTGGCCACCCTGACCGCCCGGGAGGTCGCGCCCGGGGCCAGGATCATCGCGGCCGTCCGGGAAGGTGACAACAGGCACCTGCTGCGCCAGTCGGGCGCCGACGTGGTGGTGACGTCCTCGGAGACCGCAGGCCGGTTGCTGGGCATCGCCACCACCACCCCGAGCGTGGTGCGGATGATCGACGACTTACTGACGCCCGAGGCCGGATTTGCCCTTGCCGAACGTCCGGTCGAACCGACCGAGGTGGGCGGATCGCCGCGGGCACTGCGCGACATCGTGCTCGCCGTGGTCCGCGACGGTCAATTGCTGCGTGCCGACGCGCCCCAGCTCACCGCCATCGAGGCCGGCGATCGGCTGCTCTACCTCCGCGGCGGAAGTTACTGACATGGACTTTCGGCTACAAAGCGTGCCGTTGCTGTCCCGCGTCGGGGCGGACCGCGCCGGCCAGCTGCGTACCGATGCGCAGGCCACCGCCGCCGGCTGGGCGCAGGCGGCCGTGTTGCGGGTGGATTCCCGAAACCAGGTGCTGGTCGCGGGTGGGCGGGTGGTCCTCGACCCCGCGATCGAGGTGGCCGACGAACCACCCCCGGAGGCGGTGTTTTTGGGGCGGATCGAAGGCGGCCGCCATGTCTGGGCCGTCCGCAGCCCGGTGGCTGCGCCCGGGGAGGGCGACATGGGCGCCGAGGTGGCCGACATCCGGCGCGCCGGCCAGCTCTTCGACGATGTCAGCGCCCAACTGGTGGCATCGGCCGTGGCGCTGCTGAACTGGCATGACAGCGCCCGGTATTCCGCCGTGGACGGCTTGCCCACGACACCGACCAGGGCCGGCTGGTCGCGGACTAACCCGATCACCGGGCACGAGGAGTTCCCGCGTATCGACCCGGCGGTGATCTGCCTGGTCCATGACGGTGGCAATCGCGCGGTGCTGGCCCGCCAGCGGTCCTGGCCCGCGGGCAGGTTCTCGCTTTTGGCCGGGTTCGTCGAGCCCGGCGAGTCGTTGGAGGCCTGCGTGGTGCGCGAAGTCCGGGAGGAAATCGGCCTGGCCGTCCGCGACGTGCGCTACCTGGGCAGCCAGCCCTGGCCGTTCCCGCGCTCGCTGATGATCGGCTTCCATGCGATCGGCGACCCGGACCAAGGGTTCTCGTTCAACGACGCCGAGATCGCCGAGGCGGCGTGGTTCACCCGGGGTGAAGTGCGCGCCGCCCTCGACGCCGGTGACTGGGGCAGCGCCTCGGAATCGGGGCTTCGGCTGCCGGGTGTGGCGTCGATCGCCCGGGCGATCATCGAGTCGTGGGCGGCGATGGACCGCGAAACGGCTCAGCCTTAGCCGCGCAGCCGGGCCAGCTTGGCCTCGATCTCGCGGGCGGTGGGGTTGGTCAACGTCGACCCGTCGGCGAACCGCACCGTCGGGACCGTGCGGTTTCCGGCGTTGACCGAGCCGACGAATTCTGCTGCGGCGGTGTCCTTTTCGATGTCGATCTCGTCGAAGGGGATTCCGGCGGCTTTCAAGCTCGTTTTCAGCCGTTTGCAGTAGCCACACCACGATGTGGTGTAGACGGTAACGACAGCCTCGGTCATCACGAGACACCCTAAGCCACGCTCACCGAACCCTTACCCGCGGGCTGTCGGCTCCGGCTGCCAAGATGGACGTCATGCCGGTGACCGCAAACCCCGTGCTGGCCGGCTTGGATGACGGGCAGCTCGAAGCGGTGCTGGCGCCTCGCGGACCGGTCTGTGTGCTGGCAGGGGCCGGAACGGGCAAGACCCGCACCATCACCCATCGGATCGCCCAGCTCGTCGCCGGCGGCCACATCGCCGCCCACCAAGTGCTCGCGGTGACGTTCACCCAGCGTGCGGCCGGTGAGATGCGCCTGCGGCTGCGCTCACTCGAGGCCGCCGTGGGCCGCAGCTGCGGTCTTGGCGCGGTGCAGGCTTTGACGTTTCACGCGGCCGCCCACCGCCAGCTGCGCTACTTCTGGCCACGGCTGGTCGGAGATATCCGCTGGCAACTGCTGGAGAGCAAGTTCGCCGTCGTCGCGCGGGCCGCCAACCGGGCGGGGCTACGCCTGGGCACCGACGAGGTCCGGGATGTGGCCTCGGAAATCGAGTGGGCCAAGGCGTCACTGATCGGCCCGGAGCAGTACCGGGCCGCCGCGGCGGCCGCGGGCCGGGCGTCATCGCTGGACGCCGCACGGCTCGCCGACGTCTACTCGGCGTACGAAACGCTGAAGACCCGCGGTGACGGCGTCGTGCTGCTGGACTTCGACGACTTGTTGCTGCACACCGCGGCCGCCCTCGAAACCGACCCCGGTGTCGCCCAGGAGTTTCGCGACCGGTATCGCTGTTTCGTCGTCGACGAGTACCAAGACGTCACCCCGCTGCAGCAGCGGGTGCTGTCGGCTTGGCTGGGCGACCGTGACGACCTCACCGTGGTTGGCGATGCCCACCAGACCATCTACTCATTCGCCGGCGCGTCGCCGCGGTTCCTGCTCGACTTCGGCCAACGGTTTCCCGAGGCCACCGTGGTGCGCCTGGAGCGGGATTATCGCTCCACCCCGCAGGTGGTGGCGCTGGCCAATCGGGTAGTCGCCGCCGCCCGCGGCCGGATGGCGGGCAGCAGGCTTCACCTGTCGGGTCAGCGTGCCGGCGGCCCGGCCCCGTCCTTCCGCGAGTATCCGGACGAGGTCGCCGAGGCCGCCGCGGTGGCCGCCTCGATCAAGGAGCTCATCGACGCGGGCACTCCGCCGGCAGAGATCGCGGTGCTCTACCGGATCAATGCCCAGTCCGAGGTCTACGAGGAGGCGCTGACCGAGGCGGGTATCGGCTACCAGGTGCGTGGCGGCGAGGGGTTTTTCAGCCGTCAGGAGATCCGGCAGGCGCTGCTGGCTTTGCACCGTGCCTCGCAGCGCAGCGGCGACCGGGGCGTCGACGCCGACCTGCCCGCCATGGTGCGCCGGACGCTTGAACCCCTGGGGCTGACGGCGCAGCAGCCCGCCGGCGTTCGGGCCCGGGAGCGCTGGGAGGCGCTGAGCGCACTGGCCCGGATGGTCGACGACGAGGCTGCCGAACACCCGCAGCTCGACCTGGCGGGGCTGGTGGCCGGGCTGCGCGCCCGCGCCGACGCCCGACACCCGCCGGTGGCGGCGGGTGTCACGCTGGCTTCCCTGCACGCGGCCAAGGGGCTCGAGTGGGACGCGGTGTTTCTGGTCGGGTTGGCCGACGGCACCCTGCCGATCTCGCACGCGGTGGCTCACGGCGCCGCCAGCGACGCCGTCGAGGAGGAACGCCGACTGCTCTACGTCGGGATCACCAGGGCGCGTGTGCATTTAGCGCTCAGCTGGGCGCTGTCCCGTACCCCCGGCGGACGGCAGGCCCGCAAGCCGTCGCGGTTCCTCAACGGGATCGCCCCCCAGCCCCACCCCGGCCGGGTAGCGCCCCGGCCGGGTCGCGGCCGGGGTGCCAGCACACGCTGCCGGATCTGTGACAAGACGCTCGACACGCCGGCTTCCGTCCTGCTCCGGCGGTGTGAGACCTGTGCCGCCGACATCGATGAGACGTTGCTGCGCCAGCTCAAGGAATGGCGGCTGCGCACCGCGAGACAGCAGAACGTGCCGGCTTATGCCGTTTTCACCGATACCACGCTGACCGCGCTCGCCGAACTGCGGCCCACCGACGAGACCGCCCTGATCGCGGTTCCCGGGATCGGCGCGCACAAGCTGCACCGGTACGGGTCGGCGGTGTTGCGGCTCATTCGGGACCGGTGTCACCCCACGGCGACGCACCGGCCCGGACCACGCCCGGAGTGATCGCGCGCGGTGCCGACGGCCGGTTCAGGCGACGATTTCAGACGACAATGGCGTCGGGCTCGGCGAAACCCGGGACCAGCTCCTCCGACAGGGCCTTGATCGGAACGTGCGCGTCCAGCTGGCAGAGAATCGCCCCCACCGACGCGATCACCCGCAACGGGATCGCCAGCTTGGCCGGTAAGTCCAGCCGCCGCGCCGTCCTGATCTGCGCCACCGACCGGTCGAGGTGGCGCGTGGTGATCCGCTGCAGCCAGGCGCGGGTGTAGTGGAAGACCTCCACCTCGATCGGCTCGACATACTGGCGCAGCATCTCGTCGATCTCGCGCACCGAGACCTGCTGACCCTTTTGGATGAAGCCGGCTTTTTCCATCGTCGGCAGCAGCAAATCGTAGTTTTTGTCGCGGGCCAACCGGATTGTCATCCCCAACTCCACCGGGAATCCGCCGGGCAACGGCGCGACCGCGCCGAAGTCGATGACGCCCATCCGGCCGTCGGGCATCAGCATGAAATTGCCGGGGTGCGCGTCGCCGTGCATCATCTCCAGTCGGCGTGGCGCGTCGAAGGTGAGCTCGGCCAGCCGGGTGCCCATCAGATCACGCTGTTCGGTGGTCCCGTTGCGGATGATCTCCGACATCGGCACACCCTCGATCCACTCCTGGATGACGACTTTCGGAGCGCTCGCCACGACGTGCGGGACGAGGAAGTGCGGGTGGTTGTCATAGGCCTTGGCGAAGGCGCGCTGGTTGTCGGCCTCCAGCCGGTAGTCGAGCTCCATCTCGGTGCGTTCGATCAGCTCGTCGACCACGGCCTGCACGTCGGCGCCCGGCACCAGTTGCTTGAGGACGCCGACCATGCGCTGCATCGTTTTCAGGTCTGCGCGCAGCGCCTCGTCGGCGCCCGGGTACTGAATCTTGACGGCCACCTCACGACCGTTCGACCACACCGCTTTGTGCACCTGCCCCAGGCTGGCCGAGGCCCTCGGGGTGTCGTCGAACGAGGCGAACCGGTCCCGCCATCTGGTGCCCAACTGGGCGTCGAGCACCCGGTGCACCTTGTGCGCAGGCAACGGCGGGGCGTCCTTTTGCAGCTTGGTCAGTGCTTCCCGGTAGGGCTGGCCGTACTCCTCGGGGATGGCGGCTTCCACCACCGAAAGCGCCTGCCCGACCTTCATCGCGCCGCCTTTGAGCTCACCGAGCACGGTAAAGAGCTGGTCGGCCGCCTTCTGCATCAGCTCAGCGGTCACCTCGTCCCGCGACTTGCCGGTAAGCCGTTTGCCAAACCCGAGCGCCGCCCGGCCCGCGATGCCTACCGGCAGGCTGGCAAGCTTCGCGTTGCGAGCCGCGCGCCCGCGTTTGATGTCCGTCACATACCCATCATCCATCACGGCTGGGCGGCCGCCCGCATCAAGCTGGCAACACGGGATGTCAACACCGGCACAGTGGGTGCCGGGTCCATTGCCGGGCGCGGATCGTGCCGGCGTGGAGATCGAACTCCAGGGTGGCGTTCAACGCCGCCGGCGGCCCCGGATCGGGTGTCATCGCCCGCCCCTGCACCACCCCGATCACGCGGTTGATTTGGCTCAGCGCTAGCGCCGCGGTCCCCAGCAGGGTGGCGTGATCGGCCGTCCCCACGGTGTCTCGCAGCTGGGCGGCGACCACCGGCCACGCCGCATCGCGGTCGCGACGGTGCAAATCCGCACACCCGAGACAGCTCGTCACCCCCGGGATGACCAGCGGACCTACCAACCCGGTTCCGTCGCGCACCCGCACCGGGAGGTGCGCAATCCCCGCTTTGTGCAGATCACGGACGACCCGCGGATCGGCGATCAAGTAATCCGACAGCACCACTAAATCCGCCGCACCGGCGGATGCCGCGGCATGGGGCTGGTAGCTCTGGCCGATCCGGGCTCCCGAGCAGCGCAGCGCCTGCATCAGCAGCTCCGCCAGCGGTCCGCGGCCGTGCACCCGGATCGCCGCCGACCGCCCACGGCGCCGCTGCGGGCCACTGGTCGCGACACCGGCGTCGACCAGTTGCGAGACCAGGCCGCAGACCGCCCGCTCGTCGATCACCCCGTGATGGGCGGCCCGGCGCGCCAGCTCGGTAATCGATGCCGGGGTACGCATGGAACGCAGCAGCGCGGCCAACTCGCCCGCCGTCAGCCCGGAAGGCGGATGGATCAGCACGGCCCGGCGGGGATCCCAGCCCACCTGCACCGCACCGGTGGGGCGAAGTAACACCGGCAGAGTCGGGTCGAGCGCGTAGCGCCGGACGGTCGGTGACATGTGTGGACTGTGCCACGTGGGTGCCTCCGCCGGCTTCAATTATCCACAGCGTCGCTAGCTCTCCGGGGAGTCCGCGTCATCGCCGAGGTCGCCCTGGACCTCGGAGCCCTTTTCGAATTCGGCGAGGGCCTCGTCGATACCGCTGGTGTCACCGCCGATGACTCGGTCGATAAAGGCGGCGGGCTCGTCGAGATCCGCCGACTCGGGCAGCAGATCCGGGTGCTGCCACACGGCGTCCCGGGCGTCCACGCCGGCGGCTTGCGTCAGGCGTTCCCACAGCACCGCGGCCTCCCCCAGTTTGCGGGGACGCAGCTCCAGCCCGACCAGTGTGGCGAACGTCTGCTCGGCCGGACCACCCGTGGCCCGGCGTCGGCGCAGCGTCTCGGCCAGCGCGGCGGCACCGGGAATCCGGTCGTCCAGCGCCGCGGCCACCACGGTTCGCACCCAGCCCTCGATCAGGGCCAGCAGCGTCTCCAGCCGCTCTAGCGCGTGCATCTGTTCCGGGGTCGCCTGGGGCTCGAACACCCCTTGGCTCAGCAGTTGTTCCACGGCGGTGGGATCGCTCAGCGAGGCCGGGTTGAACTCACGCGCCAGGTCCTCGATGCCGGCCATGTCGATCTTCATGCCCCTGGCGTAGGCCTCGATCGCACCCAGCAGCTGGCTGGACAGCCAGGGTACGTGGCTGAACAGCCGGTGGTGCGCGGCCTCGCGGGCCGCCAGGAAAGTCAGGATCTCGCCGCGCGGCTGCTGCAGGCCGGTGGCGAACGATTCGATGGCCTCAGGCAGCAGCGCGGCCACCCCCTTGGGCCCCAGGGGCAGACCGATGTCGGTCGAGGTGAGCACTTCGCGAGACAGCCGCGCCAGGGCCTGGCCGAGCTGCGAACCGAAGGCCACGCCCCCCATCTGCGACATCATCGCCACCAGCGGGCCGGCCATGTTCTTGGCCTCCTCGGGCAGCGCTGCCGCCCACACCGTGGCGATCTGGTTAGCCATCGGATCGCACAGCCGCTTCCATGTCGCCAGGGTGTTGTCGACCCAGTCGGTGGGGGTCCAGGCGACGGCTTTGGTGGTGCCCGCGGGCAGCGAGGTCACCCCGTCCAACCAGGTCTCGGCAAGGTGCACCGCGTCGGCGACCGCCGAGTTGGTTGCCGCGGAGATCGGCGTGACGAACCCGATCGAACTGGACGCCACCTGCCGAGCCAACTCGTAGTTGACCGGACCGGAAGACTTGCCGGCCACCACGGTGCTGGCACCGCTGAACATCTGACCCAGGCGGGTAAAGATCTGGCCCAGATCGGCCATGTTGAACTCGCCGCCGAAACCGAACGGGCCGGAGCCAGGCTCGTTGTCTCCGGGCTTGTCGCGCTCGGGATCGTCTCCGCCGGAGAAGCCGAAAGGCAGCTCAGCCATACCATCAACGGTACTCACCAAGAAGGCAGAACGCGCTATCCACGCTCATGCCGTTAGTGAACGGGTTCCCGGGATTGCGGGTGCCGGGAAACGCCACCCGGGGCGGCCGGGCAATGCGGGTCCGGCGGCGATGACGTGCCCGGCGCCACCGTCGACGAGCCAGCCCGGCGATGTCGTCGCCGTCTAATGTTGGCGGCGTGAACAGGCGGAGTCTGACGTTGACGGTGGCGCTGGTGCCGATCGTGCTCTTCGGGGTGCTGTTCGCGGTGGTGACCGTGCCGTTTGTGTCGTTGGGTCCCGGCCCGACGTTCGACACCCTCGGCACGGTCGACGGCAAGCAGGTGGTCGACATCAAGGGAATCCAGACCCATCCGACGTCGGGCCACCTGGACATGACGACGGTGTCGCAGCGCGACGGCCTGACCCTCGGTGAGGCCCTCACCTTATGGCTGTCGGGGAATGAACAGCTGATACCGCGCGACCTGGTGTATCCGCCCGGTCAGTCGAGGGAAGAGGTCGATAAGGCCAACAACGCCGAATTCAAGCAGTCCGAGAACAACGCGGAGTACGCCGCGCTGGGCTACCTCAAATACCCTAAAGCCGTCACCGTCGCGGCGGTCAACAACCCCGGGCCGTCGGCGGGCAAGCTGCAGGCCGGTGATGCCGTGGACGCGGTCGACGGCACCCCGGTCGCCACCGTGGGCCAGTTCACGTCGCTGTTGAAAAACACCCGGCCGGGCCAGCAGCTGGCGATCGCCTACCGCCGCAAGAACGCCCCGCCGGGTATTGCACGGATCACGCTGGGAGCCAACAAAGATCGCGACTATGGCTTTTTGGGTATCGCGGTTCTGGATGCGCCGTGGGCGCCGTTCGTCATCGACTTTAACCTCGCCAACGTCGGCGGGCCGTCGGCCGGATTGATGTTCAGCCTGGCGGTTGTCGACAAACTCACCACCGGTGATTTGGTCGGGTCGAAGGTCGTCGCGGGCACCGGGACGATCAGCGCCGACGGCAAGGTGGGCCCCATCGGCGGCGTGGGCCACAAGATGGTCGCCGCCCGCGCGGCCGGGGCGACGGCGTTTTTGGTGCCCGCCAAAAACTGCTATGAGGCCAGCGTCGACCGGCTACCGGGCCTGCAGTTGATCAAGGTCGACAGCCTCGGTCAGGCGGTGGCCGCACTGCACACCTTGACCACGGGCGGCCAACCCCCGGGCTGCTAGACCGCGGCAGCCGCCGGGGACATGCAGGACGCAGATCCGCCGACGGGATGCGTACAGTGGTGACCGTCGATAACAGAAGTCCCGGAAACGTCCATAGAACGCCGACGGCACCATCGATGATTGTGAAGCAGGGAGTATAGCCAGTGGGCATGCGGCCGGCCGCCAGGATGCCGAAGCTTACCCGGCGCAGCCGGATTCTTGTCAGTGTTGCGCTGGTGGCGCTGGTGCTGCTACTCGCAGGACCACGGTTGATCGACGGTTACGTCGACTGGCTATGGTTCGGTGAACTCGGCTACCGCTCGGTGTTCGTCACCGTTTTGCTTACTCGCCTGGTGGTGTTTCTGGTCGTCGGATTGGCGGTCGGCGGCATCGTATTCGGTGGGATGGCAATGGCATACCACACCCGCCCGGTGTTCGTCCCCGGAAACGGCAACGATCCGGTGGCGCAGTATCGGGCCGTCGTGATGTCGCGGCTGCGGCTGGTGGGATTCGGAATACCGGCGGTGATCGGCCTGTTGTCCGGTGTCATCGCCCAGACCTATTGGGCGCGGATTCAGCTGTTTTTGCACGGCGGCGACTTTAAGATCCGCGATCCGCAGTTCGGCAAGGACCTGGGCTTTTACGCATTCGAGCTGCCGTTCTACCGACTGGTACTCAGCTATCTGTTCGTGGCACTGTTCCTGGCACTGATTGCGAATCTGCTGGCGCACTACGTCTTTGGTGGAATCCGCCTATCCGGGCGTACCGGTATGCTGACCCGATCGGCGCGCATCCAGTTAATGAGCCTGCTCGGCGCGCTGGTGCTGCTCAAGGCGGTCGCCTACTGGCTGGACCGCTACGAGCTGCTTTCGCACTCCCGCAACGGCAAGCCGTTCACCGGCGCCGGCTATACCGACATCAACGCCGTACTGCCCGCTAAGCTGATCATGGTGGCGATCGCGCTGATCTGTGCGGTCGCCGTATTCGCTGCAATCGCATGGCGGGACTTGCGGATTCCTGCTATCGGCCTGGTCCTGCTACTGCTGTCCTCGCTGATCGTCGGCGCCGTCTGGCCGCTGATCGTGGAGCAGATCAGCGTCAAACCCAACGCCGCGCAGAAGGAAAGCGAATACATCAGCCGAAGTATCACCGCTACCCGCCAGGCGTACGGGCTGACCGCCGACGTGGTGAGCTACCGCAATTACAGTGGTGACGCGCAGGCAACCGCGCAGCAGGTCGCCGCCGACCGCGCCACCACCTCCAACATCCGGCTGCTGGACCCGACCATCGTCAGCCCGGCGTTCACCCAGTTCGAGCAGGGCAAAAACTTCTACTATTTCCCCGACCAGCTGTCCATCGACCGCTACCGCGACCGCGATGGCCACCTGCGCGACTACGTCGTGGCCGCCCGCGAACTCAACCCCGACCGGCTGATCGACAACCAGCGTGACTGGATCAACCGCCACACCGTATACACCCACGGCAACGGGTTCATCGCGTCACCGGCGAACACCGTGCGGGGTATCGCCAACGACCCGAACCAGAACGGCGGTTACCCCGAGTTTTTGGTCAACGTGGTCGGCGCCAACGGGAGTGTGATCTCCGACGGCCCGGCGCGGCTGGACCAGCCGCGCATCTACTTCGGGCCGGTAATCTCCAACACCCCTGCGGATTACGCGATCGTCGGAAAGAACGGCCCCGACCGCGAATACGACTACGAAACCAACACCGAAACCAAGAACTACACCTATGCTGGCAAGGGCGGCGTCCCGATCGGGGACTGGTTGTCGCGCAGCGTGTTCGCTGCCAAATTCGCCGAGCGCAATTTCTTGTTCTCCAACGTGATCGGGGCCAACAGCAAGATCTTGTTCAACCGGGATCCAGCGCGGCGGGTGCAGGCGGTGGCGCCGTGGCTGACCACCGACAGCAGGGTATATCCCGCCGTCGTCAACAAGCGACTGGTGTGGATCATCGACGGTTACACCACACTCGACAACTATCCATACTCCGAGCTCACCTCGCTGTCGTTGGCCACCGCCGACTCCAACGAGGTGGCGCTCAACCAGCTGGCGCCCAACAAGCAGGTCTCCTATATCCGTAACTCGGTGAAGGCCACCGTCGACGCCTACGACGGAACCGTCACGCTGTATCAACAGGACGAAAACGACCCGGTGCTGAGGGCGTGGATGGAAGTATTCCCCGGGACCGTCAAGCCCAAAAGCGCGATCTCTCCCGACTTGGCCGAGCATCTGCGCTATCCCGAAGACCTGTTCAAGGTGCAGCGACTGCTGCTGGCCAAATACCACGTCAACGACCCCGTGACGTTCTTTTCCACATCGGATTTCTGGGATGTTCCGCTGGATCCGAACCCGACCGCCAGCAGCTATCAGCCGCCGTACTACATCGTGGCGAAAAACCTCGCCAAAGATGACGATTCGGCGTCATATCAGCTCACCAGCGCGATGAACCGGTTCAAGCGCGATTACCTGGCCGCCTATATCAGTGCCAGCTCGGATCCCGACACCTATGGCAAGATCACGGTGTTGACCATTCCGGGGCAGGTCAACGGGCCGAAACTGGCCAACAACGCGATCACCACCGACACCGCGGTGTCCCAAGATCTGGGGGTGATTGGGCGGGACAACCAGAACCGGATCCGGTGGGGCAACCTGCTCACGCTGCCGGTGGCCCACGGCGGGCTGCTCTACGTCGAACCCGTCTACGCATCCCCGGGCGCCAGCGACGCCGCGTCGTCCTACCCGCGCCTCATTCGGGTCGCGATGATGTACAACGACAAGGTCGGCTACGGCCCCACGGTCAGCGACGCGCTCACCGGATTGTTTGGTCCCGGCGCCGGGGCCACCGCCGCGGGTATCGCGCCCACCGACACCGGGGGGGCGACGAACCCGCCGTCGGGCGCTCCGCCACCGGCCACCGCATCGGGTGCCAAGCCGCCGGCCGCGGTGGTGCCGCCGTCGCCCAACGGGGAGGCTACGCTGTCCCCGGCCAAGGCCGCAGCCCTCAAGGAGATCCAGGCGGCGATCGGCGCGGCGCGCGAGGCCCAAAAGAAGGGTGACTTTGCCGCCTACGGGGCCGCCCTGGAGCGTCTCGACGACGCCATCAACAAGTTCAACAACGTCAAATAGCCGTGAAATAGCCGTGAAATAGCCGTGAAATAGCCTGGCCATCCGGGGGATTTGGCGGCCCCGCCGAGCGTTCGGTAACCTGGTGTTTACCGTCGCGGGGTGGAGCAGCTCGGTAGCTCGCTGGGCTCATAACCCAGAGGTCGCAGGTTCGAATCCTGTCCCCGCTACCAGCGCAAACGGCCCCCGGGGAGGACTCTTCGGGGGCCGTTTTATAGCTGCCATCCGCCGGCACGGGCCGGCAGGTCGTCATCGGCGTAGCGAAGGCACGGTGTGCGAAGGGCGACGCGACCGGGTGCACCGTGGTGCCAGCAGCCGGCCGTTGTTCGTCACCGCGGCGGGCACAAGCGTGCTCGAGGCGGCCGAGATCGTTGGGGGTATGCATGATCGCTATCGCCTGCCCACGCTGCTGAGACGTGCCGACCAGCTGGCGCGTGGGCTGGCGCTGCCCGCTGGTCAGTGCGTGGCCGAGGAAGGCCCGTAATCGGGCTCGTTGCCGGGTTTCCACTTGATGTTGCAGCCGATGCTGGGCACCTGCTCGCCCGGAACCGGCCGGCCCGCCAGCACGGCCTGAACGGCCCGGTCGAGGTCATCGCCGGTGACCGGTCGGGAGTTGCCGGGCCGGCTCGCGTCGAACTGACCGCGATAGGCCAGTTTGTGCTCCCGGTCGAAAAGGAACAGATCCGGGGTGCAGGCGGCCCGGAACGCGCGGGCCACCTCCTGGGTCTCATCCAGCAGGTACGGGAAGCTCCACCCGTTGCGCTCGGCGAAGACAGGCATGTGCTCGGGCCCGTCTTGCGGATAGGCGGTGGTGTCGTTGGCGTTGATCGCCAGGATCGCCACCCCCTGATCCATCCATTGACGGGCCCGCCGCCCGAGTGTCGGTCCGATGTGGATGACGTACGGGCAGTGATTGCAGACGAAGGCCACCAGCAGCCCTGCGGCCCCGGCCGCGTCGGCCGGGCCGTGGAGCTTTCCCTGCGCGTCGGGGAGCCGGAAGTCGGGCACCGGCGTGCCCAGCGGGAGCATCGTCGAGTGAACAGCGACCACGGGCCCAGGATGCCATCGCCCCCGGCGATTGACCAGACCCTAGGCCGGCACCACACTACCCTGCGCCCTTGTCTTCCTTGCGGATCAGTCGCCAGAGCGCCGCGCGATCGGGTGCCAGCAGCTCGGCGATGCGGGGGTGGTTCACCTCGGCGACGATGATCTCGCCCACATCCTGGTTGACTTCTCGGAAGATGCCGTGGGATTTCATCTTCGAGGTCTGATAGAGATTGTCCTCGGTGGGGGTGACGTAGTGCACCGCGTCGGCCTTGAAGCGGTGCACCAGCCACAGGTGGATCAAGGTCATCAGGCGCTTTTGACGCAACTGCTCGGCGAACGTGTTCTGGTCCCGCACCGAGAGAATGGTGCTGCCGCGGCGGTCTTGGAAGGGTGAGAAGATGACGTTGGCCAGCTCGTCCTCCCCCTTGCCGTAAATGGCGAGCTCGAGCAGCTCCGAGCCGGCGCGGTGCGGGCGCAGCTGCACACGCAGTTTCTCGCCCAGCTGATAGTGCTCGCTCCACATCGCCAACCAGTCCTCCAGCAGCTTTTTCGGCACCTCGGTCTGCACCAGGTGCTGATGCTGGGTGGAGCCCTTGCCCATGGCCTTGGTGGTCGCCGTGCGCCCCGAGGAAGCCAGCAGCGCGGCGTCGGCGCGCGGCCCGCCGGCCAGAGTTTGCGGCGTGCGGTAGGGCGACTCGATCAGCCGCAGCTGGCGCTGCAGTCGGGCCAATGCCAGCATGCCGTCTTGCCGCAGCGAGGTGGCGAACTCCTCGGCGGCCAGTCCGTCGATCTGGTGACCCCCGTAGGTGATGAAGTTGAAGACGAAGCCCAGCTTGCCGAGCTCCTCGGGGAAGGCCCGCATTTCCTCGTCGGTCATCCCGGTGGTGTCCCAGTTAAACGACGGGGAGAGGTTGTAGGCCAGCATTTTGTCGGGATACTCGGCGTGGATCGCCTCGGCGAACTGGCGGGCCTCGGCGAGGTCCGCGGTCTTGGTCTCCATCCATAGCAGGTCGGCGAACGGCGCGACGGCCAGCGACTTGGCAATCGCGTACGGGATGCCACCGCGAACCTGGTAATAGCCTTCGGGGGTCTTCGCCCGCTCGCAATCCCAGCCCACGTCGGCCCCCAGTTCCCTGGCCTTCTCACGGGCCTCATACAGCGACGCCCGCTGCGCGAATCGCCGCCATTCCGCAACGCTCATGTCGGGGGGTTCGCCCTCGCTTTCGCGGAATTCGAGGAGGTTAGCGACGGCCTCGCCGTAGGTCATCAGCCCGGCGTCTCGCTCCCAGGCGTCGACGAACCGCGATTCGACGTTGTCGAACAGCGCGTCGATCGATTGCCGGCCGTTTTGCCGCCACGCCCCGGCCGCCTCCTCGATCAGCTCCGAAATACCTTGGCGCTTCAGCCAGGCCTCGGCGGCGGCGTATTCCCCCTCGGGAAGCGCGTAGAGCAGATGACCATTGAGCTCTTTGACTCCCAGGTCGTAGAAGCGCCGCATCATCGCCAGGAAGCACGCCTTATACGGGGGGATCTTCAGGTTGGTCGCGCCCAGCAGGAACGGTTGGTCGCGTTCGTCGGCACGGCTGTCGATCAGGTTGCCCGCTTCGGCGTCGGTGCGGGCCACGATGATTCCGGGCACCCGCATCACATCGAGCTGAAAGCGGGCGGAGTTCAGGCGTTTGATCTGTTCGTCCGAGGCCACCAGGACCTTGCCGCCCTGATGGCCGCACTTTTTGGTTCCGGGGCGCTGGTCTTCGATGTGATAGCCCGGCACACCGGCCTCGACGAAGCGGCGAATCAGGTTCCGCACGTGCGGGTCACCGCCATGGCCGGTATCGGCATCGGCGATGATGAACGGACGGAAGTCGGTGGGCGGGGTCGCGGCGCGTTGCTCATCGCTCATCTGCAGACGCAGGTACTGCTGGTTACGGTCGGCGGTCAACAGTGCGCGCACCAGCCCGGCGGCCTCATCGGGTACTTGGCTCAGCGGGTAGCTGGCCAGATCCGGACCCGGATCTTCGGTGGTGGAGCCCTTCGCGGAGGTCGCCCACCCGCCGAGGTAGATCCCCTCGATGCCCATCCGCTTCATGGTGACGGCCTGCCCCGGCGAGTAGGGTCCGAACGTCGTGATGCTCTTGCGCTGAGCGAACAGCTCGCGCAGGCGGGCATAAAACGCCGTCGCCGCCTCGCGGGCCACGGTGTAGTCGACGGGAATCGTGCCGCGCTGCTCGACAACCTGGCGGGCGGTGTAAAGCCGGATGATCCCGTCAAAGCGCGGACTGTCGAAGTATCGCTGCGTGGCGGCGACTTCCTGCTCGAACGCGGTGCGGGTCGCGGTGTCCGCCTCGGTAGTGGTGGCCATGAATTGCGCTCCTCTTCAGCCCGGTTGCCGCTGCTAACCAGAGTCTATCCCGGGGGTGCCCGGCCCCCACGGCGTTTGCCGTCAGCGCTATCAGCGGCTTGTCAGGCTGTAGGCCGGGTTCTTTTTCGGCGCTCCGGTTGGGCGGCCCGCGCCGGCCGTTGCCGCCGGGGCGCTACTGACGCAGCCTGATGACGACCTTGCCTCGGGCGGTTCGGCTTTCCAGTGATGCGATCGCCTCGGCGGCCCGTTCCAGCGGATAGATCACCGGCCGCGGCACCGGAACCACGCCCGCGGCCAGCAGCGGCTCCACCTCCGACCATTGCCGGGTGAGATATTCCGGGCGTGACGCCACCCACGCCCCCCAGCCGACGCCGACGGCCTCGATGTTGTTCAGCAGCAGCCGGTTCACCTTGATCGTCGGGATGTCACCACCGGTGAAGCCGACGATCAACAAGCGACCGCCGGGGGCCAGCGCGCGCAACGAGTCGGTGACCCTGTCGCCGCCGACCGGGTCCACGACGATGTCGACCCCGCGGCCGTTAGTCAGCTCTAGCACCGCGTCTTTGAAGCCGTCGGCGCTTACCACGTCGGTGGCGCCGGCCGCCGTGGCGACGTCGGCTTTCTCGGGCGTGCTGACCACGGCGACGGTCCGGGCCGCGCCAAGCGCCGGGGCCAGCCGCAGCGTCGACGTGCCGATGCCGCCGGCGGCCCCGTGCACCAGCACGGTTTCGCCGGGGGTCAGCCGGCCACGGGTCCGAAGCGCGAAATGCACGGTGAAGTCGTTGAACAACAAGCCCGCGCCGGCCTCCAGGGACACCGTGTCGGGCAGCTTGAACACCCGATGCGGTGCCGCCGCGATCACTTCGGCCATGCCACCGGTGAGCATCGTCAAGGCGGCCACCCGGTCACCCGGGCGCACCTGAGCGCCGGCGGGCGCGCTGCGCACGACGCCCGCCGCTTCAGCGCCGAGGACGAAAGGCAGGGCCGGCCGGTGCTGGTAGCGGCCGCGCGTCAGCAGCACGTCGGGAAATGCCACGCCCGCGGCATGGACGTCGATGACAACGGCCCCGTCACCGCCCGGTTCGTCGAGGTCGACCACCCGGACCGCGTCCGGGCCGTCGAGGCGGGCTACCTGAACCGCACGCATTCCCACTCTCCTTAAGACACCCCCAAGCGCGGACGCGTTATCACCGGGCACCCGATCCGCGGCCGGCACCGGTTGCCGTCTCGGTGCAGATCGCAGCCTAACGACACCACGGCTGCGGCGTTGGGGCGGCTTTAGACTCGGGGTATCCGAAGAAGTGGTGGGTGATGGGCGGCATCGATGGGTTCTCGTCGAGTGACTCGCGGCGGTGCGCCCGCCCGGCTGCCCGTCGCGTTGCCGCCGAGCCGCACCGTGGCCGTGCGGGCCGCCGACGGCACCCTGTTGCACACCCAGGTGTTCGGGCCCGACGAGGGCTACCCGATTGTCCTGGCGCACGGCATCACCTGCGCGATCCCCGTGTGGGCCCACCAGATCGCCGATCTGGCCGCCGACCACCGGGTGATCGCGTTCGATCATCGCGGCCACGGACGCAGCGGGGTTCCGCGGCGTGGCGGTTACAGCCTCAACCACCTGGCGTCCGACCTCGACGCCGTGCTTGAGGCCACCCTCGGGCCGCATGAGCGCGCGGTAATCGCCGGGCACTCGATGGGCGGTATCGCCATCACCGCCTGGTCGGACCGCTACCGTCACAAGGTCGCACGACGAGCCGACGCCGTCGCGCTGATCAACACCACCACCGGCGATTTGCTGCGGAAAGTCAGACTGTTGCCGGTACCGGCGCAGCTGGCGCCAGCGCGGGTCTGGGCCGCCCGGGGCCTGATAGCGACGCTCGGCTCGGTACCGCTGCCGGGTGCGGGACGACGGGTGGCCCGCGAATTCATCGCCATGATGACCGTCGGCGCTGACGCCGACCCGGGGGTCGCCGCGCTGATCTGCGATCTGTTCCTGGGCACCGCACCGGCGGGCCGTGGCGGTTGCGCGAAGATGCTCAGCACCATGGGATGCCGCCACCTCAGCCTGACCGGGTTGACGGTGCCCACCCTTGTCATCGGCAGCAGACGCGACCGACTGACCCCGATCAGCCAATCCCGCCGGATCGCCGCGACCGTGCCCAACCTCGCCGGCCTGGTCGAATTGCCCGGTGGACACTGCGCGATGCTGGAACGCCCCGCCGACGTCACTCGTGAGCTTCGGGCGCTGACCGAATGGGCCCGCGGGGCCCGGCGGATCAGCTCATAGCCGGGCTGACGGCACAGTGCTGCAACGAGTTCCGGGTGCCAACGCCCCTAGACCCAGACACCGCACTCCGACAGTGGCGCCACCCGAGCCGCGCCCGCTCGCGTCGCGCGGAACGCTCACGCCGCTATCGTGAGCGCTGCACGCGGATGTCCCGGCTGTCTCGCCGGGTCGACGATGACCGAAAGCATCGGATCACGCAACCTTCCGGTCGACGTCCCTGCCGCAGAACATGCGCGACTACGACCGCGACTCCGACACCGTCGCCGAAAGAACGGGTTAACCGCTTTTGTACGCGGGCCCCGGAACCCCGTCGCGGTACGTGACGCATTGCCGCGATCCACCACTGCCGGTGCAACACGTCTCGATGAGGGTGGGCTCGGCACCCCAGTGAGGTTGCACCTGCTCCGACGAATATTCGCCGCCGGAATTCTTGCACGCGGTCTCGACATCCGTTTGCGCGCGAGCAACCCCGGCGCCCGAGAGCATCACTGCGGCCGCCGTCGCGAAGGTCGCCACGGGCAAGGCGCTTAATACCGGACGTTTCATGTTCCTCCATAGCCAGGCGATATCCCGGAGCCATTCCTCAACGAGGGTGCGGACCAGAACCGGCAGCGCCAGTTTACCGGGGCGGGATGCGGTATCGGAGTGCTCGGGCGGTACCGACCCGCGGCGTGGTCCGAGCCCAGGCCTGGCGCGGGTGCGGCATGGTCCGCGGGATGGGCGGCGATACCGCGCCGTCGATCGATCTCGCGGTCGGGGTCGAGGGGGCCGTCAGCAGTGCGGGGCGCACCGGCCGGAGTCGGGTGGCCCCGGGTGGTGCGGTGTTGCCAAGAGCTCAGGTCGCCTCCACGGCGACCGTCAACGCGGGGACCTGGCTGTCCGCGCCCCGCAGGAGGGCGGCACACCCGAGCCAGATCACGAGCGACCCCAATGACAATCCGCCAAGCAGCACAAAAGCGGCCGGAAAACCGAATATCTGAGCGACGAATCCGCCCAGCACCGGGCTGAGCGCTCCACCGAGACCCTGAGCAGCCATGATCGCGCCCTGGCCGACGTTGATGTGGCCGGTGCCATCGAGAATCCGGGCCACCAGCCCGGGCACCGCCACCGACAGCATGCCCGACCCCACCCCGTCGAGGATCTGCACCGGGATGACTCCCCAGGGGGTGATCACACCGGCGGCGATGAGCGCGCGGACGGGCAGCGCAGCGAATGCGATCAGTATCGCCAGCCAGTAGCCGCGGGTTTGGGCGATCTTCATGGCCGCCAGCGACGCCGGGATCATCACGGCCTGGGCCACGACAACGGTGCTGGCCACGGTGGTGAACGGGTTGGCGTGGGTGGCGACCACGGCCAGTCCGTACAGCGGCAGCATCGCCGCATTGCCCAGCCAGAACAGCATCACCGCGCCGGCCACCGCCAGCAGCGGGCGGGACTCGATCAGCACCCGCAGCCGTTTGACCGGGGCCTGACCACCCCCCAGCGCCTCGCCGCGCGCCACGTGATGGTCGATGTGCCCGGCGGGGATTCGCAGCACAGCGACAACGGTGATCACCGCGAACACCGCGGCGAGCCAGAACACCCCGGGGTATCCGAACACCCAGCCGAGCAGACCCCCGAGCGCGGCGCCGGCCAGGTTGCCGGCGTGGTTGTAGGCCTGATTGCGACCGTTTTGGCTGGTGAAGCCGGCTTGGCCGGCCATGCCGAGGGTGATGCCGATGACCGCGGGGGCGATCGTCGCACCCGAGATGCACATCACGGCTTGCGCGGCGGCGACGACCCAGAACTGTCGCGATGTCAGGATCACCGCGGAGGCCGCGACCGCGGCCAAACCGACGACGATGACCACGGTTCGCTTGCGGGTGGTGGCGTCAACCAGCGCGCCGGCGGGCCCCACGGTGCACATCCCGACGATGGCGCCCAGGGTCATGACGGTGCCGATCGTCCCGGTGCCCCAGCCACGCCCGGCCAGCAGTACGCCCAGGAAAGGGCCCATGCCGGCTTCCATGTCCGCCATGAAAAAATTGACCGCCCGCAGGGCGGCCCGATCCCGCACCGGCACGGTGAGCGCCGACGTATCGCGGCTGACCATCCATCGAATGTTCCGATATCGCAGCGCAACCTCGCAAGCCGGGTGAGACGTCAGGTCCGGGAACGGGTCGCCGTCCAGGACAACGGGCCGGCCGGCATCAGCCGGTCACCGTCAGAAAAATCAGCGCCCCGTTGAGCAGGCTGATCAGCGCCGTGACCGTCCAGCCGGCGACGGCGGTGAGGCGACCGTTCGTGTCATCGCCCATCAGCACGGGGTCACCGGTCAGGCGCACCAGCGGCACCAGCGCAAAGGGAATGCCGAATGACAAGACCACCTGCGAGAGCACCAGTGCGCGGGTGGGGTTCAGTCCGCTGGCCAGGATCACCAGCGCGGGGATCAAGGTGATCACCCTGCGCACCAGGACCGGGATCGAGCGGTGTAGTAACCCGTGCATGATCACGGCGCCGGCGTAGGCGCCCACCGAGGTGGACGCCAAACCCGACGCCAGCAACCCCACGGCGAACAGCAGCGCGATCGTGGGACCCAGGGTGGTGTGGACGGCCTCGTAGGCGCGCCGGATTGACCCACTGTTGTCGCGGCCCTGCAGGTTGATCGCGGCGACCAACAGCATCGCCGCATTGACCGCCCCCGCGATAAACATCGCCAGCCCGACGTCCCAGCGGGTGGCTCGCAGCAGCCGGCGCCGCTGAGGTCCCGTCTCCGGATGGCCGTGCCGGTCGAGGGCCAGACCGGAATGCAGATAAACCGCGTGCGGCATGACGGTAGCGCCCAGGATGGCGGCGGCCAGCAATACGCTTTCGGTGCCGCGAAAGCGGGGCAGCAGGCCGGTGATGACGGCACCGGGGGGTGGCGTCTTGACAAAGAAACTGGCGGCAAAGCCCACCGCGATGACGACCAATAGCCCTTCGATGACGCGCTCGAACATGCGCTGGCCGTGACGATTCTGCACTATCAGCAGCAGCAGTGACACCGCCCCGGTGATCACCCCGCCGATCAGCAGCGGTAGATGAAACAAGATGTCCAGCGCGATGGCTCCGCCTACCACTTCGGCCAAATCGGTTGCCATTGCCACAAGTTCGGCCTGCGCCCAGTAGGCTAAACGGGTGGAGCGGCGCATCCGGGCACCGACCGCCTCGGGAAGCGATTTCCCGGCGACCAGGCCCAGTTTGGCCGAGAGGTATTGAACCAGGGCTGCCGTCGCATTGGCCGCCATGATCACCCACAGCAGCAGGTAACCGTACTCGGCGCCGGCGCTGACGTTGGCCGCTACGTTCCCCGGGTCGACATAGGCGATGGCCGCGACAAATGCCGGCCCGAGCAGATACCAGCCTGTTTTGAGGGGGGTGCGGGTGTCCTGGGCCAAGTCACCGACCTTCGATCCGATTGGGCGAATGCGAAAGTTAGGTTATCCGAAAAATTGAGGGTCCCCTCGGCGAGGTGCTGACGTCGAGGAAAAGCCCAGGTAAAAGCAGAACCTCGTGATGGGTGATGCGAGTGCACCCGGGGCCAGGCTGCGCACCCGGATTACAGCGCCCGGGGGTGACCCCGGTAGGTCCTCATTCACCGCAGGTCAGAATTAAGGCGCTGAAACCACCCGTGAGGTTCGGTCCTCAGGGGCTGGTACCCGATGTCGCGGTAGTCTTTTTGGCGGGTGTCTTCTTGGCGGGGACTTTCTTGGTAGGTCGCTTCCTGGTCGGTGGCGCACCAGTACCCGATCGCGCCTTCACACTGGCCTCCAGCTTGGCGAGCAAGTCGGAGACATCCTCGGTCTCGTCGAGCGCAGACGGCTGTTGCTCAACCGTAAATGCTTGTCCGCCTTCAAGTTTAGCATCAATAAGCTCACGCAAGTGGTCCTGATAGGTGTCGCGGTAGCGGTCTGGGTGGAACTCTTCGGCCATCGATTCGACCACCTGCCCCGCCATTTTCAGCTCCGCCGGCCTGATCTCGACCTTTTGGTCCAGAACGGGAAAGTCGGGGTCACGGATCTCGTCGGGCCACAACAACGTCTGCACCACCATCACGTCGCGCTTGCTGAAATCCTTGACCCGCAAGGCCGCAAGCCGGGTCTTGTTACGCAGGGTGAAATGCACGATCGCAACACGGTCGGTCTCGGCTAGCGTCTTAGCAAGCAGCACATACGATTTCGACGACTTTCCGTCTGGCTCCAGGAAATAGCTACGGTCGTACATCATCGGGTCGAGGTCGCTGGCCGGGACGAATTCCAGCACCTCGATCTCGTGGTTGCGCTCCTCCGGCAACGTCGCGATGTCGTCATCGGTGATCACCACCATCCTGCCGTCAGCGGATTCGTATGCCCGCGCGATATCGCTGTACTCGACGAGCTCACCGCAGACCTCGCACACCCGCTGATAGCGGATCCGCCCGTTGTCTTTGGCGTGCACCTGACGGAACTTGATGTCGTGGTCCTCGGTGGCGGCATACACCTTGACCGGCACGTTGACCAGCCCGAAGGAAATCGAACCCTTCCAGATGGAACGCATAGCGTCCAGTATGCCCACATCGGATTGGGTGGACCCGGATACCGCAAACGCATCGGGGGCATCGGGGTCGTGGCTGAGGGCGACCGTCGGGTGGTGGGCAGCTCGGCAGAGCCTCATCGGCCGTTTCACGTGGCGTACCAGGTGCCGCGAGGGGGTCGCTCGCCGGCCGGTTTCCTCCCGGTGACGCACCATGTTTCGACGCGACCCGCGCCCTTGACCTCGATGGTGCCTCGCGCCTGGCAATCGAATTCATCGCCGACGAGGTCGAAGGTGTTGCGGGTGATCTGGATGATGCCGCTTTGGCCGTGAGACTCCATGCGGCTGGCCATGTTCACGGTGTCGCCCCACAGGTCGTAGATGAACTTTTTGCGGCCGATGACGCCCGCGACCACCGGGCCGGAGTTGATGCCGATGCGGAAGGCGAGTCTTCGCCCGGCGAAGGTCCGCTCGTTGACCTCGGCCCGCATGTCCAGCGCGAGGTTGACCAGGGTCTGGGCGTGATCGGCACGCGGGCGCGGCACCCCGGCGGCGACCATGTAGCAGTCGCCGATCGTCTTGATCTTCTCCAGGTCGTACTTGTCGACGAGCGCGTCGAAGCACTGGAACACCTCGTTGAGCAGATCGACCAGACTCAGCGGCGCCATGGTCGCCGCCATCGGGGTGAACTCGACGATGTCGGCGAACAGGATGCTGGCGCTGTCATAGTGCGCGGCGATGGCGCGCGGTTGCGTCTTCAGTGCCTCACAGATCTCCTTCGGCAGGATGTTGAGCAGCAACATCTCCGAGCGTTCCTGGAAGAAGTTGCGGGCACCGACGAAATGGTGCAGCAGCCCGAAAGTGATCGCAACCACCGATCCGACATTGAGCACGAAGAACCAGGTGACAAAGGTGTCGGAGAGGTGTGCCGGCGTCAGATGGCCCTGCAGCAGCGCCGTCGCGACCAGCAACGCGACGAAACCTACGATCCAGAGCACTGTCCGTCGGGGCTCTTCGAGCAGAAGCGATCCCAGCGGACACAGTGCCGCCCAGATGATGACCACGCTGGATTGTCGGAAGCCACCCAGCGCGATCGTCACCAGCCACGGCAAGATCAGGATCAACAGCAGTTGTGTGAAGCGGTAGAACGCGAAATTGCGGGTCCAGGCAAACAACGCGGTGTTCCATGGGGTGACGAGCGTGTAGAACGCCGGTATCGCCGCGGCCAGCGGGGCGTGCGCCAGCAAATAAATCGCGCTCCACAGCGCCGTGAGCGGCAAGGTTCCCGCGCACAGCACGACGGCCAGACGCTTCTGCAGGGCCGTGTGGTCGGTGTCGCTCGCTGCGGCGCCGATGTGTCCCGCCCACGCGGTGAGATCGTGGGCAGCCCGGGCGCGCCGGGACAGCAAACCAACGTGCATGGGCACCTCCGGCGGCCGAACGTTCCCGCTACCCCCGATACGTTAGCTGGCAGCGGCGCTTGCTACGGCATTTCGGTCGGCTTGACCCGCCATGTTCCGGCCGTTGCGGCGGCCGGCAGCGCGGCCCGATCGGGCAGGTCAGCGCCGGTGCGGGCGACGGTAAGCGCCGACGATAGGCTGGCCGCCTCAAGCGCCGCCGTCAGCGCATCGAGTGCTATCCGGCGAAGTTCGCCACGCCGGGCGCCGCCCAGCAAACCCATTCCCCACAGCGCGTCGATCAGGCCGACCATGAAGGCGTCACCGGCGCCGATCGTGTCCACCACCTGCACCGGCCGGGCTGCCACCCGGGTCTCACCGTTCGCGCACACCGCGATCGCGCCGCGCTCGCCCATCGTCACCGCGACGATCGCGGGACCCATCGTCAACCAGGCGCGGGCGAGCTGCCGGGGCGCCCGGTGAGGGTCGATCCAGCGCAGATCCTCCTCGCTGGCTTTAACGACGTCGCTGCGTTCGACGAGGTGCTCGATGCGTTCGCGGGCCAGACCCCGGTCGAGAAGCGCCGAACGCACATTGGGGTCGAAAGTGACGGTGGCCGACACCCGGTAGGTGTCGACCAGGGCCGCGACGGCCAGACACCCGGGCTCCCGCACGTCGCGGCCTGGCCGCGCTGTTCATGGGCGCCGCTTCTCCTCATCGCTTCGCTCTGCTTCGTCGCCGGCGCGGTTCATGGGCGCCGCTCGTTGCGAAGCAATCTCGTCAGCGTCACCCGTGCCCCGTGGCGATGCAACGAATCCAGCGCCCAGCGATAGGCCTCGACGAAGCGCGGCACCTGCGCCAGATCCCCGAACACCGCAGTGTTCTCGATGAAGGCGGTGGGGTGCGCACGCTGCGAGCGGGCGATCGGCACCAGCGAATCGGCTAGCCGGTCGACGACTTCGATCGGTTCGCCGCGCTCGTCGACACCCTCGGCGTAGCGCGCCCAAGCGGCTACCGTCGCCGACGCCAGCCGGATGGGCGCCCCGGCGGCCAGGTTGGCGCGGATCACCGGAAGCACCCATTTCGGGATGCGATCCGACGAGTAGGAGCACAGCCGCGCGACGGTGTCGCGCACCGCGGGGTTGGCGAACCGCTCGATCAGCGTGCGCTTGTAGTCATCCAGATCGATTCCGGGCACCGGCGGCAGCGTCGGGGTGGCTTCGGAGTCGAGGTAGACCCGTAGGAATTCGGCCAACAGTGGGTCCCCCGCGGCGTCGTGGACCAACCGGTACCCGCACAGATAAGCGAAATAGCACAGGCATTGGTGGCCGGCGTTGAGCAGCCGCAGCTTCATCAGCTCATAGGGGCCGACATCGTCGACCAGCAGAACCCCCGCCTGCTGCAGCGGCGGGCGACCGTCGGCGAAGTCGTCCTCGAGCACCCAGGCGGTGAACGGCTCCGCCACCACCGGCCACCGGTCGGCGACACCGAAATCGCGTTCCACCGAGGCGACGACATCCGGGGTGGTGGCCGGGGTGATGCGGTCCACCATCGAACTGGGAAACCGGGTGTGTTCAGCCACCCAGTCGGCCAGGGCGGGATTCCGGTGTTCGGCATGCGCGAGGACGGCCCGCCGCGCGGCCTCGCCGTTGCGTTCGATGTTGTCGCAGGACACGATCGTCGGCGAGGCGATCCCCCGCTCGCGGCGCCTGGCCAGCGCCTCGGCGATCAACCGGAACGCCGGCCCGTCGGGGTCGTGGTAGCCGCCCTCGGTGACGGTCAGCGAGATGATCCGGGTGTTCGGCGCGGCCAGCAACTCGATCACCGCCTCCGGATCATCGGGTGCGTAGCGGTAGTCCAGGATCGAGCCGATCACCCGGGCATCCCGGCGGCCGTCGGGGTGCTGCAGAACCAGGGTGTACAGACCGTCCTGGGCGCGCAGGATGTCTCTCATGCGGCGGTCGGCGGGCAGCACCCCGACCCCGCAAATGCCCCATTCGCGTGCCAAGCCCCGCTCGAGCAACCGGTCGATGTAGGCGGCCTGATGGGCGCGGTGAAAGCCACCGACCCCGATGTGGGCGATGCCCACACCGACACGGTCACGGTCATAGCCCGGCGTCGCGATCGGCAGTCGGGCCAGGGTCGCGCTGTTCAGCTGCAGGGCGTCAGGCACGGGTCCGCGGCACGTCTCGACACTACGACAGGTGTGGCTGCCGGCGGGTGCCGCCACGGCCCGGGCGACGTACCGTGAGCCTATGACGCGGGTGCAGGCTCGGCCGCCGGTGCTGCTCACCAACGCCGAGAAGGTGCTGTATCCGGCCACCGGGACAACCAAGAAAGACGTCTTCGACTACTACACCGCCATCGCCGGCGTAATGCTGCCGCACCTCGCCGGTCGGCCCGCCACCCGCAAACGCTGGCCCAACGGTGTGCATGAGCCGTCGTTCTTCGAAAAGCAACTCGCCTCCTCCGCGCCGGATTGGCTGTCGCGTGCCAGCGTGACACACCGGAACAGAACAACGACCTATCCCATCCTCGACAGCCCCGTCGCGCTGGCCTGGATCGCCCAGCAGGCGGCGCTGGAGGTGCACGTGCCGCAGTGGCGGTTCGTCGCCGAGTGGACGCGCGGTGGGGAAACGCTAAAGCCCGGTCCGGCAACCCGGTTGGTGTTCGACCTCGACCCGGGTGACGGTGTGGCGATGGACCAGCTGACCGCGGTGGCACGCGCCGTTCGAGACCTGATCACCGAGATCGGGCTGAGCACCTTCCCGGTGACCAGTGGCAGCAAAGGCCTGCACCTCTACGCCCGGCTGGATGAACCGGTGAGCACCAGGGGTGCGACCGTGTTGGCCAAACGCATTGCGCAGCAACTGGAAAAGACGATGCCGCGGTTGGTCACGGCGAGCATGGCAAAAAGCGTGCGAGCGGGCAAGGTGTTCGTGGACTGGAGTCAGAACAATGCCTCGAAGACCACCATCGCGCCGTACTCGCTGCGCGGCCGAGAACAGCCGACGGTGGCCGCGCCGCGGACCTGGGAGGAACTCGACGACCCGGCATTGCGCCAGTTGCGCTACGACGAAGTGCTCGCCCGTGTTGCCCGGGAGGGCGATCTGCTGGCGCCGCTGGATGCCGCGGCATCCGTCGACCGGTTGACGAGATACCGCGCCATGCGCAACCCGTCAACGACACCCGAACCGGTGCCCGCTGCCAAACCCGCTGCAGGTCAAAATAATACGTTCGTCATCCAGGAGCACCACGCCCGCCGGCTGCACTACGACTTCCGGCTGGAGCGCGATGGCGTGCTGGTGTCGTGGGCGGTGCCGAAAAACCTCCCGAAGACCCCATCGGTGAATCACCTGGCGATACACACCGAGGATCATCCCCTCGAGTACGCCACCTTCGAGGGCACCATCCCCGAGGGCGAATACGGTGCCGGCAGGGTCGTCATCTGGGACTCCGGCACCTATGACACCGAGAAGTTCCACGACGACGAGATCATCGTCGTCCTGCACGGCAACCGGATCTCCGGGCGCTACGCGCTGATTCACACCAACGGCAACCAGTGGCTGATCCACCGGATGAAAGACCAGAAGTATTTCCGGTTCGACGAGCTCTACCCGATGCTCGCTACCGAGGGCCCGGTGGCCAACCTGACATCGGGGCGGTGGGCGTTCGAAGGCAAGTGGGACGGGTATCGCATGCTGGTCGACGCCGATCACGGCAGGGTACGGCTGCGGTCCCGCAGCGGACGCGATGTCACCCTGGAGTATCCCCAATTACACTCGATGGCAGCTGATTTGGCCGATCATCACGTTGTGCTTGACGGGGAGGTCGTCGCGCCGGACAAATCCGGAATACCGCGATTCACCGGAATCCAGAATCGGCTGGTTTCCACCCGCCTCGAGTTCTGGGCGTTCGACCTGCTCTACCTTGACGGCCGCTCGCTGCTGCGTGCCACGTATAGCGATCGCCGCCAGCTGCTGGAAACCCTTGCTACCGGAACCAAGCTCATCGTTCCCGGCTTGCTGCCCGGCGACGGCGCCGACGCGCTGGAGTTCTCCCGCAAGCAGGGCTGGGAGGGTGTGATCGCCAAGAAACGCGACTCCACCTATCAGCCGGGCCGGCGCTCGGCCTCGTGGGTCAAACACAAACACTGGAACACCCAGGAAGTCGTCATCGGCGGCTGGCGGGCCGGCGAAGGCGGGCGCCCCATCGGCTCACTGCTGATGGGCATCCCGGGGCCGCGTGGCCTGCATTTCGCCGGGCGTGTCGGCACCGGTTTCACCGAGCGCGCGCTTGCCGATCTCAAAAAGCGGCTCGCACCGCTGCGCACCGGCGAGTCCCCCTTCGATGCACCGCTTTCCGCGCGGGACGCCAAAGGCGTGACGTTTGTTCAGCCGGTGCTTGTCGGGGAGGTGCGCTACAGCGAGTGGACCGCCGACGGCCGGCTGCGCCAGCCGAGCTGGCGGGGTCTGCGGGAGGATAAAACCCCGGGTGAGGTAGTGCGGGAAGGGGCGAATCCGGATGCGGTCCGCCTATCGCACGGTTGAGCGCGCCCCAGCCCCCATACCGTCTAGGTGCGGGTGGCGCGAACGAAACTGATCGCGGCCGCCGGCCCGGTCTGCGCGCCGTCCGGCAGCGGCGGCAGCCCGGCGGCCGCGAACAGCTCGGCGAGCACCGACCTGGTCGTCTGCCAGCCGTTAGCCGCCAGATGCGCCGCGACATCGGTGTGCTCGCCGGGATAGGTCAGCTCCGCCATGTCGAGATCCAGGCCGTATTCCCGCCACCGTTCGGTCACCGCCTTCGCGCGGTCTTGCGCCTCGAACTCACCGGTGACCGAGCCGTAGTCGGCGGCCAGCCTGCTGCCGGCGGCGCTGAGTGCGGTGATGGTGTCCAGCAACCGAACCTCGGCCTGCGGGGGCAGAAATCCGATGAGCACCCCCTCGGCCAGCCACGCCGTCGGCCGGGCGGTGTCGAAGCCGGCCTGCCGCAGCGCGGCCGGCCAGTCGCCGCGAAGGTCGATGCCCACCGGGCGGTGGTCGGTGGTCGGCTCGGCGCCGAGCCGGGACAACGTCGTGGTTTTGAACTCGATCACCTCGGGCTGGTCGATCTCGTACACGACGGTCCCCGCCGGCCATTCCAGCCGGTACGGACGGGCATCCAGCCCGGAGGCGACGATCACCACCTGCCGAACGCCCGCCCTGCCGGCGTCGGCGAAGAAGTCGTCGAAGAACCGGGCACGGGCGGCAAAGGTGTCGACCATCCGCGGGAACCCGGCGTCGCGTCCGACCTCGTCGAACTCCAGCTCACCGGCCGCCACCCGGGTGAACACGTCGATCCCGACCGCCCGCACCAGCGGCTCGGCGAACGGGTCTTTGAACACCGGATGCGGTTGTCTGGTTGCGGCCGCGCGGGCCGCGGCGACCATGGTGGCGGTGGCTCCGACGCTGGTGACCAGATCCCAGGTGTCGTCGTCGGTGCGTGCCATGTTCATCCCTTCGATATCGCGTCGCGCTACCTTCCGGTCCCACCTTAGGCGTCCGATCACACGTTTCCGCGTCGCGGCCGTGTCACGCTCACGGGCATTGCGCGGGTGCGCCGTTCGCCGGAACCCGCACCCCGTAAGGCGGTGCCCCCACCCCGACGATCGAATGGCCGCCCCACGGTGTTTGCTCGGTGATGCGCGCCGGGGCGCTGCGCTCTCCCACGCTGAGCGTCACCGTTCGCGCCTTGCCCAGAAGCTCGGCCGGCAGTGACTCCAACACCATTCCCCGCCAATGGAATTGACCATCGATCGGGTCGAGATAGCCGCTCAGCCGGACATGCACGTGCCGGCTGACGGTGGCGATCGTGAGCGTAGCTGTGCCGTCGTAGACCGTGTCATCGCTTGCGTGGCACGACAAGTCGAAGGCCGACGGCACCACATGAAGGCGGCCGGATCGCAGCCGCACGCGTTCGTTGAAAACCTGCTGGACGCTGCGGCGCACCTCGATGCGGGTGGCGCCGGCACGGTTCATCAGGGCAAGGCACCCGACGATGTAGCGCGTTTGCGCCTCGGTGTCCGGCCCGCCCAGCAGAAAGTAGTTGGGGAAACCATGCACTGCGACGCCCCGGTAGGGCTCCATGCCGTCATACCACGCACGCCGGAGGGTCACACCGCGGGCACCGACGAGCGTCGGGCCGGTTATCTCCTCGGGAATGGTGAACCCGGTGCCGTAGACGATCGCGTCGACGTCGTGATGGGCGCCCTCACGGGTGCGAATACCCGACGCCGTCACCGCGGCGATGGGCGTGCTCACCAGTTGGATGGGGCGGTGTCGCCGCGCACCGGCGGTCCGCCGCCCGCCCAGTAGCTGGCCGCGCAGCCACCGCCTGGCGCGGCTGCCCGGCGGTGGCAGCTGCGGGATCACCCGGCGCGGGGGATGGGCGAAGACAACGACCGACGCCGCTGCGGCGGTCAGCTCGGCCAGACGGTTTGCGGCGGTGGCGTCGACGCCGATCACGGCGATTCGCTTGCCGGCCGGATCGAAATCGTGATCCCAGGCGGCAGCGTGAAACGACGGCCCGTGAAAATCGCTGCGCCCGGACAAATCCGGGATCCACGGGAGATAGCTGGGCCGGTGCGCCGCGATGACTATCCGAGCGTGGCAGACCTCGCCATCACGGGTTTGCAGCGTCCAGGCGTCGGCGTCGTCATCGAACACCAGGCAGACGACGTCCCGGTTGGGTCGCAGCCGACCCCGCAGGGCCGGCGGGACGCTGCCGCCGGGCCCCCGCTCGACTAGCACGAAATCGGTAATGCCGGTTGCGAGCAATTCCGCCCCGATACGCACCCCGGCCGCACCCGCGCCGATGACGGCGACGTGGTGGGGATCCACGGCTGTCCGGCTCACAGAAACCCGCTGCGCGCCCACATTCGGCGCGCGATCGGACCCAGCAAGCCCACCTCCGTCAAAAACGCTGCCAGCGGGGCGAATCCGGCCACCAGGACGTCGCGGCGGTGCGGGCTGGTGCGTGCGGTTTCACGAGCCTGACGCACGTTGAGGCCGGCTCGCGCGTAGGGGACCGGATTGGTGAGCAGGTAGCGGAAAAACCACCCCCCCAGCCCGTTGATGTTCGCCACGAACCACCGGCTCAGCGGTGACATTTCGGGCACCCGCCTGCGCAGGCCATCCCGTGCGAACTGGATGTGGCGGGATTCTTCGGTGACGTGAATCCGCATCAGCCGCTGGACCAGCGGCTGCAATTCGGGGTCGTCCATCATCTGGCGCTGCAGGGCGTCGAAGATTTCTTCGCCGATCAGCGCGGCCACCCATAACAACGCCCCGCGGAACAGCAGCGGCAGGACGTTGATGATCATCCGTTGGTAGCGCCGCGGGGTCACCGGTTTGGCACCGACGCGCTCGATGGCCTTGCCGAACATCACCATGTGGCGGGTTTCATCGCCCAGTTCGGTCAGGGCATAGTGCGATTCCCGGGCGGTGGGATCCTCGTGCAGGAGTCGTCGCAGCAACCCCTGGTTGAGGACGTTCTCAAACCAGATGCCCGCCGAGAGCGTGTTGGCCAGCTCCTGGCGGGACAACTCGATGCGCTGCGCACGAGTCATCCGATCCCACATCGGGGTGCCGTACAGCGACACCGTCTTGGGTGGCAGGTAGAACTTGTCCGGGTCAAGCGGCGCGTCCCAGTCGATATCGACGACCGGCGCGTAGGACGTTTTGACCGAGCCCTTCAGCAGCCGCTCGGAGAACTCTTCGCGACTCGGCCCGGTTGGCTTCACCGCAGCGGCCATCCTGGTCGTCCCTTCATCGATGATGGTGTTCCAGAAAGTAAGAAGAGCCCGGGCAAGATGTCAATACCCATGGTACCGGATACCGTCAGTCCCCGATAGTCGGCGGGACCCTCCGGTTATAGGCTGTGCACGCGTGTTGAGTCGGCATGTCCACGTGATCGGCATCGGAGCCGGGGATCCGGACTATTTGACGGTCCAGGCTATCGATGCGCTCAACGACACCCGGGTGTTTTTCGCCCCGGAAAAAGGTGAAGCCAAACGTGACCTGATGGCATTGCGCCGGCACATCTGCGAGCGGTTCATCCGCGAGCCCGGCTACCGCTTCGTCGAGCTGCCCGATCCGCCACGGTCGGCGGTCGGCGATTACCGGCGGGCGGTGACGGACTGGCATGCGGCGCGCGCGCGGATCTGGGCCGAAGCCATTGCCAGGGAACTGAGCGCCGGCGCCGTGGGCGGGTTTCTGGCCTGGGGAGACCCCTCGCTCTACGACAGCACGCTGCGCATTCTGGATGCCGTAGCCGCCGAGGTCGACCTGAGCTACGACGTCATCCCGGGTATCACCGCCGTGCAGGCGCTGACGGCGCGGCACCGCATCCCGCTCACCGACGTCGGCGAACCCGTGCTGATCACCACCGGCCGGCAGCTGCGCGCCCGCGGGTGCTCCGGAACCGCCGTGGTCATGCTCGACGCGGAGTGCTCGTTTCGTACCTGCCCGCCGCAGACCCGGATCTGGTGGGGTGCCTACCTGGGCACCGACAGGGAGCTGCTGGTGTCGGGCACGGTCGGTGAGGTGGGGGAGCGGATCGCCACACTGCGGGCCGACGCCCGGGCCCGCAACGGCTGGATCATGGACACCTATCTGCTGCGGGCGCAGACTGGCTAGCGTGCCCGAACTCCCCGAGGTCGAAGCGCTGGCTGCCCAGCTGCGTCGCCACGCGGTCGGAAGGACCATCGGCCGCGTCGACCTCGTGGCCTTTTCGGCGCTCAAGACGGTTGATCCCCCGATCAGCGCGCTGCACGGCCAGACCGTTGCCGGGGCCCAGCGGTGGGGCAAATACCTGGGTCTGCGGGCCGGCGAGCTGGTTTTGGTCACCCATCTGGCGCGGGCGGGCTGGTTGCGCTGGTCGGAGACGCTGCCCGCCGCACCGCCGCGCCCGGGGAAGGGACCGGTCGTGCTGCGCGTCCACCTCGGCACCCCCGGTGCGGCCCCGGGCTTCGATCTCACCGAGGCCGGCACCCAGAAACGGCTGGCGGTGTGGCTCACCGACGAGCCGACCAAGGTTCCGGGGATCGCCGCCCTGGGTCCGGACGCGCTGGACGTCACCGCCGACGAGCTCGCCGGGCTGCTGGCCGGCAACACCGGCCGGATCAAAACCGCGCTCACCGACCAATCCGTGATCGCCGGCATCGGCAACGCCTACAGCGACGAGATTTTGCACCAGGCCAGGATCTCTCCGTTCGCCACCGCCGGGAAGCTCACGCAGCCGCAGGTGGGCGCGCTGCACGCGGCACTTCAGTCGGTGCTCACCGACGCCGTGACCCGCTTAGCGGGTCAACAGGCCGCGACGCTCAAGGGTGACAAACGGTCCGGTTTACGGGTGCACGCGCGCACCGGTCTGCCGTGTCCGGTGTGCGGTGACACCGTGCGGGAGGTGTCGTTCGCCGACAAATCCTTCCAGTACTGTCCAACCTGCCAGACCGGCGGCAAGGTGTTGGCCGACCGGCGAATGTCGCGGCTTTTGAAATAGGCCCTGGAATAATCCCGGGGTAATTGGCGGTGGTTATGCTGCCCTGGTGACCCGGCGCAGGATCCTCATCACCGGCGCGAGTTCGGGTCTGGGCGCCGGCATGGCGCGCGCATTCGCCGCCAAGGGCCGGGATCTGGCGCTGTGCGCTCGTCGAGGTGACCGGCTCAGTGAACTTAAAGCCGAACTGACACAACGCTATCCGAGTATCAAGGTAGCCGTCGCCACCCTGGACGTCACCGACCACGAGCAGGTTCCGAAGGTGTTCGCCGAACTCAGCAGCGAGCTCGGCGGGGTCGACCGCGTCATCGTCAACGCCGGCATCGGCAAGGGCGCACCGCTGGGCTCGGGCAAGCTGTGGGCGAACAAGGCGACCATCGAGACCAATCTGGTTGCCGCGCTGGTGCAGATCGAAACGGCGTTGGAGATGTTCAAGAAAGTCGGCTCGGGGCATCTGGTGCTGATGTCGTCGGTGCTGGCCCACCGGGGCGTGCCGGGCGTCAAAGCCGCCTACGCGGCCAGCAAGGCCGGGCTATCGTCGCTGGGTGAATCGCTGCGCGCCGAGTATGCGACGGGGCCGATCAAGGTCACCGTGCTGGAGCCGGGCTACATCGAGTCCGAGATGACCGCCCAGGCGGTCAGCACAATGTTTTTGGTGGACAACGAAACCGGAGTGCGGGCGCTGGTCAGCGCCATCGAACGCGAGCCCGGCCGGGCGGTGGTGCCGTGGTGGCCGTGGGCGCCACTGGTCCGGCTGCTGCGGGTGTTGCCGACGCCGCTGACCAGGTATTGGTCCTAAGAGCTGACCACCTATTAGCTGCCTCTAGACCAGACCTCAAGCCGGTCTAAGCCGCTTGCGGGTTTGCCGGTGCATGCCGGCGGGCGCGCCGACTCAGCTGGCCCGGCCACGCCCGGCGCGGTAGCGGCGCACCAGCGCGTCGGTGGAGCTATCCGGCTGCCGAGCGGGCGAGGCGGCGCCGCTGATCACCGGGTACAGCGTTTTGGCCTGCGTCTTGCCCAGCTCCACCCCCCACTGGTCGAACGAGTCGATGCCCCACACCACGCCCTCGGTGAACACCTGGTGCTCATACAGCGCGATCAGCTGACCGAGCACCGAGGGCGTGAGCCGGGTAGCCAGGATCGACGTGGTAGGCCGGTTGCCGGGCATCACCTTGTGCGGCACCAGGGCGGCCGGTGTGCCCTCGGCGGCGATCTCTGAAGCCGTTTTGCCGAACGCCAGCACCTGCGTTTGGGCGAAGAAATTGCTCATCAACAGGTCGTGCATGCTGCCGCTGCCGTCGGCGGTGGCCAGGTCGTCAAGGGGTTGGCAAAATCCGATGAAATCGGCCGGCACCAGCCGGGTGCCCTGGTGCAGCAACTGGTAAAACGCGTGCTGTCCATTGGTTCCCGGCTCGCCCCAATAGATTTCACCGGTGTCGGTAGTGACCGGCGTACCATCGGCGCGCACCGACTTGCCGTTGGACTCCATCGTCAGCTGCTGCAGATAAGCCGCGAACCGCGCCAAGTCGTTGGAATACGGCAGCACCGCGCGCGACTGCGCGCCGAAGAAATTGGCGTACCACAGTCCGATCAATCCCAGCAGCACCGGCGCATTGCACTCCAGCGGAGCGCTTTTGAAATGCTCGTCGATGAGGTGGAATCCGGACAGGAAATCGGCGAAGGCCGCACGCCCGATCACGGCCATCACCGAAAGCCCGATCGCGGAATCCACTGAATACCGTCCGCCGACCCAGTCCCAGAAACCGAACATGTTGGCGGCCTCGATGCCGAACTCCTCGACCAGCTTTTTGTTGGTCGACACCGCGACGAAATGCTTCGCGACCGCCGCGTCGCCGAGCGCGCCGGTGAGCCAGCGCCGGGCCGCGGCGGCGTTGGTCAGCGTCTCCAGGGTCGAGAAAGTTTTCGACGCGACGATAAAAAGGGTCGTCTCGGGATTCAAGCCGGCCAGCTTGGCGGTCAAGTCCGCGGGGTCGACGTTGGAGACGAACCGCGCCGAGATTCCCGCGTCCGCGTAGTGGCGCAAAGCCTGACACACCATCGCCGGACCGAGGTCTGAGCCACCGATCCCGATGTTGACCACGGTGGTGATCTTCTGTCCGGTGGCACCGGTCCACTCGCCGCTGCGCAACCGGTCGGTGAAGTCGCCCATCGCCTCCAGGACGGCGTGCACGTCGTCGACGACGTTCTGGCCGTCGACGATCAGCTCCGCGTCCCGCGGCAGCCGTAATGCGGTGTGCAGCACCGCGCGGTTTTCCGAGGTGTTGATGGGCACACCGGCGAACATCTCGTCCCGGCGCCGCTCGAGGCCGGCCGCACGGGCCAGGTCGATCAACAACGTGATGGTGTCGCGGGTGATGCGGTGTTTGCTGTAGTCGATGTAAAGGTCGCCCACCGTAATGGTCAGCTCGTGGCCGCGCTCGGGATCGTCGGCGAAAAATTGCCGCAAATGGGTGTCTTTGACCTGCTCGTGATGCCTGCGCAGGGCTTGCCACGCGGCCGTAGCCGAGATGTCGGGTACTTCTCGAACCCCGGTCATGCGGTTCTCCCTGCTCTGGTGACGATGCGGGCCGAAAGGCCCGAGGCGGAGCGCTTCAGCGGCGGCAAAGCCGCGCGATCGGCCCGGCCAGCGGGCGGTAGCCGCCGCCGGCGGCGGGATCACGAGAAATCACGGCGGGGCTCAATGGCCGAGCCGGCCGCGGCCCAGGCGGAGCAACACGATCGCCAGGTCCTTACCCTCGGGTCCCAGCTCGCTGTAACGCTCGATGACCTGCATTTCGCGGCTGTGGACCAGCCGGGTGCCGCCGGAGGCCATCCGGGCCTTACCGATAGCGCGGGAAACCTCGGTCCGTCGTTTGACGGCGGCGAGGATCTGGGTGTCCAGGCGGTCGATCTCCCGGCGAAGCCCCTCGATATCGGGAAGCTCTTGAGTCTCGGTGTTCATTCTTGCTGACTCCGCGTGCTGGTCGTGTGTGGCAGGTCTGGTCTTTCATCCAGTATCGGGTCTCAGACAAAAACACAGTATCGGGTCTGACACAAAAACCGGGCCCCGAATCCGCAACGCGGACCGCAGGGCCCCGCAGCGCAGCTAGACCACGAGCACCGCTCGCGGGTACCCGCAGCAAAATCGGTGGTGAGAACCCGGGGCCCATCGGCGAAGCTGCGCGTCGGGCATTGCCAGAGTGTGCCACAACCGGCGGCGCGGGCGTAAAGCCCGCCACCCGACGGCGGTAAGTTGGGATCGACATGAGCGTGTATGCGACCGATGCGGCGACCGAGGCACAGCCCGGCGGCGACGCAGAGCGGCTTTTGGACGGCCTCAATCCCCAGCAGCGTCAGGCGGTGCTGCACGAGGGTTCACCGCTGCTGATCGTCGCCGGCGCGGGTTCGGGCAAGACCGCTGTGCTGACCCGGCGCATCGCCTACCTGATCGCCGCGCGGGGTGTCGGGGTGGGTGAGATCCTGGCGATCACCTTCACCAACAAGGCCGCCGCGGAGATGCGCGACCGGGTGGTTCGGCTGATCGGAGCCCGCGCCGGCCGGGCGCTGTGGGTGTCGACGTTTCACTCGATGTGTGTGCGCATCCTGCGCAACCAGGCAGCGCTGATTCCCGGTCTCACCGCGAACTTTTCGATCTATGACGCCGACGACTCGCGGCGTTTGCTGCAGATGATCGGCCGTGACCTGGGGCTGGACATCAAACGGTACCCGCCGCGGCTGCTGGCCCATGCCATCTCCAACCTGAAAAACGAGTTGATCGACCCGCAACGGGCGCAGGCCGACGCTGCAGAGAATCCCGATGACCTGGCCGTCACCGTCGCCGCCGTCTACGGCGAGTACCAGCGCCGACTGCGGGCGGCCAATGCCCTGGATTTCGATGACCTCATCGGGGAGACGGTGGCGGTGTTGCGGGCCTTCCCGCAGATCGCCCAGCACTATCGTCGGCGCTTCCGCCACATCCTCGTAGACGAGTACCAGGACACCAACCACGCACAATACGTGCTGGTGCGGGAATTGACCGGGCGCGACGCCGCAGATGACGTCCCGCCCGGTGAGCTTTGCGTGGTCGGTGATGCCGACCAATCGATCTATGCGTTCCGCGGGGCCACCGTTCGCAACATCGAAGATTTCGAGCGAGACTACCCCAACGCCACCACCATCCTGCTGGAACAGAATTACCGATCCACGCAGAACATCCTGTCGGCTGCGAATTCGGTGATCGCCCATAACACCGGGCGCCGCGAGAAGCGGTTATGGACCGACGCCGGCGCGGGGGAGTTGATCGTCGGCTACGTGGCCGATAACGAACACGACGAGGCGCGGTTCGTCGCCGAGGAGATCGACGCGCTCGCGGAGCGCGGTGAAATCACCTACAGCGATGTAGCGGTTTTCTACCGGACCAACAACTCGTCGCGGTCCCTGGAAGAGGTGTTCGTCCGGTCCGGAATCCCTTACAAAGTTGTCGGGGGAGTTCGGTTTTACGAGCGCAAGGAAATTCGCGACATCCTTGCCTACCTGCGGGTCCTGGACAACCCCGGTGACGCCGTGAGTCTACGGCGCATTCTCAACACACCGCGCCGCGGGATCGGCGATCGCGCCGAGGCTGCCGTGGCGGCGTACGCCGACAATTGCGGCGTCAGCTTCACCGAGGCCTTGGTGGCCGCGGCCGAGGGCAAGGTGCCGCTGCTGACCGCTCGATCCGTGAAGGCGATCGCCGGTTTCGTCGAGTTGCTCGACGACCTGCGGGGGCGCCTCGATGACGATCTCGGTGATCTGGTCGAGGCGGTGCTGGACCGAACCGGATACCGCATGGAGTTGGAATCCTCCACCGACCCACAAGATCTCGCCCGGTTGGATAACCTCAACGAACTCGTCAGCGTCGCACACGAATTCAGCACCGACCGGGCCAACGCCGCCGCTATCTCCGGGTCGTTGCAGACCCCGGCCGATGAAGACGTCCCCGACGCCGGGGTGTTGGCGGATTTCCTGGAGCGGGTGTCGTTGGTCTCCGACGCCGACGACATCCCCGAGCAGCACGCGGGTGTGGTCACCCTGATGACGTTGCACACCGCGAAGGGTTTGGAATTTCCGGTGGTGTTCGTGACGGGCTGGGAGGACGGCATGTTCCCGCACATGCGCTCGTTGGATGACCCCACCGAGCTCTCGGAGGAGCGCCGATTGGCCTACGTCGGCATCACCCGGGCACGGCACCGGCTGTATTTGACTCGTGCCAGGCTGCGGTCCTCGTGGGGACAGCCGGTGCTGAACCCGGAGTCGCGGTTTTTACGGGAAATCCCGCAGGAGCTCATCGAGTGGCGGCGCACCGATCCCACCCCGTCGCTCAGCGGGCCGCTCAGCGGTGGCGGATGGGCCGGCACCGCCCGACCGTCACCGGCCCGCCCGGCGGCACGGCCACGCCCGCTGCTGGTGCTGCGACCAGGCGACCGGGTATCGCACGACAAGTACGGGCTGGGACGGGTGGAGGAAGTGTCCGGCACCGGGGAGTCGGCGACGTCGCTGATTGACTTCGGCAGCTCCGGACGGGTGAAGCTGATGCACAACCACGCCCCGATTACCAAGCTGTAGGGCGTTGCTCCCCCAGAACCCAGCGTTTGGTGTGCGGGTGCAGCGCCAGCACCACAGCGGCGATCGGCAACACCGGCAGCGTGTGCACGATCCACGCGACCCGGGCGCCGGCGATGAACACACCAAGGTAGGTCAGCAACGCGACCACGGCGCCGGCCACGATAAGGTAGCTGCCGTAGCGGCGGCGCTGTAACAGCGTGATCACGCCCGCCACCGTGGCCGAACCGAAAACCAGGGCGAGGAATCCGACCGCGATGCAAAACAGGCGGTCGGATTTCCACCATCCGGCGATCAGGTCGGTGGCCACCACCGAGGTAGCCCACCCGCCGACAATGCTCACGGTGCACGCGGCGATGACCGTCTTGGGAGCCGGTTCTGCGGTGCCGGCGGTCAGCGAGTCGGCCGGGCTGTCCCGCAGGACCCCCCCGCCCGGCCCGCCCCAGCCGGGCGGCGGGTGGGCAACCTGGGCGGTCTGCGGCAGCGGGGGCAGGGGCGCGGTCGGGGCCCGCCGGATGATGCGGGTCCGGGTGTCATCCGCGGATCGCGTGGTCTCAGGCCTTCGTGGGTCGTGGGGCGATGTCGTCACCGCAGGCCTTTCTGCAGCATGTTCCGTTCCCCGCCAAACGACCACGGCCTCGGCGATATCGGGGCGGGCCGACGCCGGGGAGCGATCGTTGGTTATGCCACCAGGTTAACCGGCGATATTGCCGAGGCTGAGACCCCGCGCGGCCAGCCAGGGCACGGGATCGATGCGCTCGGTGCCGCCCTGCAGCACCTCGAAGTGCAGATGCGGGCCGGTGGAATTGCCACGATTGCCCATCGTTGCGATCTGATCTCCCGCCATGACGCGCTGACCCACGTTCACCGTTGTGGTGTTGACATGCCCGTACAGTGTGACCGTGCCGTCGGCGTGGCGCAGCTTGACCCACATTCCGTAGCCGGCGGTGGGGCCGGCATCGACGACGACTCCGTCGGACACCGCGACGATCGGGGTGCCGATCGAGTTGGCGATATCGATGCCCGCGTGCAGCACCCCCCAGCGGTAACCGAAACCCGAAGTGAAGGCGCCCCTTGTCGGCATGACGAACAACGGTTGCCGCAGCCGGGCTTCGCGCTGGGCACGCTCCTGGGCGAAGGCCATCCCCTTGGCGAGCTCTTCGTTGTGCACGGCGGTATTCGCCGCGGACTTGACGGTGATCATCTGCATGCCCCGCGGGTACTCGCTGGCGGCGGTGCGGCCGAGGGTTGACGTGCTGGCCGCCAGCACGGTCTCGGCCTTGGTGGTACCCGGGTGATGAGTTGCCGAATGCGCAGCCGCGGCCGCCGCACCTGCGGCCATGGCGGTGATCAGCACCCGGCTCTTGACGGCCCCGGCCAGTTGCTGTCTGCGATGCTGCCCGCCGCGCCAGGGCGCGCCGATCACCCCCGACGCGGTCAACCGCTCCTGCAGCCGATACCGGTACGGTTCGGTCCGACAGTCCAGGTCTTGATCACGGCCCCGATCAAAGTCCAGGTCCAGACCCCGCTCGAGGCCCCGATCGGCGTCACATTCGCCGGGTGGCTGCAGCGGCAGCGGCGTCAGGTCGTCGGTATCGTGCAGGTCGTCGAGCTCGGGCGCCCGAAGCACCTGCGCTTCGACGGTGAAGACGGAGTTGTGGCTGAAGTCCAGGTCATCGAGGTCGCCGAACTCATTGAACGGGATGATCTCGGTGACCTCGGTGGAATCGAGGTCCTGTCGGTAGTCGCGGAAACGGCGAGGTCCTGTCGCAGGAGACCGGATATAACGGTGCTGGCTCAAACCTGGAACACCCTCGGGTCGTGACCAAAACGTTATCTGGACCCAGGTACGTTAACCGGAGTGTCAGCAACTTACAACCCCATGTGAACGATCCGGCCACGAAATGTGATTTGGATCACGTAACGCCGGGGTGCGCGCGGCGGGTCTGCGGGGCACCGCGGAAGCTCGCCGGGTCATCGGGTCATCGGCGGCCGGTGAGATGGGCCACATCGGTGGATGCGACGTCGGAACCGTCCGGATGGGTCGATACAGTTCCTCCGGGCGCGTTGCCGAATCCGGCGACCGTCGACGAGCAGGCCGACCCGAGACAGTGAGCCGATGGATCTTTTCGAGTATCAGGCGAAGCAGCTGTTCGCCAAACACAACGTGCCAACCACGCCCGGTCGGGTGACCGACAGCGCCGAGGGCGCCAGGGCGATCGCCGCGGAAATCGGCCATCCGGTGATGGTTAAAGCGCAGGTCAAAACCGGCGGCCGCGGCAAGGCCGGTGGCGTCAAGTACGCCGCCACCCCCGAGGACGCGTACCGCCACGCCAAGAACATCCTGGGCCTGGACATCAAGGGTCACATCGTGAAAAAGCTGCTGGTCGCCGAGGCCAGCGACATCGCCGAGGAGTACTACATCTCGTTCCTGCTGGACCGGGCGAATCGCGGTTACCTGGCGATGTGCTCGGTGGCGGGCGGCATGGACATCGAGGAGGTCGCCGCCACCCAACCGGAGCGGCTGGCCAAGATTCCGGTGGACGCCGTGAAGGGTGTAGACCTGGCGTTCGCCCGGTCCATCGCCGAGCAAGGCCACCTGCCCGCCGAGGTCCTGGACACCGCGGCGATCACCATCGCCAAGCTGTGGGAGCTTTTCGCCGCGGAAGACGCCACCTTGGTCGAGGTCAACCCGCTGGTGCGCACCCCGTCCCGCGGGACGGGTGATCCCGGCCGGATCCTGGCGCTGGACGCCAAGATCACCCTGGACGACAACGCCGGCTTCCGCCATCCCGACCATGCCGCGTTCGAGGACCGCGAGGCCACCGATCCGCTGGAGCTCAAGGCCAAAGAACACAACCTCAACTACGTCAAGCTCGACGGGCAGATCGGCATTATCGGCAACGGCGCCGGCCTGGTGATGTCGACCCTCGACGTCGCGGCGTATGCCGGGGAACGGCACGGCGGGGTGAAGCCGGCCAACTTCCTCGACATCGGCGGCGGCGCGTCCGCCGAGGTCATGGCCGCAGGGTTGGACGTGGTTCTCAGCGATGAGCAGGTCAAGGTCGTCTTCGTCAATGTGTTCGGCGGTATCACGGCCTGCGACGCGGTCGCCACCGGCATTGTCAAGGCGCTGCAGATCATCGGTGACGAGGCCGACAAGCCGTTGGTCGTTCGCCTCGACGGCAACAACGTCGAGGAGGGCAGGCGCATCCTCCTCGAAGCCAACCACCCGCTGGTGACCCTGGTGCCCACCATGGACGAGGCCGCTGACAAGGCCGCCGCGCTGGCCAGCGCCTGAGACCGGATGAGAAAGGACTCCCCACCTCTTATGGCTGTTTTCCTGACCGCAGAGTCCAAGGTCATCGTGCAGGGCATCACCGGCAACGAGGCCACCGCGCACACCGCGCGGATGCTCAAAGCGGGCACCCGGATCCTCGGCGGTGTCAACGCCCGAAAGGCCGGCACCACCGTCACCCACACGGGCGCCGACGGCAGCGCCATCGAACTCCCGGTGTTCGGCACCGTGGTCGAAGCGATCGAAAAGACCGGCGCGGACGTCTCGATCATCTTCGTGCCGCCACGGTTCGCCAAGGACGCCATCCTGGAGGCTATCGACGCCGAAATCCCGCTGCTGGTCATCATCACCGAGGGAATCCCGGTGCAAGACACCGCCTACGCGTGGGCCTACAACCTCGGTAAAGGTCACAAAACCCGGATCATCGGCCCCAACTGCCCCGGCATCATTTCCCCCGGCCGGTCGTTGGCGGGCATTACGCCCGCCAACATCACCGGCCCCGGCCCGATCGGTCTGGTATCCAAGTCGGGCACCTTGACCTACCAGATGATGTTCGAGCTGCGGGATCTGGGCTTCTCTACCGCCATCGGCATCGGCGGGGACCCGGTGATCGGCACCACCCACATCGACGCCCTCGAAGCGTTCGAGAAGGATCCCGAAACCAAAGTCATCGTCCTGATCGGCGAGATCGGCGGCGACGCCGAAGAACGCGCGGCAGATTACATCACCGCCAACGTCTCCAAGCCGGTGGTCGGCTACGTGGCCGGATTCACCGCCCCGGAGGGCAGGACGATGGGTCACGCCGGCGCGATCGTGTCCGGCTCGTCGGGCACCGCGGCCGCCAAGAAAGCGGCCCTGGAAGCGGCCGGTGTCCAGGTCGGTAAAACCCCGTCCGAAACCGCGACACTGGTGCGCAAAATCCTGCAGAACCTGTGAGCCGCGCGGCCGCGCGAGTCATCGCGCGGCAGGACGCAAAACCCGGGTCGGTCACGGAGATCGGTCGGGGGACACGCGGACCGCCGCACGGCCCACGCCCCGACGTGCGCTAGCGTGGGATCACGTGGCATCGCAACGCCCGCGCAGCCCCAGTGTTTCCGGTGTTTCCGGCGCGGCGTCGCGCGGCAGTAGCGCAGTGGCGGAGCCCAGAAAGAGGCACCGCAGACCATGAGGCCCAAACAGTACAACAGCACAGGAGCGGTCATGACCTACACGCCCGGCAGCCCCGGATACCCGCCCGCGCAGCCCCCGGGCTCTTATGGAGGGCCCACCCCCTCATTTGCCAAAGTCGATGAGAGTGCCGGCCGGGTGCAGTTGTACCTGACCATCGTGGTGGTGGCGCTCGGCCTGGGCGCCTATGCGGCAAGCTTCCTTCCGATGTTCACCCTCAGCTCGGAGACGGGGCCCGGCGGCGGTGAACTGCTCCCCAGTGACCTCGGAGCGGTGGTTGGCGTGATTGCTGCGCTGCTGGCCGGGTTGCTGGCCGCCGTGGGCCTGCTGCCCAAGGCCGGAAAACACACCGGCACCGTCGCGGCGATCGCGGTGCTGGGCGCGTTGCTGGCGATTGCGCAGGCGCTCAGCGGGCACAGCGGTTTAACCATCGGCGTGGGGTTGTGGCTGGTGCTTGCCTTTAGCGTGATCCAGGCGATCGCCGCAGTGGGCGCGGTGCTGCTGGAATCGGGGGTCATCACCCCGCCGGTTCCACGACCCCGGTATGACCAGTACGGACAGTACGGCCAATACGGGCAGTACGGCCAGTACGGTCCACCACAATCGGGTGGGTATTTCGGTCAGCAGCAGCACGCGCCGGTGCAGCACGGACCGCAGTATGGCTATCCGCCCCCGCCGAGCGCTGGGTTCGGCACGCCGGGCACACCGCCCGGCTCCCCCCAGGGGCCGCAGCACGGTTCGCAGCAGGGCTCGCCCACCCCGCCGACCGGGTTCCCCAGCTTCAGCCAGCCGCCCTCGGCCGGGTCGGGTACGGATTCCCACCGGCCCGGCGACTCCGGGCACGGCTCCACCGAAACCTCCCAGGAGCCGCAGTCGCACAGCCAGGGCCAACGGCAGTCGCCGTCGTCACCCTCGGGACAAACCCCGTCCTGAGTGGCCGCTCTCGTGCCTAGCCGGCCGCGGACCGGGGAGTGACGCCGGTGCAGCACGACCGGGCGGCGGGCGCTCGCCAGGCACGGGACCTGCTCAGGGTGGCGTTCGGTCCGGCTCTGGCGGCGCTGGCCATCATCGCCGCGATCACGTTGGTGCAGCTGCTGATCGCCAACAGCGACATGACCGGCGCACCGGGTGCCATAGCCAGCATGTGGCTGGGGGTGCATCGGGTGCCGATTTCGATCGCCGGCCGCGAACTCGGGGTGATGCCGCTGCTGCCCGTGCTGCTGATGGTGTGGGCCACCGCGCGCACCACGGCTCAGGCAACCCTTCCGCAGGCTTCCTGGCTGGTCATCCGCTGGGTCGTGGCTTCGGCGCTGGGGGGGCCGGTGCTGGTCGCGGCCATCGCCCTGGCGATCATTCACGACGCCGCGTCGGTGCTCACCGAACTGCAGACCCCCAACGCGTTGCGCGCGTTTCTCAGCGTCCTTGCGGTCCACGCGATCGGCGCCACGATCGGGGTGGGATCCCAAGTCCGTCGGCGACTAGTGGCGGCCTTGCCGCTGCCGGACTGGTTGGGTGATTCGCTGCGGGCCGCGATGGCCGGGGTGTTGGCGCTGCTGGGGCTCTCCGGTGTGGTGACGGCCGGGTCACTGCTCGCGCACTGGTCCGCGATGCATGAGCTCTACGGCATCACCGATTCGGTATTCGGGCAGTTTAGTCTCACCGTGTTGTCGGTGCTCTACGCGCCCAACGTCATCGTCGGCACCGCCGCGGTCGCGGTGGGATCCAGCGCACATCTGGGTTTTGCGACGTTCAGCCCGTTCAGCGTCTTTGGCGGCGACATCCCGGCACTGCCGGTCCTGGCCGCGGTCCCGACACCGCCGCTGGGCCCGGTGTGGGTGGCCTTGCTGATCATCGGCGCGTCCTCGGGGGTGGCGGTCGGCCAGCAGTGCGCACGTCACGCGCTGCCGTTCACCGCGGCGATGGCCAAGCTGTTGGCCGCCGCGGTTTTCGCGGCGCTGGTAATGGCGGCACTCGGCTACGCCGGGGCCGGGCGGCTGGGCAACTTCGGCGACGTCGGCGTGGACCAGGGCACGTTCCCCGTGGCGGTCTTCCTCTGGTTCGCGGGTGTCGGTGGGGTCACAGTGGTGATGGCCGGGGGCATCAGGCGCCCGGTTAAACGGCCCCAGCCGCCGCCGGCGCCGGCGTCCTCGGCGGGTTTCGGTGCGCAACCCGCCCCGCCGGCGGGGTCTGCGGGCCGGCGCGACGGCGGGTTGGTCGGCGATGACACCGTTGCCGATGCTGTCGAAGCTCTCGCAGGCGACGCGCTCCCCGCGGAGCCCACGGATGCTGACGTCGGCGTGGCGGCCGCCGCGGCGGAGCCCCCGCCCGTGGAGTCCGGCACCGACCGGCCCCCGGGGGAAAGCGGTTAGGCTCGCGCTGTGCAGCAGCCGCTCCGGGTGCCTCCCAGCGTGCCGGCACGGGTGGTGGTGCTGGCCTCCGGTACCGGCTCGCTGCTGCGTTTCCTCATCGACGCCGCCGTCGGTGACTATCCGGCGCGGGTGGTCGCTGTGGGTACCGACCGCGATTGTGGGGCCGTCGCGATAGCCCAAGCGGAATCGTTGCCGGCCTATACCGTCCGGCTGGCCGACTATCCGAGCCGAGATGCCTGGGACGGCGCCCTCACCGACGCGACCGCGGCACATTCGCCCGATTTGATCGTTTCGGCGGGCTTCATGAGAATTCTGGGCCCGCAGTTCCTCTCCCGTTATCTCGGACGAGTTATCAACACCCATCCCGCGTTATTGCCGTCGTTTCCCGGTACTCACGCGGTGGCCGATGCGCTGGCGTACGGGGTGAAAGTCACAGGCTGTACAGTGCATTTGGTAGACGCCGGCATGGATACCGGACCGGTACTTGCTCAGCGACCGGTACCGGTGTTCGACGATGACGACGAACAGACTCTGCACGAACGCATCAAGGTCGTGGAGCGGCGGCTGTTGACAGACGTGGTCGCCGCGGTGGCGACAGGCGGCGTGACCTGGGAGGGACGGAAGGCGAGAATAGGATGAGCACAGATGCCGGGCAGGCCATATCACGCAGGCCGATCCGCCGCGCGCTGATCAGCGTCTATGACAAAACCGGCCTGATAGATCTTGCCCGCGGGCTGCACGCCGCCGGTGTCGATCTTGTCTCTACGGGTTCGACAGCGAAAACGATTGCGGAGAAAGGTATCCCGGTAACACGCGTCGAGGAGGTGACAGAGTTTCCGGAGGTGCTCGATGGACGCGTCAAGACTCTGCACCCGCGGGTGCATGCCGGGCTTCTGGCTGACGTGCGCAAACCGCAACACACTGCGGCGCTCGAGAAACTTGGCATCGCGCCGTTCGAACTGGTCGTGGTCAATCTGTATCCGTTCCAGGAGACGGTCGGCTCCGGCGCAGGAATCGAGGAGTGCGTCGAGCAAATCGATATCGGCGGGCCGGCGATGATTCGGGCGGCTGCGAAGAACTACGCGAATGTCGCCGTGGTGGTGGATCCACGCGGATATGACGGCGTTCTGGCCGCTGTTCATCATGGCGGATTCACACTTGCCGAACGTAAGAGGTTGGCTTTTCTGGCATTCCGGCACACCGCCGAGTATGACATCGCGGTTGCCAACTGGATGGCCTCGGTATTGGCTCCTGAGCAACCGCGAACGGCGTTGCCCGAATGGTTCGCTGGAAGCTGGCGTCGCTCGGCGCGGCTGCGCTACGGCGAGAATCCGCATCAGCAGGCTGCGCTCTACAGCGACCCCAGTTCTTGGCCGGGCTTGGCGAATGCCGATCAGCTGCACGGAAAAGAGATGTCCTACAACAACTACACCGATGCAGACGCGGCTTGGCGCGCTGTCTTCGACCACGATCAGATCTGTGTGGCCATCATCAAGCATACCAATCCGTGCGGGATCGCGATCTCGTCGATTTCGGTCGCGGACGCGCATCGCAAGGCGCACGCATGTGATCCGCTGAGTGCCTTCGGCGGAGTGATCGCGGCCAACACTGAAGTCAGCGTCGAAATGGCGGAGTATGTCAGCACCATCTTCACCGAGGTGATCGTCGCGCCCGCTTATGCGCCGGGCGCTGTGGATATCTTGGCGCGCAAGAAGAATATCCGGGTGCTGGTGGCTCCGGAGCCGGTGCGCAACGGTATTGAGCTGCGTCAGATCAGCGGGGGGCTGCTGATGCAGCAACGCGACCAGGTCGACGCGTCCGGGGACAACCCGATTAACTGGACGCTGTCAGCTGGGTCACCAGCAACCCAGGATATGTTGAGAGACTTAGCTTTTGCATGGCGTAGCTGCCGTGCGGTCAAGTCGAATGCGATCGTGATCGCGGTCGATGGCGCCACCGTCGGCATCGGCATGGGCCAGGTGAACCGGGTGGACGCCGCCAGGCTGGCCGTCGAACGTGGCGGTGGCCGGGTCCGTGGCGCGGTGGCCGCGTCGGACGGCTTTTTCCCGTTCCCCGACGGGGTGGCGACGCTGGCCGCCGCCGGGGTCAGAGCGATCGTGCACCCTGGCGGCTCGGTCCGCGACGATGAGGTGACCGCGGCAGCGGCCGAAGCCGGCATAACGCTCTACCTGACCGGCTCCCGGCATTTTGCCCACTAGCCCGCCACCAGCCCCGCGATCAGCCCGCCACCAGACCGCCACCAGCCCGCCACCAGCCCGCGAAAGTGCGACTGCCGACGGGGTCACTCGAGAAATGCGTCGCCAAACGCACTTTCGCGACAAGACGCGATGCCGGCGCGAGCCGGGGTTGTTGCCGACGCCGGGTGGCGTTAACGGTACCTGTGGTATCGGATACCTTCGGGGTCGGTCGGCGACGGTGGGAACGACCCACCGACGGCATGACGTGCCCGCGTGAGCGTCGTAGCGTGGAGTGGTGCTTGCACCGAGTCATCTGCCCCGCACGGTCGGCGAGCTGCGCGCTTCCGGTCACCGTGAGCGGGGCGTCAAACAGGAAATCCGGGAGAACCTGCTCACCGCCCTGGCCGAAGGGGCGGACATCTGGCCGGGGATCCTAGGGTTTGACGACACCGTGATCCCCCAGCTGGAGCGGGCACTGATCGCCGGCCACGACGTCGTCCTGCTCGGTGAGCGCGGCCAGGGCAAGACCCGGTTGCTGCGGGCGCTGGTCGGCCTGCTCGACGAGTGGACGCCGGTCATCGGCGGCGCCGAGCTCGGTGAGCACCCCTACTCGCCGATCACGCCGGAATCGATCCGGCGCGCCGCGGAGCTCGGCGATGACCTGCCCGTGGCGTGGCGGCACCGCAGCGAGCGCTACACCGAGAAGCTGGCCACACCCGACACCAGCGTCGCCGATCTGGTCGGCGACATCGACCCGATCAAGGTCGCCGAGGGCCGCAGCCTGGGGGATCCCGAGACCATCGCCTACGGGCTCATCCCGCGGGCACACCGCGGCATCGTGGCGGTCAACGAACTGCCCGACCTGGCCGAGCGGATCCAGGTGTCGATGCTCAACGTCATGGAGGAGCGCGACATCCAGGTTCGCGGTTACACGCTGCGCCTGCCGCTGGACGTGTTGGTGGTGGCCAGCGCAAACCCCGAGGACTACACCAACCGTGGCCGCATCATCACCCCGCTCAAAGACCGCTTCGGTGCCGAGATCCGCACGCACTATCCGCTGGAGCTCGAGGCCGAAATGGGCGTCATCACCCAAGAGGCGCACTTAACCGCGCAGCTGCCCGACCACATAGTGCAGATCATCGCCCGATTCGCGCGCTACCTGCGGGAGTCCCGCTCGATCGATCAGCGGTCGGGGGTGTCGGCCCGGTTTGGAATCGCGGCCGCGGAAACGGTCGCCGCCGCCGCGCGCCATCGCAGCGCGGTGCTGGGGGAAACGGATCCGGTGGCCCGGGTGGTCGATCTGGCGACGGTGATCGACGTGTTACGCGGCAAGTTGGAATTCGAATCCGGCGAGGAAGGCCGTGAGCAGGCCGTACTGGAGCACCTGTTGCGCCGCGCCACCGCCGATACCGCCTCGAAACTGCTCGGCGGCATCGACGTCGCGCCGTTGGTGGCCGCTGTGGAAGGTGGATCCGCGGTGACGACGGGTGAGCGGGTGTCGGCCAAGGATGTGCTGGCGGCATTACCCAGGTTGCCGGTCGTCGACAAGATCGCGAAAAAGCTGGGCGCGGCGTCCGACGGGGAACGCGCCGCGGCGCTGGAGCTGGCGCTTGAGGCACTGTACTTGACGAGACGAATCGACAAGGTGTGCGAGGCGGGCGAAACCGTCTATGGCTAAAGGGCGTTCGACGCGCTATAAGGCATACACCGGTGGTCCGGACCCGCTGGCTCCACCGGTGGATTTGCGCGAGGCCCTGGAGCGGATCGGGCGGGACGTCATGGCGGGCACTTCGCCGCGCCGGGCGCTGTCCGAGCTGCTGCGCCGGGGTACCACGACCCTGCCCGGAACCGACCGGCTGGCAGCCGAAGCCAACCGGCGTCGACGAGAGTTATTGCGCCGCAATAAGCTAGATGGAACGCTGCAGGAGATTAAAAAGCTTCTCGATGAAGCGTTGCTGGCCGAACGCAAAGCGCTGGCCCGTGCCCTCGACGACGACGCGCGGTTTTCGGAGCTGAGGCTTGATGCGTTGTCCGCGTCGCCGGCCAAGGCCATCCAAGAACTTTCCGATTACCACTGGCGCAGCAGCGAGGCTCGGGAGAAATACCAGCAGATCAAGGATCTGCTCGGCCGCGAGATGCTCGAGCAACGGTTCGCCGGCATGAAAAAGGCACTGGAGAACGCCACCGACGATGATCGCCGGCGCGTCACCGAGATGCTGGACGACCTCAACGATCTACTGGAAAAGCACGCCCATGGCAGGGACACCCAGCAGGATTTCGACAACTTCATGGATAAGCACGGGGCGTTTTTCCCGGAGAACCCCCGCAACGTCGAAGAGCTGCTGGATTCGCTGGCTAAAAGGGCCGCTGCCGCGCAACGGTTCCGCAACAGCCTGAGCCCGGATCAGCGTGCCGAACTGGATGCATTGGCCCAGCAGGCATTCGGTTCTCCTGCGCTGATGCAGGCGCTGAATCGCCTGGACGCACAGCTGCAAGCCGCGCGCCCGGGAGAGAACTGGTATGGGAGTGAGCAGTTTTCGGGCGATAGCCCGCTGGGAATGGGGGAGGGTGCGCAAGTGCTGGCCGATATCGCCGAACTGGAGCAGCTGGCCGAGCAGCTCTCGCAGAGCTACCCGGGGGCGAGCCTGGACGACCTCGACCTGGATGCGCTAGCGCGCCAACTTGGTGATCAGGCGGTTATCGACGCTCAAATGCTGGCCGAGTTGGAACGCGCGCTGCTCGGCCAGGGATTTTTAGACCACACTCCTGACGGTCGGTGGCGGCTCTCACCGAAGGCGATGCGCCGGCTGGGTGAGACGGCGCTTTGTGATGTGGCACAACAACTTTCCGGTCGCCGTGGTGAACGCGACCATCAGCGTGCCGGAGCGGCCGGCGAGCTGACCGGCGCCACCCGGCCCTGGCGGTTCGGTGATACCGAGCCGTGGAGCGTCAGCCGCACACTGACCAACGCCGTGCTGCGGCGTGCGGGAACCGCACGCACCGACGGCGCAGTGAAGATAACCGTTGATGACGTGGAGGTTTCCGAGACCGAGACGCGCACCCAAGCCGCAGTCGCGCTACTGGTGGACACATCGTTTTCGATGGTGATGGAGAACCGCTGGCTGCCGATGAAACGGACTGCGCTGGCACTCAACCATTTAGTGAGTACCCGATTTCGCTCGGATGTGTTGCAGATCATCACGTTCGGCCGCTACGCGCGAACGGTGACGGCCGCGGAGCTGTTGGCTCTAGACGGCGTCTATGAGCAGGGCACCAACCTGCACCACGCGTTGGCGCTGGCCGGCCGGCATCTGCGCCGGCACCCCAACGCGCAGCCCGTGGTGCTGGTCGTCACCGACGGTGAGCCCACGGCGCACCTGGAAGACCTCGAGGGTGGCGATTTGACGGTATTTTTCGATTACCCGCCGCATCCGCGGACCATCGCCCACACGGTGCGCGGCTTCGACGAGGTGGCCCGCCTCGGCGCCCAGGTGACCATCTTCCGCCTGGGCGATGATCCGGGGCTGGCGCGGTTCATCGACGAGGTCGCCCGCCGGGTCGAGGGCCGGGTGGTGGTGCCCGATCTCGACGGCCTGGGAGCGGCGGTGGTCGGCGACTACCTGCGTTCCCGACGGCGGCGACGGTAGCGATGCGGCATCGGTGGTTTGTGCGGCCGGGTCACGTCCGGGGTGCTGCCGGCACCGTCGGTGAGGGCGCGCCGGCGTGCGCTTACCCGCGATGTTGCGGCCCTGTGCCGTCCCGCTGACATAGAATCGGCATCCCCGGGATAATGTCGGGCAATCCCCATAAGGCTATGAGGGCGCTCTGGAGTTCGAAGGGTAATTTCGATGGAACCCCAGCTGGATGCGTTGCGACTGGAGCTGGCCGGAGCGCTTTTCGACAACGTGGCAAGGCAATTCGAGATCTTCACACAAGACCCTCGGCTGTGGCGGGTGACCGAACGGGATGCCGCTCGCCTTCGGACCGCTGCGCAGGTTCTCACGTGGCTGGCGGAGGAGTTCCGGCGATGCGCGATCAGGTTGCGGGCAACGGACGAGCTGAACGCGGGGATGTTTCGGGGACAGCCGCCCATCCCGGATGATCCGGCGCCCTTTGAGGCGTCGCTGAAACGGCCGCCGCCGCCGCCGCTTCCCGACCCGCCGATCAGCATCGACCCCGCCCGGCTGGATTGGCCACGCGAACGGCTCACCGAGGCCCGCGACGTCCTTCGCTACGGCAGCGGCCCGACCACCCGCGCCGCCGCCGAACATGCCGAGCAACTTCGCACCTGGTGCGGTGGCTACTAAATCTAAATCCGCATTCCCGTAGCCGCAGTGTCGTAGCCCCAGTGCCGTAGCCGACGGGAAGGGCCGTGACCCCCGTGACCCCCGCCCCCGGTGCTCGCGCAGCGGGCCGTGGCCCCGCCCGGTCGGGGAGCCGCTTCCGCAGCCACTGCTGCGCCGTGGGCGCGGATTCTCCGAAATAATGGTCGCGCTTGTTCCTGCCGGCCGCATATCCCCGAATGACGGCCAGTTACCCTGAAGGTCCTGCAGCTAGCGCCCGGTCCGGCGCTTTTTCCGTTTGATACCCACGCTGCCCCACAGCGAGAAACCCCGGATCTTCACCGTGGGCGCGCCCGGCGTGCCCTCACCGGGGACGGTGTGGTCGAAACCGCCCATCACGCCGTGGCCGTGAATTTCGACGTTGACCTCCGGCGGCAGCAGGATGGTCTGCCCGCCCATGATCGAATACGCGTGAATCTCTACCTCGGTGGAGGTGAAATCGGCGTACCGGAGATCGATCACCCCGCCGCCCCACAGCGCGAAGGCGGTCAGCTTTTGCGGAACGTTCCATCGCCCGCGCCGCTCGAACGCGCCCATGATCCCCATCAGCAGGGTCGAGGGCGCCGGTTTGCAGACGCCGCCCCGGCGCGGGCTGACCGCTGAACCGGGTAAATCGGCTTGAAGCCGTTCCAACTCTTGATACGTGGTGGCCGCGTAGGCCTTGGTGAGCCGCTCCTCGTACTCGCTCATCGGCAGGCGGCCGTGCGCAGCGGCGTCGGTGAGCAACTGCGCTACCCGGATACGATCGGTGTCCGCGGCGCGCGACCACTCATCACGTGCGTTTGGCTGCGCTGAATCGCTCATCACACCCGAGACTACGACGAACAAATTTCGGGATGATGCTAGTTGGTCAAACTGGCTCGTCGCTGCCGGGCTTGGCCCAACCACCGGCTCCTTCTCAGCCCGCTCCGCGGGCTGCATCGTCGCCGAGCGGGGTGGGCCGGCCCGGCTCCTTCTCAGCCCGCTCCGCGGGCTGCATCGTCGCCGAGCCAACGCGGGGGGCGTTTCTGCAGGAAGGCGAGCATGCCTTCCCGAGCCTCGTCGGAGACGAACAGCCGCGCCGAGTCCGCGGCGAGCCGGTCGGCATCGCGGTCGAACCCGGTCAGTACCGCCGCGGTGGTCAGCGCCTTGCACGCGGCCAGACCCTGCGGTGAGCCGCGCCGCAGGTCGGCGAGCAGCGAAGCGACTTCGGCGTCGACGTCGTCGGCGGCCACCGTGACCAACCCGATCGCGGCGGCTTCGGCGGCCCCGAACGTCTCGCCCGTCAGGTAATAGCGGGCCGCGGCGCGGGCGGACATTTTCGGCAGTAACGTCAGCGAGATGATCGCCGGCGCCACCCCGATCCGCGCCTCGGTCAGCGCGAAGGTGCTGCGCGGGCCGGCGACCGCGATATCGCAGGCACCGACCAGGCCCAGACCGCCGGCCCGGACATGGCCATCGATCGCCGCGATCACCGGCAGCGGTAACTCGACGATGGCGCGCAGCAGCGCGGCCAGCTCCCGACCCCTTGCCTCGGCCATCTCGAACGCATCGCCGCCGCTGGCCTCGCCCAGGTCCGCTCCGGCGCAAAACGTGCCGCCGGTGTGGCCGAGCACCACGGCCCGCACGCCGGGATCGGCCGCCGCGTCCCGCAACCCCTGGTGCAGCTGACCGACCAGGGTGCTGGAAAGCGCGTTGCGGTTGTGCGGAGAGTCCAGCGTCAGCCGGGCAACCGAACCGGCGCCGGCGTATTTGACAAGCGTCTGCATCAGTAGGACCGCGGTAGGCCCAGCGATGTCTGCGCGACGAAGTTGAGGATCATCTCGCGGCTTACCGGCGCGATCCGCGACAACCGGGACGCGGCCAACGCCGCGGCGATGCCATACTCCTTGGTCAGCCCGTTGCCACCCAACGACTGCACCGCCTGATCGACCGCGCGCGCCGATGCCTCGCCCGCGGCGTACTTCGCCATGTTGGCCGCCTCCGCCGCACCGGCCTCATCGCCGTGGTCGTAGAGCGTCGCCGCCTTCTGCATCATCAACTTGGCCAACTCGATTTCGACGTAATTCTGCGCCAACGGATGTGAGAGGCCCTGATGGGCGCCGATCGGGGTGTCCCACACCTTGCGGTTTTTGACGTAGTCGACCGCCTTGCCAAGCGCAAAGCGGCCCATGCCCACCGCACTGGCCGCGCCCATGATGCGTTCGGGATTAAGACCGGCGAACAGTTGCGCTATCGCGGCGTGCTCGGAGCCCACCAGCGCGTCGGCCGGCAGCCGCACGTCGTCGAGGAACACCTGGAACTGGCGCTCCGGGCTGATCAGCTCCATCTCGATCGGGGTGTAGGTGAATCCCGGCGCGTCGGTGGGCACGACGAACAGCGCCGGACGCAGCTTGCCGGTCTTGGCTTCTTCGGTGCGGCCCACCACCAGCACGGCCTGCGCCTGGTCGACACCGGAGATGAAAACCTTCTGCCCGCGAATGATCCAGCCACCGCCCACGCGGCGCGCCGTGGTGGTGATTCGGTGGGAATTCGACCCGGCGTCGGGCTCGGTGATAGCGAACGCCATGATCAGCGAGCCGTCGGCGATGCCGGGCAGCCAGCGGTCTTTCTGCTCGTCGGTGCCGAACCTGGCGATGATGGTGCCGTTGATGGCGGGCGACACCACCATCATCAACAGCCCGCATCCGGCCGCCGACATCTCCTCCATCACCAGCGACAGCTCATACATCCCGGCGCCGCCCCCTCCATATCTCTCGGGAAGGTTGACGCCGATGAATCCGAGTTTTCCTGCCTCAGCCCATAGTTCGTCGGTGTGTTGGTGTGCCCGGGCCTTCTGCAGGTAGTAGTCTGCGCCGTAGTTGGCCGCCAGCGCGGCCACCGCGCTGCGCAACGCCCGGCGCTCTGGGCTTTCGATGAAGCCGTTCTGGGTCATCGCGTTTTGGGTCATGACGGATCCCCTTCTGCAGTAGGCGCTTCCACCCGTGCTAAAACGATGCCGGCCTCGACCTGTGCGCCGGGGGTGACGTTGAGTTGCACCAGTACCCCGTCGGCCGGCGCGGTGATGGTGTGCTCCATTTTCATCGCTTCCAGCCAGACCAGCGGTTGCCCGGCGGTGACGTGCTCACCGAGCCGTGCACCGACCCGGGTGACGCTACCGGGAATCGGTGCCACCAACGACCCCCGCTCGGGTGCCGAACCCGGCTCGGAAAAGCGTGGCAACGCGACCAGATGAACCGACCCGTTGGGCGAGTCGACATAGATGTCGTCACCGTAGCGCGCGACGGCGAAGCGCCGTGCCACCCCGTCGGCGTCGGCGAGCACCACCGCGTCGGCGGCAAGCGACACCAGTTGCACCGCCTCGTCGCCGGGCAGCATCACCGCGTTTCCGCTGAAGCGATATTCCACCCGCTGCTGGCGGCCGCCATCCTCACGGTAGGTCTTGACCTGATAACCCGACGCCAGGTTGCGCCAGCCGCTGGGTATGGAGCCCAGAACCGGTGCGCCAGCGCGGTTGTGCGCGGCGTCTGCCAGCGCGGCAGCGATCGCCGATAACCGAACCGTGCCGGCGTCGGCCAGCGGCGCTGACAGTCGGGTCAAATCATGGGTGTCGAAAAACGCGGTGTCGGTGGCGCCGTCGAGGAACGCCGGGTGCCGCAGCACGTTCACCAGGAGGTCGCGGTTGGTGCGTATCCCGTGCAGGCGGCTGCGGGCCAGGGCATCGGCGAGCACCATCGCGGATTGCCGGCGGGTCGGGGCGTAGGAGATCACCTTCGCCAGCATCGGGTCGTAGTGGATGGGCACGGTGCAGCCGTCGACAACGCCGGAGTCCAGCCGGATTCCGGCCCGCCGTCCCAGGGTTTCAAAGCACGCCCGCACCCCCGGGACGTCGATGGTGCGCACCAGGCCGGGTTGCGGCTGCCAGCCGTGAGCCGGATCCTCTGCGTACAACCGCGCCTCGATCGAATGGCCCAGGGCGGCAGGGGGTTCAGCAGCCAACCGGGCACCGTCGGCGATCGCCAGCTGCAGCTCGACAAGGTCGAGCCCGGTGGTCTCCTCGGTGACCGGGTGCTCGACCTGCAGCCGAGTGTTCATCTCCAGAAAATAAAGCTCCCCCTCCTCAGAAGACGGGTCGGCGAGAAACTCCACCGTTCCGGCGCCCGTATAGCCGATCGCCGCGGCGGCCAGCCGGGCCGCGTCGAACAGCTTGGCACGCATCCCCGGTGTGCGTTCCACCAGCGGAGACGGGGATTCTTCGATGATCTTCTGATGGCGGCGCTGAATCGAGCATTCGCGTTCGCCGACGGCCCAGACGGTGCCGTGGAGGTCGGCGAGCACTTGGACTTCGATATGGCGGCCGGCGGCAACGTAACGCTCGCAAAACACGGTCGGATCACCGAACGTCGACCCTGCTTCACGACGGGCAGCCTCGACTTCTGCTGGCAGGAATGACAATTCATGGACCACACGCATTCCACGTCCACCGCCGCCGGCCGCCGCTTTGACGATCACCGGCAGCTGTTCCGAGGTGACGGTGTCCGGATCAAGGTCACCGAGCACCGGCACGCCGGCGGCGGCCATCATCTTCTTGGATTCGATCTTGGAGCCCATCGCGCGTACTGCGCTCGCCGGCGGTCCGACCCATGTCAGGCCGGCGTCTTGCACGGCAGCAGCGAAATCAGCGTTTTCGGAGAGGAACCCGTAGCCGGGATGCACGGCATCGGCACCCGCGGCACGGGCAGCGGCGATGATCGCCCCGGCGTTGAGATAGTCGGTGGTCTTGGGGAGCCGCACCCGAGCGTCGGCCTCCGCGACGTGTGGCGCGCCGGCATCCGGATCGGTGTACACGGCGACGGTGCCCAGACCCAGCCGCCGGCAGGTGGCAAAGACCCGCCGGGCGATCTCGCCGCGGTTGGCCACCAGCACCCGAGTGATCAACGCGCCCTCACATCCGGAACACGCCGAAATTCGACGTTCCCTTGATCGGGGCATTAGCGATGGCGGACAGGCACATTCCTAGCACAGTTCGGGTGTCGCGCGGATCGATCACCCCGTCGTCATATAGCCGTCCGGACAAAAACAGCGGCAGCGACTCGGCCTCGATTTGTGCTTCGATCGCCGCGCGCATCGCCGCGTCGGCCCGTTCGTCGAACTGCTGGCCGCGCGCCTCGGCGGCGGCGCGGCTGACAATCGAGATCACCCCCGCCAACTGGGCGCCGCCCATCACCGCGGCCTTGGCGGAGGGCCAGGCGAACAAAAACCGCGGATCGTAGGCTCGTCCGCACATGCCGTAGTGCCCGGCGCCGTAAGACGCGCCGATCAGCAGCGAGATATGCGGCACGGTGGAGTTGGAAACGGCGTTGATCATCATCGACCCGTGCTTGATCATGCCGCGCTCTTCGTAGCGCTTGCCGACCATATACCCGGTGGTGTTGTGCAGGAACAGCAACGGCGTGTCGTAACGGTTGGCCAACTGAATGAACTGGGTTGCCTTCTGGGATTCCTCGCTGAACAAGATGCCGCGAGCGTTCGCCAAAATCCCCAGTGGATAGCCGTGCAGTGTCGCCCAGCCGGTCACCAGTGACGAGCCGTAACGCGGTTTGAACTCGTCGAACTCGGAGCCGTCGACGATGCGCGCGATGACCTCCCGCGGGTCGAACGGGATACGCAGGTCCGCGGGCACGATGCCGATCAACTCCTCGGCGGCATACCGCGGGTCGACGACCGGACCCGGCTGCGGCCCCAGTTTCTTCCAGTTCAGCCGTGCCACAATTCGCCGGCCGATACGGATCGCGTCGGGCTCGTCGACGGCGAAGTAGTCGGCCAGGCCGGAGATGCGGGCATGCATCTCGGCGCCTCCCAGGGATTCGTCGTCCGACTCCTCTCCGGTGGCCATCTTCACCAGCGGCGGGCCGGCCAGAAACACCTTCGAGCGTTCCTTGATCATCACCACGTGATCGCACATTCCGGGCACGTACGCCCCGCCCGCGGTGGAGTTGCCGAACACCAGTGCAATGGTGGGGATCCCGGCCGCCGACAGCCGGGTCAGGTCGCGAAACATTTGCCCCCCGGGGATAAAGACGTCTTTCTGGGTGGGCAAATCGGCGCCGCCGGACTCCACCAGTGAAATCACCGGTAACCGGTTCTGGAACGCGATCTGGTTAGCGCGCAGGATCTTTCGCAGCGTCCAGGGGTTGCTGGTGCCGCCTTTGACCGTGGGATCATTGGCGACGAGCAGGCATTCCACTCCGGACACCACCCCGATTCCCACCACCACGCTGGCGCCAACCTGAAACTCGCTGCCCCAGGCTGCCAGCGGACACAATTCCAGAAACGGTGAATCCGGGTCGACAAGCAGCTCGATGCGCTCCCGGGCGGTCAGCTTGCCGCGGGCGTGGTGCCGCTGCACATACGTCGGACCGCCGCCGGCCAATGCCTTGGCCAGCTCGGCGTTGACCTCGTCGAGTTTGGCGCTCAACGCGGCCGCTGCCTCCCGGTAGGCCGCGGAGGCGGGATCCAGGCTGGATCGCAGGAGCGTCACGAGCACCGCCGACGATGTCGGGCCAAGCGATCAGGCAAAGCTGGTGTGCTCATGACCGAAACCCCAGCGTCTTGGCGGCCAGCGCGGTCAGGATCTCGGTGGTCCCACCGCCAATGCCCAAAATCCGCATGTCGCGGTATTGGCGCTCGACTTCGCATTCGGACATGTAGCCCATGCCGCCAAACAACTGAACGGCTTGGTTGACCACCCACTCGCCGGCTTCCACGGCGGTGTTTTTGGCAAAGCACACCGGTGCGATCAGATGGGTCTCGCCGGCCAGTTGACGCTCCACCACGCTGCGCACATAGACCCGGGCGACGTCGATGCGCCGGGCCATCTCGGTCAGCGTGTTTTGCACCGCCTGCCGGGAGATCAGCGGGCGGCCGAACGTTTCCCGGTCCCGGCACCACGCTGCGGTGAGGTCCAGGCAGCGCTGGGCACTCGAATACGCTTGCACGGCAAGGCCGATGCGTTCCGAGACGAAGGCTTGCGCGATTTGGGCGAAGCCGCTGTTCTCGGCGCCGACCAGATTGGCAACGGGTACCCGTACATCGGTGTAGGACAACTCGGCGGTGTCCGAGGAGCGCCAGCCCATCTTGTCCAGCTTGCGGGTGACCGCAAAACCCGGTGTGCCTTTCTCGACGACCAGCAGCGACACGCCCGCCGCGCCGGGGCCTCCGGTGCGCACGGCGGTGACCACGTAGTCGGCGCGCACCCCGGAGGTGATGTAGGTCTTAGCACCGTTGACGAGGTAGTGGTCACCGCTTAAGACGGCGGTTGTTCGCAGGTGGCCCACGTCCGAGCCGCCGGCGGGTTCGGTGATGGCCAGCGCGCCGATCTTCTCACCGGCCAGCGTCGGCCGCACGAAGGTGTCGATGAGCCGCCGATTGCCCGAGGCCGCCATGTGCGGCACCGCGATCCCGCAGGTGAACAGCGACGCGTAAACGCCCCCCGGGGTGCCGGCCTGGTGCAGCTCCTCGCAGATGATCACCGAGTCGGCACCGTCACCGCCCCCGCCGCCGACCGCTTCGGGGAATCCCGCGCCCAGCAGGCCGGCCTGCCCGGCCCTGCGGTGCAACTCGCGGGGCAACTCCCCGGTGCGCTCCCACTCCTCGACGTTGGGCAGGATCTCGCGCTCGGCGAACGCGCGCACCGCCTTTCGCAGCTGGTCACGCTCGGGCGTGGTCCAGATGCTCACCGCAGGAGCCTTTCCGGAACGTCGACGCAGCGGCTGCGCAGCCATTCGCCCAGCCCCTTGGCCTGGGGGTCGAACCGTGCCTGGTAGCCGACCCCCAGGCCCAAGATGCCGTCGATGACGAAGTTCACCGCGCGCAGGTTGGGCAGCACGTGGCGGGTGATCGGCAGCTCGGCGGTCTCGGGCAGCAGGTCCCTGAGCAACTCGACCGTGAGCGTGTGCGCCAGCCAGCGCCACTGCTCCTCGGTGCGCACCCACACCCCGAGGTTGGCCGATCCGCCCTTGTCTCCGCTGCGGGCGCCCGCGACCCGGCCCAGCGGCATCCGTCGGACCGGCCCGGCGGGCAGCGGCTCGGGCAGCGGTGGCGGCGCAACCGGCGCCAGTTCGAGGGTGTCGGTGGCGGCGGGGATCTCGGTGCGGGTGCCGTCGGCGTGTACGGCGATGTGCGGCACTTGTGCGGCGTCGACGTAGCCGGCAGTGAACACCCCGTAGACCTGGGCATCACCCGGCGGGGCGGTGAGGTGAAAGCCCGGGTAACTGGCCAAAGCGAGTTCGACTGCAGCCGAGGAGAATTGCCGTCCGACATTGGCGGGGTCAGGGTCGCGGGCCACGCAGTGCAGCAACGCGCTGGCGGTTTCTTCGGTACCGGAGTCGGGGTGGTCGGTGCGGGCCAGGGTCCACTGCAACTCGGCGGGCTTAACGCTCAGCGATGTCTCCAGCTGGCGACGCACCAGCGCGGCCTTGGCCTCGATGTCCAGACCGGTCAGCACGAACGTCATCGCGTTGCGGAACCCGCCGACGCTATTCAGCGACACCTTCAGCGTCGGTGGTGGCGGTTCCCCGGTTACCCCGCTGATGCGCACCCGATCGGGGCCGGCGCTAAAGAGCTCGATGCTGTCCATCCGGGCGGTGACGTCCGGGTTGGGGTAGCGGGCGCCGGTGATTTCGTAGAGCAATTGCGCGGTGACGGTGTCCACGCTGACCTGCCCGCCGGTGCCGGGGTGCTTGGTGATCACCGACGAGCCGTCGGGGTGAATCTCGGCCAGCGGAAAACCGGGGTGAAGCAGACCGGGGATCGCCGGGATTTCCGTGAAAAACGCATAGTTCCCGCCGGTGGCCTGGGCACCGCACTCGATGACGTGTCCCGCGACCACCGCACCGGCAAGCCGGTCGTAGTCGGTGCGGGCCCAGCCGAAGTGTGCGGCGGCCGGCCCGACGGTCACCGAAGCATCGGTGACCCGGCCGGTGATCACCACGTCGGCCCCGCGGTTGAGGCAGTCGACGATGCCCCAGGCACCCAGGTAGGCGTTGGCCGCCAGCGGGCAGCCCAGTCCCAGCTCGGCGGCCCGCGCGTGCAGGTCGTCGCCCTCGACGTGAGCGACCCGCGCCGGGATGCCCAAGCGCTCGGCCAGGGCGCGTACCGCATCGGCCAGGCCCGAGGGGTTCAGGCCGCCGGCATTGGCGACGATGCGTACCCCCCGGTCGTGGGCCAGCCCCAGGCACTCCTCGAGTTGGCTCAAAAACGTCTTCACATAACCGCGGCCGGGGTGCTTGGCCCGGTCACGGCCGAGGATCAGCATGGTCAACTCGGCCAGGTAGTCGCCGGTGAGGTAGTCCAACTCGCCGCCGGTGAGCATCTCGCGCATCGCCGACAGCCGGTCGCCGTAGAACCCCGAGCAGTTCCCGATGCGAACCGCAGACACCACGTCGTGCCCTCCCTTCGGGCCGCCGCCGCGCGACCTGTCAACCAACTGGTAGGTTAGCGGGTATCCTCGCGGCCCGTCAGGGATGTCCGGCGCACCTGCGGCGCCGTCGGGGGGTGCCACCACCACCGCTGTCGGCGGCTGTGCAGCGGCGCCGCATTTTGGCGGCCCTCGCATCACCGGCTATCGTTAAGGGTGATCGTCGCGCCAAATCGTCGTGCCAACTTGGCGGTTATCCGCGAGCCGCGACCACGACCCGAGGAGTAAGGCCCAGCTATGGCGGTACCCAAGCGCAGGATGTCACGGGCGAACACGCGCAGCAGGCGCGCGCAATGGAAGGCCGCCCCCATCCACCTGGTGGGTGTGACCGTGGCGGGCCGGCGGCACCAGGTGCCGCGCAGATTGCTCAAGGCGGCCCGCCTCGGGCTGATCGATTTCGACCGTCGCTAGGGTCTCATTGCCGGGTTATCGGCTCGAGCGGCTCTCAGGCCGCTCTCAGGCGATGGGACGACACTGATGGCCGTGCGGATACTCGTCGTCGACGACGATCGCGCGGTGCGCGAGTCGCTGCGCAGGTCCCTTTCGTTCAACGGCTACTCGGTTGCGCTGGCCCAAGACGGTGTCGAGGCGTTGGCCATGATCGCCAACGATCGACCCGACGCGCTTGTCCTCGACGTGATGATGCCGCGCCTGGACGGTCTGCAAGTCTGCCGTCAGCTCCGCAGCGCCGGGGACGACTTGCCGATTCTGGTGCTGACCGCCCGCGACTCGGTCTCCGAGCGGGTCGCCGGCCTGGACGCCGGGGCCGACGATTACCTGCCGAAGCCCTTCGCTCTGGAAGAATTGCTGGCCCGTATGCGGGCTCTGTTGCGCCGCACCAGATCTGACGAGTCCGCGGAGTCGGTCGCCGTGACGTTCTCCGACCTCACCCTGGACCCGACAACACGCGAAGTGACCCGCGGACAACGCCAGATCAGTTTGACCCGCACCGAATTCGCATTGCTGGAAATGCTGATTACCAACCCGCGACGGGTGCTGACCCGCAGCCGTATTCTCGAGGAGGTGTGGGGGTTTGACTTTCCCACCTCAGGCAATGCGCTGGAGGTCTACATCGGGTATCTGCGCCGCAAGACCGAAGCCGAGGGCGAGCCGCGGCTGATCCACACCGTGCGCGGGGTGGGCTACGTGCTCCGTGAGACGCCGCCCTGATGGCCGTGTTCCGCCGACGGCGACGTGCTGCACCGGGGGCCACCACTTCGTTGTCTCTGCGGTGGCGGGTGATGCTGCTGGCGATGTCCATGGTGGCGATGGTGGTCGTGCTGGTGGCGGTCGCCGTCTACGCGGTGATCTCGGCGGCGCTGTACAGCGACATCGATAGCCAGCTGCAAAGCCGGGCACAGCTGCTGATCGCCAGTGGTTCGCTGGCGGCCGATCCTGCCAAGGCTATTGAGGGCACTGCATATTCAGATGTCAATGCGATGCTGGTGATTCCCGGCCGATCCATCTACAGCGCCCACCAGGCAGGCCAAACCCTGCCGCTGGGCCCGCCCGAGAAAGCCATCATCCGAGGCGAGCTGTTCATGTCGCGCCGGACCGTGGGTGATCAACGGGTGCTGGCCATTCACTTGCCCAATGGCAGTTCGCTTTTGATTTCCAAGAGTCTGTCCCCGACGGATGCGGTCATGACGAAACTGCGGTGGGTGCTGCTGATCGTCGGGGGCATCGGTGTTGCGGTCGCCGCGGTGGCCGGTGGGATGGTCACCCGCGCCGGCCTGCGCCCCGTGGCCCGCCTCACCGAAGCCGCCGAGCGGGTGGCCCGCACCGATGACCTACGGCCTATCCCTGTGTTCGGCAGTGACGAATTAGCCAGGCTCACTGAGTCATTCAACTTGATGCTGCGGGCTTTGGCGGAGTCTCGGGAACGGCAGGCGCGGCTGGTGACCGATGCCGGCCATGAACTGCGCACCCCGCTCACGTCGTTGCGCACCAATGTCGAGTTACTTATGGCGTCGATGGAGCCTGGAGCGCCACGGCTTCCGGAGCAGGAGATGATCGAGCTGCGCGCCGACGTGCTCGCGCAAATCGAGGAATTGTCCACGCTGGTAGGTGATTTGGTAGATCTCACCCGAGACGATGCTGGCCAGACGGTGTATGAGCCGGTGGATATGTCCGAGGTCATCGACCGCAGCCTGGAGCGGGTTCGGCGGCGCCGCAACGACATCGAGTTCGACGTCCAGGTGATCCCTTGGCAGGTCTACGGCGACGGAGCGGGGCTCGCGCGCGCGGTGGTGAACTTGATGGACAACGCGGCCAAATGGAGTCCGCCGGGTGGGCGCGTGGGTGTCCGAATGACACAGCTGGACCCCGCGCACGCTGAACTGGTGGTGTCCGACCACGGCCCGGGGATTCCCGCCCACGAGCGGATGCTGGTGTTCGAACGGTTCTATCGTTCGGAGTCGGCGCGGGCGATGCCCGGTTCTGGCCTGGGGCTGGCGATCGTCAAACAGGTGGTGCTCAAACACGGAGGGGCGCTGCGTGTCGAAGAGACCGTCCCCGGAGGCCAACCCCCGGGGACGTCGATCCGGGTGCTGCTGCCGGGCAGGCCGATGCCGATCGTGCCGTATCCGGTGCCTGCGGCGGGCACCCCGGCCGGCGTCGGCGCGGCGGGGGAAGGAGATTCCCCCAAAGATGCGGTGAACTCTGCGGGCGCGACGAACGTTCTCTCAGTGGATTCTCAGTCCACGCGGGCAGGGTAGTTGTGCGGTTAGGGTGGAGTCCGAGCCCGCCGCAGGGCAAGCCACCTAAAGCACCCTAGAGGAAGTGCAACCTAGCGAAATGACGAATCACCCCCCCTATTCGCCGCCGCCGCGGCAGAGCGGATATCAGCCGGCGTCCGGTCAGCCCGCCGGTTATCCCGGTCACGGCCAGCAACAACCGTACCCGCCACAGTACGACTGGCGTTATTCGCCGCAGCCCGGTTATCGCCAGGGGTTCGATCCCTACGGCGGGGCGCCGGCGGGCCCGGCTGGCGGCCGGCCTGAGCTACCCCAAAGACGTTCCCGAGCAGGGCTATTAGCGATCGGCGCGCTAATCATCGCAATGGTTTCGGCCGGTATCGGCGGTGGGGTGGCGTTGCTCGTCGAGCGTGGGGAGCAGTCGGTCGGTGGGGCCGGGAGCACGCTCAACGGCCCGGCTCCGGGGATGCCCGCGGCTAACGCGCCGGCGGGCTCTGTCGAACAGGTTGCCGCCAAGGTGGTGCCCAGCGTCGTGATGCTGGAGACCGACTTGGGCCGTCAGCAGGAGGAGGGTTCCGGGGTTATTCTGTCGCCCGACGGGTTGATCCTGACCAACAACCACGTCATCGCGGCCGCGGCCAATGCCGCTCGCGACGGCGGGGCGCCGAAGACGACGGTGACCTTCTCCGACGGCCGCACCGCGGCCTTCACGGTCGTGGGGGCGGATCCCACCACCGATATCGCGGTGGTCCGTGCCCAGGGGGTTTCCGGGCTCACCCCCATCACGCTGGGCTCCTCGGCGAACCTGCGCGTCGGCCAGCCGGTGGTGGCGGTGGGCTCACCGCTCGGTCTGGAGGGAACGGTGACCAGCGGAATCATCAGCGCCCTCAACCGGCCGGTGTCGACCACCGGCGAATCGGGGAACCAGAACACCGTGCTGGACGCCATCCAGACCGACGCGGCGATCAACCCGGGCAACTCCGGCGGCGCGCTGGTCAACATGAGCGCCCAGTTGATCGGCATCAACTCGGCCATCGCCACTTTGGGCGCCGATTCCCCCGAGGCGCAAAGTGGTTCCATCGGGCTCGGTTTTGCGATCCCGGTCGACCAGGCCAAGCGGATCGCCGATGAGCTGATCAGCACCGGCCACGCGACCCACGCGTCGTTGGGTGTGCAGGTGGTCAGCGACAAGGAAACCCCCGGAGCACGCATCGTCCAGGTGATGCCGGATGGTGCCGCGGCCAGCGCCGGGCTGCCCGCCGGGGCCATCGTCACCAAGCTCGACGACCGCCCGATCAACGGTGCCGATGCGTTGGTGGCCGCCGTGCGATCCAAGGTACCCGGCGACAAGGTGACGCTGACCTACCTGGATCCCTCGGGTGCCACCAAGACCGTACAGGTCACCCTCGGCAAGGCACCGCAGTGATGGCGGCGGGCGCGTCGCGGTCGGACCCCGGATATACGGTGCAACTATGCAACAGCGCGTGGAGCTGATCGGCCGGGCGCTCGTCGTCGTCGTCGACGACCGCACCGCCCATGGCGACGAGGACCACAGCGGACCGCTGGTCACCGAGCTACTCACCGAGGCGGGATTCGTTGTCGATGGTGTGGTGGCCGTGGCGGCCGACGAGGTGGAGATCCGCAACGCCCTCAACACCGCGGTGATCGGCGGGGTCGACCTGGTGGTGTCGGTCGGCGGCACCGGCGTCACCCCTCGCGATGTCACCCCGGAAGCCACCCGCGACATTCTCGACCGTGAAATCCTCGGTATTGCCGAAGCGATTCGCGCCTCGGCGCGCTCTGCCGGCATTGTCGACGGCGCATTGTCACGCGGTTTAGCGGGAATTTCCGGCAGCACGCTGGTGGTGAACCTGGCCGCCTCGCGTTATGCGGTGCGCGACGGCATGGCCACGCTGAATCCGCTGGCCGCCTACATCATCGGTCAATTATCGAGCCTGGAAATCTGAGCGGTTTTCACCAGCGGCCGGGTCCGGAAACCTACGGCATGTTGCCGCCCGATCACACTCCGGTGACGAATAACCCCGTGATTGGGAAAAGTGGGCAATTAGGCGCGCAACAGAACATACTGTTTTCTGTTTTTGCCGGTAATTGCTGGGAGGTAGCTTGGGTGTTTAAAGGCTTCAAGAATTTTTTGATGCGCGGTGACGTGATCACCGTGGCCGTCGGCCTGGTTGTGGCCCTGGCCTTTTCGAATTTGGTCAAGGCCTTCACCGACAGCGTGATCACCCCGCTGGTCGCGGCCGCCCAGCCCGCTGGCCGGCTCGGCCTGGGTTGGCAGCTCGGCCAGGCGGGCAATAAGACGACTTTTGTCGACGTGGGAGCGTTCATCTCGGCGATCGTCTACTTCGTCGTGTTCATGGCGGTGGTGTATTTCCTGATCGTGCTTCCCTACAAGCACATCCAGGCCCGCCGCGGTGTCACCGTGTTCGGCGAGGAGCCGGCGACAAAGGCGTGCCCGGAGTGCTTGTCCGACATTTCGGAGGCCGCGCGCAAGTGCAAGTACTGCGGCAGCCTGCAGTTCACCTCCCCGTGACCCCATGACCCGTTGACCCCTCGCGGGGTGAACGCTTAGCGGGCCGACGCTCGGTGCGGCTCAGTGCAGGATGACGGTCACCGCCTGAGCCAGTGTCGCCCCGGCCACCGCGTTCGCCGCCCCGGCCGGCAGCGCCACCAGCACCAGCCGATCGGTGTCAGCGGCGGGGAGCTGTGGTTTAGCCGAGGCCAGGACCACAACGGCGTTGGCGGCCACCAGCCGCGCGGTCGCTTGTGGGTCGTGAGCCGGGGCGGCCAGCACGTCGACGATATCGCCGGGACGGAGCAGGTCGATCAGCGCGGCGTCGGCCAGGTGCAGCGGCACCAGGCGGGCGCCCGGCCCGGCCGCCGCCCCCGCGAGCCGGCTCGAAAGCAAACGCACGTCGGTGAGGACCTCGCCCCGACGCGTCGGGCCGGCCAGTGTCGAACCAACCACCGCGTGCAGGTCGCCCTGCGACCCATCGGGTACCGCGGTCACCGACCGTTTTTCCAAGCGGACGTCGTCGGGGGTCAACGCGGCGCCGGGGCTCAAGTCACGGGCGGCGACCACCACCTCCACCCGATCGCCCTGCGGATTTGCCCGCAACGCCGCCACGGCCGCCAGCACCACGAGGCCACCGGCCACGGCTCGCCGGGCGCCCACGGTTCGCGTCCAGTCCGGGCGCAGTGCCACGCCTACCCGGCTGAGCAGCGCGGGATTCAGCGATTCCCCCATGGCCCACACCGTAGGCGTGCCGAAAGGCCACCGCCGCCGCCCGCGGCGCTCCTGTGGATAACGCGCCGGCTAGACGGCCGCCGCGGTCTTCGACGCCGGCTCTGCCGGCGCGGCCGACTTCTCCGCTGATCCGGATTTCGTGCTTTCCGACGAGCTGTCAGACGGCGGGGTCTTGGTGGAGCCGCCGGTCGGGCGCTCAGTCGATTCGCGGCTGTCGGTGCGGTAAAAACCGCTGCCCTTGAACACGATTCCCACCGAGTTGAACAGTTTGCGCAGCCGGCCCGAACACCGTCGGCAGGTGGTCAGCGCGTCATCGGTCAACGCCTGCACCACATCGAAGCGGTCACCGCACTGCGTGCACGCGTAGCTGTAGGTCGGCACAGAAAACCTCCGAATGTGGGCGTTTGTTTAGCACTCTAACCTGTTAAGTGCTAAAACCGCTAGGTGACCTATGTCATTCCTGGTAGGTGTCGACGGGCACCAGTCCGCGCGCCGGTGTGAGCACATGGGTCACCCGCACATCGTGCGGTTCGGCCGGAAGCTCCTCGACAAACTCCTCGTCGCGCACCACGGCGACCAACGGCGCCCGCGGGTCGCGGTATCCCAGGGAGCGGTCGTAGAAGCCGCGACCGCGGCCCAGTCGCACGCCACGGCGGTCGACCGCCAGGGCGGGAACGAGCACCAGGCCGGCCGCGGCCAGGGCCGACGCCGGCAGCCAGGGTTCGGGCGGCTCGATCAGCCCGAAGCGTCCGGGAACCAGCCGTCCGGGCCGGTATTCCCCCCACCGCAGCGCCAGCGCCGTGCCGTCGTCCGCGGTGCGGGCGACCGGTAAAAGCACCCGTCCCGCCCGGCGCAGCAACAGCTCGAGCATCTCGATCGACCCCGGCTCGGTCGCCACCGGCACGTACGCGCAGACGGTGCTGCCGGCGGTCACCAGCGGCGCGAGATGCTCGCGGAGAGCCCGGGCCTCGCGGGCGCGCACGTCGTCGGGCACCAGTCGCCGGGCCGCGAGCAGCCGTTCCCGCAGTGCGGGTTTGTCCGCCGTTGTCACCCCGTTAACGATGCCGGTCCCCAAGGGCGCCCTAGCACGCGGGCCGTGCCCGCTGTCCCGCTATCGTGTGAACGATGCCACGCCCACACGTCTTGGTTCCGCGCACCGCGATCGTGCCCGCGGCGGGCCTGGGCACCCGGTTTTTGCCCGCGACCAAAACCGTGCCCAAGGAGCTGCTGCCCGTCGTCGACACCCCCGGCATCGAGCTGGTTGCTGCCGAGGCGGCCGAGGCCGGCGCCGAACGTCTGGTGATCGTGACCTCCGAGGGCAAGGACAGCGTCGTCGCGCATTTCGTCGAGGACCTGGTGCTTGAGGGAACGCTCGAGGCGCGCGGCAAAAAAGCCATGTTGGACAAGGTGCGGCGGGCGCCGCGGCTGATCAAGGTCGAATCGGTGGTGCAGGCCGAGCCGCTGGGGCTGGGGCATGCGATCGGCTGCGTGGAGCCAAGGTTGGCGCCCGACGAGGACGCGGTCGCGGTGCTGCTGCCCGACGACCTGGTATTGCCGACCGGTGTGCTGGTGACGATGTCAAAGGTGCGGGCCAGATTGGGTGGCACGGTGTTGTGTGCCATCGAGGTCACCCCCGACGAGGTGAGCGCCTACGGGGTCTTCGACGTGGAGCCGGTTCATGACAGCGCCGATCCGGATGTGCTGAAGGTCAAAGGCATGGTGGAGAAACCCCGGCCCGGGGACGCGCCGTCGCGGTACGCGGCGGCCGGCCGCTACGTGCTCGACCGCGCTATTTTCGACGCGCTGCGCCGGACAGATCGGGGCGCCGGCGGCGAAGTTCAGCTCACCGACGCGATCGCTTTGCTGATCAAAGAGGGTCACCCCGTGCACGTCGTGGTCCACCACGGATCCCGACACGACCTGGGAAATCCCGGCGGTTACCTCAAGGCTGCGGTTGACTTTGCCTTGGACCGTGACGACTACGGCCCGGATCTGCGGCGCTGGCTGATCGCGCGTTTGGGCCTGTCCGAGCAGTAGCCGGCCAGCCCGGCGGGGCGCCCGGGTCGATCACCCGACACCAGGCAGAAAGGCGTGCTGTGCGTTCGGTAGAGGAGCAACAGGCCCGGATAACGGCGGCCGCGGTGGCCCCGCGGCCGGTGCGGGTCGCCATCGCCGAGGCTCAGGGTTTGATGTGCGCCGAGGAAGTGGTGACCGAGCGCCCGCTGCCCGGTTTCGATCAGGCAGCGATCGATGGCTACGCGGTACGCAGTGTCGACGTGCTCGGCGCCGGTGGGTCGAGCGGTGATCACGACGACGGGAGCGCCGAGGTGGTGCTCCCGGTGATGGCGACCATCGAAGCCGGGGCCCGGGCACCCAGCCGGCTGCAGCCGCGTCAGGCGGTACGGGTGCAGACCGGGGCTCCGCTGCCGGCGTTGGCCGATGCGGTGCTGCCGGTGGGCTGGACCGACGGCGGCCAGTCACGGGTGCGGGTGCTGCGGGGGGTGCCCTCGGGTGCCTACGTGCGCCGCACCGGTGACGACGTCCAGCCCGGTGACGTGGCGGCGCGCGCCGGGACCATCATCGGCCCCGCGCAGGTGGGGCTGCTGGCGGCGGTGGGCCGGGAGCGGGTGCTGGTGCACCCGCGCCCGCGGTTGTCGGTGATGGCGGTCGGCGGTGAGTTGGTCGACATCTCGCGCACGCCGGGCAATGGGCAGGTGTACGACGTCAACTCCTACGCGCTGGCGGCGGCCGGGCGGGACGCCGGCGCGCAGGTGAACCGTGTCGGCATCGTCAGCAACGACCCCGCCGAACTGCGCGACGTCGTGGAGGGCCAGCTGAATCGGGCCGAGATCGTGGTGATCGCCGGCGCGGTCGGCGGCGCGGCGGCCGAAGCGGTGCGGTCGGTGCTGTCGGAGCTCGGGGAGATGGAGGTCACCCGCGTGGCCATGCATCCGGGATCGGTGCAAGGCTTCGGGCAGCTGGGACCCGAGGGTGTCCCGACATTTCTGCTGCCGGCCAATCCGGTCAGCGCGCTGGTGGTCTTCGAGGTCATGGTCCGGCCCCTGATCCGGCTGGCGCTGGGGAAGCGGCGGCCGATGCGCCGGATGGTGCCGGCGCGCACGCTCTCACCGATCACCTCGGTGGCCGGGCGCAAGGGCTACCTTCGGGGTCAGCTGATGCGTGATCAAGACACCGGTGATTACCTGGTACAGGCGCTGGGGGGAGCCCCGGGCACCTCGTCGCATTTGCTCGCGACGCTCGCCGAGGCAAACTGTTTGGTGGTGGTTCCCGCGGAGACCGAACAGATTCGCACCGGTGAGATCGTGGACGTCGCATTCCTGGCTCAGCGCGGCTGAGGGGCATGACGGCGCACTCCCGTGAACTTTTGGCGCTCCAGCTCCCGCCACCCCGGTTGGCCGATGGCGGTGGGGCCGCTGCGGGTCGAGGCGGGGGTGATCCGGTTGCGACCGGTGCGGATGCGCGACGGCACGCAGTGGAGCCGAATCCGCTTGGCCGACCGCGTCCATCTGGAGCCCTGGGAACCCAGCGCCGAGGGCGATTGGATCGCCCGGCATACGGTTTCGGCCTGGCCGGCGGTGTACTCGAGCCTGCGCGCCGAGGCCCGTAAAGGCCGCATGTTGCCGTATGCGATCGAATTGGACGGACGGTTCTGCGGCCAGTTGACCATCGGCAACGTCACCCACGGGGCGTTGCGGTCGGCGTGGATCGGCTACTGGGTGTCCAGCGCGGTCACCGGGGGCGGGGTGGCCACCGGAGCGTTGGCGCTGGGCCTCGACCACTGCTTCGGGCCGGTGATGCTGCACCGCGTGGAGGCGACCGTGCGTCCGGAGAATGCGGCCAGCAGGGCGGTGCTGGCAAAGGTCGGATTCCGTGAGGAGGGGCTCCTGCGCCGCTATCTGCAGGTTGACGGCGCGTGGCGGGACCACCTGCTGATGGGCCTGACCATCGAGGAGGTGTCCGGGTCGGTGACGTCGACCCTGGTGCGCAGCGGGCACGCCAGCTGGGTGTAGCGCCGGCGGATGCGGCGGGGCGGGCAGGCAATCCAGTTACTAGCGTGACATATGTGACTGTCGGTGCTTGTGTTTAGCAAATTACAGGTGTGTAATTCTAGTGTCCGCTTTGACCGCGGTGCCAGCGATCGATCCGTGCGGTGCTGACGCGGCCCGTGCAGCGGCCCCGGGACAAGGCGAGCGCACCCAGCCTGGCGCGGAAAGGAGCAGGTCGCCATGCCAAGCATCCCGCAATCGCTGCTGTGGATCTCGCTGGTCGTGCTCTGGCTGTTCGTGCTGGTTCCGATGCTGGTGAACAAGCGTGACACGGTCCGGCGCACCAGTGATGTGGCACTGGCCACCCGGGTGCTCAACACCGCCGCCGGTGCCCGGCTGCTCAAGCGCACCGGTCCGGCCGCCGGGCATCGCAGCGACCCCGACTGGCGAGCGGAGCGAAGCGAACACCCCGATTCCGGCGACGATCCCGGCGATGGCGGTGAGGACCGGCCGCAGGCCTCGGCGGCGAGGCGCGCGGATCCCGTCCAGGACGCGGTGGAGGACACCGGCGGCGATCGTGCGGCCGATGACGATGACGCCGATGACGATGACCGGGCCGCCGGATTCGACTGCGTCGAGGACACATCGGGTTTGCAGCCGGCAGCCGAGCCGTCGACGCCCACCGCGGTCTCGCGGCGTCGCCGCCACGACACGGATGTCGCCCTCGCGGTCAGTGCCCGCCGATACGCGTTCCGCAAGCGCATGCTGCTGGCGATGGCGCTGATGTTGGTGGGCTCGGCGGCGGCGGCGGTCGCCATAGCCCCGGGCGCCTGGTGGGGGTGCGCCGGTGTCGCCGTTGTGACGGTGCTCTACCTGGCGTATCTGCGCCGCCAGACCCGGATTGAGCAGCGGTTGCGGCGCCGGCGGGCGCAGCGGTTGGCGCGTTCGCGGCTGGGTGTGCACAACACCCTCGACCCAGAACTCGACGCGGTGTCGTCACGGTTGCGACGCCCGGGCGCGGTGGTGCTGGAAGTCGACGACGAGGATCCCGGCTTCGAACACCTCGACCCCGCGGTGCCCCCCCGGGGCTACGACCTGCCCCGGGCCGCCGGCCAGTAGCACGGCGGGCACTTTTTGGCGGCGGCCGCATTCGGCTTCGGCCGGTTGCTGGTAACCTGCTAGCGGCTAGGGGCTATGGCGCAGCTGGTAGCGCGACTCGTTCGCATCGAGTAGGTCAGGGGTTCGAATCCCCTTAGCTCCACCGGGATTGGCGCTCGGGTAGCTCAGGCGCTCGCGCGTGTCGGAGCACGGGCTGCGGCGCGCGCGGGGTGTTGGCCGCCCGATGTCGATACGCCGGCGACCGAGCACAACTGTTTGCAACCTTGCCGCGGTCCGGGGCCAGGCCATAACCTGGGTGGCGACGAGTGGCCAGAGCACGGGCAGGGCCGCGGCCTGCCGTGGTGGTGCCGGACCCAGGGGGGTGGTTCATGGCGATGCGTGCGCCGCAAGTCCCGGGGTGGGGCGGGATCTCCGGGATCTCCGGGATGTCATGGTGGCCGGGCTGACCGGTGCGCGGGTCGACGACCTCGCGGCCATGGACCTCTTTGCCGAATGTTCCCCCGGCGATCTGGCGTCGTTGGCGGCGAGCCTTCAGCCCGTTTCGGCCACCGCCGGGCAGGTGCTCATGCGCCAAGGCGAGCGGGCCGCCTCGTTTCTGCTCATCTCATCCGGAACCGCCGAGGTCAGGCATGTCGGCGACGACGCGGTCGTGATCGTCGAAGACGTGTCTTCGGGCATGATCATCGGCGAGATTGCGCTGCTGCGCGACAGCCCGCGGACGGCGACCGTCACCACGCGTGAACCGTTGACCGGCTGGAGCGGTGATCGCCAGGCGTTTGCCCTGTTGGTGCATGTCCCGGGCGTCATGCCGCGGCTGCTGCGCACGGCGCGTCAACGGCTAGCGGCTTTCATCACGCCGATCCCCATCCGGGTACGCGATGGAACCGAGCTGCTGCTCCGTCCGGTGCTGCCCGGTGACAGCGAGCGCACCCTGCGGGGGCCGGTCCACTTCTCCAGCGAAACGCTCTACCGCCGGTTCCTGACGCCCCGGGCGCCCGGCCCGGCGCTCTTGCACTATCTGTCCGAGGTCGATTACGTCGATCACTTCGTCTGGGTGATGACCGACGCCGACGGGGACCCGGTCGCGGACGCCCGTTTCGTGCGTGACGAAAACGACCCGGCCGTCGCCGAAATCGCGTTCACCGTCGCCGACGCCTACCAGGGTCGCGGGATCGGAACCTTCCTGATGGGTGCGCTCTCGGTCGCCGCCCGGGTGGACGGAGTGCGAAAGTTCTCCGGGCGCACCCTTTCGGAGAACGTGCCGATGCGCACGATCATGAGTCACTACGGCGCCGTCTGGCAGCGCGACGACGTCGGGGTGGTCAGCACCGTCGTCGACGTGCCGGATGATCCGCCTTTCGGGCGTGATCTGGCCGACCGGATCGAACACGTTGCCCGCCAGTTGATCCGCGCGGTGGGTTGACGTGCTTTTCGCCCTGCCGGGACAGCGGCCCGGGATTGGGGCGCTGGTGATTGTGCTGGCGCTCGGTTGCGCCTGTCCGACCGCCTGCTCGACCGCGGCCGAATCGGTGTCCCCGGGCGCAGCCGCAGCCACCGCCCGAATCAACCCGGCGAACATCAGAAGAATCGCAGGCGAACTGCCGCCGGGATACGAAGTCGCCAAAGTCACAGGCGTTTCCGCGCCCGCCCAGCTCTGGGGTCTCAGGCCGGCTGCGACGGTACGCCCGCCGCAGTGTGCGGCGCTCACCGACCCGGCGGACGGCCGCGCGCGATCCGCCCAGGGGGTGTCCGGCTCCGGCGGCGGCGGCATCCTCGACGCGGTGGTGGTGGCGCCCCCGTCGGGCCCGGTGACACCGGATCCAAACGTCGTCACGCAGTGCACCCGGTTCACCATGAGCACCGGGCACACCAGGGCCGGGGTCCGGCTCGTCGATGCGCCGCGCATCGACGGCGTGGCCACCCTCGGTATCGCCGGCGACATCACGACATCCGTGGAGGGTGGCGCCGAAATCGTTTCGCACGCCTACGCCTTTACCGCGTACCTGGGTGATTACTACGCGTTCACCACGCTGATCACCGAACCGGGGTCGACGGATTCGCCGCTGACGCCGCAATTCGCCGCCGATCTGCTGGTGAAAACGGTGTCTGCGTTACGCCGCTGATCGCCGTGCTTCGGGTAGATTGACGGCGATGTTCAGGGCGGTGCTGGTGATCACGTGTGCGGGTGCGCTCGCCGCCTGCGCGCCGCACAGATCTGCCGATTCGGCCGACATCGCCAAGGTCCTCGACGTGAAAGCGAGTTTCGGCCCGCAGTTCCACGTCACCAGCGTCGCGCCGACGGGCATTGACCCGACGTTGTTCGCCGCCCAGAAGCTGCCCCCCGGAATGAAGTTCGAGCCGGCGGCCTGCACGAAATTTGCGCTGGGCCAATCGATGCCGCCGGGGTTGCGGGGCAACATGGCTGCGGTGTCCGCCGAGGGCCAGGGCAACCGTTTCATCACCATCGCGGTGCAGACATCCCAGCCGGTTCCGGTCACCCCGCCCGGGCCGGACTGCCAGAAAGTGGGATTCGCCGGCGGGCAGCTGCGCGGGGTCATCGAGGTGGTCGCCGCGCCGCAGATCGCCGATGCCCAGACGCTGGGCGTGCACCGTGTTGTTCAGACGGTGCTCGACGGAAAGCCCAGTGTCGGTGAGCTTTACGACTACTCCGCGCGCTTCGGCAGCTACCAGGTGATCGTCACCGCCAATCCGCTTGTGGCGCCGGATAAACCCGTCGCCCCGGTCGACACGCAGCGGGCTCGTGACCTGCTCGTGGCGGCGGTAACCGCGATTCGCGGTTGACCGCGCCGGTGGCGGTGAGAAAGGCCCGGCACGGGCTCAGCGCACCTCGCGCGGCCGGAACTGGATACTAACCCGGGGGCCGGTGGCCGCCGACGTCTTGGGAACCGAGTGCTCCCAGGTGCGCTGGCAGGATCCGCCCATCACCAGCAAATCGCCGTGCGCCAGCGGCAGGCGCAACGACCGGCCGCCGCCGCGGGGCCGCAACGCGAAGGTGCGCGTGGCACCCAGGCTGACGATCGCCACCATGGTGTCTTCGGTGCTGCCGCGGCCGATGGTGTCGCCGTGCCAGGCGACGCTGTCGGAGCCGTCGCGGTACCAGCACAGCCCGACCGTGGTGAACGGCTCGCCGAGTTCGCCGGCGTAGCTGTCGTTGAGGCGCTGTCGCAGCCGATCCAGCAGCGGGTGCGGGGGATCCTCGACCGTCAGGTCGTGAAAGCTCACCAGTCGCGGCACGTCGAGAACCCGGTCGTACATGTGGCGGCGCTCGGCGCGCCACGGCACCGCCGAGAGCAGCGCGTCCAGCAGGCCGTCGGCCTCGGCGAGCCAGCCGGTGCGGATCTCGATCCACGCGCCGTCGCCCAGCTGGCGGCGTTGCTCGAGCTGAAACAGCGACCCTTGCACCGCCGTCGTCACGCCAGGCAGTCTATCGCCGAGTCCCCGCAGCCGGCGGCCGGCGTTACCGTTCTAGGTGTGAGTGTCACCGAGTTGGGCTGCAATTCCGAGGTCGGGACGCTGCGCATCGCGATTCTGCACCGCCCCGGGGCGGAGCTGCGCCGGCTGACCCCCCGCAACAACGACCAGTTGCTGTTCGACGGGCTGCCCTGGGTGGCGCGGGCGCAGCAGGAACACGACGCGTTCGCGGAGCTGCTGCGCTCCCGCGGCGTGGAGGTGCTGTTGCTGTCCGACCTGCTCACCGAGGCGCTGGAAAGCGGGGCCGCCCGGATGCAGGGGATCACCGCCGCGGTTGACGCCAGACGGCTGGGATTGCCGTTGGCGCAGGAGCTTTCGGCGTACCTGCGGAGCCTGGAGCCCGCTGCTTTGGCGCAGGTCTTGATGGCCGGCATGACATTTACCGAACTGCCCGATAGCGCGAGCGAGGTCTCGCTGGTGCGCCGCATGCACCATGGCGCGGACTTCGTCATCGAGCCGTTGCCCAATCTGGTGTTCACCCGGGATTCGTCGGTCTGGGTGGGTCCGCGGGTGGTCATCCCGTCGCTGGCGCTGCCGGCGCGTGCCCGGGAAGCCTCGTTGACCGATCTGATCTATGCGCACCATCCGCGGTTCAGCGGTGTGCGGCGCGCATACGAGTCGCACACCGCGCCCGTCGAAGGCGGGGATGTGTTGCTGCTCGCCCCGGGAACGGTCGCGGTGGGGGTAGGCGAGCGAACCAGCCCGGCCGGGGCGGAGGCCTTGGCCCGCAGCCTGTTTGACGACGGTCTGGCGCACACCGTGCTGGCTGTGCCGATCGAGCAAAAGCGTGCCCAGATGCACCTGGATACGGTGTGCACGATGGTCGACACCGACGCGGTGGTGATGTATGCGAACGTCGTCGACACGTTGTCGGCGTTCACCATTCACCACACACCCGACGGCGTGCAGATCGACGAAGAGGCACCGTTTCTGGAGGCCGCGGCAACCGCCATGGGGATCGACAAACTGCGCGTCATCGACACCGGCCGGGATCCCGTCATCGCGGAACGCGAGCAGTGGGACGACGGCAACAACACCCTGGCGCTGGCGCCGGGTGTCGTCGTCGCCTACGAGCGCAACAGCCAAACCAATGCCCGCCTGCAGGATGCGGGCATCGACGTGCTCACCATCGCGGCCTCCGAGCTGGGTACCGGTCGCGGGGGTCCGCGGTGCATGGCTTGTCCCGTGGCCCGCGACCCGCTGTAGACGGTTCGGGCGCGCGACGACGGCCGGGGCCTGTGAACCTAGTTGTGAAAACTACCGGGGCTCAACGCCAGCTGGGCAGCCAAATCTCCATGTTCCAGGTGGCCTGGGAGATCGGCTGACCGGTGAGCACCGGAAACAGCCAGGCGAAGTTCGTCAGCACCAGCGCCACATAGCAGCAGACGACGATCAGCCCCAGCGTGCGGCGTTCGGAGCCTTGATGAGGTTGGTAGAGGATGTCGCCGAGAATCAGCGCGATCGCCATCACCAGAAACGGTGCCATGGTGGCCGCGTAAAAGAAGTACATCTGCCGGTCGATGTCGGCGAACCACGGCAGCCAGCCCGCGCAGTAGCCGACGAGCACCGCGGCGTAGCGCCAGTCGAAGCGCACGAACGACCGCCAGGCGGCGTACCCGAGCACCGGCACCGAGAGCCACCACATGGCGGGGGTGCCGACGAGCATCACGGCCCGCACGCACGATTGCGCACCGCAGCCCGGGACGTTTTGCTGGTCGATGGCGTAGAGCACCGGCCGCAGCGACATCGGCCAGGTCCACGGTTTGGATTCCCACGGGTGGTAGTTGCCCGCGGAGTTCGTCAAGCCCGCATGGAAATGGTAGGCGCTATAGGTGTAATGCCACAGCGACCGGATGGCGTCGGGTAGTGGGATGACACCTTTCTCGCCGATCGATTGACCGGCCTCGTGCCGGTCGATCGCGGTCTCGGAGGCAAACCACGGCGCATAGGAAGCCAGGTAGACCGCGAACGGGATGAGCAGCAGGGCATACCCGGTGGGCCCCAGATCCCGCCGGATCACCCCCAGCCACGGCCTGGGAACCCGGTAGGCGCGGCGTGCCGCCACGTCGAACGCCAACGACATGGCACCGAAGAACAGCACAAAATACAGGCCGGACCATTTTGTGGCGCAAGCCAATCCGAGCAGCACCCCGGCGCCGAAACGCCACCAGCGCACCCCCAACCGCGGGCCCCAGGGGGTCTCGGCGGTACGGCCGTCGGTCAGCACGAGATGCATCCGTTCGCGAACCTGATCGCGGTCGACGATGAGCGCGCCGAAGGCGGCCACCACAAAGAAGACGAGGTAACCGTCCAGCAGGGCGGTGCGGGAGGCGACGAAGCTGACACCGTCGCCGAGGAGCAGCAATCCCGCGATCGCGCCGACCAGCGTCGAGCGGCTGATCCGCCGCACGATCCGGACCGCCAGCGCCACCGTGATCACCCCGAGCAGCGCTCCGGTGAATCGCCAACCCAGCCCGGTGTAGCCGAAGATCGCTTCCCCGACCGCGATCAGCTGCTTACCGACCGGCGGGTGCACCACCAGGCCGTATCCGGGATTGTCCTCCACCCCGTGGTTGTGCAGCATTTGCCAGGCCTGCGGGGCGTAGTGCTTCTCGTCGAAGATCGGCGTGCCGGCATCGGTCGGCGAGCCCAGGTTAAAGAACCGGGTCAGCGCCGCCAGCGCGGTGATCACGGCGGTCACCACCCAGCCGCGCATCCGGTCTACCGGCCCGAAATCCGCGACCGGCACCAGCGGACCTGGGCTGACGACCGGTATGGCGGGTGCTGCGCGGCTCGCTACCGGGGCTTCGCGGGGCGGGGCGGTCATCGTCGGCGCCGCTCCTCCTCCCCTTCGCTCTGCATCGTGGTCGGCGCGCATCACACACGATCGTAGGCTGTCCGCCATGGGTGGTGGATTGTTGCTGGCCGCGACGCCGCTGGGCCAGCCGCTCGACGCCTCGCCACGGCTGATCGAGGCGCTGGGCTCCGCCGATGTCATCGCCGCCGAAGACACCCGGCGGCTGCGGCGGCTGGCCGGCGCGCTCGACGTCCGGATCTCCGGGAAAGTGGTTAGCCTTTTCGACCGGAACGAGGACGTCCGGGTGCCCACCCTGGTGGCCGAAATCCAGGCCGGGGCGACGGTGCTGGTGGTCAGCGATGCCGGCATGCCGCTGATCAGCGACCCGGGCCACCGGCTGGTGACCGCCTGCATTGACGCCGGCCTGGCGGTGACGTGCCTGCCGGGCCCGTCGGCGGTGACCGCGGCGCTGGCGGTGTCCGGGCTGCCGTCGGATAGGTTCTGTTTTGAGGGTTTCGCGCCGCGCCGGCGTTCGGCGCGCCGCAGGTGGCTGGCGTCGTTGGCCTCAGAGCCACGCACCTGCGTGTTCTTCGAATCGCCGCGCCGGCTGGCGGCCTGTCTGCGCGACGCGGTCGAGCAGCTCGGCGGCGAACGTCACGCGGTGGTGTGCCGGGAGCTGACCAAAGTGCACGAGGAAGTGGTGCGTGGTTCGCTGGCGGAACTCGCCGGGTGGGCTGCCGAGGGGGTACTCGGAGAAATCACCGTGGTGTTGGCCGGCGCGCGCCCGCGCCCGGACCTGCACGCCCTGGTGGCCGAGGTGCAGGCGCGGATCGACGCCGGGACGGGTGTCAAGGACGCTTGCGCGCAGGTGGTCGCCGAGACCCCGGACGCGCCGTCACGACGTGAGCTCTACGACGCGGTCGTGCGGTCGCGACGCTGAGCCCAGGGTTGCGGCCAGCGCGGTCCCGACGATCGGCGCCGCCTTGTGCAGGCACTCATCCCATTCGGCGTCCGGATCGGAGTCGGCGGTGATCCCGCCGCCGACTCCCAGCACGGCGTTGCCGGCGGTGTCGAACTCGACGGTGCGGATCGCGACGTTCAATTCACACCCGGCCACCGGTGACGCCAAACCCACTGTGCCGCAATATACCCCGCGACTATTCGGCTCCCATTGCGAAATCAATTGACGGGCACGCAGTTTGGGTGTGCCGGTGACCGAAGCCGGCGGGAAGGCGGCGTCCAGCAGCGCCGGCGTGGACAACTCCGCAGGCACCCGCGCCGACACCGTCGACACCAGGTGCCACACACCGGGTGCGCGCTGCACCACCAACAGCTCGGGCACGGTGACGGTGCCGGTGATCGCTACCCGGCTCAAGTCGTTGCGCACCATGTCGACGATCATGATGTTCTCGGCCACGTCTTTGACCGACTCCTGCAGCGCCGACGGCCCGGCATCCGCCGGCAGGGTGCCCTTGATCGGACTGGATGTCACTGCCTCGCCGCGGCGCCGCAGAAAAAGCTCCGGCGACAGCGACGCCACCGCCCCCCAGGTTCCGGCGACAAAGGCGGCCCGGGCGGGGGCGGTGCGGGCGATGCCCTCGACGAAAAAGTCCAGTGGGTCGCCGGTGACCGTCCCGGCGAACCGCGTGCACACGCAGGCCTGGTAGATCTCGCCCGCGGCGATCGCCTCCAGACAGGCCAGCACCCCGACGCGGTGGGCCAGCCGGTCCGGCGTGCCCCACTCGATGCGGCAGGCCCGTGACGGTCGCACACTGGTCAGCGCGTCGGCCAGCCAAGACGGCATCGGTATGCCGGACAGGCTCTCATACCACCACTGCTTGCCGCGGTCGCGGCGCAGCACGCAGTCCGTCCAGCCGCCGGCGGCTTTCGGAATCCGGTTGGGCCGGCCGTCGGCACCGGCGTCGGGATAGCACCGGTAACCGATCCAGCCGCCGCCCACCGCCCCGCACTCCGAGGCAGCTACACCGGGGGGGACGTCGAATGCCTCGGCGACGTCGACGGGCCGCACCGCCACGCTGGGGGCGATCACCGCGAGCGCGTCGAACCAGTCGCCGGTCAGCGCGGCCGGCGGCGGCAGGTTCAGCCGGCGGGCGGCGTCACCGACAGCGCGCAGCACCTGCGGTGCGCCGCCCAGATCGCCGAGCCGGTCGATTCGCACCCTCCCAGCTTGACAGATTCTTCGGCGGCGGCCGATCCGGTGTGTGCTGCGCCCGCCGGCACGCCGGCACGTCGCGAAAGTGCAACTACCGACCGGGTCACCCGGGAAACGCGTCGGGGGATGCACTTTCGCGGCTGAACTCTTGAACTCAGTCGACCCGGTAGCGCGGGAACACCCCCGTGGGCGGCGGCAGGACGGTGCCGGGGGCCAGACGCTCCCCGACGGCGGCGAAGGTCCGCCGATCGGCGGGCTGGCCGAGCAGATCCAGCAGTCTGGCCGCCGATTCGGGCATGACGGGCTGGATCAGCAGCGCTGCGATACGCACCACCTCGCAGGTGGTGTAGAGCACCGTGCGCAACCGCGCCCGGTCGGCCTCGGACGCGCTCTTGGCCAGCACCCACGGCTGCTGTGCCGAGAAGTATTTGTTGGCGGCGCCGAGCGTCAGCCAAATCGCCTCCAAGGCCAAATGCATTGCCTGCGCATCGTAATCGGCGCGCACCCGCTCCAGCAGGCCATCGGCCATGGCCAGCAGCGCCTCGTCGTCGCCGGCGAACTCGCCAGGCGCGGGAACGATTCCGTCAAGGTTTTTGACCACCATCGACAGCGCTCGTTGCGCCAGGTTGCCCAGCTCGTTGGCCAGGTCGGCGTTGATCCGGGTGATGATCGCCTCGTCGCTATAGCTGCCGTCTTGGCCGAACGGGACCTCCCGCAACAAGAAGTAGCGGACCTGGTCCACCCCGAACCTTTCGATCAACGCCACCGGGTCGATGACGTTACCCACCGACTTGCTCATCTTCTCGCCACGGTTGAGCAGAAAGCCGTGAGCGAAGACCCGCCGCGGCAGCTCGATTCCCGCCGACATCAAAAACGCCGGCCAGTACACGGCGTGAAACCTGATGATGTCCTTGCCGATCATGTGCAGGTCGGCGGGCCAGTAGCGGCAGAACAACTCCGAGTCGGTGTCGGGGTAGCCGACACCGGTCAGGTAGTTGGTGAGCGCGTCCACCCAGACGTACATGACGTGATCGGGATGACCGGGCACCGGCACCCCCCAGTCGAATGAGGTGCGGGAGATGGACAGGTCGCGCAGCCCCCCGGAGACGAAGCTGACCACTTCGTTGCGCCGCACCTCGGGGGCGATGAAATCGGGATGGGCCCGGTAGTGGGCCAGCAGCTTATCGGTGTAGGCCGAGAGCCGGAAGAAATAGGTCTGCTCCTCGGTCCAGGTCACCGGGGCGCCGGTTTCGGTTGCCACCCGAGTGCCGTCGTCGAGCAGCCTGGTTTCAGATTCGACGAAAAACCTCTCGTCACGCACCGAATACCACCCGGAGTAGCTGTCCAGGTAGATGTCGCCGGCGTCGGCCATCCGCTGCCAGATCGCTTTGGACGCCCGGTAGTGGTCGGGGTCGGTGGTGCGGATGAACCGGTCGAAAGAGATGTTCAACCGTTCTTGCAGGCGCTGAAACACATCCGAGTTGCGCCGGGCCAACTCCGCGGTGGGCAGGCCCTCGGCGGCGGCCGCCTGCGCAACTTTGAGGCCGTGCTCGTCGGTGCCGGTCTGAAAGCGCACGTCGAAGCCATCGAGCCGCTTGAACCGGGCGATGGCATCGGTGGCGATGTACTCATACACGTGTCCCAGGTGCGGCGCGGCGTTGGGATAGGTGATCGCGGTGGTGATGTAGTAAGGCCTCATCGACACTCCACCCTATTGTGTGCGGGGTGAGTTCCGATCGGCCCGGTAACCGAGAACCGCCGCCCCTCCCGCAGCCGTTGACGCCATTGGTCGACGCGCACACCCACCTCGACGCTTGCGGCGCCCGGGACGCCGACGGGGTGCGCGCCATCGTCGACCGTGCGGCGGCGGCGGGGGTCATCGCGGTGATCACCGTCGCCGATGATCTGGACTCGGCGCGTTGGGTGACCCGGGCGGCGGAATGGGAGCCACGGGTTTACGCCGCGGTGGCGCTGCACCCCACTCGCGCGAACGCGCTCACCGGCCCGACCCGCGCCGAGATCGAGCGACTGGCGGCCCATCCGCGGGTCGTCGCGATCGGGGAGACTGGGATGGACCTGTATTGGCCGGGCCGGTTGCAGGGCTGCGCGCCCCCGGATGCCCAGCGCGAGGCCTTCGCCTGGCATATCGACCTGGCCAAGCGCACCGGCAAACCGCTGATGATCCACAATCGGCGAGCCGACACCGAGGTGCTCGACGTGCTGCGCGCCGAAGGTGCCCCGCAGACCGTGATCTTCCACTGTTTCTCGTCGGGCGGCGCGATGGCCCGCACCTGCACCGACGCCGGCTGGATACTCAGCCTGTCCGGGACGATCAGCTTTCGTAACGCCCACGAGTTGCGGCAAGCCGTCCCGCTGATTCCGCTGGAGCAGATGCTGGTGGAAACCGATGCGCCGTTCCTGGCGCCGCATCCCTACCGGGGTGCGCCGAACGAGCCGTACTGCCTGCCGTACACGGTGCGGGCACTTGCCACGCTGGTAGGCCGCCCCGCGGCGGAGGTGGCGGAGATCACGACCGCCAACGCCGAGCGAATCTACGGATTGAGCGTTTTCTAAAAATCATTAAGAGAATTCTAAGAGCCAAGCGGCATAGTTGCTCTATCTAGGCCAGTTCGTTACCGTCTTGTGATCGATCGGTGGTCGCACGCCGGCTGCCCGTCGATTGTCGCTGAAGCGCTGTGAAGTGCTGCTGAACCTCGGGGATACACGCGGTTGAACGTACTTGCCAAGCTCCATCAGACTCGATCACCGATCCTGCGTTGTCTCGTCGGCGCGATGCTATTCGCGCTCACCCTCTCCGGTGGCTACGCGGTCGCCGCCCGCAAGACGGTCACCCTGAGTGTCGATGGCGCGCCGTTGACGGTGACGACGATGAAGTCGCGGGTGATCGACCTCCTCAAGGAGAATGGGTTCAACGTCGATGAGCGCGATGATCTCTATCCGGCCGCCGGTGAGCGGCTGCACGACGCCGACAAGATCGTGCTGCGCCGCAGCCGGCCGCTGCTGATCTCCCTTGACGGTAAGGACGCCAAACAGGTGTGGACGACGGCCTCCACGGTCGACGAGGCGCTGGCTCAGCTGTCGATGACCGACACGGCGCCGGTTGCGGCTTCCCGCGGAAGCCGAGTTCCCCTGGCGGGAATGGCCCTGCCGGTTGTCAGCGCCAAAGCCGTTCAGATCAACGACGGTGGCGTCGTGCGCTCGGTGCATCTTGCCGCGCCGAACGTCGGGGAGTTGCTGGCGGTCGCCGGTGCGCCGCTGCAGCAAAGCGACCAGGTGGCGCCGGGTGCGGCCACGCCGGTGGTTGACGGCATGCGGATCCAGGTGACCCGCAACCGCATCGAGAAGGTGACCGAACAGGTGCCACTGGCCCCGCCGGTGCGCCGGATCGAGGATCCGACGATGAACAAGAGCCGGGAAATCGTCGAAGACCCGGGCGCCCCCGGTACCCAGGACGTGACGTTTGCGGTCGCCAAGGTCAACGGCGTCGAGACCGGACGACTTCCGGTGGCCAGCACCGTGGTGACCCCCGCCCGGGAGGCGGTGGTACGCGTCGGTGCCAAGCCGGGCACCGAGGTGCCGGCGGTGCTCGACGGATCGGTCTGGGACGCGATAGCCGCCTGCGAGTCCGGCGGAAACTGGGCGATCAACACCGGCAACGGATATTACGGCGGCATGCAATTCGACCAGGGAACCTGGGAGCGCAACGGCGGACTGCAGTACGCCGCGCGCGCCGACCTTGCCACCAAAGAAGAACAGATCGCCGTCGCCGAGGCGGTGCGAGCCCGCCAGGGGTGGGGTGCCTGGCCGGCGTGCAGTGCGCGAGTGGGTGCGAACTGACCATCCGGCTGCTCGGCCGAACCGAAATCCGGCGGCTGGCCAAAGAACTCGAGTTCCGGCCGCATAAATCGTTGGGACAGAATTTCGTCCACGACGCCAACACGGTGCGCCGGGTCGTCTCGGCTGCCGGGGTGAGCCGGGGTGATCACATCCTGGAGGTCGGGCCGGGATTCGGCTCGCTTACGTTAGCTCTGCTTGACCGGGGAGCCACGGTCACCGCGGTGGAGATCGACCCGGTGCTGGCAGCCCAGTTGCCGAAAACTGTTGCGGCGCACTCGCACAGCGAAATCCATCGGCTGACGGTGCTTCACCGCGACATCCTGTCCGTCCGCAATGCGGACCTTGCCCGCCAACCGACGGCGGTGGTCGCCAACCTGCCGTATAACGTTGCGGTTCCAGCATTGCTGCACGTGCTCGCCGAATTTCCTTCGGTGCGGAACGCAATGGTGATGGTGCAGGCAGAAGTCGCCGAACGGCTCGCCGCCGAGCCCGGAACCAAAGAGTATGGCGCACCCAGCGTCAAAGTGCGCTTCTATGGGCGGGTCCGCCGTTGTGGCACCGTGTCCCCAACGGTTTTCTGGCCGATCCCGCGGGTCTATTCCGGCTTGGTGCGGGTCGATCGCTATGAAACCCCGCCATGGCCCACCGACGACGCCTTCCGTCAGCGTGTCTTCCAACTAGTGGACATCGCATTCGCTCAGCGGCGCAAGACAGCTCGCAATGCCTTCGCCGAGTGGGCAGGCTCGGGGAACGAATCCGCCAATCGGCTGCTCGCGGCGAGTATCGACCCCGCCCGTCGCGGGGAGACGCTGTCCATCGATGACTTTGTGCGACTCCTCCGGCGTTGCGGGGAGTTCGATGCGAACAGCAGTCGAAGCCGAAAGACACCTCAGCAACCCGCCCCGGCCGGGTGAGGGGGCGGGCACGAGCCGGTTCTTTCCCGGGCCGCCACCGGCACGGCTGCCACCCCGGCGTCGTCGGCATACCGTGTGGTTTGGGCGCAGCGGCGATAGTCTCATGCCGTGCCCGCCTCTGACGTAGCCGCCGCCGGCGAGTGGGTGCCCACCGGGTCGGTCACGGTCCGGGTGCCCGGAAAGGTCAACCTCTTCCTGGCGGTTGGCGATCGGCGCCGAGACGGTTATCACGAGCTGGCGACGGTGTTTCACGCCGTCTCGCTGTTCGACGAGGTCACTGTCCGCAGCGCCGATCTGCTCGCCCTCGATATCCGTGGAGAAGGGGCCGACCAGCTGCCGTCGGATGAGCGCAACCTGGCCTGGCAGGCGGCCGAGCTGATGGCGAGCCATGTGGGGCGCGCGCTGGATGTCTCGATCACAATTGAAAAGTCCATCCCGGTGGCCGGCGGGATGGGCGGCGGCAGCGCCGACGCAGCGGCGGTGTTGGTCGCGCTGAACACGCTATGGGAGTTGGGCGTGCCTCGGCGCGACCTGCACGCGTTGGCCGCGCGGCTGGGCAGCGACGTGCCGTTCGCCTTGCACGGCGGAACCGCACTGGGGACCGGCCGCGGGGAGAGGCTTGCTACGGTGCTTGCCCGCAACACCTTTCACTGGGTGTTGGCGTTCTCCCACAGCGGGTTATCCACCACGGCGGTGTTCAGCGAACTGGATCGGCTCAGGAAAACTGGCCGGCCCCCACGGCTGGGCGACCCCGGGCCGGTACTGGCGGCCCTCGCCGCGGGCGATCCGCAGCGGTTGGCGCGGTTGTTGGGCAACGATCTGCAGGCTGCCGCGGTGAGTTTGGCTCCGGAGTTGCGCCGCACATTGCGCGCCGGCGTAGACGCGGGCGCACTGGCGGGCATCGTCTCCGGCTCGGGACCGACGTGCGCGTTCCTGTGCCAGTCGGCAACCGCGGCCGTCGATGTCGCCATGCAGCTGTCAGGGGCGGGGGTGTGCCGCACCGTTCGGGTCGCCAGTGGCCCGGTCCACGGCGCCCGGGTGGTGCCGGCGCCCCTCACCGGGGTGTGACCCGGGCCGCCGTCCTCGGTGCTGGGAACCTGCGATCCTTGATCCGGCGGACCGTTCGATGGATCACCCACGTCTACTCGTCTTGCAGGCGGGGATCGGCTTCCAGGTGAGTCAGGCCGTTCCAGACCAGGTTCACCAGATGCGCGGCGACCACTTCCTTCTTGGGTTCTCGGGCGTCGAGCCACCACTGTGCCGTCATCGACACCGAGCCCACCAGCGCCTGCGCATAGAGCGGTGCCATCTCCGGGTCCAGGCCGCGACGGGCGAAATCACCGGCCAGGATCGAGCTGACCTGGTTGACCGCGTCGTTGAGCAGGGTGGAGTAGGTGCCCGAACTGATGCCCGCCGGAGAATCGCGGATCAGAATCCGAAAACCGTCGGTGCGTTCCTCGACGTACGTCAACAGCGCCAGGGCGACCCGCTCTACCCGCACCCGGGAGCGGTTGTTGGTCAGCGAGGATGTGATGCCGTCCAGCAGCGCCGACATCTCGCGGTCGACAACGACGGCGTAGAGCCCCTCCTTGCCACCGAAATGCTCGTACACCACCGGTTTGGAGACGTTGGCACGCTGCGCGATCTCCTCGATCGAGGTCCCGTCGTAGCCGCGCTCGGCAAACAGCGATCGCGCGATCTCGATAAGCTGATGGCGGCGCTCGCTGCCGGTCATCCTGGCGCGTGGGGTACGCACCTGTTTATCCGGGCCTTTATCCAGCACAGCCACGGCTCCAGGGTATCGGCATCGTCGCCGCGGGTGTGATGGTCCGGCTTCTCGCCGGCCCGCGACGGGCCGGCATCGTCGCCGGACGGGGTGTGATGGTCCGGCTTCTCGCCGGCCCGCGACGGGCCGGCATCGTCGCCGCGGGTGTGATGGTCCGGCTTCTCGCCGGCCCGCGACGGGCCGGCATCGTCGCCGGACTAAAGTCACGTCGAGGCATCAGTGGCGCTGCCGCTGATGGGTGGTCCGTCGTGGTGTAATCGGCAGCACATCAGATTTTGGTTCTGAGAGTTCAGGTTCGAGTCCTGGCGACGGAGCGGGGCTTTCGGCTCGTATCGCCGGCGCAGGAGTGCTTATGACGGCTCAAGGTGAATCCGCGGTGGTTCTGTTGGCGGCGGGCGCGGGAACGCGGATGCGTTCGAACACCCCGAAGGTGCTGCACACCCTGGCCGGCCGCAGCCTATTGGCGCACTGCTTGCACACCATCGCCAAGGTGGCGCCCCAGCATGTGGTCGTGGTGCTCGGCGCGGATCACCAGCGCATCGCGCCGGTCGTCGCCGATTTGGCCCGCACCCTCGGGCGCACCATCGACGTGGCGATGCAGGAGCAGCCGCTCGGCACCGGGCACGCCGCGATGTGCGCGCTATCGGCCTTGCCGGACGACTATGCCGGCATCGTCGTTGTGACCTCGGCGGATATTCCGCTGCTAGACGCCGACACGCTGGCCGATCTGATCGCCACGCACAACGCCCGGCAGGCGGCGGTGACCATGCTGACTACCACCTTGAGCGACCCCACCGGTTACGGCCGCATCCTGCGGACCCAGGATCACGAGGTCATCGGGATCATCGAGGATGCCGACGCCACCCCCTCCCAACGGCGAATCCGCGAGGTCAATGCCGGGGTGTATGCCTTCGACGCCGCCGCGCTGCGGTCGGCGCTGAGCCGGCTGCGCGCCGACAACGTCCAGCGGGAGCTCTACCTCACCGACGTCATCGCGATCATGCGCCAGGACGGCCGGGTCGTTCATGTCCGCCCGGTCGATGACAGCGCGCTGGTAGCCGGGGTCAACAACCGCGTTCAGCTGGCCGAGCTGGGCGCCGAGCTGAACCGGCGCATTGTGGCCGCCCACCAGCTTTCCGGTGTGACCGTTGTCGACCCGGCGACCACGTGGATCGATCTTGACGTGAGCATCGGGCGTGACACCGTGATCCAGCCCGGAACCCAATTGCTGGGCCGCACCCGCGTCGGCGAGCGCTGCACCGTCGGACCGGACACCACCTTGACCGATGTGGTGGTGGGGAGCCAGGCATCGGTCATTCGCACCCACGCCATCTCGGCGGTCATCGGCGAGGGGGCTCAGGTCGGCCCGTTCGCGTACCTGCGGGCGGGCACGGTGTTGGGAGCCGAGGGCAAACTGGGCGCGTTCGTCGAGACCAAGAACTGCACCGTGGGCACCGGCACCAAGGTGCCGCACCTGACCTACGTCGGGGATGCCGACATCGGTGACCACAGCAACATCGGGGCATCCAGCGTCTTCGTCAACTACGACGGCGAATCCAAGCAGCGCACCGTTATCGGCTCTCATGTGCGCACCGGGTCGGACACCATGTTCGTCGCGCCGGTGACCGTCGGCGATGGCGCCTACACCGGTGCCGGCACCGTCGTGCGTCGCGACGTCCCCCCGGGCGCGCTGGCGGTGTCCGCGGGTCCGCAGCGCAACATCGAAGGTTGGGTGCAGCGCAAACGGCCGGGCAGTGCTGCGGCGGAGGCCGCCCGAAAAGCCGCCGCCGACGCGCGCGCCGCCGCGCCGCCGACACCTCCGCGACCAGAACCGGACCGGTGAAGCCGTTATCCGCCAACCCGGCCACAAAATCGGTCCCGGGCTACGTACCATGAAGCGGTCATCAGGAACCCACACGGCGGGGGAGCACGTTGAGCCACGACTGGACCGATAATCGCAAGAACCTGATGCTCTTCGCGGGTCGCGCGCACCCCGAGCTGGCCGAACAGGTCGCTAAGGAGCTCAACGTTCACGTCACCGCGCAGACCGCGCGCGATTTCGCCAACGGCGAGATCTTCGTGCGCTATCACGAATCGGTCCGCGGCTGTGACGCGTTCGTGCTGCAATCGCACCCTAAGCCGCTGAACAAGTGGCTGATGGAACAGCTGATCATGCTGGATGCCCTCAAGCGCGGCAGCGCCAAGCGGGTCACCGCTATCCTGCCGTTCTATCCCTATGCGCGACAGGACAAGAAGCACCGCGGTCGCGAGCCGATCTCGGCGAGACTGGTCGCCGACCTGCTCAAGACCGCGGGCGCCGACCGGATCGTGACGGTCGACTTGCACACCGATCAGATCCAGGGCTTCTTCGACGGGCCCGTGGACCACATGCGCGCTCAGAACTTGCTCACCGGATACCTCAAGGACAATTACACCGGTCACGACATGGTCGTCGTCTCCCCCGACTCCGGCCGGGTGCGAGTGGCCGAGAAATGGGCCGACGCGCTGGGCGGTGTGCCGTTGGCGTTCATTCACAAAACCCGGGACCCGCGGGTGCCCAATCAAGTCAAGTCCAACCGCGTCGTCGGCGAAGTCAGCGGCAAGACCTGCATCGTGGTCGACGACATGATCGACACCGGAGGCACCGTCGCCGGTGCGGTGCCGCTGCTGCACCAGGCCGGCGCCGGTGACGTGATCGTCGCCGCCACCCACGGCGTGCTGTCCGACCCGGCCCCCAAGCTGCTGGCCGGGTGCGGCGTCCGCGAGGTGATTGTCACTAACACGCTACCGATCGGTGAGGAGAAGCGGTTTCCTCAACTCACCGTGCTCTCGATTGCGCCGCTATTGGCCAGCACCATTCGGGCAGTTTTCGAAAATGGTTCGGTCACCGGGCTTTTCGATGGAGACGCGTAGATGCAGCCGACGGCAAACACTATCGTTATCTACCACAATCCCAAATGCAGTACGTCGTGTAAAACACTGAGGTTGTTGCAGGATAAGGGATTCCAACCGACGATCGTTGAGTACCTGAAGACCCCGCCGGCACGCGATGAACTGGTCCGCATGATCCATGACGCCGGTATCCAGGTGCGTGCTGCGGTGCGCAGGCGAGAGCCGCTGTATGCGGAGCTAAACCTGGCCGAGGCGACCGATGACGAGCTGCTCGACGCGATGACCCGCCACCCCATCCTCATCGAACGGCCGTTCGTCATCACCCCGAAGGGCACCCGGCTGGCCCGCCCGGTCGACTGCGTTTACGAGATCCTGTGACCCGCTGGGGCGACGAGGCGGCCCGCAGCGATCCCGCCCGGCGACGGCGCCCCCGGCCCGGGGGCGCACCGGTCAGGTTGCTGCGGATGCGCGCCGTGCAGCTGGCCGCCGGCGCCGGGCTTGCGTTGGCGGCGGTCGCTTGTGGTGGGCCGAAAGTCCCTGACTACCAGTCGATCTGGACGACCAGCAGTACCCCCACCACGACCACGGCGACCACCCGGCCGGTTCCATTCGCGCAGTATCTGCAAGGCATAGGGGTATCCGGGGAACAGGTGGATCCCCGCACGTTGCCCGACCTGACCGTGTCGATTCCCACGCCGCCGGGTTGGGAGAACCGCACCAACCCGAACATCAAGCCGGAGACGGAGATCATCGCCAAAGGCGGTGAGCTTCCGACGGCCATGCTGGTGGTGTTCAAGCTGCGCGGTGACTTCGATGCCGCCGAAGCGGTCAAACACGGCTATGACGACGCCGAGCTGTCCCAGAATTTCAGGCGGCTGGACGCTTCCACGGCCGCCTTCCACGGTTTTCCGTCGGCGATGATTCAAGGCAGCTACGACCTTGACGGCAGGCGGCTGCACACCTGGAGCCGGATCGTCATCGCCACCGGCTCACCGCCCGCCAAGCAGCGCTACCTGGTTCAGCTTTCCATCACCACCCTGGCCGACCAGGCCTTCGCCCAGGCCGCCGACGTCGAGGAAATCATCCGCGGATTCACGGTGGCCGCCAAGTAGCCGCCACGTTCGGGTGGGGCTCGCGGTTGGGCGCTGAGCCGGGGGGAGGGATTTCCCTGCAGGTCATCGGCACCGAATTTCCACCCTGAGCCGCCGATGCGCTACCCTGTGCGGGCGTCACGGCGAGGGTGAGATCGGCAGCAGCGCCGAGCACCGTTATCGACGGGAACCGGCATCTCTGTGGCCGTCGCCATCCCCTCCGGGCCAGGATGGAATCGGAGAGAACTATGGCTACATCTGCGGTTAGGGCGGCCAACCGGCTGAGCGCATCGGTGCGAACCGAGACCGGCAAGGGGGCATCCAGGCGGGCGCGGCGCAACGGCAGGATTCCCGCCGTGCTCTACGGCCACGGCGCACCCCCCCTGCACCTGGAGTTGCCCGCGCTGGAATTCGCGGCCGTGCTGCGCCACTCGGGCACCAATGCGGTACTCACCCTCGATATCGAGGGTGAGCAGCAACTGGCGTTGACCAAGGCGCTGGACATCCACCCGATCCGGCGCACCATCCAGCACGCCGATCTGCAGATCGTGCGGCGTGGTGAGAAGGTGGTCGTCGAGGTGGAGGTCGACGTCGACGGCGAGCCCGAGCCCGGCACCTTGGTGACCCAGGAGGCCGCCAGCCTCGAGATCGAAGCCGAGGCGCTGTCGATCCCCGAACGGTTGACCGTTTCGGTCGAGGGCGCCGCGCCCGGTACCCAGCTCACCGCGCGACAAATTCCGCTGCCACCGGGCGCCAGGCTGGTGTCCGATCCGGACCTGCTGGTCGTCAACGTCGGTTACGCCCCGACCGCCGAGCAGCTCGCGGTCGAGGGTGCCGGCGAGCTGCCCGGGGCCGCGCCGGCTCCCGGAGAGACCGCGGACACCGGGTCCGGCGCAGCCAAATCCGAGTAGCCGGCCGCCGGCGTGGCCGAGCCGCTGCTGGTGGTCGGCCTGGGCAACCCAGGGCCGAACTACGCCCGGACCCGGCACAATCTGGGGTTCATGGTCGCCGACATCCTCGCCGCGCGCCTCGGTTCGACGTTCAAGGCGCATAAGCGTTCCGGTGCCGAGGTTCTCAGCGGTCGGCTGGCCGGCCGCTCGGTGGTGCTGGCCAAGCCGCGCTGCTTCATGAACGAGTCGGGCCGCCAGGTGGCCCCGTTGGCGCAATTCTATTCGGTGGCACCGCCCGACATCATCGTCATCCACGACGATCTTGACATTGCGTTCGGGCGCATCCGACTCAAACGCGACGGCGGCGAGGGCGGACACAACGGGTTACGCTCGGTGGCGACTGCATTGGGCACCAAAGACTTTCAGCGCATTCGCATCGGGATCGGCCGTCCGCCCGGACACAAAGATCCGGCGGTGTTCGTCTTGGAGAACTTCACCGCCGCCGAGCGGCCGCAGGTTCCCACAATCTGCGAGCGGGCCGCCGACGCCACCGAACTGCTCATCGAGCTGGGCCTGGACTCCGCCCAAAACGTGGTGCACGCCTGGTGATCGGCCCGCCGGGCGCCGCGCCGGTCAGCGCCGGGCAGCTCAGGTGACCAGGGTGACGGAGGTAGACCTGCGCAGCTTTCCCGACGGCGTCTTCGGAATGGTCCCGGGACCCAGGACGACCACGTTGCGCGGCCGCACGTCAACCTCGGCCAACACCTCGTGGGCGACTTGGTGCTCGATGCGGCGCACTTCGGCGGGATCCTGCCAGCTGTTGGACTCCACCGCGACCGCGAAACTCTCCCGCGAGTGCCCGGCGTCGAGTCGCACCGCGACCGCGCACCCCGGCCGCACACCCTCAACCCGGCAGGCGGCCCGCTCGATGTCGGTCGGATAGATGTTGCGGCCCGCCATGATGATGACGTCTTTGACCCGCCCGCAGACCACGATGTGGCCGTTTTCCATCTGATATCCCAGGTCGCCGGTGTCGTACCAGCCGTGCTCGTCCTGCGCGGGCAGGAACCCGCCCATGGTGAGATAGCCCGGGGTGAGCGAGTCGCCGCGCAGTTCGATCACCCCGACACCGCGAGGGGGCAACACCGTGCCGTCCTCGTCGACAATCCGGACCTCAAAACCGTCGAGCGGCGGCCCCAGCGAGGCCAGTCGGCGGACGTTGCCTTTGGTGGCGGGCACCGCGCGTCGCAACGCGCTCAGCAGGTCGGCGTCCACTTCGTCGACGATCAACCCCGCACCACACGGCGAGAACGACACCGCCAGCGTCGTCTCGGCCATGCCGTAAGCCGGCAGGATCGCCTCGGGTTTGAGCCCGAACGGCCGACCCGCGTCGATCAGATCCTCGACATCGGCCGGGTCAACGGGCTCGGCGCCCGACAGCGCGAAACGCAACGTGGACAGGTCGAACTGTCCCGGCTTGGCCTGCTTGCGCAGCCGCCTGGCGAACAGTGCGTAGGCGAAGTTGGGGGCGGCGGTCATCGTGCCCCGGTACTTGTCGATCAACTTCGCCCACAACAAGGTGTCGCGCATGAAGTCCATCGGGGTGACCTTGACCAGTTCGGCGCCGAAGTACATCGGCACGGTCAGGAAACCGATCATCCCCATGTCGTGAAAGCACGGCAGCCAGCTGACCATCACGTCGGTCTCGACGTCATACTTGGCGCCGACGAACATGGCTTCGGCGTTGGCGTACACGTTGCGGTGGGTGATCTGCACGGCCTTCGGGGATCCCGTCGAGCCCGAGGTCAGCTGCATCAGGGCCAGGTCGTCCTCGTCGGTGTCGACCGGGTCTGTCGGCTCGGACGCCAGCAACTGCTCGACCGTGAGCACCTGGACACCCTTGTCCGCCAGCAACGGCACCGCCGGCAGGAACGGATCGGAAACGATGACCGCCTTGGCCTCGATCATGTCGATGACGGTGGTGGTGTCCGTCGCCCAGAGGGCCATGTCGGTGCGCGGTGTCGGCTGGTGCAGCATGGTCAGGCTGGCTCCGCGCATCCAGAGCCCCTGCGCGGTCGGCGCGATCTCCACCGGGGCGGCGGCCAGCACGCCCACCGCATCCCCGTGCCCGACCCCGGCCGCGGCCAGCCCGCCGGCCACCCTGCGGGCGCGCTCGTGAACCTCACCCCAGGTGTGCCGGACCGGGTTGTGCGGCTCTCCGGTCACCATGCCCTTGGTGCTCTCGCGGGCGTTGCGGAACATCGTCTCGGTAAACCTGCTCACGACAACCTCCTGTCTGGCACCGGTGGTTTCCCCGGGGCCGGGATTTGATGCTCCGCCCGCTAGAGAGCACTTCGCAGCAGGCGCGCGTACACAATTGGGGAGCGGTTCGGTCTCGAAACGGTGATGAGCGGTGGACCGGCAGGCTCCCGGTGGAATTCCCCGACGGCCCGGCGGGCATACCCGGCGGGCGAGTCGATGGGCATACGCCTTGACCGCTACTCGTCACCGGCGACCATCTTAAACTTCTCTTAAGTAACCGCCAAACCGTCGAATCGTGAGACGCCCGGGGCGCCGGGGCGGCGGTCGCGACGACTGCCGGCCGCCGCCGGGACCGGCTTGGGCGGCGGTGGCCGCCTTACAATGGCGTCATCATGACCGCACCGGGGCCTGCCTGCCCAGATACCCCGATCGCGGGGCTGGTTGATCTGGCGTTGCGGGCGCCGACATTCCGCGAGCTCATGGAGCGCACGGCCGAGCGGCCCGACGAGCTACGCCTGGTCGCCCCGGCTGGTGCCCGGCCGTTCGTTGCCAGCGCCCTGGCCCGCCGCGGCCCGCTGTTGGTGGTTACCGCGACCGGCCGGGAAGCCGAGGACCTGGCCGGCGAACTGCGCGGCGTGTTCGGGGACGCGGTGGCGATGTTCCCGTCCTGGGAGACCCTGCCGCACGAACGGCTCTCGCCCGGGGTGGACACCGTCGGGGTGCGGCTGACGGTGCTGCGCCGCCTGGCCCGCCCCGACCCCGATCCCACCGGGGCCCCGCTGCGGGTGGTGGTGACCCCGGTGCGCTCGTTGCTGCAGCCGATGGCGCCGGGGCTGGGCATGATCGAGCCGGTGACGCTCGGCGTGGGCACCGACACCGGCGCCGACGGCGGCTTTGACGGGGTGATCGCCCGGCTGGTCGACTTGGGCTACACCCGGACGGATATGGTCGGCAAACGCGGCGAGTTTGCGGTTCGCGGAGGGATTCTGGACGTCTTCCCCCCGACCGCGGAGCATCCGGTGCGCGTCGAGTTCTGGGGTGACGAGGTCACCGAGATGCGCATGTTCACCGTCGCCGACCAGCGGTCGATCCCCGATATGCGCGTCGACACCCTGGTGGCGATGCCGTGCCGGGAGTTGCTGCTGTCCGAGGAGGTCCGCACCCGCGCCGCCAAACTGCTCGAAGACCACGCCCGTGGTGATACCCCGGTCCTCGGCAGCATCACCGACATGCTCGCGAAGCTGGCCGAGGGCATCCCGGTCGACGGCATGGAGGCGCTGCTGCCGGTGCTACGTCCCGGGCAGCAGGTGTTGTTGACCGATCAGCTGCCCGCCGACACCCCGGTGCTGGTGTGCGACCCGGAAAAGGTCCGTGCCCGGGCCGCCGACCTGATCAAAACCGGCAGGGAATTCCTCGAGGCTTCCTGGTCGACGGCCGCAACCGGTGGGGGCCCACGGACCTCGGCGCCCATCGACGTGGAGGCGTTCGGCGGCTCGGGCTTCGTCGAACTCGACGCGGTGCGGGCCGCGGCCCGGCGGTCGGGTCACCCGTGGTGGACGCTGAGCCAGCTGTCCGACGAGTCGGCCCTCGAATTGGATGTCCGCGCGGCACCGGCGGCGCGCGGGCATCAGCGTGACCTCGAGGCCGTTTTCGCGGCGCTGCGCGCGCACGTGCTGACCGCCCAGCCTGGCGGCGGCTACGCGGTGATCGTCGCCCCCGGGGCCGGGACGGTGCACCGGGTGGTCGAGCAGCTGGGCGAGCACGACACGCCCGCAGCCATTCTGGAGCCGGGCGCGGCGCCGAAACCCGGGGTTGTCGGTGTGCTCAAGGGCCCGCTGCGCACCGGGCTGGTGGTGCCCGGCGCCAACCTCGTCCTCATCACCGAGACCGATCTGACCGGCAACCGGGCGGTCGCCGCGGACGGAAAACGGCTGGCGGCCAAACGACGCAACACCGTCGATCCGCTGGCGCTTACCGCCGGCGACCTGGTGGTCCACGACCAGCACGGGATCGGGCGGTTCGTGGAGATGACCGAGCGCATCGTGGGTGGGGCCCGGCGCGAATACCTGGTGCTGGAGTACGCGTCGAGCCGACGCGGAGCCGACAAGCAGACCGACAAGCTCTACGTGCCGATGGATTCGCTGCACCAGCTGTCGCGGTATGTCGGCGGGCCGGCGCCGGCGCTGAGCCGGCTGGGCGGCAGCGACTGGACCAACACCAAAAACAAGGCCCGCCGCGCGGTCCGCGAGATCGCCGGCGAGCTGGTGGCGCTGTACGCCAAGCGCCAGGCCACGGCAGGGCACGCGTTCAGCCCGGATACCCCGTGGCAGGCCGAGATGGAAGACGCCTTCGGCTTCACCGAAACCCCCGACCAGCTCACCGCGATCCGCGAGGTCAAAGCCGATATGGAAAAACCGATCCCGATGGACCGGGTGATCTGCGGTGACGTCGGCTACGGCAAAACCGAGATCGCGGTGCGCGCGGCGTTCAAGGCCGTACAGGACGGCAAACAGGTGGCCGTGCTGGTGCCCACCACGCTGCTGTGCGACCAGCATCTGCAGACGTTTCGGGAGCGGATGTCCGGGTTCCCGGTGCGAATCGAGGGGCTGTCCCGGTTCACCGGCGCCGCCGAGTCGCGTGCGGTGCTCGACGGCATGGCCGACGGCAGCGTGGACATCGTGATCGGCACCCATCGGCTGCTGCAGACCGGGGTGCGCTGGAAAGACCTCGGGCTGGTGATCGTCGACGAGGAGCACCGTTTCGGCGTCGAACACAAGGAGCACATCAAGAGCCTGCGCACCCAGGTGGACGTGCTCACCATGAGCGCCACCCCGATCCCGCGCACCCTGGAGATGAGCCTGGCCGGCATCCGGGAGATGTCCACGATCCTGACCCCGCCCGAGGACCGCTACCCGGTGCTGACCTACGTCGGTCCCCACGACGACAAGCAGATCGCCGCCGCGTTACGGCGTGAGTTGTTGCGCGACGGGCAGGCGTTCTACATCCACAACCGGGTCAGCACCATCGAACGGGCCGCGGCGCGGGTGCGTGCCTTGGTGCCCGAGGCCCGGGTGGCGGTCGCGCACGGCCAAATGCCCGAGGAGCTGCTGGAACGCACCGTGGCGGGGTTTTGGAACCGCGACTACGACGTGCTGGTGTGCACGACGGTCGTCGAAGCCGGCCTGGACATCACCAACGCCAACACCCTCATCGTCGAGCGCGCCGACAGCTTCGGGCTGTCTCAGCTGCACCAGTTGCGCGGTCGGGTCGGGCGCAGCCGCCAGCGCGGCTATGCCTACTTCTTCTATCCACCCGATGCGCCGTTGACCGAGACGGCCTATGACCGGTTGGCCACCATCGCGCAGAACAACGAACTGGGCGCGGGCATGGCGGTCGCGCTGAAAGACCTCGAGATCCGCGGCGCCGGCAACGTGCTGGGTGTCGAGCAGTCCGGGCATGTGGCCGGTGTCGGGTTCGACCTGTATGTGCGCCTGGTGGGCGAGGCGGTCGAAGCGTACCGGGCCGCCGTCGACGGGCACACCGTCACGTCGCCTGCGGAGCCCAAAGACATCCGCATCGACCTGCCGGTGGACGCCCACCTGCCTTCGGACTACATCGCCAGCGACCGGCTCCGCCTGGAGGGCTACCGGCGACTGGCCGCCGCGTCGGATGACGCCGCCATCGACGCCGTCGTCGAGGAGCTGACCGACCGTTACGGGGCGCTGCCCGAACCGGCTCGGCGGCTGGTGGCGGTGGCACGGCTGCGACTGCTGTGCCGTGATCGCGGCATCACCGAGGTCTCGACGGTCTCCGCGGCGACGGTGCGGCTCTCGCCGCTGACCCTGCCGGACTCCGCGCAGGTGCGCCTGGCGCGCAGGTACCCGGGGGCACGCTACAGCGCCACCACCGCCACGGTGCAGGTTCCGATTCCCCGGGCGGGCGGTGGTGCCGGGGCGCCGCGAATCCGCGACCTTGAGCTGGTGCGCATGGTGGCCGAGCTGGTATCGGCACTCGATGGGAATCCGCAGCAGCAAATTGATATAACGAATTCCGTGACAACGGGCGACGACGCGAGCCGGGAGGTGGGGCGGTTGCCGCACCCGGCGACCTTCGGTGGGGGGCAACACCCGCGATGACCGTGGTCTTGGTCGATCCGCGCCGCCCGTCGCTGGTGCCCGTCGAAGCGATCGGATTACTGGGGGGGCAGGTGCAATACACCGAGGAAATGCCCGTCGCGGTGCCCTGGTCACTGCCCGCGGCGCGACCGGTGCATTCCGGTGACGACGCTCCCGTGCTGTTGTCGTCTGACCCTGATCATCCGGCCGTTGTGGCGCGGTTGGCCGCCGGGGAGCGGCTGATCACGGCACCCGACCAGCAGCGGGGCGAACGACTGGTCGACGCGGTCGCGATGATGGATAAGTTGCGCACCGCCGGGCCGTGGGAAAGCGAACAGACCCACGATTCGTTGCGTCGCTACCTGCTGGAGGAGACCTATGAGCTCTTCGATGCGGTCCGTCGTGGCGACGCGGACGATCTGCGCGAAGAGCTCGGTGACGTCTTGCTACAGGTGCTCTTCCATGCGCGTATCGCCGAGGAAGCGCCACAGCACCCGTTCACCATCGACGACGTCGCCGACACGCTAGTCCGAAAGCTGACCAGGCGGGTGCCGGGAGTGCTTGCCGGCGAGGCGATCTCGCTTGGCGACCAGTTGGCGCAATGGGAGCAGGCCAAGGCCGTTGAGAACACCCGAAAGTCGCGAAACTCGATTATGGACGGTGTTCCGACGGCTCAGCCCGCATTGGCATTGGCGCAGAAGGTGCTTCAACGGGCAAGCACAGCCGGGGTGCCGGCCGACCTGATCCCTGCCGCGCTGACGTCGGTCACCGTCTCAGCCGAAGTCGACGTCGAGAATGCTCTTCGGGCAGCGGTTTTGGATTTCATGGAGGCGGTCCGGAGCACGGAGAAGGCCGTCGCTGCCGCGCGCCGCGGGGAGGACGTTGCCGAGGAGCTCGATGTCACCCCGCTGGGCGCGATCACCGAGGAAGAGTGGCGGGCGTACTGGCCGCCGCCGGTGGGGGAGATGGTCGACTTGGAGGAAGCCGCCGAGGTTAGCGGCGCGGACGACCCGTCCGGCGCCGCCGAAGCCGAGTGACCGGGGAGCCGCCCCGCTCGCGGGAACCGCGATCCGGCACGCAGCCGCCGGTGCCGGTGAACATCCGTTTCCCGGCAGTGCGCTTGGTCCCCAAAACCACACCCGTTAGGCGGTATGGTCCTGACAATGGCCGATGGGCATGGTGCGGCGCAGAATCTATGGAGGTGGGTGCTCCCGAAGGCGTGCGACGATGGTGGTGACCAAGACGGCTTAGGAAGTGGTGTGTCGCCGGTGCGATGGTTGCGGGCGGTCGCTGTCCTGGGGGCAACGGCGGTGCTCTTGTCGTCGAGTTGCACGTGGCAGCTCGGCGCTGTCATCCCCGAGGGCGTGCCACCGCCGGCGGGGGACCCGGTGCCGCCGGTCGACACGCACCTCAAGGGCCGGCCCGCCGACCAACTGCACGAGTGGGCGGCGCGACGCGCCGCGGCGCTGAAGATCCCGGTGATCGCGCTGGAGGCCTACGGGTACGCGGCGCGGGTCGCCGAAGTGGAGAACCCGAAATGCCATCTCGCGTGGACCACGCTGGCCGGCATCGGGGAGGTGGAAAGTCACCACGGCACCTACCACCACGCAACGATTGCACCCAACGGCGATGTGCGTCCGCCCATTCGGGGAGTGCGCCTCGACGGCACCGGCGGCACCATGCGCATCGTCGACAGCGACGACGGCGGCATGGACGGTGACTCGGCCGCCGACCGGGCAATGGGGCCGATGCAGTTCATTCCGGAGACCTGGCGATTGTATGGGGTCGACGCGCACAACGACGGGGTCGCCAGCGTGGACAACATCGACGATGCCGCACTGTCCGCGGCAGGGTATTTGTGTTGGCGCGGAAAGGATCTTGCAACACCCCGGGGATGGATTACCGCGCTTCGGGCCTACAACAATTCCGGCCCGTACGCGCGGGCGGTGCGGGACTGGGCCACCGCCTACGCGGCTGGTCACCCCCTTTAGCCTCGTCGAACTTGGGTGCCGGCTCCTCGGACCGTCGGTGCGGCATTAGGCTATCGCCAGCTGCGGTGTTCCGCCGGACGGTCCGGGCCCGGGAATTCTCGCCCGTGATGTCCGTAGCCGCGGTGAACACGCAACTCGGTCACGATGCGAGGAGAAGGCAGTGCCCATTATCGAGCAGGTCGGTGCCCGCGAGATCCTTGATTCCCGCGGCAACCCGACGGTCGAGGTCGAGGTGGCCCTGACCGACGGGACGTTCGCGCGGGCAGCGGTGCCGTCGGGGGCGTCGACGGGGCAGCATGAGGCCGTCGAGTTGCGCGACGGCGGTGAGCGCTACGGCGGCAAGGGTGTGAAAAAGGCCGTGCAGGCCGTGCTTGACGAGATCGCACCGGCTGTCATCGGGCTCAATGCCGATGATCAGCGACTGGTCGACCAGGCGCTGGTGGACTTGGACGGCACTCCCGACAAGTCGCGGTTGGGCGCCAACGCGATCCTCGGTGTTTCACTGGCTGTGGCCAAGGCGGCCGCGGATTCCGCGGAGTTGCCGTTATTCCGCTACCTTGGCGGGCCGAACGCCCACATTCTGCCGGTGCCGATGATGAACATCCTCAACGGTGGCGTGCACGCCGACACCGCGGTGGACATCCAGGAGTTCATGGTGGCGCCGATCGGCGCGCCCAGCTTTTCCGAGGCACTGCGATGGGGCGCAGAAGTCTATCATGCGCTCAAGTCGGTGCTCAAAAAACAGGGACTAGGCACCGGTCTGGGCGACGAGGGTGGTTTCGCGCCGAACGTGGCGGGCACCACGGCGGCGCTGGACCTGATCTGCCTGTCGATCGAGCAGACGGGATTGCGCCCGGGCGCCGACGTGGCTTTGGCGCTGGACGCGGCGGCCAGCGAGTTCTATGCGGACGAAACCGGGTACAGCTTCGAAAACAAAACGCTCACCGCCGATCAGATGACGGACTTCTACGCCGGGCTGCTCGCCAGCTATCCGCTGGTGTCGCTGGAAGACCCGCTTGCAGAGGATGACTGGGATGGCTGGGTGTCGTTGACCACATCGCTCGGCGACCGGGTCCAGGTCGTCGGCGACGACATTTTCGTCACCAATCCCGAGCGGATCGAAGACGGCATCGAAAGGGGAGTGGCAAATGCCGTGCTGATCAAGGTCAACCAGATCGGGACGTTGACGGAAACCCTGGATGCGGTGGCACTGGCCCATCACAGCGGATACCGCACGGTGATGAGTCACCGTAGCGGGGAGACGGAAGATACCACCATCGCGGACCTAGCAGTGGCCGTGGGTGGTGGTCAGATCAAGACCGGGGCGCCGGCGCGCAGCGAGCGGGTGGCCAAATACAACCAGTTGCTGCGCATCGAGGAAGCGCTCGGCGATGCCGCCCGCTACGCCGGCGATCTGGCCTTTCCCCGATACACTCCAGAAATGAAGGAAACGAAATAGTCTGGCAGCCGAAACCAGATGCCGGAAGCGAAACGGACCCATCCGAAGCGGCGCTCACCTGCGTCGCGGCCGGGCGCAGCCGGTGATTCGCTCGAGGGACCTCCGCGGACGCCGCCGACAAAGAGCAATCGCGGCTCACCGCGAGCGCAGGCGGCAGCCGTCATCGAGCCCCTCAAGCGGTCGGTCACCGAATCGGCCGAGCAGCGGTCCGAGCAACGGCTGGGATTCACCGCTCGCCGGGCTGCGGTGCTGGCCGCGGTTGTCTGTGTCTTGACGCTGACCATCACGGGCCCGGTGCGCACATATTTCGCGCAGCGCACCGAAATGACCCAGTTGGCCGCGACCGAAGCCGCGCTGCGGCGGCAGATCGCCGATCTGGAGCAGCAGAAAGCCCGGCTGGCCGATCCCGCCTACATCGCGGCGCAGGCGCGTGAACGTCTTGGGTTCGTGAAGCCCGGGGACATCCCGTTTCAGGTGCAACTTCCCGCCACGGCAGCCGACCCCACGCAACCAGGACCCGGGGCAACGCCCGCGGCCAGCAACGATCCCTGGTATACGGCGTTGTGGCACACCATCGCCGACGCTCCACACGGACCACCGGTTGCCGGCTCGCAATCCCCGGTGGCCCCGCCCGCGACCGTCCCGCCGAGTCCCCCCTCGCCCGGTGGTTGATCCAACCGACTGGGAAGCGGTGGCGCGTCAGCTCGGACGGGAGCCTCGCGGGGTGCTCGAGATCGCCTATCGTTGCCCCAACGGTGAACCCGCCGTGGTGAAGACCGCCCCGAAATTGCCCGACGGCACCCCGTTTCCGACGCTGTATTACCTCACCCATGCGGTGTTGACGGCCGCCGCGAGCAGGCTGGAATGCTCGGGTGTGATGCGCGAGATGACCGAGCGGCTGCGGCGCGATCCGGTGCTGGCCGCCGCCTACCGGCGAGCCCACGAGTCCTACCTGGCCGAGCGTGATGCGATCCACCCGCTGGGGACGACAGTCTCCGCCGGTGGCATGCCCGAGCGGGTCAAATGCCTGCACGCGTTGATCGCGCACTCGTTGGCCAAGGGCCCCGGGGTGAATCCGCTCGGTGATGAGGCGTTGGCGCTGCTCGCCTCCGAACCGCGCCTCGAGTTGGAACAGACCGGGATCTTGGTGCCGGGGCGGTGGGCATGAGCCGCGCCGGAGACGCGGCGCCCATGAACCGCGTCGGCGCGATCGACTGCGGCACCAACTCGATCCGGCTGCTGATCGCCGAGGCGGTCGACCGGCACCTGCGCGACGTGCACCGCGAGATGCGCATCGTGCGGCTGGGACAGGGAACCGACGCGACCGGCCGGCTCGCGCCGGAGGCACTGGAGCGGACCCGCTCCGCGCTTGCTGATTACGCGGCATTGTGCGTGAGACACGCCGTGAAGCGGGTGCGGATGGTGGCCACCTCGGCCGTCCGCGACGCCGCCAATCGCGACGCTTTTTTGGCGATGACCGCCGAAGTGCTGGGAGTCGTGGTGCCCGGGGCGGTGGCGGAGGTGGTCAGCGGCGCTGCGGAAGCTGAGCTGTCCTTCCGCGGGGTGGTGGGCGAATTAGATTCCGCCGAAGCACCTTTCATTGTCGTCGACTTGGGTGGTGGCTCCACCGAGATCGTGCTGGGCGATCCCGGGGAGGTGTGGACCGGGGTTTCGGTCGACATCGGCTGTGTGCGGTTGACGGAACGTTGTCTGCACACCGACCCGCCGACGCCCGAGGAGGTGGGGAGCGCTCGCCGGCTGGTCCGCCGGCGGCTGGATGCGGCCCTGCACGCGGTGCCGGTCGAGACGGCCCGGACCTGGGTGGGGGTGGCCGGGACAATGACGACGCTATCGGCGCTGGCGCAACACCTGACGACGTATGACGCTGCGGCTATTCACCTTTCACGTGTCCGGCGTAACGAGCTGCTGGCGGTCTGTGGGCAGCTGATCGGCATGACCCGTAACCAGCGCGCCGCGCTGGGACCGATGCATGAGGGGCGTGCCGACGTGATCGGGGGCGGCGCGATCATTGTCGAAGAGCTGGCACGAATGCTGCACAATCGCGCCGGTGTCGATGAGTTGATCGTCAGTGAACACGACATCCTCGACGGCATCGCGGCCTCAATGGTCGGCTGATCGCCCGGGAGTCACCGCAACGTCGGGATTTAGTTTTAGTGGCCAAGCAGGCGATTTTTTTGTTCGACGAATTCCTCGTTGGTGAGGATTCCGCAGTCGCGGAGCTCGGCGAGCTCACGTATCCTCGCCGCGATTCCCGTTACCACAATGCGGGGCGTGTTTTGCGACCCCTTACCGCTGCCAGAAGGCGGCGCACTGTCACCGGTGGTCATCGCCCGCCGAGGGCGAGCCGCTGCAGGTTTGCCCGCGACGGCCTCGGTGTCCGCGGTGCCCAGTGCCCGGCCTGGAGGAGGACCCCCGGCAATACTGGCCAGTGCCATCTGGCTGAACGCGTTCTTGGAGTCGAGTTCCAGCGGTACCCCCCGGGTAATCCCGGGGCTGGCAGCCGTCAATGCGATGGAGCGGGGATCTGGTTCCGCGACAGTCCATGTCGGTGGCACGGACAGCGGCCCGACCATGTTCGCCTGGCCCAAACTCACTGATGCGGAGGTGGGCAGCACCGTCGCCACAGACGAACCCGAGTTCCCAACGGTCGCTGGCAGTTCTGTTGGGGACATCGGCCCCGTCCCCGGCCAGGGCTCTACCCCCGCCTTCGCGCTGACGACGTCATCGGTGTGAAATCCGGTCAGTGCACCAACTATGCCATAAGGAAGATCCACCGGCCCTGACAAGACCGCTGGCGGTGCGGTGCCGATGGCTGCCAGGTCGCCCGGTGCACCGAGGAAAATCGATTCAAGATTCGCCAGCGTGGTCAGCGATCCCGATGGGTCTGTGGCGGAAGTCGGTGCCACCGTAGCGAGGCTCTGCAGTGCGTTGGGCACCGCGGAAAACGCTTGCGGAACAGTCGAGACGGTGCTTTGCGCGTTGCCTGCAGGAGTGCCGACGGCTTGACCGACAGCGACGGCTTGGCCGGTCAGCCCTGCGGGGTTGGTGATGGGGCCAGGTGGGGTGAACGGCGTCAGCGTTGTCGCCGACGCCGAGGAGCTTGCGTATCCGTACATAGCTGCGGCGTCTTGGGCCCACATCTCCGCGTACTGGGCCTCGGTGATTGCGATCGCGGGCGTGTTCTGCCCGAAAAAGTTCGTCGCTACCAGGGCCATCAGCTGGCTGCGGTTGGTGGCGATCACCGGCGGCGGCACGGTCGATGCAAACGCCACCTCGTAGGCGGCGGCCGCTGCCCTCGCCTGGATCGCCGTCTCCTCCGCCTGCGCGGCGGTGGCGCTCATCCACGCCGCATAGGGGGCGGCTGCAGCCGCCATCGAGACCGCGGACGCCCCCCCCCAGGACCCAGTGGTCAGTCCTGCGATGACCTCCCGATACGAGTTGGCCGCCGCTTGCAGTTCGTAAGCCAGCCCGTCCCAGGCCGCCGCAGCGGCCAGCATCGGTCCTGATCCCGGGCCGGTGTACATTCGACCCGAGTTGACTTCCGGTGGGTACATCCCGAAATCCATTACTGCGTGTCCCTCGCTCCAGAAGACCGGCGTGCCTGGCAAAGGTGAAGGGCGGTGTGGGATTCAGCGTCCGAGCAGACGGTTCTTCTGTTCGGTGAACTCCTCGTCGGTCAGGATTCCCTCGTCACGCAGCTTGGCGAATTCGCGTAGCTCAGCCGCGACCCCCGTCACCACGGTTCTGGGCGTGCTCGGCGAGGCTTCACCCTCTTCGTGTGCTGCCGCACCGTCCAAAGTGGTCGCCGCACCGCTGGTGCGGGCCAGCATACGTTTGCTGGCCGTCTTATTGCCGTGCCGGCCACCGTCGGCATCCAGTGCGCCGGCCATGGCTCGTCCGGTCATAGCGGCCAGTGCCATTTCGCCGAACGTGCTCCCCGAGCCGAGTTCAAACGTCTCTGCGCCGGCGGCGGGGATGCTAGCGGCCGGCAGCATCGGCAGGGTCACCGCGACGGGGCGGACTGCCGGTGTTGCAATGGTCCACGTTGGTGGCACCGACAATGTTCCAACCGTGTGGGCTTGCCCTAGACCTGCGGACACCGGTGAGCCGAGGCCGGTAACCAGCGGAGACGGGGTTGGGGGTGTTGGTTCCGTGAACGCCGCCGGCCAGGGCGGTACTCCCGCTTCGGCGCTGACGATCTCATCCGTGTGCAAACCGGTCAGTGCACCGACAATGTCGTAGGGAAGGGAGACAACCCCTATGGGGGCCAGCGGCGCGTCGATAAAAATTCCGGCCAGCGCGGCCGGCGCGTCGAGGAAGATAGCGATCAGATTCGACAGCGTCGACAGCGTGGCCGGGGGGTCGGCCGCGACCGCCGGTGCCCCGGTGGCAAGCCTTTGCAGGGCGTTGGGTGCGGCCGAAAACGCCTGCGCCACCGATGAGATGGTGTGTTGCGCATTACCGGGCGAGGTACCGGTGACTTTTTCGACCGCGGCGGCCTGAGTGGCCGATGCGGCGGGATCGGTGTTGCGCCGGGGCGGGGTGAACGGTGTCAGCGTTGTCGCGGATGCCGAGGAACGGGCGTAGCCGTACATCGCCGCGGCGTCTTGGGCCCACATCTCGGCGTACTGGGCTTCGATGGCCGCGATCGCCGCGGTGTATTGCCCGAACAGATTCTTCGCCGTCAGCCTTGCCAAAAGGCCGCGGTTGGCGGCGACCACCTGGGGCGGGACGGTTGACGCCAACGCCTCCTGGTAGGCGGCCGCGGCCTCCCTGGCGTGGGCGGCTGTCTGCTCGGCCTGCGCGGCGGTGCTGTGCAGCCAGGCCACGTAGGGGGCGACCGCGGCGGCCATCGCCGCCGACGACGGGCCCAGCCAGGGTCCGGCGATCAGCTCCGCGATCACCGCTTGATACGAGCTGGCCGCCGAGTGTAACTCGGCGGCCAGCTCGTCCCAGGCCGCCGCGGCGGCCAGCATCGGCCCGGATCCTGGACCGGCATACATCCGCCCCGAGTTAATCTCCGGCGGTAACATCGCGAAATCCATTGCGCCACAGTATCCTAAGTGGCAGCTATGGCATTTGCCGCCTCAGTCACCGCATACGAACCGGCACTGGTCTGCAAGGTGCTCACGAACATCTCGTGAATGGCCGCGGCCTGAGCGCTGACCGCCTGATACATTTGTGCATGCGCCGCGAACTGCGCGGCGGTCAGCGCCGACACCTCGTCGGCGGCTGCCGGAATAACCCCGGTCGTGGGCACCGCCGCCGCCGCATTTGCGGCACTCATCGCGGCGCCGATTCCCTGCAAGTTGCCCGCCGCCGCGGTCAACATTTCCGGCTGAATAGTCACGTAAGACATATAAGCGTCCCTCCCGTCAATGACTTTTGGCGATCACCTGGGTCGTGAGGTTAGATCGCGATAACACTGGATACCAAACTGTTTTGCCCGCGGACGATAGCATGATGACTTGTTGACGCAATCCGCACGAATTCATATGGATTCCTAACGGCGGCGGTGTCATCGGTCCATATTTCCCGGGGTGGGCGGATTTCCGTCTATTATTCTCCATGGCCGCCGCCAGGTGATTCGGCAGGTCGGGCGGGTGTGTCCGGTGCGTGTTCACCCGGTCTTTGCTTGGCGGCTGACGCTGAGCTCGTGGTGCTGATCGCCGGCGGAGGGTTGTGCGGGCGGCTGGCCCTTGCGCAGCGTGTCCAGCAGCTCCCGATACGGGCCGACGAGGTAGACGGTGTCGCCGGCTCTAAGCACCGCCTCGCGGCCCGGGTGCAGCGTGACCGGCGCGTCCGCGCGGGTGATCGCGATGACCCGGGTTTGGGTGGACAATTCGAACATCCGCAGCCCATCGAGTTCACTGCCGGCGGCCACGTGCATCGCGCCGACCATAAACGAGCGCTGCCCGACCGAAAACGTCCCCAACACCTGCAAACCCATCGCCGCGCCGATGAACCACGGCGCGGCCAGCTCGACGGTCGACCGGACGTTCTCGAAGCCGAACCGTTGCGCTACGGCGAAGCCCAGTGCGCGATCGTAGACGCGCAGCACCAGCGGAACGTCCGTGCGCTCGATTTTGTGCATCGCCCCTGGCACCAGCATCTCGAGCAGCACGATCCCGGTCTCGATGTTGATCATGTCATCACGAGTCAGCACCGCTACCGCCCGGGCGCGGTCGACGCGGGCCGCTTCCAGCGTCGAGTCCAGCGTCGCGTCCCCGAAGATGACCGGCACGTCGAGCTCGGCCAACGACTCCAGGAATCGGTTGTTCTCGTCCCGTTCGATCACCGCCACGTCGTATCCGGCGGTGGTCAGATCGGTGACGACGCGCATGCCGAGCGCACTCAATCCCACCACGATGATGTGGTTACGCAGGTGGTGCACGCGGCGGCGTCCGGCCGACCGCAGGAAGCGGCGCGAGAGCAGCAGGTCGGCGATGAACGCCACCAGAAGAGCGGTGGTGGTCACCCCGGCGAACATCATCATCGCCGCGAATAGCCGCAGCCAGGTCGGCTGGTGCAGAAAGCTGTAGTCGCCGTAGCCCGTCGTGGTGATCGTCTCGGTGCTGAAGTACAACGCGTCGACCCACGTCATCCCCGGGGGGCGTTGGTAGGTGAAGCGCAACAAGATCGTTGAGCCGGCCAGTAGCGTGAGCACGGCGGCCATCGTCGGGTAGAACATCGGGTTGAGTTCGTCGCGCAGGATGCGTACCGCGTCGAGTATTCGCCGTGGCCGGGACCGGTGTGCGCGCGTTCCGGTCGGCTGCGGGATCTTGACACCGTGCGCCGTCAGCTCGTCGGCGGTGCCGACCATCACCGTCCAGTCACCGGCGTGCACCCGCAGATCCCGGCCCGGGCAGGCCACTATCTCCCCGGACGCTGGGGAGTTATCACCCCGGATGACCGCTACCGGGGCGAGGTTGCCAAAGATCTCCCGAAGCGTCGCATCCCGCGGTGCCGTCGAGCCCCAGACCACGAAATCGATGCCGGCCGCCTGGAATGGGTGGGTGGGGTACGCCAGGCACGCCTCGACGACCGCCGGCGCCGCGAGCTCGGCGACATCGAGGATCGCACCCGGTCCGTTGTCGGCCGCCACCGCTGCGCGCAACACGTCGTTGGCCAGCCGCGCCACCACCCGTACCTCCGGATTGGCTTTCCTCGCCAGCAGGGCGATTTCGAGATTTATCGCATCGTCATCCCCGGTACAGACGATGGCCGCCGCGCGCGTGATCCCGGCGCGGGCGAGATTGGTTTCGGTATCGGCTGTCTCGCTGTCGGCGAGCCTGACAATGCTGGCGCCGACGTTGTTCAACTCCTCGATGACCGTTTTCGCCAGCGCGTCGTCACCACTGACGATGATGTGATTCTGCATGGTCGCGTCCACTTACCCAGGCAAGCGGGGCCGCGGCCAAACAACCCGACATTTCGAGGGGGTGGTTTCGCGCTTTGCCGTTACCGTCATCGCTGTGCCGAGTCGATCTGCCCTCCGACGTTCCGCCGGCAAGCAATCGGCCGAAAATGCGCAACTTTGTGCACCAGGCCGAGGCTTTATCTTGTCCCGCATGAACACCCGCTTCTGCTGACATTGACGTTCACTCGTACTATAGGGCGATCGGCCCATACCGGCCCGCATCGCGCCACTGGAAAGCCGCGGACCTCAAAACGGCGCGAACGATGATGGTCTACCGTAACACCCGCAAGGGATGCTCCGCGGAATAAACCCGGTTTATTGCTGACGAGAACGCTGCCGATGCGGTTGGCAAGCGATCCATAACCATAGCGGCAAAGTTATTCTTCTACAGGAGTTTTTCCGGACACCACCCGGGCCGGGCCCGGTAATCGGGCTAGCGATCATGCTTGGAAGCGATAGCCCATGCCCGCCTCGGTCAGCAGATGGTTCGGATGCGACGGATCGTCCTCGAGTTTGCGCCGCAACTGCGCGAGGTAGACGCGCAAATAGTGGGTTTCCTTCGCATATTTGGGTCCCCACACTTCTTTGAGCAGCTCCTCGCGCCCGACCAGCTTGCCCCGGTTGCGCACCAGCATCTCCAGCATGCCCCACTCCGTGGGTGTCAGGTGAACCTCCTGACCGTTCTTGATGACCTTTTTCGCCGACAGGTCGACGGTGAACGACTTGGTTTCCACCACCGGTTCGTCGGCGTCGCTGGCGGTGGTCGCGCGTCGGACCGCGGCTCGCAGTCGTGCCAGCAGTTCGTCCATGCCGAACGGCTTGGTTATGTAGTCGTCGGCACCGGTGTCGAGGGCTTCCACCTTGTCCGCGGAATCGGTGCGTGCCGACAGCACGATCACTGGAGCCGTCATCCAACCGCGCAGCCCGGTGAGTACCGCGATGCCGGAGATGTCGGGCAACCCCAGATCCAGGATCACCGCATCGGGGTGTTGCTCGGCAGCGGCTCGAAGGCCACCCGATCCGGTTGCGGCGGTGACCACTTCGTAGCCACGCACCGAAAGGTTGATCCGCAGCGCCCGCAAAAGCTGGCGGTCGTCATCGATCACCAGCACGCGGGTCATCGCCGCTCCTTCCGCCGGCGGGGGTCATTTGGCGCCGCTCCTCCTCATCGCTGCGCCCGCATCGTCGCCGGCGGGGGGCGTTGTCGCCACCGGTTCCGGTGGCGGCGCCGCCAGGTCGACTTCGACGGTGAGCCCACCGCCGGGGGTGTCGGCCGCCCGGATGGTGCCGTCCATCGCCTCGACGAAGCCCTTGGCCACCGACAGCCCGAGGCCCAGTCCGGTGGTGTTGTCGCGGTCACCGAGGCGCTGGAACGGTTCGAACATCCGCTCGGCGGCACCTTTGGCGACGCCCGGTCCCTCGTCAACGACGTTGATCAGCACCCGCTTACCGGCCTGACCCGCCTTGACCCACACCAGGCTACCGGGGGCGTACCGCAGCGCGTTGTCGATGAGGTTTGCCAGCACCCGTTCCAGCAGGCCGGCGTCGGCCATCGCGACCGTGCCGCCGACCTCGACTTTGACCCGATCGAGGCTCTCCCGCCCGAACACCGCGCTACGCTTTCCGAGGCCGACCAGCGCCCGCTGGACGACCTCTTCGAGATACACCGGGGAGAGCTTGGGGCGGACCACGCCCGCAGCCAGCCGCGACGAGTCGAGCAGGTTGGCGACCAGGGCGGTCAGCTGGTCGATCGACTCTTCGATGGTGGCAAGCAGTTCGGCGGTGTCCTCGGGCGAGAAGCTGACGTCTTCGGCACGCAGGCTGGATACCGCCGCCTTGGCCGCCGCCAGCGGGGTCCGCAGATCGTGGCCGAGCGCCGAGAGCAACAGGCGGCGCAACTCGTCGGCCTGAGCGAGGGATTGGGCTTTGCTGACCTCTTCGGCGAGTTCACGCTGTTTGACCAGCCCGGCCGCCTGCGTTGCCACGGCCGACAGCACCCTGCGGTCGCGGCCGGTCAGGGTGCGCCCGGACAGCAGCATCCAGAACTCCTCGTCACCCACCTCCACGGCGGTATCGGCCGAATCGACCGTCACGCAGGGGTCCTTGCCCACGCAGGCGATGATCTGCGGTTGGCCGTCAACCTTCCGCACGAGGCTCACCGCGCGCTGGGAATAGGTCTCGCGAACTCGCTCCAGCAAGGTGTTGAGATCGGCACCGCGCAGCACCGATCCGGCGAAGAGGGCTAACAGCTCGGCCTCCTGAGCCGCGCGCCCGGCGTCCCGGGCGCGCCGGGCCGCGGAGTCCACCAGCGCGGCGATCGCTATCGCGACCCCCAGCAGAACCACTTCCATGACGAGGTGGCTCGGGCTGGCGATGGCGAAGCTGTACCGGGGCTCGGTCAGGAAGTAATCCAACAGCGCCCCGGACAACAGCCCCGCCAATATTGCCGGTGCCATGCCACCGAACAGCGCAACGGCGATCACCCCAAGGAAGAAGAGGGCGGTCTTCCCGCCGACGTCCAGCACCCGATCGAACCAGGCCATGGTGATCCCGAGGATGGCCGACGGCACCAGGATCGCGGCCAGCCACGACGCGATGTGGCGGGCACGCGGCGAGATCGGCGGCAGGGACAACCCGTGGCTGGCCTGCTCGTGGGTGACCAGGTGCACGTCGATCTTCCCCGAGCGCTCGATGGTCGCCTCGCCGATTCCCTCACTGAAGAGCCGCGCCCACCGTGACCGCCTGGAGGTGCCCAGCACCAGCTGGGTGGCGTTGGCCTCGCGGGCGAAGTCCAGCAGCGCTGTCGGCACGTCGTCGCCGACCACGGTGTGCACCGTCGCACCCAGGCTGGCGGCCAGTTCGCGCACCTTGCCCATCTGCGGCGCCGACACCCCCGACAGCCCGTCGCTGCGCACGACATGCACCACCATCAGTTGCGCGCTCGACTTCGAGGCGATGCGGGAGGCGCGGCGCACCAACGTTTCCGATTCCGGGCCGCCGGTCACCGCGACCACCACGCGTTCGCGGGCTTCCCAGGTGTCGGTGATCTTTTTCTCGGCGCGGTATTTCGCCAGCGCCGCGTCGACCTGATCCGCAAGCCAGAGCAGCGCGAGTTCCCGTAGCGCGGTCAGGTTGCCGGGGCGAAAGTAGTTGGACAGCGCCGCATCGATGCGCTCCGGGGGGTAGACGTTGCCGTGGGCGAGCCTGCGCCGCAACGCTTCCGGTGTGATGTCGACCAGCTCGATCTGGGATGCTTTTCGAACGACTTCGTCGGGCACGGTTTCCCGCTGCTCGATTCCGGTGATCTGGGCAACGACATCGTTGAGGCTCTCCAGGTGCTGGATATTGACGGTCGAGATCACGGTGATTCCGGCGTCGAGCAGTTCTTCGACGTCCTGCCACCGCTTGGCGTTTTTGCTGCCCGGAACATTGGTATGCGCGTATTCGTCGACCAGCACCACCTCCGGCCGGCGCCGCAGCACCGCCTCGACATCGAGTTCGGGAAACCGGGTTCCGCGATAGCAGATGTAGCGCGGCGGAATGATCTCGATGCCTTCGAGCAGTTCGGCGATCTTCTTGCGGCCATGCGTCTCTACCACGGCTGCGACGACGTCGGTGCCACGTTCCAGCCTGCGGTGCGCCTCACCGAGCATGGCGTAGGTCTTGCCGACACCCGGCGCCGCACCGAGATAGATGCGCAGCTCGCCGCGTTTGTGCGGTTGCGCCACATGCGTGACCGGCTCATCCCGCCCGGTCGGTCCCGGCACGGGCCGCTCGTCGGGGCTGGTTACTCTGGGCGCAACCGATTCGTTGATGCTCACACGGCTATCATCTATCGAACTTGCCCCGACTTCACCGGATATATACGGTCCAGCTCGATATTGAGCAGCAACACGTTGACCCGCGCTTGGCCGATAAAGCCGAGCAGTGGACCGTGCTGGTTCTTGCGCACCACGGAGCGCACCTGCTCGGGGCTGACTCCCCGCGCTTTAGCCACCCGGGCCACCTGGATATCGGCGTACGCCGGCGAGATGTCGGGGTCGAGGCCGCTGGCGCTGGCCGTGACGGCGTCCGCGGGTACCGCCGGGTGATCGGGCGCCGTACCCCGAATCGGCACGATCTGGCCGATCGAATAGTCCTGGCCGTACTCTGCGCATTCCACGGTCACGCCCCGGTATTGAGCCAGGAACACTCCGGGAGCTTCGCCCGGCTGCCTGCGGCAGGGCTCGTTAACGCTGATCACCCGCGTCGGATGAGCGACGTTGCCGCGCGAATCCCGGGGGCCGATCACCGACAACACCGCGCCGACCCCGCTTCCGGTGCAGAACGGGCGCGAACCGTCAACCCCCTCGAGCCGGGCGACCGCGACGCTGCGCGCGCACACCTGGGTGAGCAGACTGGGTTTAAAGCCCGCGGTGGCCGGGTCCGCGCCCGCGGCCAGCTTGGCCGGGTCGGCAGGCGTGTCGACGATGCTTTCCGGGCCCAGATTGCTGCCGCCGGAGGCGAGAGGATCATAGCCGGCTCCAGCCGCCGACGGTCTGCTTTGGAAGTACTGCGGCAGCGGGTTGCCGTCCTTATCGGTGAACAGCTGGCCGATCAGCTCGCTGCCGACGGGCTTTCCGGAGACCGTGACGATCGAGCCGTTCGCCTTGTGGCGCAGCCCGGGCAACTGGGCCACTCCCCAGACGACCAGGGGATAGGCGATTCCGGTGATCACGGTCAGCACCAGCAGGGCGCGCAGTGCCGCCCAATGCAGGCGAGCCAGGTTGGACAGTTTCATCTCAGGACATCCCGGGAAGGAGTTGCACCACCAGGTCGATCAGTTTGATCCCGATGAACGGGGCGATAATGCCGCCGAGGCCATAGATATAGAGATTGCGGCTCAACAGCTTTGACGCGCTGCTCGGGGTGTAGCGCACGCCGCGCAGCGCCAGCGGGATCAGCAGCACGATGATGATCGCGTTGAAGATCACCGCCGAAAGGATCGCCGACTGTGGGCTGTGCAACCGCATCACGTTGATCAGATCCAGTCCGGGGAACAGTGCCACGAACATCGCCGGGATGATGGCGAAGTATTTCGCGATGTCGTTGGCGATCGAAAACGTGGTCAACGCCCCGCGGGTGATCAGCAGCTGCTTGCCGATTTCGACGATCTCGATGAGCTTGGTGGGGTCGGAGTCCAAGTCGACCATGTTGCCGGCCTCTTTGGCCGCGCTGGTTCCGGTGTTCATCGCCACCCCGACGTCGGCCTGGGCCAGCGCCGGTGCGTCGTTGGTGCCGTCACCGGTCATCGCGACCAGCCGGCCGCCCTCCTGCTCCCGCTTGATCAGCGCCATCTTGTCTTCGGGGGTAGCCTCGGCGAGGAAGTCGTCGACCCCGGCCTCCTCGGCGATCGCCTTGGCGGTCAACGGATTGTCGCCGGTGATCATGACCGTGCGGATGCCCATTTTCCGCATCTCGTCGAAGCGCTGACGCATGCCGCGCTTGACCACATCCTTGAGGTGGATGACGCCGAGCACCTCGGCTTTCGTTGTCTCCTGACCGCCATCGGTATCCCGCCTGACCTCGCCCACCACCAGCGGGGTTCCGCCGGCAGCGGAGATGCCGTCGACGATCTCTCCAAGGATGGCGGGAACGGTGCCGCCCTGGCGGCGGATCCAGTCGGCCACCGAACTGGCCGCGCCCTTACGTAACTGTCGTCCGTCCAGGTCCACGCCCGACATCCGCGTCGCCGCGCTGAACTCCACCCAGTGGGCGCGGGCGAGTTCGCCGGGTGTCCGCTCGCGCAGCCCGTAGGCCTGTTTGGCGTACACGACGATCGAACGGCCCTCCGGGGTTTCGTCGGCGAGGCTGGACAGCTGCGCGACGTCGGCGAACTGCTCCGGTGTGATGCCGCTGAGCGGAATGAAGTCCGATGCCTCCCGGTTGCCGAGCGTGATGGTCCCGGTTTTGTCCAGCAGCAGGGTGTTGACGTCGCCGGCCGCCTCCACCGCGCGGCCCGACATGGCCAGCACGTTGCGTTGAACCAGCCGGTCCATGCCGGCGATACCGATCGCCGACAGCAACGCGCCGATGGTGGTGGGGATCAGGCACACCAGCAGCGCTACCAAGACAATCCCGGTGACGCCGTTGTTGTTGAGCGCCTGGGTGTTGGGAACCCCGGGGTTGTTCGTCTTGGAGTAGATCGCCAACGGCTGCAAGGTGGCGACCGCGAAGACGAAGATGATGGTCAGCGCCGCGAGCAGGATGTTCAGCGCGATTTCGTTGGGGGTCTTTTGCCGGTTGGCGCCCTCGACCAGTGCGATCATCCGGTCGATGAAGCTCTCGCCGGGCTTCTGGGTGATTTTGACCACAATGCGGTCCGAGAGCACGGTCGTGCCGCCGGTCACCGCCGAGCGGTCGCCGCCGGACTCCCGGATCACCGGAGCTGATTCGCCGGTGATTGCCGATTCATTCACCGACGCAATGCCTTCCACGACATCCCCATCGCCGGGGATGATTTCACCCGCCTCGACGACGACGATGTCGCCTTGCCGCAGTTCCGGCGCCCGGACGTCCTCTCGGGTGCCTTCGGCGCCGGGAACCCAATTGTGTAGGCGGTGGGCGATGGTGTCTGCCTTGGACTGGCGCAGGGTGGCGGCCTGCGCTTTTCCGCGCCCTTCGGCGACCGCTTCGGCGAGGTTGGCGAAAAGTACCGTCAGCCAAAGCCAGAACACGACCAGCCAGCCGAACCACGACGAGTTGCGGATCGCCAGCACGGTCGACCACACCGCGCTGATCTCGACGATGAACATCACCGGGTTGCGCCACAGGGTGCGCGGATCGAGCTTTCGCAGCGCGTCGGGCAGCGACTTGCCCAGCATCTTCGGATCCAGCAGCCCGCCCTGAACGCGTCCGGTCGGCGCGTGAGCGGACCGCAGTGACCCGGGTGAATCGGCTGTGGATAGCGGCATCTCTAGTGGATTCCTTCGGCGAGGGGCCCAAGCGCCAGGGCGGGCAGGAAGGTGAGGGCAACAAGAATCAGCGTCACCCCGGCGACCATTCCGACGAACTGCGGGCGGTGGGTGGGCAGGGTGCCGAGCGAAGCCGGGGTCATGCGCTGGCGGGCCAGTGAGCCGGCCAGGGCGAGCACCAGGATGATCGGCAAGAACCGGCCGAAGACCATCGCCAGCCCCAGTGCGGTGTTGTACCACACGGTGTTGGCGGAGAGACCCGCGAACGCGGAGCCATTGTTGTTGGCGGCGGAGGTGAACGCGTACAGCACCTCCGAGAGGCCGTGCGGCCCGGTGTTGAGCATGCTCGCGCGCTCGCCCGCCAGCGCCATCGCGATTGCGGTGCCGAGCAGCACGATGAGGGGGGTGACAAGGAAATAGCTTGCCGCGAGCTTGATTTCGCGCGCCGTGATCTTCTTGCTGAGGTATTCCGGGGTGCGGCCCACCATCAGACCGGCGACGAATACCGTGATCACCGCCAAAATGAGCATGCCGTAGAGGCCCGAGCCCACTCCGCCCGGCGCCACCTCGCCCAGCTGCATGTTGAACATCGTCATCATGCCTCCGAGGGCGGTGTAGGAGTCATGCTGGGAGTCGATCGCGCCGGTGGAGGTGAGGGTGGTGGCGTCGGCGAACACCGCGGAGTTGGCCACCCCGAAGCGCTGCTCGACCCCTTCCAGGGCCGCGCGGGCCGCCGTGGGCGCCGTGCCGTGGTGCTGCAGCTGAAACAGGCCGATGAGGGCGACACTGATGGTCGCGAGTGTTGCCATGACCGCGACGATCGCGTAGCCCTGCTTTGTGCTGCCCACCATGCGACCGAAGGTGCGCGGCAGCGAGAAACTGATCACCAGCAGCAGGAAGATCTCCACCCAGTTCGTCCAGGCGGTCGGGTTTTCGAACGGATGGGCGGAGTTGGCGTTATAAAAGCCGCCGCCGTTGGTGCCGAGTTCCTTGATGACCTCTTGGCTGGCGACCGGACCGCCGGTGATCGTCTGCTGCGCGCCGCCCAGCGTGGTCACCACCTGGTCGTTGAGGTGGAAATTCTGAACGGCGCCCCCGGTGAGCAACACCACCGCGCCCAGGGCAGCCATCGGCAGCAGGATGCGCAGCGTGCCGCGCACCAGATCCACCCAGAAGTTGCCCAGCTCAGTGGTTTTCGTCCGCGCAAAGCCGCGGACCAGGGCCATCGCCACCGCCATGCCGCTCGCGGCCGAGACGAAGTTTTGCACCGCCAAACCGGCCATCTGCACCAGATGGCCCTGTGTCGACTCTCCCGAATACGCCTGCCAGTTGGTGTTGGTCACGAAGCTGACGGCGGTGTTCCACGCCAGCGCCGGCGTCATCGGTGTCGCCGGCTCATGCAGATGCAGCGGCAACTTGCCCTGCACCAGTTCAAAGAAAAAGAGGAACAAGATGCTGACCGCCGAGAACGCCAGCACGCTACGGGCGTAACCGTCCCACGTCTGCTGGGCTTTGGGGTCGGCTCCAATGACGCGGTAGATGACCCGCTCGACCCGCCAGTCCCGCGTCGAGGTGTAGACGCGGTACATGTAATCACCCAGCGGTACATGCACCACCGCCAGCGCCACCACAAGCAGGGCGAGGAACGCCATCCCCGCCGATGGGGTACTCACCTAGAACCGTTCCGGAAAGAGCAGGGCCACCGCCAGGTAGACCGCCAGGAGCGTGGCCAGCGCCAGGCCCACGGCGTTGTCGTAGCTCACAGTCGTTCGACCAGCCTCTGCGCCCAGCCCAGCAGGGCGAAGACCACCACTGTCAGCAGGATGTAGGCCACCACGGCCATAGCGTCTCCGTTCGCGACAAGCAAATCAGGTCGATCATCAAACACTATGCGGGCAACACGCAACTTGCCCTCGGCGGGAGGACGTCAACGACGTTAAGCCCCACCGGCGCGCTGCCGCTTCTCCGTTGACGCTTTCTTTACGGGCTTTGCGGCCCGCCCGGAGCGGCGGGCCGCGACGGTGTCGTGCGGTGTTTGACGAGTGCGGCCTGACTGCCGCGGTTTCGCGGCTGGCCGTTCGATCAGCGGAAGACGCACCGAAAAGACGGTCCGGCCGTCTGCGGACTCGGCGCTGACCGATCCCCGGTGTGCCCGGGCGATCGACGCGACGATGGCCAGGCCCAATCCGCTGCCCGACCCGTTGGAGCCGGTGTGGTGTGTGCGCACGAACCGCTCAAAGAGATGCGGCAGGAGAGCGGGGTCGATATCGGGTCCGTCATCGGCGACCGTCAGCTCGGCGTAGGGCCCCTCGGCATCGCGGCGGGTGATGCCCGTCGTCACCGTCACTCCGGGGGGATTGTGCACCGCGGCATTGGACAGCAGGTTGCTGACGAGCTGATGCAGCCGTGCCCGATCGCCGCGGACCCACACCGGCCCGTCCGGCAAATTCTTGACCCAGCGATGCGCGGGCGCGGCCACGGCAGCGTCATTCACCGCGTCGATGACCAGGTCGTTTAAGTCGACGTCTTCGGTCTGCAGATCGTCGCCTTCGCCAAGACGGGAGAGCAACAACAGCTCGTCGACCAGCGACGCCATCCGGCGAGCTTCCGACTCGATACGGGCGAGGGCGTATTCGGTGGTCGGTGGCAGCGCCGAACTGTCCTGGCGGGTGAGTTCGGCGTAACCCTGAATCGCCGCCAGCGGAGTCCGCAGCTCATGGCTGACGTCGGTGATGAACTGCCGCATGCGCCGATCGGATTCGGCGCGCTGCGCCAGCGCGCTATCGACGTTGTCCAGCAACCGGTTCAATGTACGCCCGACGATTCCGACTTCGTTGTCGGGATCGGTGTCCTCCGGCTGCACCCGCACCGTGATCCGCTGATCGTCGTCGGTGAGCGGCATGGCGGCGACCTCCGCGGCCTTGGCGGCAACCCGACGCAGCGGGCGCAGGGCATAGCGCACGAGCGATATCGTGAGTCCCGCCGTGGCCAGCAATGCAGTCACGAAAAGCACTGCCGCGGTGATGGTTCTGCGCAACACCTCGCGATTGGCGAGGTTCAGCGACACCCCCACTACGAGACGGTCGCCACCGGCGGCGCGGCTGTTCACCCGGTAAGAGCCCAGGTTGCCCAACTGCTCGGTGCGCGGGGGTCCATCCTTCCAGGACTGTGCCTCGATGGCGCGCACCACATCTGCGGGCACGGACCGCGGCTCGTCTTCGGCGAAGACCACCGACCCGATCACCACGCCGTCATGCAGTACCGCGATGACATTTCCCTCATTTTGGCCGGTGAACCCCAGCATCGCCTGTTCCAGGCTCCCGGCGCCGGCACGTGGCGACGAGCCGTCGCGGTATCTGGTGTATGAGTGGCTCAGGGCGTCCAGCGACTCGGAGACTTCCGCGTCGTTCATCGCGGTGACGTACTGCTGCAGGCTTAATACCGATATCACGCCGAAGGCCGCCAATACCACACTGACGACGGACAACACGCCGAATAGCAACTGGCGGCGCAACGAGCGGGGACGCCACCACCGGGTGGTCGGTGCCCGGGTCATTCCGGCGGTCGCAGCATGTACCCGACCCCGCGCACCGTGTGGATCATCGGTTCTCGGCCGGCGTCGATCTTCTTGCGAAGATAGGAGATGTAGAGATCGACGATGCTGGTGCGCCCCGCGAAGTCGTAATTCCAAACCCGATCGAGGATCTCGGCGCGCGACAGTGCCCGGCGCGGATTGTGCATGAGGAATCTCAGCAACTCGAACTCGGTTACCGACAGCGGGATCGGCGTGCCGTCGCGGCGGACTTCATGGCTGGCGGTGTCCAGGGTGAGCTCGCCAACGCGGAGAGCCTCATCGGTCGGTGCGGCCAGATGGCTGGAGCGGCGCAGCAGTCCGCGCAGTCTGGCCACCAACTCCTCCAAGCTGAACGGCTTGGTGAGGTAGTCGTCTGCCCCGGCGGTCAGGCCGGTGACTCGGTCCTTCACCGAATCCCGGGCGGTGAGGAACAGGGTGGGCGTGTGAGCGTCCGACTCACGGACCTGCCGCAAAATCTGCAGCCCGTCGACGTCGGGAAGCATGATGTCGAGGACGAGCACATCGGGGCCGATCTCCTGGAATCTGGCGATCGCGTCTCGCCCGTTGTGGGCGACGTCGACCACCCAGCCCTCATAGTGCAGTGCCATCTTGACCAGGTTGGTCAGTGTTGGCTCGTCATCGACCAGTAACACCCGAATGGGTGATCCGTCGGCCCGCCGGATCCGGGGCAGCTGCCCGAGGATCGCCTGGCGCGGCCGCTGATCACTCGCATATCCCGACGTCATTTCCTTCCGCTTCCCGAGCCGTTCCCCCAGCGCACACCCGATTGTAACGAAGTTCATTGCATCCTCAAATGATTGCGCCGAATTCGGTGCCGTGCACACCGGCAGATATGGGTTTTCTATGTATCAAGCTCGTCGCTTGATAGGTTGTGTGGTCAAAATTATTGTGAGGCATAGTAGTTAGCCCAGAAAAGGTTGAACAGTTAGGTGAGCATTTCTCTAACATCGTGCTTACGAGTGGCTTTAGTGTTGTCGTCATGATCTAGATCAACCGAAGGTTGCCACCGGCTAATCCGGCTCGCCGTCTTGCGAGCGCACCAGGTAGTAATCGTAGTGCAGTCCTGTTGAAAGGTAATGCAAGACAATGTCTTTCGTGAAAGCGTATGTCATCGTTAATCCGGAGATGCTGTTGGCGGCTGCGGGTGGATTACGCGCGGTCGGATCGGCGATGGCCGCTGCCAATGCGGCCGCGGCCGCCCCTACGGGCGGGGTGGTTCCGGCGGCCGCCGACGAGGTGTCGGCGTTGACCGCAGCGCAGTTCGCCGCCCACGCCGGCAGGTATCACGTGGTCGCCGCCCAGGCCGCGGCGGTTCACGACCTGCTCGTCACCACCTTGGTCGCCAGTGCGGACCGGTATGCGGCCACCGAGGCCGCCAACGCCGTCGCCACCGGCTGACGCAACGGGCCAATAGCAGCCAATACCTCGATAGACCAATGTCGCTAAATCAATAGGGAAGGAGGGCAATGGATTTCGGAGCTTTGCCTCCGGAGATCAACTCTGCCAGGATGTATGCCGGTCCGGGGTCGGCCCCGATGCTGACCGCTGCGGCCGCCTGGGACGGTCTGGCGAGCGATCTGTACTGCCTGGCAGCCTCTTGCCGGTCGGTTATCTCGGGGCTGACCGGCAACGGCTGGCAGGGTCCGGCGTCGGCGTCGATGGCGTCCGCCGTGGCCCCGTATGTGGCCTGGATAGCCGCCACCGCGGCTCAGTGCGAACAGGTGGCCGGCCAGGCCAGGGCCGCGGCCGGCGCCTATCATGCGGCGTTTGCGATGACGGTGCCGCCGGCGGTGATCGGGGCCAACCGGGCCCACCTGGCCGCCCTGGTGGCCACCAACTTCTTCGGCCAGAACACCCCGGCGATCGCCGCCACCGAAGCCCACTACGGCGAGATGTGGGCCCAAGACGCGGCCGCCATGTACGGCTATGCCGCAGCCTCGGCGCAGGCGACCGCGCTGAGGCCGTTCACGCCACCGGCTCCCACCACCACGCCGGGGGGGCTGGTGAGCCAGCCCACCGCGGTGACCTCGGCGGCAGGGGCCCTGGCCGGCGTGCACACCCAGACGATGACGTCGTCGATCTCGGCGGTGCCCCAGGAGCTCCGGAGACTTGCGCAGCCCTTGCAGTCGACATCGGCCGCGCCGGGAGTCGCGGGAACCGCTGTTGGCAACGGAACCTCGGCTGCCTCGTCGGCGGCTTACCCTTCGGTGAGCGCGCTGATGGCGTTGGGTAATGCCTCGGGCAGGGACGCCGTCTCCGGCGCCGACGCGGGAACCACCGCTTCCTCCGGCCTGGCCGGGTTGTCGTCCTTGCTCAGTTCGCCGGCCGGCGTGGCAGCCGGTGTGGGATCGGGGATGGGCGCGGATGCCGGTGGTGTCGCTGCAGACATCGGCGGCCTCGGCATGGATTTCTTCGGCGCGGGCCTGGATTTAACGAGTACGCAGACGCTGTCGGGTGGGAATGGAAGCTCAGGGCTGTTGGGTGGCTTTGGGTTTGTAGAAAACCTCGGCGGTGGCGGTGAGGGTGGCCTCGTCGCCGTGAACGGCCTCGATGGTGGCCGGACGTCGGCGAGCCTAGGCCAGGCCCTATCCCTGGGCACGTTGTCCATACCGCAGAGCTGGACCGACGGGTTCCCCGCGGAAACGATGCCGCCCGGCGCCGAGCCGTTGCCAGGCACCGGATACGGCGCCACCCCATCGATACTGACCGGCGGGCCCGGCGTGCCCAGGATGCCATGGCTCGCCATGGCCGGGCGCGAGGCCGACGCCGCGAGATTTCCGATGGGAGTTCGGCCCACCGTGATTCCCCCGTCACCGCTGGCCGGGTAGGCGGGCCAGGGTTGTGTCGGGCGGTCGAAATCAGGCCCAGCTGGAGCCGACGGCGGAGTCGGTGTCGAACATGTTGGAGCCGGCGGTTTGCACCTTGGCGCCGTGGGCGTTGGCCTGCTCGTAGATCACCTGGAAGTTGCGGCCCAACTCGGTGATGAACTGCTGGCAGGCCGTCGAACCCGCCCCACCCCAAAAGTCCCCGGCGGCAAGCACATCGCGCACGATGGCCTGATGCTCGGCCTCCAGCGCCATCGCCTGGGCGCGAATCGTGGCCCCGTGGGCGTCCACATCGGCGAACTGGTAATTGATCGTCATCTTGAAGGTCTCCTAACGTGAGAAAGCCTACGCAGCCAGTGCTTTCGGCGCTAGCTGCTCAGCAGGTGCTGGGAGGCCTGCTCTTGGGCCTCGTAGTTGTTGGCGTCGCGGATCAGCCCGTCACGCACCCCGTGCAGCATGGTCACGATGTTGCGAAACGCCTGATGCATCTGGGCCATGGTGTCATAGG
>NZ_JASBVP010000008.1 GCF_029961025.1 Mycobacterium sp.
AGTGCCCAACTCGGCGGCCAGGCTGTTCCACGCCGACGCGGCGGCCATCATCGGCCCCGACCCCGGACCGGCGTACATACGCGCGGAGTTGATCTCCGGGGGGAGTGCTGCAAAATCAAACATTTCCTCGAATCCGTTCTTCGATCGAATTCCGTTCAACCGCCAGCATTGACGTCCGCGGCCCTAGACGACTTCCGGTTTGGGCATCACGGTGGGCTTCACGCCGTAGCGCGGCGCACCGAAGCCCGGGGATTTGCCGGCTGAGGCCATCGCCGGCATGCCGGTCGGTACGGTTGTCACCGGGGTGCCCGCCGGGGCGGTGGTCCAACCCGCGCCCGCCAACGTCGCGGGGGAGGTGGGCGACGCCGGCATGCCTTCCCCGGCCCAGCTAGGGGGCACCGACAGCCCGCCAACCGCGGACGCCTGGCCCAGACTGGCTGATACCGGCGCGCCGCCGAGGCCCGAGCCTGCCGGTCCCGGCACGCTTGTCAAGGTTGCTCCCTCCAAGCCGACCGCTAGGCCGCCGAGGTCAGCACCAGCGCCCTCGGTTGTCTCGACGGGAATAGCGGTGAGCAGGCCACCGCCGGCCATCCCGATCAAGTCCGAGGCGGCAGAGCCCCAGTTTCCGGCCTGGATGTTCAGGAGATTGGCAATGTTGCTGACGAGTCCGGGGTCCGAGGACGTTGACGACCCGGTCAGCCCACCGGCGAGTCCAGAGAACCCCGACAAGGGCGAAGCGGTCGCGGTCGCGTTGGTGGCCTCGGCGGCGCCGTAGGAGCCGGCGCTGTTGCCCAAGGTGTTGACGAACATCTCGTGAATCGCCTGGGCGTGGGCGCTGACCTGCTGATACCAGGTTCCGTAGGTGGCGAATTGAATCGCCTGCAGCACCGACACCGGATCCGCGGCTGCGGGGATTACCCCGGTGGTCAGGGCCGCCGCGGCGGCGTTCTCGGCGGCCATCGCAGAGCCCAATCCCTGGAGCTTGCCCGCCGCTACCGTCAACGCTTCGGGCAACGTGGTCACATAGGACATCGGTCCTCCTTACGGACGTTCGTAGCCGACGACTACTTCACCTTTCGGCATCGTTTCTGGATTGTTTCTGGATTGTTTCTGGGCCATTGTTGCGGCGGCCGTTGGCGTATCGGCTAGCGAGGTTAACGCCACTTTTACGTTGCCGGTCGAATCCTTAACGGTTTTCCCCGGCCAGTGCGTTTGCAGCGCTATCTACAAGGCCGACAGGAGTTTTGGCGCAGGCGACAGAAGCACGCCGCGGTGGCGGCGCCAGCCAGCGGGTGCTGCCTGTGGTTGGGCACCGGTGGTCCGTTGCGATCGCGCTCGCGCTACATTCACCGCCAAGCCCCCATAGCCCAATCGGCAGAGGCAGCGGACTTAAAATCCGCACAGTCTGGGTTCGAGTCCCAGTGGGGGCACGGTCTTATACATTGCTGCTTTAGGATTCAGGGCCAAGCCCGGAGTCAGCGGCGGTGCGGGCCGGTCGGGTGTTGCCCCGAGAGGGCGCGGTGTCATGAGTATTCACACAGCGACAGGGCCGCACACCGTGATGGTGTACGGCCCTGTCAGGGGTTGTGCCGGGCGGTCGAAATCAGGCCCAGCTGGAGCCGACGGCGGAGTCGGTGTCGAACATGTTGGAGCCGGCGGTTTGCACCTTGGCGCCGTGGGCGTTGGCCTGCTCGTAGATCACCTGGAAGTTGCGGCCCAACTCGGTGATGAACTGCTGGCAGGCCGTCGAACCCGCCCCACCCCAAAAGTCCCCGGCGGCAAGCACATCGCGCACGATGGCCTGATGCTCGGCCTCCAGCGCCATCGCCTGGGCGCGAATCGTGGCCCCGTGGGCGTCCACATCGGCGAACTGGTAATTGATCGTCATCTTGAAGGTCTCCTAACGTGAGAAAGCCTACGCAGCCAGTGCTTTCGGCGCTAGCTGCTCAGCAGGTGCTGGGAGGCCTGCTCTTGGGCCTCGTAGTTGTTGGCGTCGCGGATCAGCCCGTCACGCACCCCGTGCAGCATGGTCACGATGTTGCGAAACGCCTGATGCATCTGGGCCATGGTGTCATAGGAGGTGGCCTGCGCGGGCCCGCTCCAGCCCGCCCCGGCGATGTTTTGACTCGACGCCCACATCTTGCGGGCCTCATCCTCCACCGTTTGGGCGTGCACATCAAAACGGCCCGCCATCGCCCGCATCTGATTCGGGTCGGTCATAAAACGCGTCGTCATAGCGTGTCTCTCCTTAAACTCGACGTGATTCCGGTTATGAGGCCGTCTGCCTTCAGGTGAAGGGATACGGCGTCGAGATCAACGGCTGGTGTCAGTAAGTTCACAATAAGTTCAATAATTAAAGCATCGCTCCCTTCTGTTGCTCATCAAACGACGACCTGTTTGGGCATTATCCTGGGTTTTACTCCGTAACGGGGCTCGCCGAAGCCGTATCCCGCCCGCCCGGCCGTCGCAGTCCCCGGCACGCCGGCCGGCAAAGCTGTCATGCCGGCCTCGTCGGCGGCGGCGGTCCAGCCCGCACCGGCCAGGGTGGCACCGGTCTGCGGGGCGGCGGCAGACCAGGCGGCCGGCACCGACAATCCGCCGACCGAGGACGCCGAACCCATTCCGGCCAACACCGACGCTTCGCCGGCGCCCGCCGCGCCCGCTGGGGCGGTTGCGCCGGCCAGCACCATTCCGCTGCCCAAGCCGGCGCCGAGGGGGGTGACATCGCCGACGGTGATGCCTCCCGCAGCGTTGGCGACGAAATGCCCCAAGGTCATCATGGCCGCGATCGTCATCATTGCGCACCACGACGCCGTGACATCCACCGTGTTAACGCTGTCTGCCACCACCCCTTGACCAAGGAAGGTCTGGAACGAGCTCAACAGCCCCGACAACGGGGACGGGTCATTTGCCGCCGCCAACGGGCTGGCCATGTTGGAGAGCGCTCCGTTGAGCCCGGACGTCGTCGCGCTGGTGTTGACGCCATTGGCAACCGCGCCGCCTTGCAGGGCCAGCCCATCCTGGTTGGTGTTGTTCACCGGCGCGTTCAACGGCTGCAGCCCGGCCGCGGCGGCCGCGGAGGAGGCGGCGTAGCCATACATGGCGGCGGCGTCCTGGGCCCACATCTCCGCGTAGTGCGCCTCGGTGGCCATGATCGCCGGGGTGTTTTGCCCCAGAACGTTGGTCGCGACCAGCGCGGCCAGCTGGGCGCGGTTGGCGGCGATCACCGGCGGGGGCACCGTCATCGCAAAGGCCGTCTCATAGGCGGCCGCCGACGCGGTGGCTTGCGCGGCGGCGTGCTGGGCGGCCTCGGCGGTGTAGCTCATCCACGCGATGTAGGGTTCGGCCGCGGCGGCCATCGCCGCCGAGGACGGTCCCAGCCACTGCCCAGTCAGCTCCGAGATCACCGACTGGTAGGCAGATGCCGCAGTGCCCAACTCGGCGGCCAGGCTGTTCCACGCCGACGCGGCGGCCATCATCGGCGCCGCCCCGGCGCCGGCGTACATACGCGCGGAGTTGATCTCCGGAGGAAGCAGTGCGAAATCAAATGGCATGTCTTCTAGTCCCGTTCCCTTAACGAACCCGATTGCGTGTGTCGTGTTCAGCTAGTCGCGATTCCTAAACAGTTGTCGGCTTGGGCATCACCTTGGGTTTGACGCCGTAGCGCGGGACTCCGTAGCCGTAGCCGGCTCTACCGCCCGATCCGGCCGGCATTCCGGCCGGCAAGGTCGCCACCGAACCGGTGTGCGGCGCTGCGGTCCAGCCCGCGCCGGTCAGCGTCGCGGGGGCGGCGCTTGACACCGGCACGCCTTCCCCGGCCCAGCTGGGCGGCACCGACAACGCGCCAAGGGAGGACGCCTGCCCCATGCTCGCCAGCACCGGCGCCTCGCCGAGGCCGCCCACCGCTGCGGGCATAGCCGCCGGCGTAACCGCCCCGTCCAGGCCGGCCGCCAAGCCACCGATATCGCCGGCAGCGGATTCGAGGGGGAGGGCGGTAAGAAGACCGCCGCCGCCCATTCCGATCAGGTCGGAAGCCGCCGAGGCCCAGTTACCGACCTGAACGTTCATGAGATTCGTAAAGTTACTGTTCAGCCCTCCTGTTCCGAGGATTCCCGACCCGCCCAGAATGTTGTTCAGGAAATCGAAGATGTTTCCCGGCGGGTCCGAGGAGGCTGCCGCGGCGGCCGGTGTTGCGGCCGACGACCCGCCCAGCAGTGACCCGAGCCCCGACAACGGTGTAGAGGCGGCCCCGGCCTGGTTGGCGGCTTCGGTCGCTCCATAGGAGTTGGCGCTGGTGCTCAAGGTGCTCACGAACTGCTGGTGAATGGCCTGGGCTTGGGCGCTGAACGTTTGATAGAGCTGGCCGTAGGCAGAAAAGATGCCCGCCTGGAGCGCCGAGACCTCGTCTGCCGCCGCCGGTACGACGCCGGTGGTTGGAACTGCTATCGCCGCGTTCTCGGTGGCCATCGAGGTGCCGATGGCCTCCAATTGGCTGGCCGCCGCGGCCAGCGCTTCAGGCACTGTGGTCACGAAAGACATCCGCATCTCCTCGCGAAAGTAGGCCGACCCGTCGCAAGGGGTCGGCCACTGTGCTTACTGTGGTGGTGTCTGCTGGGCGCTCTCACGGCTACATAGGTTTCCGGAGGCATGGCGAAATGGACAGCGGGTTAACAACTTCTTTACCTGTGCGCGTCAGTCTTAACAAACCCCGGCTTGTTCGCCAATTATTCTGCTGTCTAAAGACTTTGATGATGCTGCTTGACAAGGCGTCCGAGACGCCCATGCCTGCGGTCATCCGGATTCGACGAAATTGGTTGATTTACAAAGTCATTGCACTGTTATTGCAATGATCGTCCGATCACGGGCAGCTCAATGCCACCATCAACTGCGCCCACCTTCGGTGCGCCCGCTTTGCTACAGCTGGGCAACTCGCCTCGGTGGTGACGCCGAGGGTGATCGCCCGCAGGACGTTGCACGTGTGGCCACTTTTTGCTCTACCGGTGGGCACGGCAGCGAGGTGTCCGGCACGGTGCGGGTGTGGAACCGGTTGCACGGGCAAGGACCGGCAACCCATACTCGGCCGGTGATAGCGGGGCGGATGTGGGATGTTTTCATCAAAATCAGCAAAATGGCGACCCGCGTGTCGGACCGACGGCCCTCTGCCCACTGCGAAGGGGGGCATCGCCGACGTGAATGACGATCCGCGTACCGATGCCGTCTCCCATCAGTACCAGCGGTGGCGGTATCCACGCCCGATACCGGACCTTGAGGTATGGACCCGGAGCAACTGGGAATGGTTCGATCCGGTGCATTCTCACCGAATTTTGTGGCCCGATCGCGAATACCGTCCCGATCTCGATATTCTGATTGCCGGCTGTGGCACCAACCAGGCTGCAATTTTTGCGTTCACCAATCCCGGGGCGACGGTTGTGGCGGTCGATGTCAGCCAGTCGTCGCTGGATCATCAGCAGTATCTGAAAGACCGGCACGGCCTGTCGAATCTGGAGTTGCATCTGCTGCCGATCGAAGAGCTGCCAACTCTCGGACTCGACTTCGACCTGGTTGTCTCGACCGGCGTCTTGCACCACTTGGCTGATCCATTAGCTGGCATGAAAGCACTCGCCGGTTGCCTGCGCCGGGATGGGGCTATGGGTCTGATGCTCTATGCGAAGTACGGTAGGCTCGGTGTCGAGCTGCTGGAATCGGTCTTTCGTGATTTGGGGTTATGTCAAGACGACGCATCGATCCAAATAGTCAAAGAGGCGATCTCGGTGCTGCCGACCGATCACCCTGCCCGAAGTTATCTCAGTGCTGCGCGAGATTTGCAGTCGGACGCCGCTGTGGTGGATACGTTTCTATATGTGCACGGTCGCGCGCGTAGTTACACCGTCGACGAGTGTATTGACCTTGTCACCTCGGCCGGGCTGGTATTTCAGGGATGGTTTCACAAGTCGCCGTACTATCCTCACGATCTACTTGCCTCGGCGAGCGGGATTCTGGCGCCATCGAGTCGATTCTATTCAGCGGTAAAAGCACTGCCTGAGCGCAAGCTGTGGTCCGTCATGGAACGACTGCAGACGTTGAACGCCTGCCATTTTTTCATGGCATGCCGATCCGACCGGCCCAAAGAGGGCTACCAGATCGATTTCTCGACGGCTGACTATCTCGATTACGTTCCGCTGCTGCGTACGCGTTGTGGTCTTTCTGGTACCGACATTTTTTGGCCGGGTGGTGCACGGTTGCGTCTGACTCAAGCGCAGTTGCCTTTTCTGCAGTATGTTGACGGTCGCCGTACGATTGGAGATATCATTGAGCACGTGGCGCAACTCGGCGGCGTGACTGCCGTCGCAGTGGGTGATTTTTGGGAATTCGCTCGCACGTTGTTTCAATCACTATGGCGCCTGGACTTTTTGGCGATGGCCCTGAAGACGAACTCATAAAGGACTCTTCATGATTGAGGGTGTAGTTGGGGTCTGAATCCGCCGGTTTCTGGTAGGGATCGGGCGATGTAGTTGGTGAGGTTGCGAAATCCGAGGGCGGAGCCGCGCAGGTGTTCGAGTCGGCCGTTGATGGCTTCGGTGGGGTCGTTGCTGGTTTCGGGCCGGTCGAAGTAGGCCAGGATGTCGCCGGCGCGTTTCTTCAACGTGCGGCCCGGTGTGATGAGTTCGCGCAGGGCGTTGGGGACACCGCGGCTGAGGGTGTCGATCACGGCCTGCATCATCGCGGGACCCTTGGTCGGGTTGGGTTGGCGGCAGGCAGCGACGGTGCGCTGATAGATCGTCCAGGTGGCTTCAACCTCGACATGGGCGTCGGCGGTGAATAGGGCGTGCAGCCGGGTCTTTTGCTTGTCGGTGAGCAGGTCGGCGCCGGTGTGTCGGGTGCGCCGGGAGGCGTAGAGCGGATCGGTTTTGCGGCCACGGTGTCCGCAGGTGTCCAGCTGGACGCGGCGTCGGCACTCCTCGAGGGCGTCACCGGCGAGCCGGACCACATGGAACGGGTCCCTCACCGCGACCGCCTCGGGGAGTTCGTCGCTGGTGGCGGTCTTGAATCCGGTGAATCCGTGCCTCGCAACGACTTGCACGCCGTCGCCCCAGGATTTGGGCCGCTCAGCTAGGCAGGTCGTGACTGCCTGTTTGGAGCGCCCGTCGACCGTGTCGAGCAGCCGAGCAGGACCGGTTCCATCGTGCACCGCGGTGAGGTCGATGATGACGGTGACGTACTTGTCGCCTTTGTGGGTGTGGCGCCACACGTGCTCGTCGACGCCGATGACGCGCACACCGTCGAACCGGCCGGGATCGTCGATCAGCACCCGCCGGCCTTCGGTGAGCACCGCGCTGTTGGCGGTGTTCCACGACACCCCGAGGCCTTCAGCGACTCGTGCCACGCTCAGGTGTTGACACACCAGGGCCTTCCAAGGCCCAACGCAGAGCCCGTCGCGACAGCTTGGCCCGCGGCTCGGCCGCAGCACTGCTGTCCTAGCGCCACCCAGGCGCACAGCCGGCGCACTGGTACCGGCGCACGGTGACCAGCAAGGTCGTCGGCCGCCACCCGAACGGCTCATGCGCCAATTCCCGAGTGACGCTGTCGCGGGGGGTGCCCTGGTTCCCGCAGCGGCGACACCACGAGTCGTCGTCGACGATCCGGCAGGCCAGCACGGCCCGATCAGGTTGCAGGCGTTGGCCGGTCACCTCCAGCCCGGGCTCACCGAGGCGGCAGAAAGTGGTCAGATCGGCGCAGGCGAAACCCGCACCACCGGTGCCGTCGTGCACGTCGAGGTGTTCCTGATGGGCAGCATGGAAACTCCCATCTTCAGAAGACCTCGACCCCTATCCCGGTAACGACGTGCCGACCAGCTCTACACCCTCAACTGCGAAGAGCCAGTTTAGCGATGATGTAGGACGCGATCCTCGCCGAGGACAGCAGTGGACAGAGCCTCTCCGCGTGGATCGCCAAGGAAGAACTGCGCACCTTGCTGTCGACCGTGCGCGTCGGCGGGGATGCGCACCTGACCCGCTACCGGTTACACCGGTTTTTGACCTGGTGTATCGACTCACACATCCCTGAGCCGCTCTACCCTGGCCGCCCCAGCTGACACGCTTCCTGAAGGTCGAGTAGGCGGGCACGTCCGGTGCCGTCGAGTACCGGGGTCGGATCGATGATCACCGTGACGCAACTTCCCGGCCAACACGGTGGGTGTCAGACCAGCGGTGCTCGCCTACGCCGGTGACCCCCGCCCCATCCAGGCGAGCGGTATCGGAGGCCAGGATCATCTAGGTGGCGTCCATCGCGATGGTGTTGACGCTGTCCCAGCACAACCCCGAGGTCGCGGGTCACCACGGCGACCGCGGCCCGGTCGATCATCAGCCGGCGCGCAATGTAGCGCGTACCGCCGCATGGTCGACCAGCCACGCCTAGCACGTCGACCGGTGTCATGGACGAACACGTCCCGCTCGCAGACCGGATTCATGCACCGGTAACGCGGCACCCGCACGCGAAGACGCAGCGGATGCCCGAGAACGGGGACGTCGGTGACCCGGCGGATCACGGTGTCGCGGTAGCTGCCCGCACTCCCACAGTCTAGTGCTAGACAGTGGCGGCGGCCATCGTCGAGCAACTCGCAGAACACCACCGTGGCATCACCATCGACCGCGGCGTCGGTGATGCGCACCCCAAGGTCAACAGTCCGCATGATCGTGTCGGCAATACCAGCGACGGGCGACGACGTAGCGTCAGACATAGGGCTCCCCCATAGGCAGTCGGTTCGGCGTCAGCACCCGCATCTTCTGCCCGCCGGTACCCGTTTCAGCTCACCGACACGGCCTCCGAGCGCCGACACGCCACCTCACCTGCATTCTATTTCCGGAAGAAGGTGTTTAATCTGGGTTTGCTGCTTCGTTTCCGCCGTCTTGCGGGCAGTAATCATTTGTCGCGATTGTCGCGAATTTTGCTGCCTTCTCTGGGGCAAGTCCGGGATTTTGGTCCGTCAGATTTGTGATGACATCATCGCTGGTCATCCCGCTGCCTTTCAATGAGCATACCGTTTTGCCAGCCGTTACGGCTTGACCCGGATCGCTGTAGTGGATTCCAGCTTGATCGAGGTCGGCAACGAAGGCTTGGTCGCTGTCGTCGGCTCGTGCCTGGGCGGCCAGGGCAATCGTAGTGACCACGATCGGCAGCGTCAGTCGCAGTCGCATCGGATCATTATCCCCGACACACCCCGGTTTCGCATGACGGGTGACTCGGAGTTAACGGGCTCTACGCCACCAAGCTGGGACGGCGGGTTCGGATCCGTGATGTCTCGTGAT
>NZ_JASBVP010000009.1 GCF_029961025.1 Mycobacterium sp.
CTAGATCGGGCGGGACGGCCATGCGCACATCGTGCCCGCGGCCCGCCAGTTGACGGCCGATAGCGACGCACGGCTCGATATCGCCACGTGTCCCATTGCTTGCCAGCACAAATCTCACCGCAGATCCTGGCCTTTCACATCCGGTGCGTGCTACGGGATGAAACCTGCAACCGCGTCTTCCCAGCGTTAGCTGTCACGGCCTTCCACATCATCGCAAACTATCGCGCGTGCCGGTCGCACAGTCGTCTCACATAGCACGGCCCCGAGTCACCCGGGAAGCGGTTTCCGACGAAATGAATGCACAGGGGTGGGCTGCGGCTGACAATTATCCGAAGTCATGTAGGGTGGCCCGCTGTGGCGGCTCTCAACGATGCCGAGCTGACACCGGTCCAACAAAAGACACCGCGCGCGAAACGAGCGATCTTGATACCTGTCGAACCGACCACGCTAGGCGGCGTGAACAGGCGCGTCCCGCCATTGCTGGCCTCTCGCCCGTTTATTGCCGCAGTTGGCAGCATTGTCGGCATGCAGCTGATGGCCGGCATCGACGGAACCATCGCGCTTCTTGCGCTTCCCAAAATCCAGAGTGAGCTGAGTCTTTCCGATGCGTGGCGCAGCTGGGTGGTCACCGCGTACGTGCTGACCTTCGGCGGCCTGGTGCTTTTGGGCGGTCGGCTCGGTGACACCATCGGCCGTAAGCGCGCCTTCATCGGCGGCGTCGCGCTGTTTACTTTCGCCTCCCTCATGTCCGGCATCGCCTGGGACGGAGCGGTCCTCGTGGCGGCCCGGCTGTTGCAGGGCGCCGCCGCCGCGATTATCTCCCCGACCTCTTTCGCCCTGGTGGCAACGACGTTCCCGAAGGGCCCGTTGCGCAACGCCGCAATGGCGGTGTTCGGCGCAATCGGCAGTGTCGGCGCAGTGCTGAGCCTGGTGGTGAGCGGGGCGCTCACCGAGATGTCGTGGCGGCTTGTGTTTCTGGTGAACGTGCCGATCGGGCTACTGGTGATCCACGTGGCCCGCAGGGCGCTAGAGGAGACACAGAAAGAGCGAATGAAGCTGGACGCCGTCGGGGCGGGTCTGGCCACGTTAGCCTGTACCACGGCGGTGTTCGGCATTGCGATGGGACCGGAGAAAGGCTGGCTGTCGGCCACCACGGTCGCGTCCGGTGCGGTGGCGCTGTGCGCCTTCGTGGCATTCGTCGTGGTGGAACGCACCGCCGAGAACCCCATCGTGCCGTTCGATGTGCTCTTCGACCGTAACCGGCTGGCTACGTTCGCGACGTTATTCCTGGCCGGTGGGGTGATGTTCACTTTGACCGTGCTAGTTGCCCTGTACGTTCAAGACATCTTGGGCTATAGCGCTCTGCGCGCGGGTGTCGATTTCATCCCGTTCGCCATCGCGGCGGCTACCGGAGCAGGCGTGGCGTCACGGCTGGTGATGTGGTTCCCGCCGCGGGTGCTGGTGATCGTGGGCGGCATCTTGGTGCTGGGCGCGCTACTGTACAGTTCGACAACGCTCAACCACGGTATCCCCTACTTCCCGAATCTGGTGATCCCGCTGGTGGTCGCCGGTATCGGTATCGGCCTGGTCAACGTTCCGCTCACCCTCTCGGTGATCGCCGATGTCGGGTTGAACCGCATCGGGCCCACATCGGCGATCGCGCTCATTCTCTCCAGCCTCGGCGGACCGGTGGTGCTGGCCGTCATCCAGGCCGTCATCACCTCGCGCACGCTGCACCTGGGCGGCATTAGCGCACCGGTGAAGTTGATGAACCCCGCCCAATTGCACGCGTTGGACCACGGCTTCACCTACGGGCTACGCTGGCTGGCTGGCGTAGTTGTTTTGGCTGGTGGTGTTGCGCTGCTCATTGGCTACACCGCAGAGCAGGTGGCACGCGCGCAGCAAGTCAAGAGAGCCCTCGGGGCCGGGGAACTATAGCTGCGCCGAGTCGAGACGTAGCCACTGAGGAGTCCGAGCGGCGATAAGTGCCGCACCGAATCGCCACCAGGCGCGCCGGCAGACCCCTCACCGCGCTTGTGTTGCAACCGTCCCGTTGCGACGTTCACTGGAATCCGCCGATGCCGCGCCGGGGTCAGTTTTCACCTGCCGTCGACAGTCGATATCGGCCTGGCGCACCCAAAGCCGTACCGATTCCACCCCGTAGCCCAGTTGACGAGCGACCCGCGCCACCGTGCCGTGCTCAGTCCCCAACTCGGCTCGCAGCGTGCGCACCATCCGCACCGCGGCCGCTTTCTGCTCCGGGCTGTAGCGGCGAGCGCTCGGGCTTGCCGGCGACTTTTTGTTCGACATGACTCCATCCTCGTTTCCAAGGTCTGGAGCCTCCAGCTTTTCCAGGGCGATTCACCAGCCGGAGCGGTGCAAGCAACGCCACAGGTTGGGATTTCCGCTCGCAGACGTAGATTGCTTGGACGGCGTCAAAGAGCGTGTGCTCCCGGCCGGCTTAATACACGTGAATTGTGATGGTCTGCACGGCATTTACCCCGTATCCCTGTCTGTTCCATTCAGGTCGCTGGGGCTGTGTGCGGCCGGCGTGGTCGACGGCGCGGGCCCGCACCGTCGTGGCTCCCGGCTGATCGACCCGGATGGGCAACTCCCAGCGCCGCCATCGGTCCGACGCCGGACGACCCAGGAGACGTGCTTGCTGCCAAGGCCGCTCGCCTACGCTGACCCAAACTTGCGCGATCGGCGCCACACCGGACCAAGCCAGGCCGGTGATCGTCACATTGCCGCGGGCGAACCGCTGTTCGTCGACGGGTTGTGCGATTATCGCGCGCACCTGTTGCCGCTGGACGGGTTCGCTGACGATCTGCCCGCCCCGCAGCCATTCATAACGGTATTGTCGGGTCTGGAAGTGACCGGTGAAGCTGTGGTCGATGACGTCGATCTCGGTCAACCATTTCACCGAGGCCATTCCGTACCATCCGGGAACCACCAGGCGCAGCGGATAGCCGTGCCGGGGGGACAACGGCGCACCATTCATCGCATAGGCCAACAGGGCGCCGCTCTCGGCGATGTCATCGAGGCTCAGACTGCGCTCGAAGAAAACGTTTTGGGCAGACCCGTCGACTTGTCCGCAGTCAGCGCCGCGAAACACCACCTCGCGCCCGCCGACTTTCGGGCCGACCTGATCCAGGATGTCGATCAGTGGAACACCGGTCCACGCGGCGGTGCCCGCGGCGCCAAGCCCCCACTGCGGACCCGACACCGGCGGGGCCAATGCGGAACGGTTGTTTCCGGCGCACTCCAGCGTCACGACCCGGGTGTGCGCTCGCAGTGCATACAGCTGCTGCAGGCTGTAGGTCCGGCGGCGCAGCACATGGCCGGTGACGGTGAGCCGCCAGCGAGCCGCATCCAAAGCGGGGATGAGGAAGTGATTACGAACGTAGAAGTGATGGACCGGAGTTAGGTTCGCCTCGACCAGGGCGGGCAGCGGCGTTTCGGCGTTAAGCGGATGGCTGGTGTGGACGAGCAAACCCGCGCCGGCCGCCTGGTGGTAGGTCTGCTCCCAATCCAGGGGAGGGTTGGTCGGCTCGGCGGTCATAGCGCCGGAACCGGGCCAGGAACCTGCAGGGCCGCCCGCGCGTCATGGCTGCCCGACAGGTCGGAAACGTCGGCGAAGCCCGTGGTCGTCAACCACCTCGCCGCGATCACCGAGCGGCGGCCTTCGGCGGAGTACACGGTGACCGAGCGGATCAGTCCAATTCCTCGGCCGGTGGCACCAGCCGGGCCGATGGGAGATGTACGGCGCACGGGATCACGCTGTCGGCGGGTTCGCCGGGTTTGCACACGTCGGTCAGCACCAATTCGGATGTGGCGACCTAGCGTAGCTTCAGCGCCCCGGCCGTGAGCCGCATACCTGGCTCGATCTCCGCGGCATGCTCGATGATCGCGCCCAGCGGGTTGTCGAGGCAACCCACTAGGTCGTCGTCCCCGGTCAGGCCGTGTTGGGGCGTGACGTCCAATTGCCGGCGCGGTGGACATCCAAGAGCGATACGCTGCTCGGCGCCGCCCTACGCCGCCGACACATTCGGCGAATCGGCCCTCGAGGCTGATGTTTGCCGAGCCGCGCAAGTGGCCGAGTGCAATGTCCGAGGGCTCGCGGGTATCGAGCGCGACCACGCCTGCAGCTCGCCGCGCGGTCGAGTCGACAAACGACCTCGGGGCGGAGAGGTTGCCCCAAGTAAGGGACCGCGCTGGCGGTTGCGTTGCGAAGCGAATGAGAAGCGTCACCTCACCGGGTTCGAGCCGCTGACCGTCGTGGAGGGGAGCGATCGGGTCATCGGTTACGGAGCCCCCCACATAGCAGGTCACCGCACCGGCCGCGGTGAGTTCGAAATGGCCGGACAGAAAGTCGGCGTGGCAGCGGGCATCGATCACCCGCTCGACGCGTAGCCCAAATTCCTCGGTGTCTTGCCGGTAGACGGCCATGCCACAGTGGGGGTAGACCATGAGGGCACGGCCCGAGATCCCGTCGCCGACCAGATAGGACAGCTGAGACGGCGAATCCAAGACACGTCGCCGGTAGATCACCTCGCAGCTCCTTCCGTGGCAACCGGGTGCGTTGCAGCCTAGGTGAGGACGGCGACGATCGCCAGCAATTTGGCAGCAGTTACCATTCTGGCAATTATGGTTGCTAAAGCCATCTATTGACTTTAACCGCCTAGAGACTTACACGGAGGCGGATCAACTCGGTGACAAGGACACAGCGAGGGGTCGGCGTGCGACTCGCGGACTGGACTGAAGCAACCGAGTTACGTCCCGGGTCGCAGAGCTATGCGAGATAGACGGCTATCGCGTCAGGCCATCCCTTATTTACCCCTTATTTACTCTGTCTTTATTTTGTCGCCATGACCAAGAGCCGACGGACTTTCGCAAAGCGCGCCGTATCTTCATCCTTACGTCAGGTGACAGCGCCCCGCATGCGTTGTGCCCCACAAAGACCTGGACCGAAGAAAGACGCCATGAGTTGGGTAATTTCTCAGGCTCTATCTCTGTGGTTAAGTTAGAACCACCTTCATCGTGGTCGCCGGGGCTGTAGATTCTTGGCCGTAGTTCTGCAGGAGGTTGTCCATGGCAAGCGCCGACCCTCATGGGCTTGAGGTGCTTCCACCGGGATTACAGGATGCGTCTGGAATCATCGCCGGACACGGCGCGCGGGTGGTCTCGGCGGCGGGGAGCTTGAGTGGGTCGGCGGAGCTGTCCGGTGCTGCGGCGGCCGCGGTGCACGGCGCGTTTGACGGGTTTTGCGCGGCGTTTGCCCAGCGGCTGTCCTTGGCGTCGACCGCGCTGCTGGGCGCGGCCGGCTCGTTTACCGCGATGGAGCACACCAGCACCCAGATGCTGGCCTCTGTCGCGCCGGTGGGGGACGCGCCGGTCAGGCAGGTATAGCCGTGGCCGCGGTGGGGGGCCGATGACGCGTTCACGGATCGAGGCATTTGACCAGACCGCCCAGGTGTTGGCTGATCTTGCCACTCGGTTACGGTCCGGCACGCAAGTGCTGCAGCAGGCCAGCGACGCCTACCTCGCGCAAATGCGCGCACCCGGCGGAACCGAGTGGAAGGGGCAGACCGCCGCGTCCTACTAGCGAGCGCCAACAACGATCACTTCTTGTCGGTGTCTCCGTTGATTGCTCATGCCAACGAACTGGCCGAAACCGCTGAGGGCGGCTCGGAGTATCTGCTGGGTGCCCGCGAGTCTGCGCTGGAGGCGATCACGAAAGCCGAATTGGATAACTTCACCGTGGGTGAGGATCTCTCGGTCAGCGACAACTCCGCGGCGAAGTCACCGGCCGAGCGGGCGGCCCGCCAGGCCGCCGCGGTGGCGCACCGCAACTACATCGCGCACTGGGCGGCACGGCTAGAGGCCGCCAACACCAGCATCGCCGCCCAACTTAACGCTGGGGCCGCGGAGATCACGGCCATGACGCCCGCGCATTGGCGCCAGCCGTTCGCGGCAGCCACCCAGGGCGCTTCCGGAAACACCGCCGCCGACACCAAAGCACACCAGAAAGGCAAGGTCGAGGCCGTCGACCGCGCCTTCAAGCGAGATGGCACCTCGGAGCCGAAACCAGCTGAACCAGCTGAAAATGATAGCGCCGCAAGCGCCGCCCGCCAGTACGACCAGTCTGGTCAGCGGGCCGCTGATCAGGCGCTTGTCAATCAGGCCGAAAAAGAGGGCCGCACAGCATATTTGCCCTCCATGGAGGACGAGCCCGGATACATGACGCGTGAGCAAGCGGATGCGGCGGGGCGACTGCGCGACTACAAGACCATCACCGACCCCGCTAGCAGTGCTGCCCGCCATGGCGATCGGCGCCTGGCCGGTGAGCGCCTGGAGGACTACAACACATCGCGATTCGTCGGACCCTTACCCACCGACCCCGTTTTCGGTGGTGACGCCCGAGACCTGGCGCAGGCCAGGCTGCGCCTGCAGCACGATTTGGAAAACGGCAATCCGTCTTGGCACCCGCAACCGATGACACCCGACGAGGCAACCCGGCTCGTCGACAGCATGCAGGCGAACGACCGGGCCAATATCCTGGGCAAACTGCAACAAGGGCTGATAGATGGCGGCGTCTCCCCCGGGGCAGCGGCCAAGATCACCGACGCCATCGCTCATGGCGCAAGCCCGCAACAGATCATCCAGGGCGCGGCGGACGCCAGCTCGGTTTTAGCCGGCGGCAAGGAAGGATTCAAAGGCCTCGCCGAGTCGTTACCCACCGGCAGACACTGGCAAGGCTTCGCACCCGACGCGCCTTTTTCCGCCGAGGACATCGAAGCACTCAAAAAGATCGGTGGTCGCCTCGGCGCGGCCGGCAATGCTATCGACATCGGCGTAGGCCTGTACGAGATTGCGCACGGCGCCGACGCGGGTGAGGAAATCGCGAAGGGCGCAGGCGGTTGGGCGGGGGCATGGGCAGGCGGGCAGGCTGTCGGAGCATTAGGTTTGGCGGTCGGCGGACCCCCAGGGGCATTCGTTGGCGCGCTCATCGGTGGCACGGCGGGCGCATTCCGCGGCGAATGGGGCGCTGACAAGATATACAAATGGCTGACGGAGTAGCACAATGCGTCATCTCAATACGGTAAATATTCTTTTTATAGTGACTGGAGCTTTTGGTTTGCTCCTCACGGTGCTGGCTTCGCCGAAGAATCGTCGCGCGGGGCGGCGCGTATACTGGGCTGGTTGCCTCATCGCCACGATATCCGCGTTTTTCATCGCCTACCCACCCGACTGGAAGACAGGGATCTTACTGTCGCTATTTGTCAGTGGCATGACAGTTTTCACCGCCTACGCTTATACCCCGCACATCAAGATCCGGGGCAAGATTTACGCATTTTCTGTTGAAGACAGCCAACCTGATCCGTCCCCGGACGGGGTTTCGCCGCCTCGCGGCGGCAACCGTGATTACGACCCGGCACCGGACGCTTACGCAGGACTGGGGCTGGCCACCGCTAAGAAATTTTGGTGGCTGTTGGTTTTCATCATGGCGATGTGTGCTTTAGGTGTTGCTGAATACTTTCACTTCAGGGCGAGCCCGTGGAGTCTGGCCTCGGCGGTGGGCATCATCGTGCTCTTGGCTTTTGGTTTCGGCTATGCTACTGACGCGAGTTGGGGGTATCCGATTGCCCGCGGTCAATACCTTCAGTTCGTGATCATCTCGGTCGTCACGTTCGGTGTGTTCACCGTTTTCTACCTCGGCGGATATTATGCAGGTAAACGCTGGCCGTGGCGCAATAAACGGTCCCTAGAATATCGCGTGCACCCTCGCCATCAGAAAAGATGGCCCTAGGTTAGGGGTCACGTTCCTCACCGACCCCACGGGCAGCGCTGCCCGCCACGGCGATCGGCGCCTGGCCGGTGAGCGCTGGGACGACCACAACAAATCGAGGGTCGTCGGGCCGACCCGCGGGTTTCCGACCTACCCGTCGGCTCGCACAGAGGCCTAAATGTCGTGCCCGGCTGTGACGATGACGGTATGTCGTTGCCCGCTCCGTCTGCCGCGGCGGTGAGCCCTGCCGGGCGTGTGGAGGTGTTGTTCGAGGAATTGGCGGAGTTGGCCGGTCAGCGCAATGCGATTGACGGGCGCATCGTGCAGATCGTCGCCGAGCTGGACCGCGACGAGCTGTGGGGTGCGACGGGGGCACGATCGGTTCCGGCGTTGGTGGCCTGGAAGCTCGGGTGTCCTCGGCCAATGCCCACACGATCGCCACCGTGGCACATCGGCTGGAGCAGTTTCCCCGCTGCGCGGCGGGCCTGGCCGAGGGCCGGCTGTCGCTGGATCAGGGGGTGTGATCGCGGCGCGGGCGGGCAAGGGATCCGACGCGCATTACGCTGCGCCGGCGCGGGTCACCACCGTCACCTAGCTGCGCACCGCGGTCAAGCTGGAACCGCAACCCAGTTCCGACCCTCAGCCGCAACCGAAGCCGTGCATCACCAAGACCTCCACCGAGCAGTTCAGCTGTTGGCGGATAAGGCTTTCCCACCCAGAGGCGGCGATGTTTGACGCGGCGCCGGCGTCGCATCGGGAGGCGCTGATCGCCGGATGGAAGCGGGATCACGGCAATGCCGAGCGCACATCGAAGAATTGTCCCCCGTTGCCTGGCAGTAACGAGGCGTTTCTGCGCCTGGTCGAGGTCGGATGGGACGCTGAGGCGGCTCGGCGCCCACACGGCCAGCACGCCACGGTGGTGGTGCACGTCGACGCCCGCCAGCGCGCCGCGGAGCTGCATGCCGGTCCGTTGCTGAGCGACGCTCAACGCCGATACCTGACCTGTGATGCCAGCTGTGAAGTCTGGTTCGAACGCGACGGCGAGGTCATCGGCGCCGGCCGGGCGACTCGGGTGATCAACCGGCGGCTGCGCCGCGCGCTCGAGCACCGCCATCCCACGTGCGCGGTGCCCGGCTGTGGGGCCACCCGCGGTTTGCACGCGCGCCACATCCGGCACTGGGAAGACGGCGGTCTGACCGAGTTATTCAACCTCGGAACGGTGTCGGCGTCGGCTGCCCTTGTCGATCAGAAAGTTTCGCCGTGGCCGTCAACTACCGCGGCATCGAGTGTGAATCCTTGGCTTTGAGGGTGCGTGTAGGGCGGGGATCCGGCCGGAATCCCGCCACAGGTTCACTCTCGACGCCAAGGATTCACACTCGGTGCCAGCGGGTAGATTCCGGACTTGTCACCAACCTGGTGTCTGTGAGGCGGTAACCCCCGGCACACGGCCGCCGCAAGGGCGACGCGACGTTGTGGCGGCGCCAGGCTGCGCCGGAACCGGTCGAAGCGCACGCGGAGGGCCCGTGGACGCGGCGTCGGCCGTTGAAGTCGCTACCCAGGTGTGGTGGCAAACGGCGGCAGCAGACCCTCGAACATGGGGAAATGGCGCACATTGAGGGTGGCCAACTCGAGTCCCTTAACGTCGGCGGTCGCTGCGATAAGGTAGTCGCCGAGGCCGATCCTGTTGTGGCTGCTGCGATATCGGCGCATCATGTCGCCCGCGCGACGAGCAATGATCTCGGTGACCGGCTCAAAACGAAACGATGTCAACAACCGCCATACCTCGCGACGCTCGGCTGATCGCATTCCACCGATCAGCTCGGTGACCGACACCACGCTAATCGCGAGAGGTCCGCGTTTTCGGGCGCCGGTGAGCCAGTCTCGGGCGGCATCGACGCCGCGCAGATGCGCGATCAACACGTCGGAATCGACCAGAATCACGATGAGCGGTGCCAGATGCGCGCCAGGTGGTCCTCGCGACCGCTCCGGCCGCGCACCGGCACCTCGATGTCAGCTAGCGCGCCGAACGAGTCGTCGATTGCTTGAAGGTCCGACGCGAGGCTCTCGTCGGTATTCGCAAGAACGCGATTCAGCAGTTGGCGGATCAGTTCGGCACGTGACACGCCCTCTTGTGTTGCCAGCCGGTCGAGGGTCGCCGTCTGCTCCTCATCGAGGTAGATGTTCGTGCGTTTCATACATCACATCATACATCACAGCGAGGTTTTCGGCTCGTGCACTCGCACGTGCCCCCATCCGGCTCCCGCCCGCTGTGCCGCCCTGCCCCGGGCCCACCGGCGAACGCGACCACTGGTGGTGGTATCAACCCTTCCAACCCCACCCGCCACCCGCACCCAACTAGGCTGCACAGCCGTAATCCGGGCTAGCGCTGCCCCTCACCGGCCAGGGCTAATCAAGCCCGGTAACCGTCCCCCGGTGCCGGCATGCTCTCCGGCCGAGTGCAATTGTGGCGCTATCCGGTGATCGGGCCGAACACCGCCCGGCTGACCCACCGGCGGAAATACGCGCCGGAGATAATGACCGCATGCCGACACCAACCGGAATCGGTGCGTTCGCTCAACTCCCGATTGCCGCGCTCCTGCCCGCCGTCGTGCCGACCGCCGTCAAGATCCACCCCGTCCGGGTCGGTGGAGGCTGATCGGTGCCGGTCCGGATCCGCCCCGCACGTGCCTCCTCCGAAAGCCGCGCACCCAACGACGGTCGGCGGCAAGACAATCGGCTGGCGATCACGGATCACGCGGTGTTTACGCAGCACCGCGCGATCGGCCGGCAGGTGGTCATCCAGGTGGTATGGGTCTATGAGCACGCCATCGACCTCGACGGGGTGCGGCGCTTTAACCACAACCTCGGCAAAGGGTTGTTGGGCCGGCGCGTGGAGCGCTCCCCGCTGCCGTTTGCCCGGCTGCGGTGGGTTTCAGATCCCGTCCCGACGGACATCGAGGTCGCCGAACGCGCCCGTCCACGCGCCGAGCTCAGCGATTGGGCGGATGAACACTCCCAGCGGCCGGTTGACGCGGAATTCGGGCCCGGCTGGCGTATCGCCGTCCTTCCGCTGACGGACGGCTCGAACGCGGTCAGCCTGGTGATCTCCCACTACCTCATCGATGGCTTCGGGTCTGCGCTCACCATCGCCGAGGCGGTCCTGGAGAACTCGAGTGATCTCGGCTACCCGCCGCCCCGGTCACGGACCCCGTTGCGCGCGGTGCTGCAGGATGCCCGACAAACCGCGCGGGACGCACCCGAGGTTGCCCGGGCGCTGGTGGCGGCGACAAAGCTGGCGCGGCGCCTGCGCCGTGACGGTGCCCGACCGTCAGCGTCACGGCCCGGGGCCGTCGGTGGAGCCGACGGCGATGTCACCGTCATCGTGCCGGTGATCACGATGCACATCGACGCGCATGCCTGGGATGCGCGTGCGAAGGCCCTCGGCGGAACGAGCGACACCCTGGTCGCCGGGCTGGCCGCAAAACTCGGCCAGCACATGGGGCGCCGACGGGCCGGTGACGGTGCCGTCACCCTGCAACTGCCCATGAGCGAGCGGACCGCGGCCGATACCCGCGCGATCGCGGTGTCGTATGCGCGCGTCAGCGTCGACCCGACGCGGGTCACAACGGATCTGCGCGAGGCGCGGACCGCAATCCGGCAGGCGCTGACCGCTTTGCGGGAATCACCTGACGACGATGAGCGGCAGCTGGCTTGGCTGGCCCCGTTCACACCGAAGCGGACGTTGAGACGGCTGGCCGATGCGGCGCTCACCGACCCCGATCGCCCGGTGTTTTGCTCCAATCTGCGTGACCTCGGCCCACTGGTGTACGCCCTCGCCACCACCGAGGCCGAGTCCGCTACCGTCAGCGCCCACCTCAATACCCTGCATCTGATCCGGGTGATCGGGCAACGGGTGACACGCGGATGGCTGGAGCAGGCGGGGCATCTGACCGTGCAATCGTGGCGCATCGGCGACAAGGTTGGCGTCACCGTCGAGGCCTATCAGCCGGGCGGCGAGAACACCAAGCCCGCGTTGCGTGAGCTGGCCGCGCGCACGCTGACCGAGTTCGGCCTGACCGGCGACGTCGAGTAACCGATTCTGCGCCCCCTACCTCCCCGCCACACCCCCGCGCATAGCCTGTCCGGGGCCTGTGGGCTCCGATCGAGCCAGAAGCCCCATCCGGTACGTCTACGCGCGCGATGCGCGTTACAATCCCACTCCACTGAGGGGCAAGGAGCTAACTGAGCACCGCTATGGTTTACTCATCAAGATCGGGTTGCGCTTCCCGGGGCGACGCTCGCTTGAGATGACCGCCGAGACTAGCCTCGGGCTGGCTCGCGACGGCCATCGCATTCGAGATGCCGCTCTCTGGCGTATTACGGCCGATCACTAGTTACCTGCTTGAGCAGTTGGCGTGGCGCCGGGTGTGAAAACGGGTTAAGGGGATTCGCAATTTTGACGATTTTGAGGCGGGTATGGATTCCACTGGTCATACTGGTGGTCATCATCAGTGGAGGGTTCACCGTGACGCGGCTACACAGTGTATTCGGCTCTGAGAAACGCCCCTCATATGCCGACACCAAAATGAACGACACTAAACCCTTCAATGCAAAGCGCCTGACTTATGAGGTCTTCGGCCCACCGGGAACCGTGGCCACTATCAGTTATTTCGATGTCAACGCTAACCCGCAGCATATCGACGGTGCACGTTTGCCGTGGTCGCTGGAGTTCGCAACCACCGAGGCGACGGCCGTGGGAAGTGTGGTGGCCCAAGGCAATAGCGACAGCATCGGCTGCCGCATCCTGGTGGACGGTGAAGTCAAAGCCGAACGGATATCACACGAAGTCAACGCCTTCACCTATTGCCTGTTGAAGGCCGCATGATCCCCAAACACCTGGCCAGCGAGCACGCCGCGCCGTCATTCGCAGCGCGGATGATTCACCGCCTTTCGCTGCCCATCATCCTGGCGTGGCTGGCAATCGCCGTCCTCGTCGCTACCGCCGTCCCGCCGCTGGAGCAAGTCGAAAAAGAGCGTTCGGTCTCGCTGGAGCCCGCCGATGCGCCGGCGTTCAAAGCGATGAAACGGATGGGCGCCGACTTCAAGGAGTCCAATTCCCAGACGGTGGCCATGATCGTCCTGGAAGGCCAGCAACCCCTGGGTGATGAGGCCCACCGCTACTATGACCGCTTGATTCGTCAGTTACAAGACGACACGAAGCATGTGCGCCACATTCACAATTTCTGGGGAGATCCGCTCACCGCCGACGCTGCGCAAAGTGCCGATGGCAAAGCCGTGTACGTTCAACTGGACCTCGCCGGTGATCAGGGTCAGGCCTTAGCGAACGAATCGGTGGAAGCCCTCCGGGCCGTTGTGGCGCGAATACCTCCGCCGCCGGGAGTCAAGACGTATGTCACCGGTCCAGCACCGATCGCCGCCGATATCGGACGCAGCGGCGACCGGACGGTCGCCACGATCACGGCGGTGAGCATCGCAGTCATCTTTACCATGCTGCTGCTCGTCTACCGCTCGGTTGTCACGGTGATCATTTTGCTGCTGATGGTCGGGGTGGAATTGCAGGTCGCGCGGGGAGTCATCGCCTTCCTCGGGCATCACCAGATCATCGGCCTTACCACTTTTGTCGTCAATCTGCTGGTGTCGCTGGGGATCGCGGCCGGGACGGATTACGGGATCTTCTTCTTCGGGCGATATCAAGAGGCGCGCCAGGCCGGCGAGGATCGGGTCACGGCGTTTTACACCGCCTATCGCGGAGTCGCGCCGGTGGTCCTGGCCTCCGGTCTGACGATAGCCGGAGCGCTTTTCTGCTTGAGCTTTACCCGGCTACCGGCTTTCCAGGCCCTCGGCGTCCCGTGTTCGCTGGGCATGCTCATCGCGGTCGCGGTGGCGCTGACACTGGTACCCGCGGTTATTGTCGTGGGCAGCCGCTTTGGGCTATTCGAGCCTAAACGCACGGTCAGGGCTCGCCGATGGCGACGGGTAGGCACGGCGATTGTGCGCTGGCCCGCCCCCATTCTCATCACGACATTAGCGGCGGCGCTGATCGGACTGCTGGCGCTGCCGGGATTCAAGCCCAACTTCAACGACCAGAAATATATACCCCAGGACATCCCCGGTAACTTGGGGTATGCGGCCGCGCAACGGCATTTTCCCGAGTCACGGATGATGACACCCGAAATCCTGTTGATCGAGGCCGATCACGACCTGCGCAATCCGGCGGATTTCTTGATATTGAATAAACTCGCGAAAGGCATCTTCGCGGTCCCGGGAATCTCAAGTGTTCAGGCCATCACTCGGCCCACCGGAGCCCCAATCGCTCACACGTCGATACCATTCATGTTGAGCATGGCGCAGGCGAGCCAGATACAAAATTCAACGTATCAAAAAGAACGCATGAAGGATCTGCTCAAACAGGCCGACGAGCTGGCACAAACAATCACCTTGATGCAGCGGATGTATGGCCTGATGCAGGAGCTCACCAACACGACTCATCATATGGTCGGCAAAACGCATGAGATGCTGACGATCACCGAAGAGCTGAGAGACCACGTTTCGGATTTCGAGGATTTCTGGAGACCGATCCGCAGTTACTTCTACTGGGAGAAGCACTGCTATGACATTCCGATCTGTTGGTCGCTGAGGTCCATCTTCGACTCCATTGACGGTGTTGACTTGCTGACCGACAAGCTCCAGGAGCTGATCAAAGATCTCGATCAGATCGACGTGCTCATGCCACAGATCCTCGCTCAGTTCCCACCAATGATCGCGACCATGCAGAGCACCCGGACCATGCTGCTGACCATGCACAGCACGATGTCCGGGATTCTTAGCCAGATGGATGAAATGAGCGACAACGCGACGGCCATGGGGAAGGCGTTTGACACCGCAAAAAACGATGACTCCTTCTACCTGCCGCCGGACGTCTTCAAAAACAAAGACTTCAAACGGGTCATGAAAGTGTTCTTGTCGCCCGACGGAAAGGCCGCCCGTCTGCTCATTACCCAACGCGGCGACCCCGCGACGATCGAGGGTGTCTCACGGGTTGCCGCGATAAAAACCGCTGCCGAGGAGGCGCTCAAGGGAACGCCGCTCGAAGGCGCCAAGATCTACCTCACCGGAACCGCGGCGATGGTGAAAGACATCGTGGATGGCTCCAAATACGACCTTTTGATCGCGGCGGTCGCAGCGCTGTGCCTGATTTTCATCATCATGCTGCTCATAACGCGTAGCTTTGTCGCCGCCCTGGTCATCGTGGGCACGGTGGCGCTGTCGCTGGGCGCGTCCTTTGGACTGTCCGTGCTGGTCTGGCAATATCTCCTCGGCATCCAAATCCATTGGGTGGTTTTGGCGATGTCGGTGATCGTCCTTTTGGCGGTGGGATCGGATTACAACCTGTTGCTGGTCTCCCGGATGAAAGAGGAGATAGCGGCCGGGATCAACACCGGCATCATCCGGGCCATGGGCGGCACCGGCAAAGTCGTGACCAACGCGGGTCTGGTGTTCGCGTTCACCATGATGTCCATGGTGGTTAGCGACCTGCGCATTATCGGTCAGATCGGCACCACGATCGGGCTCGGTCTGCTGTTCGACACCCTGGTTGTACGGGCGTTCATGACGCCGTCGACCGCGGCGCTGCTGGGGCGCTGGTTCTGGTGGCCGCAGCAGGTACGCCCCCGTCCCGCCAGCACGCTGCTGCGACCGGTTGCCCCCCGCCCGGTGGTGCGCTCGCTATTGCTCAGCCAGCAGTCGGTCAACGGCGGAAATCCGGTTCCAAACACAAATCCGCAAACCCGCGACGACAGCACCGATCGCCTTTATGTCGGACATCCGCACGTTGGGCATCCGCCGCATGAGCACTGAGCGCCCCCACTCGTCGTTTGTAGCGCGGGCCATCCGCCGCTCATCGCTGCTCATAATTCTGGGTTGGGTGGCACTTACTCTGGTCGTGACTCTGGCTGTTCCATCGCTGGAACAAGTTGGGCAAGAACATTCCTCCTCAATGAGCCCCAAAGACGCACCCTCGGTGCAGGCCATGGTGCGCATGGGCAAGGACTTCAAAGAATCCGACTCCGACAGTTTCGCGATGGTTGTGCTGGAGGGGCAACAACCCCTCGGGGACGACGCTCACCGCTACTACGCCAACTTGGTCCGAAAGTTCCGAGATGATCCGGCGCACGTGGAGCACGTGCAGGATTTGTGGGGAGACCGGCTCACGGCGGCGGGCGCGCAGAGTCCCGACGGCAAGGCCGCATATGTGCAATTGAATCTGGCCGGCAACCAGGGCACGACCCTGGGTGAAGAATCCGTGGCGGCAATCCGCAATATCGTCAAGCGAATGCCACCGCCTTCCGGAGTGAAGGTTTACGTCACCGGGCCGGCCCCGATGGTCACGGATATGCACCACAGCGGTGACAAATCCATGCTGAAGATCACCGCGGTCACCGTCGCGATGATCTTCACCATGCTGCTCCTTGTCTACCGTTCGGTCATCACCGTGGTTCTGCTGTTGCTCATGGTCGGGATCGCATTAGGGATGGCGCGCGGACTTGTCGCGTTTCTCGGTAACGAGAACGTTTTTGTTTTATCGACATTCGCGGTTAACCTCCTGGTGTCCCTGGGGATCGCGGCCGGAACCGATTACGCGATATTTTTATTCGGCCGATATCACGAGGCGCGTCAGGCCGGCGAAGATCCCGAGACCGCCTACTACACCATGTACCGCGGGGTGGCTCCCGTCGTGCTGGCCTCCGGTTTGACCATCGCGGGAGCGATCTTCTGCCTGAGCTTCACCCGGATGCCCTACTTCCAGACCATGGGTATCCCATGTGCCTTGGGCCTGATCGTTGTCGTGGCCGTCACGCTCACGCTGATACCGGCGGTTATTGCCCTTGGGAGCCGCTTCGGGCTCTTCGACCCCAAACGCATGATGAAAGTCCGCGGCTGGCGCCGGGCCGGCACGGCGATCGTCCGCTGGCCGATGCCCATCCTGGGTGGCGCCGTTGCGATCGCGTTGATCGGCCTGCTGACACTGCCGGGCTACCAGACTAGCTACAACGACCGCCTCTACATCCCTAAAGACATTCCAGCCAATTTAGGCTATACCGCCGCCGATCGCCATTTCTCCCAGGCTCGAATGATGCCGGAAATTCTCATGATAGAGGCCGATCATGATTTGCGCAATCCGGCGGATTTTCTCGTGCTCAACAAGCTCGCCAAAGGCATTTTCCAGATTCCCGGAATTTCTCGAGTGCAGGCCATAACCCGTCCGGAAGGGACGCCAATCGATCACACCTCGATACCGTTTCTGCTCAGCATGCAAAGCGCCGGTATGGTCCAAAACATGAAGTACATGAAAGAGCGCACGAACGATATGCTGAAGCAAGCCGACGAGCTGACGAAAATGATTAATCTGATGCAGCATCAGTACACTTTGATGCAGCAGCTTAATGCGCTGACCCATGACTCGATTCAAAAAACAAAGCAGATGACCGCGATCATGGACGAGTTACGGGATCACGTCGCCGATTTCGAAGATTTCTGGAGACCGATTCGCAGTTACTTTTACTGGGAAAAGCACTGCTATGATATCCCTATCTGCTGGTCGCTGCGATCCATATTCGATATGCTGGACGGTGTTGATGAGCTTACCGATAAGATGCATGAGCTCATCGTAGATCTCGATAAAATGGATGTGCTTTTACCGCAGGTCCTGAGCTTGATACCGCCCATGATCGCCACGATGAAGGACATGCGAACCATGACGCTGACCATGCACAGCACCATGGCCGGAACGTTAAATGAGATGGACGAGATGACCAGCAACGCCACGGCCATGGGACAAGCGTTCGACGCCGCCCGCAACGACGATTCATTCTACCTGCCACCGGAGGTTTTCCAGAATAAAGACTTTCGCCGTGCGATGAATTCGTTCCTCTCCCCGGACGGCAAAGCCGCGCGGTTCATTATTTCGCAACGGGGCGATCCGGCAACGCCCGAAGGAATTAAACGTATCGACCAGATCAGAACGGCGGCCGAAGAGGCGCTCAAGGGGACACCGCTGGCGAACGCGCGGATCTATATCGCGGGCACCGCAGCCACCTATAGGGACTGGGCGGTCGGGTCCAAATACGACCTCCTGATCGCCGGAGTGGGTTCGCTGTCCCTGATTTTCATCATCATGCTGATCATCACGAGAAGTTTTGTCGCCGCGCTGGTTATTGTGGGCACGGTGGCGTTTTCTTTGGGTGCGTCGTTCGGGTTGTCGGTGCTGATCTGGCAGTACGTTCTGGGCATCAAATTGCATTGGATGGTGATGCCGATGTCGGTGATCATCCTGTTGGCGGTGGGTTCGGACTACAATTTGTTGCTGGTCTCCCGGATGAAAGAGGAGATAGCCGCGGGCATTAAAACGGGTATCATCCGGGCAATGGGCGGCACCGGCAAAGTGGTGACGAATGCGGGACTGGTGTTTGCGTTCACGATGATGTCCATGGCGGTCAGCGATCTGCGCATTATCGCCCAGGCGGGTACCACGATCGGCCTCGGATTGCTGTTCGACACCTTGGTTGTGCGGTCGTTTATGACGCCGTCCGTCGCCGCACTACTCGGGCGGTGGTTCTGGTGGCCGCAGAAAATCCGCCCGCGCCCGGCCAGCCACATGCTGCGATCGTATGGGCCGCGTCCGTTGGTCCGCTCCTTGCTGCTCAACGAACAATGCCCCGTCGAGGCGGCCACCGCGCCGCTGCCAAGGCAGCAGGTGTAAAAAGTTGCGGTTACCGCGGCCACGGTCGGCGGTGATCGGCGGAGTTCACGCCGGGCGGGTACAGTCGAAACGGTCGGCCGGAAGGGGAGCACACACATGATCAAACTGTCGTTGGCCAAGATGGCGCTGGCGGTTGGCGGGCTGGGATTGACGGCGTTGACCGCCGGGACCGGGGTCGCCGCGGCGGATCCGGATCTGGGCCCGATCGTCAACACCACGTGCACGTACTCGCAGGCGATGGCGGCGCTGAACGCGCAAAACCCGGAAGCCGCCGCACAATTCAACGCGTCACCGACATCGCAAGCTTTTTTGCGCCAGTTCCTGGCCGCGCCCCCGAGTCGGCGCCTGCAGATGGCCCAACAGGTTGAGAACACGCCCGCGGCTCAGCAGTACTTCGGAATCATCCAGCAGGTCTTCAACACCTGCAACAACTACTGAGCACTGGCCGACCGGCCCGGCGGTGCCGGTGACGCCGTGGCAAACCTACAGCGTGTCCAGGCGGGTGAACCGACCGCTGCGGTACTGCTCGACACAGGCCGAGCGTCTGACCTTGCCGCTGGTGGTGGTGGGAATCGAACCGGGCGGCACCGGAACCAGATCCGCCACGCTTAGGCCATGCGATGCCGAGATCGCCGAGGTGACTTCACTTTTGATGAGATCGAGCTTGTGCATCGCCTCCTCGGGGGAATCGCCGCGCTTTTTCAGTTCGACGATCGCGACCAGCTTCTCGGTGCCGTTTTCCGGAACCGAGATCGCCACGCAGCGGCCCCGGGTGATCTCCTGGATCGTTGCCTCGATGTCGTCGGGAGAGTGGTTGCGCCCGTAGACGATCAACAGATCCTTGATCCGGCCGACGATGAACAGCTCGTCCTCGGACACAAAACCCAAATCACCGGTTCGCAGCCACGGCCCTTCGGGTGTGCCCTCCGACGGATTGACCAGCGTGGTGCGGAATGTCTGTTCGGTCTCGTGCGGTTTCCCCCAATACCCCAGTGCCACATTGTCGCCGTGTACCCAAATCTCGCCGGTTCTCCCGGCCGGGCATTCGGTCCTGGTCTCCGGGTCGACGATGCGCACCGCCGGTGACCGCGGCATCCCGTAGCTGATCAGCGCGGTCCCGCCGGCGCGACAACGCTTGGCGTGGCCGGCGGCCAGCTTATCGGATTCGAAGTGCACGATTTCCGGCGACCGACCCGCCGGCGAGGCGGCCACGAAAACCGTTGCTTCGGCCAGGCCATACGAGGGCCGCAGCACCGTGTCGCGCAGGTTGAACTGGGCGAACCGCTCGGTGAAGCGCTTCAGGGTCGCGGGCTGCACCCGCTCGCTGCCGTTCAGGATGCCCAACACGGCTCCGAGATCACGCCCGGCCATGTCGTCGTCCGACGTTCGGCGGGCCGCCAACTCGAACGCGAAGTTCGGTCCCGCCGAAAAAGCGCGGCCATTGTCTGCCATCAGGTGCATCCACCGGGCCGGCCGCTGCAGAAATGCGACCGGACTCGTCAGCACGCTGCGATATCCACCCAGTATCGGCGCGATGATGCCCAGAAATAAACCCATGTCGTGATAGAACGGCAGCCACGACACAACGGCGCCGTCGGGTGGAGCGACATTTCCGTAATCCGCAAAATAGTTGGCCATCAACTGCCGATAATTGGCCAGCAGGTTATGGTAGGAAATCGCCACCCCTTTGGGCTGGCGGGTCGACCCCGACGTGTATTGCAGGTACGCCGTGTCCGGGCGATCCCCGGGCGTGACACCGGAACCGGTTGCCGGGTCCGAGCCCAACACATCGACCGTGACCACTGCGGCCGCCGAGCCGTCCGGGCGCGGTGTCGCGTACGGCTCAACGCTGTCGATGGCCGCCGATGTCGTGAGAATGACGGCGGGCGACGTGTCGCTAAACACCGAACTAATCCGCTCGTCGTGGGCGCCCCCCACCGGAACCGGCAGCGGAACCGCGATAACCCCGGCCTGCAACGCGCCCAGAAATGCGGTGATGTAATCCTGACTCTGCGGGGCCAAGATCAGCGCCCGATCCCCGGTCGCGCAATAACGCCGAATTTCGTGGGCGACGCGTAACGCCCGCCGATGCACCTGCGACCAGGTCAGGGTCTGGCCGGTACCGTCCCAATCCTGGTCGTAATCGACAAAGGTGAATGCCGCGTCATTGGGCTGCAGACTGGCGCGCTCTTGCAGCACGGCCGGAATCGACGACTCGAGCACCCGCATAACGTTACCGTGGCCTTCCCGGGGCGGTCGCCGCCGTATCCCGCGGCCCGAGGCCCCCGGCACGCCGGTTACCCGGGAGCCCGGCCCGGCCGCGGAGGCGGCCGGACCCCGCCACGCCGGGGCAGCCGTGTACACCGGCCATCCGGGCTTGGTTAAATGTCACGACCAGGTAACGTCCGACCGCTATTTTGCACATATGTTTAATATTTGCGATATTTTTCGCGTTTGCCATGTCAGCCCCGTCGAGGTGGGTGCCGCCCCTGACACCTGAGAGGCCCCGATCGACGGCCCCGATCGACACAGCCGCGGAACCTGGGCACCCGGGTGGTCGGCGGGTGCCGCATTCCGGGTCACACAGCCGACCAGGCTCCTAGCCGTTGCCGTGAGGAGGCGCAATGGGTTCGTTCGCGACGACCGATGATCGCGCGCACCGCTGCGCGTCGGCGGAATTTCCGCCCGCCGCGGGCGCCACCCCGGCGACTGCGGTTGCCGTCATCGGCATGGCCTGCCGGCTGCCCGGAGGCATCGATTCCCCCGATCGGTTGTGGGAGGCCCTGCTGCGCGGCGATGACCTGGTCACCGAGGTGCCGCCGGACCGCTGGGACGTCGAGGACTACTACGACCCCGAGCCGCGGGTGCCCGGGCGGTCGGTGCCGAGGTGGGGTGCCTTCCTCGACGACGTCGCCGGCTTCGATGCCGAATTCTTCGGACTCAACGAGCGCGAGGCCGCCGCCGGCGACCCCCAGCACCGGTTGTTGCTGGAAACCTCCTGGGAGGCCGTCGAGCACGCGGGTCTTTCCCCGCGGACGCTGGCCGGCTCGCCGACCGGGGTGTTCGTGGGGTTGACCCACGGCGACTACCAGCTGCTGGCCGCCGACGCGCACGCCCTCGCCGAACCCTACGGGTTTACCGGCACCAGCTTCAGCCTGGCGTCCGGGCGGATCGCCTACGCCCTGGGGCTGCGGGGCCCCGCGCTGACGGTGGACACCGCATGTTCGTCGAGCCTGACGGCGGTGCACCTGGCCTGCCGCAGCCTGCACGAGCGGGAAAGCGGCCTGGCCCTGGCCGGCGGCGTCACCCTGGCCCTGGACCCGCGCAAGTGGGCCGCGGGGTCGGCCGAGGGCCTGCTGTCGCCCACCGGGCGCTGCCACGCCTTCGACGCCGCCGCGGACGGGTTTGTGCCGGGCGAGGGTTGCGTGATGGTGGTGCTCAAGCGGCTATCGGATGCGCAGCGCGACGGTGACCGGATTGTGGCGGTGATCCGCGCGACCGCCGCCAATCAGGACGGCCACACGGCCAACATCGCCACGCCGTCACGGGGCGCGCAGGTCGCAGCCTATCGGGCGGCGCTGACGGCTGCGGGTGTGGATGCGGGCAGTGTGGCCATGGTGGAGGCACACGGTGCCGGCATCCCCAGCGGCGACCCCGTCGAATACACCAGCCTCGCCGAGGTGTACGGCATCGACGCTCCCTGCGCGCTCGCCGCCGTGAAGACCAACTTCGGGCACACCCAGTCGGCCGCCGGCGCCCTGGGGCTGCTGAAGACGGTGCTCGCGGTGCGCCACGGTGTCATTCCACGAAATCTGCACTTCACCCGGCTGCCCGACGAGCTTACCCGAATCAAGACGAACCTCTTTGTGCCGCAAGAAAATACACCATGGCCGCGCAACAGTGACGCGCCCCGGCGGGCGGCGGTGTCCGCCTATGGGCTCTCCGGAACCAATGTGCACGCGATTGTGGAGCAGGCCCCCGAAATCCCGGAAACCGATGCGCACCCCGACGGAAAACCCGACCCGACGGCGGCGCCCCTGCTGTTCCCGCTGTCATCCACCTCGGCCGGGGAGCTGCGCCGCAGCGCCGGCCGGCTCGCCGACTGGGTGGCGGCCCACGGGGAGGTGGCGTTGCCGGACCTGGCCTACACCCTGGCGCGCCGGCGGGCACACCGGCCGGTGCGCACCACCGTCCTCGCGGGCGACAGGGCGGAACTCACCGGCGCGCTGCGCGACATCGCCGGGGGTGACATCGAGTATCGGGCCGCGGTCGGGCAGGACGACCGGGGTCCGGTGTGGGTGTTTTCCGGGCAGGGTTCCCAGTGGGCGGCGATGGGCGCGGGCCTGCTGGCGCGTGAGCCGGTGTTTGCTGCCACCGTCGCGCAAGCCGAAACGCTGATCGCCCGCGAGGCCGGGTTCTCGGTGAGAGAGGCGGTGACGGCCGCCGAGGTGGTGACCGGTCAAGACCGCATCCAGCCGGCGGTGTTCACCATGCAAATCGCCCTGGCCGCCACCCTGAAGGCCTACGGGGTGCGCCCGGGGGCGGTGATCGGGCATTCCCTCGGCGAGGCCGCGGCGGCCGTCGCCGCGGGTGCGCTGTCGCTGGAAGACGGGGTGCGCGTGGTCTGCCGCCGCTCGCGGCTGATGTCCCGAGTCTGCGGAGCCGGCGCCACAGCGTTGGTGGAATTGCCTGCCCAGCAAGTGCTTTCGGAACTCATGGCCCGTGGCATCACCGACGTGGTGGTGGCGGTCGTGGCCTCGCCACGGTCCACGGTGATCGCCGGGGACGCCCCGGCGGTGCGGGAGCTGGTGGCGGTCTGGGAGCGGCGCGACGTGCCCGCCCGGGTGGTTCCCACCGACGTCGCCTTTCACTCCCCGCAGCTGGACCCGATCCTCGACGAGCTGCGGGACGCCCTCTCCGACCTGCACCCGATGACACCGCAGGTGCCCTTCTACTCCACCACCCTGTTCGACCCGCGCGAGCAGCCGGTGTGCGATGCCCGCTACTGGGCGGACAACACGCGGCGCATGGTGCGCTTCGCCACCGCGGTGCAAGCCGCGTTGGAGGACGGCTACCGGGTTTTCGCGGAACTGGCGCCGCACCCGCTGCTGACCCATGCTCTCGAGCAGACCGCCGCCAGCCTCGAGATGCCGCTGGCCGTGCTGGCCGGCATGCACCGGGACCACGAGCCCTCCCACGGGCTGCGCGCCTTGGTGGCCGACCTGCACAATTCCGGTGCCGCGGTGGACTTTTCGGTGCTTTACCCCAACGGCCGGCTGGTGGACCCGCCGCTGCCGACGTGGACCCATCGCCGCCTGTGGTTGAGCCGTGACGATCGGGAACCGTCCGCGCCCGGCGGTTGCAGCGTGCCGGCCCATCCACTGCTGGGTGCTCATGTGCGCCTTCCCGAGGATCCCGAACGCCACGTGTGGCAGGCCGAGATCGGCACCGGCGCCCAACCCTGGCTCGCCGAGCATCGAGTCCGCGATGCGGCGGTGCTGCCGGGGGCGGCGTACTGCGAAATGGCGCTGGCGGCGGCTCGCACGGTTCTGGGGCCGGCCGCCGAGGTCCGTGACATCCGGTTCGAGCAAGCGCTGCCGCTGGAGGAGCAGACCACGGTCACCACCTCGGCGACGGTCACCGCACCCGGCGTTGCCGACTTCACCGTGGAAACCGACCGGGGCGGCGAGCGGGAGCGGCTTGCCGGCGCGGTTTTGCGCGTGGTGCAAGATGAGACGCCGCCACCGGCACACGACATCGCCGCGCTGCTCGCCGCGCACCCCCGCCGGGAGGACGGCGCCGAGGTGCGCACCCGCCTGCAGCTGCGCGGGGTCCGCTACGGCCGGGCATTCAGCGGGCTGATCGCGGTGCACACCGGCGAGACGACACCGGCCACCGTGGTGGCCGAGGTGGCGCTGCCCCGCCCGATCCGTGCGCAACACGATGCCTACGCGGTGCACCCGGCGCTGCTGGACGCCTGCTTTCAGTCCGTGGCGGCCCATCCGGACGTCGGCGCCCTCGGTGAGGACGCGGCGGCGTTGCCGGCGGGGGTCGGGCGGTTGCGCGTTTACGGCGCAGCCCGCGGCGCCCGCTACTGCCACGCTCGGCTCACCACGGTTGCCGCTGCCCGCATCGAGGCCGACGTCGACGTGCTCGACGAGCGCGGCGCGGTCCTGGTCTCCGTGCGGGGGCTGCGGTTGGGCACCCGAGCATCCGAGCGGGCCCGCAACGATCGGCTGTTGGGCGAGCGGTTGCTGGCCATCCAATGGCGGCAACGCCCGTCGCCGGAGGCCGACCACGGCCACGCCGGGGCCTGGCTGCTGATCACCACCACCGTCGACGCGCTGGCCGCGGCGTTGAACGACGCCCTGAAAAGCCATGGCGCGCATTGCATCAGCATGTTCTGGCCGCTGCAGGCCGAGCACTCCTCGAGCGCTCAGCAGCTGCGAAACCAGCTGCGCTCCGGCAAATTCAGCGGTGTGGTGGTGCTCACCGGTCCGGCCGGCGCGGAGTCCGCAAACGACGTCCCCCGGCTGGGCCGCGAGTACGTGTGCCACCTGGTGCGCATCACCCGCGAGCTGGCCGACATGCCCGGCGCGCTGCCGCGGCTGTACGTCGTGACCCGCAACGCCCAGACCGTCGTGGCAGGCGACGTGGCCAACCTGGAGCAGGCGGGGTTACGGGGTCTGCTGCGGGTGATCGGCACCGAGCATCCCCTGGTGCGCGCCACCCAGATCGATACCGACGCCGGCACCGACGCTGAGCAGCTGGCGCGCCAGCTGCTCAGCGGTTCCGACGAAGACGAGACCGCCTGGCGCAACGGCGCCTGGTACACCGCGCGGCTGTGCCCCGCCCCGCTGCGCCCCGAGGAACGCCAAACCACCGTCATCGACCGGGAGCGTGACGGGATGCGCCTGCAGATCCGCGTTCCCGGTGATCTGGACACGCTGGAACTGGTTGCGGCCCACCGGGTTCCGCCGGGACCGGGACAGATCGAGGTCGCCGTCGCCGCGTCCGGCGTCAACTTCGCCGATGTGCTGCACGCGTTCGGACGTTACCCCGCCCTCGAGGGGCGCCTGCCGGAGCTGGGCACCGATTTCGCCGGAGTGGTGACCGCCGTCGGGCCCGACGTGGCCGGCCTCAAGGTGGGTGATCACGTCGGCGGGTTCGCCGCCGGCGGCTGCTGGGGCACCTTTCTGACCTGCGACGCCCGCCTGGCCGTGGCGCTGCCGGCCGGGCTTTCCGACGCGCTCGCGGCGGCGGTGACCACCCCGCACGCCACCGCCTACTACGGCCTGCACGAGCTGGCCCGGATCAAGGCCGGTGATCGGGTGTTGATCCATTCCGCGACCGGGGGCGTGGGGCAGGCGGCGATCGCGATCGCCCGCGCCGCGGGGGCGGACATCTTCGCCACCGCTGGCAGCGAGCAGCGTCGGCAATTGCTGCGCGAGATGGGCATTGCGCATGTTTACGACTCGCGCAGCCTGGAGTTCGCCGAGGCGATCCGTCGTGACACCGCGGGCTACGGGGTGGACATCGTGCTCAACTCGGTCACCGGCGCCGCCCAGCGGGCCGGGCTGGAATTGCTGGCGCCGGGCGGCCGCTTCATCGAGATCGGCAAACGCGATATCTACGGCGACACCCGGTTGGGGCTCCTCCCGTTCCGGCGCAACCTGGCGTTCTACGGCGTCGACCTGGGGCTGCTGTCCGCCAGCGATCCCGACCGGCTGCGCGATGTGGTGAGCACGGTGTATCGGCTGGTCGCGGACGGCTCGCTGCCGGTGCCGCACAGCACCCGCTACCCGCTGGCCGACGCCGCCGCCGCCATCCGGCTGATCAGCGACGCCCGCCACGTCGGCAAACTGGTGCTCGACATCCCGCATACCGGGTGCAATCGGGTGGTGGTGCCCCCCGCACAGGTCCGGGCCTTCCGCGGCGACGGCGCCTACATCATCACCGGGGGCCTGGGCGGCCTGGGGCTGTTTCTGGCCGGGAAAATGGCCACCGGCGGCTGCGGGCGTATCGTGCTGTGCTCACGCTCCCGGCCAACCCCGGAGGGGTTGCGGGCCATCGAGCGGATGCGCGAGACGGGCGCCGAGGTGGTAGTGGAGTGCGGGGATGTCACCCGGGCCGACACCGCCGCGCGGCTGGTGGCGGTGGCGACCGCCACCGGGCGCGCGGTTCGCGGTGTGCTGCATCTGGCGGCGGTGACCGAGGACGCCGCCGTGGCCGAGATCAGCGAGGACCTGCTCGACCGGGACTGGGCGCCCAAGGTGCGCGGCGCGTGGAACCTGCACACCGCCACCGCCGGCCAGCCGTTGGACTGGTTCTGCTCGTTCTCGTCGGCGGCCGCCCTGGTGGGCGCGCCCGGGCAGGGGGCTTACGCCGCGGCCAACAGCTGGCTGGATGCCTTCACCTGGTGGCGACGGGCTCAGGGCCTGCCGGCCACCGCGATCGCCTGGGGCCCCTGGGCCCGGATCGGGCGCGCCACCGCCCCGGCCGGGGCCGCCGACCTCGCCATCACCCCCGAGGAGGGGGCCTACGCATTCGAGGCGTTGCTGCGCCACGACCGTGCCTACAGCGGATATGCGCCCTTCACCGGCGCGCCGTGGTTGACCACCCTGGCCCAACACAGCCCCTTCGCCGAAGCGTTCCGCTCCGGCGGGCAGTCCCCTGCGGGAACCACCAAACTGCGTGCCGAGCTGGCGGAGCTGCCCATCGACGAGTGGCCCACCCGGCTGCGGCATCTGATCTCCGAGCAGGTCAGCCGGATCCTGCGGCGCAGCATCGATCCCGACCGGCCGCTTGCCGGATACGGGCTGGACTCGCTGGCCGCCCTCGAACTGCGCACCCGCGTCGAAACCGAAACCGGAGTCCGGCTCGCCGCCACCGACTTCAGCACCATCACCATCCGTGGTTTAGCGGGGCTGCTGTGCGAGCGGCTGGCAGACGCCCGACGCGGTTAGCCCGCCGCGGCTCCCGGCTCGCGCAACGGCGTCCCGAAGTCGGGCACCCGGTGAAACCCGTGCTGGCGGGCCAGGGCGGCGCCCCGGCGGATCATCGCGTGCAGGGCGACGAACCCGGTGTGATCCAGCAGCACCAACGGCGAGAGCAGCCGGTTATGCACGAACGCGAACGCCAGCCCGCTCGACGGGTCGGCCCAGCCCAGTGAGCCACCCAGCCCGGCGTGGCCGAACCCCGGCATCAGCCCGGGAATCGGCATCGTGTGATAGCCGAGGTGAAAACCCACCGGCACGAACAGGTTTCGGTCCAGCCGTGGGCCCGCCCGATCGGTCAGGCGCGCCACCAGGCCGGGCGACAAGAACCGGTAGCCGTCGATCCGGCCGCCGTTGGCGATCGCGCCGTACATCCGGGCCAGCGCGCGTGCCGTCGCCACCCCGTTCACCGCCGGTATCTCGCCGTCGAGCAGCGGAATATCCCCCTGCACAACAGCTTTCATTCCCGGAAAGTAGACGGCGCCAAATCCGGCCGATGCCTGCAGCGCGGCGATCCTGGGTGCCAGGCAGTTGAACACCGGATTGGCGATGCCGCTCTGCGGCATGATGATCTGCGCGGGCTGGGTGGGCGCCTGCACCGGCGGCCGGCCCAGGTGCAGGCCATCGGTGGCCAGCGGCGCGGCGAGCTCCTCGCGGATCAGCTCGCGCATGCCCTTGCCGGTGACCGCGCGCGCCAGCCCGGAGATCAGCCAGCCGTAGGTCAGCGCGTGGTAGGCGGGTTTGCCGAGCAGGCGTCCCGCGGGGGCGGCGGCCAGCCGCTGTTCCATGAGCTTATGGTCCAGCAAGTCCTCACGGGTGGCGCCGTTCAACCGTGACAAACCGGCGCGGTGGCTCATCACCTGGCGAACGGTGATCGCCGATTTACCGTTCGCGCCGAACTCCGGCCAGTAGTGAGCAACCGGGGTGTCGTAGTCGATCAGTCCCCGATCCACCAGCCGGTGGATGACGGTGGCGGCCATCCCCTTGGTCGCCGAGAACACCATGGCGCCGGTGTCCGCAGACCACGGCGCCTGACCGGCCCGGTCCGACCAGCCGGTCCACACGTCGACGACGGGTTCCCCGTCGAGGTACACCGCCAGCGCCCCGCCGCCGAAGCGGCGCCCCGGGAACAGGCTGGCAAAGCTGTGCACCGCGCAGGCGAAGCGCGGGTCCGCCGCGCCGTGAACACCGCGGGGAAGCACGGCCCGGCGATCGTCACGGGTTTCCCGCTTCACATCTGCCGAATTTACCCTCGCGACTGGCAAAGAAAACTTAAGTTATCTTTCTGTTAGGCTTTCTTTAGCCTGAGCAATTCTCAGTATTTGCTGAGCCGCCAGGACCGGGGTCAGCTCTCCGTTGCGCACGCGGCGCTCCACCTCGGCGCGGGAGTTACGCACCGCGGGGTTGGCCAGCACCTCCTCGAGCACCGCGTCGCGCACCAGCTGCCAGGTCCAGTCGACCTGCTGCGCGCGCCGGCGGGCCTCGAACTCCCCGGCGTCGGTGAGCACCCGGCGGTGCCGCTCGATCGCCTCCCACAGCTGCGCCAGCCCGGTTCCCTCCACCGCACTCATAATCAGAACCGGTGGCCGCCACAGTGTTTCACCCTGATGAACCAGCCGAAGCGCGGTGGTCAGCTCACGCGCGGCTAACCGCGCCTCGACCAGATGCTCACCATCGGCCTTGTTCACCACGACGATGTCGGCCAGCTCGAGGACACCTTTTTTGATGGCCTGCAACTGATCACCGGTGCGCGCCAGGGTCAGTAACACGAACGTGTCGACCATGGTGGCCACCGCCACCTCGGACTGGCCCACCCCGACGGTTTCGATCAGGATCACGTCAAACCCGGCGGCTTCGAGCAACACGATGGTCTCCCGGGTGGCCTTGGTCACCCCGCCGAGGGTGCCGGACGTCGGCGACGGCCGGATGTAGGCGTCCGGGTGCACCGCCAACCGCGCCATCCGGGTTTTATCGCCCAGTATCGATCCGCCGGTGCGGGTCGACGACGGGTCGACGGCCAGCACCGCCACCCGATGGCCGTGCTCGATCACATACCCGCCCAGCGCCTCGATCGCCGTCGACTTGCCCACGCCGGGAACCCCGGTAATGGCCACCCGATGCGCAGCGCCGGAGTGCGGCGTCAGCATCAGCAGCAGCTGCTGTGCCCGCTCCCGGTGGTCGGCGCGGGTGGACTCCACCAACGTGATCGCCCGCGCCAGCGCCGCCCGGTCACCGTGGCGAACGCCGTCCGCCAACTGCTCGACGGCGTCGCCGTTACCGGCCGTCATATCTACAGGGTGTAGCCCAACCGGTCGGCAAGCTTGTGCAGCAAGCCGATTGCAGCGTCGGCGATCACCGTTCCGGGCGGGAAGATGGCGGCGGCGCCGGCATCGTAGAGCTCCTGGTAGTCGCCGGGCGGGATGACACCGCCGACCACGATCATGATGTCTGGCCGGCCCACCTGCACCAGCGCGTCACGCAGCGCGGGCACCAGGGTGAGGTGGCCGGCGGCCAACGAGGACACCCCAATCACGTGCACATCGTTGTCGGCGGCCTGGCGGGCCACTTCTTCGGGTGTGGAAAACAACGGGCCCACATCGACATCGAACCCGATGTCGGCGAAGGCCGTTGCGATCACCTTCTGGCCGCGGTCATGACCGTCCTGGCCCATCTTGGCCACCAGAATCCGGGGACGGCGCCCGTCGGCCTCGGCGAACTTCGCCACCAGCTCGCTGGCTTGGGAAATATTGCTCACCTTTCCGGCCTCGTCCCGGTAGACACCGGTCAGGGTGCGGATCTCCGCCTGATGACGGCCGTACACCTTTTCCAGCGCGTCGGAGATCTCCCCGACGGTGGCCTTGGCCCGGGCCGCGTCGATCGCGCGCGCCAGCAGGTTGTTTCCCAGCCCGTCGGGCCCGGCCTTGCCCTGCGCCGCGGCAGCGCGAGTCAGCTCCGCCAGCGCCGCCTGCACCCGGTCCTGGTCCCGGGTCGCACGCAGCTCTTGCAGTTTGGCCAGCTGTTCCGCGCGCACCCGGCTGTTGTCGACCTTGAGCACCTCGATCCGCTGCTCTTCGGCCACCCGATATTTGTTCACCCCGATCACGGGTTGCTGCCCGGAGTCGATGCGGGCCTGGGTGCGCGCGGCGGCTTCCTCGATGCGCAGCTTGGGGATGCCCGCGCCGATGGCCTGGGCCATGCCGCCGTACTCGGCCACCTCGGCCAGGTGCACCCGGGCGCGTTGCGCCAGCCGGTGGGTCAGCCACTCCACGTAATATGACCCGCCCCACGGGTCGATCGGCCTGGTGGTGCCGGACTCGTGCTGCAGCAGCAATTGGGTGTTGCGGGCGATCCGCGCGGAGAAGTCGGTGGGCAGCGCCAGCGCCTCGTCCAGCGCGTTGGTGTGCAGCGACTGGGTGTGGCCCTGGGTGGCGGCCATCGCCTCGATGCAGGTGCGTGCCACATTGTTGAACGGGTCCTGGGCCGTCAGCGACCAGCCCGAGGTCTGCGAGTGGGTGCGCAGTGACAGCGATTTGGGGTTCTCCGGCTTGAACTGGGCGACCAGTTCACTCCACAGCAGCCGCCCGGCACGCAGTTTGGCGACCTCCATGAAAAAGTTCATCCCGATACCCCAGAAGAACGACAGCCGCGGGCCGAACTGGTCGATGTGCAAGCCCGCGTCCAACCCGGCCTTGATGTATTCCACACCGTCGGCCAGGGTATATGCCAGTTCCAAATCCGCGGTGGCGCCGGCTTCTTGCATGTGGTAGCCGGAAATCGAGATGGAGTTGAACTTCGGCATCTTGGCGCTGGTGTAGGCGAAGATGTCGGAGATGATCCGCATCGACGGCTTGGGCGGGTAGATGTAGGTGTTGCGGACCATGAACTCTTTGAGAATGTCGTTCTGAATGGTGCCGGACAGTTTCTCCGGCGGCACCCCCTGCTCCTCGGCGGCGACCACGTAAAGCGCCAGCACCGGCAGCACCGCCCCGTTCATGGTCATCGACACCGAGACTTTCGACAGGTCGATACCGTCGAACAGCTGGCGCATGTCGAGAATGGAATCGATTGCCACCCCGGCCATTCCGACATCACCTTGCACCCTGGGGTGATCGGAGTCATAGCCGCGGTGGGTCGCCAGGTCGAAGGCCACCGACAGCCCCTTCTGGCCGGCGGCGAGGTTGCGGCGGTAGAACGCGTTCGAGTCCGCCGCGGTGGAAAACCCGGCGTATTGACGAATGGTCCAGGGCTGGTTGACATACATCGTCGGATACGGCCCGCGGATGTAGGGGGGCTCACCGGGGAAGGTGTGCAGCGGATAGCCCTCGGCGACCGCGGTATCCCGATCGGCGGCGATGTAGACCGGTTTGACGGCGATGCCTTCCGGGGTGTGCCAGGTCAGCTGCTCCGGTGCGTAGCCGTGTGCCGCCGCCAGGCCGGCCACCAGCGTTGTCACCCCGGCCTCGGCGGCGGGCCGGCCGGTGCGCTCGCCGGCGAGCGGAACGTCGGCGAAACTGCCCACCACGGGCCGGGCCGACGAGTTCGGCTGGCCGACGACATCATGGATGGTCATGGCTAGGCTCCCAATCGGGTGAGCAGGTTCGAGAGTGTTTCTACGGCATTGATTTTCGCTGTCAGGTAGTCGTCGGGGCGGTCACCGTCGGGGGTGCCGTGCAGCGCCTTCTGCGGCCCGGTGAGGTAGATCCGCGCCACGCCGGCGCGACGGGCCGCCCGGACCACGTCGGCGACCTCCTCGCGGTAGCGTTTATCGGTTCCACAAATCACCGCGACGGCGGGCGATCCGGCCGCCGACACCGCCTGCGCGACACCGGATGCCTCGACCGGACCCGGGTTGATCGCCTCGATGCCGCCGGAAGCCAACAGGTTCACCGCGAACGTGGCCCGGCTGTTGTGTTCGGCCAGCGGGCCCAACGGCAACAGCAGCACCCGCGGGCGCGACCCGGTGCGCCGCAAAAAGGCGTCGGAACGGTCCCGTAAGGCCTCGAACTGCGCCGCATAGCTTCCGACCGTCGAATCACCCGGTGGCAGCGGGGGTTCGGCCAGGTTCGGGTATTCGTTGACGCCGGTGATCGCGGTGCGCCGATGCGCGATATCGTCGCTGCGGCGCGCCGCCACTTGCGCGATTTGCCCGGCCACATAGCCGCGGGCCGCGGCGAATCCGCCGCGCGCCTCGATGGCCTGGAAATGCTGCCAGGCCTGCCGGGCCAGCTGCCCGGTGAGGTCCTCGACATACCACGACCCGCCGGCCGGATCCAGCACCCGCCCGATGTGGGACTCTTCCAGCAGCAGCAGCTGGGTGTTGCGGGCGATCCGCCGGGCGAAGCTCGGCCCCATCTCCGGGTGGCCGCCCGGGATGGCCACGTCGAACGGCAACACCCGTACCGTGTCGGCGCCGCCGACGCCGGCCCCGAAGGCCGCCAGCGTGATCCGCAGCATGTTCACCCACGGGTCGCGCCGGGTCATCATCGGCAACGACGTCTCGGCGTGCACGACGGCCGCGCCGTCCTCGGGGGCGCCGACAACCTCGGCCACGCGCGCCCAGAGTTGGCGTGCAGCACGGAATTTCGCGATCGTCATGAACTGGTCGTCGTCGGCGGCGAGACGGAAGCTGATCTGGCGCAAAGCATCGGAGACGGCCAGCCCGGACTCGCAGAGCACCCGCAGGTAGGCCACCGCGGCGGCGATGCTGCCGGCGAGTTCCCAGGCGGCGTTGGAGCCCAGGTTGTGAAAGGCGGGGCCGTCGATGGTGACCGCCCGCACGCCGCGCCGCCCGGCCGCTGTCCTGGCGACGGCGGCCACCTCGCCGACCGACGGGGCGTCGCGGCCGCTCAGCGCGCCGGTCAGCGGGTCGGCGCCCAAGTCGACCGACAGTGTCGTGGTCTTATCCGGATCCAGGCCGGACACCAGGGCCAGTACGGCGTCGGCCGCCGCCGGGTAGTCGGCGCCGGCCTGCAGGATCAGCGGTACCAGCTCCAAATAGACCCCTTCGAGCACCCGGTCCAACCGGCCCGCCGGGATCCCCTCGGGGCCCACCCGCAACACCAGGGCACTCACGCCGCTGGCCAGCGCGGCCAGCACCGCGGCGTTGTCCTCACCACCCTCGCCCGGAAACGCCTCGGCGACCTTCCAGCCGCGGTTGACGTCGCGACGCGCGTCGGCGCCGCGCACAAACGGCCACTCGCCGGGCAGCGGCGGCTCGGGCAGCTCGTCCAGGCCGGTGTAGAGCGCGTGAATCGCGAAGCCCTCATAGGTCGCGGTGTCTAACAGCCGTTCGGGCTGGTCCCCGAAATCCCTGGGGTGGTGCGCCGTGCCTTTGGCCAGCACCCCGGCCACCGCCGTGCGCCATCGGGCGCGGGCCCGCACCAGCTCCGCGCGCTCGGCGGACACCTCTACCGACACCGGCGGCTCCTGTCGTCGCAGCAGATCACTGCCTGTTGTCCCGTTTGTTTCGGTGTCACCGAGGCTAATCGATGGCTTCGGCTGCCGTTGCGGTGAGGTGAGGTGCGACGACGGCGCCGGCAGCGGCGAAACACCGGCGACGGGATCCGCGATGTTCACCCGCGCCCCGTAGCCTGAGACCGTGACGGCCCGCGCCACCTGCACGCCGGGCGACACCGTGCGCGGTGTCGCCACCGCCGTCCTCGCGGTGGCGCGTCAGCTGTCCCGGCGGCGCATCGTCACCACCGCCGTGGCGATGGCGCTCGCGGTGGCGGTGGCGCTGGTCGTACCGCTGCCCACCGCGGTGCAGCTGCGTGACTGGGCGAGGTCGGCGGGCCCGTGGTTTCCGGTGGCGTTTTTGGCCGCGCACATCGCCATCACCGTGCTGCCGTTTCCCCGCACCGCGTTCACGCTGGGGGCGGGCCTGCTGTTCGGTCCGCTGCTGGGCGTGGTGCTCGCCGTGACCGCCAGCGCGGTCAGCGCGGTGATCGCGCTGGTGCTGGTGCGCGCGGCCGGCTGGCAGTTGAGCCGACTGGTGCGCCACCAGGCCGTCGACCGGCTGGATTCGCGGCTGCGGGAGCGCGGCTGGCCGGCGATCCTGTCGTTGCGGCTGATCCCCGCGGTGCCGTTCTCGGTGCTCAACTATGCCGCCGGCGCCTCGGCGGTGCGGGTGCTGCCCTACACCCTGGCGACCCTGGCCGGCCTGATCCCCGGCACCGCCGCCGTGGTGATCCTCGGCGACGCGCTCACCGGCCACGTCAGCCCGCTGCTGTTCCTGGTGTCGCTGTGCACGGCGGCCGTGGGGGTGGCCGTGCTCGGCTACGAGATCCGCCACCACCGCCGGCGTGCGCCGCACCGGTCCGACACCGGCCCACGGCCCGGGTAGGCCCACAGCGGGTTGAGAACTGCGATGGCGAGCGCGGACCCGGCCACTCAAGCGCACGCCGATCTGCTCGAGCTGCCGGTGGACCTGTGGCCTTACGAGGTGCTGGCGACCCGCGTGTGGGAGCTACGTGCCACCATGTCCGTCTACGACGCCGCATATGTTGCCCTGGCGGAGATCCTGGCGGCGCCGTTGCTGACGCTGGATCGGCGGATAAGCCAGACGCCGGGCATCAGGTGTGCGGTCGCCGTTCCGGGCGCCGGCTAAGCCGCGCGTGCAGGTCCCTTCGCCGTCATCGCCGCGAACGTCACCAGCAACACCGCCGCCGGGATGGCGTTGACCACCCGATCCCGGGCCCGGACGTGCGCGCCGACCGCCAGCACGAAATACAGCGTCAGCATCGCTGTCGTCAGCCTCGCCAGCCCGGGAAAGCGGAACACCGACAACAAGCCAAGCGCGGCCGCCGCCTTGACCACCGGGAGAATCCATCGGATTTCCGGCGGAACCCCAAGATTGTCAAGGGTTTTGGTGATATACGGCACCGGGATCGCGCATGCCGCGGCGTCACCGGCCTGAAAGGCGGCCAGCGCCACATAGGTTTTCGAAGACGTCAGCGCGCTCATGAGTCCACCCCCGGCGCCTCGATCACGCCGTCGGCCGGTGCGCGGGCCTGCGCCTCGGCGTCGGCCACCGCCTGCACGATCGCCGGATCGGTCTGGGTGCTGAACCAGTCGGCAACCTCCTCGCTGTCGTCCTCGGGCTTGGGCGGCCGCTCCTCATCGACCGGCGGCGGCTGGTAGCGAAACACCCCGTCCTCGCCGGGGGTGCCCAGCAGCCTGGTGAACCCCTGCAGCGCGGACCCGTAATCGCTGGGTACCACCCACACCTTGTTGGACTCGCCCCGGGCCAACTGCGGCAACACCTGCAGGTACTGGTAGGCCAGCAGCTCGGGGGTGGGCCGGCCGGCCTTGACCGCGGCGAACACCTTCTCGATCGCCTTGGCCTGGCCCTGGGCCTGCAGATAGGTCGCGGCCCGCTCGCCCTGGGCGCGCAGGATCCGGGATTGCCGCTCGGCCTCGGCCGCCAGGATCGCCGCCTGCTTGGCGCCTTCGGCCGCCAGGATCTCCGCCTGCTTTTGCCCCTCGGCCTGCTTGATCGCCGACTCTCGGGCGCCTTCGGCGGTCAGGATCATCGCCCGCTTCTCCCGGTCGGCCTTCATCTGCTTTTCCATCGACGCCTGAATCGATGGCGGCGGGTCGATGGCCTTCAGCTCCACCCGCGCCACCCGCAGGCCCCACCGCCCGGTCGCCTCGTCGAGCACACCGCGAAGCTGGCTGTTGATCACCTCGCGCGAGGTCAGGGTCTGCTCCAGGGTCATGCCGCCGACGACGTTGCGCAGCGTCGTGGTGGTCAGCTGTTCGACCCCGACGATGTAGTTGCTGATCTCATAGACCGCCGCCTGCGGGTTGGTGACCTGAAAATAGACCACCGTGTCGATGTTGAGGGTCAGGTTGTCCTCGGTGATCACCGGCTGCGGCGGGAACGACACCACCCGCTCGCGCAGGTCGACCCGGGCCCGGATCCGGTCGATGAACGGCACCAGCAGCGTCAGCTGGCCGCTGACCGTACGGCTGTAGCGGCCCAGCCGTTCGATCACCGCGGCCTCGGCCTGCGGGATCAGCGCGATCGATTTGGCCACCACGATGACGGCGAAAATCACCAGGAAAGCCAGCAACACCAGACCGGTTACCGTAGTGTGCACCGTGGTTCCTCCTTGCCGCCGTACGCCGGTTCTTGGCGCCGTCCCCGGCGCTAGGCGTTCTTCCAGACCACCGCGGTGGCGCCGTCGATGTGCATCACGGTCACCAGCTCACCGGGCTCATAGACGTCGCCGTCGTTGAACGGCCGCGCCGTCCATACCTGCCCGTCGAGCTTCACCTGGCCTTCGTCCCGGTCGACCCGGCCGACGACCAGCGCGCTTTTTCCCTCCAGTGCCTGCACGCCGGTCCGCACCCCGCTCGCCGGGGTCAGCCGGCGCCGCAGCGCCGGGCGCACCAGCACCAGCAGCAGCAGCGACACCACCAAAAACACCACCCCGTCGGCCCAGACCGGGGTGCCCAGCAGCCAACTGCCGGCGGCCGCGGCCAGCGCTCCGCCGCCGAGCATCAGCAAAGACATGTCCCCGGTCAGCGCCTCGGCGCCGGCCAGCCCCACCGCGAAGATCAGCCAGATCACGTCCGCGGGCATGCGGCCAGGATATCGCGTGATCAGCCCGGATCAGGGTGAACAACTAGACTGCGGGATCATGTGGTGCCCCAGTGTCTCGCTGTCGGTGTGGGCCAACGCCTGGCTCGCCGGCAAGGCCGCGCCCGACGATGTGCTCGACGCTTTATCACGTTGGGCGCCAACACACTCGGTCATCGCTTACGATGCGGTCGCGGCGGGGCACACCGGGCTGCCGTGGCCCGATGTCGACGACGCGGGCGCGGTGTCGCTGCTGCAGACGCTGCGGACGGCCGCCGGGCGGTCGGCGACGGCGGCGCCCTCGATCGGCGTGGTGCTGCCGGTGCCCGGCGATGTGCGCGGACTGCCCGCGGGCACCCAGTTCGAGCGCGACGCGCTGAGCGCCGGTGAGGCGGTGATCGTGAGCGACCCCGTCGATCCCACGGTGGCCGTCGGGCTGGTTCCGGAGTTCGACGACGCCGACGCGGACCAGCGCACCGGCATTCCCGAATTGCGCGCGCTGTCCTGGACGGTGTATTCGCTGCCCGGCGCCCCGGCGCCCGACCAGCAGGGGTTGGGCGAGGCCGAATACGCCCTGCGCTCGGCGGTGCGCTCGGCCGCGGACGCGCTGGGCGCCCTCGGCTTCAGAGACTCCGAGGAGCGCGCCGATCCGCGGGTCCTGATCACGCAACTGCTGGAATCCTCGCGCCGGCACCGGGTTCCCGACCACGCGCCGTCGCGGGCGTTGCGCGTGCTGGAGAACGCGGCGCACGTCGAGGCGATCATCGCGATCAGCGCCGGGCTGACCCGCGCGCCCGGGGTTGCCGGCACCGCCGGCTGCCTGCCGATCCGCACGCTGTCGTCCTCGGAGGCGCAGCTCGCCGGCGAGGCGCTGCGGCCGTTGATCGCCGTGGTCCGCGCGGCACGGATGGCCGCAGTCGGCGCGATTCTGCGGTCCGCCTGGCAGGGCTGACGGGCCGATCAGCCCTGCTGCGCCACACAGTGCGGCGGCCGGCACGACGCGCCGTTGACGCTGGCCGCGCACCCGGGCACCGGATCGCGGCCCGCCACCCGGGCCGGCGGGCGGCCGTAGCGCAGTTCGTCGATCAGGTCGACGGCCAGCCGGGCCAGCCGCGGGTCGGCGTTCGGCGTGCCGGCCCGGGCGAACGCCATGCCGGCCGCTTCGGCGAGCGAACGCAGCTCGTGGTCGAGATCCCACACCACCTCGATGTGGTCGGCGACGAAACCGATCGGGCAGACGATGACGGCCTTGGTGCCGGCCAGTGCCCGCAGGTGCTCGGCGACATCCGGCCCCAGCCACGGGATCTCCGCCGGCCCCGACCGCGACTGCCACACCAAGTCGTAGTCGACGTATCCGGCTGCTTCAGCGACAAGACTTGTGGCATAAGCAACTTGGCGACTGTAAAGCCGGGGGCCGAAGCACTGGTCGGCGGCCACCGGAACCGAATGCGCGGTGAACACCAGCCGCGCGTCGCCGCGCAGCTCCTCGGGCAGGGTCCCGGCCGCCGCGGCGACGGCGTCGGCGAACATCTCGACGAACAGCGGATGGTCGAAGTAGGGGCGCAGCTTCACCAGCTCGGGTGCCCCCAGGCCGGCCACCCGGCGGGCCCGCGCGATGTCCTCGACGTACCGGGTGCAGCTGGAATACCCGCTGTACGCCGACGTCGTGAACACCGCTGCCCGGCGAACCTCGTTGTCGCGCATGGTTGCGACGACGTCTTCAACATAGGGTGCCCAGTTGCGGTTACCGAAGTACACCGGCATGTCCGAGCCGCGCCCGGCCAGCTCGGCCCGGATCTCGGCGACCAGCGCGCGGTTGATCGCGTTGAGGGGTGACACCCCGCCGAAATGCAGGTAGTGCCGGGCGACTTCATCGAGGCGCTCCGGCGGCACCCCGCGCCCGCGGGTGACGTTCTCCAGGAAAGGCCGGACCTGGCGCGGACCCTCCGGACCGCCGAACGACAGCAGCAGGACCGCGTCGAAACACATGGCGCTCACAGCAGTTGAGTGTGCGCACCGCCGTCGGCGTAGATGATGTCCCCGGTGGTGGCCGGCAACCAGTCCGAGAGCACCGCACAGACCGTCTTGGCGACCGGGGTCGCGTCCTTCATGTCCCAGCCGATGGGCGCCCGCTGGTCCCAGCCCTGTTCGAGCAGGTGCATCTGCTCGCTGGCCTCGGCGCCGAGGGCTCCCCCGACGATCGCGGCCATCGCCAGCGTCCGGATCGGCCCGGCCGCAACAAGGTTCGATCGCACCTTGTAGCGCCCGGCTTCGCGGGCGACGAACCGGTTCACCGACTCCAGCGCGCTCTTGGCGACCGTCATCCAGTTGTAAGCCGGCATCGCCCGGCTCGGGTCGAAATCCATGCCCACGATGGCGCTGCCCGGACTCATGATCGGCAGCAGCGCCTTGGCCAGCGACGCGTACGAATAGGCCGAGATGTGAATGCCTTTCGCAACGTCCTCGAACGGCGCGTCCAGAAACGGCGAGAGCCCCATCCCGCTGGCCGGCATGTAGCCGATCGAGTGCACCACCCCGTCGAGCTGGTTGCCCTCGCCGATGACGGCGATCACCCGTTCGGCCAGCGTGGCCAGATGCTCTTCGTTTTGCACGTCGAGTTCCAGCAGCGGCGGCTTTTGCGGGAGCCGGCCGAGAATGCGGTCGATCAGCCGCAACCGGTCGTAGCCGGTGCACACCAGCTGCGCGCCCTGCTCCTGGGCCACCCGGGCGATGTGAAACGCGATCGACGCGTCGGTGATGATCCCGGTGACCAGAATTCGCTTGCCTTCCAGCAGTCCTGCCATATCCGTCCTCGGTTGTGCGAAAGCCCTTGGGTGCTCCGGGGGCCTAATGGCCCATCCCGGCGCCGCCGTCGACGGGGATCACCGCGCCGGAGATGTAGCCGGCGTCTTCAGAAGCCAGGAAACTGACGACACCGGCGACCTCCTCGGGCGTGCCGATGCGGCCCAACGGGATCGCCTGCCGGGCCATTTCCTGGTATTTGGGGTCCATGGCCCGGGTCATTTCGGTGTCGATGAAGCCGGGGGCCACCACGTTGGCGGTGATCGACCGCGATCCCAGCTCGCGGGTCAGCGAGCGGGCCATCCCGATCAATCCGGCCTTGGACGCCGCGTAGTTGGCCTGCCCGGGCAGGCCGGTGAGCCCGACCACCGATCCCATGAAGATCAGCCGGCCGAAGCGTTTTTTGACCATGTTGCGCGACGCCCGCTTGACGACCCGAAACACCCCGGTCAGGTTTGCGTCGATGACCTTTTGGAACTGCTCCTCGGTCATCCGCATGATCAGCATGTCGGAGGTGATGCCGGCGTTGGCCACCAGCACCTCCACCGGGCCCTGATGCTCCTCGACGGCGCCGAACGCGGCGTCGACGGCCTGGTAGCTGGTGACGTCGCACTCCACACCGAAGAGCCCGTCGGGGGGGCCGGAGGCCCGGTGGGTCACCGCCACCCGGTGCCCGTCGGCGGCCAGCCGGCGCGCCACCGCCAGCCCGATGCCCCGGTTGCCGCCGGTGACCAGTACCGAGCGGGACACGAACGCGGGCCGGCTCGCGCTCGGGACACCCGCGGTGGCTTGTTCGGTGACTTGTTCGGTGGCGGTGTCGGTGGCTTGTTCGGTGGCGGTGTCGGTCACCCCGCCAACTTATCGCCTGGGCGGGGCCGGGCCGAAATCGCGTGCCGGGCGACGGCGCCACCGCGCGCCGGTGTGCCGTTACCCGGGCAGCCGCCGGTTGATCAGCAGCGCCGCCAGCCCGGCCAGCGCCAGCACCAGCGAACCCAGCCGCAGCCAGCCGACACTGGCGTCGCCCTTGATGGTCTCGTAGCCGATCTGCTGCTGCAGGTTCGCATAGACCTGCTTGAGCTCCTGCAGGTTGGAGGCGTTGTAGGCCTGTCCACCGGAGAGCTCGGCGACCTTTTTCATGGTGGTGTCGTCCACCGGCACCGGCTGGCGCTGGCCGTTGATCTCCACGAAGCCGTAGGGGGTGCCAAACGAGATGGTTGAGATCGGCACGCCCTGGTCCTTGGCGGTGCGGGCGGCGGTGAAGGCCCCCTTGGGGTTGTCGGGGTTGGTCGGCACGGTTTCCTTGCCGTCGGAGAACAACACGATGCGCGCCGGCGGCGGGGTGTCGCCGCCGCCGATCACCGCGCCCACCGTGGCGATGGCCTGCAGCGCGGTGAAGATGGCCTCGCCGGTGGCGGTGCGGTCGGCGAACTGCAGCTTGTCGAGGGCGGCTTTGACCGCCTCCCGGTTGGTCGTCGGTTGCACCAGAACCGTCGCGGTGCCGGCATAGGCGACCAGCCCGAGGTTGATGCCGGGGGTCAGCTCCCCGGCGAAGTCTTTGGCCGCGATCTCCGCGGCGACCATCCGGTTGGGTTCCACATCGGTGGCCCGCATCGACTGGGACACGTCGATCACCAGCATGACCACCGCGCGGTTGCGGGGAATGCGGATGTCGTGGGTCGGCCCCGCCATCGCGATCGTCAACAGCAGCAACGAGCACACCAGCAGCACCGCCGGCAGGTGACGCCACCGGCCGGGCAGATTGGGCGCAACGCGTTCCAGCAGCTCCATGTTGGCGAACCGCAGCATGCGCCGGTGCCGCGCCACCTGCATGATGATGTACAGCGCCACCAGCGCGAGCACGACCAGCAGAAACAGGAAAAACCACGGGTGCTCGAAACCGGACAGGGTCATCGGCCCGAGCAGCGGCAGCGTCATGCCGGTCCCGTCGCGGTGGTCATGCCCGCCGGGGTCGCCGACGGTCCGGCGGCGCCCCGGGGCCGGGGGGTCGGCCGCGAGATCATTGCCGGCCCGCCAGGGCCCCGCGGCGGCGGGACGTGACGAAGCGGACGATGTCGGCGATCCAATCGCGGTCGGTGCGCAGCGACAGCAGCGGTGCCCCGCAGCCGCGGAAGGTGTTTCTGACGTCGGCGCGGTGCGCGGCCGCCGCCCTGGCGAAATCCTCGCGCAGCTGGGGGTCGATGGTGAACTCCCGAACCACCCCGGATTCGGCGTCCTGCAAGACGACTTCGCCGACGTCGGGCAGCTCGACATCACGGGGATCGAGCACCTCGATACCCAGGACTTCGTGACGGCCGGCGATCGCGCGCAGCGGCCGCGTCCAGTTGATCGGGCCGAGGAAATCGCTGATGATCACCGCCATCCCGCGGCGGCGTTGCGGACGGCGCAGCGCGTCGATGGCCACCGCCAGATCCCCACGCACCCCGACCGGCGCCCGGGGGGTGGTCGCGATCGTGCGCAGCAGCGTCTGCTCGTGCATCCGCCCGGAGCGCGCCGGAACCCGGGTCATCGTGGCGCCGGTGGCGATCAGGGCGCCCAGCCGGTTGCCGCCGCCGCTGCTGAGGTAGGTGATCGCGGCCGCCGCCGCCACCGCCAGGTCGCGTTTCTCGCAGACCGTGGTGCCGAAGTCCAGGCTGGCCGACATGTCGACCACCAGCCAGGTTTCCAGTTCGCGGTCGGCGATCATCTGCCGGACATGGGGGTGGGTGGTGCGCGCGGTGACCGCCCAATCCATCCGGCGAACGTCATCGCCGGGCTGATACAGCCGCGACTCCCCCGGCTCGGTGCCCGGACCCGGGATCAGGCCCTGATAGTCACCGTGCAGCATGCCGTCGAGTTTGCGTTTGATCGTCAGCTCGAGGGTGCGCAGTGCGGCCGCGAGCTTCGGGTCGTCGATCCCGCCGCGAAGCATTGACGGCGGATGCACCACCGCCGGCGTTTTCGACTCCGTCACCGCACGCTAGCCGCCCCCGCGGCCTGCATCACCGGAGACACCGCGTGGCCTTGCTGCGGGACGGCGTTCACCTGCGGCAGCGCGACCGTCTGCAGCACCCGGTTGATGACGATCTCCGGCGAGATTTCATCTGCGAGCGCGTCATAGGTGAGCACCAGCCGGTGGCGCAGCACGTCGGGGATGACGTCGATGACGTCTTGCGGGATCACATAGTCGCGGCCCCGCACCAGCGCCAGCGACCGCGAGGCCGCGATGATGCCCAGCGAGGCACGCGGGGACGCACCGAAGGCCACCCAGCTCTTGACATCGTTCATGCCGAGCTGCTCGGGCTGACGGGTGGCGAACACGACGCGCACCACGTAGTCGACCAGCGCATGGTGGACGAAGGTGTTGGCCGCCAGCTCCTGCAGCCGCAGCAAGTCGCCGGTGGTGAGGATCTGCTTGGGTTGCGGGGGGGTGACGCCCATCCGGTAGATGATCTCACGCTCTTCCTCGGCCGACGGGTAGCCGACGTTGATCTTGAACAGGAAACGGTCCCGCTGGGCTTCCGGCAGCGGGTAGACGCCCTCGTGCTCGATCGGGTTCTGGGTCGCCATCACCAGGAACGGATTGGGCATCGGGAAGGTCTTGCCGCCGATGGACACGTGGCGTTCCTGCATCACCTCCAGCAGCGCCGACTGCACCTTGGCGGGAGCCCGGTTGATCTCGTCGGCCAGCAGGAAGTTGACCACCACCGGGCCGAGCTCGGTGTCGAACTCCTCCTTGCCCTGCCGGTAGATGCGGGTGCCGATGATATCGGTGGGCACCAGGTCCGGGGTGAACTGGATCCGGGCGAACGTTCCGCCGACGACCCGGGCGAAGGTCTCCACCGCCAGCGTCTTGGCCACCCCGGGAACACCCTCGAGCAGCACGTGGCCTTTGGACAACAAGCCCACCAGCATCCGCTCGACGAGCTGGTCTTGACCGACGATGATTCGCTTGACCTCGAAGACGGCCCGCTCCAGGGTGTGCACTTCGGCGGCCAGCCCGTTGCCGCCGCCGGGCGCCGCGTGCGCCGGGGGGGCCGACGGCCCGCCCTGGCCGGAATACCCGCTGGCGCCCGGGGCCAGCCCACCTGCTGATGTCATCGGCTACTACCTTCCACGGCTCGACCTTCACAGCACTGCCGAACACGCCTGCTGACCCGATCGGAATCGCGGCCGGCGGCGTGCTCTTGTTCAACTATTCCAGGCGTCGGTGATTCCGTCGACGCGATGTCCGCGCGCGCCGGCGGCGACCCGGCCCCCCGGGCGCCCGGCCCCGCCCGTCGGCCCTGTCGCGCCGTCGGGCCGGATACCGGCTCAAGACTCGATGATCCGGGTGACATACGGGGTCATCCCGGCGGTTCGCACCGGGCTGATGATCACTTTGCCGGCGATGCTGGAGGCCTCTAACATCTGGCCGTTGCCCAAATACAGCGTGACGTGCTGGCTGCCGCCCGGCCCGTAGAAGATCAGGTCGCCGCGCTTGGCCTGCGACGGCGGCACGTGCCGGCCCGCGTTGTACTGGTCACCGGAAAACCTGGGGATCAGCACGCCGACCCCGGCGAACGCGTAGCGGGTCAATCCCGAGCAATCGAAGCCGACGGTGTCGGCGCCGGAATCCACGCCCTTGCTCGGCCCCTGCAGGGTGCCGCCGCCCCACGAATACGGCACCCCCAGCTGCGAGGTCCCGCGTTTGATCACGTACTCGACAGCCTGGCGGCCGTACACCCGCGGGATTCTAGCGGGGCTGGTGCTGGTGGCGGCCGTGGTGCCGGCGATATTCAGGCCCAGGCCGCTCAGGAACTTTCGCCCCAGATCGAGCGTGGTCTGCGTCGCCTGGGCGGTGGCCGCCATCGAGGCATTGGCGATGGCCACCGGATCCCCCGGAGCGCCCGCGCTGGGCACCGCCGGCAACGTGGGGTCCCAGGCGCCGGCGTCCGCGGCGGCGGGACCGGGCGACCCGATCAGCACACCGACCGTCACCACCGATGTCAACACCCGGTTGACCAGTCGAAAACCCTTGTGGTCCATAGATATCCCGACGTCAGAATTCGATGTAGCGAACTACGTAGGGGGTCATGCCGCTGGTGCGCACCGGCGCAACCCGCACCGGCACCCCGGTGTCGAAGGCCTCGAGCATCTGGTTGTTGCCCAGGTAGAGCGTCACGTGCTGGCTGCCGCCGGGGCCGTAGAAGATGACGTCGCCGCGACGCATCTGCGCCGACGGAATCTTGCGGCCGAGCTTGTATTGATCACCCGAGTAGTGCGGCAGTTTGATGCCCACCCCGGCGAACGAGTACAGGATCAGACCCGAGCAGTCGAAGCCGACCGTGTCGGCGCCGGAGCCGATGCCCCGGCTGGGGCCGGCCGCATTGCCACCCCCCCAGGAATACGGCACGCCGATCTGCGACATCCCGCGGCGAATCACGTATTCGGAGGCCTGCCGGCCGTACACCCGGGGGATGCGTCCGTTGGTGAACCCGGGGTCGGGGGTGTTGGGTTTGATCAGGCCCACCGACTGCAGAAACTTGCGCCCCATGTCGGCGGTGACCTGCGACGAGGTCGCCGAGATGCCCAAAACGGTGTTGATGATCGCGACCGGGTCGCCGGGGACGTTGGCGCTGGGCACCGCCGGCAGCGTGGGATCCCAGCCGGTATCCCACTGGCCGGGGTGGTGATCCGGCGGCGTTCCCGGGCCCGGGGATGCGGGATCCCACCGGTCGGACTCGACCCGACCGCCCCCGCCGCGGGCCGGCGCCGCCCAGTTGCGGGCCGCGTCGAGCCTGGCCCGGGCCTCTCGGCGTTCGGCGGCCAGGCGGTCGATCTCCTTTTGCTGCTCCCCGAACTTGCGCTGGGTGGCGGTCAGGACGGCGACCGCCGCGTCCTGGCTGGCCTGGGCCTCCGCGACGGCCTTGTCGGCTTTCTGCTTGGCCAGCCGCGCCATCGACTCCTTGTTGACCCGCTCGGTGCGGGCCCGCTGCAGCTGCGCCAGCACGCGGCGGGAACTGGCCGCCAGGGTCTGCCCGGCGGTCGCGGTGGCGATGACGTCGTCGGGGGTGGCCGCGATCAGGTAGCGATCGGACGGACCGTTGACGTAGGTGGCCGCCGCGAAGGTGTCGAACCGGCGCTGGGCCGCGGCGATCGCGGTGTTGGCGTCGTCGACGGCCTGCCGGCTGACCTCGACGTCGCGCTGTGCGGCGGCGGCGTTGTCCCGCGCGGTTTGCACGTCGACCAAGGCCTTGTTGACCTGCTCCTGCTCGGCTTGGATGGCGGCGCCGAGGCTCTGCAGGCGCTGGTCGGCCTCGGCGACCGCAGCGATCAGGGCGGCCAGCGTGTCGGGGCCGGTGTCGGGGTCGGCCTTAGCCAGCCCCGGTGCCCGTCCCGGCAGCCCCGCCAGCACGGCCACGCCCACGGCAAAACTCAGGACAAAACTGAGGGAAGATGACATCGCGGTCCGCGCGAGCCCGCCGGCCGACTGCACAGCAGGGCCGCGGCAAGTGCGTCTCATTGGACTCGGATCTCCTCTGGCTCAACCCGAACGGACGGCGCCGGCCCCAGTAGTCACTGGAAGCACGAATTGAACACAAGCATCACTAGAGACCGTACGTCACGAATGACACAAAAGAAACTTCCGTCACAGACCCAGGCCGGTTAGTGCACGGGCTGTGACCAAACGGTGATCCGGCGTCGTGGGACGCCCACCGATCAGGCGTCGGAAGGACGGTCCGCCGCCGGTGTGGCCGAGCCGTCGGCGGCCAGTGCCGCGCGCCCGCCGCGCACCTGCAGGATCCTGGTGCCCACCGCGGCCGCGAACACCACGAGCAGCAGCACGATGGTCAACGCCGTCCAGGGAAACTCCGGTGTGTTGAGCTCGTTCAGGAAATTCTGCGCGGAGACGACCGGGTTGCCGGTTTTGGAGATGTCTTCCCCGGCCTCCAGCGTCACCCGCGGGAACTGGGTGCTGTAGGTGCCGACATAGGACGGGCTGAGCACCAAGACGGTGGTGTCTTTGTAATCGGCGCCCACCACGGTGGCGATATCGCGCAGCGGCGTATCGATCGGGGGATTGTGGTCGAGCACCACGATTTTGAGGTTGATGCCGTCCTTGCGGGCCTCGGCGACCACGTGCAGCAGTCCCGGCAGGTCGGCCGGCGGCGCGCTCACGCCGTCCGCCGCCACCTGGGCTTTAATCGCAGGCATGTCCACATCCGGCGGGATGTAGGCCGGCAGGAATGGGATGATCTGCGGTCCCGACGGCGGGACGAATGCGCCTTGCCCGGTCATCGCGCCCTTCTTGGGAGAACTCGGCTGTCTGCTAGCACGGTACGCGACCGCGCGCCCCACGGCGCAACCCCGCGCGCAGTGGGCACGGCCGGGCACCCGCACCGGCCGTGAGCGCCCGCAAAGCAGGACAACCGTACTGTTAAGGTGGTGCGGCAACGATCGACCATCGGGCCCGTCGGCGGCAGCGCTAATCCGGGAGTTTGAGATGAGCACCAAAGAGTCGGTGAATTCGTTCGGCGCCCGCGCCACCTTCACCATCGATGACACCAGCTACCAGATCTACCGGCTGGACGCCGTTGCCGGCCTTGCCAGACTGCCCTACAGCCTGAAGGTCCTCGCCGAGAACCTGCTGCGCAACGAGGACGGCAGCAACATCACGGGCGCCCACATCGAGGCCATCGCGAACTGGGATCCCAAAGCAAAACCCAGTGTGGAAATCCAGTACACCCCGGCGCGGGTGGTGATGCAGGACTTCACCGGTGTGCCGTGCATCGTCGACTTGGCCACCATGCGTGAGGCCATCGCCGATCTGGGCGGCGATCCGGCGAAGGTCAACCCGCTGGCCCCGGCCGACCTGGTGATCGACCACTCGGTGATCGCCGACTTCTACGGCCGCGCCGACGCGTTCGAGCGCAATGTCGCGCTGGAGTATCAGCGCAACGCCGAGCGCTACCAGTTCTTGCGGTGGGGGCAGGGAGCTTTCCGCGACTTCAAGGTGGTGCCGCCGGGCACCGGGATTGTGCACCAGGTCAACATCGAATACCTGGCCCAGGTGGTGATGGCCCGCCACGGAGCGGCCTACCCGGACACCTGCGTGGGCACCGACTCGCACACCACGATGGTCAACGGGCTCGGCGTTTTGGGCTGGGGCGTCGGGGGCATCGAGGCCGAGGCCGCGATGCTGGGCCAGCCGGTGTCGATGCTGATCCCGCAGGTGGTCGGCTTGAAGCTGACCGGCGAGATCCGGCCGGGTGTAACGGCCACCGACGTCGTGCTCACCGTCACCGAGATGCTGCGAAAGCACGGCGTAGTGGGTAAGTTCGTCGAATTCTACGGTGAGGCGGTGGGCCGCGTCCCGCTGGCGAACCGGGCCACCCTGGGTAACATGAGCCCTGAATTCGGCTCCACGGCAGCGATTTTCCCGATTGACCAGGAGACCATCAACTACCTGCGGCTGACCGGACGAAGCGAGCAGCAGCTGGCGCTGGTGGAGGCCTACGCCAAAGAACAGGGCATGTGGCACGACCCCACGCATGAACCGGAGTTTTCCGAGTATCTCGAATTGAACCTGTCGGACGTGGTGCCCTCGATCGCCGGACCGAAACGCCCACAGGACCGCATCGCGCTGTCTGAGGCGAAGACCGCCTTTCGCAAGCAGATTCGCGACTACGTCGGCGAGCAGCGCCAGCAGGCACCGCATTCCAAGCTCGACGAAGTGGTCGAGGAAACCTTCCCGGCCAGCGACCCGGGACAGTTGACCTTCGCCGACGACAACGGCAGCCCGATGTCGACGGCCGCGGTGGACGCGCCGGCCCGCCCGAGCAACCCGGTGCCGGTGCGCTCCGCCGGGCTCGGCGACTTCGTGATCGACCATGGCACGGTGGTGATCGCCGCGGTCACCTCGTGCACCAACACCTCCAACCCGGAGGTGATGATGGGGGCCGCGCTGCTGGCCCGCAACGCCGTCGAAAAGGGTCTGGCCTCTAAGCCCTGGGTGAAAACCTCGATGGCACCGGGATCACAGGTGGTGCGTGACTATTACGAGAAGGCCGGCCTATGGCCCTATCTGGAGAAGCTCGGTTTCTACCTGGTCGGCTACGGCTGCACCACCTGCATCGGCAACTCTGGCCCGCTGCCCGAGGAAATCTCGAAGGCGGTCAACGATAATGACCTTGCGGTGGCCGCGGTGCTGTCGGGCAACCGCAACTTCGAAGGCCGCATCAACCCCGACGTGAAAATGAACTACCTGGCCTCACCACCACTGGTGATCGCCTACGCGCTGGCCGGCACGATCGACTTCGACTTCGACGCCGAGCCGCTGGGTCGCGACAACAACGGCAACGACGTGTATCTGCGCGACATCTGGCCATCGCAGAAGGACGTCTCCGATGCCATCGCGTCGGCGATCAACCGGCAGATGTACACCACGAACTACGCCGACGTGTTCACCGGCGACGAGCGCTGGCGCAGCCTGCCGACACCCGCCGGCACCACCTTCGAGTGGGACCCGGGCTCGACCTACGTGCGCAAACCACCGTATTTCGACGGGATGACCGCCGATCCCCAACCGGTCACCGACATCATCGGCGCCCGGGTACTGGTGCTGCTGGGCGATTCGGTGACCACCGACCACATTTCTCCGGCGGGCGCCATCAAACCGGGCACCCCGGCGGCACAATACCTCGATGCTCACGGGGTGGCGCGCAAGGATTACAACTCCTACGGGTCGCGCCGGGGCAACCACGAGGTGATGATCCGCGGCACCTTCGCCAATATCCGGCTGCACAACCTGCTGCTCGATCCCATCGCCGCGGGGGTCACCGGCGGCTACACCCGCGACTTCACCCAGCCGGGCGGTCCGCAGGCGTTCATCTATGATGCAGCGCAAAACTATGCCGCCCAAGGCATTCCGCTGGTTGTTCTGGGAGGCAAAGAGTATGGGTCGGGTTCATCGCGGGACTGGGCGGCCAAGGGCACCCGGTTGCTGGGGGTGCGCGCGGTGATCGCCGAGTCATTCGAGCGCATCCACCGCTCCAACCTGATCGGCATGGGTGTCATCCCCCTGCAATTCCCCGAAGGGCAGTCGGCGCGCTCGTTGGGCCTGGACGGCACCGAGGTTTTCGACATCACCGGCATCGATCTGCTGAACACCGGCAAAACCCCGAGGACGGTCCGCGTCACCGCCAGCAAGAACGCCGGCAAGCCGGTCGAATTCGACGCGGTGGTGCGCATCGACACCCCCGGCGAGGCCGACTACTACCGCAACGGCGGGATCTTGCAGTACGTGCTGCGTCACATGCTCAGGGCCGGCTAGCGCGGTTCCGGCTGTGCCCAGGGTCAGTGGTGACCGCCTGGCGGCCCGCCGCCGCCAAATCCTCGACGGTGCACGCCGCTGCTTCGCCGAATACGGCTATGACCGGGCCACCGTCCGCCGGCTCGAGAAAGCCATCGGGTTGTCGCGCGGGGCGATCTTTCACCACTTTCGCGACAAGGACACGTTGTTCTTCGAATTGGCGCGCGAAGACGCCGAGCGGATGGCCGAGGTCACCTCGCGTGAGGGGCTCATCCAGGTGATGCGCGACCTGCTCGCCGCGCCCGACGAGTTCGACTGGCTGGCCACCCGTCTGGAAATCGCACGCCGGCTGCGAAACGACCCGGTGTTCAACCGCGGATGGACCCAGCGCGGTGCCGAGCTGGCGGCGGCGACGGCAGACCGGTTGCGCCGCCAGACCCGGGCCGGCCGGCTACGCGACGACGTCCCCGGCGAGGTGCTGCAGTGCTACCTGGATCTCGTCCTTGACGGGCTGGTGGCCCGGCTGGCGTCCGGCGAGGACCCGCAGTTGCTCGCCGCCGTCTTAGACCTGGTGGAAAACTCGGTGCGGCGAGGCTGAATCGAGACGTTAGCGGGATCGCCTGCGGTGGTTGGGTCCGCCCCGGCTGCGCATCGCCGCCCCCGATTCCCGCAGCATGCTGTGAATGGTCCCGTATGATCTGCCGGTCGAGGCCGCCAGCTTGCGGATGCTGGCCCCGCCCTCGTAGGCGTTGCGCAACTCGCCCAGCAACTGTTCGCGCGTCTTCTTCGATTTCCTCATCTGGCGCCTCCCGCGATGCCAAGACCCCTTGCGGCCAGCCTAAGGAAGCCACCGTCGGCGGCGGGCCCGTTTCACCGAAAACACTTGCGGCCCCACGACGCCGGATGGCCCGAGCGATCGGCGACCCGGGTGTTGCGGCCTCAGGCCAGCTGGATCAGGTCCCGATACTCCTCGGACCAGTAGTCTTCGGTGCCGTCGGGCAGCAGCACGACGCGCTGCGGATCGAGCGCCTCGGCCGCCCCCGGGTCGTGCGTCACCAGCACAACCGCGCCCGTGTAGCTGCGAAGCGCGTCGAGCACCCGCTCCCGAGACATGGGATCGAGATTGTTGGTCGGTTCGTCGAGCAACAACACGTTCGCGGTGGATGCCACCAAACCGGCCAGGGCGAGCCGGGTCTTCTCCCCGCCGGAGAGCGTTCCGGCCGGCTGATCGAGCTGCGCGCCGCTGAACATGAACGCCCCCAGCAGCCCCCGCAGATCCTGCTCACCGGATTGCGGTGCGGCGTGGACGATGTTCTGCCATACCGTCGCGTCGTCGTCGAGGGTGTCGTGCTCTTGGGCGAAATAGCCCAGTTTCACCCCGTGCCCGGGCTCGAGCGTGCCGGCGGTCGGCTTTTCGACACCGGCCAGCAACCGCAGCAGGGTGGTTTTGCCCGCACCGTTGAAACCGAGCACCACCACCCGGGAGCCGCGGTCGATCGCCAGGTCCACCCCGGTGAACACTTCCAGTGATCCGTAGGTCTTGGTTAACCCCTTGGCCACCAAGGGTGTGCGCCCGCACGGTGCCGGGGTGGGAAACCTGATCCGGGCCACCTTCTCGGCCTGCTGCTCCTCGTCGAGAGCGGCCATCATCCGGTTGGCTCGTCGCAACATGTTTTGGGCAGCAACGGCTTTGGTGGCCTTAGCGCCAAGCTTGGCGGCCTGGACGCGCAGCGCGGCGGCTTTGCGCTCGGCGTTGACACGCTCCCGCCGGCGACGCTGCTCGTCGGTGGCGCGGGCGTCGAGGTACTTCTGCCAGCTCATGTTGTAGACGTCGACTTGAGCGCGTGCCGCATCTAAAAACCACACCCGGTTGACCACATCGGCCAGCAGGTCGACATTGTGGCTGACCAGCACCAGCCCGCCGGTGTGGGCCCGCAGGAACTCCCGCAGCCAGCCCAGTGAATCGGTGTCGAGGTGATTGGTCGGCTCGTCGAGCAGCAGCGTGGTCGACGCGCCCGGACCGCTGCTGCCGGAGGCGGCGAACAGGATGCGCGCCAGCTCCACCCGGCGGCGCTGACCGCCCGACAGCGTGCGCAGCGGCTGAGCCAGCACCCGTTGCGGCAGCCCGAGGTTCGCGCAGATGCGCCCCGCCTCGTTCTCGGCGCGGTAACCGCCCAGCGCGGCGAACCGCTCCTCGAGCTCGCCGTAGCGGCGGACGGCGCGCTCCAGGTCATCGGCGGCGGCGACTTCGGCCATCAACGCCTGCTGCTTTTCCATCTCGGCGAGCAGGGTGTCCAATCCACGCGCCGACAGCACCCGATCGCGGGCCAGCACCTCCAGGTCACCTTCTTTGGGATCCTGTGGCAGATAACCGATGTCGCCGGTGCGAAACACGGTGCCGGCATACGGCTGGCTTTCGCCCGCGAGGATCCGCAGGGTGGTGGTCTTGCCGGCGCCGTTACGCCCGACCAGCCCGATGCGGTCCCCGGGCTGAACACGCAGCCCGGAACCGCTGACGGCGAGCAACGTGCGGGCTCCGGCGCGGACCTCCAGGTCCGTTGCCGTGATCACGGTCACCCTCCTCGTCGTCTGCGTCTGGCCGGGGCACGCGGTGCTCGGTCTCCCGGGCACCGTCGCGGCCGCGGGATCGGCGTGCCGACACCCGCCGGGCCGGCGGTTGCCGCCGTCCCAACAGACTAGCGGTCTTCCGCCCCGGCTTCCGCGAGCCCGGGGTACGGGCTCAGGGCCCGTCGCCGGTGTCGTCCGCGGCGGCGTCGACGTCGAACGCCTTGACCCGCTGCACCAGTTCCTCCAGCGCGGCCGGCGGCAACGCTCCGGCCTGGTTGAACACCAGCCGGCCCTTCTTGAACGCCATCAGCGTCGGGATGGCCCGGATCCGGGCGGCCGCCGCCAATTGCTGTTCGGCTTCGGTGTCGACCTTGGCGTGCACCACGTCGGGATGTTTCTCCGACGACGCCTGAAACGTCGGGGCGAAGGCGCGGCACGGCCCGCACCAGGACGCCCAGAAGTCGACGAGCACGATGTCGTTGCCGGTGATGGTGTCGTTGAACTGCTCAGCGGTGAGATCTACGGTGGTCACCCCTAGCCCAACGCGGCGAGCTGGGGCGCTTGTTCCCCTCGCGGTGCGCCGCCCGCCCGGCCGGCCGGTGGGACCGGCCCGCCAGGCACGGCGCGCGGGCGTCGGGCCCGTCGGCCCGCGGCCCGCCAGGAACCGTTGGTCAGCAGCCGCAGCCCGTTGAGAGCGACCAGCACGGTGGATCCCTCGTGACCGGCCACACCCAGCGCCAGCGGCAAGTGCCCCAGCAGGTCCCAGGCCACCAGGACGGTGATGACGGCGGCGGCGAGGGCCAGATTGGCGATCACGACTCGGCGGGCACGACGGGCCAGCGCGATGATCGTCGGGATGGTGTGCAGTTCGTCACGAACCGTCACCCCGTCGGCGGTCTGCAACGCAAGGTCCGAGCCGGCGGCACCCATCGCGATGGCGGCGGACGCCGCGGCCATGGCCGGAGCGTCGTTGACGCCGTCGCCGACGACGAGCACCCGGTGGCCCCCGGCCTGCAGCTCCCGGACCGCGTCGACCTTCTGCTCGGGCAGCAGCGCCGCCCGCACATCGCAGATGCCGGCGTGGCGGGCGACTTGGGCCGCGGCCCGCGGATTGTCGCCGGTGAGCAGCACCGGCGGGGCGGCGGTCAAGGCCCTCAGCGCGGCGACGGCGTCGGCGGCCCCGGGGCGGATCTGGTCGGAAAGCCCCAGCACGCCGATCGGGGCGCCGTCCGCCAGCACCACGACGGCGGTGGCGCCGTCCTCCTGGATCGTCGCCAGCTGCGGAATCGGTGCCCCCCGGTAGGTGTGCGGGCCACACAGCTCGACGACGGTGTGCCCGACGACCGCCCGGACGCCGCAGCCCGGCAGGGCGCGAAACCGCGCCGCCGGTGGAATCGCAACGCCGCGCGAGCGGGCGGCGTCCACGATTGCCCGCCCGAGCGGGTGTTCGCTGGATTGTTCCGCAGCGGCGGCCAACCGCAGCAGCCCCTCGCCGTCGACGTGATCGGGATCCAGCGATGCGATGGTGGTCAGCCGGGGAACGCCACGGGTCAGCGTCCCGGTCTTGTCCAGCGCGACGATGCTGATGCCGGCGAGGCGTTCGACGACGACGGCGGATTTGACCAGGACCCCGTGGCGTCCGGCGTTGGCGATGGCCGACAGCAGCGGCGGCATGGTAGCCAGCACCAGCGCGCAGGGGGAGGCCACGATCATGAACGTGATAGCGCGCAGCACCGCCGAGTCGAGCCGGGCGCCGCAGAGCAGCGCAACGGCGAACAGCGCGACGGTGGCCACCACCACGCCGACGGAGTAGCGCCGTTCCAGCCGCTCAATGAAAAGCTGAGTTTCGGCCTTGGTGGCCGAGGCCTGGGTCACCAGCGCGACAATGCGGGCGACAACCGTCCGCGACGGGTCGCGGGTGACCACCACCTCCAGTGCCCCGGATCCGTTCAAGGTCCCGGCGAACACCTCATCACCGGGGGTCTTTGTCACCGGCAGGGATTCGCCGGTGATCGAGGACTGGTCGACCTCGGAGGACCCGGATAGCACGATGCCGTCCGCGGCGATTCGCTCGCCCGGGCGCACCACCACCCGGTCACCGACCACCAGTTCGGCGGCGGCCACTCCCCTCTGGTGGCCGCCGCCGTCGATCACGACGGCCCGGTCCGGCGCCAGGTCCAGCAGACCCCTCACCGAGTTCGCCGTCCGTCTGGTGGCGATGTCTTCGAGGGCCCCGGAGGTGGCAAAGATGACGATCAGCAGGGCCCCGTCATCGACCTGCCCGACCGCGGCCGCCGCGATAGCGGCGAGGATCATCAATAGATCCACGTCGAGGGTCTTGTGCCGCAACGCCCGCAGCCCGCTGCGCGCGGGCTCCCAGCCCCCGGTGAGGTAGCAGCCCAGATACAGTGCCCACCACACGACGGGGGGCGCCCCGCAGAACTGGGCCCCCAGCCCCGGCACGAACAGTGCCAGCGCGCCCAGCGCCCACCACACCGAGCCCACCGGGGGCTGCGCCCCGCGCCCACCGGCGGCCCGCCGCGTGCCGTTTCGGACCGTTTCCCCGACAGCGGTCACGCTCATCCAACGCCCTCCTCGGGATCGCCCGCACTGATGGCAGTATAAATGTATACATGTAAAGGTCAACATGTTTTCTCGCTATCGGGTGTGGTGTGGTTGAATTTGAAGGTGGGTTATGACGCGGGATATGAGCGGGAGGGCCGCACCGAGCCGCTGCTGACGGATCCCGTGGCCGTCGGCAAGGTCGCCGAAACCCTGCAGGCGCTGGCCTCCCCGAGCCGGCTGCGCATCCTCACCCGGCTGCGGCAATCGCCGTGCTCGGTGACCGAGCTGGCGGCCGCGGTCGGGATGGAGCAGCCCGCGGTCTCCCATCAGCTGCGGCTGCTGCGCAACCTGGGCTTGGTGGCCGGCGATCGCAGCGGGCGCAACATCGTCTACCGGCTCTACGACAACCACGTCGCCGCGCTGCTCGACGAGGCGGTCTATCACAGCGAGCACCTGCGCCTGGGCGTCAGCGACACGTTCCCCCATCCCCTTCCCCCGGCCGCGCGGGGACATCCCGGCCACCACCGGGGGCAATCCGCGCGCCGCTGATCGCGCCGGCGCTGCCGGCCGGATTTTCCGCGCCGATCATCGCGCCGATCATCCGCTGATCATCTCGTCGTCTCTCGACGCCGAACGGTCGCCAAAAACAGTCATACCGGCGGTAATTCAGCGCACTAGCTGCTGTCGTCGGGTCAGCGCACGTTACGGTTCCGTCACCGTAGGTTACGGTTGCGTATCTTATTGCGGGTAGTGCACACTGCGGGGGAGTTTTGTGGGCGCTTTGGCGGGGTGTTTGCGGGGTGTTTGCGGGGTGATTGTGCGGGGTGATTGTGCGAGGAAACGGGGAAGGAAAACCGGTGGGGCATTACATCTCTAACGTGCGCGATCTACAGTTCAACCTCTTCGAGGTCCTCGACATCGGCAGGGTCCTGGGTTCGGGCCGCTACGGCGATCTGGATGTTCCCACGGTGCACGCCATGCTCTGCGACGCCGCCCGTTTCGCCGAGGGCCCGGTCGCCGAGTCGTTCGCCGACGCCGATCGCCGGCCACCGACCTTCGACGCGGATCGGAACGCCATCGACGTGCCGTCCGAATTGGCCAAGACGGTGCAGGCCGTCAAGGATGCCGGGTGGTGGCGCATCGGCCTGGCCGAGGAGATCGGCGGTGTTGCCGCTCCGGCGCCGCTGACCTGGGCGATCAACGAAATGCTGTACTGCGCCAATCCTTCTGCGGCATTCTTCTACAGCCTGGGCCCGGCGATGGCCAATGCCCTCTACCGGGAGGGCACCGAGCAGCAGAAGCGCTGGGCGGCAATGGGACTGGAACGCGGCTGGTCGGCCACCATGGTGCTGACCGAGGCCGATGCGGGCTCTGACGTCGGGGCGGGTCGGACCAAGGCCATCGCCCAGCCGGACGGGACCTGGCACATCGAGGGGGTTAAACGGTTTATCTCCGGCGGTGACGTGGGCGACACCGCGGAGAACATCTTCCATCTCGTGCTCGCCCGCCCGGAAGGCGCCGGCCCGGGCACCAAGGGTTTAAGCCTGTTCTATGTGCCTAAATACCTGTTCGACCCGGAAACACTCGAACTTCGGTCCCGCAACGGGGTGTTCGCCACCGCCCTGGAGCGCAAGATGGGCCTGAAGGCCTCGCCGACCTGTGAATTGACGTTTGGCACCAACGGATTACCCGCCGTCGGCTACCTGGTCGGGGACGTACACCGGGGTATCGCGCAGATGTTCACCGTGATCACCCACGCTCGGATGACCATCGGCGTCAAGGCCGCCGGCACGCTGTCCAGTGGATACCTCAACGCTCTGGCCTACGCCAAACACCGCGTTCAGGGCGCGGATCTGACGCGGATGGCCGACAAGACCGCGCCGCGAATCACGATCATCCACCATCCGGATGTGCGCCGCAGCCTGATGACGCAGAAGGCCTACGCCGAGGGCTTGCGAGCGCTCTATATGTATGCCGCTGCCCACCAGGACTGCGATGTCGCGCAACATGTTTCGGGTGCAGACCAGGACATGGCGCATCGGGTCGCCGACCTTTTGCTGCCGGTGGTCAAAGGGGCGGGCTCCGAACGGGCCTACGAGATCCTGGCCGAATCGCTGCAGACGCTGGGCGGGTCGGGCTATTTGTCCGACTACCCCATCGAGCAGTACCTTCGTGATTCCAGGATCGACTCGCTCTATGAGGGCACCACCGCCATCCAGGCGCTGGATTTTTTCTTCCGGAAAATCGTGCGCGACCGCGGCGCGGCCCTCGATCACCTGGTGTCGCAGATCAGGCGCACCATCGAGACCTGCGATCACACGTTACGGCCAACCGCTGAGCTGCTTCGCACCGCGCTGGAGGACGTGACGGCGATGACCGCCAGCCTGACCGGATACCTCCTGGGCGCCACGCAACAACCCACGGAGATCTACAAAGTCGGGCTCGCATCGGTGCGATTCCTGCTCGCCGTCGGCGACTTGCTCATCGGCTGGCGGCTGCTGGCGGCGGCGGACATCGCGCACGCCGCCTTGGCCGACGGGGCCACGAAAGACCGGCCGGCGACCGACGCGGCGTTCTACCGGGGCAAAATCGCCACCGCGGGGTTCTTCGCCAAGAACATGCTGCCGAACCTGAGCGCGTTGCGCCGCATCATCGACTCGCTCGACGACGAGATCATGTTTCTTCCCGAGGCGGTCTTCTAAGCCTCCGGTGGGCTCGTCCCCGGCGCGGTGCCCGGCCTGCGAAGCCACGCCGGACGGCATAACAGCCCGCGCGCCGCCGCGGGCGGGCACAATGAGCGGTGCCGGGCCTCGCCGGCGGCGGGAGAGCATCGTGTCGAAAACCCCAGGTCGCCCCGGACGGACGCGGTTGGCGCGCCTCATGCTCACCGGCGCCACCGCGGTGTTTCTCGGCGGCTGCGGCGCGCCGACCGATCACCCGCTAACAACACCGCCCGCTCCGGCGGCCCCGACGCGTCTCCCGCCGGGGCCGCTACCCGCCCCGGGGGCCCCGGGCACCGACCGCGTCGAGGGCGTGATCAGGGCGGTGTCGGATGACACGATCCGGCTCACGCAGCGGGATCGAAGCGCGGCCGTGGTGGCGTTCACGTCATCGACACGCATCGTCGAGACCACCCCCGCCCGGCTGACCGACGTCACCGTCGGCAGCTGCGTCGACGTGACTCCCGCCGCCAACGGCGCACCCGCCGGGGCCGCGATCACCGCGCAATTTGTGATGATCGGCGCTCCCGTCGGCGGCACCTGCCCGGGACCACCGACGGCGGCTGCGAGCGCCGAGAAACCGGGCCTCAGCGGCACCGTCGCCGCCGTCTCGGGCACCACCATCACCGTCGCCCACGCCGAGGCGGGCGGCAGGAACACGCAGACCGCCGTAACCGTCACCACCGCCACCGGCTACGCCAGGCAGGCACCCGCCACCGCGCAGGCGATCGTCGCGGGGAAATGCCTGGCGGCGCAGGGAACCACCGGCGGAGGTGTGCTGCACGCCATGAGCATCGACCTGCGCCCGTGCCCGCCACTGGGCGGGCACCGCCATCACGCCCCCCACTTTCGGCGCGGCTAGCGCCGGCCGCGCACCGGCGCCAATCAGACGGTAAAGCCCAGCGCGCGCAGCTGCTCACGACCATCGTCGGTGATCTTGTCCGGGCCCCACGGCGGGTCCCACACCCAGTTGATACGCACCTCGTCCACCAATCCGCTGCCGATCAGCGCGCTTCGCGACTGATCCTCGATGATGTCGGTCAGCGGGCAGGCCGGCGACGTCAGTGTCATGGCGATCAGCGCCACCGTCCCGTCCTGGTCCTCCTGCACGTCGATGCCGTAAACCAGCCCCAGGTCGACGACGTTGATGCCCAGCTCCGGGTCGACGACATCGCGCATCGCCTCCTCGACGTCGGCGAGCAACTCGTCATCGGTGGTTTGGCTCATCGGCTACCTCCTCGAAATCTTGAGTGGCCCGCGCCAGCGCGTCTTTGAACGCCATCCAGCCCAGCAGCGCGCATTTCACCCGCGCGGGGTATTTCGCCACCCCGGCGAACGCCACCCCGTCGCCCAGAATGTCCTCGTCGCCCGCCACGGTTCCGCGCGAGCACACCATTTCGGTGAACGCCTGCAGGATCTTTCGCGCCTGGCCCACGCTCTGCCCGATCACCTGTTCGGTGAGCACCGAGGTCGACGCCTGGCTGATCGAACACCCCTGCCCCTCATAGGAGACATCCGTCACGCGGTCCCGGTCCTCGGACAGGGTGACCCGCAGCGTGATCTCATCGCCACAGACCGGGTTGACGTGGTGCACCTGCGCGGCGAACGGCTCGCGCAGCCCGCGATGTTGCGGGTGCTTGTAGTGGTCGAGGATCACGTCCTGATAGATCTGCTGCAGGCGCATCGCCGCATCACCCGCCGAAGAACTCCACCGCCCGGCGCACGCCGGCCACCAGCCGCTCGACCTCCTCGAGGGTGTTGTACACCGCAAACGATGCCCGCGCGGTGGCCGCCACGCCGAAGCGCCGGTGCAACGGCATCGCGCAGTGGTGCCCAACGCGCACCGCGACCCCGTCGTCGTCGAGAACCTGCCCGACATCGTGGGCGTGCACACCCTGAACGACGAACGCCACCGGCGATCCGCGATCCTCCATCGACGCGGGACCGATGATCCGCACCCCCTCGATAGCCGAGAGGCCATCCAGCGCGGCCGCCACCAGCCGGCGCTCGTGGGCTGCGACGGTGTCCATGCCGATGGCGCGCAGATACCGTGCCGCCGCCGCCAGCCCCACGACCTGGGAGGTCATCGGGGTGCCGGCCTCGAACCGCTGGGGCGCCGGCGCATAGCTGGTGGCTTCCATGGTCACCGCCTCGACCATCGAACCACCGGTGAGAAACGGCGGCATCGCCGTGAGCAGTTCCCGGCGCCCATAAAGCACACCGATTCCGTTGGGGCCCAGCATCTTGTGGCCGGAAAACGCCGCGAAGTCGACATCGAGCTCATGGAGGTCGACCGGCCGGTGCGGCACCGATTGGCAGGCGTCCAGCACGGTCAGCGCGCCGACGGCCCTGGCCCTGGCGACCAGTTCGCCGACCGGGGTGAGTGCACCGGTCACATTCGAGTGATGGGTGAACGCAACGACTTTGACTCGCTCGTCGAGGCACAGCGAGTCCGGGTCGATACGCCCGTCGTCGGTCACCTGGTACCAGCGCAGCGTGGCACCGGTGCGCCGGGCGAGCTCCTGCCAGGGAACCAGATTGGCGTGGTGTTCCAGCATGCTGGTGACGATGACGTCGCCGGGACCAACGGCGTACTCAAAGCGGTTGTCGCCCAGCACATACGACACCAGGTTGAGTGACTCGGTGGCGTTCCTGGTGAACACCAGCTCGTCGGGGGCGGCACCGACGAATGCCGCGATGTCGGCGCGGCCCTGCTCGTAGGCGTCGGTGGCCTCCTCCATCAGCTGGTGAGCACCCCGGTGCACCGCGCCGTAGGAGCTGGTGAGAAACTCCCGTTCGGCATCAAGCACCTGCACCGGTCGCTGTGACGTCGCCGCGGAGTCCAAGTAGGCCAACTGCTTTCCGCCGCGCATTACCCGACTCAGGATCGGAAAGTCGGCACGAATCGCGGCCAGGTCCGGCGCGGACACCGAGCTCGTCATCGCTGGGCCCCGGTCGCCGCCGTCTGGGTGAACCGCACGTAACCGCTTTTGTCGAGCTCCTCGGCCAGCTCCGGGCCCCCGGATTGCACGATGCGGCCGCCGACGAACACGTGCACGTAGTGCGGATGGATGTAGCGCAGGATGCGGGTGTAGTGCGTGATCAGCAGGATGCCGCCATGCACCTCCTCGGCGTAGCGGTTGACCCCGTCACTGACGACCCGCAACGCGTCCACGTCCAGGCCGGAGTCGGTCTCGTCGAGGATCGCGATCTTGGGTTTTAACAGTCCCAGCTGCAAAATCTCGTGGCGTTTCTTCTCGCCGCCGGAAAACCCCTCGTTGACGTTGCGCTCGGCGAAGGCCGGGTCGATGCCGAGCGCGGTCATGGCGGCGCGGACCTCTTTGACCCAGTGCCGAAGCTTGGGCGCCTCGCCGCGGACCGCGGTGGCCGCCGAACGCAGGAAGTTCGACACCGACACCCCGGGCACCTCGACGGGGTACTGCATGGCCAAAAACAGCCCGGCCCGAGCGCGCTCGTCGACACTCATCGCCAGCACGTCCTCGCCGTCCAGCGTGATCGACCCGGACGTCACCCGGTATTTCGGGTGACCGGCGATGGCATACGATAACGTGGACTTGCCCGACCCGTTGGGGCCCATCAGCGCATGCGTCTCACCGGAGCGCACCGTCAGGTTGACCCCGGTGAGGATCGGGATCGCCCGCTGCCCGTCCGCAGGGTCCGCGACGCTGACATGCAAGTCTGTGATGTCCAAAGTCGTCATGGGGCTGCCGTTCTTTCGCTAATGGCCAGTTCGTGTTCGATGGCGGCGCTCAGCCGCTCCCGCACGCTGAGTACCGCGATCTTGGAGATCACCTCACCGAAGAAGCCGCGCACCACCAGCCGGCGGGCCTGCTCCTCGGGAATGCCACGGGAGCGCAGGTAGAACAGTTGCTCGTCGTCGAACCGTCCGGTGGCACTGGCGTGTCCGGCACCGGCGATCTCCCCGGTCTCGATCTCCAGGTTGGGCACCGAGTCCGCGCGCGCACCGTCGGTGAGCACCAGGTTCCGGTTGGTCTCGAAGGTGTCGGTGCCGGTGGCCGCCGGGCGGATCAGCACGTCACCCACCCACACGGTGTGCGCGTCGGGCCGCTTGAATGTCGGATCTCCTTGCAGCGCGCCCTTGTACAGTACGTTCGATTTGCAGTCGGGCTGCGCGTGGTCGATCAGCAAACGCGACTCGAGGTGCTGGCCGGCGTCGGCGAAGTACAGGCCGAGCAGTTCGGCGTCGCCGCCGGGGCCGTCGAAGCGCACCCGCCCGGTCAACCGCACCAGATCGCCGCCGAGCAGGACGGCGACATGGCGCAACACCGCGTCCCTGCCCAACGCGGCGTGATGCATGCTCACCTGCACGGCGTCGTCGGCCCAGTCGGCGATCCACACCACGGTCAGCCGGGCGGCGTCGGCCACGACGAATTCGACGTTGTCGGCGTAGGTTCCGCTGCCCCGCAGGTCGATCACCACGACCGCGTCGGCCAATTCCTCGACCCGCACCTGCAGGTGCCCGTAGCCGGTCGCGCCCGCACCGGGTCCGGTGAGGGCGACCTCGATCGGCTCGGCGATGCGCGTATTGCGCCCGACGGTGACGATCGTCGCCGAGTCGAACGACGAAAACGCCTGGGCTGCAACACGATCAGCGGGAACACCGCCCTGGCCCAGCCGGGTGTCGCCGCGGTGCACAGTCTCCACCCGCACCCCGGGCCGTTCGCCGACGGCGATCCGCGCGCATCCGGTGGCCTTCCCGTGCGAGCCGGCCGAGCCGTCGTGCAGGCCGCGTAACCGCCGCAGCGGGGTGAACCGCCAGGTCTCGTCGCGGCCACCGGGAACCTCGAAGGCGTCGACGTCGAACGAGCAGAACTGCTCCGCCTTGTTCGCTACGGTAAGCGAAGACCCCGCCGGTGATTTTTCTGTGGGCTCGGCCAGGTTCGGGGCGGTCATCCGACCGCGCCCTCCATCTGCAGCTCGATCAGCCGGTTGAGCTCCAGGGCGTACTCCATGGGCAGCTCTTTGGCGATCGGCTCGACGAAGCCGCGCACGATCATCGCCATCGCTTCCTCCTCGGTCAGCCCGCGGCTCATCAGGTAAAACAGCTGGTTCTCGCTGACCTTGGAGACGGTGGCCTCATGGCCCATGGTGACGTCGTCCTCACGGATGTCGACATACGGGTAGGTGTCGCTGCGGCTAACCGTATCAACCAGCAGCGCATCGCATTTCACGCTTGAGCGGGAGCCGTGCGCACCCTTGTTCACCTGGACCAGGCCGCGGTAGGAGGTGCGCCCGCCGCCGCGGGCCACCGACTTGGAGACGATGGTGCTCGAGGTGTTGGGCGCCAAATGCAGCATCTTGGCCCCGGCGTCCTGGTGCTGGCCCTCGCCGGCGAACGCCACCGAGAGCACCTCGCCCCTGGCGTGCTCGCCGGTCATCCACACCGCCGGGTATTTCATGGTGACCTTGGAGCCGATGTTGCCGTCGATCCACTCCATGGTGGCGCCCTCTTCGGCGCGCGCGCGCTTGGTCACCAGGTTGTAGACGTTGGTCGACCAGTTTTGGATGGTGGTGTAGCGGCACCGGCCGTGCGGCTTGACGATGATCTCCACCACCGCCGAGTGCAGCGAGTCCGACTTGTAGATGGGCGCGGTGCAGCCCTCCACATAGTGGACGTATGCGTCCTCGTCGACGATGATCAGGGTGCGCTCGAACTGGCCCATGTTCTCGGTGTTGATCCGGAAGTAGGCCTGCAGCGGAATGTCGACATGCACGCCCGGCGGGACGTAGATGAAGCTGCCGCCGGACCACACCGCGGTGTTCAGGGCGGAGAACTTGTTGTCCCCGGCCGGGATCACGGTGCCGAAGTACTGCTTGAAGATGTCCTCGTGCTCCCGCAGCCCGGTGTCGGTGTCCAGGAAGATAACCCCTTGGGATTCAAGGTCTTCCCGGATCTTGTGGTAGACCACGGTGCTCTCATACTGGGCGGCCACCCCGGCGACCAGTCGCTGCCGCTCCGCCTCCGGGATGCCCAGCTTGTCGTAGGTGTTGCGAATGTCGGCGGGCAACTCATCCCAGGTTTGGGCCTGCTTTTCGGTGGAGCGCACGAAGTACTTGATGGTGTCGAAGTCGATGCCCGCCAGGTCGGCGCCCCACCTCGGCATCGGCTTGCGCTCGAAGATGCGCAGCGCCTTCAGCCGGTTCTGCAGCATCCACTCCGGCTCGTCCTTTTGCGCCGAGATGTCGCGGACCACTTCCTCGGAAAGCCCGCGGCGCGCGCCGGCGCCCGCCATATCGGGGTCCGCCCAGCCGTAGCCATAACGGCCCAGGGAGGCGATCGTCTCTTTTTGGGTCAACGGCCCGGTGACCGGCGGAATGGCCTCCGGCGTGGTGAGGGTCATAGCGAGACTCCTTCGGTACTGGTGACGCTGCGGCGCCCGCCGGGCGCCGGGATGCCGCCGGGCGTGGCGATGATGGGTGTGAGCGGGACGTGGGTGGTGCAGGCGCAGTCACCGTTAACGATGGTCGCCAACCGCTGCACGTGGGTGCCCAGCACCTGAGCCATGGCCTGCTGCTCGGTTTCACACAATTCCGGAAACTCCTCGGCGACGTGCGACACCGGGCAGTGGTGCTGACAGATCTGCACCCCATGAATGGGTCCGCCGACCCGCGTGCTGGTGGCGACGTAGCCGGCCCTGGTCAGCGCCTCGGCGATCCGCCCGGCGGCCGCCTCGATGGCGGCGTCGGCGTGGCTGTCGGCCGGCCGCACCCCGGCGAGGATGGCGTCGATGCGCCGCCGGGCAAAGGCCCGGACCGCGTCCTCGCCGCCGATTTCCCGCAGCTGGCGCATGGCCGCGGCCGCCAGGTCGTCATAGGCATGACCCAGCTTTTCCCGCCCGGCCGCGGTGAGCCGATAGCGCTTCGCGGGCCGCCCGCGTCCGGCGTGCTGCCATCCGGCCGCCGGCACGGCCTCCGCTTCACCGGACGCGATGAGCGCATCGAGATGGCGGCGCACACCCGCTGCCGACAAGTCCAGCCGGTCGCCGATCTCCCCGGCGGTGATCGGGCCGGACTCCAGCAGCAACTGCACGATCGCGCGGCGGGTGTGACGATCCTGCGGCCCGGCGCCGCGGACCGGCTCGATCCCCTTCGCGGTGCCGCCCGGCCGGAATTTCACAACATTAGTGTGACGCAATTCCGCCGACGCGTCCAGCAGGACCGCCCGCTGCGCGAGTTGCCCTGGTCACAGCGGGCGGTCACGCGGGTGGCGGATACGCTGCTGGGATGGCAGTCCGCCGTCATCCGCTGAGTTCGTCGATTGCCAGCTGGCATGGCGAGGAAGCGACGGTGGGCGCGCCGCTCACCGCCGCCGAGTTGCTCGCGGTTCGGCGCACCCGCCTGTTCGGCGCCAGCGGCACGGTCTTGATGGCGATCGGCGCGTTGGGTGCCGGGGCCAGGCCGGTGGTCCAGGACCCGACGTTCGGGATCCGGCTGCTCAACCTGCCGTCGCGCATCCAGACGGTGGCGCTGACGATGACCACGACCGGCGCGGTCATGATGGCGCTGGCGTGGCTGATGCTGGGCCGGTTCGCGCTGGGCACCCGGCGGATGTCACGCGGTGAACTGGACCGCACCCTGCTGCTGTGGACGTTGCCGCTGTTGGCGGCGCCGCCGATGTACAGCAAGGACGTCTATTCCTACCTGGCGCAAAGCCAGATCTCACGGCTGGGGCTCGACCCCTACCGGGTGGGCCCGGCCTCGGCGTTGGGGCTCGACCACGTCTTCACCCTGTCGGTGCCCAGCCTCTGGCGCGAGACACCGGCCCCCTACGGCCCGTTGTTCTTGTGGATCGGGCGCGGGATCTCGGCGCTGACCGGGGAAAACATCGTGGCCGCGGTGCTATGTCACCGGGTGATGGCGTTACTCGGCGTGGCCCTGATCGTGTGGGCCACACCACGGCTGGCCCAGCGCTGCGGTGTGGCGGAGGTCAGCGCGCTGTGGCTCGGCGCGGCCAATCCCCTGCTGATCATGCATCTGGTCGCCGGCCTGCACAACGAGGCGCTGATGCTCGGGCTGATGCTCAGCGGCACCGAATTCGCGCTGCGCGGCCTGGACGCCGGGGCGGGCTCGCCGTGCGCGCCGGGCGGGGCGGGCCGCACCCCCTGGTCGCGGGGGACACCGGTGGGCATGCTGGTGCTGGGGGTGGTGTTGATCACGCTCTCCTCGCAGGTGAAGTTGCCCTCGCTGGTGGCGCTGGGATTCGTGGCGATGGCGCTGGCGCACCGCCGGGGCGGGAGCCTGCCGGTGGTCGTGGTGGTCTGCGGGGCGCTGGCGGGCGTGTCGGTTGCGGTGATGGCCGTCGTCGGCCGGGCCAGCGGACTCGGTTTCGGCTGGATCCACACCCTGGGCACCGCCAACGTCGTGCGCAGCTGGATGTCGATGCCGACGCTGCTCGCCCTCGCCACCGGCCAGACCGGGATCCTGTTGGGCCTGGGGGATCACACCACCGCGATCTTGTCGCTGACCCGTGCCGGCGGGGTGGCGATCCTCGCAGTGCTGGTGGGCTGGCTGCTGTGGCTGGTGCTTCGAGGGCGGCTGCACCCGGTCGGCGGCCTGGGCGTGGCGCTGGGTGCCACGGTGCTGCTGTTTCCCGTGGTGCAGCCGTGGTATCTGTTGTGGGCGATCATTCCCCTGGCCGCCTGGGCCACCCGCCCGGGTTTCCGGCGGGCGGCGATCGGCGTCACGTTCGTCGCCGGCGTCTTCGGCCCCACCGCCAACGGCGACCGCTTCGCGCTGTTTCAGATCGTGGACGCCACCGTGGCCAGCACCGTCGTCATGCTGGTGCTGCTCGCCCTGACCTACACCCGGCTGCCGTGGCGACCACTCCCGCGCGAGGGCCACGACGGGCTCGCGGGGGACGGGGGTGCGGTGCTGCCGACCGTCGATGCCCGCCGGCCGGCCGCCGTGCCCGGACGCTTACGCTGATGTCCCGTGAGCGGGTCCTCGACCATCCCGGTGCGACTGCGCGGGGTGTGCAAGCACTACGGAACCGTGGCCGCGGTCCGCGATCTTGATCTCGACGTCTACCCCGGTGAGGTGTTCGCCCTGCTGGGCCCCAACGGTGCCGGCAAGACAACGACGGTCGAGATGTGCGAGGGCTTCATCCGCCCGGACGCCGGCACCATCAAGGTGCTCGGGCTGGATCCGATCGCCGACAACGCGCGGCTGCGCGAACGCATCGGGGTGATGCTGCAGGGCGGCGGCGGTTACCCCACGGCGCGCGCCGGTGAGATGCTCGACCTGGTCGCGGCCTACGCCGCCAACCCCCTGGATCCGCAGTGGTTGATGGCCACGCTGGGCCTCACCGAGGCCGCGCGCACCACCTATCGGCGGCTCTCCGGCGGCCAGCAGCAGCGTCTGGCGCTGGCCTGCGCCCTGGTCGGCCGGCCCGAGCTGGTGTTTCTCGACGAACCCACCGAGGGCATGGACGCCCACGCCCGGGTTTTGGTGTGGGAGCTGATCGACGCGCTGCGCCGGGACGGGGTGACGGTGCTGCTGACCACCCACCAGCTCAAGGAAGCCGAGGAGCTCGCCGACCGGCTCGTCATCATCGACCACGGCGCGGTGGTGGCGGCGGGAACACCGGCCGAGCTGATGCGCGCCGGTGCCAAGGATGAGCTGCGGTTTTCCGCACCGCCGCGGCTCGACCTGTCGTCGCTGCGGTCGGTCCTGCCCGAGGACTACCGGACCACCGAGGTGACCCCGGGTGAGTATCTGGTCGAGGGCCCGATCAACCCGCAGGTGCTGGCGACGGTCACCGCATGGTGCGCCCGGACCGACGTGCTGATCACCGGTCTGCGGGTGGAGCAGCGCAGCCTCGAGGACGTGTTTTTGGAGTTGACCGGCCGGGAGCTGCGGCAATGACAGGTGATTCGCGATTCCCTCCGGGCACCTTCACCCCCGACCCGCGCCCCAACGCGGTGCCCCGGATGCTCGTCGCACAATCCACCCTGGAGTTAAAACTGCTGCTGCGCAACGGCGAGTACTTGCTGCTGACCCTGTTCGTGCCCATCACGCTACTGGTCGGGCTCACGCTGCTGCCGATCGGCTCGTTCGGCCCGCACCGCGCCGCGACTTTCGTCCCGGTGATCATGGCGCTGGCGGTGATCTCCACCGCGTTCACCGCGCAGGCCATCGCGGTCGCGTTCGACCGTCGCTACGGCGCGCTCAAACGCCTGGGCGCCACCGCGCTGCCGATCTGGGGAATCATCGCCGGCAAGGCGCTGGCGATGGTCGTCGTGGTGTTTTTGCAGGCAATCATCCTGGGCGCGATCGGTTGTGCGCTGGGGTGGCGGCCCCAGCCGGCGGGCCTGGCGCTGGGCGCGGTGATCATCGCCCTGGGCACCGCCGGCTTCGCCGCCCTCGGCCTGCTGCTCGGCGGCACCCTGCGGGCCGAGATCGTCCTGGCGATCGGGAACCTGCTGGGGTTGGTCTTCGCCGGGTCCGGCGCGCTGACCCTGGAGACCACGGTGCTTCCGCGGGCGGTCACCTGGGCGGCCTTGCTGACCCCGGCGGGCGCCTTCACCGAAGCGCTGTCCCAGGCGATGGCCCTTTCGGTCGACTGGCCGGGTGTGCTCGTGCTGGCGGCGTGGGGGCTGCTGGCCGCGCTGGCCGCGCTGCGCTGGTTCCGGTTCACCTGAGACCCCTACTACAGTGTGTCGTTGATGGTGACCTTCGATCAGGCGATGCCCGCCGGGCGGTTGCTGCGGCGGCTGGTCGACCTGCTGCCCAACCCCAGCCTGCGGGTGCAGCGCCTGATCGCCGCGGCCGTCATCCTGACCCAGGGCGGCATCACCGTCACCGGCGCGATCGTCCGGGTCACGGCGTCCGGATTGGGCTGCCCGACCTGGCCGCAGTGTTTTCCCGGCAGCTTCACCCCGGTGGCGGTCGCGGAGGTGCCGCGCGTTCACCAGGTAGTCGAGTTCGGCAACCGGATGATCACCTTCGCCGTGGGCATCGCCGCGGTGCTTGCCGTGCTGGCCGTCACCCGGGCCCGCCGGCGCGGCGAAGTCCGGTGGTACGCGTGGCTGATGCCGGCCGCCACCGGGGTGCAGGCCGTGATCGGCGGCATCACCGTGCGCACCGGGCTGCTGTGGTGGACGGTGGCGGTGCACCTGGTGGTGTCGATGACGATGGTGTGGCTCGCGGTGCTGCTCTACGTCAAGATCGGCCAGCCCGACGACGGGGTGGTGCGCCACCGGATCGTCGCCCCGCTGCGCGGGCTCACCGCGCTCAGCGCGATGACGCTGGCGGCGGTGCTGGTCACCGGCACGCTGGTCACCGGGGCCGGTCCGCACGCCGGGGATCGCAGCGCCGCCCGCACGGTGCCGCGGTTGAGGGCCGATATCCCCACGCTGGTGCACATCCATTCGTCGCTGCTGGTCGGCTACCTCGCGCTGCTGGTCGGGCTGGGCTTCGGATTGCTGGCGGTGCGCGCCCCCCGGCCGGTGCTGCTGCGGCTGGGCGTGCTGGTGCTGCTGGTCTGCGGGCAGGCGCTGATCGGCACCGTGCAGTTTTTCACCGGTGTGCCGCCCGCGCTGGTGGCCCTGCACGTCGCGGGGGCGGTGCTGTGCACCGCGGCCACCGCGGCGCTATGGGCGTCGATGCGAGAACGGGCCCAGCCCCAGCCGCTCCAGGGCTGACTCGACACAGATCGCGAACTGCCGCTGGGCGACCTCGCGGGCACCGTCATCCAGTAGCCGCCAGCCCAGCGACGGCGCGATCACATCCAGGCTCACCAGCCTCACCCCGCCCGGATTGCCGGTCACGTCGGCCCGGGCGTAGAGCAAATCGCGGGTGCTCATCCCGAGGTGATCGGCGGCCGCCGCCAGCGCGGCCCGGCCCACGTCCCAGAGTTCGAAGTCCGCTTCGACCGCCGAATTTCCGGTAAACGCGTGCGACTGAGCGCCGCCGAGAAACACCAGCGCGGTCGGGCGGCGCGACGGCGGCGCGGCGCCCGTCGGCACCCCGGCCCGCCGGAGATCACCCAGGTACCGCTCATCGGCATTCCAGGCGAGGACATCGGGCGCGTTAAGCAGATGCGCGACGCGTCTGGTCCACGCCAGAAAGCTCGCCAGCCGGTCGCGATAGCCCCCGGTCGCCCGCACGATCACCAGGTCGGCGTGCACGGCGGCGGGATCGTCCCAGGGCATCCAGCGCGCCTGCAGCCCGCGCCGGCGCAGCGCGGCGAGCAGGCCCGCGTCCTCGCCCTCGGCCCCCGCCTGCCCAAAGCGCCCCTCAGCGGGGCGCCCGGCCGCTCCCCGGGCCGGCTCGTCACCGGGCCCCGCCAGCACAATGCGCGGGTGGAACAGGTCGGGCCGGGCGAGTTTCATCTGCAGGCATGATAGTCAGATGCACGCAATCGAAGTGGCCCACCACGGTGGTCCCGAGGTCCTGCGCTACGTCGAGCGGCCCGAGCCGGCACCGGCCGCCGGTGAGCTGCTGATCCGGGCCGAAGCCATTGGCATCAACTTCATTGACACCTATTTCCGTACCGGGCAGTATCCCCGCGATGTGCCGTTCGTGCCCGGCATGGAGGTTTGCGGCACGGTCGCCGCGCTCGGCGACGGCGTGACCGGGTTCTCCCCCGGCGAGCGGGTGGTGACCGCCAACGCGTCCGGTGCCTACGCCGAATTGTCTACCGCCCCAGCGGAGTTCACGGCCAAGGTACCGCAAGGCATCGAGCCGTCCCAAGCGGCGTCGGTGCTGCTGAAGGGACTGACCGCGCATTACCTGCTGAAGTCGGTGTATCGCGTGCAGCCGGGTGACACCGTGCTGGTGCACGCCGGCGCCGGCGGGGTGGGATTGATCTTGACCCAGTGGGCCGCATATTTGGGCGCGACGGTGATCACCACGGTGTCGACGGATGCAAAGGCCGAGGTCTCCCGCCGAGCCGGCGCCAGCGAGGTGCTCTCGTACCCCGACCCCGCCCGGCCCGACGAATTCGGCGCCCGGGTGCGGGCGCTCACCGGCGGCCGGGGCGTACAGGTCGTCTACGACGGGGTGGGCGCCACCACGTTCGACGCCAGCCTGGCCAGCCTGGCGATCCGCGGCACGCTGGCGCTGTTCGGTGCCGCCAGCGGTCCGGTCCCGCCGGTCGATCCGCAACGGCTCAACACCGCCGGGTCGGTTTATCTGACCCGGCCCAAGCTCGCCGATTTCACCCGTACCGGAGAGGAATTTCGCTGGCGGGCCGGTGAATTGCTGGACACGATTGGCTCGGGAGGGCTCACCGTCACCGTCGGCGCCAGCTATCCGCTGGCGGAGGCCGCCCGGGCGCACCGGGATCTGGGCGAGCGCGCGACCATCGGCGCCCTCGTCTTGCTGCCCGGCTAGGCCAAAGTTCCCGCGAAAGTGCATCTGGCGACGGCGGTACTCGGGAAACGCGTCGGCCAATGCACTTTCGCGGCAGGGAGGCGGTCCGAAGTAGCGCTAGGAGAACCTGATGACGCGCCCGGGGGTCAGTCGTTCCACCCGTCCACGGCATTCGATCTCGGCCGGTGGCACGTCTTGGGGATCCACGCTGATCTCCGCGCCCTTGCCACTGATTCGCAAATGCAGGTTCTGGCCCCGATAGCGGATCGAAAAACCCAACACACCAAGAGATTCCGGCCATTGCGGAGACAACACGATACGGTCGCTACGGATTTCCAGGCCGGTGAAGCAGCGTTGCATCAGATCGACGCTGCCCGCCATCGCCGCGAGATGTATGCCCTCGGAGGTGGTGCCGCCCTGGATGTCGGCGACGTCGGACTTCAGCACCTGCTGGAAAAACTCCATCGCCCGATGACGATTGGCCCGAGCCAGCACCCATGCATGCACCACCCCGCTCAGCGTCGATCCGTGCGAAGTGCGGGCCAGGTAGTAGTCGACCGTGTTGCGGATCTGGCCGGGGCTCAGGTGGTAATCCAGCCGGCCCAGAAGGTCGCGTAACTCGTCGGAGGACAACAGGTAGAGCAGCATCAGCGCGTCGGCCTGCTTGGAGGCCTGGTATCGATTGACGTCATCGCCCTCGGCCTCCAGGATGCGGTCCAGGCGCTGGATGTTGCCGTACTTCTGCCGGTAGGCATCCCAGTCGAGCTCTTTGAGCCGCTGGTAGCCGTCGAACTGGCTGATCACCCCGTCGTGGAACGGGACGAACATGCGCCTGCTGACGTGATCCCAGTGCCCGAGCTCGTCATCGGTCAATCCGAGCTTCTCGCGCAGATCCAGCCGGTTGGGCAGCGGCATCAACTCGAAAGCGTCGATTGCCCGCAGGATCACCCAGACCGCCATCACGTTGGTGTACGCGTTGTCGTTCACGCCGTCGTACGGGCAGTCCGGATAGCCGGAGTGGAATTCGTCGGGCCCGATGACGCCGTTGATGTGATAGCGGTCCCGCTCGGGATCGTATGTGGTTCTGCTGACCCAAAACCGGGCTATCTCGGCGAGCATCTCGGTGCCGTAGTCGATCAGATACGCCAGATCGCCGGTGGCCTGGTAAAAATGCCAGACGTTGTAGGCCACGGCGATACCGATGTGGTGTGCGCGGTGGCTGGCATCGGGCAGCCACCGGCCGGATCGCGGATTCAGGTGCTGGGCGGGGCTTTCCTCCCGGCCGTCGCTACCGGATTGCCATGGGTACATGGCGCCGCGATAGCCGGCCAGCTTGGCGGCGCGGCGGGCCTCCGGCAGCCGTCGGTAGCGGTACCGCAACAGCGCCCGGGTCACGTTGGGCAGCCGCAGATTCAGCACCGGGAAGATGAACAGCTCGTCCCAAAAGATGTGCCCCCGGTACGCCTCGCCGTGCAACCCGCGAGCCGGTACCCCGGCATCGAGGTCTTCGCTGTTGGGCGACACCGTCTGCAGCAGGTGCAGCAGATGCAGCCGCAGGATCCGCAATTCGTCGGGGTGCTCGTCGAGTTCGATCGACAGCCGCTGCCACAGGTGCGCCCAGGCCAGCTCATGGCCGTGGCGGATCTCGGCGAAGCGCCCTTGGCGGCCCAGCCTGCGCTCGGCGCCCGCGGCCGGATGCGAGGTGGCGACGTCCCGCCCGGTCACCAGGGTGACGGTCTTCTCCACGGTCAGCGGCTCACCCTGGGCCAGCTCGGTGAAGATCTGGTGGCCGATCTCGAACTGCTCGTCGATCAGCCGGTAGGTCGCGGCCGCCGGGCTGTCGCGGTGCCACACGCTGGTCCCTGCGGCCACGGCAATCGGGATCTGCGACTGCGACGTCTCAACGGTCATGAGCACCGACTTTTCCGAGAGCGCGCGCTTTTCCAGCCGGTGCAGGTGGTTGCTGGCCAATTCGCGGTACCGCTCCACCAGACCGTTGCGTACGTTGCCGTCGATGGTCGAGCGGATTTCGATTGGCCCCGACCAGTTCTCGGCGACAATCGTGGTCTGCATGGCGGCGACGTGCGCCTGGTTCATCGCCACCAACCGATGCTGGGTGACCGAGGTGATGCGCCCGGCGTCGTCGCGAAAGCGCAGTTCCCGGCTCAAGACCGCGGTGCGAAGGTCGAGGGTCTGACGATAGGACAGCAACGTCACGGCATCGACGTCGAACCAGTCTCCGCCGCCGGCCCGAAATGTCAGCGGAAGCCAGTTGGGCAGGTTCACCAGGCTCTCGTGCTCCGCGCGGGTGCCGCCGATCAGGTCATGGAGGCGGTTGTACACCCCGGCGGCGTAGGTTCCCGGGTAGTGCACCTGGCCGGCTTTGGATTCCGGTGCGGCCCCGCGGGTGGCGAAATAGCCGTTGCCGACGGTGCACAACGCTTCGCGCAGCTTTTCCGTCGACGGGTCATAGCCTTCGAAGGTGTACGTCCACGCCCGGGTGTAGGTGCGCTGCTCGTAGGCCAGCCAGTTGCCGCCGCGGCGAACGAAATCGCGCACTTCGGCGGGGTTTCTCAGGGTGAAGGCGGCCGCTGTCGGGCGGTCGGCGTCCTCGTCGTGGCGGACGGCGATGCCGATTCCGCTGAGCCGAATCGCATCGAACGCGTCCTCATCGGTGAGGTCATCGCCGATGTAGATCGGGACCACCCGGCCGGTTTGGCGGATGCGATCGCGAATCCAGCCCAGCGCGGTGCCCTTGTCCCAGTCGATATCGGGACGCAATTCGACGACCTTGCGGCCGTTGGTGATTCGAAGGCCGTGCCGCTTGCCGAGCCGGTGTGTTGCGGCGATCACCGCGGCCACCCGCTCGGTTGCCACGTTGCGGTAGTGCACCGCGACCGCGAATCGCTTGTGTTCGACCCGAACTCCCGGGATCGAGCGCAGCTCGTCGCTCAGGTCGGCCGCAGCGCTTTCCAGCAGGGGGACGGCGGCGGCCGCCGCGGTGTTCTGGTGTGTGCTGCCGTCCGGACCGATCAGCTCGAAGCCGTGGCTGCCGGCATACCAGATTCCGGGCAGCCCGACGCGCTCGCGGATGTCGGCCAGATCGCGCCCGGAGAGGATCGCGACCGGGCACTGGGCCGCCAGCTGGCGCAACGCCTCGGCGGCGCCGTCGACGAGGGTGGCCGCGTCGGGGTCCGCCACGATCTCGGATAAGGTGCCGTCGTAGTCCAGGCAGACCAGGGGCCGACGGCCGGCGACCACGCCGATCAGCTGACCGTAGGAGTCCAGCGCGTTCGGGCGTTCCGACATGCGCTTGTCCCCGGTGCGGACCTCGACCTCGGCGAGATCGGGCACCACCACGTCGGCCCCGCAGCCCAGCAGCTCGTCGGCGTGCCCGTCGACGTCGACGCCGATGACCACGGCAAACCCGGCGTTGCGGGCGGCTGCCACGCCGGCACCGTCGGCCTGCACGGCCACCGCGCGTTCCACGGCCACCCCCAGCTTGCCGGCGGCGCAGCGCAGGCCGGCCGGCTCCGGCTCTACCGGTAGCCCGGGTGCCCCCTCGTCGGCACCCCCGACGCACACGGTGAACAAGCCGCCGACCCCGGCCGCGCCCAGCGTCCGCTCGGCGTCCCCGCCGCGCCAATAGACGGCCGCTGCAACGCCCGCCTGCCGCACCTTGCGCGCCAGGGCCGCCGCCGACACGACCGCGGCTACCCCACCGTTCCCTCCGCCCGCGATCACCACGTCGCGATCGAAGATCACGGCGTCATGGAGTCGCGGGTCGATCGTGACGGGCGGTTTCATGCTCGACACTCCTGCACTCATCGGCTGCGCGGCCACCGGGTGGCCCACCCGGATTGTGTCACTGTGCCGCCGGCGGAGTCGGCCTGCGCTATCCGCACGACGCCAGCGCGCGATAGCCCGGCTCGGCGAAGCACCGCGCGGCCTCCCGCATGGCTTCGGTGATCGGACGCCGCTTAGGGTCGTCGCCGGCAAAGATCCGACGGCCCGGATCCTTGGCGTAAAGGCGGGACTCTTCGATCATCTGCCGAAGTGCCGCCGGGTCGATTTCGAGCCCGAAATGCGGGGCCACCCGGTTCCACACCGCGGCGGGCAGCTCGGCATGGTCGACGCAGAGGCGCCCCGCCGGGTCGGCGAGCGCCGCCTCCAGCATGGCCCCCAGCGCACGGCCCGCGAACTCGGTGCGTCCCATGGCCGCAACGGCGGCGGGGTCCAGTCCGAAAAGCCGGGCGGCCAGAGCCGGCGCGGCCTGAAACCCGAGCCAGCCCGGGGGTTCGGCGAGCAGCGAGGCCAGCACGCGCACCGGGTCGCGCTGGACCCAGACCCAGGGGGTGTCCGGGAACGCGGCGGCCAGCAGCACCCGGCGGCGAATGGCCCAGCTCGAGCATTTGAGCACCAGCCGCCGCTCGTCCCCGTGCCGGCAGCGGCCAAGCGCCCGCACCAGCAGCCGGACAAGCCGGGCCGGCGCCGCCCCGCCGGCCCGATCGGGTTCGAGGCCCGGGAGGGCCCGCAGCAGGGCGTTGAGGGGCGTCGGCTCGGCGAGCACGACGACACCGGGCAGGGTGCCCAGCAACCGGGACACCACCGTCGACCCGCACCGCGAGAGGTGAAAGATGATGCCCGCCGGCTCGAGCGACGGCTCGCCGTCGAGAGCGACGAGCGCTTCCAGCCCGGTGCGTACCAGCGGCCGCGCCCGCGGGCCGGCCGCCCAGCGGACGACCGTTTGATCGAAGAACGGCTCGGCGAAGCGCTCCGCGGAAAGGTCTGCCCAGTCGACGGCCGGGACGGGCCCGGAAAAGTCCAGTCTGACCGGTGTCCAACGGGCGAGGTCGGCGAGTTCCATCAGCCGGGGCCGCCGCGTGCCGGCGGGTATCGCGTCACGGCCCGGCGCGCCCGCAGCGGCCGGTGCTCACGGCAGTGGACGTTGTCTCGGGTCATGCGGGCGGCTGTACGCCTTCACCGTCGGGCAGCCGGCGAAGGAATCCGCTGGTGATCAGCGTGCGGGCCAGCTCGGTCTGCTGCGCCGCCCGCAACCCCGGCAGCTCACCCACCCGAAACGGCCGGGTGCTGCGGGAGACGAACAGCATCGCGGCTTCGTGGTCGGGGCCGGCGGTGATCGACAATTGGGCAAAATGCAGGGCGACGCCGCCGGGGTGCGTCGTCACCCGGGAATACAGCGGCTGATACTTCACCACCCGGGTGTGTCCGTCGATCGCGACCGCGCCGATCGCGGGTCCGACCGGCGGGCAGCGGCCGCGCCGGACCAGGAGATCCGCCAGGGCGTCCAGACCGTCCGCGAGGACACCCGGATCGCCGAACGCGGTGACCAGGTCCCGCACGAGAACGCTCACCCCCGCCCGGGCGTCCGCGTCGTCGAGGTGCCGCGGCGGCAGCTGGGTGTGCAGCCGGTCATCGCGCCGGCTCATCGAGTCCAGTACCCGCGCGAGGAGCGCGTACACGGTGGGCGCGTGGATCCCGACGGTCAGGTGGATGGAGGGCTGCGAGATTGCCCGGGCCGCATGGACCTGGCCGCGCGGCAGGTACAGCACGTCACCGGCCTCCAGACGCAGCTCGGCCGGAGGCCGGAGGCCGGCTACCGCCACCGGCTCTTGGCGCTGCATGAGGTGCGGCGGCATCACGGTGTCATACAGCCGCCAGTCCTTGGGGCCCCGGACCTGAAGGATCACCACGTCGTGGTCGTCGTAGTGGGGAAGAAAGCCCTGTGAGCCGGGGGGAGTCAGGTAGGCGTTTACCTGGGTTGCGTAGTTCAGCTCGACCTCGATGGAGTGAGCCAACAGGGCAATTGCGCGCGCGTACCGCTCGACGCTGTCCAAAACGATCGTGTAGCCGTCGGCGAAATCGCGATGAACGGCGGCGACATCGAGACTGCCGTCGGCCAGCCGATAGTTCTCCGGGCCCTTTTTCTCGTGGCCTCTGACCAGGCGCACCGCCGACGGCTCCGACCGGAACACCTGCACCAGGTCCTCGACCGACGCGGCCCCGGGCAGCAGGCAATCGAAGTAGCCCACGCAACTACGCTTGATGTGGCGGTGCGTCACGCCCCAAATCTCGTCGAGAAAGGTCTGCACCGCGAGCGGCTGCAGCAACCAGGCTAGCGAAAACTCGACGGCAACCTCCCGTCCTCAGTCATCCGCTGCCCCCTTCTCGGTGGGTCCGTCGCGGTGCCAGCTAGCGGGCACCATCGGGGTCGTCGGACCCTCCCCGAACGCGTCGCCGACGAGGGTGAGCAGCCCGGCCGCCTCCCCGGCGGCCTCCTGGCGCGCGGTGCCGGCGAACCCCAGGTTGCCGGCGCCGCGATCGGAGACCGCCGCGATGACCGGCTCTCCATCCAGTGGTTCGCCCCAGTCCGGGTCGACCCCGATGTTCATATCCATGAACTCGTCGCCGTACCCGCGGCGCTTGGCGCGCCGGCGCCGGCGCGCCCGGGCCTGCTCCCGGGCGGCGGCCGCGGCCGCCGTCGCGGCCGTCTCGGGTGTCGGCGTCTTTCGTTTGGCGGCGGCGCTGGCGCTGGCGCTCATCCCCGAATCGACGCCGATCCCGGGCGGCGCTATCGCGTAGGGCGGCATAAAACCCGCGCTGGCGACCGGCGGCGTGGGCGGCGGCGCCGGCGGGGAACTCACGACGGTGCTCGGCGCGGGCGCTGGGGCAGGGGCCGGCGCCGTGGCGGGAGCCGCGACGGGTGCTGCCAGCACTGGGGCGATGACGGGGGCCGGTAACGTCAGGGGTGCAGCCGCGACGGGCGCCGGCGTCGGCGCGACCACGGGCGCAACAGGTTGAACGGCAGCCAGCCCGGCCAGCCCGGCGAAGCCGGCCCCAGAGGCCGGGTTGGCGAGGGTCAGGCCCAGCGCGGCCACCGTCAATTCCGGGGCGTAATAGGTGATGGCTTCGATCACATGGGTAAACTCATCTGCGATAAGTGCCGGGATGTCGCTCAGCAACTGCGATATCGCCCCGGAAGGATTTGACGGGAACTCCGAGAAATCCCGCCTCAAGGTGAGGAGGATTTCGAGAACTCGGTTTATCCACCAGCTCAACTGGCCTGGGTTCCCGTTGTCGTTATCGATAATGTCTTGGGTGTCGGAGCTGCTGCTACTGTTGCCGGTGGACTTTTGGATTTGCGGCGCCGGGTCGGTGTGTGGCGCCGCGGCCACCGCGGCGGTGGAGACGGCGTGATAGGTGCTCATGGTGGTGGCCGCCTGAACCCACATCCGCGCATAGTCGGCCTCGTTCAGCGCGATCGGGATGGTGTTGATGCCGAAAAAGTTCGTCGCCACCAGCACCGCGTGGGTCGCGTGATTGGCGGCCAGCTCCGCTAGGGTGGGCATCGCGGCCAGGGCGCCGGTGTAGGCGGCGGCAGCGGTCTCATGGCCGGCGGCCACCGCCGCGCTGTTCGCGCTGGCCTGCGTCAGCCACGCCAGATACGGCACGTGGGCGGCAATATACGACTCCGCGCTGGGGCCCTGCCAGGCGCCCGCCTGCACCGCCGACAAGATCGCGCCGAGCTCCTCGGCCACGGAGGCGTATTCCGTGCTCAGCGACGTCCACGCCCCCGCCGCGGCCAGCAACGAACCGGGTCCCGGGCCGCTGGACAGCAACGCCGAATGCACCTCCGGCGGAAAGGCCATCCACACCGGCGCGGTCATCGGGGCCCAACCGAACACCACGCCAAAGCGGCCGCGTGCGCCACCGTTCGCCGGCTGAGCCGCACCGCCGCAGCGGCCGGGCCGTGGGGACTGACGCGCAGTGTCATCGCGGGTCCTTCGGATCGGTGGTGGGTACGGGCGGCGCCGCGGACCCGTCCGTGACCGGCGAATCGGCTGCTACAACCGGGCCGGGCGGGCCACAAGCGCATTGCAAGCGCATTGAATACGACACCGTGTTCTGAGGACAAGACGGTGTCGGGGTATGGGGTATGCGGCGGGGCCGGGCGATCAGCCGCCCAGCAGGGTGGGCAGCCCCAGCGCCGAGTCGAGCGCCACCGCACAAAACACCACCGCGAGGTAGTTGTTGGACTGCAAGAACAGTCGCAGCGGTTTGACCGGCTCACCGCGGTGAACCCCGGCGTGCAGCTGGTGGGCCATCGTCACGAACCACGCCCCGGCCGCCACGGCGAGCACCGCGTACAACCAGCCGGTCGCCAGGCACAGCACCAGGGTCGCGAGCACCGTTAGCCAGGTGTAGACCATGATCTGCCTGGTGACCTGGCGCTCGGTGGCCACTGCGGGGAGCATCGGGACCCCGGCGGCTTGGTAATCGTCCTTGTAGCGCATGGCCAGGGCCCAGGTGTGCGGCGGCGTCCAGAAGAAGATGATCGCGAACATCACCAGCGCCGGCCAGCTAATGGTGCCGGTCGCCGCCGACCAGCCGATCATCACCGGCATACAACCGGCCGCCCCGCCCCACACGACGTTCTGCGGGGTGCGGCGCTTGAGCACCAGGGTGTAGACGAACACGTAGAACGCAATGGTGGCGACGGCCAACAGCCCCGACAGCAGATTCGTCAGCCGCCACAGCCAGAAGAACGAGCCGACACTCAACGCCACCCCGAACACCAGCGCGTTTCGGGTCGGCACCGCTGCGCGCGCCAGCGGTCGGCGCGCGGTGCGCTTCATCACCTTGTCGATGTCCGCGTCGGCCACGCAATTGAGCGTGTTGGCGCCCGCAGCGGCCAGCATCCCGCCGACCAGGGTGTTTAACACCAGCAGCGGCCTGACCGTACCACGCTCGGCGAGCAGCATCGCCGGGATCGCGGTGACCACCAACAGCTCGATGACCCGCGGCTTGGTCAGCGCGACGTACGCCAGTAACGCCCGCCGCAGCGCCCGGCTCGTCTCGGCGAACGAGCGGTGCCCGGGCCCCCACCCCAGCCCGGAGCGGGGTGGCTGCCCGGCGCATCCGATTTCCAGACTCGGCGCAACGCGCCCGCGAACGCTCACGCAATTACTCCTCGGGTCGCAGTAGCGCGCGGCGACTACTACAGGCGATGGTAGACGCACCGGCTGCGGTGATCGTTCGCGAGGGTCGGATCCCTCCGCTCGCCCGACGGCTTTGCTGCCGTCGTGGGCGCGAATCCCCGGCATGCGTGGCTGGCTAAACTGCCGCACTAGGGTGGGCATGTACCAGCTTGTCGACGTGAGGACTGAGGTTGTGACCACACTCGAAGACATCTCCGCGCTGACCCGCCCGCATCATCCCGACGACTGGACCGATGTCGACTCGGCCGCGGTCGACACCATCCGCGTGCTGGCGGCCGACGCGGTCCAAAAAGTCGGCAACGGGCATCCGGGGACGGCAATGAGCCTCGCCCCGCTGGCGTACACCCTGTTTCAGCGGGTGATGCGCCACGACCCGGGCGATACCACGTGGCTGGGCCGCGACCGGTTCGTGCTGTCGGCGGGGCACAGCAGCCTGACCCTCTACATCCAGCTCTACCTCGGCGGATTCGGTCTGGAGCTGTCCGACATCGAGTCGTACCGCACCTGGGGATCCAAGACCCCCGGACACCCGGAGTTCGGCCGCACCCCCGGGGTGGAGATCACCACCGGGCCGCTCGGGCAGGGCCTGGCGTCGGCGGTCGGGATGGCGATGGCGGCCCGCTACGAACGCGGCCTGTTCGACCCCGACGCCGCCCCCGGCACCAGCCCGTTCGACCACTACATCTACGTGATCGCCTCCGACGGCGATATCGAGGAGGGCGTGACCTCGGAGGCCTCATCGCTGGCCGCGGTCCAGCAACTCGGCAACCTCATCGTGTTCTACGACAACAACAAGATCTCCATTGAGGACGACACCACGATCGCGCTCTGTGAGGACACCGCCGCCCGCTACCGGGCCTACGGCTGGCATGTGCAACAGGTGACGGGCGGCGAGAACGTGGTCGGCATCGAGGAGGCGATCGCCAACGCGAAAGCCGTCACCGACCGGCCGTCGTTCATCGAACTGCGCACGATCATCGGCTATCCCGCGCCGAATCTGATGAACACCGGCAAGGCGCACGGCGCGGCCCTCGGAGAGGCGGAGGTCGCCGCCACCAAAAAGATCCTCGGATTCGATCCGGACAAGACCTTCCAGGTCAGTGACGATGTTCTCGCCCACACCCGCACGCTGATCGACCGCGGTAAGCAGGCACACCAACGCTGGCAGGCCGACTTCGACGCGTGGGCCCAGCGCGAACCCGAACGCAAGAAGCTGCTGGACCGGCTGATGGCGAAGGGGCTGCCCGACGGCTGGGACGCGGAATTGCCGCACTGGCAACCGGATTCCGAACCGGTCGCCACCCGGAAAGCGTCCGGAGCCGTGCTTGCCGCGGTGGGGCCGAAGTTACCCGAATTGTGGGGCGGTTCGGCCGACCTTGCCGAGAGCAACCTCACCACCATCAAGGGCGCGGACTCGTTCGGGCCGCCATCGATCTCGACCAAGGAATTCACCGCGAACTGGTATGGTCGCGTGCTGCACTTCGGTGTCCGGGAGCACGCAATGGGGGCGATCCTCTCCGGCATCGTGCTGCACGGCCCGACTCGTGCCTACGGCGGCACCTTCTTGACGTTCTCCGATTACATGCGCCCGTCGGTGCGGCTGGCATCGCTGATGGGCATCGACACCATCTACGTGTGGACACATGATTCCATCGGTTTGGGCGAGGACGGTCCAACCCACCAGCCGATCGAACACCTGGCGGCCCTGCGCGCGATCCCCCGGTTGTCGGTGGTGCGACCGGCCGACGCCAACGAGACCGCCTACGCGTGGCGCGCCATCCTGGCACGCGGTAACGGCGGCGGTCCGGTCGGGCTGATCCTGACCCGGCAGGCGGTCCCCGTGCTGGACGGCACCAGCGCCGAAGGCGTCGCGCGCGGCGGCTACATCCTGGGCGATGACGGCGGCACCGAACCCGACGTCATCCTGATCGCGACCGGCTCGGAAGTGCAGATCGCCGTTGCGGCACAGAAACTCCTGCGAGACAAGGATATTATCGCCCGGGTGGTGTCGATGCCGTGCGTGGAGTGGTTCGAGTCTCAGCCGTATGACTACCAGGACAGCGTGCTGCCCCCGGCGGTATCGGCACGCGTCGCCGTGGAGGCGGGTGTGGCGCAGTGCTGGCATAAGTGGGTCGGCGACACCGGGCAGATCGTGTCCATCGAACACTACGGAGAGTCCGCGGATCACCAGACGTTGTTCCGGGAATTCGGCTTCACCCCGGAAGCCGTCGCAGCGGCTGCCGAACGGGCGCTGGACAACTGAGCTGCTCGCGCCATAAGCATCCTCAACACGAAGGGCACCACGATGAGTCAAAATCCCAACCTGGCCGCCTTGAGCGCGGCGGGCGTATCGGTCTGGCTGGACGATTTATCTCGGGAGCGAATCACGTCCGGCAGCCTGCAAGAGATGATCGACACCAAAAGCGTTGTCGGTGTCACCAGTAATCCCACGATCTTTCAAAAAGCGCTGGCGGAAAGCAATATTTACGACGCCCAGATCGCCGAGCTGGCCGAGCGCGGTGCCGACGTGGATGCCGCCGTTCGCACCGTCACGACCGACGACGTGCGCATGGCCTGCGATGTGCTCAAGCCGCAATGGGAGGCCTCCGACGGCGTCGATGGGCGGGTGTCGATCGAGGTCGATCCCCGGCTGGCCCACGACACCGACAAGACCATCCAGCAGGCTGTCGAGCTGTGGAAGATCGTCAACCGGCCCAACCTGCTCATCAAAATCCCGGCGACCGAGCCCGGCCTTCCGGCGATCACCGCGGTACTGGCGGAAGCGGTTTCGGTCAACGTGACGCTGATCTTCTCCGTCGAGCGCTATCGCGCCGTGATGGACGCCTATCTGAGCGGACTGGAAAAAGCCAGGGATGCCGGACACGATCTAGCTAAAATTCACTCCGTGGCATCGTTTTTCGTTTCCCGGGTAGACACCGAGATCGATAAACGGCTGGAAAAGATCGGCACTGAGCGGGCGTTGGCCCTGCGGGGCCGGGCCGGGGTGGCCAACGCGCGGCTGGCGTACGCGGCATACCAGGACGTTTTCATTGGCGGGCGCCGCTTTGAAAAACTCAAGGCTGACGGCGCTCGGGTGCAGCGGCCGCTGTGGGCGTCGACCGGTGTCAAGAACCCAAACTATCCCGACACGCTCTATGTCACCGAGCTGGTCGCCCCTAACACGGTGAACACCATGCCGGAGAAGACCCTCGACGCCGTGGCCGATCACGGTGTTATTACCGGCGACACCGTCAGCGGCCGTGCCGCCGAAGCACGGCAGGTGTTCGACGAGCTGCAAGCGGTTGGGGTCGAGCTGCCCGACGTGTTCGCCGTGCTGGAAAACCAGGGAGTGGAGAAGTTCGTCGCATCCTGGGAAGAGCTGCTCAGGGAAACCGGCGCCCAACTTAACTCTGCCACCAAATGAGTTCCGCCGGCATCCGGACGCAATCTGCGGGTACCGCTGGTCAATGGCGTAACCCGCTGCGGGACAAGCGAGATAAGCGACTGCCTCGGATCGCCGGACCGTGTAGTGTAGTGATTTTCGGTGTCACCGGGGACCTGGCGCGAAAGAAGGTGATGCCGGCCATTTACGATCTGGCCAATCGCGGCTTGCTACCACCGAGGTTCGCGCTGGTGGGTTTCGCCCGCCGGGAGTGGGACCATGAGGATTTCGGTGCCGAGGTGTATCAGGCTGTCAAGGAACATGCGCGGACCCCATTTCGTGAAGTGGTATGGGATCGGCTGGCCGAGGGAATCCGGTTCGTGCAAGGCACCTTCGACGACGACAGCGCGTTCTCCCGGCTTGCCGAGACACTGGAGAAGCTCGATGCCGAGCGCGGCACCCGCGGTAACCACGCCTTTTATCTCGCGATTCCGCCCAAAGCCTTTCCGGTCGTATGCCAGCAGCTGCACCGCTCCGGACTGGCGCGGGCGCAAAACGGCAGGTGGAGCCGGGTGGTCATCGAGAAACCTTTCGGCCACAACCTGCAGAGCGCACGGGAACTCAACAAGGTGGTCAACTCCGTCTTTCCGGAGGAGTCGGTCTTTCGCATCGACCACTACCTGGGCAAGGAGACGGTGCAGAACATCCTGGCCCTGCGGTTCGCCAATCAGCTTTTCGACCCGATCTGGAACGCCCACTACGTCGACCATGTGCAGATCACCATGGCCGAAGACATCGGGCTTGAAGGACGGGCCGGCTACTATGACGGCATCGGCGCCGCCCGCGACGTCATCCAGAACCATTTGATGCAGCTGCTGGCGCTGACCGCAATGGAGGCGCCGGTGAGCTTTCAGCCCGCGCAGCTGCAAGCCGAAAAGATAAAAGTGCTGTCCGCGACTTCGCTCGCACAACCGCTGGAGGAGACCACGAGCCGCGGCCAGTACACGGCCGGCTGGCAGGGAAGCCAGAAAGTGGTCGGGCTGCTCGATGAGGAAGGGTTCTCGAAGGACTCCACCACCGAGACGTTCGCCGCCATCACCCTGGAAGTGAACACCCGTCGCTGGGCCGGGGTGCCGTTTTATCTGCGCACCGGAAAACGGCTGGGCCGCAGGGTGACCGAGATAGCACTGGTCTTCAAACGCGCTCCGCATCTGCCGTTCGATGCGACCATGACCGACGAACTCGGCGCCAACGCCCTGGTGATCCGGATACAGCCCGATGAAGGAGTCACGCTGCGGTTCGGGTCCAAGGTGCCGGGCACCGCAATGGAGGTTCGCGACGTCACGATGGACTTTTCCTACGGCTCGGCGTTCGCCGAAGACTCGCCGGAGGCCTACGAACGGCTTATCCTCGACGTGCTACTCGGTGAGCCGTCCCTGTTCCCGGTCAACCAGGAAGTCGAACTGGCTTGGCAGATAATCGATCCGATTCTCGACCGGTGGGCGGAGCACGGCAAACCCGATCCGTATGAGGCGGGCACCTGGGGCCCGGCATCGTCTTTTGAGATGCTGCGCCGCTCCGGACGGGAGTGGCGGCGGCCGTGATCCGCGCCGCGACGATGCAGAGCGAAGCGATGAGGAGGAGCGGCGCTTGTGATCATCGACATGCCGGACACCAGCACCACCGCGGTCAACAAGAGGCTGGACGAGTTACGCGTGAGAGCCGGCGCGGTGACGCTCGGCCGGGTGATGACCCTGATCATCGCGCCGGATACCGACACGCTGGTCGAGGAATCCGTCGAGGCGGCGAACTTCGCCAGCCACGAACACCCCAGCCGCGTGATCGTCGTATTGACCACCGACCCGCAGGCCGCCGACCCACGGCTGGACGCCCAGCTACGGGTCGGTCGTGACACCGGCGCCGGCGAGGTGGTGGTGCTGCGGTTGTCCGGGCCGCTCGCGGCTCACGCCGACAGCGTCGTCATGCCATTCCTGCTGCCCGACATCCCGGTGGTGGCGTGGTGGCCGGGGAGCGCTCCGGCGGTCCCGGCCCAAGACGCCCTGGGCAGGTTGGCGATCCGGCGCATCACCGACGCGACCGATAGCGCCGACCCGCTGGCGACGATCAAGAGCCGATTGCCCGGATACACACCCGGGGACACCGATCTGGCCTGGAGCCGCATCACCTACTGGCGGGCGCTGCTCACCTCGACGCTCGACCGGCCGCCGTACGAGCGGATCACCTCGGCACTGGTGTCCGGTTTGCCGACCGAGCCCGCACTGGATCTGTTGGCCGGCTGGCTGGCCAGCCGGCTCGACGCGCCGGTGCGCCGCGCGGCCGGTGAGCTGAAGGTCGAGTTGGCGCGCGAAACCGAGACCATCACACTCAGCCGGCCCCAAGACGGGGTGATCGCCACGATCAGCCGGACCGCCCGGCCGGACGCCCTGGTCCCCTTGGGGCGCAGGGAAACCCGGGAGTGCCTTGCCGAAGACCTGCGGCGGCTCAACCCTGACGACATCTATTTCGAGGCCCTCAACGGCATCAACGCGGTGCAGTACCTGTGAACACCGTCGTCGAGACCTATGCGGATAACGGCACCCTGGTCGCGGTCGCGGGTAATCGATTGGTCGACGCCGTCGAGGGTGCGGTGTCGGCCCGGGGGAAAGCGCTGATTGTGCTCACCGGCGGGGGTAACGGCATCGCGGTGCTGCGCTACCTCGACGCGCACCCGCATCGGGTCGACTGGTCGAGGGTGCACCTTTTCTGGGGTGACGAGCGCTTTGTTCCCCGAGACGACGACCAGCGCAACGAGAAACAGGCCCGGGAGGCTTTGCTGGATCGCATCGATATCCCGGCGGGAAATGTGCACGCGATGGCGGCTAGCGACGGCGAGTTCGGCACTGACCTGGCCGCCGCCGCAGCGGCCTACGAGCGGGTTCTGGCGGCCCACGCCCAACCGGGCGATCCCGCGCCGGACTTCGACGTTCACCTGCTGGGCGTCGGACCCGAGGGCCACGTCAACTCGCTGTTCCCACACAGTGCCGCAGTGCGCGAAACCACCAGGATGGTGCTGGGGGTTGTCGACTCCCCCAAACCACCACCACAGCGAATCACGTTGACACTTCCCGCGATCCGGCGTTCCCGCGAGGTGTGGCTGTTGGTGTCCGGACCGGAGAAAGCGGCGGCGGTGGCCGCGGCCCTCGGCGGCGCCGACCCGGTGTCGATCCCGGCAGCCGGAGCGGTAGGCCGCGAGAAAACCGTCTGGCTGCTCGACACCGCGGCGGCGGCCGGGCTGTCCGGCTAGCCGCTCGATCGGGCCGGGGCGGACAATACGCTCATGGCGGATAAACCTGCCCGCACCGGCGCCGAGCGGCAGCGCTTCAAAACACTCGCGCAGGCCGCGCTGAACGCCGACCTGACGGTGCAGCAACTGGAGGCCGTGCTGGCCGACATGAACACGTCGCTTTCGGCCCTTAACCGGACCCGGGACACCTTCGAGGACAGCCTTAAGCACCTCAACATCGCCCTGGGCAAACTCGATGAGCTCGGGCCCAGGCTGGACGGCGTCGTCGACCGGGTGGCGGCCGTCGTCACCCGGGTCGAGCACATCGTCGATCTCACCGAGGCGCTGATGTCGCCGATCCTGGTGACCGAGCACGCGGTGCGCGGCGTGCTCAAAGCGGTGCGGAATCGGGCCGCGCGCTAAGCCGTCGGCCCGCGTTGGGCGCGACGGGTCAGCGGTACTTGATCAACAGGGCCATCCCGATGATGGCGACCAACCAGATGCCGGTGATGAAATAGGTCAACCGGTCGAGGTTTTTCTCCACCACCGTCGAGCCGGACAGGGCCGACTGCACGCCGCCGCCGAACAGTGTCGACAAGCCGCCGCCCTTGGCGCGGTGCAGCAGCACCAGCAGCACCACCAGCACGCTGGTGATGACCAGGATGATCTGCAGCGCCAACTCCATGACGGTCACCTTACCGAATAGGGGCTCACCCGCCCGCCAGCGGGGAGGCACCGGTTGCGGCGGCCATCGGGTCCGGTTTCCCGCCCGCCGATTTCGCGGGCGGCTACGGTATCGGTCCGCCGGCCGCGACGGCGCAGATGGTCGCGAACTGCCCCCCGTCCAGCGACGCCCCGCCCACCAGCGCACCATCGATGTCGGCCTGAGCGACGATATCGCCGATGTTCTGCGCGTTCACCGATCCGCCGTAGAGCACCCGGACGGTCTCGGCGAGCTGCGGTGATGCCAGTGCCCGGAGTTCTTCGCGGATCGCCGCGCACACCTCTTGGGCGTCGGCCGCGCCGGCCACCCGACCGGTTCCGATCGCCCAAACCGGCTCATAGGCGATGACCACGGCGCCGATTTGCGGAGCCGACAACCCGGCCAGCGACCCGCGGAGCTGCTCAACGTTGTGGGTGACGTGGTCACCGGCTTCCCGCACCTGCAGGTCTTCGCCGACACAGACGATCGGGGTCAGCCCGTGCCTGAGTGCTGCGGCGGCCTTGGCGGCCACCAGTGCGTCGTCCTCCCGATGGTAGCTGCGCCGCTCGGAATGGCCGACAATGACGTAGCTGCAACCGAGCTTGGCCAGAAAGGCCCCGCTGATGTCACCGGTGTAGGCGCCCGAGTCGTGTGGGGAGAGGTCCTGCGCCCCGTAGCCCAACCGCAGTTTGTCGCCGTCGACCAGGGTTTGCACGCTGCGCAGGCCGGTGAACGGCGGCAGCACCGCGACGTCAACTTTGTCGTAGTACTTGTCCGGCAGCGAGAACGCGATCTTTTGCACCAGCGCGATCGCCTCGAAGTGGTTGAGGTTCATCTTCCAGTTGCCGGCGATCAGCGGTTTGCGGATCACGAGTCTCCTTGGTGTCCGGCGGGACCGCTCAGCACTTCCAGGCCGGGCAGCGGCTTGCCCTCAAGGTATTCCAGCGACGCGCCGCCCCCGGTGGAGATGTGTGAGAAGCCATTCTCGGGCAGGCCGAGCGCGCGCACCGCGGCCGCCGAGTCGCCGCCGCCGATCACGCTGAAGGCGCCCTTAGCGGTCGCGGCGGCGATCGCCTGGGCGACGCCTTTGGTGCCGGCGGCGAACGCCGGGAACTCGAATACCCCCATCGGGCCGTTCCAGAAGATCGTCTTCGCGTTGGATAACAGCCTGGCGAACCGCGCCACCGAGCCCGCCCCGATGTCGAGGCCCATCTTATCTTCCGGAATACGATCCACGGCAACGGTTTCCGATGGTGAATCGGCAGCGAAACTCGCGGCCACCACGATGTCCACCGGCAGCCGCAGCACGTCGGCGTAGCTGTCGAGCAGTCGGCGGCAGGTATCGACCATCCCGTGTTCCAGAAGCGATTTGCCAACCGGAAAACCCTGCGCGGCAAGAAACGTGAAACACATGCCGCCGCCGATGAGGATGCTGTCGGCTCGGGTCGCCAGCCGTTCGATCACCCCAAGCTTGTCGGATACCTTCGACCCGCCCAGCACCACGGCGTAAGGCCGTTGGGTTGAACGAGTCAACTGCTGCAACACGTTGACTTCGGTGGCCACCAGCGTGCCGGCATAATGCGGTAGCAGCGTGGCGACGTCGTAGACCGAAGCCTGCTTGCGGTGCAGCACGCCGAACCCGTCGGACACGAAAGCGCCTTTCTCCCCGACTAATTCGGCTAGTTGTCGAGCAAAAGCAAGCCGCTTCGCGTCGTCCTTGCTGGTCTCGCGCGGATCAAAGCGAACGTTCTCCAGCAACAGCACGCCGCCCGCGGAAAGGCGCTCGGCGCGAGCCCGCGCGTCGGGCCCCACGACGTCACCGGCCAACTGCACCGGCTGCCCCAAGTGCTCGCTCAGGGCCACGGCCACCGGAGCCAACGACAACCTCGGGTCGGGGCCGTCTTTGGGACGTCCCAGGTGCGCGACGACCACCACCTTGGCGCCGGCGTTGACCAGCGTTCTCAGCGTAGGAACCGACGCGGCGATGCGACCCGGATCGGTGATGGCGCCGGCGTCGTCGAGCGGGACGTTCAAGTCGGAGCGCACCAGCACCCCGCGGCCTGAAACCCCTTCGGCCAGAAGGTCTTCGAGTAATTTGACGGTCACGGCTAGAGCGACTTGCCGACCAGGTCCACCATGTCGACCACACGGTTGGAGTAGCCCCACTCGTTGTCGTACCAAGCCACCACCTTGGCCTGGGTGTCGATCACCTTGGTCAAACCGGCGTCGAAGATCGAGCTGTGCGGGTCGGTGACGATGTCGGTCGACACGATCGGCGCGTCATAGTACTTGAGGATGCCTTTGAGCCGGCCCTCGGCGGCGGCCTTGTAGGCGGCGTTGATCTGCTCGACGCTGGCCGGTTTGGACAACTCGGCGGTCAGGTCGGTGACCGAACCGGTGACAACCGGTACCCGCAGCGCGTACCCGTCGAGCTTGCCGTTGAGTTCGGGCAGCACCAACCCGATCGCCCGGGCGGCGCCGGTGGAGGTCGGCACGATGTTGACCGCGGCCGCGCGGGCGCGCCGCAGGTCGCGATGCGGCCCGTCCTGCAGGTTTTGGTCCTGGGTGTAGGCGTGGACCGTGGTCATCAAGCCCCGCACGATGCCGAACTCGTCGTGAAGCACCTTGGCCAGCGGCGCCAGGCAGTTGGTGGTGCACGATGCGAGAGAGATGATGTTTTGGCTGCCGTCGTACTTGTCGTCGTTGACACCGGGCACGATGGTGATGTCCGCCTTGGTGGCCGGGGCCGAGATGATCACCTTCTTCGCGCCGGCGCGCAGGTGGCCCTGGGCCGCGGCGGCGTCGGTGAACCGGCCGGTGGACTCGACGACGATATCGACCCCCAGATCGCGCCACGGCATCGCCGCCGGGCCTTCCCGGATCTCCAGCGCCTTGATCCTGGCGTCGCCGACGACGATGGTGTCCTCGCCCTCGAGGCTGACGTTCTGGGGCAGCCGGCCCAGGATGGAGTCGAATTTCAGCAGATGCGCCAGGGTGGCGTTGTCGGTGATGTCGTTGACGGCGACCACCTCGATGTCAGTCCCGGAGCCCTGGGCCTGCTGCGCCAAGAGGGCCCGATAGAGGTTGCGGCCGATGCGGCCGAACCCGTTGATGCCTACCCGGACCGTCACGTGTCTCTCCTTGCTGCCTGCGTTATGAACCGCTCGTCGCCAGCCTAGATGCTCCCGACGCTCGTTCCCGGCCGGCGTCCAGCCCGCCATGGATGGTACCGGCAGGCGTCCGGCCGCAAGCCGCTCCACCGCCCTGCTCCTGCCCGGATCACCTACGCAGGCGTCGTAGCGCCGATCGCGCGGCGTGGTAGCCGCACAGCCCGTGCACACCCGCGCCCGGCGGGGTGGATTGCGAGCAGAGGTAGACGCCGGGCACGCCGGTGAAGTACGGGTCGATGGCCACCCGGGGGCGAAACAGCAGCTGCAGCCGGTCATTGGCGCCGCCGATGATGTCCCCGCCGACGAAGTTGGGGTTCTCGGCCTGCAGCTCGGCGGGGGACTTGCTGACGGTGGCGATGACCTGGTCCCGAAAGCCCGGCGCGAACCGTTCGATCTGGTCGATGACGGCGGCCGTGGCGTCGCCCCGGTAGCCGAACGGCACATGCGCGTAGGCCCAGACCGGGTTGATGTTGCCCGCGGAACGCGACGGGTCGGCCAGGTACTGCTGTCCGACGAGCACGAACGGTCGCTGTGGCATCCGGCCCTCCGCCCGCTGGCGTTCGGTGTGCGCGATCTCGGCGAAACCGCCCCCGAGGTGGACGGTGCCCGCACGACCGCACTCGGGATTGGTCCAGGGGACGTCGCCGTCGACGGCAAAGTCGACCTTGAACGCCGACGAGCCTTCGCGATAGCGCCGATAGGACCGTCGAATCCGGGCCGGCATGAGGTCGCCATAGATCCGGTACGCCGCGGCCGGGCTGACGTCGAGCATCACGATGTCGGCATCGGGGATGTCTTTGCGATCGGTGACGGTGACGCCGGTGGTGACGGCCCCGCCGTGGTGGTGCAGTGCGGCGGCCAGGGCGGCGGTGATCGACCCCGATCCGCCTTCGGCGACCGGCCAGCCGTACCGGTGCCCGCCGGCCAGCAACATCAACGCCAACGACGCGGTCAGCGGCCGGTCCAGGCGGGTGAAGATGTGGGCGGCCGCGCCCCCGAACAGGGCGCGCCCCTGCTCGGTGCCGAACCAGCGGGCCATCACCGCGGCCGGAAGCACCGCCCGCGACCCGAAGGCCGCCAGCCGGATTGGGTGCCGCGGAATGGTGATCACCGGTCGCAAAAGGTCGTGGGCCAAGTCGTCGAAACCGGCCACCAGGTCGGCCAGGGCCGCTCGCCACCGGGGGCCGTCGGACCCCAGGCCGGCGGCGGTGCGGTCCAGCGATCGCCACAGCACACCCGCGCTGCCGTCGTCCAGCGGGTGCGCACAGTCGATCTCCGGCCATTTCCAGGTCAACCCGAAGCGTTTCAGGTTGAACTGCTGCCATACCGGCGAGCCCGCTCCCAGCGGGTGAACCGCCGAGCAGTGGTCGTGGATGACGCCCGGAACCGTCAGCTCTCCCGACCGCGCTCCCCCGCCGATGGTGTCGGCAGACTCCAGCACCTGCACCTCGACGCCGTTGCGGGCCAGATAGATCGCGGCCGCCAGACCGTTAGGCCCGGAGCCGACGACAACCGCGGTCGTCATCGCTGCGCGGCGTCTCTGTGGCGGGCGATGAGCTGGACCGGGAACTCATCAGTGGGCTCGGGCCAGGGCTGCCGGGTCAGCATGTCGGCGATCTTGACATAGCCTTCCTCGATCAGCCCGGTCTTGGCGTCGTAGATCCCGTACCACTGCCGCCCGGTGTGGATGGGCTGACCCTCCAGGACGATGACCCGCACGTCACCGTCCTCGAACCGGCAACGGCGCTGCACCGCCTCGAGCAGCTGTCCGTTGTGCAGGTGGCCTTCGCCGAAGTTCCAGCCGACCAGGGCGCCGGCGATGAGCTCGCCCTCGCGGATGGCATAGTCGGATTCGCCTGCCTGGTCTCCCAACGCGCGGGGCAGCAGGCCGTTGAGCGCCCTGCCGTGAAGGTGCATCGACCGGAAGGCCGCCCCGTTGTCGGTGATGATTTCCGCGGTGACCGGGTCGTAGAGCTTACCCAGCTGCCTGGTGGTCAGTGCCGAGCTTTTGATGATGTCGGCTTCGATCTGGTCTTCGGCGCCCGTGCGGAAACACCACGCACTGGTAGCCCAGTTCCCGGCGTAGTAGCGCATCGCGGGCAAAAACGAGATCTGTCTGGGCAACAGATTTCCCGCGATCGGCACCACGGCCAGCCCGATCAGCAGGATGGCCAACAGCGGCGGTGACTGCAGACTGTAGACCCGGATATCGCTGTGACGCCCGAACAGGTAGAGGAGCGAGAAAATGAAGAACACGTTCCACTCCAACGGAACTCCCATCGGGAGGTTGGAAATGATGTTGAGGTGAAAGATCACCATGAACGCGATGAGGAACCACCGCCACGGGTGGCCGTCGGCGAAGAAGACCAGCGCACCGGGCACCAGGAACTCCGCGGTGGTGCCGCCAACATGGGCCATCAGCTTCGGCAACCAGGTGGGGCGCAGATCGTTGACCGGATCACGGTAGAGCCGATGCTTGAACCAGCGGAATATCTTGGGCCGCAGCAGCGCGTTGTTGCTCGTCATCACTGCGACCACGTACGGGAAGTGGTGGTTGAGCTTGGAGGTCGCCGCTCCCCACCACAGGCCGAGCATGATGATTTTAAACGCTGCGATCTGATCGGTGTAGCTGAAGAAGAACACGAACAGCGTCAGCCAGTAGTGTTCGGCGCGGGCGGCCAGGAAAATGGTCTTGTCGCGCAGCCCCAGCAGCGCCAGGATGACGATGATCGGCGCCACCACAACGGGATTGATCATGCCGATGGTGTCGGGCGGGCTGCCGCGCCCGGGGTGCCCGGGTGCGAGCAGGGCCGCCGCCCCGGAGAGCAACACTAGGGCATACAGCCCGACATCGACGACGGTGCGCGTGTCACCCGCCGTCAACGGGATCTTGTTCGGCCAGGGTGGTAGCCGAATCGTGTTGGGTCGCAACCAGTATAGGAATCCGCCGATCGGCGGCCAGAACCGTGCGGTCAGCGGGCCGGACCCGCAGCCGAGGCCGGTCACCTCGAACAGCAGGCTGAAGATGACAACCTTCTGGTAGACGATCGGCTGCGCCCACCATCCGCTGACGTGGCCGAGCCCGCCCAGGCCGGGGGTAACCGAGATGACCGCTGCGGCACCGGCGATATAGCCCGCGATTTTGACCAGGTAGAGCAGATAGATCGCATACGGGGTACCGAAGCCGTGCTCCACCCAGTGCCGGGTCACGACTTGTAGTCGGGTGGCCCGCGGCAGCGTGGACCAGCTGTCGCGGTCGACGTCGGGAAGTTCCGGTGTGATGAACCCCATGACCGCCTCGTTCGAAGTGAAAAGGATTTTAGCGTGAAATCACTTGGTGGATACGCTGAGTCAACATCGTGCCGGAATTCTTCGGTTCCTTTGGTTCCTCGTCGAGGGCGCACGCAGCCGATGCCGGGATGGCACCCTGCGTGCGTGGTAGCCGGCCCGTCCCAGGTGCGGCGATCGGCTGTACGGGTGGTGGTTTCGGGGTAACCTGCACCACATATGGTAGGTGCGGTTGCCGGACGAGAGAATGGAGCCAAAATGCCGGTGTCGCGATCGGTGGGCGGGGTGCGCCGGATCCCTGCGGTGGCCGGCGCGGTGGTGGCCGTTACGCTGCTCGGCGCCGGTGTGGCAAGTGCCGCCGGGCCGGTCCAGTTGAAGAGCCGATTGGCAGGCAATTGGTGCTTTGACGCTCCGAACGGGAACAACACCGCGACCATGGTCAACCCGTGCACCGGCGCGAAGTCGCAACTCTGGGACTTCACCCCTGGCGGTCAGATCGAGAGCGTGGCCTTCCCCGGGCAATGCGTCAACATCGCCGGCGCCGCGGATGACACCCCGGTGGTGCTCTCGGCCTGCCGGGCCAATGCCGACAACCAGCGCTGGAATCACCGGCCCGACGGCCAGGTCACCAGCGCCCTCGGCCCCTGCCTCAACATCTATGGCGGGGTGGCCAACCCCGGGACACCGGTAATCGCCTACCATTGCATCCCCGGTGTGGAAGACGAGCAGTGGGATAGCGTTTCCTGATCGGCTGAAGACGCGGCTCGGCTAAGCATCTTCGAGCAGATCCGGGGTCACCGCCGATTCGGTGTCGGGAATGCCCTCCACCTTCGCCTTGCGGTCTGCCATCGACAGAAGGCGCCGAATACGGCCCGCCACAGCATCTTTCGTCATCGGCGGATCAGCCAGTCGGCCCAGTTCTTCCAGCGAAGCCTGCCGGTGCTCGATGCGCAGCTTGCCGGCGGCGGCCAGGTGATCGGGAACCGCGTCACCGAGGATCTCCAGGGCGCGCTCCACCCGAGCGGCCGCAGCCACCGCCGCCCGTGCCGAGCGGCGCAGATTCGCATCGTCGAAGTTAGCCAGCCGGTTGGCCGTCGCGCGCACCTCCCGGCGCCTGCGGCGCTCCTCCCAGACCAGCCGTGTTTGCTGGGCACCCATCCGGGTCAGCAGCGCACCGATCGCCTCGCCGTCACGCACCACCACCCTATCGGCGCCGCGCACTTCGCGGGCCTTCGCGCTGATCCCCAACCGGCGCGCCGCCCCCACCAGCGCCAGTGCGGCCTCCGGCCCCGGACAGCTGACCTCCAGCGCCGATGAGCGCCCCGGCTCTGTCAGTGATCCGTGCGCCAAAAACGCCCCCCGCCAAGCGGCTTCCGCATCAGCGATGCTGCCGCCGACAACATGTGCGGGCAGGCCGCGTACCGGACGCCCCCGTGCATCCAGCAGTCCGGTTTGGCGGGCCAGCGACTCACCCTCGTTGGCGACCCGCAACACATAGCGGGCCTGCTTGCGCAACCCGCCACCCGACAGCACATGCACGGCCGCCGTGTAGCCGAACAACTCGAAGATTTCCTGCCGCAACCGGCGGGCGGTGCTGCCCAAATCCACCTCGGCCTCAACGACGACGCGGCCGCCCACGATTTGCAGCCCACCGGCGAACCGCAGCAAAGAACTCACCTCGGCACGCCGCGCGCTGACCGAAGTCACCACCAGCCGGCTTAACTCGTCTTTGACTTCGGACGTCATCGCCACGCGCCGTCACCCCTTGGTCCGCTAGCTCCCAGTCCCGGCTCGCCAGCCTGTTGACGTTCACTGTCGACACGCAGCGGGGCGGTCACCGCCGGTCCGGCGCCGGAGGCCCGCACCTCATCCAGCGCCGCCGCCAGCTTGGCCGGGTCATGTAAAGATGTACCAGGTCTGGAGACGTCGGCGAAGTGCACCTTGGCTTCGAACAGCGTTGCGGTACGGCGCAGTTGCTCCCGCTCACGCTCACTGGGCACGCGCTCGGCGTCGATGATGATGTCGTGCACGGTAAAGCCCGGCGCATGCTGTGCAAGCACATGCAGGTGACGCTCCACCGAGAAGCCGGCCGTCTCCCCGGGTTCTGCCACCAGGTTGAGCACCAGCGCCCGTCGGGCGCTGGTGGCCTGCAGCGCGGCCGCCAGTCCCGGCACCAACACGTGCGGGATCACGCTGGTGAACCACGAGCCGGGGCCCAACACCACCAGGTCGGCGGCCATGATCGCGTCCACGGCCTGCGGAGTGGCCGGCGGGTCGGCGGGTAACAACCGCACCCGGCGCACTTTGCCCGGTGTGGTCGCGATCGCCACCTGACCGCGGATCAGCCGGAAAATCCGCGGGTCGGCCTCCAGGCCGGCGACATCGGCCTCGATCTGCAGGGCAACCGGGCACATCGGCAGCACCCTGCCGGTAACGCCGAGGATGCGGCCGAGTTCGTCGAGGGCGGCGACCGGGTCGGCCAGCACCTCATTGAGGCCGGCCAGCAGCAGGTTGCCGATGGGGTGTCCGGCCAGGGCCCCGCTACCGCCGAACCGATGCTGCAGGATGGTTGCCCACAGCCGCCCGTGTGGGCTGTCAGACGCCAACGCTGCCAAGGCCATCCGCAAATCGCCCGGCGGCACCACCAGCTCGAGTTCGTTGCGCAGGCGCCCCGAGGAACCGCCGTCGTCGGCGACGGTTACCACCGCGGTGACGTGCGGGGTCAGGCGGCGAGCCGCCGACAGTGTCGCATACAGGCCGTGCCCACCGCCCAGGGCGACAATGCCGGGGCTGTGTGCCACGCTCATTCGCGGCCCAGATCCCGGTGCAGCACCCGCACCCGCAGGGCCGGGTTGGCTTGCAACATCCGAGACAACTCCTCGGCGATCACGACGCTGCGATGCTTGCCGCCGGTGCAGCCGATGGCAATGGTCATGTAGCGCTTCCCCTCCCTGCGATAGCCGTCGACAACCAGGGACAGCAACCGATGGTAGGTGCCCAGGAACTCTGCCGCGCCGTTCTGGCGAAGCACGTAGTCGCGCACCGCCGGGTGTTGACCCGTGTGCGGCCGCAACTCGTCCACCCAGTGCGGATTAGGCAAGAACCGGACGTCCATCACCATGTCCGCGTCCATCGGTAGACCGTACTTGAAGCCAAACGATTCCACCGTCACGGCGGTGTGCGCGACCACCTCGCCGCCGAATGCGCGTTCGACGCATTCCCGCAGCTCGCGCACCGACAGCGCCGAGGTGTCGATGATCAGGTCGGCCGTCGCGCGCACCGGCGCCAGCATCTCGCGTTCCGCGGCGATGCCTTCGGCCAGGGTCTGCCCGCCCTGCAGTGGATGGCTGCGACGACTCTGCTCGAAGCGACGCACCAACGCATCGTCGGCGGCCTCGAGGAACAGGACCCGGGGGGTGATATTGCGGGTGGCCAAGTCGTTGCGCACCCAGTCCAGGTCGCCGGTGAATCCGCGGGAGCGCACGTCCATCACCACCGCCAGCTGGGTGATGCGCGATCCCGCCGCCAGCCCGAAGTCCACCATGCGGGTGATCAGTTGCGGGGGCAGGTTGTCAGCGACATACCAGCCGAGGTCTTCAAGCACCTTGGCGGCAGTTCCGCGCCCGGCTCCGGACAATCCCGTCACCAGGACCACGTCGATGCCGGATCCGGTTGCGCCGGAGCCAGTGTCGGACTGGCCGACCAGGTCCTTGCCGGTATTTTGACCCGTCATCCGGAAGCCCGTTCGGCGAGCCGGTTATCCGCCGCCGGGGCCCCGCCGCCGGGGGCGGCCCGCAGCGCTTCCAGCACCGCCGTGGCGGTCGCGATACCGATACCCGGCACCGTGATGATCTCCTCGACGGTGGCCTCCTTCAGGCGCGCCAGCGATCCGAAATGCCGGACCAGCGCCTTACGGCGGTGCTCACCCAGCCCGGGTACCGAGTCCAGCACCGACGCGGTCATCCGCTTGGAACGTTTGCTGCGGTGATAGCTGATGGCGAATCGGTGCGCTTCGTCGCGGACCCGTTGTAACAGATAGAGCCCCTCACTGTTGCGCGGCATAATGATCGGGTCGGGTTCGAAGGGCACCCACACCTCTTCAAGGCGCTTAGCCAGGCCGATCACCGCCACATCGGCGATGCCGAGCTCGTCGAGCACCGCCGCGGCGGCGTTGACTTGCGGAGCGCCGCCGTCGACGACGTACAGATTCGGCGGATAGCCGAATCTGCGTGGTTTCCCCTCGGGGGGAAGCATCTTCGAATCATGGATGTGGCGTATGAAACGCCGTCGAGTCACCTCCGCGATGGAGGCAACGTCATCGGACCGGCCCTGCCCGGCGGCCTCCCGGATCGCGAAGTGGCGGTAATCCGACTTGCGGGGCAGGCCGTCTTCGAACACCACCAGCGAGCCCACCACGTCGGTGCCCTGCACATGGCTGATGTCGACGCACTCGATACGCAGCGGCGCCGCGGCAAGCCCCAATGCCTCCTGAATATTCTGCAGCGCAGCCGATCTAGCGTTAAAGTCCCCAGCACGTTTCAATTTGTGTTGCTGGAGCGCCTCTTTCGCGTTTCGTTCAACTGTTTCGGCCAGGGCCCGCTTATCCCCGCGCCGCGGCACCCGCAGCACCACGCGTGAGCCGCGCAGTGTCGATAGCCAACCGGCCAACTGCTCGGCGTCGGGCGGCAGGCAGGGCACCAGCACCTCACGGGGGACCGGGTTCGCGGCTCCGTCGGCGGCTTCTTCCAACTCGGCCTGTTCACCGTAGAACTGGGTCAGGAACTGCTCGACCAACCGGGCTTCGCCGGAATCACCGGGATCACTGGGCTTTTCGACGATCCAGCCGCGCTGTCCCCGAACCCGGCCGCCGCGGACGTGAAACACCTGCACCGCTGCTTCCAGCTCGTCCTCGGCGAACGCCATGACGTCGGCATCGGTCCCGTCGCCAAGGACCACGGCCTGCTTCTCCAGCGCCCGCTTCAGCGCGGACAGGTCATCCCGCAGCCGGGCGGCGCGTTCGAAGTCGAGTTGCGCAGCGGCGGCGTTCATCTGCTGCTCCAAACTGCGGGCAAACCGGTCGGTTTTGCCGGACAGGAACTCGCAGAAGTCTTCCACGATCCGACGATGCCGCTCGGCGCTGACCCGCCCGATGCAGGGAGCCGAGCATTTGTCGATATAGCCGAGCAGGCACGGGCGGTCGATCTGCTTGTGCCGCTTGAATACCCCGGGTGAACAGGTTCGGGCCGGGAATACCCGGGTGAGCAGGTCCAGGGTTTCCCGGATCGCCCAGGCATGCGAGTACGGCCCGAAATAGCGCACTCCTTTGCGCCGTGGCCCGCGGTACACCATCAACCGGGGGTACTCCTCGCCCAGCGTGACCGCCAGCACCGGGTAGGACTTGTCGTCGCGGTAACGGACGTTAAACCGTGGATCGAACTCCTTGATCCAGTTGTATTCCAGTTGCAGCGCCTCGACTTCGGTCTTGACCACCGTCCACTCGACCTTGGCGGCGGTGGTCACCATCTGGCGGGTGCGCGGGTTCAGGCCGGCGACGTCGGCGAAGTAGGACGTCAGCCGGCTGCGCAGGTTCTTGGCCTTGCCGACGTAGATAACTCGCCCGTGCTGGTCCCGGAAGCGGTAGACGCCCGGCTCGATCGGGATCGATCCGGGAGCGGGCCGATAGGTGGCGGGATCTGGCACTCTTTCCAGGCTAGTCCGGCGACGATGCGGGCCGGAACGGCCCGAGGAGGAGCCGGACCATCACCCCAAGCCGGCGACGATGCGGGCCGGAACGGCCCGAGGAGGAGCCGGACCATCACCCCAAGCCGGCGAGTGTGCGGGCCGGAACGGCCCGAGGAGGAGCCGGACCATCACCCCA